>CAWEIE010000029.1:0-125742 GCA_963809025.1 uncultured Alphaproteobacteria bacterium | reverse complement strand
ATCCCTCCAACGACCGCCGGCCTTGCAAACTGCAACCGGGTGCTTTTCTCGTGGTTCATGCCGCGCCGCTCGCCGTCCTGACGCGACCGTACGTCCTCGACATTCGTTCGATGTCAGCCATCTTCGCGCGGTTACGCCTCACGCCAAGCTCTCGCACCACGACGCACCTGGTCGACCCAATGTTGACGGCTACCTAGTGCAGGTAAACCCGGACGGTGCTCAGGCGACCTACGCATATCTCCAAGTCTTTGGGCGGCACGGCGGAGTTGACTTCCGTCGCTCCGCGAGTTCGCGTTATGTCGCGGAACAATGATGGTCCTCTCTTGCTCGATTTCGGCCGGGTTGAGAGGACCGCCGTGGCTGACGTGGGGTCCCTCCTGAGGTTGTTCGCCGGTCTCAACTTCACTGGGCCCGTTCTGGCGCGGTTAGCGTTGCTTCACTGCGGCAGCATGCGCTTTCAGACCGGGACCCATGGTCACGCCGCCGGGAGTGGGCAGCTTGATCGAGACTCTCTGATCCTGGGAACGGCAGTTTGCGATGAAGTGGGCGACATCGCACGACTGCTCAGGCCCGCGTTCGACGCTATGTGGAATGCCTTCGGGTTCAACGGATCAGAAAACTACTCGCCTGATGGGGATTGGCAAAGGCCACCGGAGACGTAGCCGGGGGACGTAACTTCCAGCCTCAAGTCGTTGCTACGGGTTAGGCCAGTGGATACCGCAACTTCGCCAGCGCTGCCCGCTTGACCTCAACGCTCGCGCGGCCGCTGTACAGCCCCTAACCAACGGGCGCCGAGATCCTTGAGGCCCAGTGGTGGCTCTACGAACTCGGCTTTGATCCGGGCCACGCGATGGCGTCTTGGGGCCGGCGACAATCGCTGCAGTCAAGCGCTACGAGACAGCCAAAAAATGGCGGTTACCGGTGACCTTGATCTATGATTGCATCTTCGGGTCGAAAAGGGGTGTCGACCTCGCACGCTGGACAAGCATCACCGTCGGTACCTGCCGTCACGGTAGCTCGGCCGGTCACAGAGCCGACGAGCGAGGAAGTGCGCCTCGCAACGCGGATCACCCGTGAGGCCGATCACCCATGCCCAGCGGTCTTGCTGCGCAACGCGTGTCCGATGGGTCGGTTAGGGCGGCCTGCTCAAACGGCGAGGTCTATCGTGTGATGAAGTTGCGTGGGGAATGGCTGGCAATGAGATGCAGCGCGACGGAGCGCCTGGGCGTTAGCGGCTGTTGAGCAAAGGCGAATTCGCCGGCGACGCTCAAAGAAAGCAAAAGGGGCTCGGCAGACTGCTAGCAACGCCAGCATTGCGCGCGTGACCTCGAAGGGTATCTGCCGACCACCGCCGTTACCGACCCTGGTTGGATCAGTAGCCCCGGCCGGCCGTTCTCAACAATTAGCAACGGCACCTAGAGTTTTGAGGTCTATCGCCCCAACCCCTAGCGGATTGACTCTTGTTCTGTATGTTCTCATTTTGTTCTCATCATGTGGCGACCCATTCTGGGCTCTTGTGGAGGATGGCCATGATCCTTCTTCTCCCCCTTACGACCATCGTGGTTGCGCTTGTCGGCTTCTATGTCTGGCATCGGCAGCTCGTGCGGAAGCGACACTTTGAGATCGCAGACGCTGCATTGTCCGCGTTCTGTCAGGCCGAGGCCGCGATAGCACGCGCTCGCGAGCCCATCGTAAATGCCGGCGAAGGGACAACACGAAAGCGCGGCGACTACGAGCTGCCGGCCTACGGCGGCATGTTGGACCGCCTGTACATTCCCGTTGAGCGTCTAAAGGTTCACCGCAATGCCTTCGAGGAATTGGAGCGGGCCGCCGTCAATGTCGAGGTTCATTTCGGCAGCGAGCTAGCCCACCACCTTCGCGAACCGCTCCGCGCCTACCATCGGATAGTCGTAGCTACCGCCTGCCGCATGACCAATGTTGGGCTCTCCCCCGAAACGAAGGTTAGTGGTGCGCTGGTTCGCCAGTGGGAAGCCGTAGTGCATGCCGGTGTGACGGCACTCGACGACACCGACGAGCTTTCGCTCGAGATGGACGAAGCAAAGCGTGCCATCGAAACCGCGTTGCGGCCTTTCGTCGAAGCGCCAACATTCAGCGAGTTTCTGCTCGCGCATGGGCGGCTTCGGTTGGCACTACGCCGCATGCGGCTTGCAGCGCCGTGGGCACGCTCTGGTTACGGCAAGATCGCGGTGTACGCGGCTGCCACGGTTGCAGAGCCCACTGCTGGCGACGCCTAGCGATGCCCGCGCTTACGCTTCACGACATAGCTAGTGGCCTCGGGGCGCGATTGATCGGCGTCGAGTGCCAGCACTGCATACGGCGCGGGCTACTCACCGCCGAGACGCTGAAGGCGCGGCGTGGTGATCGCCGTACCCTTGAAGAGGCTGGTGTCCACTGTAGCAAGCGCGGCTCTCGCCGTCCACCAACTCGCTTCACGACGCGCTCTGCCGCACATGCGTTCATGAGGAACGTCTGAGCATGGTTCGCCGTAGAGGAAACCCCTTTGCGAACACGTTGAAGCGACTCCCACACAAGGCGCTCATGCGGCGCGACGAACCGCTGCACCGATCCGACGATGACGAGGTCATGGCCGTGATGCTGAGCGTCGCTGCTGGTGCTGAATATCTCGCCTATGCCGGTATCCACCCGTGTTGCGCGCGACTTGGATGGCTGCGGCGCGCCCGGGCCAATTTCCCTGAAAGTAGGCATCGCATCTTCTGCCACCGCAATAGATGGGCTCGCCAGTGACCGCACTCCAATCACCACTCACCTCTGCGCCTAGTTCGATAGCGCCCTCATCGCCCAACATCTCAACAAGCGCATGGCCGTCGTCATGCTGGACGGCACCAGCATCGCGCCATTGCGCGACACAAGGATCACCTGGCCGGGTTGTCTCATGGCGTCCTGCTACTAGGCCCGTGACTGTAGTCGAGAGATCATGGCTGCCAAGGCGTCCCGCGGCAGCCGAGTGGATGGGTCAGCTTGGAGCTGCTGCAGGGCTGCAATCAGCCGATCCATCGGATAAGTCTGCCGCTCGGCAATGTGTGTGGCTGCCCAGAGAATCCGTGCACTTCTACCTTGAGCTTGGCAGCCAGCGTTCGCAACGGTCCGTCGCCGGTCATGAGGATACAGGCGTGTGCTCGGCGTAAGTCAGAGCAACACAGCGTCGAAGCTTAGCCTCGATGCATTGCGGCCATAGTGCGCCATTGCCGCTGCGATCCCCTTGCCGTCCAGTGTACCTATTTTGAAACCGAGCCGCACAAGGTCCGCGACCGAATAGGTTCCGAGATCGAGCAGCTCTTGGTCGAGAATAACGTCGGGGATCACGAAGGCAAATGGCAAGGCCAACGTGGCTTCGATCAACCGCGTCTTGGCCAGATCCAGGATGACGGACGAATCACTGACGACTATCTGATACGGCGGCACCGCGCATCTCCTCGTCGATGACGGCGACCGGCTTTCTCAACAATTCAGAGGCTTTGCTCATCGTAATGAGACCTTCCGACAAGGCCCTGTAACACAGGCGCTGGAACCTTTGCGGTTGCTCGCGCGGATTTGCGTCGGTGGTAACATTGGCTGCGGTTCAGTCTTACGCCACGTCCGCGCAAACGTCTGAAAGGCGTAGACCATCGTCTGTTGCGTAACGATTCCCAAATCACGCAAGCGGACCAGCAGGGCGGCACCACTCACGGCATAGAGACGCTTCGTCACCATGAGTCAGCACGCCAAAGCCAGCCCTGTGCTTTCCTACCTGCTCACGCACGTGCGGTGCAGGCATTAGAAAGGCGCTGGCAAATCGGTTGGCGGTCTTTTCTTCATCAATACCACTAACCGTCATGAGACGATGCGCGAGTTCATGAACGAGGGTAAGCCGCCGTCTTTCCATCCGTGAGCGCTGTTGACAACAATGACCGGCACCGGCGCAACGTTGTCGCGCTCTATCATGCAAGTTAGTCCAGAGACGTCCTCCGGAAGCGCAAGCTTCATGACCTTGATGCCTTTTTCTTCGAGCAACTCGGTTACATCTGGAATTGGATCGTATCCCAGCTTCCACGCCTGTCTGAGCTTGCCAGCAAGCTCCTCGGCGGCTTCGTAGTCATTGATGGATGGGGAACGAATGGCGGCTCCATGCGACCGTCTGCAATTCGAGGACTTCCTCGACCAAGAGGTAGCGTTCGACGTGCTCGAGGACGAGCGCTTCGACATGCGCGCGGTCACGCGCGCTCGTACCTGACTTCTTCCGAAAATCAATCGAGCCAAGACGAACATCGAGAGGAGCCGCCAAGAACTCCGTGGTCACGCCAAGCGCTTTCGTGAGCGCAATCAGGATCGTCGAGCTCGGCAGCATTTCACCGCGCTCGTATTTGCCGATTGCCTGCGGCGTGACTTGACGCCTAGCGCGTCCGCCAGACTGCGCAGCGACAAGCCTGCCTTCTTCCGGGCGAGTTGAAGGCGCTCTGCGAACATGACTCAACTCCTTGTTTCATTTTGATCTATATTCTTCGTACCGTAAACCTAAGGGCAAGATTGGTCAATAGTTGTGACCTAATGGAAATCAACAGGGGAAACTGAGCAAAAAGGCTTCATGAAAGGAAGAAGTAGTTATGAATCAAGTAGTTAACCCTGCGTTACTGGGTGACGTTGCCGACGTCCTTCTCGCCGACGTCGCCATTCGCGTGCAGTTGTCCCCCACGAACTACAGCCTGGCGGTAAGCCGGGCCAACGTGCTGAGCGAATGGATCGACCGACCCGGAAGTCCACTGTACGGGCGGGTGACGTTGACCTACGCGCGGGATCGATGGCGTACAATGCTACCATCGCGCGTTGCCTGCGGACCGACGAATTCGATATCGACATCATCGCCCAGATCATCGTGCGCCCGGGCATGACAGCCAAGCAAGTCCTCGACGAACTCTATGAAGCCGTGCGTGGCGAGCCGGGCTCGCGCTACTACAAGATGGTCGAGCGGCGAAATCGGTGTGTCACGGTGCACTATGCGGACGGCATGCATCTCGACATTACACCCGCCGTGCTTGCCTCTGAGCGGTCGCCGCGCACCAGCCTGATCTTCAACCACAAGCCCGAAGACAGGGGCGATCCGTCGGGTTACGCGCTGTGGGCCAATCCCTACGGCTTCGCCGAATGGTTCAAGGCCCGCACGCCTGCGAACGAGGCCTTCGCCCGGGCGTACATGATGCGGGTGCAGAAGTGGGAAGCGTCTCGGTTGGCGAAGGCCGACATGGAGACGGTGCCGGAGCAAGAGCCACCACACGAGAAGTCCATGGGAGTCATTGCCTTGCAGCTGCTCAAGCGCAATCGCAACGTCCGCTGTGACGGCCGCGCGGGCAGACGGCCGCCGTCGGTTATGCTCTCGAAGCTGACGGCCGAAGTTGCCGTTCAGACGGGCAGCCTCCTTGATCAGCTCGTGCGCGTGGCGCGGCATGTCCGTGGCACGATCGGGCTGGCCCACGAACAGGGTCGCTTTATCTCGGTCACGAATCCGACTTGCGCCGAGGACGTATTCACGGACCGCTGGCCCGCGACGATGCGCGACCAGGAAATCTACCTGGCCGATCTGGACCATCTCATCTCGCAGCTCCATGAGCTTCAGCGGCCGGACTGCGGGCTGCCGGAGATGCAGACAATCTTGAGCGATCTGTTCGGCGAGACGCCGACGCTCGATGCCGTCAGAGCCTATGTCGAACGCCTGGGCGGCGCGGCAAGCAACGGGGCGATCTATCAAGAGCCCCGGACCGGACGCATCGATGTGGTGCGGTCTGGCCTGGCGGCCCCGGCCATCGCAGGATCGTCTTCGGCCAAGTCGTTCGTGGCGCCCTCGCACACCAACTTCGGATCGGAGCCGCCATCCGAATGAGTAATCTGCCGACCATGGCCGCGCAGGTCGCACGCATGCGGCAACTCTACCCGGATTTCTGGGTAGATTGCTATGGGTGGGTAACTGTCTGGACAGGGGTGTTCAGTCCTATCCGGCGGCCCTACACCGTGCAGGTGACTTTCATTCGAAGGTTCTGGATCGGGGACCTCGAGGCGGCCAACAGCTACGAGCCGGTCGTGCGCCTCCTCGACCCAAAGCTGATCCTTCGCCATCCGCAAACGGGCGCGTTCGCTGAGCATCTCTATTGGGATTTCGAAGTGCCCGAGCGGTCGGCGCTCTGCATGTACGATCCCGCCGCGCGGCCTAGAGAATGGAACTGGGATCAGGACTACGTTGCCGACCGCATCATCCCTTGGACCGCCGAATGGCTGGCTTTCTACGAAGGCTGGCTCGCAACCGGTGAATGGAAAGGAGGTGGCCGTCACCCCGAGATAAGGAGAAGCACATGCCCGACGACGTCGTCAGACCAGCAAGAACCGAACCTCGTTCAACAGGCATCGCCACGGCCCGGCGCGTTCCACTCAGTTGGCCGAAAGATCGGGACTTTCGCATCCTTGCCATTGATGGCGGCGGCATCCGTGGCCTCTTCCCTGCCGATGTGCTGGCCACGCTGGAACATCGCTTCCTGGGAGGCGGGTCCGTCGCTTCCTGCTTCGATCTTATCGTCGGCACGTCCACCGGGGGCATTCTCGCGCTCGGTCTCGGCGCCGGCCTTACCGCCGGCCAACTCCGCAACCTTTACCGCGACCGGGGATGTGAGATTTTTCCAACAGGCGGCATAGGCCTGTTGGGTGACTTGCGGCGGTGGCTGCGCGGGAAGATGCGGTTCCTGCGCTATAGCTACGACAGCGAGGCGCTGTCGCGCGTCCTGACGGATGTACTTGGTGATCGGAAGCTTGGGTCCGCGACGACGCGCCTGTGTATTCCTTCGTTCGAAGGTGAATACGGCGAGGTCTTTGTGTTCAAGACGCCGCATCATCCGGCGTTCAAGAAAGACCTGTACGAGCCCATGGTAAAGGTAGCGCTCGCTACTGCGGCTGCGCCGACCTACTTCAGGCCGCATCGCGACGGAGGGTACACTTTTGTTGACGGGGGCGTGTGGGCAAACAACCCGATCATGATCGCAGTGACGGAAGCGCTAACATCGTTTGACGTCAGTCGAGACCAAATACGCATCCTGAGCATCGGTTGCGGAGATGACCCGTATCGCGTCTCCGGCTCGAAAATTTTGAAGGGCGGCATGTTCCACTGGAAGGACATCATCCTTGCGGCAATGCGGCTTCAGTCCCAAAGCGTCACAGGACAGGCGGGGCTCATCGTCGGTCCGGAGCATCTGATCAGGCTCGACGTGCCGAAATCCGTTCCCAAAATCGCACTGGATGACTGGACAACAGCCATGAAGCACTTGCCCGGCGCCGCTGAGGATGCAGTCAAAGCCAACGGCGCGCGAGTTGCGCAGGTGTTTTTCCAGGAGACCGGCTCTGCCGTACTCACCGGTCTATCAACTCAATTCGAGCCTGAGATGGCGCGTCGGGAAGTGAAGGCGAGTGAGAGGGCTGCGCCAAATTCTGTGACGGATTGGAGGTCAAAAGAGAGTTTTTGGCCGTCCGTCGCGGAGTCCACCAACATGGCAAAAGCTGTTCCGAAAATCACCCTCAGCGCCTCGCGCGACATTCCCTTCAACAAGCTTGTGCTAAGCCAGTCAAACGTCCGCCGCCTCCAGGCCGGCGTCTCGATCGAGGAGCTGGCCGAGGACATCGCCCGACGTTCCCTCCTGCAGGCTCTCAACGTCCGGCCTGTCCTCGACGCCGATGGTGCCGAGACCGGCATGTTCGAGATTCCAGCGGGCGGCCGCCGTTACCGGGCGCTTGAGCGTCTGGTCCAGCAGAAGCGCCTTTCAAAGACGGCGTTGATCCCCTGCGTCGTTCGAGATCCAGGCGCGTTGACCACAGTCGAAGAGGACTCGCTCGCGGAAAATGCCCATCGGGTTGATCTGCATCCACTGGACCAGTTTCGCGCGTTCAAAACGCTGCATGAGCAGGGTGCGGGGGAGGAGGAAATCGCCGCCCGCTTCTTCGTGACGCCAGCCGTGGTGAAGCAGCGCCTGCGCCTGGCCTCCGTCTCCGAGAAGCTGCTCGACATCTATGCCGAGGACGGCATGACGCTGGAGCAGCTCATGGCCTTCACGGTCACCACAGACCAAGCTCGGCAAGAACAGGTCTGGGAGGCGCTGCGGCAGTCCCACAACAAGGAGCCGTATCTGATCCGGCGCCAGCTTACCGAAAGCGCCGTGCGCGCCACGGACCGTCGAGCCCGTTTCGTGGGGTTGGAGAGCTATGAGGCCGCTGGTGGTGCTGTCCTGCGCGACCTGTTCGAAGACGACGGTGGGGGTTGGCTCCAGGACGTCGCCTTGCTCGATCGCCTAGCTATACCCGTCGATCCCAGGAGAGCCAGGCACTGCAGCAGTTCTCCACGCCGATCGAGCTTGCCTTCGCCGCCGCCACGGCGGCAGCAGTCGGACCGGCCGACCTCGTTCTTGAGCCCTCGGCAGGCACGGGCCTGCTCGCCATCTTCGCGGAGCTCGCAGGCAGCCGGCTCGTCCTTGAACGAGCTGGCTGAGGGGCGCGCCGGACTGCTGAACCAGCTCTTTCCCGGTGTCTCGATCACCCGGCATGACGCCGCTCACATCCACGACCATCTCGATGATGCACTGCGGCCGAGCGTCGTCCTGATGAACCCGCCGTTCTCGGTCGCGGCACATGTCGACGGCGCCGTTGCGGATGCCGCCTTACGCCATGTCGCGTCGGCGCTCGCTCGCCTTGCCGATGGCGGGCGGCTGGTCGCGATCACTGGCGCCAGCGTCTCTCCCGACCATCCGTCCTGGCGCGACGCCTTTGTCCGCCTCCAGGAACGCGGCCGCGTCGTGTTCTCCGCGGCGATCGATGGTCGTGTCTATGCCCGCCACGGCACGGCGGTCGAGACCCGCCTGACGGTCATCGATCGCGTGCCGCGCCGGATCCGAGGTCGTTTCCAGCATCGCCGGGCATGGCGCCTGATGCGGCCACGCTGCTCGAGTGGGTCATGCAGCACGTCCCGGCGCGCTTGCCTGTCGATGGAGCCAGCCTCGTTCGGGAGGCCGCGCGCGTCATCCCTGTCCGCACCGAGCCCGCACCCGCGCCACGCCACGCGTCGAGCGCGGCGACAGCGTTCGAGCCCGCCGGCACCGAACTGGTCTATGAGACCGTCGACTGGAAGCCGGCCGAGGGCGGCCGCCTCACCGAAGCGCTGTATGAGCCGTACGGCCTGCAGTCGGTCCGCATCGAAGGCGCGCGCCCGCATCCGACGCGGCTCGTGCAGTCGGCGGCGATGGCTTCGGTCGCGCCGCCCAAGCCGGCTTATCGGCCGCGCCTGCCGGCCAATGTCGTCGCCGATGGGCTGCTGTCCGATGCCCAGCTCGAGAGCGTCATCTATGCCGGCGAGGCCCATAGCGGCCATCTCGCCGGATCGTGGGCTGGTCGATGAGACCTTCGATGTCGTCTCGGCGGCACCCGACGGCGCCGAGAACGCCGTGCGGTTCCGGCGCGGCTGGATGCTGGGCGACGGCACCGGCGCCGGCAAGGGCCGCCAGGTCGCCGGCATTCTTCTCGACAACTGGCTGCAGGGCCGCCGCCGGGCGGTGTGGATCTCCAAGTCCGACAAGCTGATCGAGGATGCCCAGCGCGACTGGTCGGCGCTTGGGATGGAGCGCCTGCTGATCACGCCGCTCGCCCGCTTCCGCCAGGGCAGCGCCGATCCGCCTGGAGCAGGGCATCCTTTTTGCCACCTACGCCACGCTACGGACCGACGCGCGCGAGGAAAGGGTTTCGCGGGTCCAGCAGATCGTCGATTGGCTGGGATCGGACTTCGACGGAGTGATCGTGTTCGACGAAAGCCACGCCATGGCCAATGCCGCCGGCGGCAAGGGCGAGCGCGGCGAGCAGGCGCCCTCGCAGCAGGGCCGTGCCGGGCCTGCGCCTGCAGCACGCGCTGCCCAATGCGCGCGTCGTCTACGTCTCTGCCACGGGCGCCACCACCGTGCACAATCTCGCCTACGCCCAGCGGCTCGGCCTCTGGGGCGGCGAGGACTTTCCCTTCGCCACCCGCGCCGAGTTCGTGGCTGCGATCGAGGCCGGCGGCGTCGCCGCCATGGAGGTGCTCGCCCGCGATCTCAAGTCGCTCGGCCTCTACGCCGCGCGCTCCCTTTCCTACGAGGGCGTGGAGTACGAGCTGGTCGAGCACGCGCTCACGCCCGAGCAGATCCGCATCTACGACGCCTATGCCGGCGCCTTCCAGATCATCCACAACAATCTCGACGCCGCCCTGCAGGCCGCCAATGTCACCGGCGAGCGCGGCACGCTCAATGCGCAGGCCAAGTCCGCCGCTCGCTCGGCCTTCGAGTCCGCCAAGCAGCGCTTCTTCTCGCACCTGATCACCTCGATGAAGACGCCGACGCTGATCGCGGCGATCGAGCGCGATCTTGACGCGGGCCATGCCGCCGTCGTCCAGATCGTCTCCACCGGCGAGGCGCTGATGGAGCGCCGGCTTGCCGACATCCCGACCGAGGAATGGGGCGACGTCCAGGTCGACATCACGCCGCGCGAGTATGTGCTCGACTACCTGGCGCACAGCTTCCCGACCCAGCTCTTCGAGCCCTTCACCGACGGCGAGGGCAACCTGTCCTCGCGGCCGGTCTATCGCGACGGCCAGCCCGTGCAGTGCCGCGATGCCGTCGAGCGCCGCGACCGCCTGATCGAGCGGCTTGCCTCGCTTGCCCCGGTGCAGGGCGCGCTCGACCAGATCGTGCAGCGCTTCGGCACCGACATGGTCGCCGAGGTGACGGGCCGGTCGCGGCGGATCGTGCGCAAGGGCGACCGGCTCTGCGTCGAGAACCGTCCCGGGCTCCGCCAATCTCGCCGAGGCGCAGGCCTTCATGGACGACGACAAGCGCATCCTCGTCTTCTCGCGATGCCGGCGGCACCGGGCCGCTCCTATCACGCCGACCTTTGCGCCCGGAACCAGCGCCTGCGTGTCCACTACCTGCTGGAGGCCGGCTGGAAGGCCGATACGGCCATCCAGGGCCTGGGGCGCAGCAACCGCACCAACCAGGCGCAGCCGCCCTTGTTCCGGCCGATCGCCACCGACGTGAAGGCCGAGAAGCGCTTCCTGTCGACCATCGCCCGCCGGCTCGACACGCTGGGCGCCATCACCAAGGGCCAGCGCCAGACCGGCGGCCAGGGCCTGTTCCGGGCCGACGACAATCTCGAATCGCCCTATGGCCGGGCCGCCTTGCGCCAGCTCTACCTCCTGCTGTTCGCCGGCAAGGTCGAAGGCTGCTCGCTGGACGCCTTCCAGGCGGCCACCGGCCTGCATCTGACCGATCAGGATGGCAGCCTGCGCGAGGAGCTGCCGCCGATCACGACCTTCCTCAATCGGCTGCTGGCGCTCACCATCGAGCTACAGAACACGCTGTTCGGCGCCTTCGAGGAGCTGCTCCAGGCCAAGATCGAGGGCGCGCGCGCCTCAGGCACCTACGACGTCGGGGTCGAGACGCTGACCGCCGAGAGCCTGGTGGTGACCGACCGGCGCGCGCTCTATGTCCATCCGCAGACCGGCGCGGAGACCCAGGTCTTCACCATCCGCCGGCGCGAGCGCAATCGGCCGTTCACGCTCGCCGAGGCGTTGGACCGCGCGGACGACCCGCGCGCGGCTCTTGCTGGTGAACGCGCAGTCCGGCCGCGCCGCCGTCCAGGTCCCGGCGCCCAGCGTCATGCTGGACGATGGCGAGGTCGAACGCCGTGTCCGCCTGCTGCGCCCGATGGAGCGGACAGCCATGTCCTTGGCGGCGCTGGCGCACACCCACTGGCAACGGGCCGATCGTGCCGTCTTCGCCGAGGCCTGGGAGCGGGAACTCGCCGAGATCCCCGCTTTCACCGACAGCGATCTTCACATCGTCACCGGGCTGCTGTTGCCGATCTGGAAGCGGCTGCCGGACGAGTCCATGCGGGTCTACCGCCTGCAGACCGATGCCGGCGAACGCGTCATCGGCCGGCTGGTCTCGCCGGCCTGGGTCGCGCAGGCCGTCAGCGCCGAAGGCGTGAGCATCGCACCCGCGGATGCCTGGTCGGCCGTTCTCGACGGCCGCACGATCCTCGAACTGCAGGATGGGCTGAGCCTGCGCCGCGCCAAGGTGATGGGCTTGTTCCGGGTCGAGCTCTGCGGCTTCACCGAGGGCATGGTCGATCGCCTGAAGGCGATGGGGCTGATCTCCGAGATCATCACCTGGAAGCTCCGCCTGTTCGTTCCGACCAGCGCAGCGGTCCCGCGATCCTCGCGGAATTGATGGAGCGCTACCCGCTCGTCCGGATCGCCGATCGGCGCGGCGTGAGGAGGCAGCCATGCCGTCGCACGCCGCGGACCTGGCCCGCCGCCTCGCGCGCAACGCCGAGGCGGTGTGCCGTCACTACCTCTCCAACGGCCATCGGGAGGGCCGCTACTGGCTGGTCGGCGATGTCGCCAACACGCGAGGCCGCAGCCTGTTTGTCCGCTCTGAGCGGTCCGGACCATGGCAAGGGCGCCGCCGGCAAGTGGACCGACGCCGCGACCGGCGAGCATGGCGACCTTCTTGGACCTCATCGCGCTCAGCCGCGGTCTCGACCGGCTGCGCGACACCCTCGAGGAGGCACGCGCGTTCCTTGCCATGCCTCCTGACCCAGTTCCACGGCAGGACCGCCTTCCAGCGCCGCGTGGTTCGCCCGAGTCGGCGCGCCGTCTCTATGCCATGTCCAAGCCGATCGCGGGCACGCTTGCGGAAACCTACCTGCGCGGCCGTGGCATCGTCACCATGGCTGCCGGCGACCCGTTGCGCTTCCATCCGCGCTGCTACTATCGCGCCGACGAGGACAGCCCGACCGAGACCTGGCCGGCTCTGATCGCCGCGGTGACCGATCTTGGCGGCAGGATCACCGGAGCGCATCGCACCTGGCTCGACCGGTCGGGCCAGGACAAGGCGCCCATCGATTCGCCGCGACGGGCCATGGGCCATCTCCTGGGGCATGGCGTCCGCTTTGGCGTGGTCGACGATGTGATGGCCGCGGGCGAAGGCATCGAGACCATGCTGTCGCTGCGCACGATCCTGCCGACCTTGCCGATGGTCGCCGCTCTCTCTGCCAACCACCTGGCAGCGCTGCTCTTTCCACCGACATTGCGCCGTCTCTACGTCGCACGCGACCGCGATCCGGCCGGCGATGCTGCGATGGCCAGTCTGGCACCACCGCGCCGACGGCCGCCGGGATCGAGACGCTCGGCCTGTCGCCCAGCTTCGACGACTTCAACGAGGATCTCCGCCGGCTGGGGATCGAAGACTTCCGGGCATCTGTGCGCCAGCAACTCGTCCCGCAGGACGTCGTGCGCTTCATGGCCTCGGACATGACCGTGACGGGATGACGACGGGCACGGCCAATCGCTTCGTGGTCGGTCGCCTTGATGCCCTTCGGATCGGAAGAGGCCGCGCCCCGGCCTTCTAGAGGGGCGATCGGACGGCAGGCAGCCCGGTCCCGCAACGGCGGGCCTGCGGCTTTCTTCCCCTGCCGGCTGCGCCGGCATTCCTCGCGAGACAAGAAAGCCTCGGCCCGCCGTCCTCCGCTGCGCTCCGGCCGCGCGCGGTGCAGGACCGGTCTGCCCGCCGTCTGTCGATCGCCACGAAGGCCGCGATGGGCGCGGCCGATCCGAGAAAGGACATCACCATGGCGACCAACGACGATCCCGACTTCGAGCCCGTGCACGCCGCATCCCCGACCGATCACGTCCTCACCGAGCTGCAGCTCTATGGTCATCGTCCCTTCCAGGACGAGCCCGACCCGCGGCCGCTTGCCGGAAGCCGAGATCATCGCCGGCGCCGTCGTCGACATCTTCGACGCGCTCGTCTCGACGCTCACGGACACCCGCCTCGAACCCGATCTCGAGGACCTGCTGTGGTCGACCGTCAACCTGTTCCATCGCAGCGTCGACCGGATCGAGCGCGAGCTCGACGACAACGAGCGGGCGCAGCATCGCAGCCAGCGGGAGCAGAACGGCTCGGAGGTCCGCTCGGTCGAGCTCGAGCGTCTGATCGCCCAGGGCCTGACGCTGATCGAACGCCGCAATGCCATGGAACTCTTCCGCGACCAGGCCGCCGATCGCTTCGAGGCCTGCACCGGCTCGGCCTGGCGGCCGCGCACCGGGTCGATGGTCAACCATCGGGCGCTCACCGCCGCGATGATCGACAGCCGGGAGTTCCTGGCTGCCCGGCGCCGGGCCGAGACCGAACTGCTGGTACCCGCCGGACCGAAGATCGCCTTCACCGGTGGTGCCGACTTCAACGACCATCAGCTGATCTGGAGCACGCTCGACAAGGTCCACGCCAAGCATCCCGACATGGTCCTGCTGCATGGCGGCTCGCCGACCGGCGCCGAGCGCATCGCCGCCCGCTGGGCCGACACTCGCAAGGTGACGCACATCCCGTTCAAGCCGGACTGGACGCGCCACGCCAAGGCTGCACCCTTCAAGCGCAACGACCAGATCCTGGAGGTCCTGCCGATCGGCGTCATCGTCTTCCCCGGTTCGGGCATCCAGGAGAACCTCGCCGACAAGGCCCGGAAGCTCGGCATCCCGGTCTGGCGCTTCGGCACGGGCGGCGCGTGAGCGCCGCCTTTCTGCCAACTTCTCATTCGACTATCATTCAAACGCGCCGTGGTGGTGGTGGAAGGCGCAGGTGCTCGACCTGTGTCACGGAGATCCACCATGGCCATCGGTATCGTTCTCAGCATCTTCGGCCTCGGCTTCTTCTGCTGGCTGCTGTTCACGCTGGCAGTCTATGCACTTCCTTTTCTCGCTGGACTGAGTGCAGGCTTGGCTGCCTTTCATAGTGGCGCGGGCCTCATCGGGGCACTGGTCGTCGGTTTCCTCGTCGGCGTGACGATCTTGGTGCTCGGACAGATTGTCTTGACCACCGTCCGCACACCGTTGATCCGCCTCTTCATCGGGCTGATCTATGCCGTACCCGCGGCCGTCGCCGGCTATCAGCTATGCTTCGCGCTTGCCGGCATCGGCATGCCTGCCGGAGGATTGGCAACACGCCTTTGCCGCCGCTGGCGCCATTGTCGTTGGCGCGACTGCCTTTGCGCGCATGGCGCTCGTTATCCCGCCGTCGGCCGGGCGGGACTCCGTGGAGGGCGCGGCTCAGTCAGCCGTTGACTTGCGGCCGCCACGACCAGATCAGGGTGTAGCGCTCGCCATCCGGATCATCGAACAGGTTGGCGAAGATGGGCGCCGTGAAGCTCGGGTCGTCGAGCTTGAGGAGAGATAGTCGCGGCCCTCGTTCGACTGCTTCGACCAAGCAGCCCCGATATCGGCACGGCCGACGAAGACCCGATGGCTGGGGCAATGTCATTGGACTGGTTGGCCTCTGATGGAATGCCGTCCTTTTCCTACGCTACGGCCTCTTTCTCTTCGCCTGGCGTGCCGGCTCTCTTGTGCAGGACCTTCTGGGTCAGCCACGTCTTCTCCGAGGATGCTGTTCGGCGCGCGACCACGGCCTCTCTTTGGCTGATCTGGCCAGAGGACGGCTGCGCCTCGATCGCCTGAGCCGCAACGGCGTCGGTGAGACTTTCTTCCCCTGGGCTTCGCCCATTCCTCGCGAGGCAAGAAAGTCTCACCGCCGCCATCCTCCGCTCTGCTCCGGCCCGCGAGCGGGTGCGTCGTCGATCGCCTCCGGCCTGCAGATCGCCATCGAGGCCGCGATGGTCGCGGGTTCGAACAGCAAAGGAGAAGTCACATGGCTAACATCGGTTCCTTCAAGAAGTCCGGCAACGAGTACCAGGGCGAGATCGTGACCCTCAGCGTTCAGGCCAAGGGTGTCCGCATCGTCCCCGAGGCCAATCGGTCCAACGACAACGCCCCCAGCCACCGGGTCTTCGTCGGCCGTGCCGAGATCGGGGCCGCCTGGTCGAAGCAGTCGAACGAGGGCAGGGACTACCTCTCCCTCAAGCTCGACGATCCGAGCTTCACGGCGCCCATCTTCGCCAACCTGTTCGATGATCCGGACGGCGAGAGCTTCACCCTGATCTGGTCGCGCAGCCGCAAGAAGAACGGCGAGTAAGCCGACGCCCCCAGAGCCCCGCCCGGGAGACCGGGCGGGGCTTTCTATGTCTGCTTAGCCACGCCCAGTCTGTTCGAAGGCGATGAGTATCGGCGGGTGCGCGCCAATCGACACCAAGGTGTCGGCAACACCTTGGTCTGATAGCTCCATCTCCAACTCGGTGTCATCTGATGTCTGGATGATGGCAGTGAGGAGAGAGCAATGAGAGAATTCAAGTTACTGATCAACGGCAAGCTCGTATCCGGCGCCGCAAGGCTTGATGTCATCAACCCCGCGACCGAGGAAGTGCTGGCGGAGGCGCCGCGGGCGGATCGCGCGCAGCTCAACGAGGCGATCGCCGCCGCCAAGGCGGCGTTCCCCGCCTGGTCGGCCAAACCGATTCGCGAGCGCGGTGCGCTGCTGGCCAAGTTGGCCGACGCACTGGAAGCGAGACAGGACGAGTTCGCGCGGTTGTTGACCCTGGAGCAGGGCAAGCCGCTTTCCGAGGCGCACTGGGAGATCGGCTTTACCATCACGGTTATTCGCCACTACGCGACGCTCGATCTGCCAGACAAAGTCTTGAAGGAAGACGCTACACAAAAGATCGTGCGGCAGCATCATCCCGCTCGGTGTGGTCGCGGCGATCGTGCCGTGGAACTTCCCGATGCTCCTGCTCGTCATCAAGGTGGCACCGGCGCTGCTTGCCGGCGACACGGTGGTCGCGAAGCCGGCGCCAACGACGCCGCTGACGACGCTCCGGTTCGGGGAGATCTGTGGCGAGATCCTGCCCGCGGGCGTGATCAACGTCATCGTCGATCACAATGATCTGGGTGATGCGCTCTCGAGTCACGCTGATGTGGCCAAGGTCGCCTTTACCGGCTCGACCGCGACCGGCAAGAAAGTGATGGGCAGCGCGGCCGGCACGTTGAAGCGGTTGACCCTGGAGCTGGGCGGCAACGACGCCGCGATTGTGCTCGATGACGTCGATCCCATCGAGGTTGCTCCCAAATTGTTCGTCGCCGCGATGATGAACGCCGGCCAGCTCTGCCTTGGGGCCAAGCGGCTCTACGTCCATGAATTCGCAGTATGACCAGATTTGCGAGGAACTGGGACGCCTGGCGCGCGAGTCAGTGGTCGATGATGGGCTGAAGCAGGGGACGCAGATGGGCCCGCTGCAGAACAAGGCGCAGTTCGAGAAGGTCAAGGGCTTCCTCGAGGATGCCAAGCGGAACGGCAAGATCGTTGCCGGCGGCGAGGTGCTCAACCGCAAGGGTTACTTCATCCAGCCGACGATCGTCCGGGACATCCCCGACGACGCGCGACTGGTGAGAGAGGAACAGTTCGCCCCGATCGTTCCGGTGCTGCGCTATTCCGACGTCGACGACGCGATCGCGCGTGCCAACGACTCGGACTATGGACTTGGCGGAACGGTATGGGCGAAGGATCTCGATCGGGCGTTCCAGGTGGCAGCCAAGATCGAGACCGGTACTGTCTGGATCAACAAGTTTCTCGACGTGTCGCCCGATATTTCCTTCGGTGGCGCCAAGCAATCGGGTATCGGCGCCGAATTGGGTCAGGAAGGGCTCGAAGCATTCACCCAGGTCAAGATCATCAACATGGCGAAGTAGCGCTCGGCGCTCGCCCAGCACGCGAAGTCCAATCTTCGCACATGCCTCGATGGCACAATTGATCAGGGCCGAAGCCGACGGGTCGAGAGGAAAGTGACAGCCTCTCGACGCCGACCGGCACCAATGCCCGGCTGTCCTCACGCAATATCAACGTTCTGCTTCAGTGCTCGCTCGCACGTCCGCGCGAAGCGCCGCTGCCAGGAACTCCGACGAGTGCCTTGACCGCCAGCGCGCGCTCACGCGTGAAGATTGGCTCGAGATTTCGGAACTCATTTCCGAAGCTGATCCCGATCTTCGCGCCGAGGTGGAGAAACTCACGTTGCCTATTGGCGAATGTCATCCGCATCAGGGGCATGGACTGGGGGACGAGAACATCTCAGACCCCCTTTGCAGCCGGCGGAATCCGAAATCCGATGGCCAACCGATTGTAAGTGTTCATCAGGCCGATCGCGATCGTCAGGTCGGTGAGTTCCTTCTCGGAGAACACGGCCGAGGCGGCCTGGAACTCGGCGTCCGGCACGGTGGTGTCGGCAACGCGGGTGACGGTTTCAGCCCAGGCCAGCGCCGCGCGTTCGCGTGTGTCGAACAGACCACCAGCCTCGCGCCAAGCCTGGACCAGCACGAGCTTTTCGATGGCAAGGCCGCCCTTGATCAGGTCGCGCGAGTGCATGTCGATGCAATAGGCACAGCCGTTGATCTGCGAGACACGCAAATAGGCCAGGTTCACCAGCGAACCGGGCAGGCCACACTGTAGGATGTAGCCGTAGACGCCGCCGAGCGCCTTTGCACCGGCTGGCGCGATGGTCGTGTAGTTCAAGCGTTGGGTCATTGGAGGCTCCTTAGTGTTTATCCGGACTGTCCATTTCATAACGATCCGAGGAGCGGTCGCGATATTCGGACGAAGGTCTGGCCGACCACGTCGGTTGGTCGGTAAGGAGCTTCTACCTGCCACGCGCAGCGCTCTCAGTTTCCCGAGACCAGCTTCAGTCCGACAACGCCCGCCAGGATGAGAACAATGCAGAGCACTCTCATCGGCGCAACGGAATCGCCCAACATCGCCATTCCCAGGATTGCCGTGCCGGCAGCGCCGATGCCGGTCCAAACCGCATAGCCGGTCCCCACCGGCAGCGTCCGCAGCGAGAGCGAAAGAAGAAAGACACTCGACATGCCGGTGGCGACCGTCAGCAGTCCCGGTATTAAGCGCGTGAAGCCTTCGGACGACTTCATGCTGTAGGCGAATGCGATCTCGAGGATGCCGGCGATGCCAAGCAGTGCCCAGGCCATGTTCATGACGACCCTCTATGCAATCGAAGGAACCTGTGCGAGCAGCTGACGCGGATTGCGCCATCGTCGTCGTTGGCCGGCTGAGCGCAGCAGCGAGACCGGCGTGTAGTTCTCCGCGTCAGCCGTTGCGTGAGGTCGGCGACGACAAGCCGGCCCCATTTGGCTGGATGCCCCGATGAGGACGATACTCTTAGAGGCCTTCATGGTCGGCTCCAGCCGATGCGGAGCTTTCCGCCCGCCCGTCGCCCGCATGCAGACCGAGAACCTCGGCCATCCTCACGAGCTCGGCCAGGGACCTCGCGCCCATCTTCCTCATGGCCTGGCCTCGGTACATCTTCACCGTGGCTTCGCTCAGGCCGAGGTGACCCGCCACCTGCTTGTTCATCAGACCAGTCGTCACGAGCAGCATTGTCTCGCGCTCGCGCCGACTCAGCGTCCCCAGATGCGCGTGCAGCTCGGCGGTCGACTTCTCGGTGCTGAGACGCGCACGATTGCGCTCAATGGCCATCGCCACCGCATCCAGCATGTCCTGATCCCGGAACGGCTTGGTCAGAAAGTCGACCGCTCCTGCCTTCATGGCTCTTACCGTCATGGGCACGTCGCCATGCCCACTCATGAAGACAAGGGGCGTGTTGATCCTTGCCTGCGCGAGTGCGGCCTGGAAGTCGAGCCCGCTCATCCCCGGCAAGCGTATGTCGACGACCATGCAGCTCGCGTCCCTGAACCGCCCATTGCCCAGCAGGTCGACCGGCGTGGCAAATGCCTGCACCTGCAGACCAACCGACTGAAGAAGGCCGCACAGGGCTTCCCGCACGGAAATGTCGTCCTCGATGACGAAGACTGTCTCTGCATCACCAACATTCCGCGGGGCTACGATCGCGCCTGCCTTTCGGCGCTCCGGCCAATTGGCGACGGACATCTTGCGGTTTTGGTGCTGGCTGCATAGCGGTCATGGCTGTCCCCCGACAACGATTGTCTCTGTAGGGATGGCGCCGAACCGAAGGCGACGCCATTGGACCATGGTGTCGTCGATACTTTCGTGTCAGCTCACGTCGGGAGAGCTGGTGCTGGACGGCGTGGCACAGAGCCGCCCGCGGAGCGGCCTCACGGAACACCGACACCAAGGTATGATCGACGTCCGGCCGCAGACTGGCGCATTGTCCGGTCGTGGCGGCCGTCGCGAAAGGACCCGCATGGAGAACGATCTCAGCACCGTCGTCGATTCGCTTCCGGGACTGGTATGGACTGCGCAGCCGGATGGGCAGGTCGACTTTCTCAATCGACATTGGTGCGCCTATACCGGGCTCAGCGTCGACGAGGCCCATGGATCGGGTTGGCAGCTTGCCATCCATCCCGACGACCGGCCCGGCCTGCTCGAGCGCTGGCGATCCATCCTGGCGGCCGGCGAGGCGGGCAGCATGGAAGCGCGCCTGCGGCGCCTCGATGGAGAGTATCGCTGGTTCCAATTCTGCACGAGGCCACTGGCCGAAGCTTCCGGGCAGATCGTCAAGTGGTGCGGAACAGGCACCGACATCGATGCCTCAGGCGGTCCGCGATGGGTCAACCCGGCGGCGACGATGACCATCGCTCGGTCGCCGACATCATTCCGGCCATGATCGCTTTCCTGACGCCGGCCGGCGAAATCGAGAACGCCAACCGCCATGTCCTCGAGTACCTGGGCGCAACGCTCGAAGAACTGAAAGGCCGCAGAGCAAGCGAAGCGATCCATCCGGACGATCTTCCGTCGATGATCGCAGCCTCGGAGCGAGCGATCGCCACGGGACGTTCGGAACCATACGATATCGATCACCGCATTCGCCGTGCCGACGGCGTCTATCGTTGGTTCCATGGGCGCGTGATGCCCCTCATGGATGCGCGAGGGCGTGTCGTCCGCTGGTACATTGTGAATACCGACATCGATGACCGGAAGAGGGCTGAAGCACTGCTCACCGGCGAGAAGCAGCTGCTTGAGATGGTGGCGGATCGCCGACCAATGTCGGAGATACTTGAAGCACTCTGTCGGCTGGTCGAGAACACAGTGACCGGCTGCTACTGCAGCGTTGTATTGGTCGATCCAAGCTACACACGTCTCGAAGAAGGAGCGGCACCAAGCCTCCCGGCCGGTTTGACCAACCCGATGATTGACCGTCCTGTACACGTCGATACCGGTCCTTGCGCAATGGCCGTGTCCCTGAACAAACAAGTCATTGCTGCTGACCTCGCGTTAGATAACCGATGGGACGCCTGGCGCCCGATGGCGGTAGCACATGGCGTGCGGGCATGCTGGGCGACACCAATTTCGTCTACCGCCGGCAAGGTGCTGGGTGCCTTCGCCGTCTACTACCACGAGCCTCGAACACCGACGCCCCAGGAACTGGGCTTGATTGATCAGTTCACGCACATCGCCAGCATCGCTATCGACCGTGCGCAGGGTAACGACGCACTCAAGCGCAGCGAAGCGCGCAAGGCAGCGATATTGGACGCAGCGCTCGACTGCATCATCACGATCGACCACGAAGGGAACATCGTCGAATTCAATCCGGCGGCAGAGCGGACCTTCGGTTATCGCCGGGAGGACGTCGTGGGAAAGCAGCTGGCCGATGCCATCATCCCGCCGTCGCTTCGGGAGAAGCATCGGCAGGGATTGGCCCGATACCTGGCCACGGGAGAACCGCGGCTCATCGGCCGGCGCGTGGAGATGACGGCGGCACGCGCCGACGGGAGCGAATTTCCGGTCGAACTGGCGATCTCCCTTATCCCGCTGGAGGGGCCACCATCATTCACCTGCTACCTGCGCGACATCACCGAGCGGAAGGCAACGGAGGACGAGCTCCGGCGCAGTGAGGCATTTCTCGCCGAAGGCCAGCGCCTCAGCTTGACGGGTACCTTTTCCTGGAAAGTTGCGGCAGACGAGATCGTGTGGTCGGAGCAGATCTATCGCATTTTCGAGTTTGATCCGTCTGTACGGATGACGCTCGAGCTGATCGGCGATCGTGTCCACCCCGATGACATGCCAATGATGTTCGACATGGTTGAACGGGCGCGCGGCGACGGCGGCGACTTTGAATACGACCATCGCCTGCAGATGCCCGATGGTTCGGTCAAATACCTGCACCTGATCGGACACGCCACCCGCGACAGGGATGGCCGCCTTGAATACATCGGCGCGGTTCAGGATGTGACCCAGCGCCGGCTTGGCGAGCAGGCACTCGGCGAGGCTCGCTCGGAACTCGCGCGCGTAGCCAGAGTCGCAAGCTTTGGCGCATTGACTGCGTCGATCGCCCACGAAGTCAACCAGCCGCTGTCCGGCATCGTAACCAATGCCAGCACTTGCCTGCGGATGCTCGCGGCCGATCCGCCAAATGTCGAAGGCGCACGCGAAACGGCACAACGCACGATCCGCGACGGCAATCGTGCATCCGATGTGATCAAGCGATTGCGCGCACTCTTCAGCAAGAGGAATGCGACGACCGAATCGCTCGATCTGAATGAAGCCACGCGCGAGGTACTTGCCCTGTCGTTGGGCGATCTTCACAGAAATCGAGTGATACTGGAAACCAAGCTTGCCAGTGTACTCCCGCCGGTCACGGGTGATCGGGTCCAGCTTCAACAGGTGATCCTCAATCTCCTCCAGAATGCCTCGGACGCGATGAGCAGCATCGATGACCGACCAAGGCGGTTGCTGATCAGGACCGAGCAGGATGACGGCGACCATGTACGCGTGATGGTGCAAGACGCAGGCGTGGGCTTTCCGCCTCAAGATGCCGACAGGCTGTTCGACGCCTTTTACACGACAAAGGACAACGGCATGGGCATCGGCTTGTCCGTCAGTCGCTCGATTGTCGAGAGGCATCACGGACGCCTATGGGCAGTGCCGAATGACGGCCCCGGGGCCACGGTTTCGTTTTCCATTCCCTGCAGACCGGCCGATACGAAAGGCATTCACGGATTTGGTGCGACGCGAAGGCCTGATGCCGGCGAACGGACCATGAGGCAATCATGATGGTCGGTCGTTCACTTGTGTCGATTGTCGATGACGATGAATTGGTGCGCGAGTCGCTGCCCGATCTGATCAGGGAATTCGGCTTCTCGGTCCGGGCTTTCTCGTCGGCCGAGGAGTTTCTCGCGTCCGATTCCATCGGCCAGACCAAGTGCCTGATTCTCGATATCGCCATGCCGGGCATGTCCGGGCCCGACCTGCAGCAGGAGCTCAAGCTGCGCGGGCAGGCCATTCCGATCGTCTTCATCACGGCGCACGGCGACGAGACCGTCCGCCCGCGCATGCTCGCCGCGGGGGCCGTGGAGTGCCTTCTCAAGCCCTTCAGCGATGCCGCCCTGCGCAAGGCAATCGATGCCGCCCTCCAAATTGACTAGGGCGTGCACTGCCGCGTTGTGAGCATTCGCCAGGCCATTCGTGATCCGATCCCAGATGCCGCCACGCCATCGATACCAACGTATCGCCAACACCATGGTGCAATAGATTTGCTTTCGTCGCGGCGTCATCTCTATCCGGCGAAAGTGCGGAGACAACGAAGATGCACCGGCGTGTTCTGGCAACTGCATTAATGTCGGCTGTTTAGAGCCGAAGCCGCACGGACTTTCAGGAGGTTGGCCCATGCAAGCAATCCAAATGTCAGCCATTCCAATCACGGTTGCCGTAGTATTTCATAGCGGCTTCGGTCACACTGCGCGGCAGGCGGAAGCCGTGCGGCGTGGAATCGAACGGGTCGCGGGCGCATCCGTCCTCTATCTGACGTCAGACGAGGCTCAAGGCCGCTTCGATGATCTCGAACTTGCAGACGCGATCATCTTCGGCGCCCCGACCTACATGGGAAGCGTGTCCGGACCGTTCAAAATGTTCATGGATTCGACGTCAAAATCCTACGCCAGGGGCGCCTGGAAGGACAAGATCGCGGCAGGCTTCACAAACTCGGGGTCGCGGTCTGGGGACAAGCTCGCAACACTGACCCAATTTGCCATCCTTGCGGCTCAACATGGCATGCACTGGGTCAATCTCGGCCTGCCGGCAGGCAACAACAGTACGCATGGCTCGGAGCAGGACCTCAATCGGCTAGGCTTCTGGCTCGGTGCTGCGGCACAGTCGAATGCCGATCAAGGACCTGACTTTGCGCCACCCGAATCCGATCTTCTGACCGCCGAACACCTCGGCGAGCGCGTGTCGAGAGTCACGCAGCAATTTGCGCGTGGTCGTTTGCCTGCCGTCAAAGGCTTGCAGCCAGAAACGTCCGACGAGGCACTTCGTGACCGAGTCCGGCTCCGTAGCGGTTAGCGTCGCCTGTTGGACCGCCGCAAGGTGACAAAGGAGTAACGATGATGAGTTACAGGATCTTCCTCGCCGGCGCGTCCGGGGCCATCGGCAGTCGCCTGACGCCGCTCCTGCACAGCGCTGGCCATTCGTCTGTGGCAGCACCAGGTCAAAAGCCAAAGCCGACGCGCTGCGCTCACTGGGAGCGGACCCGGTCGTGGTCGACGTCTTCGATGCGACGGCGCTGTCCCGCGCCGTCGCAGCGGCACGCCCGGATATCGTGATCCATCAGCTCACCGACCTCCCGAAGGATCTTGATCCGCGTGAGATGGGAGCGGCGATCATTCGTACCGCCCGCATCCGTGGCGAAGGAACGCGGAACCTCGTCAGGGCCGCCCTTGCGGCGGGTGCGCGCCGGCTGGTGGCGCAAAGCATCGCGTGGGCCTATGCGCCGGGGGCCGAGCCGCACGCGGAGACCGACCCGCTCGATGCCGGGGCCGAGGGAGATGGCGCCATCAACGTGCAGGGACTGATCGCGCTGGAAGATCTCACTTTGAAATCGCCGCCGCTCGAGGGTGTCGTCCTTCGCTACGGCCAGCTTTATGGCCCGGGAACCGCTTCGGAGCGGCCGTCAAATCATGCGCCCATTCACGTCGATGCGGCGGCCTATGCCGCTCTGCTGGCCATCGACCACGGCGACCCGGGCATCTATAACATCGCGCAATCCAACAGCCACGTTGCGACCGAAAAGGCACGCGTGGAGCTGGGTTGGACCCCCGATTTTCGTCTTCCGGCCTGACGATTTATGAGTTCGCGGCCTAGGTGATGCTCCACACTGCAGTCTCTCATTCGCAATGCTACAGCGCTCAACAAGACGAGTTGACCGGGAGCGGTACCAAGCGCACCGTCGACATACGTTCGCCGTCGACTTTCCTGAGCTCATGCAACGCGCCTGACCAAGGATCGAGGTCAGCAATCATGCCGCACGCCACCCCGATCGTGTTTGTCGTCGACGACGACGTCTCGGTTCGCGAATCGCTCGACCTGATGATCCGGTTTGCAGGCTGGCAACCGAAGACATTCGCGTCGGCGCAGGAATTCCTGTCCGAGCCGCGCGCCCGGGTTCCGAGCTGCCTGATTCTCGACCTCAATCTTCCCGGCCTCAACGGTCTCGATCTGCAGAAGCGCGTCGCCAGCGACCGCATGGACATGCCCATCATCTTCATTACGGGCTATGGCGACGTGCCGGTTTCGGTCCAGGCGATGAAGGCGGGCGCCGTCGAGTTCCTGACGAAGCCATTCAGTGACGAGGTGATACTGGAGGCGATCCGACAGGCAATCGAGCGCAGCCGCATCGCGTTCAGCCATGAAACCGAGCGGCAGACACTCCACGACCGCTACGCGTCGCTCAGCTCCCGCGAGCGCCAGGTCATGGCTTTGGTCGTCACCGGCCAGCTGAACAAGCAGGTCGGATTCAAACTCGGCATCAGCGAGATCACCGTGAAGGCCCACCGGGGCAAGGTCATGCGAAAAATGAAAGCGGGCTCTCTCGCCGACCTTGTCACGATGGCCGCAAAACTTTCGTTACACGATCAGCAGCCGGGAACCGATCAGGCTGCCACGTCCCGGTGAGCTTGGGCCACGTCGAGCTGTTCTCCGACGGCCGCATCGCGCTCGTGGACATGGGCGACAGGCGTGCGATCGACCAACAGGCTGAGCAGTTCCGGCCGACTGTAGTGGCCGCGCGCGTCCATGAGGCGCTTGCGCTTGTCGATCAAGCTGAAATCGAGGTCGGCAATCACCGCCCCTTCGCCGGAACGTATGGGTTCACCCATCAATTCGCCTTGCGGTGAGACGATCGCCGTAAAGCAGCCACCGGAGATCGGGCCGATCGGGCAACCCGTGTCCTGCATGAGCCGGGCCTGCTGTTCGGCGTCCAGCCAGGCTGTGGCGTTGACCACGAAGCAGGCGGATTCCAAGGCGTGTTGACGGATGTTGATTTGCGTCTGGTCGGCGAAAAGCGGCCCGCCGAACGAGCCAGGATACATCGCAGCGTGGATCTGCTCGCCATCCGCAATCAGGGCGTAGCGAGCCAGGGGATTGTAGTGCTCCCAGCACGCCAGCTGCCCGACACGGCCCACTGCGCTATCGACGGCACGAAGGCCGGACCCATCGCCCTGTCCCCAGATCATCCGTTCGTGATGTGTCGGGCTGATCTTCCGGCGGCGTTGTATCAAGGTGCCGTCGGCATCGAAGAGCAACTGGGCATTGTAGAGGGTGCCGCCGTCGCGCTCGTTGACGCCGATCGCCACCACCATGCCGGCTTGCTCTGGCGGCTTCGGCGATGGCGTGGGTGGCCTCCGACGGCACGGTCACGGACTGTTCGAGCAGCCTGATGTGCTCCGCGGCCATTTCGAAAGGGCGTGTCACGAAGGAAAAGTACGGGTAGTAAGGCACGATCGTCTCGGGGAAGATGGCGAACTGGACGCCCTCCCGCCCAGCTCGAGGATCTTCCGGACAACCCTGTCTATCGTGCCTTCGCGGCTATAGAGCACCGGGCTGATCTGCACGGCGGCGGCCTTGATGACGGTCATGGCGGACAACCTTTCGTGAAAGAATTGAAGAAGACTGATGGCGGTGTTCGTCGTCCGCCCGCGCGCCTTCACCCGGCCGCATGAATCAACACGTCGTAGATTTCCCGATCGAGCTCTTTGGCCACGGCAGTCACCCTTGCGTCGCCATACTGGCCGAAGAGCGTCGATGGTCGGTCGTACTCGATGGTGGCGGTGCCCGCGTCGTTCTCGTAGAGCATGACCCTGAGCGGCGCATAGAGTCCCGCTGCCAGCCGGTGCCGCGTCATCTGGGTCGAGACCAGCACATTGCCGATCACATACTGCGCCGCCTTGCGCTTCCCGGAAACGATCTGCAACCAGTCTCCATGCGCCGCGATCGAGAAGATCATGAGATGGGCGTCGCCCTGGATGGCCTGCAGCTCGCTTCTGACGCGACCAATCTTGCCATCCCGCAGAAGACCGCGAATCCGGTTGTCAAATTGCGGCAGTAGCTCCAGCGCCGCCTGTACGTCGTCATAGCGCCTGTTGGAGTCGATACGTATGTGCTCGACCAGAATGGCCCTGCTTTGGACAATCGACCCGCTGACAGCTGCTGAATTGGGGATATTCGTTTGAGCGGACTGGAGGTCCATGGGCATCATTGTCGATGGAGGCCGGATTTGGGTAACCATTTCAAAGATCCTCTCGGCTGAGCCAGCCGGCTCGTTCAGATAGCGCGATTTGCGTTGTGAAGACTGATGTTGCGCAGCGTGCAGCCGGCGACAAGACAGACGTACGGCCAGATATCTCCTCCATAGGGTGGAGGCGGACACGCCCTGCAGAGGTATCCGCGCCCAAATGCCGGCCCGCACGATGACCGGCGGTAGGGGCTGTCCTCGTCTTTCGTCTCAATCGACGATGGGGCGGCCGTGGACCTAACGTGTCCACGAGAATTCCCAATGCCGGATCGAAAGCAAGCCAAATGACGATACGTTCAATCAAGGCGATTGCCGTGTTTTGTGGATCGAACCACGGCGCATCGGAGGAATTCGCCGACGGTGCGCGCGCGCTCGGTCGGGCCCTGGGAGGCCAGGGAATAACCACTATCTATGGCGGAACGACAAAGGGGCTGATGGGTGTCGTCGCCAACGCGGCTTTAGAGGCCGGTGGCGCGGTCCATGGCGTGATCACTGAAGGCCTGCATCAACGCGGGCAGTCGCATTCAGGTCTGACCAGGCATGAAATTGCCCTGACCTTGCGCAGCCGGAAGGAGCGCATGGTTGAGATTGCAGATGCCTTCATCGCGCTGCCAGGAGGGATCGGGACCATCGAAGAGCTCATGGAAGTGTGGACCATGAACCAACTTTCAGAGATCGATAAACCGGTAGGCCTGTTGAACACCGCCGGTTTCTTCACGGCGTTTCTGGGGTTCATCGACCATATGGTCGTCACGAAATTCCTGCCGGCGGCGCATCGCCATTCGATTTCCGTGGACGCAAACGCGAGCACCTTGATCGACAAGCTTCGCCATTCTCGCCGTATCGATGTGCCAAAATGGCTCTAGTGAGCACCTAGTGACCGGGCAGGCGAATCGGTCACCCCTGCACGCGCCGTCTTGACTATGGCTGATCAGGCGGCACGCTATGGGCCGCGAGAGCGCGGCCTCTAGCACGCATTCATGACTTCGGCGGTCTTTTCGGGCGAGGCATTGTTAGGTGATGCGGCGGCCGCCGTCCGCGTTAAGACGCTTTGCTCTCGCTGCGCCAATCGAGTGCGAACCACTGGTGACGAGGGCGACCTTTCCAGGCAGTGGAGAGATAGTCGACAGGTGAAGCACTCCGTTGGCTATTTGGGAGGGGATATCGACTATTTTATCGGTTCACGCTTAGCCAATTTCTCGTCCTCCGCATGACTATGCGCGCCTTGCCCGCGCCAGCTTGGAAGCAGCGAATCCGTGCATGCCCATGTGCCACTGCATCGCTACGATCAGGCCTTTGACCGGCTGCAGCATCCCGAGGGCGAGACCCGTCACGATTGGCAGCCACAACAGCGCATGCACCCAGTATGGCGGTGAGAACGCAGTCTCGACATAGAGTACCAGCGGCAGCACGAGATGGCCGACCAAGACAATCACGAGGTAGGCCGGGAAGTCGTCCGCGCGATGGTAACGGAACGGCTCGCTGCATTTTTCGCAATGGTCGGCAACCTTCATGAAGGTGCGGAAGAGGTGACCTTCCCCGCAGGCAGGACACCGGCTGCGTAGGCCGCGGATGAACCAGCTGTCGGTGACTTTCGCGGGCTTTGCCATTGTTGCCTCGTCAGTTCCGTCCATCATCCAAACAATCCGTCACGACACCCACGACGCCAACGTCATCGCAGTTCAGTGTGTCGATACCGTCATTCGTTTGCTGCGCGGCGCGAGAGGAGGAGGAAATGATGGCTGGAGCGTCTGACGCAGCCAGTCCTCGAACCGGCTAGAGGCAATGCAGGCAGTCTCTTCCGGAAGGAGCGATCGCTCGCCGAGCTCAACGCCGAAGTAGCGCGCGTGGACATCCGAAACAATCCGACGTCTATCGTCGTAAGCGGTCAAAATTTCTGTAGCGAGCTCGTCGAGGCGGAATTTTTCAGGACCGGCGACCTCGACCGTACGGTTCAGCGGTTGGCCGATCGCAATGTCGGCCAAGGTATCCGCAACATCTTCACTTGCGATTGGCTGTACCAGGGCGGGCGAAATGACGATGCCGCTCTCGGTGCCCGTCTGCACAACGTCGCTGATCAACTCGAAGAACTGGGTAGAACGCAGGATGGTGTAGGGGATCATCGAGGCCTTGATCAGATCCTCTTGGAGCTTCTTGGCGCGGAAGTAGTCACTGCTCAGGAGCCGGTCGAGTCCCACGACCGACAGGGCAATGTGGTGGCTGATCCCGGCAGCCCTGCCGGCAGCCAGAAGCCTGAGGCCCGAAGTCTCGAAGAACCTCAATGCTGTCTGTCCTTCTGAGGATGGTGAATTCGACACGTCGACGACGACCTCGGCGCCCGTCAAAGCCTTCACTAGCCCGGTGCCGGTAGTGGCGTTCACGCCGGATGAAGGCGAGGCATCAAATACGCTGTAGCCATCTTGGCGGAGATTGTAGACGAGCTTCTCCCCAATCCGGCCGCTGCCGCCAACCACCACGATCTTCATGTCCGTTGCCTCAAATGGCCGCAATGGCCTTCGTGGATAGGCTAGGGTCGCGGCCGTCATTGAGTCGATTGCGACAAAAGACGAGGGCGGCCCATACCGCTGGTCATTTGTTTACCGGCGGTTGGGTCCGGATGCCTCTGCGGGGCGGTGTCTACCTCTACTTTAGGCAGGTGCGTGATGAGATCCCGTCCTTCGTCTACGCCACAGCTTCTTTCTCTTCGCCTGGTCGGCCGGCTCTCTTGTGCAGGACCTTTCACGTCAGCCACGTCTTCTCCCGAGGATGCTGTTCGGCGCGCGACCACGGCCTCTCTTTGGCGGATCTGGCCAGAGGACGGCTGCGCCTCGATCGCCTGAGCCGCAACGGCGTCGGTGAGACTTTCTTCCCCTGGGCTTCGCCCATTCCTCGCGAGGCAAGAAAATCTCACCGCCGCCATCCTCCGCTCTGCTCCGGCCCGCGAGCGGGTGCGTCGTCGATCGCCTCCGGCCTGCAGATCGCCATCGAGGCCGCGATGGTCGCGGGTTCGAACAGCAAAGGAGAAGTGACATGGCTAACATCGGTTCCTTCAAGAAGTCCGGCAACGAGTACCAGGGCGAGATCGTGACGCTCAGCGTTCAGGCCAAGGGTGTCCGCATCGTCCCCGAGGCCAACCGGTCCAACGACAACGCCCCCAGCCACCGGGTCTTCGTCGGGCGTGCCGAGATCGGGGCAGCCTGGTCGAAGCAGTCGAACGAGGGCAGGGACTACCTCTCCCTCAAGCTCGATGACCCGAGCTTCACGGCCCCCATCTTCGCCAACCTGTTCGATGATCCGGATGGCGAGAGCTTCACCCTGATCTGGTCTCGCAGCAGCAAGAAGAACGGCGAGTAAGCCGACGCCCCCAGAGCCCCGCCCGGGAGACCGGGCGGGGCTTTCTGCGTTTGGTTGCCATGCGCGAGACGGCCCTCATGCCGATGAGATCAACGAATGCTGCGAAGGATTGGGCTGGCCCTTTGGATGCGCCGGCGACGGATGGATAAGCCTTCAAGAGCAAGAGGATGGCCGGGAGCGGGTGAGTCGGAGGCCTCCAGAGAGAGCGGGCCTGCGGCTTGCCCGTCCTGCTCTCCGGAATGCTATCCATGTCTGCATCATCTTTGGCTCTTGCACCCACCTCGCCGACCCAAGGTCTTGTCAGGGACGGCAGCGTTGTTGTCGTGCCGACGGAGGAGACGACAGAGCAGGACTTGCTCGCTGGATTGCTAACTTATTCGCAGGGTATGGCGTGTGCTGCTGCCCTCTTGCAAAACTTTCCCAGCATTGGCCATGTCATCTCAGCCGAAGCGTCGCAGCTTCGTGCATTCGGATTGACGGGACACGACGTCGCCCTCTTTCGCATCGTCCGGGAAATAGCGTGCCGCATGGCCAGAGCCGAAGTGCGACCCCGGCCCGTGCTCAGCAATTGGCAGGCGCTGATCACCTACTTGCAGACTGCAATGGCTTACGAACAGATCGAACAGTTTCGAATTCTATTTCTTGACCGCAAGAACAATCTCATCGCCGACGAGGTGCAGCAGCGCGGTACGGTTAATCATACGCCCGTTTACCCGCGAGAGGTCATGAAGCGCGCCTTGATCCTCAACGCGTCGGCTCTCATCGTTGTCCATAATCATCCGTCTGGCGATCCCAAGCCGTCCCGGGACGACATCGAGACGACGCGCGAATTGAAGGCAGCCGCCAAAGCTCTTGAGGTAGAGCTGCACGACCATGTCGTGATCGGTCACGGCAAGCACGCATCGTTCAGGTCTCTAGGATTGCTGTAGGGCGCGGACTACCTCTTCCTTCCCTACCCAAAACAGACCTCACCACTCGCTACCTGTGACAGCAGGTCGGCGGCGGATTTGATTTCCCATTTCCGGAGTTTCGCCCGGAAGATATCCGACACGGCTCGGTATGTTGGGACGTAGAGGGATCAGCGTACCGGAAGCTGCCAAGTATTGGACATCGATGTCTGCTGCAGCTCACAGTGCAGGCGCCCAGGGGGGCAGCACCATGAAGCGCAACTCGAGTGAAACACGCCGCAGGTTCTCTTGCTTCTCTCGCTGCGTCTTCCAATCTCGCTCCTCAGCGTCCGCAGCGAAGCCCAACCCAAGCAATTGGAGCTCGCTCTGGTACTTAAATCAGGCACTGGGCGAGCTTTTCGCAGACAAGGTCGCCGAGCTCTCCTTGGGAGCAGTTAACGTCGCGTTGGACGCTCTCCCGTGCAATGGCGATGCCTCTTCCGATTATCGCCAGCTCATCGGACCTTGCCTCTTACCTTGCGCCGGGGTTTTCAAGCACCGAACCCGTCTTCGGGCTTTCTGCCGTACCGATGCTTGTTACCACATTCGGCGAAGCCGGCTCTCCTTCAGAATCGCGAGGCCGTACTACAGCACCGCTCTCGCCCGGCACAGTCTAAATTTTACTTGCGACGCAACCCGTCGCGACCAGCTGCGCTATGGAGCACTTTCCCATCGCACGCTTGGCGACCTCACGGCAATCGCATTCGCACTACAACCTCATTCATCTCGGGCAACGCGAGGCTGGGAAAGGCCGTTCATCCGACTAGGTGCGCGGCTCGGTTCCCCTTTAACGCGGAAGCGATGCTTTCCAACAGATCATCCCGAGCTTGATGTTCAGCCAGAACTTCATTTCCCTCATAGAACTCTTCTTTGCCGTGCAGTTGTGCTTCCTGACGGGTCAGCCGCGGGTGTCAAAGATCCCCTGTCGGAGGTGCAGCGACAGTTCCTTGGTGCGGCAGGTCGAGAGACGGAGACCACGCTATGGAAGGAATTGGAGAAGACCTGCGGCGCGAGCACCAGACATCGCCGCGCCGCGAGGAGTACTGTTACCACCCAACCGCCACCCGATGTATTAGCAGCGTTGCGCACAGCAGCCGAGCCGGAGATCCAAAAGTCGACCCAATCCATGGGTGCGGACGGAGCCACCATCCTTGCTGAATACCATCGCGCTATCGGGCGCGCGTCGCAAACCGGCGCTGGTTACGGGCCAAATGCATCTCTCCGCGACCCCCCACATGCGGAGGGCTTAACCAGCTGGGCAATAACGCAGACGGACACTACAGAAACTGTTGATCTGAAGAGCGTCGCTCGTTCGCCTCCTTCAAATTGTTCGCCGTTCGTGCGTCCATAGCCATCCCAAGCGTCACCGCCATATCGCCGCTACTCAAAATATGGAAATGACCCTCCGCCGCCTGCCGCCATTTAGTCGCTGACGTCGTTGGCTATTCGCGCTCGTCAGTACAACAAGCGAAGCTTTGGCGCTATGCATGCGCTACGTCACATGTCATGCACCATATGCGCGCATCCTCAACTCTTCAAAGTCACGCACGCTTCCTGTGAATCACCAGCGCAGTCAGCCGTCACGGCATGCGATCCAGAAAACTCGAGCATGCAGCAAGCGTCACAATGCGCTGCATGTATTCACCTGCATGTCGTCGTCAAGTGAAACTTGATGCACTATCAACATGCCGCCCACTAGAGCATGCGCTCCACGCATTCCTTCTCGCGCGACACATCAGCAACCTCATGATTCAAACGCGCATCCCTGAAACATACCCGTACTCTACGAAGCGGTTGATGACGAAGGCTTTCTTAAACGCCGATATCGCAAATTCTCCATGGCGTAGCCTTTCACTCTGAGTAGCATCCGACGCTACTTCGCTCAATGCGCCAACCTACACCAATCTCCCGCATAGCCACTTTTGTCATGCTTCAACACCCCGCCTTTGAAGCACAATTGTCGAAGTCAGATGTAGCCATCTGGAGGCGATACGCGCTTCAGGTCGATCAGAAAAGCGCAGCAGTCCGCGTGAACGCTCAAATCGTCGATACGTCGAAGCGCGCAACTCTTCTGATCGTCGATGCATCAAGCATTTGTTTGAAAGCAATCAAATCACTCGCGTATGCGAACTCCATACGCGAATCGTCCTTGCGCACGCACCTAAAGCACAGTTGATGACGAACGCTTTGCCGATACATCCGCTCGTCGCCTTGGAGCAACTCACACTTCGGACTTAATGTAGCAGGAAGAACTATTCGACAGCTCTGGCGCTTGACCCCCTCAATGTCGACGCTGGCTCGCTGCCAGATCGATCTGCTTCAAAAGTTCAGTCAGCAGCTCCCTGAGCCAGAATGGAGAAAAACTGACAGAGGCTTTGCTCAAAACTCTGACGCTAGAGTCGAACAGTGCTCGCGCGCACCTGGCCGAGTGCTGTATCAGGTGCTTCGCAATCCCGCCGAGGCGCTCGCGCCAACGAACTGCCATAGCGCTCGACCGAAATTCGTCGCTCGCGCACAATAATTTAGTTCTGCGTTGATCAATCTTGGTCGACCGGAGAGCGCCTTTGCGTGGATCGAGAAAGCAATTCAGCTAGATCCGCTGACCCCAAGTCGAATAAGCAGGCAAATATGGCAGCGCATATCTTCCTGGCCAAACGAACAGCGATCGTGTTACAAAAGCGCGCGCAGCGAATCCCCGCCTCGTCCGAGCTCATGCGTTTCTTGCTTTGGCCTACGCCCAAAAGTGACCAGAGTCGCCAGAAGTCACTCACACCTTTTACGTACCTCAATATCGCTGAGGTCGACCAACGTGCCGCCCCTGTCGCCACTAGCTTACCGTGAATATATGATCGTATTCTTCTTCCCCACGCTCGAACAACTTTTTCCCGATAGCGTCAACGTCGAGCGCACTCCAAAGCCAAGTTCAAGCAAGCGTTTGTCCCGTGATCAAGCTCGGCAGAAGACCTGAGGCCGGTGAGTTAGCTTCCTTGAAATCAAAGGCGTCGTTGCGACCGGCCGCTGCCCCAACCCCGATGTAGATCGTCTCGAGTAAAATCCTTGGTGAAAAATGCTGATCTCCGCCGCAACCAGGAAGCGCGCCACGAAAGGAAGGCGAGCTATTTCTGCTTGTGGCCCAAATGCGAAGTGCGCACTGGCGCCGGATGTCTGCTGCTGGGGGCAGACCGGACATACGGCGGGCATCACGAAATCGACGCGTTTGACCCAGAGCCGACATCGTGCTGGAGGTGGCCCGTCGCCCCGGTAAAGATCGGAGATCAGTCCTTCGGGTTAGCCTCGGTCTCCCCAATCGACGCTAGTCGCCGCCTACATCCGGACATACTCTGAATTCCAGCCCTTCCGAGGCACCGGTTAACCAGAAGAGCAACTCGAGCAGGGCGGGTGAATGGCATCAAGCGTGCCGCTCTCAATTGCGTGCGTGCTTTGACGGGGGAAAAACCGTTGCATTTGATCTCTCCAGACGAGCGAGCGTGGCACATCGGGAAGGCTGAACCTGCGGCGACCTGATGTGCTTGTGTGCCACGCCACCCGTGGATTCGCGACGAAGTCTCAGCGGCTCACGACCCGCTGCAGCCAAGCGACATTCCCGCTCTCAGTATTAAGAAACGATTTCCACCGACGGCTCTATTGAAGATTACGTCGAAGCCTATACAGGCCGCTCCACGCATCCCGTAGGCGTCCGTCTGGAGCGGATCGGCCGTGGTGCTGCCGGCCGTCGCCGCCTTCCTCCTGACGCTCCATCTGGCGTTGATCGAACTGTCGGCGGAGTGGCACCAGCCAAGTAGCCGTGTGCGTCAGCCCCGCGCGGCGCGGAACCCTCGCGATCTCGCGGCATATCCCTCTCTCTGTGTCATGGTCACTCTATGCTTGCGGCGGACGATGCCCTGGTCGAGTTTGCCGGCGGCTGCAGGGGCGTCAGCCGAGCTGGCTGTCACCCGTGGCCAATGTAATCCATGCGCCCACCATCGACCGTCAGCACCTGGGCTGTGACGAAGCCGGCATCCGGCTCGACCAGGAAAGCCACGGCGGCGGCAATGTCCTCCGGCGCGCCAACCCGACCGACCATGGTGCGCTCGCGCATTGACGCCACGCGTTGCGTGAACGCCTCCTCGCTTGCACCGCGTCGCGTCATATCGGTGACGATCCAGCCGGGACAAACCGCATTCACCGTGATCCCGGACCGTCCGAGTTCCATCGCGAACCGTCGCGTCAGGATCAATACCTCCGACTTCGTCGCGGCGTAGAACGTCGTGCCCGGGAGCGCCGTGCCGATGGCGGCGTTGGACGCAATATTGACGATCCGGCCGTAGTTGCGCTCCTTCATTCCGGTCATGACCGCCCGCACGGTGTGGATCACGCCGTTTACGTTCACTGCACGCATGCGCTCAAGCTGAGACGCATCGTAGGTCTCCAACGTGGCGGGGGCGGACACACCGGCGTTGTTGACCAGGATCGACACCGTTCCCAGTTTTCCCTCCGCCTCGGCGAACATTGCCGCCACGGCAGCCGAAATCGGCGACGTCGGCCTGCAGCAAGGCGGCCCGGCCACCGGCCGCAACGATTTCCGCGCGCAACGCCTCGGCTTCCGTCGAGCGCGCGACGTAGTTGATGCCCACTGCGGCGCCGCGCGCCGCCAGCCGACGGCAAATCGCCGCCCCGATGCCGCGCGAGCCGCCCGTCACGATCGCCACCTGCCCTTTCCAGTCCATGACGCGACCTCCGAGCCTGCATCAATGTAGGTGCATGGCAACCACTAGTGTCAATCGGCGACTACTTGTCTTCGACAGAGTAGTTCAACCCGTAAGAACTTGCGATTGCAATCGAAGGTCCGTGCTCGCCTGCTTTGCGAGCGCCGTTGAAGCTACTGGAGCATGGTCTAGCGTTTGCCGAGGCATCAGGTGTGCACCTTAGCACTCACTCGACCAGTCATCCTGAGCAAGTAGCATGGAACCCGAACATCCGGTGGAACAAGTAATCGACCTGCTCCGGGCCCTGCACATCTTGCTCGATTGCGGCGGCACGGTCGATGACGGCACGGCGATCAGGCAAAGCGGCTGCCGGCCGGGCGCGCGAGGGCCGTCGAGCCGGAGCAGCACGGAAAAGGAGCGCGATATGAATGACGTCCTGCACGACCATTCCCGCTGGGGGCCAGGCGACCAGCTTGGCGCCGGGAATTTATTGACGCCTGAACGGCGCCTGTCGGCGCTGCGCTCGATCCAGAGCGGCGCCCTCTACGATCTCAGCCACGAGATCAGCCCCAGGGCGCCGTTCCTCATGCCGAACCAGACGCCGTTCCTTCAGTCGATGTGGGCTTCCTGGCGGGATTCGATCAAGCGACGCCGGGCCGCCGGTGCCACCAACGACGCCGGCTCGAACGTCGAGCGTGTCGAGATGACCATGCATGTCGGCACGCATATCGATGCGCTCGGCCATTTCAGCATCGGCGGCAAGCTGTACAACGGGCTGAACGCCGCCGACGTGGTGTCCGATTGGGGGCTCGAACGCCTCGGCATCGAGCACATGCCGCCGATGATCAGTCGCGGCGTGCTGCTCGACGTTGCCGGGTTGGATGGCGGCGCCTTCCTCAATCCGGGCCGGGTCGTTGCACCGGACGACCTGGCGCGCGCCGCCGATGCGGCGCAAGTAGTCGTCGAAGCCGGCGACATCGTGCTGATCCGCACCGGCTGGGGACGCTTCTTTGGCGTCGACAACGCAAGGTATCTGCAGGGGGAGCCCGGGATCGACGTGCCCGCGGCCCGCTGGCTGACCAAGCGCGACGTCGTCGCGATCGGCTGCGACAACATGGCGGTCGAAGTGCTGCCAAATCCGGACCGTGGCATCGCGATGCCGGTGCATCAGCACGTCCTCGTCGAGGCCGGGGTTCACCTGATCGAGAACCTCTCGCTCGATGAACTGGCGCGCAACCGGATCGCAAGTTTCTGCTTCATCCTGCTGGCGGCGAAGTTCAAGGGCGCGACCGGCTGCCCGGTTCGCCCGATAGCGCTGGTCTAACCCCGTCCTCGACCCCGGCCTGCTGCCGGGGAAATCGCGCCTCAGACACCGGCGATCACGTCGGCCCATTCCTCCAGCATGCCGGGATGGCCGTGACGAATGTGAATCGAAAAGTCGGTGTAGCCTGCACCTTGCAGCTCGCGCAGCCGTTCGCGAAGCGCCGACCTGGTGCCGGTTATGGTCACGGCGCGGATCAGCTCGGCCGTGCAAACCTGATGCTCCTCCGGGCGCAGGAACATCAAGTGGCCGCGGTGGTTCTCCAGGTAGCGCGCATCGGCCGGCTCATAGCGCTCGTAGATCTTGCGGTATTGCTCCACCAGAGGCGAGAGTGCCGGCGGAATGCCGCGACCGAGATTGCCGAACTGTTCCAGCTCGACCAGGTTGTGCAAGACGATGGTCGCGTGAGGGCCGGCCTGCGCGCGGGCGCGCGGGCTGTCGAACGGCTCACCCTCGGCAAGCACGCAGCCGCCGCAGAACGCCGTGGCGACGCGCGTTGCCGGCTCGATGCCAGCTGAACGCCATGCCGCTTGCATGGCGGCGATCGAAGCCTTCGCCGCATCGATGTAGCCGACGCCGTTGATCCAGTGGGCGCCGAGTTCAGCTGTCAGCCTCCGGGCACGCGGGCCCTGCGCCGAAATGTGCAGCGGGATTGGGTCTCGGTTGTTGACCACGCCGATATCGAGGCTCAGGAACCGCATCTTCCGCGAGGCGCCCTCAAGTTCCCATTCCACGGTCTCGCCGGCGATCAGCCGCTGCACCTGCTCGATGTAGCGCCGCATATCGGCGAGCCGGACCGGACCAACGCCCATGGTGCGCCGGGCGGTGAAGCCGGTGGAGATGCCGAAGTCGATACGGCCCGGCGCGAGCGCATTGAGCGACATGAGAGCGCTGGCGGCGACCGGCGCGATGCGGTTCGAAGGGATCAGCACACCGGTTCCCAGGCGGATCCTGGACGTCGTCACTGCCGCCGCGCCCATGGCGACGAAGATCTCCGCGTTGAGCAATTGCGTGTCGTAGAACCAGGCGCGGGTGAAGCCCAGCTCTTCGGCGCGCTTCACCACCTTCCAGGAAATCGGCAGCGGTGGCGAGATTGATGCCGTAGTTCATGCCTGGACCTTCCCGATGGCTGAACCCGTTGTCAATCAGCCACCAATTCCAGATGCTGCCGAAAGGGACTGAAGATCTTCCACGTTGTTCTCGGGAAAATTCTCGCTCACGACTGAGACGCCTTGTTCGTGGGTCGTCCTTACTTATTTGGTCAAGCCTGTATGCGTCCCCTGACCCGCCCGTCATTTTCAAATTAGGACACTACCCTGCTGGAGGAGTTGCCAGCGCACGGACGCCACCGGGGTAAACTGCGGCGCCTCCCGCAGTCCGACGACGGCAGCACGACCGGCTCAATTCTTCGACGCCTCAATGGTGGCAACGACGCTGACCAACGTTTCCTTCAACACATCCAGCCGCCGAAGCTCGATCACAGGCCCGCGCCCAGCCAACACCAGGAAACGCACACGCCGCCCGAGCCGAATGATGCTGCATGTGTTGACGGCGATAGCCCCCTGCCGGAGTGTCCGTTACATGAACTCGCCCGATCCAGTGACGTTGTCCGTCCTCGACAACCGCTTCCGTGCCATCGTTGATGAAATGGGAGAGGCGATGCTGCGCACCGCCTATTCTCAGATCCTAAATTCCTCTCGCGATTTCTCCATTGCGATCTGCGATGCGCAGGCAAGGCTGGTCGCTCAAGCAGATCACATCCCGATCCACGTCGGTGCCATGCCCTTCGCGGTGGAGGCGGTGGTGGAGGCCTTCGGGGATTCGATTGCGGAAGGCAACGTCTACCTGCTGAACGACCCCTATCACGGCGGGTCGCATCTGCCGGATTTCACTGTTGTCGTGCCGATCTTTGCCGAAGGTCGGGTGATATTCTATTCGGTGGTTCGCGCCCATCAAACCGATATCGGCGGCGGCACCCATGGTGCCTACAATCCCGCCGCCACCGAGATCTTCCACGAAGGCCTGCGTCTGCCACCGATCCTGCTGGGGGAGGGACGGCTGCCGAGGCCCGACCTGGTGCGCATGATCGTCACCAATAGCCGGATGCCGCGCGAAGTGCGCGGGGACTTGATGGCGATGATCGGCGCTGCGCATCTGGGCGAGAAGAGGCTGCTCGCGGTCCTGGGCAAGAATGGCGCGGCGATGACGGAAGCCGCGGTCACCGCGATCCTTTCGCTGTCCGAGGCCCATGCACGCCGCATCATCGCGTCCTGGAAGGACGGCAGCTGGACAGGTGAGGCTTTCCTCGACGATGACGGCTTCGGGCGACAGGACATTGCCATCCGCGCCACGGTGACGAAGACGGGTGATGCGATCGTTGTGGACCTGACGAAGTCCGATCCGCAGGTGCCGTCCTTCCTCAACTCCTCTTGGCCCAATACGGTGAGCGCGGTGCGGATGGCCATTGTCTTCCTGCTCGATCCGGAAATCGCCAAGAACGATGGTTGCTTCCGCCCCATCGAGATAGTCGCCAAGGAAGGCACGATTGTCCTGCCGCACGAGGGTGCACCGGTGACCATGTGCACGTCCCACTGCGCGAATGAGATCGTTGAGGCGGTGGTCAAGGCGTTGGCCAATGCGTGCCCGGATCGCGCCATGGGCGGCTGGGGTCGGCGCTTCCGTATCGCGATCAAGGGCAGCGATGCGCGGCGGCCGGGCCGGCCCTTTGTGTGGCACCTGTTCCATGCGCGTCCCGGCGGTGGCGGGTCGTCGCAGGGCGATGGCTGGTCCAACGCGGGCGAGTGGCATTCGGCCGGCGGGTTGAAGTTCGGCAGCATTGAAATGGCCGAGGCCCGCTTCCCGCTGTTCTTCGCCAAGCACGAATTCCGTCCCGGCAGCGCGGGCGATGGCAGCTATCGCGGCGGCCTTGGCGCGGAGCTGGTGTTGAAGCTTGAAACCGACGGGCCGGCCGTGGGGAATACCGCTGGCGACGGCGTGCGCTATGGCGCAGCGGGAATGTTGGGTGGCAAGGATGGGGCACCGCATCATTACACACTCAAACGCGCAGATGGCACGTCGCGCGACTTGAGGACAAAGGAAGTCGGCATCCCGCTTGCGCCGGGCGACACGTTGCACGTACGCGCGGGCGGCGGCGGCGGATGGGGACCTCCCGAGAAACGCGACGCGCAGGCACGCAGGCGTGACGCCGATGAGGGGCTGCTGTGAGCACCTTCCGAATTGGCATCGATGTCGGCGGCACCTTCACCGACATTGTCTGCGTCGCAGCGAACGGCATGACGACTCTGGCCAAGGCATCCTCTACTCCGTTGGATCAGAGCGAGGGCGTGGTGAATGGCCTCGCCGTGCTTGGCGAACGCCTGGGCTTAGGACTGCCCGAACTGCTGGCTCGCACGGATCGCATCGTCCATGGCACGACGGTCGCCACCAACGCGCTGCTGGAACGCAAGGGTGCGAAGGTCGCGATGCTCACCACTGAAGGCCATCGCGATGTCATCGAGATGCGCGAGGGGCTGAAGCCTGAACGCTATAACTTGCGCATGCCGCCCGCACCCGCGCTGGTGCCGCGTCGCCTCCGCTTGCCGGTTGCCGAGCGCATCCGTCCCGATGGAACGGTGGAAGTCCAGCTCGATCGCACCTCACTGAACTCGGCCATTGCGGTGCTGAAGGCGGAGAAGGTCGAGGCGGTGGCGATTTGCTTCCTCCATTCCTGGCGTGACGACGCGCATGAACGCGCGGCCGCCGAAGCCGTGCGCACCGCGCTGCCAGATGTCTTCGTGACAACGTCCGCGGAAGTGCTCCCGCAGATCAAGGAGTTCGAGCGATTTTCCACGGCCTGCGTCAATGCCTATGTCGGGCCGATCGTGTCGCGGTATCTCGCGCGGCTACGCGGGCGGCTGGCTGATGCGGGATACAAAGGCTCCATCTTCGTGATCCTTTCCCATGGCGGTGTCGCGCCTGTCGAGGAAGCCGCGCGGCTCGCCACAGGCACCGCGCTATCTGGTCCAGCGGGCGGCGTCGCGGCCGGTGTCGCTCTGGCGCAGCGCGGCGTGGGGCAAAACCTCATCACCTTCGATGTCGGCGGCACCTCCACCGATATCGCGCTGGTCCTGGATGGCGAGGCCGCACTTGGCCGTGGCCGCACCGTGGGAGGGGAGCGCATCGCGCTGGAAAGCCTCGACATCGTCACGCTCGGCGCCGGTGGCGGCTCGATCGGCCATGTCGGGGCCGGCGGCACACTGCAGGTCGGCCCGCGTAGCGCCGGAGCCGTTCCGGGGCCTGTCGCCTATGGCCAGGGCGGCACAGAACCCACGGTGACGGATGCCAATCTCGTACTGGGCTATCTCGACAAGGACAACTTCCTCGGTGGCGCGCACAAGCTCGACCGAGACGGCGCACTGGCTGCTTTCGGCAGGCTGGGGGATTCAGTCGGTCTTCACGCCATGGCCGCCGCGGAGGGCGTGCATCGCCTGGCCAATGTGCGCATGGCCGACGGCATCCGCATCGCCACCGTGCGACGCGGCGTGGATCCGCGCCATTTCACCCTGCTGGCCTTCGGCGGCGCGGCGGGACTGCATGCCTCGGCCGTGGCGCGGGAACTCGGGATGCAGCGCGTTGCCGTGCCGATCTTCGCCGCGGGGCTTTCGGCCTGGGGCATGCTGCACACCGACCTCCGCTACGAGATGGCACGTAGCGAGCTCGCCAGTGGCGGGGTGCCGGAGGATGCTGTGCTGCGCACCATCTGGGCCGGGCTGGAAGCGGAAGGCCGCGCCCGCGTCGCATCCTGGTTCGGTGGCGAGGTCGAGACAAGGCGCGCCGCCGATATGCGCTATGGCGAACAGGTCTTCGAGATTACCGTGCCGCTCGAGGCGGTCGAGTGGGACGCGACAGGTCTGAGGGGTCGCGTCACCGATGCTTTCCATGCACGCCATGAAACCCTGTTCACCTACGCGCTGCTCGAGGAGGAGGTGGTGCTGGTCAATGCCCGTCTCGCCGTGATCGGGCGACTGCCGCCGATGCAGCCGCCTGAAGCCGTCGCGGGAGGCATCCCGGCCGCGGCCTTCGCGACGCGCCGGGCGCAGATAGAGGGTGTAGAGGCAGGAGCTTCCGGTCTTCGACTTCACGGCGCTCGCAGCGGGACAGGAAATCGCCGGCCCGGCGATTGTCGAGAGCGACACGACCACCGTCCTCCTTCTGGCGGGCGACACGGCACGGATGGATGGGCACGGCTGGCTCGCCATGGTGCTCCCAGGCGACTGAGCCCCGTTTGCAGCAATTGGAGGGTTATTCAGCGACTTCCCAGGCTTCCTTGAGCCTAGGGCGCATGGCCGAGAAGGCGCTGACCGCAGTCAACCAGGAGGCTTGCGTCCAAGACATCTCGACCCGCTCGGTCGACGATCTCGTCAAGGCATGAGCATTACCGGCATCTCCAAGCGCCAGGTCAGAAAGCGGCGAGAGAGTCAAGGAGGCGGCTGAAAGGTCAAATTAGTCGCTGTCAGAAAAGTGCTCGCCTCGATTGTCTGCGCGGCGCTGCCGAGCATGGAATTGGTAGACGCCCGCAGGGCCGTGGCGCTGATTGCGTAGCCATGGCCAATCAGCAGCAGCCCGGCGTTGATCGCAGAGTTGGCGGGCCATGGCCCCATCGTGACGCGCTGTGACGGCGGCCAGGTCGCGTCTCGCATCTCGACGGATATCCGCACGTCAGCAGGGGCTACGCCCAGACTGCTCACGTCGAAGGTGAAATGCAGCCGCCCGAGGTTGCCATACTTGAAGCCCGACGATTTGTCGCGGATCGCCGAGATGAAGCCGGCAAGATCGATCAGGCCCAGTTCGAAATGGGTGTCGACTTCATCGGTGTCGGCGAGCAGGTCCACCGCCTCTTGGAGGACCGGGTCGAAATCGTCCGGGAACGGACTGTAGTGCGTGAACTTCAGATCGACGTTGAGCAGGTGCGTCCGCATCCAGCTGCGCTCTCCCGCAAGCACCTCCTTGACGATGCGGAAGGCGTCGCGCGGCTCGTCGAGCAGCGGCGTCTCCACCGGCAGGAGCTGCAGATGCTCGGCCAGGAGATCGACGCGCAGCTGGCGCGCCGACTGATGGCCACCGCGCCGCAGCCGCTCGTCGATGCAAGCGACGTTGATCTCGCTGTCGAACGTCCAGGAGCGGCGGGTCAGGTTGGCTGAGCCGATCGTGAACCAGGTGTCGTCGACGATCACCAGCTTGGAGTGCACGTAGATCGGATCGAGATTCTCGCGGCTCACGAGGTGGAACATCGCGATCTGCTGCGTGACGCTGTTGGGCTGGGTGTGCGCATCGGCGTCCGGCGGCAGGTCGCGGACGCCACAGATCAGCAGGTTCAGGCAGCGCCGGCGAAGCGCGTAGTGGATCTGATCAGCGATGTCGATGTCGGCGAAGCGGCGCGGGATCACCAGGAACAGGAACCGCTCAGGTTTGGCCTTTAGCCAGTTGTGCAGATCGAGCGCGTTCTCCTCGATCCAGAAATACTGTTCCTCGATATAGATGTAGCGTTCGGCACTCGCGTAGAGCAAGCGCCAGGTGTTGCGCACCGATAGATCGCCGGTAATCGGGTCGACGATGTCGAATGGCGGCGCCGAGCCGCCGAAGGCGCTGAAGTGCGGTGCCAGTGTCCGGTTGACCTGCGCCGCATGCGGCCCGTCCGCCTTGGTCATCGTCGGATCGTCGACCACCGAAGTCGGGCCCCATGCCGGGTCGTCGGGCGCCGGCAGCGGCGAGCGGCCCGGATCGGCGCCGACGATGTCGGTGAGCGCGTTAGCGGCATTCCACCGCTGCATGATATTGCGGTAGACGTCCCAGGCGGCCTTGCCCTCGATCTTGCATTGGACGTCGTGCCACGTGGAACCGGGGCGCTCGGGGTCGGGCTGCCGGTGCGCCGGCGTATCCCAGCGACCGGTGACAATGTCGATGCCGCCCAGGAACGCCACCACGTCGAGGCTCGCCGTCCTCACGAACGTGCCCTTCTGATGATGGACGTGGAAGGTTTCCCGGCTGGTGCCGTCCCAGATCGCCTGACCGCGGCGTCCGCCGATCGTGGCATTGACGGCGCTTACCGTGCCAGCTGTGCCGAGCAGTACCGACCGGTCCTGGCGCGAGGGATCACGCCAGCCGATGAGACGGACGTCCACGCCGGCGGTGATGGCTTCGCGCAGGATTTCAGCGAGTTCCGTCGGATGGGCCGGCGCCACGCCGGCCTCCAGGGCGGCAGCCGGCCCGTTGCCCGGATCGGCGTGAGCGTTGTCGATTTTGTCCCCGGGTACGCTGGGAAGCCGGCCGAGGAACAGATCGAAGAAGTGCGTGCAGGCGGTCGGATCGGTGGCGCCCGGGTCGAGGAAGCCGACCAGCGCACTGTCCTGCAAGGCGAAGTCGGTGAGGGCGATTCGCATCTCGTCGTCCGGATTGGCGATGTGCTCTTCCAGCACCACCTCGCCGCTCCGCGGATTCAGGATGACGACGGCACGTGCCGCCGTCAGCGCTCCCGGATCGAACACCACGACGACCGAGCCTGGCACGCCTTCATGGAGCACCCGCAGCCTGCCGGGATCGACCGGCCCGGTGAACGGGATCTGCGTGAACGGATCGGCCGGCTCCGGCAGCGTGATCTGTCCATAGGTGTGCGCCACCGGCTCGCCGCCGCCCGGAGGCCACAGCGTGATTTGCAGCGTCGCCATGGGCTCGCGCCCGCGCGCGTACACGATCGGGAGCGCGAAGCGTCCGGTGGTGCTTGCGAACGCCCGTGAACTGGCGGCCGATCCTGGGAACGGCGCGACGACGCCGAACAGGTCGGCGTTTAGCTGCGTGCCGGGGACGCGCGGGTCATCGCCATGGAAGTCGTCGGCGAAGACCAGCTGGCGGAGCTCAATCGAGGCACCGGGCGGCAGCACGTTGTCCTCCGAGACGAGCCACCACTTGAGTTGATCGTCGATCGACGCGGCGAGATCGACCTGCCCCGGCAGACCCGGCGCCGCGACGAAGCGTGTCTTCGACATCAGCACCTCGAACGACGGCAGATCGTCCGGCGCGACGTCCTGGGTCTTGGGCGCAGCGATCAGGCCGCGCCGGCCGAGCAGCGGCGTATGCGGATCGATCCAGGCGTTCGACAGGAGCAGCTTCGCGCGGCTGACGCCCGTCAGCGCAGCGTCGGAAACCGGCACGTAGGGGTCGAACGCCTCCTCTGGCAGGGTCGGGTCGATGTCCTTGTAGGTCGCCCGGAACATCCGGTACAGCTCGCGCAGGAATTGCGCACCGTCGATCAGCGGCGTAACCAGATTGCCTTCGGTGTAGCGCGTGAGGCGATTGCGGGGATTGGGGTTGCGGCGAAACCAGTCGCGGTAGTCGAGTACCTGGAGGCGCAGGAACATGTCGGGCGCCAAATCGACGGTGGTGGTGGCCCCGAGCCGGCCGTGCGGGTAGACGCCGAAACGGACATGCGTGCCGGTCATCGCAAGACTGACTCGACCGGACGTGCCGTGCAGCCCGGTGTTTGCCGGGAACGTCAGCACGCCATGCTCGGAGAAGCTGAAGTCGCCGGTACCGGGCGACAGCAGAAGGAGCTGGCGCTCGGCTTCGACGACGCCGGCGTCAGGATCGGTGGGCGACGGCGGATCGACTGGGGCCGGGCGCGGCGTGTAGGGGAGGCCGTCCTGGTCGCAGAACACGATGACGTGGCGCTTGTCGGCCTGATACGGCGGATCGCCTGCGGGATGTGAGACCTTGAGCGAGGTGAAATCCGAATCGGACCCGAGGCGGTTGAAAGTGGCGAAGACGAAGTCGGGATCGATCGGCAACCCGGTTGCGTCGAATGCCCGGATTCGCAGCGGAACGCCCGAACCGAATGCGCCGATATCCTCGCCGGCATCGACATAGATCGGCGCCAGGCCTTTCACGAACCCTTCGATCGTCGGCGTACCTTGTCCCTGCCACTGTGCGGTCGCGATGCTCTGGAACCGGACCCGGAGTTGGGTGTCGTCGAAACCGTGAACCCAGAACCAGCGCGGCGTGGCGGCGTGCGGAATGTCCCAGTCGTCGATCGAGGTGGGTATTTCGAGTGACGAGAAGAGGTACTCCAGACGCCGGAACGCCTGCGGGAACACCTCCAGCAGCAGCGCCCCCGTGGCAGCGTTATCGCGCGCGTCCTCGGCCGTGAGGACGTGCCCGCGAGTTTGCGCAACGGCGGCCATGCCGCTTTCACCTGAGCTTTCTCCTCGGCCGTCAGCGTCGCGAGGTCAGGTACGTGCCAGGCGAGCACATTGGCCGGTGCGGCGATGATCTCGCCAGCGGCTGCCGTCAGTTCGAGCAGATCCGAGGGCGCGCCGGCGTTGTCTGATCCGAACCGCAGGGACCGTTGCGCCGCGTTCGAGACGAGCTGGCAGTACTTAGGCGACGAGGGGCCGCCGCCCAGCCACATCATGAGCACGTCGAGCAGGTTCGTGCTCATGCCGGCTCCATCAGCGGAACGCCCATGGTGATCCGCCCGCGCGGATCCTCGATTTTGGCGACGTAGGACCACGCCGCATCGTCCGCGGGCAGCAAGTCGTCCACCGACACCTGATAGCCATCAGCAAGCGGGGTCGTTGACAGGGCGGAGAAGTCGAGCCGTCCATCGGCTTCGACACCGCTGGCTGACGGCGTCTCCCAGGCCAGGGCAAACTGACGCCGCCGGAACAGGAAGATTGGGTAGTCGCGACGCGGAATTTTCAGCGCCACGCGGCGGCGCCCGGGCTGCGCCGGGTTACGCGCGATCGCCTGCACTTCGACGGCCGGAGGCGGCCCTTGCGACACGGGTCTGGCGCGCATGGCAATGGTCGGCGCCGAGCGTCGTCCGTCGGCCCCGATCGCGACTACCCGGTAGAAGTAGTCGACTTCGTCAAAGAGGCCGGTGTCGAGCAGCAAGGTCGGGTCGTCCGGCGGCGGTGCGCCGAGCGCGACCTCCAGAACCGGCCGCATGCGCCGGACGTCGGTTGCATCGGCCGCGGTGCGCGCGCGGTAGAGGGCGAGCGTCCGCGTCGCGCCGGTGACGTCCGGTGCGATCGACAGTGACACGCTGTGCTCGCTGACGCGGATCTCGCTGACGAGGGGCAGTGGCGGAGCGGCGGTCCGCGGAACGGCGATCACCAAGAAGGGGGCCGGCGTGGTCGGCCAAGTGCTTCGCGTCCCAGTGAGGTTTTCGACCGCGAGATGCACCACAGTGAGACCGCGTCCGACCCGGCAAGCTCCAGCAGATAGGAGCCGCCGTCAGCCGGCCCCGGCTGCTCGTGATCGGTCGCGAAGGGCTCGCGATGGGGCACGCTCAGCGCGCGAAGCAGGCCGACCTGCTGAGCTTCGCCGAGCGCTGCGAACTGCTCGGCGGTCGTTCCGGCGGTGGCCAGCAGCGCCGCGCTGGTGGAGCGCAGCACGCGCACCGGACGCACCGGCCATGGCCGGAAGCGGCACGCTGAACCACGAGCAATTCTGGGCGTCGGGTGGCGTCGCCCTTTGCGCCAGCTCGTCGAACGACGGCGGAGGCGGAACGCTGAGGTCCACCCGCTCCGCCCGGCCAACCGCGAACCCGCTCAAATTGTCCCAGACGTCGACCGCACGGATCGCCGCCGCGATGTGGGCATAGCCGGTGGCGTCGAACGGAATGGCGATCGGCGAGGTCGTGATCGTGATGCGTGTGCCGCCGCCGGCGATTGGGGCAGATGACGGGGTGACGGTGACGCCGGTCGGAAGATTGCTGACGGCGAGGCCGGGCCACGCGATTTGCACCGCGCCGGCCACCGATCCCGGCGTGGTTTCGAAGCGTCCCCAGCTCGTCGGCAGCGGCGCGTCCGCGCTGCTGACGACGCCCTGTCGCAAATGAAGCTCGAAAACGGCAAGATCCGGCGTGATCGCCTCGTGCGCCGGCAGCCAGTCGAAGGCAATCACGACTGCTGTCCATGACGGGCCGGTGGTCGCATACCCCAATAGCCGGACGTCGACGGTGCCCGGCGCGGGCGGAGGGATCGTATCGCGGACATCAGTCGAAATCGCCGCGGCCGGGCTCACGCGGCCGAACAGATCCATGGCGGTGATCTTCCAGATGTGCTCGCCGTAGGACGGCACCGCGCGGTCGACCAGGTTGAAGCGCGCTTCAGGCTCGCCATAAGGGGTCGGAAGATGGGGCGCCAGCAGCTTGTTCTCGTCGTCGCGATGGTGCAGCAGCACGTCGCCGCCGTCCGATGCGCGCGCAAACGAGTGCAGCATGCGCACGCGGTCCGGCGCCTCGAACAGGGTGGCCGCGCCACGCGCCCAGTGCACGCGGACCCGGGCCTGGACCGGGTGACGCGTTGCATCGGGAACCACGTCGACCCGCAGGTCGGCCGGCGCTTCGATGCTGACCGCGTCCGCCTGTTCCAGGCCGGTGATGAGCGAAGCGATCGAGAACGGCGCAAACTCGCGCCGGTCCTTCCATTCGGCGGGGCGGCCTGCCAGCTCGGCCCGCAGGCGATCGGCGCGTTCGCGAGCGATGCGTGGCTGAAGCACCCACTGCGCCCACAGCGTGGCGAAGCCCGCTTCGACGGCGTAGTCGTAGATGCCGCCGGGATCGTCGATGTCGAGCGCCGCAAGGCCCAATTCGCGGGCGACCTGCGGATCGGCCGACGCGCCGTAGAGCAGGTCGAACGGCGACACGGTCACGTCCATCGCCTGCGGACCGGTAGAATCGTCCAGCTCGGGTTCCAGCCGCTCGGTGACCTGCACCAGCGCCTGCGGAACGATTTGCGTCACCTCGCCCTTGAGGAACTCGCGCATCGCTGCGTCCACGGCCTTGAATTCCGTGCCGAGATAGCGGGCTTCGAGCGACTGCATCACGCTCGCCGGGACCGACGGCAGCAGTCGAGGAGGATCGCCGCCATCCTCGCGATCCCATGGCGGCTGCCGCAGCGGCGCACCTTTCTCGAGGCGTTGGCCCGCCACCTTTTCGCCGGCGTCGGGCGACCATGCCGGATAGACATCGGGTGCGTCCGTGAGGGGCAGGAAATAGCGGCCGAGGTCCGTCCAGTCGCGGGCCGCGAGCAGGTCTCTGGCTGAGATCCACTGCACGCGTACGAGGTTGGCGTCGCGGCCACGCAACTCAATGTGTTCCAGCAGCCCGCCGTGAAGAAGTAGGGTTTGGGTAACGAAGGGGTTTGGATCCGCAATCGGCGGGCGCGGCCAGCGCGGCCGCAGATTGCGCCGCGACAGCGCCGACATGGCCAGCGCATCGCGTCGCGCCACAGCGCCGCTGCCGGCAATCCGTTCGGCCGAGGACAAGGTGCGCTGCGTCGTGCCGAACAGCCTGACGTTCACCGCAAGGTCACCGAGCTGCGAGCGCAGATCGCCGCCGACGGCGGCGCGATCGACCAGCCGTCGTGTCGGCCGTCCGTCGTAGTAGCCGGTGGCGACGATGAAGCCCGAGCGGGAGCGTCGTGAGACGGTCAACAGGACGTAGGCGGCCGGATTGGAAAGCAGTTCGCCGGCGACCGGAACCGACGTCCCTTCGACGCCGAAGTCGAGCGACACGAGACGCTCGTCGAGTTTCAGCAGCAGCGAGCCGCCGGAGTCCGCCGGTCCGTACGTGAAACCGCCGACCTTCGACACCGTAAGCCCCGATGTGAACCGTCGGCGCACCCCCGTGCCGAGCTCGAGCTGTCGCGCGAGCTGCGACTTGACGGGCGGCGTGCCCTGCGGCGGCGCATCGAAATCGATGTTCAGCAGGCTCCGTCGCCTGGTCAGCCGGAATCCGGTGCGCGGAAACCCGAGCAGGCGATGAAAGACCCAGCGCAGGTGGCGGCCGTCAGGCAGGTCCTGGTCGCCCTTGGATCCCAGGCCGATCAGCTGCAGCAGGTTGGGATCGATCAGGCTCACGGCGGAGCCTCCGGGTCGAGAAAGGCCGGGCGTGGGGGTACATTTAGGAGGCGCGTGGCGGTATCAACCTGCCGCGTGCCGTCCTCGGCAATCCAGGCGTCGGTCGCGACGATGCGAAGACCCTCGGGTGCGATTGCCTTCAGTCCACTCGCACCGTCGCGGAACAGAACCAGCGTCCGCGTGCCCGACGTGCCCTGCAGCAGAACCGTCGGGACCGGTACGTTCGCGGCGGTCGTGATCGCGAGGTCGCCATCGACCGGACGCGGCAGCGGTTCCGGACCGTCGAGAATGAGCCCGACGAGCTGCTCGCCGCCCGGCGTACGCTGCCAGACGCGCACCAGCTCCGGCTGTGTGGCCGGCTCGCGGAGCGCCAGCCCCAGCCATTCCGTCATGGTCTTCGCCAGCAGTACATCGTCGGTCACGCGTGCGGCGCTGCCGAGGGCCGCCGCAATCTGGGTAAACGACGCCTGAGGCGAGATCTCGTCGAGCGGGCCGTCTTCCAGGTACGCCGCCAGATGATCGTCGAGGGTCGGCCAGGTCGAGGTGCGGAACGTGAACTGGTGGATCACCGGCGTGGTCTGAAGATTGATGCCGCTGACGTCGGTTATCGCGCCGTCGACAGCATAGATCGAGGCATCGTAGCGCCGCCCAGGATGCAACACGTCGGTGAGCTTCACGACCGGGAAGTGCCAATGCCAGTCGAGGTCGCCCGGCGAGCAGGGGGCGCCGGTGACGGCGTCGTGCCAACCAGCCTCGCCGTCGGGCAGGTCGTTCGACGGTTGCGGCTGGTAGTTGAGGAAGCGCGCGTCGACGTTGCCGCGGTCGTCCACGAGACGGATCGCCAGGCGGCGGCCAAACGCGGCATAGACCAGTTCGACGCGGCGGTGGCGGAACTCCAACCGCACCGGCCGTGCGGCATAGACGCCGATCGTGTTGGCCGCGGGCGCGGTCTTAATGTCGTAGCTCGATTTGCCGTCGAGGGACTGCTCGATGCCGCGCAGCCTCGGCGGCATCTGATCGAGCCCGACGGTGTCGAACTCGAAGGTGCGCGCGAACGTGCCGCCCGGCGTCTCGACGCCATCGGTGACACGGGCCCAGCGACCTTCGACCTGCAGCGCGTAGTGGCTGGCCGGCGGCAGCACCAGCGGATCGGAAATCGAGAACGTCGTCCAGAAGTCCTGCCAGGCGACGCCGCTCGCGACAGCGTCCTGGAAATGCCGCCACGCCGAGTCGGGCACGATGCACACGCGCAGCAGCAGCGCCGAGACGTTGTCCTGCTCGGGATTGCCCTGTAGGGCGGTCTCGACCAGTGCGCGATTGACCGGGCCTTCGCATGTGTAGAGCACGTGCTCCCACTTGCCTTCGAGGCCCGGCACATGGATGCCCTGGGAGTTTTCCTTCACGAGCCGGTCGTTCATGAAGAAACGAACCACGACCCGGCGGCCGCGCGGCGGAAGGGCCATCTCGAGCAGCACGGCGTGCGCGGTCGCGAACCTCAGCTCGAGCGGCGGAGCCGCCGGCGTATCCGGCAGGGTGGTGCCTTCGACGGCCGGAAGTTGAAGCCCGCGTGTGACACCGGATATCAGCGTGAACGGCACCACCGTCGCCGGCTGGGCACTCCAGCCGAAGTAACGGCGCATCGGTTCGGCCCCTTCCGGTTCGGCGAGTACGGTGACATTCAAGTTCGGCGACTCTGGCAAAGTAATCACCGCCGTCGTCGGCATCGGTCCGAGCGGCTGATCGACCCAGAAATAGCAGATCGGCTTTGGTTCCGACGCTGGCGGGCAGGGGCTCCACCCGTCGACGAGATCGCCGACGAGCTCGGCGGTCGGGCCGACCAGGCGCGACAGTGCGATGTCTTCGAGAGAGAACAGTTCCAGCACCCGGCGCGATGGCTGGCCGCCGGCGGCGTCGGTCGGCTGTTTCACCCACTTGGCGGGAATCGGTCCCGGATGGAGCGTCCCCGTGCCGACGGCGCCACGCCACAGGCGAATTGCCGTCAGCTCGATAGCGTAGGCATTGCCACCGCTCGTCTCGTGCGTGACGGTCATGTCGACCGCATGGAGGCCGGCTGAAATGATCTGAAAGTTGCCGTCGACAGTCGCGCCGTTACGGGTTGGATAGGAAAACGCCAGCGCGAACACCGGATCGACCGGGACGAGCGCCTGGTTCGGCCCTCCTTCGAGCTCGATCACGCCGCTCGGCTGGCGCGGAATGAGCGTCAGCCCATCGATGAGTGTCTGCAAATCCTCGGTCGGCTCGTCGGTGCCGTCGGAGATGTCAAGCGTGTAGTGGAGGTTTGGAATCGGCCACGGCAGATCGAGCGTGATCTTGATCTTGCCGGCAAGGATGTCGGGCTGCGGCCGGACCCACATGAATTCGGCCGCAGCCTCGAGCTCAAACCCGATGCCGTAGGCCTTGGCGACGATGCCGCCGGCGACCGACGCGCGGACCACGGTCAGCATTGGATCCGACCCGGCAAAGGCGAGGTCGGCCCTGGCGCGGAAGTAGAAGTAGAGTTTCAGCCGGCCTTTCTTGCGCCCGCCTTCGATCGAGAACTGGGCGCCGAGCGCAGCTACGAATCCCGGAAGCGTCAGGCCGGTGCCGGCGAAGTTCTCGACGTCGGCATCGTCCTGCATCAGGTAGAAGCTGACCTCGTAGCGCTCGAACAGGATCGCCTTGAGATGCCGCTCCGGCGGCCAGTGGAAGCCGGCGTAGAAGTGCGTCTGATTGTTGGCGTCGTCGACGAGCAGCTCGGCGCCGAGATCGATCTTCATCACCTTGCCGTCGGCGGGAACGTTCTCCGTCCAGCGGACCGAGCCGAACAGGTGTCCGTGGCCCCAGGCGCCGAGCAGCCGCAGCGAACCGGCCTGCGTATCGGCCGGATCGGGGCGTTGCTTGAAGATGTTCAGGTAGCCGTGCAGCAGCCACTGCGAGTTGTTCCACAACAGTCCGAGCTGCAGGTTCCACGGCCGGCCGCGATCGACCTGCGTGCCGAGAACCAGGCCGAAGCCGATCGCCGTCGAATTGAGGTTGCCCTCCCACTTGTCGATCTCGATCTGGTTCTTCGGCTCGTGATCGGTGAACCATTTCTCGATGGTGTCCCCGCCGAGCGCCGGTCGCGCGTTTTTTCCGTAGAGGAAGTGGCCGCCGTAGAGCGCCGTGCCGGGCAGCAGCGGATTGGGAATGCCGGTGCTGGTCTTCAGCCAGGCAAACACCACCGACGTGTCGGTGCCGTCGGGAAGCGTCGCCTTGCGGTACTGCGCGCCGACATCCCACTGCCAGTTCTCGCGCTTCTCGTACGACTTCATCGCGAGGCCGGGCGAGGAGACGAACCAGCCCTGCAGCGAGGCTTCGGTGACGGTCTCTCCGAAGTTGAGCCGGCCGCGCAGGTACAGCACGCCCGGGACCAGAAGCGACATCGACATACCCTCGAACGTCACGTGGTCGAAGTCGCCGTTCGCCAGGTAGTAAAGCCGGATGACCTGGGGAACCACGGAATAAGCCACCGCCGGCTCGTTGGTGACCATCTTGATGCCGATGTCGATCCAGACCCCTTCGTCCCAGCGGCCGAAGCCGAACTTGGTCAGCATCAGCGGCGAGTTCGGCATCAGCGACTGTCCGCTGAAATCGAAGAAGTAGTCGGACGGCCAGCCGATGGTGATCGCCTTGCGATCCTCGCCAAGCTCGGCTTCGCTGAAGTCGTCGATGTTGTAGGCGACCGAGACCCGCAAACCCTTCATCAGCAGCCCGAGCGGATGTCCCGGATCGGTGGCGATGTCCGGCAGGAACGTGCCGACGATGGGAAGGGCGCTCAGTTCGAGGTCGAGGGAAATGAGCAACTGGATGTCGGCGATCAGATCGAGATACTTCAGGATGCGGCCCGCGACCAGTTCCTCACGGTAGCGCAGCTTCAGCGCCTCGAGCGTCAGCCGCTTGAACCCGAGCTGCTGATCGTGCTGGAGCTTGACCAGCAGGGTCGCCAGGCCGGCGAGCAGCAATGCGTCGAGATACTTACCGTTCTTGAGGTCGTCGGCCAGCAGCACCGCGGCAATCACCGCCTCGATGCTGGCGACGGCGTCGGGCCCGTACGACAGCAGCCCTTCGTCGGCCGTGCCGGGCGTGTTGAGCGCGAGGTCCCATCCCAGGCGGCCGTCGGGGCTGAAGCGGGCGCTGCCGATGATCTGCAGGTCGTGGTCGATGGTGCCGTTCGGGTGCGCGATCCGTTCGAGCCGCAGCGTCAGCTCGACCTGGCAGCGAATCAGGTGGCCGCGGTCCAGCTCGACCACGAAGCCGGCGCCGCGGATCACCCGCGGGTCGTTCGCCGGCGTATGCATCTGGACCTTCAGCGAACCGCTGACGCCGCCGTCATCAAAGCCAATCACGACCTTCGACAGCTCTATGAGCAAGTCAGCCGGGTCATTCGGGTCGATCTTTTCGGGGAGAGTCGGGAAGAGCATGTGCATTCCGTATATGCGGAATGCCTCGAGATAGAGGCCCGTCCAGGTCTCGTCATAGCCGGGGCGTGCGAGCACTTCGGGGACGCCCGATGTCTCGCTCATGTCGAGCTTCAACTTGTCGATCTCGATCCCGATGTCGAGATTCGGTAGGTAAATCGGATCGATAACCACCGCTTCGTCGTCGTCGAGCACGAACTGAATCGGTTTCGGGGCATCGGGCTGGATGATCAGCGTGCCGCGCAGGAAAGCGATTTCCGCCGGCTGATCGGCGATCGGGGTGATCCGGTTGCCTTCTCTCTTCCCTTTGAGGGCGTGATCTTTCGGCAGACGAATGCGCAGGTCGAGGTCATGCAGCTGTATCCTCGACGGTGTGAGCGGGCTGTCGGCACGCGCGAAGATCTGCAGACCATCGCGTGGCGGAGGATCGGTGACGCCGGCCATTTCCTCGCCGCGGTCGGCGATGGCGGTGAGCAGCGAGCTGCGGTCGTCGGCGATCTCGAGGCGGAAAAAGGTCTGGCCGCCGACGGCGTTGCCGACCGAGAACTGGAAGCCGCCTTTCTCCCAGCTGATAGCTGCGTCAATCACCGCTTCGGCGGAAATCACGACGGCGTTGTCGTTCCAGGTTTCGCGCCACTGGCGGACGCCGACGTTCTTGGCGATGTATCCCAAAACGGGCAGCTTCTCGGGGAAGTCGGTCCCGAGCAGCGTGGCGAGACGGATGAAGTATTCGGACAAGGCAGTCAGCTCATCCGTGGCCGGTAGGGGAATGCACGCACGTTCTCACCAACAACGATCTGCACTCCGCAGAACTTCGCCATAACGTCGTTGAAGTGATCGCACCTCGGACAGTTCATTGGCGGTCTTCCCAGCGAAGTTAGCTAGTCGCGTTGACAGCCCGTTGCCCTAGTTGGCTTGCGTAAGTGTGCCCGAGTTGCGGGCGACAATCGAGATCGAGTTGACCGACTAGACGGAGCACAAGCGGCACTGGTAGTGCCTCAACGAGACCGGCCGTGAGCCCTGCCCGAACGACCGGACGATGCCGGAATGCGGCCTACCTTGCTTCCGTTGTTGCTGTAATGCAACTTCGGCTGTAGAAAAGCAATTTTTGCGCAGAAACACCAAACGCATATGCCAAGCCTCGCACGGGCAACTACGAGCCGTTTGCCGTTCCGATCCCTATCCAGCGATCAAGCGCGGCGGAGGAAGGTTGCCAGCCACGCCCCGGCGCTGACGGCCTCGATCGTCTCGCGGCGAGTCGCCTACTGGATGGAAGGTTGGGCCGGACACACCTTCCTGAGCTTCGTCTTCGATAATGCCCCGCCTGTCAGCATCTCGATTGAGACGCGGCCGGAAGTGGGCGAGGGTTTCGCGCCATTGCATCCCTCTTTAAGCAGTTCGAGTTGATCTACGTGGTCGGGGAGGAGCGGGATATCGTCGGATTACGGACGAACCACCGAGACGAGTTGGTGTACCTCTATCGCCTGAACACTTCGGCAGACGATGCGCGCCGTCTGTTCATGATTTACCTGACGCGGATCAATGAGCTGGCCGATCAGCCGGAATTTTATCATCTGCTGAGCAACAGCTGCGCGATCAACGTCATACGTTACGCAAACGCGGCCGGCCGAGCTGGAAGGTTCGACATCCGCCACCTGCTCGATGGTCTCATCGATAGCTATCTCTACCATTCAGGCCGAATTGACACGACGCTGCCGTTCGACGAGCTCCGCCGCCGCTGCCTTGTCGACGAGGCAGCGCGAGCCGCCGATGGTGCGTCGGATTTCTGGCAGCGCATTCGCGCCTTCTTGCCGACGATCGCGCGCTAAGCCAGTCAGCCTGCAGCCGCAGTTAACCGCTTGACGCCCGTCACCCAGCAGAAGCAAGTGCAGCCCAGCACGCGACCGAATAGGCGAGCTCGCCCTGCGAGACGCCCTTTGCATTGCGCAGTCGCCGCACTTGGCAGCAAACCCCTCGGCGGGTCTATGCGGGACGCGTGCGGTCAACTCGCTCGTGAGTGCCGTCAGCTACGTCGTGTCACAGATTAGTAGCGCTGGCGTCATCTCGCTTCATCGGTCCTTCGATGATATGCAATCTGCACATTGAACTCTCACTGAGCGATGCCATGGCCAAGACGCCACTCGATCCGCCTGTATCCGATACCGCTCCGGCGGAGCCTGTTCTGACTGGCTACGATGAACAGCATCTTGTGACGTATTTGCGTCTCCTTGACGCCGATGCCGAAGGGGCAGATTGGCGCGAAGTCGCAAAGGTAGTTCTGCACATCGATCCTGATCGCGAGCCCGAACGCGCCAGGCGTGCCTGGGAGAGTCATCTCGCCCGCGCCAAATGGATGACCGAGAGCGGTTATCGCCATCTTCTGCTGGGCGGCGCACCAAACTGACAATTGGTTGCTTGCATGTACCGCAATCGTCTTTGCGCCGGGAGTTGCTAACGAAGCAACGGCCGGTTGTGCATCCTGCGCTCTCCAAGGAAGGGGTGTGAGTTCCATGGAGATGCATGCTCATGAACCGCGCGTACTGGCGGTCACCGGAGGCATACAAGAAGCTGGAGACATTCGATGCCCCTGGGTTTGCTTTTCAATTCCTAAACCGCAATCCCGAATTCGTAAAAGATCGGGAACGACTGCAACAAATGGATCGTTGTGGGGCCCTTGAACCAGCCGAGGTGAATGCGTTCGCCCGGCGCTGGGGGTTACTTCTACCCGACGACAAATCATCCAAATGAGGCGCTCTGGACGGCAGAGGCTCTGCCGAGCGTCATTGCCCTCACCAAACTTCCGCTAGAGCTTGGTCATCCCAAGTTCAAGCCCAAACCTCTATCACTTGATCCCGTACTGGCCGCTGAAGGTGACGACTATGTCATCGAGCGTCTCGGCGCCAGGATGCGCGTCCATCTGGACAGCCGCGGTGCAGATCCGCCTGCGGTTCTTCTGCCGCTCGATAGGCTCTTTGAACTCAGAGTGGCCGCTGTCCTCCGGCTTTGGCGGGCACTCCACGGCCGCAATCCTGGCCCGAATCCAGCGGCGCTCTCGAGGCGCGGGTAAACAGATTGGTGCTCGCCCTTCGCGCCCTCGATGGCCGTCTCGACGGCGCCACACACCGTGAAATTGCTACAACGTTGTTCGGCGCCAATGCTGTGCCGAAACGGGACTGGATCTCCCATGAACTACGCGATCGCACGGCGCGCCTGGTGCGTCTCGGCGTGTCCATGATGAACGGCGGCTATCGGCGGTTGCTTCTGCATCCGTACCGCGGACGCTCCTAGAGCCCTGCAGGTGGGGCGATCTCGCTGGGTTGCGAGATCGCCCTATTTGGAGGCAGCCATGGACCGCCATCGTGATCCTCGATGGCCGCCGCTTCTCGGCGGCCTCCTACAGGATCACGGAGGCTTCCCTTGCCCGCCAATTTTGCCGACCTGCCGCCGCGCTATCTGCGCACGCCCGAGGCCGCCCGCTTTGTCGGGCTGTCCATTCGAACCCTGGAGAAGCATCGCATCTACGGCACCGGCCCTCGCTATTCGAAGCTCGGCGGGCGCGTTGTCTATCGCGTCGAGGATCTCCAGGCGTGGGTCGAGTCCGGCGCCAAGGCGTCGACATCCGACCCTGGCACAGCGACCGTGCTGCCGGCCAAGCGGCACCCAGCCAGGCCGCCGGCCGCCAGCCCGCGCCGCTGATCCATGTCGCGCGTCGCCCTCCTCGATCCGAACGCGAACAGCTCGAGCTCTTTCGCGCTTTGCCCGGCGATCTCGCGCCGCGCGACGCGCAGGACCTCATGGCCTACCCCTTCTTCAGCCTCGCCAAGACCCACCGCACGAGCGCCGATCGACTACCGGATGAACGACATCGCCATCCGCGTCGAAGCGGTGCCCGAGCACGGCATGGCGACCATCTGGGATGCCGACGTATTGATCTGGGCCGCCAGCCAGATCGTCGAGGCGCGCGACGCCGGCCTGCGCACCTCGCGCCTGATGGCGGCGCGCCGCGCGAGATCCTGACCTTCACCGGCCGCGGCACCAGCGCGCGCGACTATCACCGCCTGAAGGCCGCGCTCGACCGTCTGCAGTCGACCACCGTCGCGACGTCGCTGCGTCAGACCAGCGAGCGGCGGATGCACCGCTTCTCCTGGATCAACGAATGGACCGAGCGCGCCGATGCGCACGGCAACGCCGACGGCATCGATCTCATCATGCCGGACTGGTTCTACCGGGCCGTCCTCGACGACGCGCTCGTGCTGACGATCGACCGCGGATACTTCGCCCTGACCGGCGGCCTGGAGCGCTGGCTCTATCGCATCGTCCGCAAGCATGGCGGCCGTCAGCGGCGGCTGGCGGTTTGACTTCCGGCACCTCCACGCCAAGTCGGCGAGCCTTTCGCCGTTCAAGCGCTTTGCCTTCGAGCTGCGCGACATCGCCCGCCGCCAGCCTCTGCCGGGCTACCGGCTCGCCGTCGAACGCGACGCCGGCGGGCGAGAGTTGCTCGCCTTTTCGCCGCACGAAGCTTTCCACAGCCGCCTGTGGACAATCTGTGGACCGCACGTGCTATCGGGAACCGACGGGCACGTGCCATCGGGAACCGGACGCACGTGCTATCAGGAACCGAAATCGCCAAATTCTTCAGCCAGGCGAGCGGCTTCCGGCAGGCCTAACTTAGAGTCTAACGATTCTGAATCTAACTCTTCTGAAGTTGACCCCGGCCGGGACGAGGAAAACCTTCCGGCGATGCGTCATGAGTGGCGCTCGCACACCTGGAGACGCGCTAACCCACATCGAATTGATCTGGCATCAGCAGCGGATCGAGCACTGGATCCGGTTCGGCCGAGACGTTGGCGAGCAGATCCTCGACCGCCGCCGCCGCATCCTGAGCTTCGTGCCGAACAGTGTCGTCGCCTACATCCGATGGGCGGCGGGCGACTTCGTCGCTCTATGTCGTCGCGCGCCAACGGCACGAGTTCGATGACTGGCTGCGCGATCTAGGTGCAGGGCCTAGCCTGATATGCTCCAGTACCGGCGTGGGAACGACAACTCGGCCGCCCAAGTGGATCAAGCCGCAACTCACGCGCCTGGTAGAGGAGGCGCCGGCTGGGGCTGGCTGGCTACACGAGATCAAATACGATGGCTACCGCATGCATGCTCGGATCGATGGCCGCGATTTCAAACTGCTGACACGGACAGGCCTCGATTGGTCGCACCGCTATCGGCGCACAATTGAAGCGCTAGGCGCCCTGAAATTGAAGTCGGCCTATATCGACGGCGAGCTGTGCGCGCTCAATGGCGACGGCGTGCCGGTCTTCAGCCGGCTGCAGGCCGCGATGGACCAAAGCCGCACGGATCAACTTGTCTTCTTCGCCTTCGATCTGTTGTTCCTGAATGGCGTGAGCACGGCCCAACTGCCGCTGATCAAGCGCAAGGAACGGCTGCAACGCCTTTTCAAGAAGGAGATCGGCGGGCTGCGCTATAGCGAGCACGTCGTTGGCGACGGTCCTGGCTTCCGCGCACAAGCTTGCCGGCTTGGGCTCGAGGGGGCCATCTCCAAGCAGGCCGATCGACCATACGCACCAGGTGACCGCGGGATCTGGTTGAAGTCGAGTGTTTGAACCGTGAGGAGTTCGTGGTGGTCGGCTGGACCGATCCACAGGGCAGCCGGTCGCACATCGGCGCCCTGCTCCTCGGCTATTACACCGACGACGGCCGACTGCACTATGCCGGGCGCGCCGGCACGGGCATCAACGACAAGGAACTGAAGCGCCTGGCGGGTGTCCTGGCGCCGTTGCAGGTGCCAAAGATGCCGCTAGCCGAGCCGCCGCCGCGTGACAGCCGCTTCGGCTTTCCGCTGAAGCTGTCGCGCGTGCACTGGGTGCGACCGGAGGTGGTCGTGGAAGTGACCTACCTGACTTGGACCGAAGACAACCTTTTGCGTCAGGTCTCATATCAGGGGCGGCGTGAGGATAAGCCGCCTAGGCAGGTCGTTCGGGGGAATCTCGCACCCCCAGCGGCATTGACGTCGCTCGGCGGGCGCATCGCCGCTACCAGAGAACCGAGGGTGTGGCACACCGCCTTTATCTCCTGGTCGATCGATGGATCGGAAAGGCTGTTGCTCGCCAAGATGCAGTCGCTCAGTGCATCGGCTTGTTCGCGCAACCGCTCGACCAGATCGAGAGCCTCTTGGGGAAATGAAGCGAGAGGCGTCGATTTCAGTTCGCCCAACCCGGTGAGCGTTGGCGCATGGACGCCGTGTCCCTCAGTGCGCAGGAGCGGCACGACCTTGTTCCAACACCAGCCGCCTAGCCAAGCCGGATGTATCAGCACATAGATCATCTTGTTGCCCTCCCGTGACCGCGCATTTGAGAGATCGGAGAGTGCGCCGGCCAGAACCGTCGCGCCGCCGATCGCCGCCAGGGCTTCCCGACGCGAAAGACCCGCATGGCGACGCCGGTCCATGGATCCCTCCGAAGTTGCCGCTCTGCTTGGGGACTTTCAGGCCTTTGTCGCGGAAACGATATGCGCCGGACAATCGAATTGCACGCTACCATCACTGCAGATGAAGGGCTGAAGGACGCCCCGAGCCCGTTGACGTAACTGCGCAAACTGCTGCTCGTCCAGCAGGCCACCGAGCGTCCACACGCAGGCACGTTCGGTGCTGATCATCGCATCAGCGGACGCGAAGGAAACGATACCGGGCTGTGTCTTTCACCCCGACCGGGGTGGCTCCAGCGCCGTCGAGCAAGCGCAGCAGTTCGTGCCGGTCGCCCAGCGCGAACGGTGCATGCATCGCGCCCGCGACGTTGGCGTCGACAAAGTCTCCGCAATAGCTCGGTCAACGCCAGGTAACCCGGCGTTCGCTCGATCGCGTCCCACACGGCAATCACCAAGCGGCCTCGAGGCCGGAGCACGCGCAGCATCTGGGCGATAGCGGCGGGCTTGGACTAAAGAACATCAGCGCAAACTGGCTTACGACGACATCGAAACTGGCGTCATCAAAGGGCAATGCCTCGGCTCGGCCCAACTGCCATGTGACGCCAGTTGACTTGCGTCGTGCGACCGCGAGCATCTGTTCGTTGGGATCGAGCCCCACGACGTGACCGTTGGGCCCCACGCGCTCGGCGGCAGCACAGGCCAAGACGCCGGTGCCGCAACCTACGTCGAGCACGTCCTGTCCAGGCTCGATTGTTGCGGCTTCGGCAATACGCGGGCCCGACTGCGCAAACAGAGCGGGGACAAAAACTTCGTCATAGACCTGGGCGGGGTCGCGCCCGGGTTTGCTGCTTTGGTTCACGGTCATCATCGCCTCCCTTTGGCACCGGTTTCCTTTGACCGCTATGTCGACTCGGATCGCTTCCGCAGTGACCAGCGACCATGACCAATCGTCCGGATCGCTTGCGCGGTCGTCCGGCTGGACGTCCTGTCGGATATGCTGCGCTCTGTGCGGTTGACTGGCGCGATGCTGTTTCTTGTTCAGGCTTCCACGCCGTGGGTGTCATGGGCACCGGAGGCAGAAGCATTCCGGCACGTCGTGCTTCCGGCCGCGCAGCACTTGATCTCGTTGCATATCGTCACGCAGGGTGGCTGCTGGGCTGGCCTTGCAGACGCACCCCCGGAGCGCCTGGAAACGGGCGACGTTCTGGTCATTGGCACGGTGACGCCTACTACCTCGCCGATCCGCCCGAAGCCGAGCGCACCTACGGTCACGACGAGGCGGTGAGCTTCTTCCGCGACATGGCGGCCGGCAGATTGCCATCAACGGTGATCGAGGGCGGCGATGGAACGGATAGAGCGCAATTCATATGTGGCTTTCTCGGGTCCGACTTGCGACCCTTCAATCCTGTCCTGTCCGCGCTGCCACGTCTGCTTCGCGTCCAGGCTGCAAAGTCTACGGGAGGCGGGCTGCCTATCTCATCGCGTTCGCGTTGCAGGAGCTGCGCCAACACCGCTTGGGCGGCCAAGTGGTGAAGTTGCGGATGGCTGAGCTGCTTTTCGTGGATGTCATGCGCCTGTACCTTGAAACATTGCCCGGTGAGCAGAACGGTTGGCTCGCCGGATTGCGCGATCCGCTGGTCACACGCGCGTGGCGTTCCTGCATGATGCCCCGGCGCGGGGCTGGACGCTGGATGCCCTTGCGGCGCGAGCTGGCACATCACGTTCCGTATTAGCCGAACGGTTTGTGCATTTTGTCGGTCGGCCGCCGATGCAGTACCTCAGGCATCTGCGCATGCAGTTGGCAAGTCGCTTGCTTGCCGAAGACAACGCCAAATTGGTGTCCGTTGCAGCGGCCGTCGGCTTCGAATCAGAGGCTGCATTCAGTCGTGCTTTCAAGAAGTGCCTCGGCACTTCTCCGGACGAATGGCGGCGACAACGGGCAGGATGACCCGCTTCGCTTGCTGCGGTTTGCCATTGGACCAGTCGGCCGCATGGCTCATGATCCGCCGGGCGCTGCGGCGGCGGGCATTCATGCTCAGATCGGCAATCGCACGTTTCAGGTTACCGCATCACGGCCTACCTTGAGAACGGCGGTCAGCTCGAGCATGCGCGCCGATCGTCGAGGTGGCGTGCTGGCCATGCGCGGCACAAGTTCTTCGACCTGGCGCGGCTCATCAGGGCACCGATCACGTCGAGGTGGTGGCCGCATTGATGCGCTGTTAGCCTTCGAGCGCGACATCATCGGCCTGCCGCCCGGGGAGCGGCTCAAGGTCCGTCACGAGCGCGATGCCGGTAATGTCCCGGGCCGTGGTGTAGCTGGCGGAAGCAAGGCCGCTCGCGAGCGGGCTCCCTATATATCGCCGTAGCGAGTGAGCGGGCTTGCGGCGGTCACCGGCGTTTTCGGGGTTAGGGTCAGATTGCGAGACCAACCTTGAACCGAGAGACCACCGGTGACCAATGATATGATGAACCTGCGCTCGCTCGTGGAGAAGGCCCCGGACGCCGACCTTCTGCGCGACATGATCGCCTTCGCGGCCGAGTGGAGCTCGAGGTCGGCGCGCCGACAGGCGCGCCGCACGGCGAGAAGAACGCGAACCGTCTGGTGCAGCGCGACGGCTTCCGCGACCGCGACCGGGAGACACGGGCCGGCACGGTCGAGCTGCGCATCCCCAAGCTGCGCCGTGGCGGCTAGGGAAAGGCGCGCGCGGCGTGTCAGCCATCTGTGAACCGTGATCAGGACTTCAATGATCCAATGATCTCGGACGCGCCTGATTTCACCTCACCCACGGGCGGCGGGCCGGTGCAGGGACTACCAGGAGACCCACAGCCCGAGCCTGACGGCGTGGTTGTCGGTGACGCCGCCGATCTCACCGTCGTAGCGCAGGTAGACCGAGGTGGCCTCGGCGATGTTGGTGCTGGCCTGAAAGCCGATGACGGCGCTGTCCCGGGCGGGCGTCGCGCCGTAGACGGTGAAGCCGTTGCCCGGGGCGCCGGCGAAGGCGGCGCTGATCGGCCGGCTGGTGTCGTCGTACTCGTGCAGCCAACCCAGCTGCAGCGCCAGTCCGAGCTTCTGCTCGCCGCCGAGCGGCAGCTCGCCCGCCAACTCCGCGCCGATGGTGGAGCGCAGCGAGTTGGTGCCCTGCTGGGCGACGTTGAGGCTGAGGGGATTGGCGCCCGATTTGGAGAAGGCGCTCTGCGTCACGCTCTGCACGCCCACGCGGCCGACTGGCGTCAGGCTGGCCTGCGCTGGTGCTAGATGCCGAACCTGTAGCCGGCCTCGGCCTGGCCGAGGAACTGGTTGGCGCCGGCGCTGCCGTTGGCCGCGCGCGGCTGCAGGTCGGGGGAAGACGATCTGGCGCTGCAGCTGGTTGGTCGACCGGGCGTAGCCTGCCAGCGCTCGACGTAGAAGCCGCCCTGGGTGAACGAGCCGTAGGCCGCGACGCTCACGGTATCGCTCCACCCCTGGCCCATGAAGCCGTTGGTCCACTGCGTGCCGTGCGTGTAGCCGACGTTCAGCCCCACCAGGAAGCGCGGATCGATGCGATGGTCGAGGCCGGCCGCGGCGCCGCCCGCGTTGTAGGTGAAGGTCGAGGCGTTGCGATTGCCCTGCACCGAGCCCAGACCGCCCACGGCGCTCAGCCAGGCGCTCCACGGGCCCGGCCCATCGCAGGATGGACGTCGCACGCTTCGGCCAGCGCGACACGCTGGCCGGCAGCGGCGGCGCGGCGTGCCAAGGCCATCTGTTGCTCGACGCTGTTCATGAACATTGCACCGGTGGCCACGTTCATGGTGCCGAAGTTGGCCCACGGCTGGCCGCTGATGGTGTTGAGTGCCTGAGCACCTTGCGCGGTGCTCAATCCGGCAAGGGCTGCAATCACGGTGGCGAAGTCGCCGGTGGCGTTGGCGAACGAGCGGTCGAGCGCATAACCCACGGCCTTCTCGTTGGGCGTGTTGCCGGCGAAGGAGAAGGCGCCCTGCAGCAGCGCCAGGGTGAGGAGCACGTTGTTGGCGTCGTAGCTCAAGGTCGGTGTGAGGAAGGCGAAGTCCTCGGTGAGGTTGCCGTAGGTGCCGCTGACGCCGCCGGTGGCGTTGAGGATGGTGTAGGTCGTGCTGTTGGCGTAGCTGCCGGGCTGGGCCAGCAGCTGCACGGTGCCGCCGTTGATGATGGCGCTGCCGGTGACGTTGAGGCGGTCGCTCTGGCCCGACGGTGAGCTCGACCTGGTAGGTGCCGCCGTTCTGCGTGAAGTTGCCTTGCACGCTCAGCGTGCCAATCGAGTTGCCGGGCGCCAGCAGGCCGCGTTGATCGCGGTCGAGGGCAGGGTGCCGGTGCCGCCGACCGAGCCCGCCGGATCGACCGACAGGACGCTCGATGCGGCGATCGAGCCGTTCACGATTAGGCTGCCGGCATTGACCGTCGTGGGCCCGGTGTAGGTGTTGATGCCGCCAAGGCTCAAGCTGCCGCCGCCGGCCAGGGTGAGCGCCCCCGGGCCGGAGATCACGCCGGAGGCGGAGAGGGTGACGCCGCCAGGCGTGAAGAAGGCGCCGCCGCCAGGGCCCAGGGTGATGGCGCGCGCGGTGGTGAAGCTCGTGGTCGCCAGCAGTTCGCCGCCGTTCAGCGCGAGGCCGCCCGACGACGCGCCGAGGTTGCCGTCCGACGAGATCGCCAGCGTGCCCTGGTTGACCGACGTGCCGCCGGCATGCTTTTGGTGCCGGCGAGCAGGAGCGTGCCGGTGCCGATCTTGGTGAGCCGCCCGAGCCCGCGATGGTGCCGGTGAGGGCGAGGTTGGCGGCGCTGTCGACGGCCAGCGTGCCGTTGTTGGTGATGTCGCCCAGGATCGAGCCGGCCGTGCCGCCCTTGCCGATCTGCAGGGTGCCGGCGTTGATGGTCGTGCCACCGGTGTAGGTGCTGTTGCCGGTGAAGATCAGCGTACCGGCGCCGAACTTGGCCAGCCCGCCCGAACCCGACACGACGCCGGAGTAGGCGAGGCTGTCGGAGCGGTCAAAGGCGATCTGGCCGTTGTTGGCGACGTCGCTCTGGATTGAGCCGCTCGTGCCGCCGTCGCCGATGCGCAACGTGCCGGCGTTGATGGCCGTGCCGCCCGCATAGGTGTTGTTGCCCGTCAGCGTCAGGCGGTGCTCGCCGGTCTTGATGAGAGCGCCGCGTCCGCTGACGACGCCCGCGAAAGCAAGGTCGAATTCCGTGTGGAACGTAGCGGCGCATTGAGCGTGACGGCGCGTGTCGTCGTGAAGGCCGCGGTGTTGTGCAGCGTGCCGCCGTGGAAGACGAGGCCGCCCAGGGCGGCGCCGAGGTTGGCGTCGGCCGATACCACGGTGCCGGCATGGATGATTGTGCCGCCGGTATAGCTGTTGTTGCCGATGAGGGTGAGCTTGCCGTTGCCGGCCTTGGTCAATGCGCCGCCGCCGGAGATCACGCCCGTGGCGGTGAGATCGGCAGTCGTCTTGAAGGTGCCAGTGTTGGTCAGCGTGACGGCGCGCGCCGTCGTGAGCGCGGCGGTGCTCTCCAGCGTGCCGCCGATGAAGGTGAGGCCGCCCGACGCGGCGCCGAGATTGGCGTCGGCCGAGATTGACAGCGTCCCGCCGCTGATCGTCGTGCCGCCCGTGTAGCTGTTAGCCGCCGCCAGCACGATGGTGCCGACGCCGATCTTCTCGATGCCGCCCGGACCCACGATCGGCGCGGCGATGGTCGCGGTGGTCCGCGAACCTTCGGCCCACAGGTGCGCCATGCCTGTCGGCGCCAGGGCTCCGCCGTTGCCGGCGACGGGTGAGTAGCCGCTGACCACGAACTCTAGGCTCTGGAAGGCCTGTGTGCCCTCGACCGTCACTGTGCCGGGCGTGCCGTGGAAGATCGCCTGCACGCCGCCCCAGACCGTCGTCGCCCTGCTGTCGGCATTCCGCCAGTTGAAGTTGGTGCTGCTCCAGGTGCCGTTGCCGCCGACCGGATTGGCGTCGCTCACCGAGAACTGTGTCGCCGTCGGATCGTCGTAGACCTTGATGTTGAGCTGTTTCGGGCTCTCGGTGTTGATCTCGGTGATGAAGCCCGGCGGGCTGCTGCCGATCGCAATCCCATTGTTGGCGAACGTGCCACCGTACTCGACGACGTGGTAGACGCCCCGGCCGTAGCCGCCGGCGGTCGTGACGTTGAGGGTGCCGGCAGCCGTGAAGTCGCCGGCGACATCGAACGGGACGAAGCCTGGGCCATTGACCAGGACGTTGGTGGTGGCGCCCGCCTGGAGGGTGAGCGCGCGCCAGGCCGAGCGTTCCGCCGCCGCCCCAAGAAGGATGCCGCCGTTCTGCACGTCGCCGGCCCATTGATGATGCCGAAGCCCGTCAAGGTGGCGCCACCGGCGACGCTCACGGCGGTAAGACCCAGCGAGCCCATGACGTTCAGAGTTCCGGCGCCGACGGTCGTGTTGCCGGTGTAGATGCTGTTGCCGGTCAGGGTGAGCGTGCCAGCACCCGCCTTGGTGAACACGCCGTTGCCCGAGACGGCACCGCCAGTAGACCAGTACGGCAGGGCGCGATTGAAGGCCAGGCTGCCGTTGTTCAGCACATCGCCCACGATCGAGCCCGTGGTGCCGCCGTTGCCAACCTAGAGCGACCCGCCGCGACGACGGTGTTGCCGCTGTAGGTGTTGTCGGCGGTCAGCGTGAGGATGCCACTGCCGAGCTGGACCAGCGCGCCGCTACCCGAGACGGTGCCGCTGAAAGCGACGTTGTCGGAGCGGTTGAAGGCCAGCGTGCCGTTGTTTGCGACATTGCCGACGATTGAGCCCGATGTGCCGCCGTTGCCGACTTGCAGCGTGCCGAGGTCGTCGTAGTGCGCGCCCGCTGTAGGTGTTGGCGCCGGTAAGCGTGAGCTTGGCATGGCCAGTCATGATGAGACCGCCGGAACCGTCGCCGGAGATGACGCCGGCGACGGTGGGGTCGGCCAGTGTCTGGATTCTGGCGCTGCCACTGTTCACTATCATGTTGCGGCCACCGTGGTGAACGGCGCCGTCGTCTGCAGCGCGCCATCGTTGAAAACAAGGTCGCCACCAGAAACGGCGCCCAGGCTCGCGTCCTGCTGAATTGACAGCGTTCCCTGGTTAATCGTCCACGGGGTGAGACCGGTTTGCGTTCCGGTCAGCGTCCAGGCGTGGTTACCGTCTTCTCGAAGCTCTCGAAGCCCTGGTACTGCTGCCCGTTGCCGATCCGGCTGACGTTGAAGCTCCCGTTCGCTGTCCCGCCAAGCGCGAAGGTGTCGTCGCCGCCGGTAGCCGCGAGCACGAAGCCGTTGATGGTCGAACCGCTCCACAGCTCGAGCTTGTTGGTCCCGCTGCCGAAAGTGACGGCCACTTGTGTGCCGAATCCGTTGAGTGTGCCGCCAGTGATCGTGCCATTGTTGATCAGGGTGCCGCCATTGAGGATGGCCACGCCAACACCTGAAGCGGAACCGCCGCTGCCACCGACGATCGTGCCGCCGCTGTTGTTGACCACGACGCCGCTGCCGAGGTGCACGCCGTTGCCGGCCGCGCCGAAGACGGCGCCTGCTTCGGAGATGGAGCCGCCGTAGATGGAGCCGCTATTGATCAGGGTGCCGTCGGCGAGCGAGACGCCGTTGCCGCCGCCGCCGTTGCCGCCGTTGGCGCCGGAGCCGCCACCGCCGCCCTTGATCGTGTTGGTGTTGATCAGGCTGCTGCCACTGCCTGAGAGCGAGACGCCGTTGCCGCCATTGCCACCGTCGGTGCCGGGGCCGATGCCGCCCGAGGCGCTGCCGCCACCGCCGCCCTCGATCGTGCCGTTGTTTATCAGGCTGCTGCCACTGCCGGATAGCGAGACGCCGTCGCCGCCGTTGCCACCGCCGTTGCCGCTGCCGCCACCACCGCCGGCAATGGTGAAGGAGGCCCCGACGGTCACCTGGTTGGCCGTTGTGGCCAGGAGGCCGGTGCCGCCGTTGCCGCCGTTGCCGTCGGTGCCGGGGATGGAGCCGATCAAACCGCCGGCTCTGCCGCCTTGGCCGCCATTGCCGCCGTTGCCGGCGACGATGTTGGACTGGATGCTGATCCCGCCGGTCGAACCGCTGACAAACATGCCATGGCCGCCGTCACCGCCATTGCCGCCATTTCCACCGCGCTGTTTGCCCCTCGGCTTTCGCCGCTGGCGCCGCCGTTGCCGCCGGTGCCGCCGGAAATGCCGAACTGGACATTGACCGTGGAGGGAGTTCAACTGGTGATGACCGCTCCGTAGCCGCCGCCGCCACCGCCGCCACCACTGCCGCCATCAGCAAAGTCGAAGAAGTGCGGGCGGGAGCCGTCGCCGCCGGCTCCGCCGGTGCCGGCCAGCACGCTGGAGAACGGCAGCGGAAAATTGACGATGGCGTGCGCCCCGCCGCCACCGCCGCCGCCGCCGCCGCCGTCGTCGCCCGTGCCGCCGGAGGTGCCGTTGCCGCCCGAAGGGCTCCCGCCTTGGCCGACCGTGCCGCCGCCGCTGGTATTCTCGCCGGTGCCGCCCATGCCGCCCGCGCCGCCGCTGATGCCGGCCCCACCACCGCCACCGCCGCCGCCGCCGTTGTCACCGCCATTGCCGCCGGGAAAGCCATTGCCGCCGAATCCGGGGGATGTGCTGTTGGCGCCCCGCCCCCGCCGCCGGCACCGCTGCCAGTGCCGTTGGCACCACCGGCGCCGCCGTCGGCAAAGGCGGGGTCGCTGCCGAGAGAAGCGCGGCCAGCACGAACGCCGCCGTGCCCAGGAGTTGGTGACGCAAGCTGGCATGGTTCGTGCCGGACGAGCCGCACGCAGCCGGAGAGCGCTCAGCAAGAGCGCCGTTCGCCTGAATCTGGGCCCAGCTCGTGCCGTCACCGGCGAGCTTGATCAGCAGCGGTACCGCCGTTGCAGCCGCCAGCACCGCCGTCCGCTTATGCGGCTGTTGCCACTCCAGCGACAATTGGGCAATGCATGCAAGGCAAGAAATCAGCGCGGGCCAGGAGAGGCACTCGAAGATGGCGACGATTTACGCTTGCGTCGGAGACCTCCTTCGGCGTCCCAGATGGCATCCAAAGCCTCTCACGTCACTCAACCAAAGGGGGCGCTTCTGCAGCGCTCCAGCGCGTGTCCGCGATGAACCTGCCACATGCAACTAACGCGACGCAACAAGCGTGGCGCGACACTTGCTTTGCAGATTCCGCGTCTACGCGAAGTGACTAAGCCGCGTGTCAAGCGCGTCGCGACGATGGCGGTGGTGATCATCGAATGATCACCACCGCCTTGGTGCTGAGTTCATCCCGATAAAGTCGTCGCAGCGTAACCTCGAAAAAAAATCCGTCGTGTGATGCCGACGTACATCGAGCTGGCAGAATTGACCTTCATGGATTTCGTCAGCTACCGGAGCAATGCGTCCGGCCCGCCGACGGACGGCCGTCCGGTCGAAGCATCGACCAAGATCAACGTCGCGCTGGTGCTTGATCGCGCCAACGATCCCACGGCATTACTGCAAAGCGACTGGGCGACGCGCCGAAGGAACTTGCGGCGCTGAACGAGAACGGCACGCTGTGGACGAAGTACGGCGCCGATCCAGCGAAGTACGCGGCGGTGCATACGGCCCTGGCGTCGCTCGGCATCAAGACGGTCGACCAACTGAGTGCCGAGACCGGCATTCCCAACGGCTACGTTTCATCGGCTGAATCTCGCACGGTCTGGATCCAGGTCGACGGCAGAAGTTTCTCGACCCTGTTTGGGCCCGAGGCCAGGCTCATGCAAAGCCGCGACGACGGCACCTGGTACTGGACCGACAGCCTTTCCCTGCCCGATGAGCTTGCCAGTCTCGGCGTATCGGGCATCTGGTTCGACGCGGTCGGAAAGTTCACCGAGCAGGTCGCCGATCCTGGCCGGGGAAATGCCGTGGACCTGCCGCAGCACTGGCAGAGCGTGGGCAACGCCTCGACCGACGGCCCGAGCCTCTTGCCGCAGGAGATCGGAAGCTACTACCGCTTGCCGCTGGGCAGCGACGTGCCGACCGGCATTATCGGCCTGATCGAGCCCGGTGTCGGCACGGCGCTGCCGGGCGACGACGGCGGGTCGGGCTTTCAGGCGGCCCTCGATGCCTATCGCCTGCAGGCCGGTGTGCCCACCGGCGCACGGGCGAAATCGGTGGCCAACGGCGGCCAGGCGTACGAGGACCCGGCACAGGGCAACGCGTCCGGCGAACGAGCGCTCGACGTCGGCGTGGTGTCGACCGTCGCGCCGAACAGTAAGCTCGTCCTCTATGCCGGCTCGGGCACCAACCTCAGCGCCGAGCATGCGCCGTTCACTGCCTATCAGTCGGCCTTCTGGGACCTTGTAAACGACCCGCAGGTCATCGGCGCATCGCCTGACATCACCGAGCAGGTTGCGCCGGGCTCGCCCTTCTTTAAGGCGAGCACCGAGCTTTTCGTCGACGCAGCGCTGCGCAACGTCATGGTGTTCAACGCCATCGGCGACGGCGGCTCGGGCGGTGAATACGCCAATGGGCTCACCAGCATCAAGTCGAGCCGCTCGCTCGGCTACTCGGTGATGGTGGGCGGCTCGTCGTTCAGCACGTCCGCGGCCGCGTCGGCGGATCTTACGCTGACGTCCATCGTCGACCTGGCGCGGATGGGCAATCGCGACGTCATCTGGAGCCTGGTTGCCGGCGGCATGACCGAATCGCCGATCGGTGAGATGGACGGTGCTGCCACGTTCATCGAAACGATTTGGAACGGTTACTACTTGGAGGGCAGGGAACTCGGCGGTCCGCGCAATCCACATCCCAACGGTGCCTACCAGCACAACGCCAGCGGCGGCGGCGGGGTCGATCCGAGCCAGCCGGTGCCGTGGTACCAGACGGCCTACGGGCTTGCGCCAGTGACGTCCGACCCCGACCATCTGCCCGGCCGCGGCACGCCCGATGTCGCGGCCAATGCCGGCGGCAACATGTTCTGGCACACGCCCGGTCCGGATATGACCCTGCGCCCCGACGCCCGAGCCATCGGCACCAGCGCCTCGGCGCCCTTCTGGGCGGGCTTCGGTGCGCAGCTAAACACTGTCTTCGCCGACCAGGGCCTGCCGCGGCTCGGCTACATGACCGATCTTCTCTACATCGCCTCGGCGATCGCGGCGGCCTCGTTCAACGACATCACCATCGGCAACAACACCTCCTCGTTCGTGCTGGGCGGCGACACCTACAAGAGCAACGACGTGCCCATCACGCCGACGGGTTACGGCTACCACGCCGAGGTCAGTTACGATCTGGTGAGCGGCCTCGGCACGCCCAACGGCCTGTTGCTGGCGCGCGCAATCACGGAGATCGGGCATCACCAGATGCACTTTTCCGACGTTGCCCCGCTGATCGAGGGCAGCACGACCGACGGCTGGACCAGCGCTGCCGGGCAGACGCTGCTGATCCAGGCATCGATCCATGCCGGGCACGACGGAAGCCTCGACCTCGGCGACGACAGGATAGCGCTGCAGGATGCTGCGGGAGATTCGTTCGCCTGGACTCCGCGCTTCGCACAGCAGGCGCTGCAGCCCGACTTCGACCCAACGCTGGTGCGCATGTTTGACAAGCAGTCGCAGGGCTGGGTCGGCGAGCGAGACGTGGCGAGCGGAGAGGACATCTCGGCACGGATCGGGCCAAGCGACGGCGTGGCCAAGCAGGCCGGTCTCACCAGCCCCTACGGACTGGCCGACTTCTCGGCGCATGACGGCCTCATCCATCTCGCCCGCGCCGTGGCAGTGGCCGAGACCGCAGGCGGCGCCAACGATCAGAACGCGGTCGTGCGCGTGCGGCAGAACGGCGAGGACGATCTTTCGGTGTCGTTCTATCGCGTCGACGACCCCAACGGTGCGATCGGGACTGTCAATCCCGGCGATGCAAACTACGCCGCCGCGGCAGCGGCGCGCCGGTATGTCCTGCAGTCCGGAGGCACCGAGATGGCTGGCCCGGGTTACGGCCTCTACGCGCAAGCGCAGATCGTCGATATCGATGCCGGCGACCTGGTTGCCCTGCGGCTCACCAACCATACGAGCGGACAGATCTACGTCGCCTTCGCGCGGGCCAACGGGGATAATACTGCCCATCTCGCCAACTACGGCATGAACACCTGGGGCTTCGAGGATCTCCAGGGCGGCGGTGATCGAGACTACAACGATCTTGTCGTGCAGCTCGACTTCACCAGTGCGTCAGGACACAGCTGGCTGGTGTAGCGCTGCGGGAGAGGTGGACTAGTCAACGGTCGGCTACTACGTCGGCTGCACGCTGGCACGGGACGCATATCTCTTCGCCGTCATCGATCGGGTGATTCAGGCTGAACTGGGCAAACTTCCCAAACGACTGTGATCGGGCTTCAACGTCATGCTGCAGCTCCTCCCGAACCAGGGGCAGAAGATGATCATGCGGATCAACGACGCCAGTGACAGCACCGAGGAGTAGTCGCCCAGCCGGCCCCCGAAGGCCCGGCCCTTCCAGATTGGGGGCAAAACTCTAAACTCGCCCTGCCGCCAAGGACGACAAGGTGGTGGTCAGGATCAGCGTCGTTGGCGTGAAAAGCGAACGCCCGCGACAATCATGCGCCGGATTTGGCGTGCCGGCGTGATTAAAGGAGACGAGCGGCATGCTGAGCGCGCCAGTTCACGGCCAGCTCCGCTGCCGCACGCCGAAGCGCGTGAAGCGGACCGCAGACATCGCGACGCAATGGAAGCCGCCATGCGCCAGCGCCTCGATCTTGCCGAAACGATGTTGCGCGAACGCGCACAGCTCTCCGACATAGACGAAATCAGGCAAGAAGTGATGGATGAGTTCGAAATAGTGCTCATTCAGATGCCCTTTGTCGGCCGGGCATTCCGATTGATGATTCAATTTTCTGATGCGAGCTCCGCTCGGCAAGGAGGGCGTTAGTGCGGGGTGCCTGCCCGGGCGAAGGGGCTCAGGCCCAGCCACTCGTGTATTGAACGCGCAATCACCCGCTTTCCGGTCACCTCGATGTTGCCGGCTTCAATCTCGGCCTTCAAGGTCGACACGCCCATCCAGACCGCGGTCATGCTGCGCAGCGAGCTACGCACGTAGAGATCGATTTCGTAGCCGGGGTCCACGAGGCACAGGTCGACCTTGCCGCCGTCAATCACAAGCCACCACGATCTCCGGCCGGGGCTCAGTTCCGGATAAACGAAGCTCAGCGTGCACTTGCGATTTGGAAGACCTGCGGGCACGAGGTTTCGGCGTATGTCCCACATCAGCAGCGACGGATCGAGATTCTTCAGCGAGAGCGACGATTCGATCCAGCGGTGGCCCCAAAGCCCCAGCGACATGATCACACCGCGCAGGTCCTCGCCCGATTTGGTGAGCCGGTACTCCACGACGCCCGACTGGTTCGTGGGCATCGTAGTGATGACACCGGCATCAGCAAGCTCCTTCAACCGTTTCGATAGGAGCGTGGGCGACATGCGCGGGAGGCCGCGCCTGAGGTCATTGAAGCGGGTCGTGCCACATAAGAGCTCGCGTAGCACGAGCGCGGTCCACCGCGAGCAAATGATCTCCGATGCCATCGCGATGGGGCAGAACTGTCCATAGCTCCCTTGCTCGGATCGATCGCTCATTGGTGCTCCTTGTGGCGCGGCACCCCGGTAGCTTCAGGCAGTACAGATACTGTAGCGGGAAATCTGGCGGCCGTCATTTGGGCGGCGGAAATGTTCATCCTATCAAGGCCATACGCCAGCCCGCCACAGGCCCAACGCAAAGGCAATACAGTTCGCGCACTGGAGCGGAATCACCCTCCCGGCGAGTATCGACGCATCTTGGTCATCACGGATGGAGAGGCGATCATGGCCATTGGCACCGTCGAAATCAGCCACAGCACACCCGCAGAGGTCGATCTCAAGGCAGTCAAGACCCGCCAGCGCGGCGCCTGGTCGTCCGGCGACTATGCGATCGTCGGCACCACCTTGCAAATTGTCGGCGAGGATCTGTGCGAGGCCCTCGACGTCCGCGCCGGCCAGAAGGTGCTCGACGTGGCCGCTGGCAACGGCAACGTCAGCCTTGCCGCCGCGCGGCGCTGGTGCGACGTGGTCGCCACTGACTACGTGCCCGCGCTGCTCGATCGCGCCCGCGAACGGGCTGACGCCGAACGGCTCGCCATCGAGTTCCGCGAGGCCGACGCCGAAGCGCTGCCGTTCCCCGACGCCAGTTTTGACGTCGTGGTCTCGACCTTCGGGGTGATGTTCACGCCCGACCAGGATCGCGCCGCGGCCGAACTGCTTCGCGTCTGCAAACACGGCGGCAAGATCGGTCTGGCCAACTGGACACCCGAGGGCTTCATCGGCCAGCTGTTCAAGACCATCGGCAAGTACGTCCCGCCGGCTCCCGGCATCAGGTCACCGGCGCTGTGGGGTACGCGGCCGCGGCTTGCCGACCTGTTTGCGGCGCCCGCCGCCTCGATCAAGTCCGCGCAACGGAACTTCGTGCTCCGCTATCGCTCGCCGGAGCATTGGCTGGAGGTCTTCAAGAACTATTACGGACCCGTGCTCAAGGCCTTCGCCGCGCTGCAGCCCGAAGCGCAGGCGGCACTCCAGCGCGATCTGATGTCCCTCATCGACCAGTTCAACCGCTCGGGGGACGGCTCGATGGTCGTGCCCGGTGAGTACCTGGAGATCGTGATCACGCGACACTGATGCGTGCCGCCTGCCCTCGTGACGGCCGAAGCAACCGGAAAGGAACTTTGCCATGAAGCACGCATCACACCCGATCGTCATCGCCCTGGCGCTGGGGGCCGTCTCGATCCTCGGCGCGGCGGCACACGCGCAAGGCGGCGACCTGCATGACACCGTCGTGCCCGGCGACGCCATCACCTGGGGCCCGGCACCGCCGTCGCTGCCGCCCGGCGCGCAGGGCGGCATCTTGCTGGGCAGCCCGGCGAAGGAGGGGCCGTTCGTGCTCCGCCTCAAATTCCCCGACGGGTTCGTCGTGCCGCCGCATCGCCACTCGAAGGACGAGTTGGTCACGGTCATCTCGGGGAGTTTCACGATTGGGGCCGGCGAGAAGTTGGATCGCGCGGCAGGAAAGGCACTCCCGGCGGGGAGCTTCGTTCACCTTCCCGCCGGAATGCCGCACTAGGCCAATGGCGAGACCATTGTGCAAATCAACGGCACGGGACCGTTCGACGTGAAGTATGTCGATCCGAAGGACGATCCTCGCACCAAGTAACCATTCGAGCCGCGGGCGAAGAACGATCAGCAAACCGGCGGAATCTGCGATCACGATGAACCGCCCGCGTAGCGCTGGCGCCCATTACAGCGAGCGCAGATGCAGCACAGTTCGCTTCTTCACGCACCGACGTGTGCCAAGTTCAGGTTATCAGGGAGGCCGGAATGTCCACGCTTCATCTGCTGCAAAAGGATCTGCAAACTCAAAACGAGCGATGGCTCAAGCTCGAACTGACGGGGCCGAAAGTGGTAACGCCGTTTGCGAGAGGTTACCCGCCGCAGCATCGTTGGCTCGCTACTACGCAACCGGATTTCTATCACATGTGGGGCTTTTGGTCTCTGGGCCTGAACAGCGTGACCGTGGGTCCTGACGACAGCAAGACGCTAGGCATTGCGCCACCCGACGAACGAGGCTGGCGCTATTCCATGAAATCGTTCGATCTGGAGTTTGTTGAGTTGTGGCAAATGACTGGCGGCGGCCCGCCGGAAATAAAGAAGGCAGCCGTTCTGACCCATGCCCTGCTGATTAACGGTGGGGGGTTCGCACCCAACGGAAAAAGGTTTGACGTCGGCCGAGGATTCATTGAACTCGGTTCCGGGTTTCTAAAGAGAGGGTCGGTGACTTGGGAGCGCTCGTGATTTCGACAGCCGTCAGAGCTTTAGCACCTGACTGAAAAAAGAGTTGAATGGCTTCGGCAGGCAGGATTCCATCGAGTTGCGACGGCGTGAGCAAGAGGAGTAACCTTCTAGTTGAAGCAGCCGGCGTGCCATCATGAACGACGTAGAGAAAAAGCTCTCTAACATCATCGTGGCGCAGCTGGCGGTCGAGCGCGCATCGATCAACCCCGCCACGAGCCTCGAGGACATCGGGCCCGATCCGTTTGAGATGGCCGAGCTCATCGTTTCGATCGAGGAAGCCTTCGGGATCGACATTCCGGACGAGGACTTCGAGGGGCTTTCGACCGTCGGTGACCTCATTGCCTACGTGAAGCGCTCCCGAGCCTGACGTAGGCTATCGTTCCTCTCCGCGGCAGAGGGGCAGGTTCAGAATGCTGGCGCCTTCGTCTTGCTTCAGACCATGCAATGTTCGGCGCAACCACTTGCACGCCTGGAGTTTGACCTGGATCAGGCATCCCTCGTCACGCTCTGATCTGCACCGGAAGCGCAGGTCAAAAGGCCCGCAGGCCTTGCCCCAGTGTCGGCCGAGCGGGCCTGTCCTTGCCGGTACAGAAGCCGGAAGTCTTCCCGCCAGGCGCCAGCGTCCCCCTGGGCCCCACGTTGCCGTTCGATCAGAGCGCGCATGTTGAAGCCAGTGGCTTATCATTATCATCATTCTGCCCTGAGTGCTTCGGGGGGAACGGGCTGGTCGGAGTGTGGCTGACCACGGTGACAGCAGAGCACCACTCGTGCGGGTCAGTAAGCTTTTCTCACACGAGGCCCTTTCTTCAGCTTCGCCGACGCAAGCGCCGCGCGGGAGAAGGCCGAGCAGGCTAGTCGGCAGGTTGCAAAGTGCACCCCGGGTGCGCTACCCAGCTTTTTTGCCCGGGCCTAAAGAAGGTCAAGCCATCAGCAGCTGGCGACACTGCCGCCCCGGCGGGCCTCCCCCTGTCTAATTGAAGACTGACGCCCATGCAGTCAGCGCCTACATTTCCCGCCGATGAAGAGGCGTGTATGCTGGTGACGAATCCGTCACCGACCACATGCGCGCAGCGTACGGCTTGCCGACGGCTCGAAATGCAACGCGCGAGGCCTTGCGCGGCTTCAATCGTCAGATAGTCCTGCTGGAAGCCGAATATCTAGTGGCGGGCGTGCCGGCTCCTCCCGATTGGGTTGCATACACATGCCGGCGGCCGGTCATGGCCGAGGGCGACTTGGAAGCGCTGCGCTACGCTATGATGGCAACGGCGGTGTTGCGCCCAGATGCAGACGCCCTGCTATCTCACCCTGAGGCGGCGACCCGGCAAGCTGCCGAGCGAGCCGCGGATCATTTGGCCGAATATGGTCCAGCGGCAGCCTTGCGCCTGCTGCGTGCGGTCGGCGCTGGCAACACGGTGCACTAATCGCGGCCCACGCTTGATAGCGCTCCGGGCGAGCGTCCGGAGCCCTGCAACCAAAGTGCACGCTTCGTCTTCTCCGTTAGCACGCGCACCCCGGTGGGCTCTTGCACTTGCTCTTAGTGCTGATGCAGGTGTTCCCGCAGGGCTGGCCCTTCGTGCAGCGCTTGCAGCAGCGAATCGCCTTGTTGCGCTAGCTCAGTCCAACCACCGGTTACGGGCGCCGCCTCTTTGCCAGGCCATGGCGAGCGTTCAGCACGAAGGCGGGAACGCTGAGTAACGCAACGACCAAAGCCAACACTTTCATGGGCTTCCCCCAGCCGGTCGTGATGTGGCAGGATACTACCATCGGACCGTGCGGCGTACATCAGGGCAAGTGTAAGCTTCGCAAGGCACTTCAGCGATTAGCCCTAGTCGGTACGCTGGCGGCGGGGATCTATTGGGGTGAACCTTGGGAGAATCTCATCCAGTCGACGTGCATGTCGGCACGCGCATGCGCCAGCGGCGCACGCTTCTCGGGATGAGCCAGAAGAAGGTAGGCACGGCCGTCGGCCTCGCCTTCCAGCAGATTCAAAGGTACGAATGCGGCTCTAATCGCATAAGCTCGAGCCGCCTCTTCGAGTTCGCCAAGGTGCTCGACGTGCCGGTGTCGTACTTCTTCGATGAGATGCCGTCGAACGCGCTGTCGGGCCGGCCGATGTCGGGCCGCGGCCGCAAGGGCTTCGGCGAGGCCGACACGCCGTTCGAGCAGGAGAAGGATCCGCTGATCAAGCGCGAGACGCTGGAGCTGGTGCGCGCCTACTACAAGATCCGCGAAGGCCGCGTCCGCAAGCGCATCTTTGAGATGGTCAAGGCCACGGGTGCGGTGAGCCACGTCAAGGTGCCGGGCGGCCGTAAGCAGCGAAAATCCACCCAGGCTACCTGAGGCGACGATTGCCTTTGCTCGGCAGGCTTCCCTTGATCGCAATGGCTCTCGCCGTTGCATCGCCGTGCTTCGCCCAACCATCACCGACGGCGACACGCTCAAGCAGGGCGGCGTCACGTATCGCCTGTGGGGCATCGACGCTCCCGAAGCAAAACAGGTCTGCCCTGATGGATGGCCGGCCGGCAGTTTAGCCGCGACCAGGCTGCAGGCACTGACAGCAGGCCGGCCGATCGTCTGCCAGGAGAAGGACCGCGACCGCTACGGCCGCATCGTCGCCATCTGCCGAGTGTCAGGCGAGGATCTGAGCGCCATCCTGGTGCGGGAGGGGTTCGCTTGGGCATTCACCCGGTACAGCGTCGACTATGTCGACCAGCAGGAAGAGGCCCGCATCGCCAACCGTGGCGTGCATGCCCATGACTGCGCCCCGGCGTGGGAGTGGCGGGCGCAGCAGCGCCGGTAGCGAATCTTGCAATAAATACCTCCCGATAGTTGACAGCCGGTTGCAGCTACGGCTACCACCGAGACCTCGGGGGAGGGGAGAAAATGCAATACAAATGAGCTGTATTGGCGCTGAGCTTGGTTTCGGCATGTGCGCCGATGCAACAAATTGAGCGCGTGGGTGAAGTTGACCCAAGAATGGTCGATTCCTTTGCGTCCACAAAATCGATTGTGTATCAGCGCTCCATAGTCAGGAACAGCCGAGGGGAAGGCGTAATTACGATTTAAGGAGGCTTAGCCTGCGTCCCTCATGTCGAGGCTACAGCTGGATCCGAACAGTACGCTTGGAACGCCAGGAGCTAGAAAACGCATTCCAAGAAGAGTTTGCACGCGCGGGTTATCGCATCGCCAGAACAGTCGGAAGCGGTGACCTGTTCACTGATAAAAAGGATATTGCAGCCGACTTCCGCATTGCCGGCGTGGTCACACGGCCCAAGATGAACGTCTGTTTTCCAATGGCGGGTTTTGGGAACTTCACAACAGGGAAGGGCGAAGCGAGCTTAACGGTTGAGTGGCAGGTGTGGTCAAACGCTCAGAATGCGGTCGTTTTTACGAGCGTCCAGAAAGGGTACGCCAAGCTCGACAGTACAATGGCGGGCCCCGCCCGCACCCTTTGGACGACTGCCTTCGCTCGCGCTGCTAGAGGTCTGTTAGCGGACCAGCAATTCGTTGCGATTCTGAACGGATCTCCTACTAGGGCCATCGTGACTCCGCGATCGTAGCCCCGAAGCGGTCGGCGGCAGCGTCATCCTGAGTACATGCCGATCCGACTGCCTCCATCGGGCGGCCTCAGTGAGGCGCACAGCCTCGGAGCAGGGGCTTGAAGCCGCTCGTGGTCAGCCACTTGGCTCGCGCGAGATGGCTCTCCCACACTCGCTTGGTGTGGTTCGGATCCTTTTCGACATCGAGGCTCAGCACGATCCTGGCGACCTCTCGCCAGTCTGCGCCGTCTGCGTCGGCATCAAGTAGCCGAAGGTACGTCACGAGGGTGGTCCATGTCGTAGCCGGTTAGGAACGGCTCGACTGGAGCGGCGTCGGCAACTGGCTCTGGCTGAGTCATCTAGAAAACGTAGGGCACTCAAAGCGGCCCGGGTAGTGCCCCGATAGGTGCGCGTGTTGCAGCCAGCGCAACGCACTTTGCGCCCACGGCAATGTGTCCGCGCACCGCCGTCCCAAGCGCGGCCCGTGCTACAAGGCCGCCATGTCGACGCCGATCATTACCGCGCGCCGCAATCTGGCTCAGAGGATCGCCAATCTTCTGCGCAAGGCGGGCGGCGACGAACTCAAACTGACGCCCTGGCAACTCGGCCAGGTGCGTGAGGCGATCGAGCAACTCGAGGAAGAGCGCTTCGCCCTGCTGCAGCTTGGACGGAGCGAGTTGCGCGACGTCGACTATCGGACCAAGCGCTTTAGCTGTTCGGAGTGCGGCGACGAGGCTTGGCTCACTGTGACGGATCCCCGGACCGAACGCGGCATGGAGGACTACGATCTCGACCAGCGCGAAGACCCCGAGCGCCATCCGGCTGCCGTCGATCGCCTGCTCGGCCGGCGGCGGCAGCGGCGTCCGGCGGTCGACCAGAGCGGCGGCGAGCTGCCAGGCCGCAAGGTCGACGGTCGCCGTTAGCGGTCTGCATGCCACCCTGGTTCGAGACCTGAGAGGGCTGCCAGATCGCTAGGCCTTCGGTTCGGTCTTGTCCGGCGTCTGCGTCTCCGCTTGCTGCTGTTCATGGACAACAGGGCTTGTCGTGCCGGCGCCAAGCTGCGCCTCCAGTCGGGCCGCCTGGCCTTCAAGTTCCTTGGCGTAGGCGAGGATAGTTTCCGCGTCAGCGTTGGAGACGTTGGCCGACAAGCGCCTGGCGCGTCCTGCCATGGCTCGAAGCTCGGCGACTTGCTTGACTAGTTCTGACGACATTTACAGCCTCAACGCTCGTCAGCAACCGACCAAAGTCCAGTCTGCCAAAACTGTTGCGGGGGTATTCTCTGGGAGGCGCACAGTGTCACGAAGCTCGGCCAGGCGGCGTTCAAGATTGCACGTTCTGCCTTGCGCGACTCGGACCAGCCACCTACGGTCCTTCATCGCTGGCTTACGGGATAGTTGAGCGCCAGCGACAATTTTCCGACCAAAGGAAGGGCCCACCGGGCCAGAACAGTCCTCCCGCTCGAGCGAGGAGACGCGCCATGATGGACTATCGCTGTTACCGAACCGACGCCAACGGCAACATTGTTGCGGTCGAGTTGTTCCAGTGCTCTAGCGATTCTGAGGCTTGTCACCGTGCTCAGCTAATCATGACGAACCTGCAGTGGGGCGCCTGCGAGCTGTGGCAGTTATCGCGGAAGGTGATCTGCCCATTTCAACCTGAGGCAGTGCCGTAACGACTTCACTTTGATCAGTTGGGGCATGCCCTCGATCGCCAAGCCTGGCAGTTCCATCCGCACGTTACGGCGATCAGCGCTGAGCTGCCACATCTGGGCTTGGTCATGCTCCATCGACATCATGTTGCGGGGCTTCATCGCTGGTCCTTCGGGGTCGAGAGCTCCGCAGATCGAGCACTTGTAAGGTCTGGGTTTGTGCACTCAGGACCAACGCTGGCCATCTCATCCGGCTGCGCCGCCGGGGTGCAACCGCAAAGATCAACCAATTGCGCCGCTAGGTCTCCGCCTTAGTCTCGTCGGGTGGCTGCATAGGCTGCTGCTGCTGGCTTGCTGTTCCAGCGGCCTCCCGTTCGCAGTCCTCAGCGTGTTTCAGGCACTCTTCCGATACTGGTCCAACCCCAGCGCTTACGCCAGCATGCTGGGCGGTGTGTATGTCCATTCTTGAACACGTCGCGGGGAACCGCGAATTGCGGGCGGGGTTACGCTCCTAGAGGGAGCTCCGCATGGTCGAGGCATCGAAGTTCTTGGTCGTTCGCCACATTCGCATCTGGCGAGACATCGGCAATCCAACGATAGCCGCGGTTCGACTGTCCACTGACCAAGATTCGGGACCGCATCTCGATTTCGCCGCCGACGCAAAGGCCCTCGAGTGGATCGCGGCGGCTCTAATAAAAGCTGCGGAAGACGTCCGCAAACAGGCGAGCAAGCCCACCTAAACAGTGCCGCATAGGCGGCGCATTGTCTGATTTCAGACGTGCAATGCTCGGACGCAACGGCGGCTTTTCTCTGGAGTTTGTTCACCAGGAGCAGGCGTCCCCCGCTCGCGCTCCTACCTGCTTGCGCGGCAGGTCAAGGCCCGCCTGGCTTCCCCTATGTCGCCGGGCGGGCCTTTCCGTGCTGGAAGACGAGGGTGAGATGAAGGCCATGGAAACGAGAGTGGAGTACTGTCAGCGGAAGACAGCCGAGGCGCGGTCCAAGGCGGCTAGTTTTCTTGAACCACATGGCCAGAGAATGATACTGGAAGTCGCAGCCATGTGGGATGAAATGGCCGAAGTCGGAGAGCACAGCTCTCCTTCAAAAGTTGCCGCCGAATTCTAGAGCAGCGAGCGCTTAATCGGGGGCATAGCCAGCGTCCTTGAGGTAGTTCCAACATTCCTGTTCGGAGTAGAGGGCGCAGATGTCGCCGATGGCTCGCCAGAGCGCGTCGATGGTGCGGGCGCCGATGCGCCGGAGATGGGCCTTGAGCTTGGCGAACGCCATTTCGATGGGATTGAGGTCCGGGCTGTAAGGCGGCAAGAAGAGGAACCAGGCGCCGCGCTGCTTGAGGATGGCCTCGGCCTTTGCGCTCTTGTGGCTGGGCAGGTTGTCGAGGATCACCACGTCGCCCGGCTGCAATGTCGGGGCGAGCTGGGTTTCGACGTAGGTGTCGAAGATCTGGCGGTTCATGGGTTGATCAATCACCCACGGCGCGGTCAGACCATCGCACCGCAGTCCGGCGATGAAGGTCTGGGTGGCCCAGTGTCCGAACGGCGCATCCGCTCTCACCCGGGCACCCCGGCGAGCCCGGCCACGCAGACGGGTCATCTTGGTCGTCGTGCCGGTTTCGTCGAGGAAGATCAGCCGATGCACTTCCTCGCGCATGCGCGGCTGGCGGTAAACCTGCCAGTACCTACGTGCCAGCCGCACGTCCTCGCGCCCGGCCTCCGTGGCCAGCAGTGTTTTTTTTGAACGACAGGCCCGCCTTCAGCAGCACCCGCGACAACGACGCCGGATGCGCTACCACATCCTTCTCGGCTTTCAATTTGGCCGCCAGTTCCGGCATCGTGATGTCCGGCTCGGCCTCGACCCACTCGAGCAGAGCCGTCAGATGCGGCGCCAGCTTGCCGCCGCCAGCGGGACGGCCCTGCCGCGCCGGCTCGGCCGATCCCGTCCGCGATACCCGATCCGCCAGCTTCACCGCAAAGCTTGCGCTGACATCGTACCGCCGAGCCGCCGATCGCCGCGATTGCCCGCCCGCGATCTCCGCCTGAACACGTTCCCGAAGGTCAATCGAATAAGGCTTTCCCATCCATGCTGGCCTCCGTTTTCCAGCCAGCATCTTGAATCAGATTTCCGATTCCCTGGGAATCCCCTTTCAATTCCTATTTCGGGTTCGACGCTCTAGTCGATCAGCGCGAACGGCGCGCCGCAGCTGCGGCCATCTGCGCCCACATTTCCGCGACCCGCAGCGTCGTCTTGCGAGCCTCAAGATCGGTCATGGCCTCAGCCTTTATTCGTGCCTCTTCCGCTCGTGCCTCACAATAGTCGGTACTCAGACCGGCTGGATCGTTGGCCAAGTCTCGCCTCCTTGCGAAGGTGAGCGGAGCCTCGGACAATCTTGGCTCGGATGCCACAGTCTCTCAGCCATCGACGCCCAATGAATTCTGCCGACGATGGCCGCAGAGTAGGCCCTTTAGGGGGCTGGCGACAGCCCGTTGCTAAATTCGCTTTTCGCCGGATGAGCGTAGACCGCACCACTCTGCTGGCTCGCATGTGCCTTCGAGCGCTGCAAAAGCCAAATCGCGTTGCGCGCCCGCTTTCAGCGCCGCCGGTCGACCTTGCGGCCGGGCAGCTCGCCGCCGCTCATGTCGACCTTCAGCTTACGCGCGTGCTCGGCGAGCCGGCGCGTGCCGAGCGTTGGCAGGCCGATCGCCCCGCACTGCGCGCATCGATAGCGCCGCCCGGCCAGGCGTTGGTGCCGCAGCCTGGGCGCCGTGTCATCGACGACGGCGACGTGGCCGCACCGTTGGCAGGTAACCTCGAGCTCGAGGCAGGCGGGCTCAAGGTCGGCGAACGTTCGAGGCGGTGCCGTCGTGGTCATGGCTGCTGGCGCTGCCCTCGGCGGACGGCGCCGGAATCGGGCCGATTGATGCGCGGGCTCGGCGTCGGACGTGGCTCAGCTGGTGCTTGAGGACCGGCATAGGCAAGTCCGGGATCTCGGCGCCGCAGACCGAGCAGCGGTAGGTTCTTTGCTGGTGCATCGGCTTAAATTTGGCGACGACAAGTTCAGCTTTCCACGGGCTGAGGGCAATTCTGTTTCGTCTGTAGCGTCAATGATTTGGCGCCCGAAATTGAACACAGGTTGCCACCGCGGCGTTTCGGACGCTGCCAAGATCGCTGACGGGCCGGTAGAACGACCGCGTGCCTCTCGACGATGACCGGCTCGCCACCGCTGCGGCGCTCGTGGCCGCACTTTTCGATTTTAGCCGGCACAGCCCGCGTGCCTGGCGCCGGGCCGATGCCGTCGGCCGGTCAGCCGGCATCGCGGGGCAGCAGCTCGAGCAGGCGATCGCCGACGCGGTGAGCGCCGGCTTGGTCGACCGACGGGCGGACGACGGCGCCCTGGTGCTGCTCACCGGCCGTGGGCGAGCGCTGGCCGAGGGAAGGTTTAGCCCAAAATAACCCGCGCAACGTGCGGAACTGCACATCGCCTTCGGACGTCCTTGCTGTATCCGTGCGCGATGGTTCCAGAAGGCAGCCCGGGCAAGTGGTCGATTTGGGCGACGCATCTCAGGCGTCTGGGCGGCATTGCCGAATTGTACGCCACCGAAGCCTCTGCCGCCGCCAGGGCTGCTGACCTCAGGCAAGCCGGCTACAAAGTCGAAATCTTCCTCTCGCGGCCGAGCCATCTGCCGGCCGGCTCTTCGGGCCTGACTAGGGCCTGAGATCGACCCATGTAGCGGCATTGCCAGAGAGAGCGTGCGCCTACGCCTTGGCCCCGCGCTGGCCGAGCGCAACCATCATTTTGGACTGGGGAATGCCCGGGCCGGTCGGCTATCGTTGCTGAGCGGAGGGCGAATGGCTGACCGACCTGAGAGGGAATACCCGGCCTCCTACTGGCGCGAGCGGGCCGACGAAGCTCAGGCGAAGGCTGAGGAAATGGTCAGCGAGGACGGCAAGCGCTGGATGCGGGAGATCGCCCACCCCTACGAAAAGATGGCCGCCGCAGCCGTGAAGCGGGAAACCAAGAAAAAGCGCGACGGTCAAGATTAGGATGACCTGTCAGCCGCTCGTTGCGCAACGTGCTTCAGCGCCTTCGTCTGGTTTCAGACCATCAATGAACGGACGCAACAACCGCGCACGGCCGGAGTTCGGTGAAGTGGAGCAGGCGTCCCCCGCCATGCTCTAATCTGCACTGGAAGTGCAGGTCAAAGGCCCGCCGACCATGCCCCTATGTGGGCCGAGCGGGCCTTTTCCTGTGGTTGGGAAGATGAGGCGCCTGGCCATTGGCTTAAAAACCCGGGACGGCCCGCGACCGCCACTGTCCCGTTGTGAACAGCGGCACGACAAGCTTGCGAATAGGCTTTTGCATGTCGTTCGTCGCTCGCCCCAAACAGCGGCGAACGCAGGCCCCGCCGGACTATCCCAAACACAGCGACTTCCCGGCGGGGACCTCTTGCGCGCGAGCCTTGGCATTCGGATGGCAAAAGAGATCGTACTGACTGACACCGAGCTTGCAGCTCTATCGGCTGTTGATGGGACAGACGCCCACTCCGAGATGCCGCTCAAGATCGAAAGTCGCCTGACCAAGCTAGGGCTGGTCGAGCGCCGGGCTTGGCCAAACGGGCCGCTTTGGCGAAGCGCTGCTGGAGATCGACTTGTGCGAACCGGGAAGTAAAGCGGCGCCCGCACGGTCGGGCTGACTTTGTAGCCCCTGTCCGGGGTGATGTACCGTGTGCCATGGTTCCGGAGGGCCCCGGCAAGTGGTCGCATTGGGGAACACACCCGAAGCGCCAGCAGCATTGCCGAGCCTGTTCGCCACGACAGGAGCGGCGGCTGGCAGGGCAGCCGAGCTTCGGCAAGCCGGCTACACAGTCGAGGTTTTCCTCTCCCACCGGACCTGGCGTAGCGCCCAGCCTCACCGAATGAGGATGCGTCGGCCTTCTGCGGTGAGGCGAACCGCATTGAATAGATTGAGCGGGGCATCGGCGGTGTGCGATGCGGGAGGTACCCCCGGCTGACCCGGCCTTGGACGCCCCCACGCACCGTGTCCAGGGCTGCGACTGGCATGCGGCGTACCACGCGCTGAACCTGAGGAGCGCTTGCGGGTTTCGCGGCTCCCACATCAGAGCTTCCGGGGCCTGGGCTTCTTTGGTTCCGGCGCTGCCTGCCAGTTCACATCTTCCATTGTCGTCAGCAAAGCCCTAACCGCCGCTGGCGTCGCGCTGTCTTCGCCCAGCCAAGTCGACCAGGCGTCATCCTCCAGGATCGCCGGCATGCGGGGATCTTCCTCTTGTGACTTGATCGTTCGGCGAATGAGCGCGTTGGCAGGAACCGTCGCCATGACGCAGGCCAGCATCGGCGCGGGCAGATCCGAAATCTCGAACTGCCGCCACACGAAGGCGAAGCCGCGGGGCTGGCCGTCCTTCGGGTCGATCGTCCATTGCCGGGTTTCTGTCCGGCCGGACCGCTTCACGACCTCTTCGCCCTCGTTGAAGGTGCGGAAGATTACGATGCCGCGCTGACCGGCATGGAAGGCTGTGCGGAATGGCTCCTTCGCGTCGATCGTCTCCGACCGGGCGTGGATCGGCCGCGGCCGGCGCCAGTCGCTCGGGTCCGAGAAGCCCCAGCGCATCATGGCCACGCGCCGCTTGCGTTGCTCGGCATCCCAGATGACCACCGGCAACAAACCGCCGACACGATAGGTGACGATTTCGTCGTTGCTGCCGTCGCCGTCCGGGGCGTCGCCGCCACCGTTCTCCGTGAGAGGCTCCGAGAACGCTACAACTTCGCTCCAGGACGCCAAGGCCGTGAACTTCCCACACATGGGGGAACGCTATCACTGCCGCCGGTCATTCCGCTATCGGGGTGCACATGCCACGACCCTATCATGGACTTTACTGACGGGTAGCGTCGCTCCTAGAGGGGTGTGGCGCCTAGGCGTGGAGATTTGCACCCGAGTTTGCGCGCTTATCCCGCGTGGGCCCGCCTTTTTTATCATCCGGCGGCGAGCCAGGCGGAACTGTCGATCGTTACACTTGAGCGGCCATTCAACTGTCGCAACTGTCGCAACACTTCCAGAACCGGAAACGTGGCCTGCCCTGGTGCACGACAAGCTCAACGACCAGGAGATCGACTGGGAGCCCGAGCAGCACGGCAAGGACTACAAGGCTGGCCATCGCGATTTCGGCGACGGCGTGGTTGAGTGGGACGGCCTATTGCTCGACGGTGGAAGGCTTGCCAGGATGGTCCGCCGAGCTAAGGCGACGCCGCAACCTGGCGACTGGATCATCAAGGGCGCAGCCGAAGACTACGCGGTCTGCCGGCCTGACGCCTTGGCGGCGAACCACGAGCCGGCGTGAGCGACGCCGGGCACGGGCGGCCCCTCCATCGGACATCTGGCTCGCCATGAACCGAACGAGCCACTTCACTCTGTGAGACCTAGCCGGCGTCGCCGGACATGGCTCATTTAGGTATATCCTGCGCTCCTGCGACAGCAGTTCGGTACAATTGATGGGAGAACAAGGTGGCTTACTGGTTCAAGTTTTTGCGTAACGCCTTGTTCGGAGTGCTGGTGTTCGCGGCCGGGGCGGCCAATGGCCAGGATAAACTTGAAACGGTCGGACTGCGCCGGATCACTTTCGCCGATGGCGATCGGAACCTTTCCCTGTCACTCTTTTATCCAGCAAAGAGCGATGCAATAACCAATCTCTTCACATTTCCCTTCTTCATCAACGTGAAGGTGCTGGTGGACGCGCCGATCGCGGAAGGAGCGAGGCTTCCTCTAATTGTGTTCTCCCACGGTCGCGGCAGCAACGGCATGCTCTATGCCTGGTTCGCCGAGTATCTCGCCGCACGGGGCTTCATTGTTGCTGCCATCGACCACTTCCGCGCCAATTCTTACGACTCGAACATCACCTACTTGGCGAATAAGCTTTGGCAGCGACCCATCGATATTGGTCTCGCAATCTCGTTCCTGTTACGCAGCCCGGAGTGGGGCGCGTTTATCGACACTGACAAGATCGGCGTGGCCGGGCACTCCCAGGGAGGCTTCACGGCGCTTTGGGTCGGAGGAGCAGAGGTCAGCGCCGATGGCTATCTTGCGTTTCAACGCGGTTGGCGAAACAACCGGATGGTGCCTGAATATCTTCGTCGTGACCTGCCGATGGATGCTGCGCCAGCGCTGCACGTCCGCGACCCGCGCGTTAAGGCGGCTTTTGCCATGGCGCCAGGGGTTATCAAAACATTCGGCATGGACGAGGCGAGCCTCAGCAACATGATAATTCCGGCCTATATCACCGTAGGCGCGGGGGATACCCAAACGCCGGCAGGCCCCAATGCGGAGTTCGCGGCCGCTCATATTCCTAATGCCCGTCTCGCAATCATTCCTGGGCCGGCAGGTCACAATATTTTCGTCAACGAATGCAATGACGAGGGTAGGGGCGAGTTTCCCGAAGCTTGCATCGACGCGGCGGGAGTAGACCGGGCGGCCATCCACAAACTCGTTGGGCAGGCGGCGGTGGATTTCTTTCGCGACTCCTTCGCAGCCCCCGTGGGCCGCCGTCGACAGTGAAGTGGCGCGCGCCACCTAGGGCGCGCGTTGGCCTTGATACGACACCTGCGGCAGCAGGCTGTCCTCCGTCCAGGTAAGGTAGGTGACTTCGACGACCACCTCCGACCGCACCCAGTGCACCTTGGAGATCTTGAACGGCCGAGCCGAAGCGGCTGTCCCGCGGCGGCGGCTCGGCCAGCGATTGGGAAAGCGACAAGGTAGTCTTGCTGCCCCGCGGGCCAGCGTTTTTGGGGTGTGTGACGAACGCCGGCCCGCGCTGCCACCCACATTAACGGTGCGCGAAAAGAACGGCGCGAGGCCATAAAGGACCCGCGCCGTTGAAGGAAAGGCCGCCTAATTCTGGGAGGAGGGCGGCCAGAGGAAACCAGAGCCGTCATGACTGCTCCGGTCGCAGCAACAATGTGGGTCGAATCTTACGACAAGCTTTCATGCACGGGCGCAATGCAAAAAGGCTGGCCGGGTAGCCTCCACCGTGCCGCCCATGCCCCAAGCCGGGCGGCGCTTCCTTACCGTCCCTTGAGCGGCCGGCGTAGTGCAGCTGCTACAGCGCCAACATCACCAGTTGAACACGCGGCGCCCGGCATGCCGGCGCTGTCTAATCAGAGACAGATGATCGATTCGTGCAGCGCGGGAAGCAAAGCCGCGCACGCGGTCGGGCCGGCTTGTCGTCGATGTCGTAGGAGCGGTACGGATTCGCCGTACCGCCCCACACCCAACAGGCTGCCAGCTACTCAAGGAGCAGCAAACCGCCTCCCACACACAACGAAAGTGCACAGGAGTTGGATCGGATGACAATAGGTTGCATGCAAGAAAACCGGCCGACCCCGAAACGGCCACACGCCCGCTAGGCTCGCGCGCCTACCTTAGCGCGCCCTGACCCCCAAACAGGGCGGGCGGGTGGTTGAACTCGTTGGGGAGGACCGTCGGGCATGCCCGTTGGGTATTTGTGTGTAGGACCGGACACACGAGAAAGCGCGCTGCTTTTCGATACCCCGACGGCGTGCTTAAAATCTAGCGGCCCTGAAGTGAAAACGAAAGCGCCGAGAAGTGAACAATCTGTGGCCGTGGACAGGTTTTTAACTCGCACAAAGCACGGCCCATATTCGGCGGCTTCGATCGCGGCGCGTCGGCAGGCTATCCGCGAGATCCGCCTTGCTCAGGTCGGCCGCCACGACCGAAGACGTGATGTTAGAGGCAATGGGCCGGCTGCGATGACTGACAGCCGCCATACTTGAACCGCCGTTCAAGTGTCGCAACAGTCGCAACTGTCGCGGGGTCGGCGGGCCCAACTCGACGTGAGAGAATGGGCGCGCACTACATTTTCTGTAGTGGCGCGCTCGCCACGGCGGTATGCTTCCGAGCCGGAAACCCCTCCTGGCAGTTAGTCCAATTTTGCGGAAGCCCCAATGGCCAAAGGCAACCCCAATCCCAACCCTTCGACGCGCTTCGGCGCCGACAACCCCGGCCGGGCGAAACAGAAGGGCGCACGCGATCGACTGTCCGCGGCCTTCCTGAAAACCTTGGCTGATGACTTCGACGCGCACGGCAAGACCGTGGTTGAGAAGGTGCGTAACAACGATCCTTCCAACTACCTCCGCATCATGGCCGCGGTGATTCCAAAGGAGCTAGAGGTAACGCACCCGCTCGACGGTGTGCCAGATGGCGAACTGGTCGAGCTGATCGACGCGCTACGCGCCATGCTCGGCCGAGCCGGCAACGGCGACAGGCCGCCCGTGGTGAATTGAGCTCGGCGGCGGCTCGAGCGACCAGGGACGTTGCGGAAGCCATGCGGATGGCGATAGCCGACCATTTCGAGATGTACGTCGCCGACGCCATGGCAGAAACCTTGCAGGGTGATCCTGCCGCGTTCTGGACGCTCGCCCGCCGCATCGCCCCGCTGGCCGCACTCTCGAGACTCACGGCCGGGACCTTGGCGGTCCCCGCCGGTAGGGCGGTGCTGCAGCTCATGGCGAGTGTGCCGCTGCTGGTATTCGCGCCGGGACCCCAGCTGAGGGCAAGCCCGTGCGCCATCGCTTGAACTGAGGCGGCTTTTTCCATTTTGCGGATAAATGGAAAGGGGGTCCGCCAGATCGCGAGGCGCCATGAGCCGGCGGCCTTGCTTGACCCGCTCTGTCTCGTCCGCGCTCTCCCCCCTGGGCCCGGCCCGGAACGGCGGCGCGGGAGTGCGGGTTGAAATCTCACCCGCACTCGCGCCCGCACGTAGACCTCGCCGGCGGCGAGCTGCCTGGCCGGAAGGTTGATGGCCGACGGTGACCCGCGCCCCGGCTAAGATGCCGGCATGGCAAAAGACCCCATTCGCTCGTCGAGAAAATTCTAGGCGACGCTGATGCGCTGATCCGTCGCCGCCTAAAGACTGCAGGCCTCGAAGCTCTCACAATGTCATCCTGGCCGTGCGACCTGATGGCGTCGGCTTCGTCCGCAGCAACGTGGCGCCTGGCGGCCTCACAGAGATGGCCGAGATGCTGCAAGACATTGCCAACCAGGCCGAAGCGCCGCCGACCGATGAGGACACCAAGCATTGAGCTGGGCTGGCTCGGCTGGATGAACCAAAGCGGCCCGTTGATCCGTTGAAGCGCACTTGTCTGACACGAGGTGCGTTGCGCTGTCTTGCCGAAGGGCTTCCGGACGCAATCGCGCCGGACCACCGTGACTTACTAATCCGCATGCAGCTCGCCAAGGTGAATGGCACTGGCTTACTGGAGCTTACCGAATATGGCAGGCGACGGCTCGCCGCAGAAACAACCTAAGTTCCAATGTGCCCAATGCGCGGCCCAGCAAAGGGCACGGGCGGCCCCTCGATTCGGACATGCCCGCCGTCATCGACCGCCTCGGGTTTGGCGGCCCACACACCGCCGAATCCCGATCCGACCTCATAGTCTAGGCAGCGGCATAGTCAGTCGTCCCGTGACGAGCCGGTGGCTTCCTGCGTTTCGCTGGGTCCCGGCCGATCTCTCAGGCGCGGACCGGCTGTAAGGGCGCCGGGAGATGTCGTTCGTTGGGTGCTTCAGCACCGACATCGGCAGGTCAGGCACTTCGGCTCCCGCAGACCGAGCACTTATACGATTTTGCCTTGTGCATCTGCAGCTAAGTTTGGCGACGGCGTTGCCGTTTCCCAATGGTCGAGGGCGGTTCGCCGCAGCGAATCAGCAGCTTTTGTCTGGTATCAGACCGTGCAAGTCCCCGAAGCAACGACGCTTGCACTCCGGAGTTTGGTGACCAATAGCAGGCCTCCGCCGCTATGCACTGATCTGCACTGAAAGCGCATCAAGCCCGCCGGCCCCGCCCTGTGTCGGCCGGCGAGCCTTTCCTTGCGCTTAAAATGCGCCAGAGCGGGGGGCACCACGATCACCCTTCGCTGAAGCCAAGGCAGCCGCGGGACCAATCCAGGAGCTCGCGGTTGTCGTTTTAGGAGCGAGCTGGAGCGCGAGAAGGGAGGCGTCGATGAGGGGTATGCTCGCACAACTAAGCCCGCATGAAGAAATCGCGTTGCGTCGCGTGGCCCTTGGGTTCAGCCATGGCGTAGCGTCAGACCACATACGCCGACTGAACGACCTTCGCCTGATCGAAGCGGATAAAATGTCGTGGCGTCTTACCGCGTTGGGGCACCAGCGGTTTACATCTTTGCCACGGGCGGTGCAGTTGGCGAGCGATGGAACGCCGGATGCAATCGCGACGATGCTATCGGGGTTTACGAAGCAACGAGATTGCGAGGATAGCTGAGCAAACAGCAACGCGCTGGCACCTTCGACCAGCCGGACCGCGTTACCTGCGGCGGCCGGCTATCTTGAGCGGACTGCGCGGTTGGCTTCGGTATCGCTATGGCCGCTGCCAACGGCAAGTCAAACTCGGAAGTCGCTAAACCGTTCCGCTTACGGGAGTGCGGGGCCCAGCATGGTGGTCGATGCATGGCTAACACAAGTTTTCGCGCGTCGTCGGCAGGTTGCTGTTCATGTCGCCCAATCGCCGCGGGACCGCCGCAGTCGGCGAATGCTCGTAGGCGGCGGCGTGGTGGAGGTCTCCGTTGCCCGCCCGGCTTGGGACCGGGCGGGCGGGCAACCTCTACCTAGGCAAATGTGTGTGTGGGATGGAGGTCGCTGCCTGTCAACGTCCCGAACCGCCGATTTGTTCGCCTGCGGGGGCGCATATCCCGATTGCGTCCTTGCGGAGCCCCAGGAAGGCGGCCGCGAAGTTCACGGCGAGCCGCCATCTCCGATGGATGCGTGCCCAGAGGTCTTCGCTAGCGCGAAAACCGCTCAATACTGTGGATCCGAAGGGTGCGGATTGAGCGTACTATCTGGTTGGCAGGCTTGTCCTTCCGATGCGCCTGGCACGAGACCTGCGGAGGAAGGTTGTCCTCGGTCCAGCTGAGGTTCGGTCACTTCCACGCCATCTCCGGCCGCACGCCCGACAACTTCAGGGGTGAGCCGAAAGTTACCAGCGCTCGCGTGTTTCCTTGGTTGGCAGATCCTTGCCAATGTCGACCCACGGCAGGCGACCCTCCACACCGTAGTGATGACGCGGCATCACGGCGGCCGGATCGTCGAGGGTGCCAACTGCCAAACCGATGTCGGTGCGCCCGTCGTAGGCCAACGCCAGGGGCGTGCCGCAACGTCCGCAATGGCTACGGATAGCAATCGGGGAGGAACGAAAGTCGGCCGGCGGCTCGCCTTGCCAAGCGATATCGCTGCGCTCAAACCAGACCAGCGTGGCGAAGCCCGAACCAGTCCACCGGCGGCACATCCCGCAATGGCAATGGTGGACGACGCGAGGCATTGCAGAGGCATGCCAGCGAACCGCCCCGCACAGGCAGCCGCCGGCAAGCAAGGGACGTTCGGAAGTCGCGGCCGGCATCACATCTGAACGGGTAAACACACTGTCGGGTTCATCTCCGGTCGCCTTTGTCGCCCTGGCCTCGTTTTGCCACCGTCTTGGCCTTGCGGCGGCGGTCCTGAGTCTGGGACCGGCCCACGTCCTCGACTTCCTTGAAGGACGTGCCGCGCCTGTTGCGACGGACGTAAAGCTTGTTGGTGCCGGTATCGATCAGTTCGCGTTTGGCGGCTTTCAGCCGAGCCATCTTTTTCTTCGCGACTTTCTTACGAGCTGCCATGGAAACCTTCGGACCTGGGTTGCGCGTTAACGCCGACCGCCGCGAATCGTTCCTACATTTCGTTGTGCTTTCGGATGCGGCATTGGCCGCACCACCTGTCTAGCCGGCCTATCTTCTCGCTGGCCCTGGTACGACACCTGCCGCAAGAGGTTGTCCTCGGTCCACGTCAGATACGTGACTTCGACAACTATCTCCGGCTGCACCCAATGCACGCGCGACAGCTTGAGCGGTGAGCCGAAGCGGCTGTCTCGCGGCGGCGGCGCACTGAGCGGCACCTTGAGCGGCGCCAGCACACCGGCCAGGCGTTTGAGCTCCGTGTCCGTCATGCCGGTGTCGGCGCGGCGGCGTAGAGTAGGCGACCGTCGTGGTGTAGTAGCCCAGCAGCAGCGCGCAGATGTGCGATCGGCTGCCCTGCTTATTGAGATTGGGCGGCAACCTGCGGCGCTGTGGGCGCATTGGTTGGCTTTCGAGGGTGACGGGGCAGTCGATGTTTTGGAGCTTTTTGGCCTGCTTAATTGTGGGCGCCGTAGCGGCAGGCTCGCTCGGCTACCTCGCCTGGTACGGACTCCGCCAGATCCTGAAATGGTAGCTGGCCGGCCAAGGCCAAAGCGGAAGGACTAGGGAGACACGACGATGGCTGCCAGGGGCGCGCGACCGATTAAGGTCGGACTGATCCTGCCGACGGTAGATGGCACCACACCTGATGCGATGCCACGCTGGAGCGACCTCAAGAATCTTGCACAGCGCGCTGAAACGGTCGGTTTCGATTCGCTGTGGGTTCCTGACCACCTGCTGTTTCAGGACGCCCGGACGGAGGGGGAGCGACTCGCTGTCTGGGAATGCTGGTCCATTCTTGCCGCGCTCGCTGCAGCAACGAACCATGTCCAGCTCGGCACTTTCGTGGCCTGCACGAATTTTCGCAATCCGGCACTACTCGCGAAGATGGCCGACACCGTCGATGAGATTAGCAACGGGCGTCTAATTCTGGGCCTGGGCGCTGGTTACATGGAAGCGGAGTTGCGCGCCTTCGGTTACCCCTACGACAATCTAATGGGCCGCTTCGAGGAGGCGCTGCAGATCATTCATCCACTGCTGCGTACCGGCGTTGTCGACTTCAAGGGCAGGTATTACGAGGCGCGCGACTGTGAACTGCTGCGGCGTGGGCCGCGCCGCACGGGGCCGCCGATACTGATTGGCGCACCGCCCGACAAGCCACGTTCGCTCCGGCTCGCTGCCCAGTACGCCGACTGGTGGCACGTTCTCTGCAGCCAGCCGCAGCGGATTGTTCCGATGATGAAGGCGGTCAACGAGGCGTGCACCAAGACGGGCCGCGATTTGTCGACGTTGCAGCGGACGAGCACGGTGATGTTTGATGTTCCCGTAACGCCCAAAGGCTATTCCCACTTGGCGTGGCGGAAATTCAAGGAAGCAGCCGGGTCTCAGACCGGCAGTCCTCAAGAACTTGCGGATGTATTGCGTGCATTCGCCCACGCCGGAGTTAGCCATGTGCAGGTCTGGCTAGATCCTTATTCGGTCGCCGGCATCGAGGCTTTCGCGCCCGTGCTGGAATTGCTCGATCGGGGGTTGATCTCGAATCGCGCAGCGTAGCTGCCGTCGGCCGTTCGGGCGCCCGGCCTGGTCGATCGTCGCGTGGAACCGCGAATTGCGGGCGGTGTTACGCTTCCAGCAGTGAGCTGCGCATGGTCGAAGCATCGAAGTTCTTGGTCGTTCGCCACATTCGCATCTGGCGAGCCACTGGCAATCCAACGGTAGCAACAGTTCGACTGTCCGCTGACCAAGATTCGGGGCCGCATCTGGATTTCGCCGCTGACGCGAGGGCACTCGAGCGGATCGCGGCGGCTCTCACAAAAGCCGCGGAGGACGTCCGCAAAGGGGCGAGCTCAGGGCACAGCCGGAGCGACACCGCCGCGTTCCTTTTCTAACCGATTGAGAGAGCGCATGAGCGCCGCCACGGGTTACCGGGCGGGGCTCTCCTCGGTTCACAATAGCCGGCCGGTTGGCGCTCGCGGGACGGCCGGCGCTGGCTCCTTCGAGGTAACACCACGGAGAAGCCACCAGACTGGCAAACTAGCCCGCCGCCTGTGGTAGGTTCGATCAGCCTTGAATTCGGGTCCTGCAGACCCCGGCTCGCGACAAACCAGAAGTCCCCTGACCGCGGATGTACCGGCAGGGGGCAAGAGGGCCCGCCCGGTCCGCCGGCGCGGGCCTTTTCTCTGCCGCCGCGTCCGATGGTCGAGCGGCCAGCGCCACTCGCCGCACCGCCCGCCCTTCTTAACTCCTGGCGATCGCCCAGCCCTTGCTCGTCAGGATGGCCGGGCTCGTCGACACGCCGCTCGACCAGGCCGGCGGCGGCGACGTCGGCGACAACCTGCGAGCTGGTCGCCCTTGATGCCCGTGCGCGCGCCTAAGGCGCTGATGCGCCGTCATGACGCGGAATGGCGTCGGCTAACTGGAGCGCCGTCACGAACTTGGCCGCCGGCGCGAGACGGTCGGGCGTGAGCATCACCTCAGCTAGGAATTGAGCCAACGATAGCCGATTTTTTGCACATTCTCGATCTCCGAAAAGCCGGCGTCGACTGCCACGAACTTTCGCCGAATCCGCTTCACAAGCGAGCGGACATTTATGGAGTACCCGTGCTCGCCACTCCCGGCGACGAAGCCGGCATAGTACGCCGCGTCGTATATGGTGCGGTAGGTATGGAGGCCACCCGATACCAGCAGCGTCACGATCTTGTATTCGGTGATGGTCAAGCCGACATCGCGCTGTCGCCACAGGACGCGCGCTGTCGAAGGATACAAAGCCAGCTCGCCGTGCCGCTCAATCTCGGGCATCGGCGTGGCAGGGATCTGGCGCTGCCCCTCGAGGACGACGCGCAGGCGGTGAGCCAGCACCTCTACGCCCCGGGCCTTGTCGACATAGTCGATGGCGCCACGATCCAGCGCCTGCAGCTCCCGTTCGACGAGGGAGTATCCGGTCAGGAAGACGACCGGCAGTCCGATCCCGCGCTCTCTCAGAGAGCCCAGCAGCTCGAAACCCGACATCTCCGGCAGGACCCAGTCGAGCAACGCTATTTGCGCCTCGACACCATTGCTCAAGGCCTCGAGGAAAGAAGGCCCATCGGCAAAACACGACACCGAAAAGCCTCGGTCGGCCAAGTCTGCGGACAGGACTTCCCGATAGTGATCGTCGTCATCTACCAGGACTACGTCGGGCACGTCGCGCGTTTCCCCTTAAGGTGGGAGAGCCCCTCCCGCTAGTGGAGCATATTGATCTCACACGGCAGTTGCAGAACGTCCCGCATCGATCTGGCCCCACAACAACACCGTAGGCGACCGGCAATGGTCCCTCAAGGCGCGATGTTCACTTTAGAACACCGGCCCGCCAGCCGGCTGCCCAAGGCCCCCAGCCTGTTCCGGCGGTAGGCCCCCGCACCCGCCATGAGGTGCGGGGCCGCCCCGGCCGACTTCAAAAAAGGAAACGGCGGCCGAAGCCGCCTTCCATGGCGATGCTTCCAAGCCTCAGGCCTTGAGGTTTACTGCCGCGTCCCTGCCGCGCTCAGTTTGGACTTCGTAGCTAACTTTCTGGCCCTCGTTGAGGCCGTTCAGACCTGCTCGCTCGACGGCGCTGATGTGCACGAAAACATCCTTCCCGCCGCCATCAGGTTGAATGAAGCCGAATCCCTTGGTGGCGTTGAACCACTTGACTGTGCCTGAAGCCATGGTCTGCATCCTAGTGTGAGCGCGAGAGTGCGCGGCGGTCACGCTAACGCAAGGCGAACGCGCAGCTCAAGACGTCCGTCGACGGCCAAGGCGACACCGCCGCCCCGGCAGGCTCGTGCCTTGTCGTCAATGTTGCGGCGGAAGGAACCAAAAGTCAGTGCCAGCGTTGCACTTTGTGCGGAGCATGTTCGGGCGTCCTCCGCGACGACGGAGGCGTCCCGATGAGTTTTTTCTGCGGTTACGTCATCGCACTTCAGATCGAGGCGGCAACTGTCTTGTCGGCGTGGTTCGCGGTGCGCCTTTGGCAGGCTCTCGCTTGAAGGCGGCTTCAGCGTAACGATGGCGCCGGCCCCGTCCGATGGGTCTCCTCCCGTCAGTCTTTGACTGGGCTCCGCCCCGGCGCCAAGTGCTTCATCTGGCTCGCCTTTGAGCCGAAACACCGTCGAGCACTTTGGGCAGTTTGGGCTCGTTCTTGTCCAGCTCCGCGGTCGCCACCGCGAAGGCGTGTGGCAACTGTGACAGGTAAACGCCAGTTGCAGGACGTTGCGCGTTGATCCGGCCCCGCCACAGCCTAGGCGCAATGTGCCAAGCGTCTCTGGTTGCCGAGTTGTTCGCCACGACTGCAGCCAGGGCGGCGGACCTCCGGCCGGCCGGCTACACAGTCGAAGTCTTCCTCTCGCGACCGGACCCGATGTGGGCGCAGGGCATGCGGTTGCCGCGGCTGCCGCGTAACTAGCGTCGAGGTGGATGCGGAATAGCTCTCACCACCTGTCCGGCCGGCTTGTCCTCCCGCTGCCCCTGATATGAAACCTGACGCAAAAGGTTGTCTTCGGTCCAAGTCAGGTAGGTCACTTCCACGACCAGCTCCGGCCGCACCCAGTGGACCTTGCTGAGCTTCAGCGGCGAGCCGAAACGGCTGTCACGCGGCGGCGGTTCGGCAAGGGGCATCTTCGGTATCTGCAGCGGCTTCAGCACACCCGCCAGGCGCTTAAGCTCCTTGTCCGTGATGCCGGTGCCGGCACGCCCTGCGTAGTGCAGCCGTCCGTCCTCGGTGTAAAAGCCGAGCAGCAGGGCGCCGATGTGCGACCGGCTGCCCTCAGGATCGGTCCAGCCGACTACCACGAACTCCTCCCGGTTGAGGCATTTGGACTTAACCCAGATCCCGCGGTCACCTGGAGCGTATGGCCGATCGGCCTGCTTGGAGATGGCCCCCTCGAGCCCAAGCCGGCAAGCTTGTGCGCGGAAGCCAGGACCGTCGCCAGTGACATGCTCGCTGTAGCGCAGACCGCCGATGCCCTTCCTGAACAGGCGCCGCAGCCGCTCCTTGCGCTTGATCAGCGGCAGTTGGACGGTGCTCGCGCCATTCAGGAACAAAAGATCGAAGGCGAAGAAGACGAGTTGGTCGGTGCGGCCTTCATCCATTGCAGCTTGAAGGCGGCTGAAGACCGGCACGCCTTCGGCATTGAGGGCGCAGAGCTCACCATCGAGATAGGCAGACTTCGCCGGCAGAGCATACAGAGCTTGTACTGTGCGCGGATATCGGTGCGACCAGTCCAAGCCGGTGCGGGTCAAAAGCTTGATGTCGCCGCCGTCGATGCGCGCATGCATGCGGTAGCCGTCATATTCTATCTCGTGCACCCAGCCGCTGCCCGCCGGCGCCTCGTCCACCAGGCGCGTGAGCTGCGGCTTGATCCATTTTGGCGGCTTAGATGCGTTCCCACTGGGGCACTGGAGCATGTTTCGCAACGTCGCGAAAAGGGCTTACCGCGGTGACCTAGCGGAACCTGGTGCTTAAGCACATAATGCGGTCGATATGCTCACGACTGCGGGGCCAATCCACATGCAAAGGTTCAATCTCGCCGGCAAGGTTGGCATCGTAACCGGCGGCAACGGTGGCATTGGCAAGGGCATCGCGCGTGGCCTGCTGGAATGCGGTGCGGCGATCGTAATCGCGGGACGCAACAAGGCCAAATGCGAGACGGCGGTTGCGGATCTCGCCAACATAGGTCCGCCGGTCAGCGCTTTCGTCATGGATGTCACCGTCGAGGCGGAATGCAAGGCCGTGGTGTCGGAAACGGTGAAGCGACACGGCCGGGTCGACATCCTGGTCAACAACGCGGGCGGCGGCGCCAACAATGGCGTGCCACCCAGCCCTCCGCACGAAATGGCTGTCGATGGCTTCCGCAAAATCATCGACGCGAACTTGACCAGCACTTTCATGGTGAGCCAGGCGGCCTACCCGGAAATGAAGAAGGCCGGGGGCGGCAAGATTATCAACATCGGCTCGATGGCGAGCTACATGGGTGGCCCGCTGTGGACTGCCTATGGGCCGGCCAAGTCCGGCATCGTCCAGCTCAGCAAGAACTGCGCGTCGGCCTGGGCTAAGGACAATATCCAGGTTAACACTATCCTGCCCGGCTACATCGACACGGCGATGACTAGGCCGATGCAGGCCAATGCTGAGTTTCATGCTCGTGTAATGGCGCGCACTGCCGCCGGCCGGCTGGGAACGCCCGACGATTTCGCTGGAATAGCGGCATTTCTGGCCAGTCGCGCCTCGGACTTTATTACCGGTGCGGACATCACTGTCGACGGCGGGTTGCTCTGGGGCGCTTAGAGGTAAGCGGGATGACGCTCAGGAGCCTAATTACGCAAACCGTTGGGGTCGGCTTGTTGCTCCTGACCGGTTGCGAGGCGTCACGAAACATGCGCGACGACTTGTTAAGATTGACCTCGTCCCAGCCAGCAGCACAGAAATCTCAGTCTGCAAAGAGCGTGACCTTGACGCGGCCACGCACGACGCCCCCGGCATCAACCATCGATGCAGCCACCGTCGCCGCGACGGCCACTTCTGAGGAGCCGCCGGCACTCCCCGCCGCGACGGCGACTTCGGACGAACGGCCTGCACGCCCCGCCGCTACGGGCAGTCCGGCGCTCTCACTTGTCGGCAAGAGCGAGGCGGAGCTGCGTGCCGTGCTCGGCGCGCCAACCAGCGAGGAGGACCGGCCCCCCGGTAAACTTTGGCGCTATCGAGACGGACAATGCACCCTGGTTGTCCAGCTCTACCCGGACGTCCAGACAAAACAGTTTGGTACTCTTGCGTACGAGGTAAAGAGCGATGACAACACCGATGAAGGAAAGCGTGTCTGTTTGGCCCAGCTCCAATCCCGCGCCCAGACCCGCCAGTAGTTCAGATGTGGAAAAGCGCATCCGTGCCGCAAGACCGTAGGCGCCGAGCTGGCCGACCACGGCGCTCCGCTGTGGGGCGAGCCAATGCAAAGCGACGGTCGTGCGTGGCAGGGGGGCCGCGTACTCGTGTGAGATGACAACCTCAGCAACGACGTCGGCGATCAGCACCTTGCAGGCCAAAAGGTTCCACAAACACATTACTCGCGCCTTTCTGCGCGAATGCGGCCTCGAGCCGATGGGACCTGTAGGTCGGTTGGAAAGCGCCATACAGATGGTTCGCACGCGGGCGCTCGACGGCGCGATCCTAGACATCAACCTCAACGGCCGGCCTTGTTTCCCGCCCACTTGGGAATATCCAGTCTTGTTCAGCCCGTTCAAATCGCTCGGTCGTCGCTCTCGATCGGCAGAACGTTTTGGTTCATGCGGAACAGGTTGTCAGGATCGTATGTGCGCTTGATCCTTGCAAGCCGCGTGTAGGTTTCGACTCCGAAGGCGTCGCGCACTAGGTCCGCTCCTTCGCCGTGGCCGGGGAAGTTTAGATAGAGGCGGCCCGTCGAGTAACGCTGCATGTCCTGCCAAAAGCCGCGGACCCAGTCGATGTTCGCGTCATCGTCCGTGGGACTCGACCAGATCGCATCGATGCTCAGCATGAAGGGCATGGAGCGGTCGCCGAAGGCGGTCGCATCTGATGGAACACGCTGAACGAAGCCGCCGAACTTCCAGATTGAAGCAAAGGTCATTTCGGAGGGGCGCTTCGCAAGCCACGCCGTGATCTCTTGAATGACTTCGTCGCCGAGCCCTGAGAGATACGTCGATTTCCAATAGCAGCGGTCGCGGCCCTTCGGAAAGAGACCGTCGTAGAGCGTCTGAATGGTGCGATAAGGCATACGGCCGCTGAAATCGATGAGCGGCTCCCCGAACCTGCGCAAGGGAGCCACAACCCGTTCGCCCTCGTCCGCTGGCCCGTCATAGAGATGGGCAAGCGCCACGACGCGCCGACCCCAGGCGTGTTCCGGAATGGAAGGGTCTCGTGGAATCGTCGAGAATTCGGCCAGTCCGCTCAGCTCGTCAGGCGCCAATTCCATAAAATCACGCCACAAGGCGATGATTTCATTGGCACGCTCTTCGGGATAGGCAGGACCGCAGAACATGAGTTCTGGTTCGATGGGGTGCAGCTTGAACTCGAAGCTCGTCACCACGCCGAAGTTGCCACCGCCACCGCGCAGTGCCCAGAGGAGATCGCGGTTTTCGGTTTCATCGGTGTGGATCAGCCTGCCATCGGCTGTTATGACGTCGGCGGCCATCAAATTGTCGACGCTGAGGCCATGGGTGCCGCGCAACCAGCCTATGCCGCCGGAGAGCGTCAAGCCCGCGACGCCGGTCGCCGATATGAGGCCGCCCGGCGTGGCGCGACCGAATGGGGTGGTCGCCGCATCGACATCGAGCCAAGTGGCACCACCTCCGACGACGGCGCGATCAAGACCAGGCACCACGCGTACGGCATTCAGGAGCGACATGTCGATCATCAATCCGCCATCGCAGACGGCATAACCTGCAACATTGTGGCCGCCTGAGCGTATCGCGATGGCGAGTTCCTGATCACGCGCGAAATTGACCGACGCTGCGACATCGGCGACGTTCGCGCAGCGTGCGATGAGGGCGGGACGGCGGTCGATCATGCCGTTCCACACCACCCGCGTTCCATCGTAGGACGGGTTCGATGGCTCCAGCACTTCGCCGCGCATTGTGGAGCGGAAACTTTCAATTGCTGCTCGAGGAATCGAAGCGGTCTTATTATTGGCCATGCGCGATCCTCCGTTCCGAACACGCTAGCGCGGCATCGTCACGGCGACTAAAGTCGAAAACGTCAAGAAGCGGTGATTCCTGCCATGGTTGAACAGACCGGCCCATTGAATGTGGCGATCCTTGCCGTTCCGGAGGTCACAGCCTCCGCGCTCTATGGCATGTTCGATCTTTTTTCCTCGCCGGGGCGGGATTTCCTTTTCATCACGCAGGGAGCAGCAGGTGAACAGCGGATGCGGCCCTATGTCGTGGCCCGGAACAACAGCGAGTTTCGTGCGGCAAACGGGATCTGGGTGCGACCGGATCACACTCTTTCCGATTGCCCGCGTCCCGACATCGTCTGTATTCCAGATTTCTTCGTCAATCCGGGAGAGAGCGTCGCCGGGCAGTATGACGCCGAAGCCAAGTGGCTGAAGCGCGCCCATGATGATGGCGCCCTTTTGGCCAGCGCTTGTTCAGGAGCAGTGCTCCTCGGCGAGGCAGGGCTGCTAGCGAACCGTGAGGCCACCATTCACTGGGCCTATGCTTTAACGCTCACGAACAACTATCCCGGTGTGAAGTTGAAGCTGGACCAATCGCTTGTGCTTAGCGGGGAGGCCCAACGCATCGTCATGGCCGGGGGCGGCTCAAGCTGGCAGGATCTCGCACTCTATCTGATCGCGCGGTTCGTCGGTCTCAAAGAAGCGATGGAGGTCGCCAAGGTCTACATGCTGCAGTGGCACGACATGGGCCAACAGCCTTTCGCCGCACTCCTGCGTTTACGGCAGACCAACGACGCGGTGATCAACCGGTGCCAGAGGTGGGCAGAAGCCAATTACAGGACGCAATCGCCCGTTGCCGCCATGACGGACCTGTCAGGTCTGTCCGAGCGCTCTTTCGTGCGTCGGTTCACCAAGGCCACGGACATGAAGGCGATCGACTACATCCATGCGCTGCGGCTTGAAGAAGCCAAGCAAATGCTGGAGACGGGCGATCTGCCTGTCGAAGCGGTGGCGAATGAAGTAGGCTACGAGGACACAAGCTTTTTCGGACGCCTGTTTCGCCGGAGAATCGGACTGACGCCTGCACAATACCGCATGCGCTTCGGTTCGTTGCGTCGGGTGCTTGACCCTACCTGAAGCTGAATCATTTAGGTCTACGCATCGCTCTGCCCAACCTGTTTGACGCCCCAAATCCGCCGACCTTCAACTTCCCAACCCTTTGCTGCGTCCGCACGCAGGCAGGCACGTGCAGGCCTAGGCCAATGCTTCACCCATCGAGAGGAATCTGGATCGGCGATGGCACAGAGTCCCAGTCGGTCACCACCGCCCATCACGCTGACATGACTTGGAATGTACTTTCCAAATGGCGTGCCGGAAGGGTTCGAACTTATGACCTTTGGGTTCGTAGGCTGGCGTCCGTATAAGAGGTTCGGACCTTTCTTGGTCTGCGACTTCTGCTCCAGGTCATTCGCGTCGGATTCGTGATGTCGGTCGCATGTCCGATTTACGCCCAGCATCGGATGTTTACGGACCTGGTCGGCACTTCGCAGTTGGGCCAAATGCGGAAGTGAACTGCACTCAAAGCCGGTGGTGGATTTTATCGCGCCTTTGGCCGTGCCGATTCCCAGGCGCGGGCCGCATCGACCAAGCCTTCGAAGATCGCGCCATAGTCCAGGAGCGCTGCCCGTGCGTCGGGATCGATGTCCCGATGGAGCAGTGATTCGTCGATGGGCATGTCGTCGTCACGCACCGCCTTCATAAACCGCTTGATCTCTGACGCGGCATGGACCGGCGTCTGCAACAGCACGAGGCGGCTCATGCGGTTACGATTGTCAGGCATGTGGCAGTCATTGCAATGGCCGCTGCGCATGGCGTTCGCGAGGTCGCGATAGGCGGGTTCCAGCTCCCTTAAATGAGGATTGTCTTCGGAGAACAGCCCCTGAAACAGGGCTGGCGCCGGTTGGCTGTTGCCTTGGGCATCGGTCCACATCCATTGTCCCTGAAACAGGGGCGGCGTGACCGGCGCGCTCTTCAGGTTGGGATGCCCCTGCCCGTCATTGGCGAATTGGCCCACCACGATGCTGGCGGACTGCGGCGCAATCCAGAGCACCACCGTATTGGCCTTCTGGTAGTCGTTCCATTTCCGTGCGTCGTGCCAGAACGGATAGGGATACTGGCCGGGATCCAACGCATTACGGAATAGAGCGCCAAGCCTCACCCGATAAAGTCGTTCGCTCTCGTCGTATTCAAGGCTCCAGCCACCGTCGAACATGAACAGCGGTGCGTAGAGGCCCGTCCATACTTCCGGCCCGAACTGGGTGAGATTGGTGTCCTTCAAGCTCCCACCGGCCGTCGGATGCGGGCGGCCCCACAGCAGGATGGTGTTAACGCTTTGCCGCAGCAATGAGCCGCGGAACAGCGAGTCACGGCAGGCATCGAACGCCTTCTGATCGCCGGGATCAGCCAACGGGCAGACGGTCGACAGCTCGAGCGCGAGCTGCCGAACCGTCGCCTCGATGCGCGGGCGCACATCATCAGTGGTTTGCGCGCTCGCTCCGACGGCGAGCGCCAAGCAACAGATGGTGATCGTGGTGAGGTGCACCCGCATAGTGTCAATTCGTGGGCTTAAGCGAGTTGTCGACCAGGAAGTCGGCCATCTTCAGCCCCATGGAGTAGCCGACGTCGAGCGACGTGCGGAAGTGGATACCGCCCCACACGCGCACGTTCTGAATCTCGTCGGCCAATTGCTTAACATTGGCGAAGCGGCGCTGGATTTTGGGATCGTTTACGTCCGTGGCCACCACAGGCGTAGACGGGTTGGCGCCGAACACCACCTCATAAATGCCCATGCATAGGCCAGCAATGATGGCAGCCTGCGAGGGATACTCTGGATGCATGGGATTGGCGTTGAGGGACGTCCACCCGGCGTCGCGCTCGGTGGCGTCATTGCCATCCTGGTCACCGTTGCGGATCGCTGTCACGGGCCGCCAACGATTGTAGGTGAACTTGGCATCCCAGTCGGTGATGAAGGTGTTGGCAATGCCCATGTTGAGCAGGGCAAAGAGTCGGGCGTTCTCCGCAAGCGACAGCTTCTTGGCGGCCGACAGCTCGCGCGCCGCGTCCTGCCACACCGGTCCCAAATTCGCCTGTGTCCAGAACTTGACGGCCTCGGTCTGCTCGGGTGTGCGCTTGGTGCTCTTGGCGCCGCCCGTGTCCTTGGTTTCGTTGAAGTCACGAGCATAAAGCTCGCTCTTGAGGTCGGGCGGCGGTGCGGGCCGTATCTGGTCGGCGCCCTTCATGACCCAAGGCTTGGCGCGAGCATATTCAGCAAACAGGGGAGGAGTCGTAGGGATCCAGGCGCCCGGCGTCGTGATCGGGCGATAGGCGTCGGGAGCGTTTGTTCCGTCGGATGCGCGGTCGGCAATTACCGCTGCAGCGCACTTCTCGCCTATTGCGATGCCATCCTTCTTCCCCACGCTTTCCGGGATAGATTTGGTTGACGCTTCAAACGCTTGCTCAATCAACGCCCTTTGGCCGGGCAATTGCTGAAGGAGAATTGCTCGGGCTGCAGCCGCAGCCGCGGCCTCGGCGGAAGCCGCCGGCATTTGGGTGCCGCTTGGCACATAGATCGCGAACTTGTTCTGGACGGAGTTCACCGCGTCAGACATCGCGACATGCATCATCGCCATGTTGCGAGTCGATGGGTTGCCGCCAGTATTGGCTGCCTTCATGGCGGCAATTGCCGTCTGGTTCCAGTCAGTGATGACGTCAGCGTAGGCGGGAGTGGCGAGCGCAGCGACGAAGCAGACGTTGGCCGTTGCAATCCCTGCGGCTATCGCACGTAACCTGTTTCTCATGCATTCCTCCTTGGTTAGCTAAACTGCCGGCGGTGCGCTCGCTGCTGGCGTGGGCTCGGCCGCCAGAATGGGGCGCGCTGGCATCGCGTTGTCGCCCATACCAGCCACCCTGCGACCGTTGTGTCCGAATCGGCAGTCCATTTCGCGACACTCCTGTCCATTGCGTGCCATTTTTGCTATGCTTCCGGTTGCTGTTGGGTTTTCCGACGGCGGGAGTGGTCCTACATGGTCCCTCAAGCTTTGCCCGGCCGACTAAGGAAAGCCCTGGATCTGCTCGAAGCCGATCTGGCCCACCCATGGACCGTCGGCGAGATCGCATCGGCCTGCGGTGTCGGACGCCGTACCTTGCAGAGGCAATTCCGTCAGTTCGTCGACCGAATGCCGATGGATTATTTGCGCGATCTCCGCCTCGGCAGAGTGCGGCAGGAACTCCTCCGCGGATCAGGTTGCGGGAGTGTCACGGAGATCGCCACACGAAGCGGCGTCAATCACATCGGACGCTTCGCCAAGCAGTACCGTGTCCGCTATGGAGAGAGCCCCTCAGCCACATTGTCACGTAACAAAAGGCTTCCTCTCACGGCCGTTCGGCGGCTATCGACGTCGTTCACCTTTGTGCGGCCTGCCATCTTTGTTGCGCCGTTCGAACTGGACGGCAACAACGCGCGCCGGGCCGCGAGCATCAGCGACGAGATCAGGACAGCCCTGGTACGTTCGTGCGGTGTCGCGGTATCGACGCCGGCCAAAGCGCGCTACTACCTATGCGGCAGGGTTCGCGATATTGATGCGAACCGGCTGCGAGTCTCGATCTCCCTCCTTGACGTGCCCTCAGGGCGGTATGTTTGGGCGGACCGTTGGGACGGTCGTTCCGCCGACTTGCTCGAATTCGAGGAGCGCGCCGTAACGCGGATTGCCGCCGCGGTCGAGCAATCGGTGCGTGCGGCGGAAATCGATCGTGCCTCGCGGCAAGACCCGGCGGGTTCGAGTGGCTGGGAGCTGACGATGCGGGCCCTGCCACGCGTCTTCTCGGTCGACGCCACGGCGGAACAGGCAGCGCTCGAACTGCTTGAACAGGCAATGGAAAAGGCGCCAGGCGACGCGTTGCCGATGGCTGTCGCGGCCTTTTGCCATGGCTTGCGCGGCGGCCACAACTTCTGTCCACGCCCAGAACAAGAAAAGGCGGCCGCGCGCGACCTTGCTAGCCAAGCCGCGCGCCTGAATACGGGAGATGCACTAACGGAGACTATGCTCTCTGGCGGGTATTGCCTGTTTGGTGATCTTGCTGCCGCTGCCCAGCACGCGGACAGGGCGTTGGCGCTCGACGGCGGCTCAGCCTGGGCGTGGGCGCGCAGCGGCTGGGTCAAGGCGTATGAAGGAGAGCCATCGGAAGCGATAGAGCGCTTCCAGATCGCACGAGCACTCGCGCCAGTCGATCCATCAAGCTTTCTTTGCTCTGTTGGGATCGGCGTGAGTTCCTTTTCGGCGGGCCGATACGACGAAGCTACTTCTTGGCTCGAGCGAGCCCTTGCCGAAAATCCAGCCGCAGTCTGGATTAACCATACGTTGGCACCGGCCTACGCGCTCGGCGACCGGAAGGAGGAGGCGCGGCGGAGCTTCAGCAATCTGATCCAGAACGATCCAGAGATGACAATCGCCCAGGTTAGATCTGGGCTTCCGCACCGCGTCCGTTTCCTTGACAGGCTTGCGGACGGTCTGGAAAGTCTGGGCATGCGCCCTCACTGAAAAAGCTTCCAGACGCGGAGCGCTTAGCGGCTATCATTGCCGCCGATGTGGTCGGCTATTCCCGCCTAATGAGGCGTGACGAGAGCGGCACGTTGACACTTCGGACAGTTCATCGGCGGCTTTCGAGGCGGACGAACAATCCCCCAGTAGAGGTCAGAGAGTTAGGTACGTCTCTCCACGCGGCCAGATTGTAGAAGGGCTTGTGGACCTCTTCCACCAGCAATGGGTTCCTGATCAACATCCGCTCCGCTTTGGAGCGCCCGCTAGGCCGAAGGTCGGCTTTGGGTCAAAGGACGACTTTCCAGAGGCGTCGCTGTATGTCCGTTTTCCCTCTAAATGCTGACAGTCGCGGACCTATGAGCTCAGGCCCTGGTTTAATCGCCTCAAGTAGGCCCCCAGTTCGGGAAGGTCTTCGACCCAGCCATAAAGCGCCGAGTCGTGGTTCCTTGGCAGCTTCGGCAAGATACTGCCGATTGGTGCGGCGACAACCGACGCACAGGAGTCAGGCCCCCAATCTGGTCCGTCCGCGTAGCTCTCAACGTACGCGCAGCGACCGTTGAGAAGCTCCAAAACAAACCCGCCAGCCCAAGTGTCTCCCTCAAAGTCGCCCCAGGCGCGCGACACGCGAACAATCTCTCGGACGTTTAGATCGTGAGTTCCATGCTCCCGTACGTTCTCTCGGTCGATCAACGCCAGCGTCTCAGCAAGTCCTGAAAGGTAGAGCATGTTCAGCCCTAGAGGGGCGTCTCGGCGCATCTCAAGGAGGACGCTGCGATACTTCGCTGTCCACCGTTCAGGGACGTGCTGATCCATCTGCGGCCCTCGTCTACGATCTTCTTCCGACCGTCAGCTGAGGAAAATTTGACGGTCGGGGAGCGGGACGGCTCTCGATGTCTGATGCATCGATCCACGCTTGCATGGCGCGGGCCTTCTCCGCCGTGTCGAAGCAGAACACTCGGCGGTAAAGCTCGTCGCCGCGAGTACCGGCATAGGCGAGATATTCAGCGCCAGCAGCAATGCTCACCATTGCGGCCATCACCTCGTCATTGTCGGATGGGAGCAGGGGCTCGTCGCGCCGCATGAGCGCCTTGTGTGGGAGTCTCTTTAACGCGCCGGCAAAGGGGTTTCCTCGACGAGGGGCCATGCTCATACGTTCCTCATGAAGGCGTGTGCGCCACAGAGCGTGTCGTGAAGCGAGTTGCAATGAAGCGGCGAGAGCCGCACTTGCTGCAGCGGACGCCGGCCTCTTCGAGGGTACGACTATCACCTCGTCGCGCCTTCAGCGTCTCGGCCGTGAGTAGCCTGCGCCGTATGCAGTGCTGGCACTCGACGCCGATCAATCGCGCCCCGAGGCCACTAGCTATTTCGTGAAGGGTAAGCGCGGGCATCGCTAGGCATCCCCCGTTGTCGGCTCTGCCACCGGAGCAGCCGCGTACACCGCGATCTTGCCGTAACCTGAGCGTGCCCACGGCGCGGCAAACTGCATGCGGCGTAGTGCCAACCGAAGCCGCCCATGCACGAGCAGAAACTCGCTGAATGTTGGCGGTTCCACGAAGGGCCGCAATGTGGTTTCGATGGCACGCTTTGCTTCGTCCATGTCGAGCGAAAGTTCGTCGGTGTCGTCGAGTGCCGTCACACCGGCATGTACTACGGCTTCCCACTGGCGAACCAGCGCGCGACTTACCTTCGCTTCCGGAGAGAGCCCGACGTTGCTCATGCGGCAGACGGTAGCGACGACTATCCGTTGGTAGACGCGGAGCGGTTCGCGAAGGTGATGGGCTAGCTCACTGCCGAAATGAACCTCAGCGTTGACCGCGGCACGCTCCAATTCCTCGAAGGCATTGCGGTGAAGCTTTAGACGCTCAACGGGAATGTACAGGCGATCCAGCAGGCCGCCGTAGGCTGGTAGCTCGTAGTCGCCACGCTTCCGTGTCGCCCCTTCGCCGACACCTACAGTGGGCTGGCGAGCGCGCGCTATCGCGGCCTCGGCCTGACAGAATGCGGACAACGCGGCGTCCGCGACTTCGAAGTGGCGCTTTCGCACGAGCTGGCGATGCCAGACATAAAAGCCCACGAGGGCTACTAGGATCGTCGTAATGGGAAGCAGAAGGATCAGCATGGGCCATCCTCACAAGTGCTCAGAATGGGTCGCCGGCGCATGAGAACAAAATGAGAACATTCGAGCTGAGAGTCAATCCACTAGGTCTTGTGCCATTGGCGCCTAGCTCGCGAAGGCGGCTGCTAGCAGTTGGCAATTGCCTGGAGGCGCTACTTCGGATCCGGAGCCAGGATCCAAGGGTTGGCGTCAGCCATGAAGGACGCGCTTCCCTCGCGGCTTACAGCATCAGGTAGCGATGACGAACGGCGATAGGTTCAGCGGATCGGGGGCGGCCGTGTGGACGGTCTTGGCAGCGCACAGGCCAATCGTGACCGCGGCGCCCAAGGTGCGCAGTTTCCTCGCACAGGCCACCATGTGGGCACCGGTGGTGACGACGTCGTCCACGAGCACGACGCCTCCTGTGACTTGCGCCTCAGTGCAGGCCAGGACGCCCACGAGGTAGTCGATGTCGCGCGCCTGCTTGTTCCCGGCGTGAGCGGGCTTCATCGCTTCCGTGAAGTAGAGGATCGGCTTCGCCTGTCCCGTCCCGTACTTTGCCACCGCTGCGGCCATGCGACCGGCCGTGAAGGTGCCGTCCGGCGTGGTGTGCGACGAACCGGGGACGCCAACGATGACGGGATTTGCCACGCCGAGCGTTTGCAGGCGGCGAGCGCCCCACTTGCCGAACATGCGCAGCACATCGTCGCGATTGCCGTCAATGAGCTTCACCGTCATCCCATCCAGGTCAACCATATCGGTGGCGCGAACCGTTGTGACGTCCTTCTTGATGATCTTCACGACACTGGACATCTGAAGCTCCGCTCGGCTACGGCCGCCAGTTAGGACCGTGCGATAGGCGCCGAACGCATGAACAGTGATGGTCATGGCCTCACCCGCTCGAGGATCTGCGAGGCATCGTCCAGGGCGACGAGCCGGTCGTATCCGCGGTACTTGGCCGGCCAGGTCAGGCTGGGCTCATCGAGCATGGCCCGCGCGATGAACAGCCAGCGCCCAAGTCGTACGCATTCGTTGGCCTGGTGGATCGTGCCTGACCCCCCCGCGGCCTCCACGATGACGCTGCCGTCGGATAGGGCGCACATCAGCCTATTGCGCATTGGAAAATTGCCAGAGCGCACCTGGGATCCAGTCGCGAACTGACTGACCAACAGATGGTCTCGATACACGCGTTCTTGCAGGCGCGCGTTAGCCGCCGGGAAGGCCTTGTCGAGAGGTGTGCCAATGACGCCGACGGTATGGCCGCCCGCCTCGATCGCCGCTGTCATCGCGGCAGTGTCGACGCCCTCGGCCAGCCCTGACATCACGACGACGCCGGCTTCGACGAGCGCTTGCGCTAGCACGCGGGATTTACTCGCTCCCGCGGCGGAAACTTTGCGCGAGCCGATGATTGAGACGCAGTTCCGCTTTAGCAGGGAGATGTCGCCGGCGACGAAGATAGTTCGATCGCCGTCCTGCCCCTTCCGCCGCGAGGCGGATTCCAGGCTGCGGCCCGTTCCCTCGAGCAGCTTGCCGAGCGACGCCTGCTGCCAACTGGCCGGGTGGACGTACTTTGAACCTTTGTCCATCGCGATCCTCAGCCGTCACCGAAGTGGCGGGCCGGGCAGCGGGCAGCTTTGTTGCCACTCGGCCCGCCTGTCCCACTGGGTCGGGCCTGAGAGGCGACAGGCAACGGCTCCAGCGCGTAACCCTATAGCCTGCTTACGGGAACAAAAGTCATGCATGGATCGACCTTGCGGTATCCGCGCCTGTCGATGTTCCAAGGTTGCTCACGGTGCGGAGGCAACTCGTCCGCTGCCGTCCTGGGCAGCAATACAGGCCGCTGAACCTGAGCTACGGCTTCTCTCCCGTTCATGGAGCCGAGCAGATTGGCCAGTACGGAATATGCATTCATAAGGGCCTACCCTTCGCGCAGAACATTGCCGGCAAGACGGGTGTAGGCCTGCATAAGCCGGGTCGATGTGACTTTCCCCACACCAGTGCCCCTCCAGTGTCAAAATCTGACTCACTGAGTTGTCGCGCAGGTTCCCCAAAATGCCGCCTCCCAATGCGCTGCAGGCACAAATGCCGTTAGTCGCGACCAGCACGCCGGGGCCACCTCCATTCCCATGCTCGTGAACACCCTCCAGGGCCTCAGCCTCCAGGAGGGCACTATCGACTGTCGGACGTCGACACCAGCCAAGTCTCTAGCCACAGGCTAGATCGGCACGCCAACCAGCAGAGATGTCCCCGTACGTGTCGTGACCTGTTGTTCCAGACGTAGCCCAGCCGCCACGAACAGCAATTCGAACTCGGAAACCAAGCGCTCCCCGTCCACCTGTCATGACCATCATGAGGATGTCGGCGAATTTGCTTTCGGGGCCTTCGTTTGGTGGAGCAAGGACACGCTCGATGACCATCAGCTTGCCAGCCGGTTTCATGGCCCGCTTGCAAGCGGCAAGGATGGCAGTCGCCCCTTCACCACTTTCGTCCATCAATACCGACTTCACGATGTAGAGGTCGCCTTCCGGCGGCAAGCCTTCGAATACATTGCCGCAGCCAGCGCACGCAGAGGACGACACAGACCGTCTCGATCAGAATTAGTCGCACCCGCGAGCTCGTCGCTCGAACGTGGCCCGTTCTCCAGCGCTGAATCGTGCTTAGCCCGACCCCGTGTGTCGCCGCGATCTGCCGGAGGCTACCTTTGTAGGCCAAAAGAAGCGCGAGTGGCCTTGCCAGTTGCTCGAATGCCGCGTGGAGCCAAACAGGCATGTGCCCTTTGAATGAGATGAGGGGTGATGGATAAGACTTTGACCAGCGACTCGACATCGCTTCACCAGTTCGCTGAGGCACTGATATCCGCGGATGTCAGTCACAATTCCTGCCGAGAGCCGGATCTTCGAGTCGTTCTTCGGCGGGTGGGACCTGCTGGTGCGATGGTTCGATGCCAGTGGCCGGCTCACGCGCGAGGAGCAGGGCGAGCCTGGGTCGTAGAAGCGTATGCTTGTCCCGTATTCATAGTCTCGTTCGTTCCCCCGGCTACCCCGCGAAGGACGCGGTCCTGGAGATGCCAAACAACATCCCTTGTCCTTGGGACGCTTGCCGCAGTTGGTTGGGCTGCCGTTAGTGTTTGTGGCCCTGCCATCACCGCGGTAACCCGAACCGCGAACAATTGCGCCTGGCCCGGTGATTGCGCAGCCTTCGTATATGCGCACAGCGTCGTGAGATAGGAATTCTGTGCTCCTGTCGTGAGCGGCGTGGACTAAGGGAGGGCGACGAGTTCGGGGGCAACGAACACGGCATCGGCCCACCGCAATATGGCGTGGTTGGCCGCATGGTGGCGCTGTTCGTGGATTCCTTGCAGAGCGTAGCCGAGCGGCCTGAGGTGGTCGGCGATGTCCCAGAAGGTAGGTTGGTTACGGTACAGCGGCTGAAAGAGAACCTCCAGCGCGATCAGCCGAATGGCATGACGGGCCAGAAGCTTGGCAGCGCCGCGCAACGCCAGAACCTCAGCGCCCTGGATGTCCATCTTGAGAATGTCCACTCGATCGAGCCGGTGCTCGGCCGAGAGCGAGTCCAGCGTGACGGCACGGACCTCGATCGGCGGTCGCGTCTCCACGGGTGCATCGTAGTAACGCATGTCGCCGACCTCGAGCAGCGAGTGCGCCCCGCTGTGCGAGGTGAGACGAAGGGCCACGCTGCCGTCTGCTTCCGCCAAGGCGAACGGCAGCAGTTCAGCGCGCTCGCCAAACGGTGCAAGGGTCTTCTTCGCGATGGCAAAATTCTTTGGTTCGGGCTCGAGGGCGATCACGCGACAGTCTGGGAAGTATTCCAAATATTGCACCACCGTGTGACCGTGGTGCGCGCCGGCATCGACCACCGACAGCGAAGGCGCATTCCCGAATATGCGGACCTGTGCCGCAAGCAGGTCGGGCAATGGCGTGCGCATCGGCCCAGGGTCGCTGGGCGTGGACGGCGCAGTCGTCTTCCTGCGGAACATGTGGCAAGCCTTCCAACTAAAAGTCCTAGGGCGATCGCGGCGGAACACTCCGCCACCGCGTCTCGATGCCCAGGATCTTGAACCGGGTGCGCACGCCGTCGGCGGCGGCATTGCGAAAAACCAGAAACCGGACGTCAGCTGCCTTTGCGGACACGATGATACTCTGACGAAGCGGCATGGCTGCGAGCATCCGTTCCGGCGCGCAGAAGCGGGAGGAATCGACGCCAGCGAGGGCGATACCGAGCTTTCCGTCCATGACCTCGACGGCGACCTCGATGGTCACTATGCCCGACGCCGCATCCGGGTTCAGTCCTAGAACGAGCGCATAGCTCCAGGCGACCGCAGTCGTCTCGATTGGCACACCGGCGACGTCGCGAAAAGCCAGGCTGTCGTCCCTGCCCAGCACAGCTTTTACGCGGCTGATCAGGCGCCTGGCTTCGGTCCCCTGACGATCGACAACGACGCCCATCTGCACGCCCACCTTTCCAATGAAGGCGTCTCCGACCGGCTGGCCCGCCGAGGGCGGCATGGCTTCGTCGCAGCGGAACGGTGGCGGAAAGGACAGTTCCAGACTGCTTACGGCCCCGGTGTCCACAAGGCTACCGGCGCCTCGCCGCAACATGAAGTTGTCGTTGTCCAGGACCAGCGCCTTGCGATAGCCGCGTCGCGCCAGCCATGCCAGCGCCTCCCCGACGCTCTGGTTGCGCCGGGCCAGCGCATGATTTAATTCGACGACAACAACAGGGTTGCGGTCGGCCAGCGTGCGTTCGGCGCCTCTCAGCACGTCGAAATCGAAGCTGTCGACATCGATCTTCAGGCAGTCGACGCGTTCGATCCGATGCTGCTCGATGAAGTCGTCGAGCGAAGAGAAGGGCCAGGTCTTGACCTCGCCGTCGGTTCCCCACAGCCGGTAGATCCGGTCCTCGCGCTCGCCCGTCGTTGCCGCCAGGGCGACCTCGTGGATCTCGGCATTCTCCACCTTGTTGTGCCGCAGATTGGCCCGCAGCATCGCAGCCGTAGTGGTCGGTTCGAAGGCGAATACGCGCCCCCGTGGTACAAGCTGCGAAAAAAGGATCGTATAGTAGCCGACATTGGCGCCGATATCGAACATCCACCAGTCCGCGCGCACGTGATCGACAAACCACCGTTTCGTCTCGAGCTCGCAATGGGGATAGTAGTCGCGGAACTCCTCGTAGTAGGCGACCAGCTCGATCGGATCCCTGCCCGGGATCGTCGTTTCAAGCGGATCCGGCATGCTGCGCTCGCTTGTCATGTCAGTTTCCGCTCGCCCACGAGAATCCAGCTATTCCGGATCCAGTACAATCGCTCGAACAGCGGCCGCCAGCGGGCGACGTTCTCGACGACCGCCTGGACAACGCCGAGCGGCGCCAGATTGCGCGACAGTGCTGAGGGATCGGGACAGAAGTCGTGCCAGATGCACAATCCCCCCGGGCGCAGCACGCGCAGCGCCTTGTCGGTATCGTTCTCGACAAGGTCTGGCGTGTGTCCGCCGTCGATCAGCACCGTGTCGAAAAAATCGGCGGCGAAGCCGTCGGTCTCGAAGTCCCGGCTATCGCACAGGAGTTGGTGCACGCGCCGCTCGAGACCCGCCGCTCGATACCGCCAGCCGATGCTGTTGCCCGTATCGGTCGAGGCGTACAGCGCTTCGCCGTCCACGCCGCACTCACCTTGCGGCAGGTTGACCGTCCATATCTCGGCGCCTGTGCTCTGCCCAACCAAGGTCGCACCGAAGCCTTCCCAGGTGCCGAACTCGAGGTGGCGGCGAGGTCTCCACAGCCGCCACAGGTACTCCAGGATCGGAGCGTCGTCGGTCTCCATCTTCCAACGATCAAGCGGCCTGTCCCCTCCAGGGGGTGGCCAAGCCGGCGGTGACGGTTGCCCGTACAAGGCGGGCAGGTCCGCCACGTCCACTACTCCGATCGAGCCCGCTCGACCGTCCTGACTGGCCTTGGCAGCGAATGGGTCGTCCCATGAACGCCGGGCCCAGGCGAGAAGGCGAACGAGTTCCCCGACGTCGATGGTCTTGACTGACGGTTGCTCCCACGACGCCGCGAAGTTGGCTTCCCCCGGCAGGCGATCGGCGAAGAGGTCCAACAGGTCGAAGTGCGTGGGCTTTCCTTCCGGGTCGACATTCCGAAACACCAGGAAGCGGGCCTCCGATGGCTCATCGACCCAGACTCGCGGACATTGGATCCCCGGCTTGGCGAGGACCATGCGTTCCTTGGAGGCGTAGGTCGAGCCGTCCTCCTTTGTCAGGCCGATGCCAACGCGTCCCTCGCGGACGCGGACGCGGCACTCCAGCAGGAGGCCATCGTCGGCCGGCCATTGGCGAAGGCGCTTGCGCTCCAGCTCCAGCGCCATGGCGTTGTTCCAGCGGCCACGTGGCGTCGTCACCACGAGTAAAGGCGTGGGCTCGGTCCATGGCATGAGAGCCTGCAGGAGCCGTCTGGGCCCTGGCAGCGACTTCGCCGATGCTCCATCAAACAGCTGGGGCGTGCCGCGGATAAGTCCTCTCACGCGCATCGTCGGGTTCACTCCGCCGTTCAACGGGCCGGAAGGGATTGGCCCGATGAGCGACCCGCCGGGCCGGACGCTGCAGCCTGATGGTGCCAGGCAGACGATAGCGCGTCCGCCACTCGTTGGGCGGACAACTGCGTGCCTCGATCTGTCCAGTGGCCGTCCGTGAGGCGATAGGTTCCACGGACGCCGTCGAGGACCTCGCGCAGGTCCACCACCTGCAGCCCGTTCTGTCGGAGCGCCGCCGCCAGTCGACGATGCCTTGCATCGGCCGACAAGGAGTAGGAGTAGTATCGAGGCCAGGGGCGCCAGAAGTCGACATAGTCCGGGTCGACGGTTCCGACGGGGATGAGGGAGACGAGCAACCGCTTGCCGCGTGACGATACCAGCCGATCCATCGCCTGCAGCCAGCTCAGCGTCTCGCCCACCTTGGTGTCGCCTGCCATTTGCACGGCTTCCTCGGCGTCTCGCGGAACAGTCCAGCTGCCTGTCTCCCAGTCGATGATGCCGGACAGCAGCCAACCGCCGAGATACTCTCGATCGTGCCTACGGTTGCTCGAGGCCTCGTGCAGGCGGCCGCTCCCGCGCAGGAGAATTTCTGCGATCGTCTGCTCGCTGAGCTTGGGATAGTAGTGCTGCCGCATGTGCCGGGCGACCTCAGCGACAGGCTCGGCCGATGCCTGCTGCGTCCATTCTTTCAACAGTGCATCCTCGGCGGGAATGTCCTTGTTTGTCCGACCCATCTCGGACAAGCGCAGGCGGTTCGCGGCCAGCCAGGTCGTGCGTGGTGCGATGGCACCGAGGATAGAGGGCGCGGGCAGTTCGTCGATCAGCGGCGGCAGGGACAACCGATCGAACGGCCGATCCATCATGTCGTTGCCGGCGTAGACGAACACCGCCACCACATCCGGGTCCAGCGCCAGCGCCACTTTCTTGATCCTCCAGTAGTACTGCCGGGGACCCGTTGCGGCGATCGCCAGGTTGATCGCTTCCATGCCGCGCAGGCCCTTGGCCATCCACCGGCGCTCGACCAGCCCGGCCAGCGGCGCCGGAACGTAGTAGCCCTCGAGGAAGCTGTCGCCGACCAGCACCGACCGGAACCGCACGGTTGGCGGGCGGGCGATCGATCGCGGGCGGTCGCGAACGGCCCAGTCGTTGTACGAGGGAACGAGCTCGGCGCTGTCCGCGAACACCGTCTTGACGTTGGCCGTCAGCCCCTCGATGGGGATCGGCCGCAGATCGCGTGCCGGCCACGCCGGCACCGAGGAGGAGACGATGTACTCCGCCCCACTCACGACCAGCCCTAGCAACAGCAGTCCGTAGATTGGCCAGAACCACCACCGCCTCGTCATGACGACCCTACTCCTGGTCCAGGCCGGGGCCGGTCGAGGCCGGGCCAAGGCCCTTCACTGGCCAGTCCGGCGCCGGCGCCCACGACAGGACAGGCCCGCGGGCCAGGCCCGACTTTCCGCTCCTCGATCTTGAGCATGCCACAACAATCGCTCGATCCCGAGCTATCGGAAGTCTATACCATAGGCAACCCACCGACCTCGCATCCATTGGTGGGCGCAGCGGCATTAGAACGCTCAGGCGGGTACTGGCACGTGTCGAGGCTTCAGGCGCGGACCGACGGACTGGTGGCCCTGGTCTCACAGGCGGCCTTGCAAGCTTGGCGCACGTTGATGGGGGTAGTGGGCACCGGCTGGCGCCCACGGCCGGATCGAGGATCCGCACCGGAGCTTTTCTACCTGCAGGCATTGGCCCGCGTGCCTGCCGATGGACTTGAAGCATCGGAGCGGCGGTTCGCGAAGTTCCTGGAAGCCCATCCGACGGCATTCTACGCCATCGAAGAGCATGCCGCGATCCTGGACAGGCTGGGTTGGCGCGAACAGGCCCTGGCCAACTATGAGCGGGCGAGAACCTCACGCCAGCGCCTGAAACGAGGAATGCCGGACCGGCCGTTCTTCATGCGCCATCGCACGACGTCGGTGGCCGAGATCAATGGCTATACAAACGTGTTGAGGGCTGGACCCTCGAAGCGTGGCGCTTTTGTCTATGTAGCGCGCGGGCACGCCTATTTCGCGACGCGACGGCCCAGGCTCGCGCTTCTCGACTACGACATGGCGCTGAAGCTCCGGCCCGATCAAACGCACCTGCTCGTGGCAAAAGGCGAAGCTCTGTTGGCCTTGGGTCGCCCTGCCGAGGCCTTGGCTGCCCTCGACCGGGCCGTTGCCCAACGCCCGCAGGACGCCGACGCGCTCGGCAGCCGCGCCGTTGTGCTCCTGGCGCTCGGTCGCATCGCCGAGGCCAATGCCGACTGGATGCGGCAGCTCGAGCTGTTGCCACGGGAGCGCCCGGACGCGCGCGCCTGTGTGTGGCTACGACTCGCCAACTACGAAAGGGCTTTAGACGAACTGGAGCCGGCGCTCGAGAGGAGCGCGGCCGATCCCTACTTGCAGCTGTATTATCTGATGGCGGCGCGGCTGCTACGCGTCCCGGTCCAACCCGGGTTTTCTGTGACGGAAGTCTGGCCAGGCCCACTGATTGCTCTGCACCAGGGGACGCTCACCGCAGAGGAGGCGTTGCAGCGGGCCGACACGCCGGAGCGTCGCTCCGAAGCCCTGTTCCAGCTTGGGGTCTGTGCCTTTGGCCGCGACCGCGACGAGGCCTGCCGATCGTGGCGTCGGGTCGTCGAGAGCGCCGGTGTGGACACAATCGAATATGCAGCCGCGCGACACGAAATCGTGAAGCTTGGCGCCGTCGCGCCGTCCATCAGCTTCGCGCCGGCAACTCAGCGGGGAATGATCACGGAGGCGACGTCGTGATGATTGGTGCCATGGTCACGCTGGCGGTGGGCGCGGTGCTGTGCTCCGCCCTCGCCACGCTGGGCAACCACGCCATCGCCCGCGAGTTTCGCGACTTCGACCTCAGCCAGAACACCGAGATCCTCGTGGATCCGGCGATAGCGGTGCGCTACGCCGAGTATCGACTCGCGACGAACATTTTCTATCGCCAGGGCATGGTGCTATGGACTCTCCTTGGCGGGCTGGGCGCCTACATGCTCCTTGTGGATCTTCTGCGCCTCTGATGGCCCTTGGCAAAAGGGTTGCGGCGCGCGGTGCCGACACCATCACTCAGCGGCGGCCACAACGCGATCAATAATCGCCGCGGCGACGAACTGCCCGGCCACAAGGTCGATGGTTGCCGTAGCGTTCTGCATGCCGCATGACGCATGCCGCGCCTGCCCCCTCCAGGCGATAGGCTACTGTGAGCTACGAGTACGTGACGTCTATCACTATGTCGTGCACGTCGAGCTCGAAGCTGTGTGGAACCTCGATGGAATCGGTTTGACGCGAGATGCACCTTCTCCATCCTGCTCCGGTATCGCGGAGCACTTCAACAGCAAGCCAATAGGGATGAGGGTGAGGCGGGATCGAGCTCGCGACGGTTTCCCCGGGACCAGGGCGCAATTCGTGCTCCTTGATCTCGTGGATGGGAGATACTTTGTCGGGATTGAAAACGCCCCACGCGCGCACGATGTGTGGCCGCTCAGAACGCCGCGTAACCGTAAGCGTTACACGCTTCTGGCTCTCGCCTACACGAACGTAGGTGGGATCCAATCTTCGCCCCTGACCGTGCGCGTCTTGACGCGCTAATAGTAGTGGCGCGGCCCCGTTTCCGAAACGCCAAAGTTGATGGTCTCCATCTCGATATGGACAGCTCAGCCAGATCCTGCTCAACGAAAGCCGCCGGCGATCCTTAGAGGAAGGCACATTCGAGGAAGCAGTCACCTACCAAGAGTGCGCGGAAGCGCACGCCGGGCGGACGCTCGAAGGCAGTCAGTCGCCGCCCATAGCGACCGAGGTGTGACGAGGGGACTCGGTGCCCCGACCATCACTGCATGGAATAAACGAACGGCGAGGGCAGATCTCGCGTCTTGGGCTCCGAACGGGCCTTAATGGCAATTTCGACGACTGCGATCCGATTGTCGGCCAAATAGCGGGCGGCATTGTCGAGACCGCTCGCTCTGCATTCGGCAACGAGCCGGTCCACTTCCCCTTGCAAGTCTCGCCGCAGGCGGGCGTCGTCAGCCATGGGATGCCTTCCGATTGCTAGAGTTCGACGCGGCTGGATACGACGGTCTGGCCGAGCACAAGGTAGTCGATTCCGCTGATGCTGAAGGTTCTGATCGCGTCTCGTGGCGAGTCCACCATCGGTTCTCCGCGCAGGTTGAAGGACGTGTTCATGAGGATCGGCACGCCCTTGTGTCGTTCGAAAGCTCTCAGCAAGCCGTGAAAGGTTGGATTTGAAGCGGCAGTAACGATCTGTACGCGTGCCGAGCCGTCGGCATGCGTGATCGCCGGGAGAACGTTCTTCATCTCGGCTCGGACCGGATGCACCGCCAGCATGTAATATTCCGGCGCTCCGGCGGTGAAGTTCGTTTCGAAGTCGAAATACTGGCTCGCTGCCTCGGCTGTGACAGCCGGCGCAAATGGGCGGAAGAGTTCGCGGAACTTCACGCGCTCATTGACGATGCGCTTCATGGCCGGGTTCGTGGGGTCAGCCAGGATGCTACGGGCACCGAGCGCCCGCGGCCCCCACTCGGCCTGGCCTTGTACCCAGCCAATAACAGCGCCCTCGGCGAGTAGGCCGGCGACGTGGTCAACGAGTGCTTCATCGGAGGAATATGTCCTGACCGCGTCGAATCCGCTCGCGGCAACGGCGGCTTCGACTTCCGCCGTGTCGAGCGGCGAACCGAGATACGGAGAGGCAAGGCCCTGCATGCGGGGCTGCTTCGCGGCACGGTGATAGTAGGAGGCTGCGGCGCCGATCGCATTGCCGGCGTCGCCCGCCGCAGGATGGACGAAGAGATTGTAGCCGCCCTCGCGGATCAGGCGGCCATTGGCCAGCGAGTTTAGGGCGACGCCGCCGGCGAGGCACACATTGCGCGTTCCCGCGATCGCCGAGGCCTTCGCCACTAGGTGCAGGACAAGCTCCTCGGTGCAGAGCTGGACGCTTGCTGCCAGGTCGGCGTAGTGCCTGCTGCTGCTGAGGACCCGTGCGGCCTCTATGTCCGTGATGTCTTCCGGTAGATCGGAGCGCTGTACGGCGAAGTCGGCTTCCGGCTCGCGGGGTTCACCAAAGCGACGCAGGAATTCCTTTGTATAAGGCAGCTCGAATGGTGTGAGGAACTCGAAGCAGGCTTGCTCGATCTCAAACCCGCCATCGTCGCGCAACGTGATCAGTCTGCGGACCTCGTCGTAGTACTTCGGCTGTCCGAAGGCGGCCATCCCCATGACCTTGTACTCGCCTTCGTTCACCTCGAATCCGAGAAAGGCGGTGAAGGCGCTGTAGAACAGGCCGATAGAGTGCGGCAGGTTGATTGCCAGTTTTCGCTCGATCACCGAGCCGCGACCGACGGCAATGACGGCTGTCTCGTACTCACCGACGCCGTCCATGGTGACGATCGCCGCTTGATAGAACGGAGACGTGTAGAACGCTGCTGCCAGGTGGGAATCGTGATGGTCGACGTAGGCAACTTTCTTCCTGGATACGTCCAGCTCGTCGCTGATCTTGCCGACAGCATCGAACTTATTCAGCTTGAACCAGGAGTGAGTGACCGACTTGAGATAGGGCGGCACGTCGTCGGGCTTCGTGGCGGCGTTCCACAGGGCCAGAGCCCTGTCCCTCAACCCCCCAACGGATTTCTGCTGTTCACGAACCGTCGAGGCCCAGACGATACGATCGAATTTCTTCAGCGCATTCTCGTAGTAGACGATGCGATCGACCTCGGTGATCGAGATGCCCGCCTGTCTGAGACAGAACTCGATGGCGCGGTGCGGGAAACCGGCGTCGTGCTTGATCCGCGTAAACCGCTCCTCCTGGCCTGCGGCAACGATTCGACCGTCGATCAGCAGCGCGGCCGCCGAATTGTGAAAGCCGAATGAAAGTCCGAGCACCTTCATTGCGGGGCCTCGCGCCAACGGCCTTTCTCGATATAGGCGCTGACGATGGCATCGGCATAGAGTTGGGCCAGGAGAACGTCGCCTTCCGGCATCAGGTGCACCTCATCACCGAGTATCAGGCGGTCGGGACGGTAGGTCGACATCGCCGCGTCGCAGTCGACGAACGGCGTGTCGTCGTCGAGCTTCAGGCTCTGCCGTAGGATGCGGAACATGCCCTCCACGTTCGCGGCCATGGGCGCGTGATCGGGATTGCGATTGTGCCTGAGAAGGCCGGCCTCCAGCGGCGACCGCTTCTTGCGACTGGAGGCCACCGGCTGCAGTCCCCAGATGAACATCCCGCCATTCGAGCGGACGATTTGAGCAAACTGACGCTTTCTTTTGGCATAGGATTTCAGCACGCGCACGGGCTGGTTAACGAGGCGATACGGCAGCGAATGTTGAGTACGGGGAGTGTCGGCGGTCTGATGCAGGATTTGGGACCAGCCCTCTAGGTTCTCTTGGTAGATCATGTCCAACCCGTCGAGCATGCGAGGGTCACAAATCTGCCCGTACATGGCATCGTTGTAGCCGTCATGTGCGACGACGATATCCGGTTTCAGATCCCAGCAGAAATTCATGTAGGTCAGCATCTCGTTCATCACGACGTGGCCATGCTGCCCAAGGTTGAGGACCGTGAACTGCAGCTCAAGATTCCGCTCCTTGCAGTAGGCATTGAGATGCTGCTGCAGAAGTTCCGTGTACATCTGATGATGCAGACAAAACATGCTCCAGCCGGCGGAGCCACCGAAGCAGGCCACCACTTTGTGGTCCTTGTCGCGTCGGGCGAGGTCTCGGATCGAGTGCGTTATCCGGCAGCCGAACGAGTTGATCGGTCCTATACCCAGAAAGCGGAAGAGGTAACCGAAGGGGAAGTAATAGAACCCCCACGGCTCGCGCGGCGAAAGCTGATTGAAGACGGTGGCGTCCATGTTCTGCAGTTCGTTCGAGGACCAAGGGCGCTTATAAGGCACCATCCGCCCGCTGAACTTGATGCTCGATACCGTCGCACCGGCTTGGCTGGCGAGATCGCCGGACTGCCAATGCGCGGAATAGCCCTCCATTTCGTGGTAACTCTCGAGCAGAACTACGTGCTCGTCGGCCACGAATTTGCGCGGCACGGCGGCGATGTTCAATTCGGGAAACAGCGTACGGAACGTCGCCAGTCTTGCTTCAGGAGCGACAAAAGCGAGGTTGGCGTTGGCTTCTGCGAAATGGGTCCTGACACCTTCGACTTCCTGTCGAAGTATCTCGACCGGAGTGGATGGCTCCCAAGGGAAAACGGCGCTGACTTTCATTTTGCCCAATTACATTGTCTCTCCCATTATGGGCGACGAGCAATGGGCTGCAACAGATCTCGAGCGAGCTTGCCAACAGGTTGACACCGGGACGGCCTGGATTTCGTCAGCCTTGAGTTCTGAGACTATG
>CAWEIE010000028.1:0-9002 GCA_963809025.1 uncultured Alphaproteobacteria bacterium | reverse complement strand
GATCTATCCCGGCAAGCTCACGGTCGCCAACTCGTTCCGCATCGGCTGCATCGGCCGGCTCTATCCTCAGCACATGGAAGCTGCTCTGCTGGCCGTACGCGAAGTGCTGGACGAGATGCGGGTCAGCAACGGCGGCCCGGCATTGGCGGCGGAGTAGGAGGTACCATGGCACCCGACAGTCTCAATACGCCCAACAAGGAAACTGGCGGCGGCGAGATCGCCGTCAACGGCCGCCGCTACCGCCTGCCGCGCCAGCCCACCGTCGTGGTCTGCGTCGATGGCTCGGAGCCCGGCTACATCGAGCGCGCCGTCGAGGCCGGCCGCGCGCCGTGGTTCGGCAAGGTGCTGACCCAGGGCACGAACCTTCTGGCCGACTGCGTCGTGCCGTCCTTCACCAACCCGAACAACCTCTCGATCGTCACCGGCCAGCCGCCGGCCGAGCACGGCATCTGCGGCAACTACTTCCTCGATCCCGACAGCGGGAAAGAGGTGATGATGAACGATCCCAAGTTCCTGCGGATCGAGACCCTGTTCCCGTCGTTCCAGCGCGCCGGCTGCCGCATCGCCGTCATCACCGCCAAGGACAAGCTGCGCGGGCTTTTAGGCAAGGGGCTGGAGCTCGGCGTCGGCAAGGCCTGCAGCTTCTCGTCGGAGAAGTCCGACAAGGCGAGCGTGGCCGAGAACGGCATCGACAAGGTGAACGAACTGGTCGGCATGGCCGTGCCCGACGTCTACAGCGCCGGCCTGTCGGAGTTCGTGTTCGCCGCCGGTGTGAAGATCATGGAACGCGACCGGCCGCAGGTCATGTATCTGTCGACCACCGACTACATCCAGCACAAGCACGCGCCCGGCACGCCGGTGGCCGACGACTTCTACGCCATGATGGACGGCTACATGGCCAGGCTCGATGCCATGGGCTGCACCATCGCGCTCACCGCCGACCACGGCATGAACGCCAAGTTCGGTGCCGACGGCCAGCCCGACGTCATCTACCTGCAGGACGTGTTCGACGGCTGGCTGGGCAAGGACAAGGCGCGAGTGATCCTGCCCATCACCGATCCCTACGTCGTGCATCACGGCGCGCTGGGCTCGTTCGCCGTGGTCTATCTGCCGGACGGCACCACGGCCGAGGCGATGGCCGCCAAGCTCAAGGCGATGCCCGGCATCGAGGCGGCGCTCTCCAGGCAGGAGGCCGCCGCCCGTTTCGAGTTGCCGGCCGACCGCCTGGGCGACCTCGTGGTCGTCTCGACCAAGCACAAGGTCCTGGGCACCTCGGCATCGCGGCATGACCTGTCGGGCCTGACCGAGCCGCTGCGCAGCCACGGCGGCATCTCCGAACAGAGGGTGCCGCTGCTCTGCAATCGCAAGCTCGCCGCTGACGGCGCGTCGCGGCATTGGCGCAACTTCGACGCCTTCGACCTCGCCCTCAACCTCGTCGCCTGAAGGGGACAGCCATGGACACCATGATCCGGAGCGACGTCCGGCACGAGATGCTGCGCATTGCCGGCAAGAAAGTCGAAACCAAGTACCGCCTGGAGGTCCGCTTTCCGTGGGACAACAGGCTGGTCGGCAGCGTCCCCCGCGCCACGCCCGAGCTGGTGGCCGAGGCTTTTCGTATCGCCCATGCCTACAAGCCCAGGCTGACGCGTTATCAACGCCAGCAGATCCTGCTCAAGACGGCCGAGCTGTTGGTCGCGCGCAAGGAGGAGCTGTCGCGCCTGATCACGCTGGAGTCGGGGCTTTGCCTGAAGGATTCGCTGTACGAAGTCGGCCGCGCCTTCGACGTCTTCACCTTCGCAGGCCAGCTCTGCCTGCTCGATGACGGCCAGACCTTCTCCTGCGATCTCACCCCGCACGGCAAGCCGCGCAAGATCTTCACCCTGCGCCAGCCGCTCAACGCCATCTCGGCGATCACACCGTTCAACCATCCGCTGAACATGGTGGCGCACAAGCTGGCGCCCGCCTTCGCCACCAACAACTGCGTGGTGCTGAAGCCCACGGAGCTCACACCGCTCACCGCCCTGTTCCTGGCCGACACGCTCTACGAGGCCGGCCTGCCGCCCGAGATGCTGTCGGTCATCACCGGCAATCCGTCGGACATCGGCGACGCCATGATCACCGATCCCCATGCCGACCTCGTGACCTTCACGGGCTCGGTGCGCGTCGGCAAGCACATCGCCAACACCGCGGGCTACAAGCGGCTGGTGCTGGAGCTGGGCGGCAACGATCCGCTGATCGTCATGGAGGATGCCGACCTCGACAAGGCGGCCGACCTCGCCGTCGCCGGCGCCACCAAGAACTCGGGCCAGCGCTGCACCGCCGTGAAGCGCATCATCGTGGTCGACAGCGTCGCCGACGCTTTCGTCGAGCGTGTGCTCGCCAAGGCGACGAAGCTCAAGGCGGGCGATCCGCTCGATCCCGAGACCGACGTCGGAACTGTCATCCATGAACGTGCGGCGACGCTGTTCCAGAACCGCGTCAGCGAGGCCGTGGCCAAGCACGGCGCCAGGCTGCTGCACGGCAACGACCGCCGCGGCGCGCTGTTTCCGCCCACCGTGGTCGACCACGTCGATCCCACCTGCGAGCTGGTGCGCGAGGAGACCTTCGGGCCGGCCATCCCGGTCATCCGCGTCAAGGACATCGACCACGCGATCAAGGTCTCCAACGGCACGGCCTACGGCCTGTCGTCGGGCGTCTGCACCGACCGGCTGGACTACATCACCCGCTTCGTCGACGAGTTGCAGGTCGGCACGGTCAATGTCTGGGAAGTGCCGGGCTATCGCATCGAAATGTCGCCGTTCGGCGGCATCAAGGATTTAGGCCTGGGCTACAAGGAAGGCGTGCTGGAGGCGATGAAGAGCTTCACCAACGTCAAGACCTGGTCGCTGCCCTGGCCGGGCTGACGCACACCACCACCGTCATCCCGACCGGAGCCGCCCGGAGGGCGGCGCAGTGGAGGGACCTGTTCTTGGGCGCCGTCGCAGAAGAGAAGGTCCCTCCACTCCGCGCTTCGCGCTCCGGTCGGGATGACGGTCTGAACTGGCCAAGGGCGCCGACAAGCAAGGGGACTACCTGTTCAACAAGAAGCGGTTGCACCACCGGTTCTGCACCACCTGCGGTATCGAAAGCTATGCCGAGGGCACGGGCCCCGACGGCTCACCCTCGGTCGGCATCAACCTGCGCTGCCTCGAAGGCGTCGATGTCGACAAGCTCTCGCCGCGTGCATGGGACGGCCGCAGCAAGTAAATTGATCCTCTGAAATCGGAGGAATCGCAATGTCATCGTTGTCTCGTCGTCGCCTGCTGGTATCGACCGCCCTGGTGATGGCCGCGCCGGCCGTTGTCCGCGCCCAGGCCTGGCCCACCAAGCAGATCCGCATGATCGCGCCCTATCCGCCGGGCGGTGGCGTCGACACGGTGTCGCGCGCCTTCTCCGAGAAGATGTCGCCCAAGCTCGGGCAGACCATCGTGGTCGACAACCAGCCCGGCGCCGGTGGCACGATCGGCGCGGCGGCGCTGGCCCGCAGCCCGGCCGACGGCCACACCCTGATGCTGGGCAGCATGGTCGACTATTCGATCGCGCCGTACTTCCACCAGAACCTCAGCTTCGACATGGCCAAGGACTTCGTGCCGATCCTCGAGATCGGTAACGGCACGATCGGCGTGCTGGTGACGCCGAGCCTGCCGGTGAAGAACGTCCAGGAACTGATCGCGCTGGCCAAGTCCAAGCCGGGGGAGCTGTCATACGCCTCGTCGGGCTATGGCGGCCTGATCCATCTCAACTACGAGATGCTGAAGCAGATGACGGGCGCGGAGATGACCCACGTGCCCTACAAGGGCACCAGCTTCTTCCAGGCCGACCTTTACGAGAATCGCGTCCAGGTCTCGATCGACAACGTGCTGGCCCACCTGCCGCACCTCGCGGCCGGCAAGGTGCGTTGCCTCGCCGTCACCAGCAAGGTGCGCTCGCCCTTGCTGCCCGACGTGCCGACCATGGCCGAGTTGGGCGTGCCGGACTTCGAATCGGCGACCAACTACACGCTGTTCGCGCCCAAGGCGGTGTCGCCCGACATCGTCAAGAAGCTGAACGTTTCCGGCAACGAGGTGGTCTCTGACGCCGACTTCCGCGAGCGCATGCTGAAGCTCGGCATCGTGACGGTCGGCGGCCCGCAGGCAGAGGTGCAGGCCAAGATGCCGACCGAGATGAAGCGCTGGGCCGACGTCATCCAGAAGGGCAACATCAAGCCCAGCTAGGGCGACGCATGAGCGACGATCGGGCTATTCCTCGTTGCGCGAGGGGTGACCCTGCCGACAAACTCGCCGCGCGTTTTGCGAGCGGAGGAAGCCAGCCATGACCGTCAGCCAGGCCGACAAGGCCAAGAAGTTCCGCGCCCTGCACGAGGCGCCGGGTTCGTTCGTCATTCCCAATCCGTGGGACGGGGGCTCGGCGCGTGTTCTGGCCGGTCTCGGCTTCGAGGCCCTGGCGACGTCGAGCGGCGCCAAGGCGGGCGTGCTCGGCAAGCGCGACGGCAAGGTGAGCCGCGAGGAGGCGCTGGCCAACGCCAAGCAGATCGTCGAGGCGTGCGACCTGCCGGTGGCGGCCGACCTCGAGAAGGGTTTTGGCGACGCGCCTGACGCTGCGGCGGAGACGATCCGGCAGGCCGCCGGCGTCGGCCTGGTCGGCGGTTCGATCGAGGACGCCACGGGCGACAAGGACAAGCCGCTGTACGATGTCGAAGAGGCCGCGGCGCGCGTGGCGGCCGCGGTCAAGGCGGCGCGGGCGCTGCCGTTCCCCTTCGTGCTCACGGCGCGCGCCGAGGGATTTTTGCGCGGCCGCGCCGACCTCGACGACGTCATCAAGCGCCTGAAGGCCTATGAGGCGGCCGGCGCCGACGTGCTGTTCGCGCCCGGCCTGCCCGACCTCGCGGCGGTGAAGAAGGTGTGCAGCTCGATCGGCAAGCCGTTCAACTTCATGGTCGGCATCAAGGGCCGCTCCTTCAGTCGCGCCGAGCTGGAGGCTGCCGGCGTCAAGCGCATCAGCCTCGCGACCTCGCTCTATCGCGCGGCAATGACGGGCCTGGTGACTGCTGCGAAGGAGGTCAAGGACAAGGGCACCTTCACCTACCTCGACACGTCGATCCCGACGCCCGATCTCAATGCCTTCATGAAGGAGTAGCTTGCACGCCTTTCTTTGCCGGGAGCGCGCCACTGGAGTGGCGCGCTCCCGGCAAACTACTTGCAGCGCAGCGTCTCGCCGGCCGGCTTGCCGCCGCGATCGATGTCGTAGGTGTCGGGCAGGAACTTGTTCTTGATGAGCTTGCCCGAAACCTCGACCTGGGCGCCGATCTTGCAGCCCTTGTCGTTGCGATGGGTGACCATGCCGAACTGGCAGGCGGTCTTGCGGTCGCGGAAGAAGATCACGCCGGCGGCCTCGACCATGCGGTCGATGGTGCCGGAAACCTTGACCTCCTGGCCTTCTAGATTGTCGCAATATTGTGCAGCCGCCGGGCCCGTCTGCAGCCATAGGGCGACAGGTAGCGCAACGGCGGCCACCAGCCTTGGTCGCATCTTCGTTCTTTCCCACACCAGTGCGGCAAGGCCGCTCAAGACACATTTTAGGGCAGGCGGGCCTTGGCAAGACCGTCCAGGATGCGCTGGAAATCCTGACTATCCTTGTAGGGCAAAACGCCTTCGCGCTGTTGCATCGAGAAGCCGGGATTGACCTCGAGAAGGCCGGTCCAGGCCTCGCGCGCCTCATCGATCCTGCCGAGGTGGCCATACGAGGCCGCCAGCAGCATGCGGCTGGCATCGGTGTTGGGGTTGCGCGCGATGCGCTCGACCAGATAGCCGGCGGCAATCTCGTCCTGGCCCATGCTGAAATGGGCCTGCGCCGTCAGATGCAGCAGGATGTTGGGATAGAGCGGATCGAGCCGCATCGCCACGGCCAGCGACTCCAGCGCCTTCTTGCAATGCCCCGAGTACATCAGGGCCATGCCCAGGAGCGCGTGGCCCTGCGCGTAGTTGTGGTCGAGCTCGACGGCCCGGTGGAGCTCGCTCAGCGCATCGTCGTGGCGGCGTTGCCAGACTTGCACATTGCCCATGGCGACATGGCCGCCGGGCTGGCGTTCGTCGAGCTCGATGGCGCGCCGCGCCCAGCGCTCGCCCTCGGCGAGGGCGCCTTGTGCGTCGGGAATCCAGGCGTTGACGTAGTCCGAAACCGACGCGAAGGCCAAGCCGACATGCGGTGCGGCGAAGTTCGGGTCGAGCTCCAGGGCGCGGCGATGCAGCGCCTTGGCCTCGGCGATGGTCTCGCGCGTGCCGATGCCGAGCAGTTGGCGGGCGCGCAGCCAGCTTTCATAGGCTTCGAGGTTCTTGGTGCCGCCGCGCTTGAGGTCCTGCTCCTCGACGCGGCTGAGCTTCACCGCCAGCGCCTCGACGATCTTGTGCACGACCTCGTCCTGCGTGGCGAAGATATCGGTCAGCTCGCGATCGAAGCGGTCGGCCCACAGATGGCCGCCGCTCTGGGCGTCGACCAGCTGGGCGGTGATGCGCACGCGGTTGCCGGCCTTGCGGATCGAGCCTTCCAGGACGAAGCGCACGCCGAGCTCGCGGCCGATCTCCTGCACCTTCACCGAGCGGCCCTTGTAGGTGAAGGAGGAGTTGCGCGCGATCACGAACAGCGCCTGCACCTTGGACAGGTCAGTGATCAGGTCCTCGGAAATGCCGTCGCTGAAATACTCCTGCTCGGCATCGCCGCTCATGTTGGCGAAGGGCAGCACGGCGATCGACGGCTTGTCTGGCACGGCGGGTGCAGCCGTGCGCGCCTTGCCGTTGGCGCGGCCGATTCGGAACACGCGGACCGGGCGGGCGATGTTCTTGACCGGCCGCTCGCCCAGGTCCTCGAGCTCGATGCCGAGCTTGTCGCGCACCGAATTGCGCACCGCGCGCGACACGAAGATGGCGCCCGGCTCGGCGATCCCCTCCAGGCGGGCGGCGATGTTGACGCCGTCGCCGAAGATGTCCTCGCCCTCGATGATGACATCGCCCAGGTTGATGCCGATACGGAACTCGATGCGCGCCTCGTCGGGCGCGCCGCGGTTGCGGTCGGCCATGCCGGCCTGGATGGCGACGGCGCAGCGTACCGCCTCGACGGCGCTGGCGAAGTCGACCAGCAGGCCATCGCCGGTGCGCTTGACGATGCGGCCGCGGTGGGCCGCGATATGCGGCTCGATCAGCTCGCCGAGGTGACCCTTCAGGCGCTGCAGCGTGCCTTCTTCGTCGCGGCTCATCAGCCGGCTGTAGCCGGCGACATCGGCCGCCAGGATGGCGGCGAGCCTGCGTTCGGTACGTTGTTGCTCGTCCATGATCCGATTTCCGGGGCGCCACCATAACGTCGCGCCCGCTTCTGCGCGAGATGGTTGCACGGGCGCAGGCTTGCGCCGACCGATGCCCTCTATGATGTTAGGGATATGGATACTCTTGCCGATTTTGCACGCACTGATACCGAATACCTCGACGTCCTGATCGTGGGTGCGGGCCTGTCGGGCATCGGCGCCGCCTGGCATCTGCAGGTCATGTGCCCGGGCAAGAGCTACGCCATCCTCGAGGCGCGCGAGACCAGCGGAGGCACCTGGGATCTGTTCCGCTATCCCGGCATCCGCTCGGACTCCGACATGTACACGCTGGGGTATTCATTCCGCCCCTGGAAGGACGCCAAGGCGATCGCCGACGGCCCGGCGATCCTGTCCTACATCCGCGAGGTTGCGAGCGACCACGGCATCGACGCCAGGATCCGCTACGGCCATCGCGTGGTGGCGGCCAACTGGTCGACGCCGCAGGCGCGCTGGACGGTCGAGATCGAGCAGGGGCCCGAGAAGCGCAAGGCCACGATCAGCTGCGGCTTCCTATGGATGTGCAGCGGCTACTACGACTATGCCGCGGGCTATACGCCCGAGTTGCCGGGAAGCGAGCGCTTCAAGGGCCGCATCGTCCATCCGCAGAAATGGACCGAGGACATCGACTACAAGGGCAAGAAGGTCGTGGTGATCGGCAGTGGCGCCACGGCGGTCACCCTGGTGCCGGCGATGGCCCCCGAGGCGGGGCACGTCACCATGCTGCAGCGCTCGCCGACCTACGTCGTGGCGCGGCCCGCCGAGGATTTCATCGCCAATCGCCTGCGCCGCCGCCTGCCGATCAGGCTCGCCTACGGCCTGACGCGCTGGAAGAACGTCCTGCTCGGCATGTACTTCTACCAGCTCTGCAAGCGCCGGCCGGATCGCGCCAAGGCGTTGATCCTGAAGGGCGTGCGCTACTTCCTGGGGCCCGACTACGACATCGAGAAGCATTTCACGCCACGCTACAACCCGTGGGACCAGCGGCTCTGCCTGGTGCCCGATGCCGACCTGTTCCGCGCCATTCGCGCCAAGCAGGTGTCGGTCGTGACCGACGAGATCGAGACCTTCACCGAGACCGGCATTCGCCTTAAATCGGGCAGCGAGCTCGAAGCCGACCTGGTTGTGACCGCGACCGGGCTGGCACTGCAGCTCCTCGGCGGCATGACGGTGCAAGTCGACGGCAAGGCCATCAACCCGGCCGACACGCTTGCCTACAAGGGCATGATGTACAGCGACATGCCCAACTTCGCCGTGGTCTCGGGCTACACCAACGCCTCGTGGACCCTGAAGGCCGACCTGGTCTGCGAATATGTCTGCCGGCTGCTCAATCACATGCAGAAGAACGGCCTGAGCCAGTGCACGCCGCGGCTCGACGATCCCGACATGGAGCGCCTGCCGTGGGTCGACTTCTCGTCGGGCTATATCCAGCGCGCCGCCGACAAGTTTCCCAAGCAGGGCGCACGCCGGCCTTGGCGATTGCACCAGAACTACGCGAAGGATCTCTTGAGCCTGCGTTACGGCTTGCTGCGCGACAAGGCGATGGTGTTCTCGCGGTAGCGCTCAGGCCGCCGCCCCGTGCTGCAGCCCACTGAGCGCCGGAAGGGGATCG
>CAWEIE010000027.1:0-196985 GCA_963809025.1 uncultured Alphaproteobacteria bacterium | reverse complement strand
TGCCAAGGTCGGGGTCGAGGGTTCGAATCCCTTCGCCCGCTCCAAATTTCTTCAAGCAAGTCAACGGTTGAGAAGGGTCCTTTGGGGTCTTCTTCTGCTTCCCCGGCTCTGGCACGACAGCAGGAGAAGCAGACAGAGGCGATACGTAGCGGGCCCTCGGTCGCCTTCCACATGTGCAGCCTCTTCAGGCTACGATCTGTTGCCAGCACGCGCCGCGACATAAGCGGCCAGGTTCGGCCGCAAACGTCGGCTTTGGACAAACCGAACCTCTGCGTTCGCATAGCCATACTTTGCCATCGTGGCCACTCGTTGCTCAAATCACCAATGCATCGAGACTAGAGCGCCAACGTTGTCTGCGCCTGCCGTGCGATCGCCCGCTCGATTCGGAACGTCCTGATCGGCAACGGCAGAAGCAGTTCGTGTTCGGAGCGCGAGAGATCCAGCCAATCCATCCGCTGCCGACGCCCCGGCACGGCCATCTGCCGGTCATGGAAGGGAGCGACGTCGCCGTTCGCTTCGATGGTGATTACGGCGTAAGCCTCAGGCCAGTCTTGCGAGGCTGGTCGCCAGGTACCGGCGAAGTAGAACCAATCGCCGTCGGCGAGCGAGAACTTCACGCGCCGGCCTTGGACTCGTGCGCGCCTCATCCGCCATCGATCACGTCCTCACCGAACTCCAGCTCTTGGCCATCGACCTTTCCAGGACGAGCCCGATCCCCGCCCGTTGCCCGAAGCCCAGGTCATCGCCGGCGCCGTCATCGATATCTTTGATGCACTCGTCTCAACGCTCGACACTCGGCGTGAACCCTTGAAGCTCGTCGCGCTCATGCCCTGGGGCATGTCTGACCGCTGCCGGTGTCGTTGATGCTTGTCGGCAATCGCCTCGACGAGCCGACGATCCATCCGGCAGCCTTCGCCTTCGCGCAGGCCGGGGATTGGAAGAAGATGCAGGCGCTGGCCTTTACCCCGCGAGCAGACGCGGCACGGGGAAGTCGCCGGCCAGGATCTGTGCGCTCACCGCCTCGACCGTCTGGCGGCGCGACATCGCCGCGCGCCGCAGGATGCGGAAAGCCTCGGCCTCGCCGACCTGCGCCTGGTTCATGATCTGCAGCATGGCCGCCAGCAGCAGGCGCCGCGAGCGCAGGCGCTCTTCGGCTGACGCCAGCTTGCGACGCATCGCTTGCAGCGTCGCGTACTGGTGCGTGGCGATGGCCAGCGATGCATAGATGCCGGTCGAACGAATTGGCTTCATCAGATAGGCCGACGGCTGCCGCGCCAGCATGGCCTGCAGCCGGCTCGGCGTCTCCGAACCGATCAGGGCCACCGCCGGCAGGCCGAAGTCGCGATGGCCCTCCTCGGACTCTGCCGCCTGCTCGCTGTCGGCGTCGAAGAAGAGAACATCGACGGAGTCGTGCGACGGCGCCGCCGAATCGTGAACGGTGACCCTGAGCCCCAGGAACTCGAGCTGGGTCTGCAGCACCGTGCGGTCGCGCCCCGGCGGATGCTCGATCAGCGCATGCAGGCCGCGGAACGAACGCGAATGTCGGCCCTTCATTTGACCACCCGCAGGGCCTGGCCGGTGGTCGCGGCACGGTCGGCTCGGCCGCGCGCACCGCGCGCCAAGTCGTCGAGGTCGAGCCAGGTCAGGTAGGGGTCGGGTTTCACGGGCGCCGGCGCCGTGTCGAGGATCTCGAAGCTGAAGCCGGCGCGCGAGCGCGCGAGCCGCGGCGTCAGGTAACAATGGTTGTTCTCCTCGTCGATCCGGACCAGGCCCTGCGGCGCCTGCAGCTCGTCGCGCCAGGCGGCGGCGCGCACGGCATGGACATCGGTCGAGCCGGCGCGGCGGATGGCGCGCGCCAGCAGCAGACCGCACAGATACGAGGCCTCGGCGTCGACCGACGGCAGGTTGCTGCTGCCGAACATCTCACGGTAGCGGCGCACGAAGCTGCGGTTCTCCGGCGTGTCGATGCTCGCGAAGTAGACCGACGAGGTGATATGGCCGACTGAGGCGCGCGGCCCGATGAGCCGAAGCTCGGGTTCGCACAGGCTGCAGCTCAGGACGGTGGGACGCGGCAGGCCCGGGCTGCGCGCCCGCTCGCGCCCGAGCGCGCGATGCAGGTCGCGATAGAAGCGGTAGCTCGCCTCGCCCACCAGGGTGTTGAAGACGATGGGCGGCCGGCGTTCGATGATCTCGCGCACGATGTGGCCGATCTGGGTGTCCGACAGCGCGACCAAGCGTTTGGCGATGATCTCGCCGCGGGCCGCCGTCACGATCTCCTGCAGCACGCGGTTGGTTTCCCAGGTCCAGAGATAGTTGGCGCCGACGCAGTAGACGCTGGTGCCCAGGTTCTCGATCATGTGGCGGGCCAGCGGCACGACATGCTGGTTGGGCGCGGCGCCGACATAGATCACGTTGTCGCTGTTCTCGAAACCCTCGTAGCGGGCCGAATGCCACAGCAGGCGGTCGTAGCGCTCGATCAGCGGCAGAACCTGCTTGCGCGACGCCGAGGTGTAGCAGCCGACGATGTGGCGCACGCCCTTGTCGCGGATCAGGAGCTCGCAATGCTCCTGGTAGTTCTGTAGATCGCCGCCGGGATCGAACACCAGGGGCGCAAACTGAAAGTCGAACTCGGCACTGGAGTTGACCTGCTCGACCGCGAGCGTGAGGCCGTTGAGCATCTCGCGACCCACCAAACCGTAGGGTCCCGTCAGCGAGTAAAGCACGCCGAGATGGACGGTTTCGCGTCGACGCTTTGCCATGGTGCCGGTCACCCCGCGTCCGACGGTGGCAGCGCAGAGCAGCATGCGTCAAGGCGCATTGCTCGCCGCGGCGAACTCGGTTGACAGCTATGGCAGCGGACGGGAGTATCGCGAGCCGCACGCGCACCGGACAATGGCGTCCATCATGGCGCGCGGCGGTCGATGCGGGCGGACACGCCGCCCGAGACGTAAAATTCGCGAGGCTGGTTCAGTCTCGATGGCAATAAGGCCTGGAGGCTCCGCAAGGAGCCGACGGGCCTTTTTTGTTTGGCGCGCGTTGTGTTGGCGCAGGGAACGATGCGCCATGGGGGCGACAGGCGATGACGGTGAGACTTCCCAGCATCGATCAGCTCAAGGATATCTCGCATACGTTCGGCCTCGCGCTCGCCGACGACGACCTGATGTGCTTCCGCGAGCTGATGCGCGGTCCGATCGCGTCCTGCGCGCGGCTCGACCGCCTGGTGGAGCCCAAGCTTCCCGTGAAATACCCGCGCGTGCCCGGATACCGGCCGTCGTCCGAGGAGAATCCCTACAACGCCTGGTACTGGAAGACCGAGATCAAGGGCGCGCAGTCAGGCCTGCTGGCGGGCAAGGCGGTCGCCATCAAGGACAACATCTGCGTGGCCGGCGTCCCGATGATGAACGGCTCGCAATTGCTCGAAGGCTACGTGCCCGAGATCGATGCGACGGTGGTGACGCGCATCCTCGAAGCCGGCGGCACGATCGCCGGCAAGGCGGCCTGCGAGGATTTGTGTTTTTCCGGCGCGAGCCACACCTGCGCCACCGGCCCCATCCTCAACCCCCACAACGTCAAGCACAGCGCCGGCGGATCCTCCGGCGGCAGCGCGGCGGCCGTCGCCGCCGGCGACGTGCCGATGGCGCTGGGCGGCGACCAGGGCGGCTCGATCCGCACGCCGTCGAGCTGGTGCGGGATCTATGGGCTGAAGCCGACCTGGGGGCTGGTGCCGACGACGGGGTCGATGCCGATCTCCTATTCGGTCGATCATTGCGGCCCGATGTGCGCGTCGACCGAGGACGTGGCGCGGCTGCTGGCCGTGATCGCCGGCCACGACGGCCTCGACCCGCGGACGCAGCTTGCCCGCACCGACGACTATCTCGCGGTGCTGGAGAAGGGGGTGGCGGGGCTGCGCATCGGTGTGCTGAAGCAGGGTTTCGGTCATCCCGAGAGCGATCCCGAGGTCGACCGCATCGCCCGGGACGCCATCGACTCGCTCGCGGCCGCCGGCGCCACGGTCTCGGAGGTCTCGATCCCGATGCACTACGAGGGGCCGCACATCTGGAGCGGCATCATCCTCGAAGGCGCGGCGGAGATGATGCTGAAGGGCTATGGCGTGGGCAACAACGTGGCGGCCTACTATCCGCTCTCTCTGCAGGAGGCGTTCGCGCGCGGCATGGCCTCGCGCCTCAACGACGCCTCGGAAACGGTGAAGCTGGTGCTGCTGCTGGGGGAGTACCTCCACCGGCACTACCACAACCGCTACCACTCGAAGGCGCAGAACCTCAGGGTCCTGCTGCGCGATGCCTACGACCGGGCGCTGGAGGATGTCGACATGCTGGCGATGCCGACCATCCCCTTCACCGCCACACCCATTCCCGAGCCCGACTGCGCGCGCGAGATCTACGTCGACCGCGCGCTCAACATGCAGGCCAACACCTGTCCCTTCGACGTGAGCGGCCACCCGGCCTTCACCATTCCCTGCGGCATGAAGGAAGGTCTGCCGGTCGGCCTGATGCTGGTCGGGCGCCATTTCGAGGAAAGCCGCCTGATCCAGGCTGCTTCCGCCTTCGAAACGAGGAAGCAATGAGCAACGACCTTCACTATCTCGACCTCGTCGACGTGGCGCGCCGCATCAAGGTTGGCGCGCTCTCGTCGGTGTCGCTGACCGAGGCCATGCTGCAGCGCATCGGCAAGCTTGACGGCGGGCTGAAGAGCTACGCCACCGTCACCGCCGACCTCGCGCTGAAACAGGCCCGCGAGGCGGATGCCGAGATCAAGCGCGGCGCCTGGCGTGGGCCGCTGCACGGCGTGCCCATCGCCGTGAAGGACCTCTGCTACACCAAGGGCATTCCGACCGCGGCCGGAATGGCCATCCACAAGGATTTCAAGCCCGACCACGATTCGACGGTCGTCGAGCGTTTCGCCCAGGCCGGCGCCGTCCTGCTGGGCAAGCTGCAGCTCACCGAAGGCGCCTTCGCCGACCATCACCCCTCGGTCACGCCGCCGGTCAATCCCTGGCACAAGGACCACTGGTCGGGCGCTTCCTCGAGCGGATCGGGCGTGGCGACCGCGGCCGGCCTCTGCTTTGCCTCGCTCGGCTCCGATACCGGCGGTTCGATCCGCTTCCCGTCCGCCGCCAACGGCGTGACCGGCCTCAAGCCGACTTGGGGACGGGTAAGCCGCTACGGCGTCTTCGCGCTGGCCGAATTGCTCGATCATATCGGCCCGATGACCCGCAGCGCCGCCGACGCGGCGGCGGTCCTGGGCGTCATCGCGGGCGCCGACCCCAACGATCCGACGGCCGTGCCGGACCCGGTTCCCAACTATCTCGCCGGGCTGCCGCGCGGCATCCGCGGCGTCAGGATTGCCGTCGATCGCGCCTTCAACGCGACCGGGGTCGACGAGGACATGGTCAAGGTCGTTGACGACGCGATCACTGTCCTGACGGACCTTGGCGCGGAGATCCGCGAGACCAGGTTCCCCTCGCCGGACCAGATCGTCAAGGACTGGCTGCCGCTCTGTGCCGTCGAGACCGCCGTCGCCCACGAGGCGACCTTCCCCAAGCATGCCGACCAGTACGGTCCGGCGCTACGCGGCATCATCGAGGCGGGCCGCGCGCTGTCGGGCCTGGACCTCACCAAGATCCTGAACGCACGGGCGGCGTTTGGCGGCCAGGTTGCCGCCTTCTTCCAGGACGTCGACCTTCTCGTGATCCCCGCCCAGTACGCCGCGTCGCCGACCACCGCCACGATGGCGACCCTGGGCGAGGATCCCAAGGCGCTGGAGATGCTCCTGCGCTTCACCGCGCCGTTCGACGTCACCGGCAGCCCGACCATCACGCTGCCCGGCGGCTTCACCGCCAAGGGATTGCCCGTCGCCTTCCAACTCGTGTCGCGTCCCTTGGAGGAGGACCTCCTCCTGCGCGCTGGACACGCCTTCCAACTCGCAACGGACTGGCACAAGCGCCGGCCGCCGGTCTGACAGAGAGCAGGGCAGAGCCATGGGCTATAACAACTGGGTCTCGCAGTCGATCATGGACCGGCGCGGCAGCGCCCGCGGCAAGACGGGCAAGACGCACACGCTCACCGAGGAGCAGCAGGCCGAGTTCCATTTCACCATCGGGCCCTACTCGAAACCCGTGCTGAGCGTCGCCCCTGGCGACCGCATCGTGGTCGACACGCGCGACGCCTTCAGCGGCCGCATCAAGACCGAGGCCGACAAGCCCAGCGAAAAGATCCGCCTCCCGTTCGCCAATCCGCAGAACGGCCCGATCATGATCGAAGGCGCCGAGCCGGGCGATGCGCTGGCCGTCCATATCGAGGACATGGTCCCGCGCGGCGAGCAGCCGCGCGGAACCTGCGCCCTCATTCCCGAGTTCGGCGCGCTTACCGGCACCTACTACACGGCGACCCTTAACCAGCCGCTGCCCGAGATCGTGCGCAAGATCCTGGTCGACGAGACGACGGTCCACTGGAGCGACAAGGTCAAGCTGCCCTACAAGCCGCATATCGGCACGCTGAGCTGCTCGCCGGAGATCGATTCGATCAGCTCTCTGACGCCCGACAATCACGGCGGCAACATGGACCTGCCGGACATGGGGCCGGGCACGGTGACCTACCTGCCTGTCCGCGTGCCGGGCGCGCGGCTGTTCATCGGCGACGCCCATGCCTGCCAGGGCGACGGCGAGGTCTGCGGCGTGGCCGTCGAGCATGCCAGCACGACGACGATCCGCGTCGACCTCGTCAAGCGTTGGACAATCGAATGGCCGCGGCTCGAGGCCGAGGATTTCATCATGGCGATCGGCAGCACGCGCCCGCTTGAGGACGCCGCCCGCATCGCCTACCGCGAGTTGATCCGCTGGATGGCGGCCGACTACGGCTTCGACCAGCTCGACGCCTACATGATGTTGAGCCAGTGCGGCAGGGTCCGGCTCGGCAACTTCGTCGATCCCAAGTACACGGTCGGCGCCGCCGTCCTGAAGAAGTATCTGCCCTGAAGGGCATCGGCATCGGGTCGATCATCGACCGCGTGGGGCAAAGGAGGAGGAGGAGGTCATGAGGACATCAGGACGAACGACAAGGCTTGGTATGGCCGCCGCGGCATCGCTGGCGGTCGCACTAGCGTTATCGCCAGCCGGGGCGCAGCAGCCGCCGATCAAGGTCGGGCTGCTCGAGGACGTGTCGGGCGACATCGCGCTGATGGGCAAGCCCAAGCTCAACGGCTCGCTGCTGGCGGTCGAGGAGATCAACAACGCAGGCGGCATCATGGGCCGCAAGATCGAGCTGATCCATCTCGATCCGCAGATGGACAATGCGCGCTACCAGGAGTTCGCGCGGCGCCTGCTGCAGCGCGACAAGGTCGACGTGCTGATCGGCGGCATCACCAGCGCCTCGCGCGAGGCCATCCGCCCGATCGTCAATCGCACCGAGGTGCCGTACTTTTACACCAACCAGTACGAAGGCGGCGTGTGCGACGCCAGCACCATCAGCATCGGCGCCGTACCCGAGCAGCAGTTCTCGACGCTGATTCCCTGGATGACCGAGACGTTCGGGAAGAAAGTCTACACGATCGCCGCCGACTACAATTTCGGCCAGCTCTCGGCCGAGTGGACGCGCGATCTGATGAAGAAGCAGGGCGGCCAGGTGATCGGCGAGGAGTTCATCCCGCTCGGCGTCTCGCAGTTCGGCCAGACCATCCAGAACATCCAGAAGGCCAATCCCGACTGGATCATGACCCTCAATGTCGGCGCCTCGCAGGACTCGTTCTTCGAGCAGGCCGCCGCCGCCAAGCTCAATTACCCGATGGGCAGCTCGATCAAGGTCATGCTGGGCTTCGAGCATAAGCGCTTCCCGCCGCCGGCACTGGCCAAGATGCACGCCACCGCCAACTGGTTCGAGGAGATCGACACGCCGGCCGCCAACGACTTCAAGAAGCGCTGGCGCGCCAAGTTCCCGAACGAGGCCTACATCAACGACATGGGCTACAACGCCTATACGGCGCTCTACATGTACAAGGCGCTCGTCGAGAAAGCGAAGTCGACCAAGAAGGCTGACCTGCGCAAGGTCATCGCCACCGGCGAGGCCTGCATCGACGCGCCGGAGGGCAAGATCTGCATCGATCCAAAGAGTCAGCACACCTCACATCAGATGCGGCTGATCGGCGTCAATCCCGACCACTCGGTACGGGTGATCAAGGATTTCGGCCTGATACAGCCCTACTGGCTGGGCGAGGTCGGCTGCGACCTGACCAAGAACGATCCGAAGACGCAGTATTCGCCATCTAACCTGCCGAAGAAGTAGTGACTGCACAGACCACGATCATGCCGGCGCGCCTTCGGGCGCGCCGGTCCTGTCGGCTCATTGCGGCTCTGTGGTTGGTCATCGACTCCGTGCCCCATGCTCGCTGAAGCCTTCTCGATCGCTTTCCAGTTCGCCGACGTCTTCGCCTTCCTGATTCTCGCCGCCGCCGGGCTCGCCATCATTTTCGGCATGATGGGCATCATCAACATGGCGCACGGCGAGTTCATCACCTGCGGGATTTACGTCACGGTGATCGCCGTGCAGCACGGCGTGCCGCTGCCGCTTGCCCAGGCGCTCGGCGCGGTGTCGGCGGGCCTGGTCGGCATCGCGCTTGAGCGCACCATCATCCGGCATCTCTATCACCGTCCGCTCGATTCGATCCTGGCCACCTGGGGCATCAGCCTGATGGTCACCCAGGGCATGCTGGTCGTGCTGGGTTCGAGCTGGCAGGGCATCGGCACGCCGCTCGGCAGCTTCAGGGTGGGCGACTACACCTTCTCGGCCTATCGCCTGGTGCTGTTCGGCGCCGCCGTCGGCGTCCTCGCCGGCCTCTATCTCATCTTCATGCGCACCGGCTACGGCGTGATGGCGCGCGCGACGATGCAGAACGCGGCGATGGCCAAGGCGCTGGGTGTGAGGACCGAGCGCATGTATGCGATCAGCTTCGGCCTCGGCGCCGCGCTGGCCGGATTGTGCGGCGCGCTGTACGCGCCGACCATGACGCTCATCCCGACCATGGGCATCACCTTCATCATCGAATCGTTCGTCACGGTGGTGGTCGGCGGCGCCAACGTATTGCTCGGCACGGCGCCGGCCGGGATCCTGCTCGCGGTCGTGCGCACCGCGCTCAACGCCTGGTACGGCCAGATCGCCGGCCAGATCGGCCTGCTGATCACCGTCATCATCGTCATCCGGATCCTGCCCGAGGGCGTATCCGGCTGGCTGGCGCGCCGGGAGCGCTAGGATCGCCATGTCGATGCTGCACAGGCTGAACGGACCGCAGACCATGGGCAACGGCCGCACCTTCTGGTGGGGCTTCGTCGCGATGCTGGTGATCGCACTCCTTTATCCCGCCGTGTCCGATCCGTACGACGTGGGCAACGTGGCCTACCTCCTGATCTTCACCCTGACGGCGCTCGGCCTCTCGCTGATGTGGGGCTACACCGGCATGTTCTCGTTCGGCCAGACGGCGTTCTTCGGCGTCGCGGGCTACAGTTACGGCGTGCTCTCGATCAACTTGGCGGCCAGCGGCGCCATGACCCTGCTCAGCCTGCTGGGCGCCATCGCCGTGGCGGCGGTGTTCGCCCTGCTGCTGGGCTATTTCCTGATCTATGGCCGCGTCAGCGGCGTGTTCTTCGGCATCGTGACCTTCGCCACGACGCTGGCGCTGGCGGCCTTCTTCGGCCAGACCGCCGGTCCGGAATGGGCGATCGGCCTAGCCCGCTTCAACGGCTTCAACGGCATGATCGGCATGCCGCCGCTCGAGCTGCCGTGGTTCGGGGACGTGATCGTCCTCGAGGGCAATGCGCTCTACTACTTCGTCCTCGGGCTGCTGCTCGTGATCTACCTCGGCCTGCGCGTTCTGGTGAACAGCCGCTTCGGCAACGTGCTCGTGGCCATCCGCGAGGATCCGCTGCGCACCGAGCTCCTGGGCTACGACGTGCGCAGGTACCAGCTGGTGGCGTTCGTCATCGGCAGCTCGCTCGCGGGCCTGAGCGGCGTCCTTTACACGGCCTGGGGCCAGTTCATCCCGCCGGCGTCGATGGGCCTGCCGGCGGCTGCCATGCCGATCATCTGGGTGGCCTTCAGCGGCCGCCAGGACCTCACGGCGACGATGGTCGGCACCTTCCTGTTGCTGCTGATGTTCCAGACCATCACCGTCTACAGCCAGCAATATGCCCTCATCCTCATGGGTTTCCTGCTGCTCCTCACGGTGTTGCTCGTGCCCGCGGGCTTCGTGCACGGCATCGGCCGCTTCCTCGGCACGATCGGCCGGCGCGACAAGCCGGGGATGGGAGCGGGGGAGGGCTCGCCGCCATGACCGCCATCCTGCAGACCCGCTCCCTCGACAAGCATTTCGGCGGCCTGTCGGCCGTCTCCGACGTGAGCCTCGACATCGAAGCCGGCGAGATCCACTGCCTGATCGGGCCCAACGGCGCGGGCAAGAGCACGCTCTTCAAGCTGGTTGCCGGAACCTACGCGCCGTCGGGCGGCGCGGTTCTGTTCCGCGGCGAGAACGTCACCCAGCGCAAGCCCTACGAGAGGGTCGGCCGGGGCATGAGCGTCAAGCTCCAGGTGCCCAGCGTGTTTCGCGAGCTTCCCGTCGCCCAGAACCTCGAGATCGCGCTGCAGCGCAAATCGTCGGGCCGGACGATGGAACAGGAGAAGCAGCGCCTGCTCGAGTTCCTGCAGCTGCAGGACGATGCCGCGAGGCCCGCCGGCATCCTCTCGCACGGCCAGCAGCAATGGCTGGAGATCGGCATGGCGCTCGCCCTGCAACCTGCGCTCCTGCTGCTCGACGAGCCCACGGCGGGCATGTCGCCCCTGGAAACCGAACGCACCGGCGACATGATCAAGCGTCTCAATACCCAGGGCATGACCATGCTGGTGGTCGAGCACGACATGACGTTCGTGCGCCAGATCGCGCAGCGCATCACCGTCCTGCATCTTGGCCGCGTCTTCGCCCAGGGCAGCATCGACGCCATCATCGCCGATCCAAGGGTCGAGGAAATCTACCTGGGCAAAGGCCATGCCGACTGAACCGCTGCTCGACGTCGCGGGCCTGCGCGCCGCCTACGGCCGCACGCCCGTCCTGCACGGCATCGACCTCGCGATCGCCAAGGGCGAGATCGTCAGCCTGATCGGGCGCAACGGAGTGGGAAAGACCACGACCATGCGTTGCCTGATCGGCCTGCTGCGCGCGACGTCGGGGCAGATCGTCTTCCAGGGGCAGCCGATCACCGGCCTGCCGGCGGACGAGCGGGCGCGGTTGGGCATTGGCTACATTCCCCAGGGTCGCCAGCTGTTCCCGCGCATGACCGTCGAGGAGAACATCTCGGTGAGCTTGCTGGCGGGGCGCGAAAAGGATCGCGGGCTGACCGATCTGGTCTATCAGTATTTTCCGATCCTCAAGGACCGGCGGCGGCAATCGGCCGGAACGCTGAGCGGCGGCGAGCAGCAGCAGCTCGCGATCGGTCGCGTCCTGGTGGGCAATCCACGGCTGGTGCTGCTCGACGAGCCGTCCGAAGGCATCCAGCCCTCGATCGTCGAGATGATCTGCGACGTTCTCAGGTCGGTCAGGGACCAGCTCGGCGCGACAATCCTGTTCGTGGAACAGAATCTCGACACCATCCTGGCGATCAGCGAACGCTGCTATGTGGTCGACAAGGGCGCCATCGTCGCCGAGATCGGCCGCGACCAGCTGCGCACGCGCGAAGCCGTCCGCCAGCATTTGCTTATATAGAGCGAATCATTGCCTCCCCAGCTTCGCTTGGGGCAGTGAGCAAATCGGCCCGGCCCAGACCCTTCCCCTACACCGCTACCGTGAGCGCGCCGTCGATCACCAGGTTGCTGCCGGAGATCCGGCTGGCCATCGGGCTCGAGATGAAGACGACGCCGTTGGCGACTTCCTCGGCCGTGCCGAACTTTCCGGTCGGGTTGACCTTGAGCGTCGAGGCGAAGAGATCGGGCATGTTCTTCTCGATGTTCTGCCAGATGCCGCCGTCGAAGTAGGTGTTGCCAGGCGACACGCAGTTGACGCGGATGCCCTTGCCGACGAGCTGCCGGCTCAGGCCCTTGGCGTAGTGGATCAGCGCCGCCTTGATTGCACCGTAGGAGCCGGCGGCGAAATCCACCTCAAAGCCGGAGACGCTGGAGATCAGGACGATCGAGCCGCCGGTGGATTTCTCGAGATGCGGCACCGCGGCCTGCACGGCGTTGACGGTGTGCATCATGTCGACGGCGAACGACCGCTCCCAGCTTTCCTTTGTGTCGCCGACGGCGAGCGCGCTCACATTGCAGACCAGGGCATCGAGGCCGCCCAGTTCCGCGGCACTCGCCGCGATCCACCCCGCCAGGGCCGGCGCGTCGGCGACATCGATGGCCTGTCCGAAGGCCTTGACGCCCTTGGCCTTCAGCGCCGCGATCGTCGCCGTCACCTCGCCGGCATTGCGGGCGCAGATCGAGACGTTGGCGCCTTCGGCCGCGAACCCCTCCGCGATGGCGCGGCCGATGCCCTTGCTTCCGCCGGTGACGGCGACTCGCTTGCTTTTCAATCCGAGATCCATGGCAATTCTCCAGACCTGAATGCGGTGTGCGCATCCTGCCCGCTTTCGCGCTCTGCTACTACGGTCCCGGCTATGGCGCGATAGCTCTTGACCGACGTGCGCTGTGGGTGGCTGTCGCCGAATGCCTTTGAGTCAATGATGGCATAGTGCGCCGCGCAGCAATGTCCCCTAGTCAAGAGGTCGTCCCTCGCGACTTGTGTCGATCGATCAACTCTTCCGCATCGTAACGATCGAGGGCATCGTTCGGCCCGTCGGTTGAACGCTACTATCTGAGACGTTATGCGATTGGGGTTTCCGCACTCGGACGTCCGCCCCATGTCCACCACAGGTCCTATGTCGGCGGCGACTTATCCCGCCAGCGGTGGGGCAGTACGCGGGCGAACGGCACGGCTTTCTCAGGCTTGCGGTCGCATGACCTGTGAGGGCGACGGCTCTTTCCATCCTTGTTGTCGAACAGATTGGTGGTAGGCGCGGTCTCGGATCGAGGAGCTTGAGCGAGAGATAGTCGCGGCCCTCATTCGAACGCTTCGACCCGGCAGCCTCGATCTCGGCGTGGCTGACATTGAACCGGCGGGTGACCACTGTTGGCCCAGATTGGCCTGTGATGAGATGCCGTCCTTTGTCTATGCCACAGCCTCTTTCTCTTCGCCTGGCGTGCCGGCTCTCTTGTGCAGGACCTTCTCGGTCAGCCACGTCGTTTTCCGAGGATGCTGTTCGGCGCGACCACGGCCTCTCCTTGGCTGATCTGGCCAGAGGACGGGCTGTGCCTCGATCGCCTGAGCCGCAATGGCGTCGCTGCGCTCCGGCCCGCGAGCGGGTGCGGCAGGGCTGGGCGACCTGGGAAAGATCCTTACACTACAGGCACTTATAGGGTTTCCGGCTAAAGAAAGAAGCTGTGGCGTAAACCGTCTGCGCGTGTTGCCAAGGTCGGGGCGCACGGCTTCGGCGTCATCCTCATAAGGAAAGTCGGCGGCGAACAGAATGCGCTCGCACCGGCGGTGGTGATGACGAAATTGTCGAGGAAGTACTCGCTCGGCAGCTTGGGAAGCTGGTCGACGGCACCGATCTTCACTTCGGGCAAATAGCGGTTGTCGATGCGCTGCAGCCAGAACGGCAGGCCCTCGCCCATGCGACCGAGCACGATCTTGAGCTGGGAGCGATTGAACCCAACAATTTGCGCGGCTATCGTTCGAGCATGGATTCCGTGCAGCCTGGTTTGTGTCCTGCTGCTGAGTATGCGTACTCCGGGGAGGCCAAGCCGCAGCCCATGAACCATTCGGATCCGCGCCACATCAAGACCGCAGGCTGAGGCGACCGGTGGCAGCGAGCCCGCCCGTCCGGCGCATGGTCGTCGGCATCACCGGCGCCTCGGGAACGGTCTACGGCATCCGTGTGCTGGAAATGCTGCGGGCGCTGAAGATCGAGAGCCATCTCGTGATCTCCAAGGCGGGCGACCAGACGCGGTCGCTCGAGACCGACGTATCGGCGGCCGCGCTGCGCGCTCTGGCCGACAAGGTCTATGCCCCGGGCGACATCGCCGCAGCCATTTCGAGCGGTTCGTTCCAGACGATGGGCATGATCGTGGCGCCCTGCTCGGTGCGCACCTTGAGCGAGATCGCGACCGGCGTGACGTCGAGCCTCGTCGCGCGCGCGGCCGACGTCTGCCTGAAGGAACGTCGCCGGGTCGTCCTGATGTTCCGCGAGACGCCGCTGCATGCCGGCCACATCAAGAGCATGCTGGCCGTCACGGAAATGGGCGCGATCGTCGCCGTGCCGGTGCCGGCGTTCTATGCACGCCCGCGCACGGTCGACGAGATCGTCACCCATTCGGTGGCGCGCGCGCTGGACCTGTTCGGCCTCGACGCGAAAGCCTTTCCGCGGTGGACAGGCCCGTCCGGCGTGGCCAGGCGGAGAAGCGACAAGTGATGCTGCGACGACGACTGACGATCGCGGCCCTGCTCGTGCTGCCGATGCTGACCGCCAGCCTCATCCCGGCCGTGCGCGCCCGGCAGATGGCGCCTGAGGTGCTGTTCGCGGCCGCGCCGACCTTGCAGTCGGGCGACTACAGCCTGCATTGGGCGGTGATCGCCTTGCTGGGCACGAGGGCCATCGAGGGCGACATCCCCGTCAAGGTCTCCGACTAGGCGCGGCGTGCGGCGAGCGCATCAGCCAGGCGAGCAGCACGGAGAGGGCAGCGCCGCCTGCGCCGGCGGCGATGCCGAGCGGCAGGCGTCACCTGTCGAGCACTACCTCAATGAGCTCGGTTGATTCCGACTAATCCAGGAGACCAGTATGTCGAATACTGAAGACAACCCATCCAACACGTCGCGCCGGCTGGCGATGACGTCGGGAGCGGCGCTGCTCGGCACGACGATCCTTGGCGGCATGTCGGCCAATGCCCAGCCGGCCGGAACGCCGGCTTCGGCGCCGCCGGCCGGTGCGATGCCGCAGGGCTACAACATCCTGTTCGTGCTGGTCGACCAGGAGCATTTCTTTCCGAAGTGGCCGTTCCCGGTGCCAGCGCGCGAGGCCATCAAGAAGAATGCGGTTACCTTCCTCAATCACCAGGCGGCCTCGTGCGTCTGCTCGTCGGCGCGATCGGTCGTCTACACCGGCCAGCACATCCAGCACACGGGCATCGCCGACAACCTGAACTACGTCTGGCAGCGCGACCTGCCGACCAGCATCAAGACCGTCGGCCACCGTCTCGGCGAACTCGGGTACCATGCCGCCTACCAGGGCAAGTGGCACCTGTCCGCCAATCTCGATCTCTCGGCCAAGGCCATCGATGCGCCGCTGCGGGCGTACCGCGACACCATTGCCTCCTATGGCTTCAAGGACTTCTTCGGCGTCGGCGACCTGATCGACGGCACGCTCGGTGGCTACAGCTACGACGACACGACGCTTGCCTCGGCGATCACCTGGTTGCGGACCGAGGCCGAGACGCTGCGCACCCAGGGCCGGCCCTGGTATCTCGCGGTGAACTTCGTCAATCCGCATGACGTGATGTACTTCAACTCCGATCTGCCGTCGGAGAACGTCCAGAGTGCCAGCCATGCGATGCCGATCGCGCGCGCGCCCGACGACGAGCTCTACCGCGCGACCTGGGACAATTCTCCGTTGCCGGCCAGCCGGCAGCAGTCGTTCGACAGCCCCGGCCGCCCCGTCGCCCAGAAGATCTACCAGCAGATCCTGGACCTGCAGGTCGGGCGGTGGCCGGACGAAGATCGCCGGTGGCGGGTACTGCGTGACTATTACTTCAACGCCATTCGCGACTGCGACCGCAAGGTCGAGCTCCTGCTCGACGCGCTGCGCAACAACGGCATGGACAAGAACACCATCGTGATCTTTTCGGCCGACCATGGCGAACTGGGCGGCAACCACCAGATGCGGGGCAAGGGCACGAACGCCTACTGGCAGCAGAACCACCTGCCCCTGATGATCCATCATCCCGCGTTCCAGGGCGGCGTCGAGTGCGAGGCCATCACCTCGCAGCTCGATCTCACGCCGACCATCATCGGCTTGACCGGGAAGGACGCTGCGGCACGGGCCCGGGCTTCGGAAGGGTTGAAGGGCAGGGACTTCTCGCCATGGCTGCGCAGCCCGGCCCAGGCCGGCGTGCAGTCGATCAGGCCCGCTGCCCTGTACAACTTCGACATGTTGTCCTTCCAGGACCCGAAATGGGCCGCGCTGACCGTCGATACCCGGGCGTATCGCACGAAGACGCCGCAGGAGCAGCTGGCCGCCCTGGCCGGGCACCCGCCGAACTTCCTGAACAGGGTGGCAATTCGCAGCATCTGGGACGGCCGCTATCGCTTCTCGCGATACTTCTCGCCGGTTCGATTCAACACGCCGGGTTCATTGGAAGAGCTTTTCGAGAAGAACGATGTCGAGGTCTACGACCGTCGCAACGATCCCGAGGAGATGAACAATCTCGCCACTGACCCGAAACGAAACGGAGATCTCATCGTGGCGTTGAACCAGGAAGCCAACCGGCGCATCGCGGAGGAGGTCGGGGAAGACAATGGCCACTTCCTGCCGATCCGCGACGGCAAGTGGAGTTTTCCGCCTGCCAGTGAAAGATAGGTAACGAACGGCGGCCGTCGTCCATCGGCGCCGCTTCAATGCGACGTCACGGAGCGGCCGTCGTGGCGCAGTCGCGGAGCGCGCGATGCGCAGGCGGCCGGTGGTCGCCAGAAGATGATCCGACCAGCGGCCGGACAGCCACAGTGTCATGGCCGCCAACAGCCAGGGCAGCACGGTGAACAGGCCGACGGCGTCGAGATGTACTTGCGCTCGAGGTCGCTCGGCAGTCAGGTCATGAAGAAGAACAGGAAATAGCCGAAGACGAAAAAGGCCCAGTAGTTGGCGAGCAACGTGGTGTTGCGGACCCTTCGAGACGCGGCCTGCGGCCGCTCCTCAGGGGAGGTCTTGGTGGTCGTGCTGTTCCCCCATCATCGATCCGCCAGCGCCAGCTTGGCGCCCAGCGCGGCAAAAGCCCCGGCGAAAGCCCGGCGCATCCAGGTCATCACGGACGGCCGCGAGATCACGTGCCGGCGCACCGCCGCTGCGAACAGGCCGTAGCCCACGAACACCACGAACGTCATCAGCATGAACACGGCGCTGAGCTCGGACATGCGCAGCATCGGCTCGGCCTCCTCGGTGCTGACGAACTGCGGCAGGAAGGCGAAGAAGAAGATCGAGAGCTTGGGGTTGAGGATGTTGATCAGGATGGCGTGCACGATCACCTGCGTCACCGACTTCTGATCGACCTGGTTCTCGACCTTGAGCGCGCCGTGCTCCTTCAGGGTCATCCACGCCATGTAGAGCAGGTAGGCGACGCCGAGATACTTCATCGTCTGGAAGGCGATGGCGCTGGTGTGCAGCAGCGCCGCCAGGCCCATGATGGCGGCGGCCATATGCGGCACGATGCCGAGCGTGCAGCCGAAGGCCGCGACCACGCTGGCACGCGCGCCGCGCGACAGGCCGGTGGCGATCGTGTAGAGCACGCCGATGCCCGGCGAGACGACGATGATCAGGGTGGTGATCAGGAAATCGATGCTCATCATGCCGCCTCCAATAACAAGACACTGCCCTGGCCGCCGTCGGCGCAGATGCTGACGATGGCGCGGCTTCCCGTGGCCATGGCGGCCAGCTCCTTCACGGCCTGGCTGACGATGCGGGCACCGGTGGCGCCGAAGGGATGGCCGATCGCCGTGCTGCCGCCGTTGGGGTTCATGCGCTCCTTGGGGAACGTGCCAAAGTCTTTGGGCACCCTGGCCTTGTCGCGCAGAAAGACCGGGTCCTGCAGCGCTTTCAGGTGGAACGCCACCTGCGCGGCGAAGGCCTCATGAATCTCCCAGAGATGGACATCGCCGTAGGCGAGACTGTGCCGCGCCAGCAGCCGCGGGATGGCGAAAGCCGGTGCCATCAGCAGGCCCTCGACGCGGAAATCGACGGACCCGATCTCCCAATCCACCAGCTTCACGCGCGGCGTGTTCGCCGGCAGCCGCTCCAGGCCCTTCGATGACGCTACCCAGATCGCCGCTGCGCCGTCGGTGAGCGGTGAGGAGTTGCCGGCGGTCAGGCTGCCCTTGCCGCTGGTGCGGTCGAACGATGGCGGCAGGCGCGCGAGTTTCTCCAGCGAGGTGTCCTTGCGCGGGACGGTGTCGCGTTTGACGTCGCCCAAGGGGATGACCAGGTCGTCGAAGAAGCCGTTGTCCCAGCCGGCTACCGCATGCCGGTGGCTCTGCAGGGCGATCTCGTCCTGCTCCTGGCGGCTAATCTGCCATTCCTTGGCGGTGATCTCGGTGTGCTCGCCCATGCTGAGGCCGGTCGTGCGATTGGCGATCGCCGGGATGTACAGCCGGATGTCCTTCAGCTGAACGTGCGTGACGTGGTCGAGCTTCTGGCCGAGCGAGCGCGCCTGCTGGAACTTGCGCAGCCAGTCCGACAGGCGCTGGCCGAGGCCAACCTGCACGCGGCTCAAGCTGTCGACGCCGCCCACCAAGGCGAGATTGTAGGCATCGCCATCGATCATGCCGGCCGCCTCGATCGCGCCCATCATGCTGGTCGAGCAGGCCATGACGGTCGAGAAGGCGGGGATGGTGGCGTCGATGCCGGCATCCATCAGCACTTCGCGGGCGATGTTGCTGAAGGTGAGCGAGGGCACGACGACGCCCCACACCGCGAAGTCGGGCTTGCCGCCCTTCAGCAGGTCGACCATGTGGCGCGCCACCGGCACCGAGAGCTCGATGGCATCGTAGCCGGCCAGCGCACCGTCGACCTTGGCGAAGGGCGTGCGCACGCCCGCGGCCAGCCAGATATCCAGTGGACGGGGCATCGACGTTCCTTACGCGACAAGGCAGCAGCGCTTGGCTTTCTTCCCGCTGCCACAGGGACATGGATCGTTGCGCCCGACGTGCCGCCACGGATTGATGGCGGGTTGCGGCGAGGAGTCCTCGTCGATGTCGGACTGGTCGAAGCCGCTCTCCTCGCCTTCATCGTCGCCGTCGGGAAAGAGCCGCAAGGCCTCGAGGACGTCGTCCAGGTACCCCAGATTGAAAACGGCGAACCGCGACGCATCCGAGGGCTCGCGCTCGGCCTGGTCGAGGCAGGAGTAGAACTCGTCGCGTTCGAACATGAGCTCGTCAATGATGTCCCTTGCCCGCGCCTGTTCCACGAGCGGCACGAAATGACGCAAGCCTAGCAAGGCGATTGCGTCGACCCACGCATGCCAGACGAACTCGCCCTCGGCCGCCATCTCACCGGACAAGAACTTCTCCAGGAACTCCACCATGCGAGCGCGATCGATGCGCCCCTCCCACGCCAGGAAGGTCGCGGCGCGAAGCAGCGAATCGCGTACGACTTCGTCGAGTTTCTGGTCGCCGATTGAATCGAACAACGCATCGGCGTCGCCATCGAAGGTGCCGATGAGGATACGCGGCAAGGTCTCAGTGGTGGCGTCGCCCAGCAGACGAGCCGTATCGTCGCGACGGTTGCGCAAGAATCGCAAAAGGGGCGCGAATGCCTGTGTGTCGCGCACGGTGCCCATGATGTGCAATGCCCGAAACAGCCCCTCCGCGATCTCGTCATCGTCCTCTTTGCTATCTGTGGCATGCCGCAGAACACTGAGGAGGTGAGGTCGGGCTTCGTCGTAGCGCTGGACGCATGCGGCGATGGCCTCTTCGGGCAGGTCGCGCAGGAAGGCAATGTCGAGGACGTAGCGCTCGATCGAATTCTCGAAGTCCGGATCGACAGGCAGGGGAGCCGTCACTGCAGCCCCCTACGCGGCTTGCTCGAGCGCCCGACTTCGTGGCCGAGATTTCCGGTCTCGACCTGGCCCAGCCGTCACCGGCTTCACGGTGATGCTCATGACCGTCTCCTGCGGCTATAGTGGGTTCTGACCAACCCATATTCCCCCAGGAAACGCCATGCCGCAAACCTGCAAACTCGCCCTGCTCGATGATTATCAGAAGGTCGCGCTCAAGATGGCCGACTGGGACCGCCTCAAGAAGCGCGGCGTGGAGATCACGGTGTTTCACGAGGCATTCTCCTCGGTCGAGGACGCCGCCAGGAAGCTGGCGCCCTTCGACATGCTGGGTCTGTTGCGCGAGCGCACGGCCTTCCCGCGGGCGCTGATCGAGAAGCTGCCCAACCTGAAATTCATGGTCCTGACCGGCGCGCGGGCGTCCAGCCTGGACGACAAGGCCGCGACCGACCGCGGCATCCCGATCAGCAACACGCCGGGCGGCGGCTCCAATGCCTCGACGGCGGAGCTGTGCTGGGCCCTGCTGATGATGTGCGCCCGCGACCTCGCCAAGGGCGAGCGCCTGATGCGCTCGGGTGGCTGGCACGACGGCATCGAGCAGATGGTCGTCCTCGAGGGCAAGCGGCTGGGCGTCATCGGGCTCGGACGCCTGGGCAGCCGCGTCGCGGGCTACGCCAAGGCCTTCGGCATGGACGTCGTGGCGTGGAGCCAGAACCTCACCGAGGAGAAGGCGGCCAAGGGCGGCGCGACGCTTGTCAGCAAGGACGAGCTTTTGAAGACATCGGACTTCGTCAGCATCCACCTCGTGCTGTCCGACCGCACCCGCGGTCTTCTGGGCGCGGCCGACCTCGCCAAGATGAAGAAGAGCGCCATCCTGGTGAACACCTCGCGCGGGCCGATCGTCGATGAGACGGCGCTGCTCGCGGCGCTGAAGAACCGCACCATCGCCCATGCCGGTCTCGACGTTTACGACAAGGAGCCGGTGGCGCCCGGCCATCCTTTCACCAAGCTCGAGAACGTCACGCTCATCCCCCACCTGGGCTATGTCGTCGAGGACAGCTACCGGCACTTCTATGCCGGCACGATCGAGGACATCGAAGCCTGGCTGGACGGCAAGCCGATCAATGTCATCAATCCGGAAGCGCTGAAGAAGGCGGCGTGACCCGTCATCCCGAGCGAAGCCGAGGGACCTCTTCTTGTCGACAGTGCAACGAAAAGGTCCCTCCGCTACGCCTCGCTGCGCTCGGCTCCGGTCGGGATGACGGGAAAATAGATGTCGATTTCGGCCAAACCCGAACGTCGATGAGGTGACGGGCATTCACCGTCACTGAAGGAGATCGACAATGGCTCAATACATGTTGTTGCTGCACCAGGTTCCCAACTACAACGCCGACCTGCCGCGCGAGAAGATGCTGGAGATGACCAAGCGTTACATGGCCTGGGCCGATGCCTTGCGCCAGAAGGGCCGCATGGTCGGCGGCGAGAAGCTGGCCGCGGGCGGCGTGCGCCACATCAAGGTCAAGGACGGCAAGCCGGTGGCCAGCGACGGCCCCTACGCCGAGGCCAAGGACGTGATCGGCGGCTACTTCGTCATCGAGGCCAAGGACGCGGCCGAGGCCGAGAGCATCGCCCGCGATTGCCCGCACCTCGCGCTCTCCAGCACCAACTGGGTCGAAATCCGGCCGATCGACGCCATGCCGGCGCAGGCCCGGGCGGCCGCAGGCTGAGATGTCCGTCCAGCGGCTCGTCGATTCGCTCGCCCGCGATTCGACGAGCCGGCTGGTCGCCGCCCTGGCGCGGCGGCTGGGCGCCGGCCGCATCGCCATCGCCGAGGATGCCGTCCAGCACGCCCTCCTGCAGGCGCTGTCGTCCTGGCCGTTCAAGGGCGTGCCCGACAATCCGGCGGCATGGCTGGCGGTCGTGGCGAAGAACCGCGCGCTCGACCTCTTGCGCCACGAGGCGCGCAACGTCGCCCTCGACGACGAGGCATTCCCCATCGAGCCGCAGCAGCCGGCAAGCGACGGCCACTTCGACCGCGAGCTCAGCGACGACGAACTCGCGCTCCTGTTCGCGGTTTGCCATCCCGCTCTGTCGCCCGAGATGCGCGTGACCTTTGCGCTCAAGACCGTGTGCGGCCTCACGGTGCCGCAGATCGCGTCGGGCCTGCTGAGCGAGCCCACAGCCATCGCCCAGCGCCTGGTGCGGGCTCGTCGACAGTTGGAGTCAGCCGGCGTTGCCATCGAGGCGCCGCCCCCCGAGGCCTTGCCCGAGCGCGCCGAATCGGTGCGCACCGCTCTCTACCTGATGTTCAACGAGGGCTATTCGGCGTCGTCCGGCGAAGCCTTGGTGCAGCCCGAGTTCTGTGTCGAAGCCGTGCGGCTCGCGCGCGCCTTGGCGCAGCATCCGGTGACGGCGGGCCCCGCGAGCGATGCCCTGGCCGCGTTGCTGGCACTCACCGCCGCGCGCCTGCCGACGCGCGTCGGTCCCGACGGCGTGGCACAGCTTCTGGAAGACCAGCCGCGCAGCCAATGGGACCGCGGGTTGATCGCCCTGGGCTTTGCCCATCTCGAGCGTTCGGCCGGCGGCGAGGAGCTGACGGTGTGGCATCTGCGCGCCGAGATCGCTTCGCTCCATGCCACGGCGGCGACAGCGGCCGACACCGACTGGTCACGGATCGCCGCGATCTACGATCATCTCTGCACGCTCGATCCGTCACCGGTCGTCGAACTGGCGCGTGCCGTCGCGATCGGCCGGGCCGATGGCGCCGCTGCAGGCCTCGCCGCGCTGCCCTCGATCGACGGCAGCCCTTACGTCGAAGCGGCGCGTGGCGTCTTCCTTGCCGAACTCGGCCGGCATGACGAAGCGCTTGTCCATTTCGGCCGCGCGCTCGGCCTTGCCCGCACGACGCCAGAACGCCGGCTGATGGCGCGCCGCCTGATGGAGCACCGCCTCGGCGCCGGTCGGCCGAGGGCGTGATCATGCCGGGCTTCCTGCCGTCCGGCCTTTACACCGCGTACATCATCGCCGTCGCGATCCTGATGCCGGGCCAACGGCCTGGTTTTCATGATCTTCCTCGGCGCCACCGGCTTCTCCTACGTGTTCCGTGCGCTGGGCGGCAGCAACACCGGTCTGATGACCTGGTTCGGCACGCTGGTCGCGGTGAACCTGCAGACCGCATTCATGATGCCGCCGTTCGGCGCCACGCTGTTCTACATGAAGGGGACGGCGCGGGCTCATCGACTGAAGGGGTTTTGGGCGGGCGTCCCCCAGCCGGCCAGGGCAGGGCTCGCAGCCTGATGGCGAGGCGGCTGGCGGCGCTATCATCCTGAACGAACTCCAGGAACCGAAGGGAACGAGCGGCCCCCCGACTGCGTTCGTGCCGCGCAGCCTGTCGTCAGCGCAGAGGTCGAAGACGTTTGCTTACGGCGCCATCCTGGGCAGCCTGGTCACCCTGTCGCTGATTTCATTCATCGCGGGCGCGTTGGCGGGCTGATGCGGCAGGCGGCATTTTCATCCTGACCACGATCAGCCAGGTTGACGCCACCAGGATGACGGCGGCGGCGATCCATTCGGCAGCGGACAAGTCGGGTGCGGCGACCCAGCCGAGATGCGCCGCGGTCGCTTCGAGCGCGATGGCGAAGAACGGCATCGCTGTCAGCGCGATCAGATAGGTCTGCACGCCGGTGCGGTTGATGGTCCAGAAGCCGAGCCAGGTGCCGGGCGCGCGGAACAGTAGGCCGGCGAGCGCGGCGTAGGCCCAGAGCTCGATGCGGCCAAAGGCATCGCCGGCGCCAGCCCACGGCGAGGTGACGGCGCCGGCGACGCCGAGCACCGACCAGACGAGGATGAGCGCCAGCGAGGCCGCTACCAGGATCTCGCCGGTGAAGCGGCTGCGGGCGGCGAGGTCGGTCGACCGGTTGCGCGGGTGGTAGGCGATCATCCACGACGCCGCGACCGCCATGGCCTCGGAAGCGACGAGCCAGCCCAGCCCGCGCCATGCCTGGGGCGCCAGCGCCAGCGCAAACGCCACGATGCCGATCGCCAGCAGGGCAAGGCCCGGCCAGTCTCGCCGCGGCGGCGCATTGCGCGTCAGCCACCAACCGGAACCGGCGCCGATCAGCACGCTGACCGTCGCCAGCAATGTGCTCTCGGTGATCGCGAGCCAGACGATCGCGGCCGCCGTCGCGCCGTTGATGGCGACGCGCAGAAAGGCGTAGCCGACGGTCCAGGGTGCCAGAAGCTCGTACCAGCTGCCGGCCGCTCGACGGCCCAGCCACAACATGATCAGGCCAGCGAACAGGAGCTGCACCAGGGTGTAGGCCCAGGCATCGAGCGCCGCGCCGCTCACGACGTGGCGCGTCAGCAGGAGATAGAGCGACCACAGCAGCGAGTTGCCGAGACCGAGCGCCAGAAGGTGACCGCTCATCGCTATGTCGGCGGCTCAGGTCCTGAAACGCAGCAGCAGGTGGTTCACGCCGTTCAGCTTGACGTAGAGGTCCTCGAACTGCTGGTAAAAATCTTCCCATTGCGGCAGGCCGCCCTGGGCGCCGAGCGCGGTGTAGATCTCGGCCACGGTCTTGCGGCCGTCGATCTGCGACACGATGCGCGGAGCGAGCGACGGCAGCTGCGCGCGCCACGGGAAGCCGTCGAGGTTGGCGATCAGCGGCGTGCCGGGCTGCAGGCCGGCGGCCAGCTTCTGGGCGTCCATCTCGCGCAGCACCGGAATCGCGGACGTGTCCTCGGGCCGCGCCACCGTGTCGAAGCCCGCGCGCGTGGCATAGAAGACGTGGGTGCGCAGGTTGCCCGCCAGGCGTTCGGCGAAGGCCGCGCGCTCGACCAGCGGCAGCGAGCTCGCCTGGCGCGCGATGATGGGATCGCTCATGTAGGTCGCGGGCTCGTAGCGCACAGGCTCGAGAAAGGCGACGAGGCGCAGCCCGGACTCCCGCGCCATGGCGCCGATGTCGGGCACGGTGAAGGCGCGGTCGCAGCTGTGCAGCAGGAGGTCGTAGAGGCCGGCATCGCCGCCGGTGACGTGATCGTTGAGATAGGGATTGCGGCGAAACAGGTTGGTGGTCGGCAGGAAGCGGATCAGCCGCTTGGTCATGGCGATCCGGTCCTCCAGCGCCATCGACCGCGGCGCCAGGGTCTGCAGCAGCTCCTGCAGGGGATAGACGCCGCTGCGCCCATACTCGCCATAGAGCATCACGCCCATGCCGCCATCGGGATTGAGCACGCTCGCCAGCGCGCGCATGCCGGCGGCCGGATCGGGCAGGTGGTGGAGCACGCCCGTACAGTCGATGTAGTCGAACTGGCCGATCGGCATCGACGGCAGGTCCAAGAGCGAGCCGGTGAGGAAGTTGATGTTGCGCAAGCCGCGCGCCTTGGCGCGGCCCTCGCAGATCTGGCGGGAGGCGGTCGAGATGTCGAGATAGACGACCTCGCCCGGGCAGCGCCGGTCGGCCAGCTGCTGGGCCAGCATGATGCAGGCATCGCCCGTGCCGCCGCCGGCGACCAGCGCCCGGAACGGCCGCGCGAAGTTCAGCCGCCCGGAGAACAGGTAGTGGTTGATCTCGAGGACGTGGCTCGGGGTGCCGGTGATCAGGCGGATCGCCTCATCGCGCGGATCGCGCGGCGGATAGGGCAGCGCCTCGTACTGGGCGCGAACTTCATCCATCGGCGAAGGAACGGTCATTCTGGCCTTGTTTCAGGGCGGGCGCGGCGCTACCCGGGGGAAGCAGTGCCTGCAGGGGATTAGTGCAACAAAAAGACAGGCCACGAAAGAGGGGCATGAAAGGCTATTTCGGCATCGGTGTGGAAGGCGTCAGCAAGGCCATGAACGTGGGCACCTTGTTCCGCACCGCCCATGCCTTCGGCGCCTCCTTCGTGTTCACGCTGCGCGCCCAGTACAACCGCCGCGAGGGCGGCGCATACCGACACCTCCGACACGCCGCGCTCGGTGCCGACCTACAACTTCGCCGATCTGGAAGCCTTCCGCCTGCCGCAGGGCTGCCGGCTGGTCGGGGTCGAGATCACCGACGCCGCGATCGAGCTGCCGAGCTTCCGCCATCCCCGCCAGGCCGCCTACATCCTGGGCGCCGAGCGCGAGGGCCTGTCGGCCGACGTGCAGTCGATCTGCGACTACGTGGTGAAGATCCCGACCCGCTTCTCGGTCAACCTGGGCGTCGCCGGGGCCCTGATCATGTACGACCGCCAGCTCAGCCTCGGCCGCCACGCCCCCCGGCCGGTGGCCGAGGGCGGCCCGACCGAGGCCGTGGTGGTGCCGCCGTTCGGCGAGCCGATCTACAAGCGCAAGCAGCGGATTCGAGCGCGCCGCGTGCAAGCCGGCAAATGACCGGCGCCAGGATCGTCGGACCCGTCATCCTGGGCATCATGGCAATGCAGGCTCTGGTGCTGCACCTGATGGGCCGAGTCTGGATCTGCAGCTGCGGCACCGTCCGGTTCTGGGTCGGCGACATCTGGTCAGCCGAACTCTCCCAGCAGATGTTCGACTGGTACACGCCCTCGCATGTCGTCCACGGCATCCTGTTCTACGGCCTGCTGCATCTCGTGCTGCCGCGCACGCCCGTACTCGTGCGGCTGGCGATCGCGGCCGGGATCGAGGGGGCGTGGGAGATCGCCGAGAACTCGCCCTGGGTGATCGAGGCCTACCGCAAGCAGGCGCTGGCCGCCGGCTACAGCGGCGACAGCATCCTCAATTCGCTGCTGGACATGGTGGCCATGATGACGGGCTTCGCCGCGGCCCGGCTGCTGCCGTGGAAGGCCACGGTCGCCTTGGTCGTGGTGCTCGAAATAGGCGCTGCCGTGGTGGTCCGCGACAACCTGACCCTCAATATCCTGAATTTCATCCATCGCTTCCCGGCCATCGAGGCTTGGCAGATGGGCGCCCAGCGATAGGCATCATGCTTCCTCCCCCGTCTTACGGCCCGAAGCCGGGGAGGACATGAGGAAGAGGCCTAGCGGGCGAGGGGTCTATGCACTATCTCAGGCCCGAACCATGGCCGCCCACTTGCCCACCGAGCCGCTGCAGATCGTCGAGCCGTTCCGCGGCCGCAACGACACGCGCCGCAACCTGGTCGGGCTGTCGCGCGACGAGCTGAAGGCGTCGCTCAGCGAGGCCGGGCTGGAACCGTTCCGGGCCCGCCAGGTCTGGCAGTGGATCTACTGGCACGGTGTGCGCGACTTCGGGTTGATGACCAACATCGCCAAGAAGACGCGCGATCGGCTGGCCGAGCTGTTCGTCGTCGAGCGGCCCGAGATCGTCACCGAGCAGCGCTCGGTCGACGGCACGCGCAAGTGGCTGCTGCGCTTCCCGGACGGCAACGAGGCCGAGACCGTCAACATCCCCGAGGAGGATCGCGGCTCGGTGTGCGTGTCGAGCCAGGTCGGCTGCACGCTGACCTGCAGCTTCTGCCACACCGGCACGCAGCCGCTGGTGCGCAACCTCAGCCCCGCCGAGATCGTCGGCCAGTTCATGGTCGCGCGCGACAGCTATGGCGAATGGCCGACGCCGACCGAGACCACGCGCATGCTTTCAAACATCGTCATGATGGGCATGGGCGAGCCGCTCTACAATTTCGACAACGTCGCGACCGCGCTCAAGATCGTCATGGACGACCAGGGCATCGCCTTGTCGCGCCGGCGCATCACGCTCTCGACCTCGGGCGTCGTGCCCATGATCCCCAGGGTCGGCGACGTGCTCGACGTCAACCTCGCGGTCTCGCTGCATGCGGTGAGCGACGCGGTGCGCGACACGCTGGTGCCGATCAACCGCAAATGGCCGATCGCCGAGCTCCTGAAAGCGTGCGCCGCCTATCCCGGCGCCAGGAACAGCCGGCGCATCACCTTCGAGTACGCCATGCTGAAGGGCGTCAACGACAGCGACGCCGACGCCCGCGAGCTGGTGCGCCTCCTGACGCCCATCCACGCCAAGGTGAACCTGATCCCGTTCAATCCCTGGCCGGGTGCGCCCTACGAGTGCAGCTCGAACAACCGCATGCATCGCTTCGCCGAGATCGTGAACGACGGCGGGCTCAGCGCCCCCATCCGCACGCCGCGCGGCCGCGACATCCTCGCCGCCTGCGGCCAGCTCAAGAGCGCCAGTGAGCGCAAGCGCGGCGAGCGTGTGCGGGACATCGAGGCCAAGGCCGGCGTTTGACGGGCATCGCGTCTTACCGGTAAGATGAGACCATGTCACAAACCATCGTCTCTTCCAGAGGGCAGGTCGTCCTGCCAAAGGCCATTCGCGACAAGCGGCATTGGAAGCCCGGTACGAAGCTGACCATCGAGGATCGGCCAGAAGGCGTCCTGCTCAAGCCGATCGAGGAAAAGAAGAAGCTAACGATCGGCGATCTTCGGGGCATCTTGAAGTACAAGGGCCCGCCTCGCTCGATCGAGGAAATGAACGCTGCAATAGAAAAGGAAGTTAGGCGGCGGCATGCGCGCGGTCGATACTAACGTCCTCGTTCGCTTGCTCGTGAACGATGAGCCTGCGCAAGCCGAGGCCGCCCAAAGTGCCATGGCCGCCGAGGACGTCTTCGTTCCGAAGACGGTGGTGATCGAGCTCGAATGGGTCTTGCGCAGCGCATATGACCGATCGCGCGCCGAAATCGCCATCTCTATCGAAGGTTTGCTGGCCGCAGCAGGCGTCCTGGTCGAGGATCCGTCAGCGGTGAAGCAGGCTGTGGCATGGTTCAGAGACGGTCTCGATTTCGCCGATGCCCTTCATCTCGCTTCAAGCGGTCACGCGGATGCATTCGTGACGTTTGACGCCGCTCTGCGTCGTCGCGCAGGCGCCATCGGCGTAAATCCGACGATCGTTGCTCCTTAAAGCAATTGCCGGCCGAGGCCAGCGGGACCGAAACCGCCTTGGCAATTTCGTAGCGCCGCACCGGCCTCAGAACTTCTTCATGAACCAATGCCGCGTGTGACCCGGCGGATAATCGTCGATGCGCCCGATTTCGGTGTAGCCGTGGCGGCTGTAGAAGGCCGGCGCCTGAAAGCTCATCGTGTCGAGACGAATGCCGACGCAGCCGCGTTGCCGCGCAATCTCCTCGGCCTTCGCCAGCAGGCGTGACCCGAGCCCTTGGCGGCGGTAGGGCTCCGCGACTGCCAGCACATCGATCGAGCACCAGGACCAGTAGGTCTGTCCCAGCAGGCCGCCTTGCACCTTTCCGTTGGTGTCACGCGCCAGCAGCCACAGCGGCACATGCTTGGTCGGCCCGACATGCTCGGCATTGAAGTCGCTGAGCAGCGTGTTGACCGCTGCGAACGGGTTCTCGGCGGTCCGGGTGACTTCGTCGAGCGACAGGGGAGGCAGAACGGTGGACATAGGATTGCTGAGCCCTAGCGCGTGAATGCCGAGACCTTCGACAGGAACGCGCGTTCGCCCGAGACGGGCTTCAATCCGACCGCGTCGCACCACGTCTCGAGGCTGCCGTTGGCGTACTCGGCGTAGTACGGCTCGTGGAAATAATGCGGGAACAGGTCGAGCAGGCCGTCCCATGATGGCTGGTCGCCCTTCTGGATCGAATCGACGATGACCACCAGTCCGTCCGGCTTCAGCACGCGCGCCATCTCGGCCAGCGCCTTGTTGGCGGATGGTCTGGGGCAGCTCGTGCATCAGGAACGACGAGACAACGAGATCGATGCTCGCATCGCCGAACGGCAGCTTCTCGGCCGCGCCCTCGATCAGTTTTACGCGTGCCGTTCTGCCGATCAGGCGGCGCGCTTCGGCGAGATAGGGTGCACTGAGATCGATGCCTGTGAACTTCATGCCAGGCCAGGCGTCGTGCAGGAAGGCGAGCAGCCGCCCGGTGCCGCAGCCGACGTCGAGGCCTTTCAAGTCGCGCTGATTGCGACCGGTCATCCATTCGGCGATGGGCCTGAGCGCGCGGCGGCGCATGACGTCGGCGGCGCCGGTGAACAGCACCTCGACCTGAGTGTCGTAGATTGCGGCCGAGTGGTCTGAAAGCCAGCCGTCGCTCTGGAAGTGGAAGTTCTGGCGGTAGTAGCCGGGCAGGCCGTCGCCCTGCTCGCCGGGCGGCAGCTCGTCGCTCCGGCCGTGGCGGCGCGCGTCGACCTGCGGCAGGTCGCGGAAATAAAGAACGCTGCGGCGCAGAAACTCGCCGGGGTCGAAGGACAAGGGGCGCGGCGTCGGGAACAGCCCGGCCTTGATGTCCTGCCATTCGCGCTCGAAGACGGCGCGCATGTCCTTCGTCAACTCGTCGCGCGAGGGCGTCGGCCCGACCGGGAAGTCGGGCTTGGGCATCGGCTTCAGGAGCCGCCGGCCGGCGGCATAGTGGCCGGCATACCAGGCCACGCGCGCGGTCTGGCGCGCGGCATAGGTGAGACGATCTAGGGCAGAGGCCATGGCTTAGCTTACTTCGGGATCGATTATAGCCTCTTTGCGGCAGGCTTGCCCGGCTGGCTTCCGCCGCTATATTCGCGCGCCTTCACCGATCCGAACCGAAAGCCGGCCGTCATGAGCGTTACTTATACCGGGCCCCATAAAAAGGGCGACATCAAGAAAGTCGTGCTGGCCTATTCCGGCGGCCTCGACACCTCCGTCATCCTGAAGTGGCTGCAGGAGGCCTATGGCTGCGAGGTCGTGACCTTCACCGCCGATCTCGGCCAGGGCGAGGAACTTGGCCCGGCGCGCAAGAAGGCCGAGATGCTGGGCATCAAGCCGGAGAACATCTACATCGACGACGTGCGCGAAGAGTTCGTGCGCGACTTCGTCTTCCCGATGTTCCGCGCCAACGCCCTCTACGAGGGCCAGTACCTGCTCGGCACCTCGATTGCCCGGCCGCTGATCGCCAAGCGCCAGATCGAGATCGCCCGCATGGTCGGCGCCGACGCGGTCAGCCACGGCGCCACCGGCAAGGGCAACGACCAGGTGCGCTACGAGCTCACCTATTACGCGCTGCAGCCCGACATCAAGGTGATCGCGCCGTGGCGCGAATGGGAGCTCACCTCGCGCACCAAGCTGATCGAGTTCGCCGAGCAGCATCAGATCCCGATCGCCAAGGACAAGCGCGGCGAGGCGCCGTTCTCGGTCGACGCCAACCTCCTGCACTCCTCCAGCGAGGGCAAGATCCTCGAGGATCCCTGGGAGGAGGCCGACGAGAGCGTCTACCAGCGCACCATCGCGCCCGAGGACGCGCCCGACAAGGCGACCTACATCACCGTCGACTTCGAGAAGGGCGATGCCGTCGCCATCGACGGCAAGGCGATGTCGCCCGCCACGCTGCTGACGCGCCTGAACGAGCTCGGCAAGGAGAACGGCATCGGCCGCCTCGACCTGGTCGAGAACCGCTTCGTCGGCATGAAGAGCCGCGGCATCTACGAGACGCCGGGCGGCACCATCCTCTACGCCGCCCATCGCGGCATCGAATCGATCACGCTCGATCGCGGGGCAGGGCATCTCAAGGACGAGCTGATGCCCAAGTATGCCGAGCTGATCTATTACGGCTTCTGGTATTCGCCCGAGCGCGAGATGCTGCAGGCGCTGATCGACAAGAGCCAGGAGAACGTGAGCGGCACGGTGCGGCTGAAGCTCTACAAGGGCAACACCACCGTGGTCGGCCGCAAGTCGCCCAAGTCGCTGTACTCGATGAAGACCGTGACCTTCGAGGATGACGCCGGCGCCTACGACCAGCGCGACGCGGAGGGCTTCATCAAGCTGAACGCGCTGCGCCTGCGCCTGCGCGCGACGGGGCAGGGTGGTCCGAAGAAGTAAGGATCATGGTCTTCCGGACCGCGCGCGTCCCGCGCGCTCATGAGGCGCGCGGGACGCGCGCGGTCCGGAAGACATGAGCTACTTCGGTCTTCCCTATATCCACGCCGTGTTCGACGTCGCGGCGTGGCTTGCCTCGATGACGGCATTCTGGTGGACCACGCGTCATCTCATTCCGGCCGAGGCGTTGCCGGCCAATCGCGTGACCCATCCCGGCCTCTACGCCGTGACCGCCGGCGCGGGCGCGCTGTGCGGCGCGATGTTCTTCGGCACGGCCAATGCGCTGCTTTCCGGGATGCACGCGCTGGGCTTCTCCATGGTGGGCGGCATCGCCGGCGCCATCGCCGCGGTCGAGGCATTCAAGCGTTTCACCGGTGTCCAAGGCTCGACCGGCATCGTCTTCGCCGCGCCCTTTGCCGCCACCGTCGCCGTCGGCCGGCTGGGCTGCTTCTTCTCCGGCCTCGCCGACTTCACCTACGGCACGCCGACCGGTGTTCCCTGGGCTGTCGATTTCGGCGACGGCATTCCACGCCATCCCGTGCAGCTCTACGAATCGCTCGCCATGGCCGCGATGCTCGTCGTGCTGATCCAGCGTTTCAGGGCGCGCGACCGCTTCTGGCTGGCCAACGGCTTCTATCTCACCGTCGGTTGGTACGGGCTGCAGCGCTTTGCCTGGGAATTCTTCAAACCCTATGCAACGCTGATCGGGCCCTTCAACCTCTTCCATTTTGTCTGTCTGGGTTTGGTCCTGTACGCTGCGGCGATGATCCGCAGCGGGGACCGAGCATGTACGACGGCGTAGCGCGCAAGTCCGCACCATATCTCTTCCTCGGCCAGACCACCTCTCTCTGCGAGACCTGTCTCGGCCTGGTGCCGGCCAAGATCGTCGAGGAGGACGGCGGCATCTACTATTCCAAGCGCTGCCCCGAGCACGGCGTGATGAAGACCCTGGTGTCGGACGACCCGGTCTACTGGCGGCGCACCCTGGAGTACCTCAAGCCCGGCGACCGGCCGCTGGCGCCCTTCACCCGCACCGAGCGCGGCTGCCCGTGGGATTGCGGCCTCTGCCCCGACCACGAGCAGCATTCGTGCCTGGCCATCGTCGAGATCAACGAGGCCTGCAACCTCGCCTGTCCCGTCTGCTTCGCCGATTCCTCGCCCAAGCGAAACAGCCATCGCAGCCTTGCCGAGGTCGAGTTCATGCTCGACGCCCTGGTGAGGAGCGAAGGCGAGCCCGACCTGGTGCAGATCTCGGGCGGCGAGCCCACCATCCATCCGCAGATCCTGGACATCCTCGCCGCCGCGCGCCGGCGGCCCATCAAGCACGTGATGCTGAACACCAACGGCATCCGCATTGCCGAGGATCCGGCCTTCTGCGACGCGCTGGCCGAGCTTCGGCCCGGTTTCGAGGTCTACCTGCAGTTCGATTCGCTGAACGACGATGCGCTCAAGAACCTCCGCGGCGCCGCGCTCTCGCGCATCCGCCGCCAGGCGCTGGCCAATCTCGAGGCGCGCAACATTTCGACGACCCTGGTCTGCACGGTCAAGCGCGGCGTCAACGACGCGGAGATCGGCGAGATCGTGCGCCATGCGCTGAAATACAAGTGCGTGCGCGGCATCAACTTCCAGCCCGTGCAGGACGCCGGCCGCAACGAGGGCTTCGATCCGAACAAGAACCGCATCGTTCTCTCGGAGATCCGCCGCCGCATCGTCGAGGACTCAGGCGTGTTCGCCGACGGCGACATGATCCCCTTGCCCTGCAATCCCGCCTCGATCTCGATCGGCTATGGCGTGCGCGACGGCGAGAAGGTGATCCCGCTCACCTCGCTGGTGCCGCGCGAGGCGCTGCTGCCCGTGGTGCCCAACGCCATCTCCTTCGAGAAGTATCCCGAGCTGCGCCAGCGCTTCGTCGACCTCCTGTCGCTGTCGACCGCCGACACCAACACGGCCGAGCGCCTGGGCTCGCTGCTCTGCTGCCTGCCCGACGTGCCGATGCCCGAGGGTTCGGGCTACGAGAACGTCTTTCGCGTCACCATCGTGGAATTCCTTGACCGCTTCAATTTCTGCCTGGGCAACGTCAAGCGCTCCTGCGTCCACTTCGTGACGCCGGAGGGCGCCATCATCCCGTTCGACACCTACAACACCTTCTATCGGCCCGGCGCCGCCGGGAACGCGCGCCTGGCAGAAGCTCGTTCGCCGGCGGCGCGCCGATGAGCGATCCCAACGCGCCGGCTCCCGCTCCGCCGCCACCGCCGGTCCATCCGCCGGCACCACCGAAAGGCCGCGGCCTCGGCTGGTTCTTCGCAATCTCGGGTTCGATCGTCCTGGTCCTCACCTTGGGCTGCATCCTCGCCGTCACCGAGGGAAATCCCCTGAGCGACATGGGCGGCATCGCCATCCTGTGCGGCTCGCCGACCTTGATCCTGGGCGGCGTCTTTCTTTGGCTGGGCTCGCGCCGCCTAAAGCGCTAATCAAGCGCTACGACAGCGCCAGGGTGGAACGGAGCAGGCGGATGCCATTCGACAATAACGACCGTCCGGGGCGGGGACGCGGCACGGGCGAGCGGGCGATCAACCTGCCGCCGGCGGTGATGTGGCTGATCGGCATCAATGTCGCGGTCCAGCTGCTGCGCAGCCTGCTGGGTGAGGCGACCGACAACGTCATCATCCTGATGTTCGGCCTGGTCCCGGCCGCCTACACCGGCGGCGACAGCGACCTCCTGACCCAGATCGCCTCGCCCATCACCTACCAGTTCCTGCATGGCGGCTGGATGCATCTCGTCATCAACATGGTGACGCTGGCGGCCTTCGGCGCACCGGTCGAGCGCATGCTGGGCGTGCGCCGCTTCGTTCTCTTCTATCTGTCGGCCGGTATTGTCGCGGGCTTCGTGCAGATCGTGCTCTATCCGGACTCGGTCGACCCGGTGATCGGCGCCTCTGGCGCCATCTCCGGCGTGTTCGGCGCGGTGCTGATGCTGATGCGCTACACCGGCAACCTGCCTTCGCTCTATCCCATTGCCGGCATCTGGATCGCGATCAACGTCTTCTTCGGCCTGTTCGGCGGCATGCCGGGCGCGGGCGGCGAGCAGATCGCCTGGGCCGCTCACGTCGGCGGCTTCCTCTACGGGCTTCTCGCCATCCGCTTCTTCGCGCCGCGCCGCTTCATATAGGGAGGCGCCGTGGCCGATCAGCCCGTCCCGCTGCGCCGCTATCTCGCCGCCAATGCCGTAGCGCTGGCGCCGTCCTTCGCCGCCCTGCTGGCGCTCTACTGGTCGGGCCATCTCGCCGGTCGCCCGACGCTGATCGCCATGGCCGGCATCGCCGTGGTCACGGTCTGGCTGGTCCAGCGTTATCTCGGCTCGCTCGCCCGCTTCGCCCGCTTCGTCGGTGAACTCTCGGACGAGCGCGAGCCCGTGATGCCGCGCCTCTCCTTCGCGCCCGCCACCGAGGAGCTGGCGACGGCGGCCGCCCAGCTCTCGGCCGGCTGGCGTCGCCAGCGCGCCTCGATCGACAATCTCGCGGCCTCAGCGCAGGCGATCGTCGACGGCCTGCCCGATCCGCTGATCGCCGTCGACCGCAGCCGCCGCATCGTGCGTACCAACCTCGCCGCCCGCGAGCTTTTAGGCAGCACCGGTACCGAGCGCGATCTCTCCACCGTGTTTCGCCAGCCCCAGCTTCTCGCGTCGATCGACGGCCTGCTCGAGACCAGCGACGGCAACTTCACCGGCCCCGACCAGACCGCCGTCGAGTTCGTGCTGCCCGGCCCGCCTGAGCTCGACGTCGTAGCTCACGTGCGCCGCCTGCCGCGCGCCGCGGCCGATGGGTCGCTCGCCCTGATCGTGCTGCACGACACCACTGCGCTGCGCCGCGCCGAGCGCATGCGCGCCGACTTCGTCGCCAATGCCAGCCACGAGCTCAAGACGCCGATCGCGGGCCTGGCCGGCTTCATCGAGACCTTGCGCGGCCCGGCGCGCGACGATACCGCCGCTCGCGAGCGCTTTCTCGGCATCATGGCCGAGCAGGCCGAGCGCATGCGCCGCCTGGTCGACGACCTGCTGATGTTGTCGCGCATCGAGCAGCACGAGCATGCGCGGCCCGATGCAGCGATCGAGATCGACCGCGTGCTGAAGGGCGTGCTCGACCTGCTGCAGCTCAAGGCGAGTGCCCGCAAGGTGGCGCTCGAACTCGCCGTCGAGCCCGAGCTGCCGCGCGCCGTCGGCGACTACGACGAGCTCACCATCGTGTTCCAGAACCTGATCGACAACGCGCTGAAGTACGCCAAGCCCAACACAACGGTACGCGTGGCGGCGCGCGCGATGGGCCGCGACCGCGTCGCCGTCGCCGTTGCCGACGAGGGCGACGGCATCCCGGCCAACCACCTGCCGCGACTCACCGAACGTTTCTATCGCGTCGATGCCGCGCGCTCGCGCCAGCTCGGCGGCACGGGGCTCGGCCTCGCCATCGTGAAGCACGTCGTCAACCGCCACCGCGGCCGGCTCGACATCCAGAGCACGCCGGGCAAAGGCTCGACCTTCACGGTGATGTTGCCGGCGGCGGATTGAGCAATCCGAGCTTCTGCAGCAGCCGATCGAATAGCGGCTCGCCGCGCAAGGGCCGGAACGGCGGGAACTCGGCGATGAAGGGCGCATTGTCGCCGCGCTCGTCGACGCAGCGTTCCAGGGCATGGGAGCGGGAGAGTGCCACATCAGCTGGCCGGCCCTTGGCGCGGCTCAACCGCGCCGGCCGTGCCGATCCGGGGCCTCATCATGATGACGTGTGACCGTGTGGAGGCAGCGTGCGCTTTCGCACATTCCTGCCGCCCCCCTGCATGATCTGTTCCGCCCGCCAAGTGACCACTGGCAGGCAACGGATGCGGGGAATAAGCGATGTCGGTCGATGCTTTCGAGGCCATCCTCGTGATGGCGGTGTTCCTCGGCGCCATCGTCCAGGGATTCTCCGGCTTCGCTTTCTCCGCCGTGGCGGGCGCCATCCTGCTGCAGGTCCAGGCGCCGGGCGTGGCGATCCCACTGCTCATGATCTGCAGCCTGTTGATCCAGACCTTCGTGCTGGTGCGGCTGCGCGCGGCGCTGTCGCTGCAGGGCAGCCTGCCCTACCTCGTCGGCGGCGCCGGCGGAGTCGTTCTCGCCACCCTGGTGTTCGATCGCATCGACCCGCACGTCTTCCGCCAGTGCTTCGGCGCCTTCCTGATGGCCTATGCCCTCTCGACGGTGCTGCGGCCCAAGTCCGCCCTGCTGATGGCGAAGGCGCGGCCGGTCGGCCACACCGCCGTGGGCTTCGCCGGCGGCCTGGTCGGCGGCTTGACCGCGATGCCGGGTGCGGTGCTCGCCATCTGGTGCGATGCGCACGCCATGCCCAAGATCGCCCAGCGCGCGGTCGTCCAGCCCTTCATTGCCGCGATGCAGAGTCTGGCGCTCGTCTTCCTGTTCCTGAAGGCGCCGGGCGCGCCGGTCGCCGTGCTGCACCATCTGCCGTTTGCCCTGCCGGCGCTGTTCGCCGGCGCGACGCTGGGCCTCTTCCTGTTCGGCAAGGTGAGCGATCACGGCTTTCGCCGCGCCATCTCCGCGCTGCTGTTCGTCTCCGGCATCGCGTTGCTCGGGTGATGGCCATGCGCTCCCTTGCAGCGTTGGCGCTCGCGGCGCTGCTCGCCCTGCAGGCTTCGGCCAGTCATGCGCAGGCGCTCGACAAGCCGAATCCGGCCGTAAGCGCCTGGGTGCCGGGTTGCCGCGCCTTCCTCCAGAACACCGAGACCTTGGGCTCCGAAGGTGCCGGCCAATGCGCCGGCGCGGTCGACGCGCTGCTCTATATCGGCGAGCTGTTGCCGGCGGATTTCCGCTACTGCGTGCCGCTGCGCACGCCGCGCGGCGAGATCATCGCGACGATCCTCGAGGACATCGAGGCGATGCGGCCCGAGGCCGATCGGCAGGATTTCAAGGGCATGGTGCTGTCGATCCTGCAGTTCCACTGGCCGTGTCGCGAATAGGAAGGCCGCACCGCGAACAGGCGAACGGGGTTGCCCGCCCTCGTTGGCCTGGCATAACGTGGGCGTGACGGCGGGTGACGATGGTGGTCCGGTAAGAGATCCCACACCGCTCTGGGAAGGGAGCCAAAATGGGATCGCGCGCTGGCAGCGTCGGTCGCGGCTGGCGCTGAATGCCTGCTGACGGTCACGCACAATCGCCGCTTCTGCTGCGCCGTGCCGACGCGCTGCTGAGCCACGCCGAAGACGGCCTCAACCTGATAGCGGCGCTCGCCATCTTCTTCCTGATGTTCGTCGGCGTGGCGCAGATCGTCGGCCGTACCGTCTTCGACTTCGCTATCTACGGTTACATCGACTGGATGGAGCAGGCCTCGGCGCTGTTCGCCTTTCTCGGCATCGCCTATGCCCAGCGCCTGGGCAGCCATATCGGCATGGACCTGACGATGGGCTGGCGGCCGTCCATCCGCTGGAAGATCGAGCTGCTCGGTGTCGTCGTGGCAATCGCCATCATCACCGTCCTGGTCTACGCCAGCTTCACCAATTTCCTGCGGGCCTGGTCCATCGGCGATTCGACGATGGACATCCAGCTCCCGACCTGGCCCGCCAAGCTGATGGTGCCCTTGGCGCTCTCCGTCCTGTGGCTGCGCCTGTCGCTGCAGATCTGCGGCTACCTGCGCATGATCGCCCATCCCGACGCCGAGCCGGTCGCCGTGCCCCGGCTCATCACTCTGGAGACGCAGGTGAAGGACGAGATCGCCGAGGCTCTGGGCCGTGAGGAAGTCTCCCGGCAGGACGCCCGATGATCGAGCTCAGTCCGCTTGCCATCGGCAGCATCGGCATCGCAGCCCTGCTGGTGCTGTGCTTCGCTGGCGTGCGATTCGCCTTCGCCGGCGCGCTTGTCGGCACGACAGGCCTGGTCTGCCTGATCGGCTGGGATGCCGGCATCCGTACCGCCGGCATCGCGCCCTACACGTCGGGCGCCAACTACACGCTGTCGGTCCTGCCGATGTTCATCCTGATCGGCTATCTCGCCTACTACGCCGGCATCACCCAGAGCGCCTTCGAGGCGGCGCGACGCTGGTTCGGCTGGCTGCCCGGAGGGCTCGCCACGGGCACGGTGTTTGCGGTCGCCGGTTTCTCGGCGGTCTCCGGCGCCAGCAGTGCTGCCGCCGCCGTGTTCGCCAAGGTGGCGATCCCGGAAATGCTGCGGGCGAAGTACGACAAGCGCCTGGCGGCAGGCGTCTGCGCGGCCGGCGCCACGCTCGATTCGCTGATCCCGCCCAGCACGTTGCTGGTGGTCTACGGCATCGTCACCGAGCAGTCGATCGGCAAGCTGCTGGTGGCGGGATTCGTGCCCGGCATCGTCTCGGCGCTGGTCTACGCGCTCATCATTACCTGGCGCTGCTGGCGGCAGCCCGAGCTCGGCCCGCGCATCACGGGGTACACCTGGCCGCAGCGCGCCCAGTCGCTGCCCGCCACCACGCCGATCTTCCTGGTCATCCTGATCATCTTCCTCAGCATGTACTTCGGCTGGGCGACGCCCACCGAGGCGGGTGCGCTGGGCGCCTTTTCGGTGTTCGCCTTTGCGCTCAAGAACGGCATCAAGCGCGGCGAGCTGCGCCAGTGCCTGCTCGATTCGGCGAAGCTCACGGTGATGATCTTCACGGTGATCTGGGGCGTGCTGATCTTCGTGCGCTTCCTGGGCTTCTCCGGCATGCCGGAGGAGATCGCGCGCTGGGTGACCGAGCTTGCCCTGCCGCCGATCGCGGTCCTGCTCGCGATCTACCTGTTGTATTTCGTGCTCGGCACGGTGCTCGAAGGCATCGGCATGTTCCTGCTGACGCTGCCCGTCGTCTTCCCGGTGATCTCGTCGCTGGGCTACGACCCGATCTGGTTCGGCATCGTGCTGGTCAAGCTCTCGGGCATCGCTTCGCTGTCGCCGCCGGTCGGCCTGGTGGTGTTTGTGGTGAACGGCGTGCGGCCCGACATTTCCGTGCGCGATATCTTCAAGGGCGTCTGGCCGTTCATCTTCGCCGACATCATCACCCTCGGCGTCCTGACGGCGTTCCCCGAGATCGTGACGTTCATTGTCGAGAGTACGGACTGAAAAGGGAGGAAGTCGCCATGTATCGTGCGTTGTCTCTTTCTATCGCCGTTGCGTTGGGCGTCGTGGCCGCGATCCCGGCCAACGCTGCCGACAAGGTCACCTGGAACTTTGCGCTCTACGGACCGCCGAGGGCCGTGACCGTGACGTTCGAGCACCTCGCGAAGGTCGCCAAGGAGAAGAGCGGCGGCAACTTCGTCATCAACCTCAAGTACAACGAGCAGCTCAGCGAAGCCAAGGACATGCTCGACGGGCTGAAGGTCGACGCCTTCCAGGGCGCGTTCGTCGCCTATTCCTACGCGCCGGCGAAGACACCGATCCAGGGCGTGCTCGACATGCCGTTCCTGCCGATCCCCGACCTGGTCTCGCAGCAGAAAGTGCAGGACGCCTACCAGGCCTGGAAGCCGGTGGCCGAGGAGCTGTCGAAATGGAACGGCATGCACTTCATGACCGTCCTGCTGCCGCAGTACGAGTTCATGGGAACGGGCAAGCCGCCGCGCAACCTCGAGGACTGGAAGGGGATGCGGGTGCGCGCCCTGGGTGGCCTGGGCGAGGCCATGAAGCTCCTGGGCGCGGTGCCGGTGTCGGTGTCGGCGCCAGAGGTCTACACGGCGCTCGAACGCGGCATGTTCCAGGCCGCGTCGTTCCCCTTCGCCTACAGCTTCACGGCCTACAAGCTGCACGAAGTGTCCAAGTGGTACACGCTCGGCATGCAGCTCGGCGTCGTGCACAATTCGCTCGTGCTCAGCCAGACGGCGTGGAAGGCGCTGCCCGACGAGTACAAGAAGATCCTCGAGGAGGCCCGGCCTGAGGCCTATCGCCTGCAGCGCGAGGCCTATGAGGAGGCCGACAAGAAGGCTTTCCCGATGTTCGAGAAGCGCAAGCTCGAGGTCGTCAAGGTCTCGCCCGAGATGCGCGAGAAGCTGATCGCCACCGCCGGCAAGCCGGTGTGGGACCAGTGGGTGGCCGAGACCGAGAAGAAGGGCCTGCCCGGCAAGGAAGCGCTCGAGCTGGTGCTGTCGCTCGCCAAGAAGGCGACGAACTGACGACGCGGACGATGACCTCCTCGCCCGTCATACGGGGGAGGGTAGGGAGGGGGAAAGCCCCAAAGACGATCGTGCGAAGGCGAAGATCAATTTGATCTGCAAATACGCCGGCAGCGGGCCTGACGCCTGCCCCCTCCTGTATCCTCCCCCGCAAGCGGGGGAGGAGATGAGGGACCTCGCGACACAGACGACACGAACCCATTGCAGACGCGACATCGGCACGAAACACAGCGTCGCTATATGGACGCCATGTTCATCCCTGCCACCCTCATCTCCGTCATGGCTGTCAGCCTGGGCGTGATTGTGGTTCTCGTGGCCCGCGAGGTCGCGAAACGCTGACGAGCGCTGCGTTCAGCCGCCGCGGTCGCCTTCCAGGCCATCAGATCGTCGCTACTGCGTGCCGGTGCGGACTGCCCGGCGCGAGATAGCCCTTAAGACAGCAGACGGGCGGACTGGCCTTGCGAATCCATCAGCTTCACGGCCTTCCTGTCAAAAGAGACGAAAGTCTTCGCCCCGAGCCAGCTTCCCTCATAGCCGATCGCGCCGTCGGCAAAGTCACCGCCGGCCTCGAGCAACGCCAAGCCCGCTTCCGCCGCCGGGCGATTCACGACGACGTTGGCGCCCGCCAGCAGGAGACGGATCGTTTCGGCGATGTCGGCTGCAGAGTGCTTGTAGCCTTGGGACAATACCCACACCAACTCGCACAGCACCGGTATGGCAAGTGCCACGATCTCGGCATTCGCCAACTGCGCTTGCGCGATCTTGCTTTGCCTCGCGTCGTCGCCGGTAATGGCCCGAACGAGCACGTTCGTGTCGGCGGTAATCTTCACCGCTTGCGCGCCCAACCCCGCGCCGTGATCTTGTTGATCTCATCGATTGACAACGACCGGCCCTTCTTCTTTTTCAGGAAGTTGAAGACGTCCGATATCCTGCCGGTTCGAGCGGCCTTAACTTCAATCCGGCCATCGGGAAGCTTGTCCACGGCAATCTTCTCGCCGGGATGGACTCCAAGATGTTCCAGAAGGTCCTTGCGAAGCGTGACTTGCCCTTTGGCGGTTACGGTAAGTGTGCCCATGGATGTTCTCCAGAGGAGAATGTAAGGCAGAAACGCCTTACCATCAAGATGCCCCGCGGTCGCCTTCCAGCTCGCGTGGCCGGATCGCGATGAAGACCACCATGGCGAAGGCCATGAGAACGGCGACCACGCCGAAGGCCAGGCCCCAGGCCAGCGGCGACATTCCGCCCGCGGCATCGAGCGTCCAGCCGATGGCCAATGGCCCGACAAAGCCGCCGGCGTAACCCAGCATCGAATGCACGGCGAGCGTGGCCCCGCGGCGCGCCGGATCGGCCGCGCCCGCGGCGCCGGCGGTGAGCGACGAGGAATCGAGCCAGATGATCATGCCGTAGACCACGATCAGCACGACGGCGAGCCAGTAGCCCTTGGAGCCGACGAAGCCCAGCAGCAGCCCGACCGCGATCGACAGCACCATGGCGCCGACGATCAGGCGGCGCCGGCCGAAGCGGATCGAGGCCTCGTTGCCCAGGACGCTGGTGAGCGTGCCCAAAAGGCCGAGCACGGTGATGACGACGGTGGGCGACAGCAGCTCGCCCGTCATGCCGCTATGGACCGCCACCCAGGCGAGGAAGGCCACGCCCCAGCCGCGCAGGGCGTTCATTTCCAGCGTGTGCACGCAGTAGGCGAGCGAGTAGGCGAAGGCCGAGCGGTTGCGCAGCACCGGGCGGAAGTCGAACAGCGCCGGCTGGCCGGCGGCTTTCGCGGGCGGCGGCGGCCGGCTTGGCACGGCGAGCGCCACGGTGATCCAGGCGATCGCCGCGGTGAGGCCGGCGCTGGCGAAGGCCCATCGCCAGCCGAACTCGTAAGCCAGGAAGTCGCCCAGCATGTAGGAGGCCGCACCCGAGATGCCAATGCTGGCGGCATGCCCCGTGACGGCGCGCGACATCATCTTGGCGTCGACCTGGTCGGCCAGAAGTTTCAGGCCGGTCATGTAGGTGCCGGCCCAGCCGATGCCGGCCAGCCCGCGCAGCGCCATCGCCGACCAGAAGCCGTCGGCCAGCAGGCCGAAGGCGAGGTGTGCCACCAGCGTACAGCCGACGCCGAACAGGTAGACGCGCTTGGCGTCGATGCGATCGGTGAGGGTTACCAGCACCGGCACCGAGAGCATGTAGGCGGCGTAGAACGAAGAGGTGATCCAGCCGGCCTCGCTGTTGGTGAGCGACCAGCGCTGCATCATCTGCGGCAGCAGTGCCGGCCAATAGAAGGCGCCGATCTGCACGAAGACCTGGGCGGTGCAGACGATGGCCACCAGGCGGGCGCCCGAGGAACGATCCAACAGGGCGCTGCTCATGCCACGCCGGGCGGACTCGGCGGAACCGGCGCCTGCGGCGTCATCAGCAGCCGCAACCTTTCTTGCCCTCCTGCTTGGCCTTCACGTCGGCCACGCAGCAGCCGGTCGGCGCGTCGTCGGCAGTCGGCTCCGGTGCCGGGCCGCCGCAGCATCCCGCCGAGCTCGCTTCGGCCTTGGTGAGATTGGCCTCCGGGCCGGGGCCCGAGCAGACGCCTGTTTCGGGCAACACCAGCTCGACTCGAGCGGCGGCCTCATGGTCGCCGGCAATCTCGGCCACGATCGAGCGGACCTGCTCGTAGCCCGTCAGCATCAGGAAGGTCGGCGCGCGGCCGTAGCTCTTCATGCCGGCGAAGTAGAAGCCGGGCTCGGGCTGGGCGAGCTCGCGCGCGCCGTGCGGACGCACCGTGCCGCAGCTGTGGAGGTTGGGATCGATCAGCGGCGCCAGGATGCGGCGGGCATTCGACGGCGGGATCGAGCGACAGCCGCACTTCGCGCAGGAAGTCGAAGTCGGGGCGGAAGCCCGTCGCCACCACCAGCTGGTCGACGGCGACGTAGCGGCCACACGACCCCGATCCCGAGCCGATGCGCATCTTCTCGCCGTCGCGGCTGATGTGCGAGACGCGGAAGCCGGTCTCGACGCAGAGCTTGCCTTCCGTCACCAGCTTGGCGAAGGCCGCACCCAGTGCGCCGCGCGCCGCGAGCTTGTCGTTGGCGCCGCCGCCGAATGCCTTTTCGGGCTTGTCGCCGCGCAGCAGCCAGATGGCTTCGGTGGCCGGCGCTTCTTCCTTGAGGCGGACGAGGTCGATCAGCGTGCCGATCGCCGAATGGCCGGCGCCCAGCACGGCGACGGTGCGGCCGGCATAGCGGCCGCGCTCGCGGCCCAGCACGTCGGGCATGCCGTAGGCGATGCGTTCCTGCGTCTCGCGCTCGCCGATTGCCGGCAGGCCGTCGGCGCCGGCCGGGTTGGGCGAGAACCAGGTGCCGGTGGCGTCGATCACCGCGTCGGCCTTGAGCTGCTCGGGCCCCTTGCCGTTCTGGTAGCGGATGGTGAAGGGCTTTAGGGCGCGACCGTCGTCCTTCATCTTGTCGACGCCGGCGCGGCCGACGCTCGTGACCAGGCTGCTGGTGCGGATGTGGTCCTTGAGCGGCGTGCGCGTGGCCAGCGGCTCGAGGTACTGGGCGAGAAGCTCACCACCAGTTGGATACTGGTCGGGAGCCGGCGAGTTCCAACCGGCCGCCGTCAGCAGGCGCTCCGAGGCCTTGTCGATGGCATATTCCCACGGCGAGAACAGCGGCACGTGGCTCCACTGGCGCACGGCATGCCCGACCTGGGGGCCGGCCTCGAGCACGACCGGCTCCATGCCGCGTTCCAGCACGTGCGCGGCGGCGGCGAGACCGACGGGGCCTGCGCCCAGGATGGCGACGGTCTTCGGCTTGCTCAGCGAGTCGGGCATGGCTTACTCCAGTTCTCCTAGAATCATCGAAATACCGAGGCAAAAAAATTCACGCGACCTTCTTGAACTTCGACACGATGGCGGGCGGGCAGGAGCCCTCGACGCAGCATTCCGCGACCATGTAGTCGATCAGGCCATGCATCTCGTCGTAGCTGGCGTTGCAGATCAGCGTCGTGCCCTCGCGGGTCTGGGTGACGAGGCCGACGCCGACCAGCGCCTTGAGGTGATGCGAGAGGGTCGAGGCGGCGACGTCGAGCCGCTCCTGCAAACGGCCGACCGCCATGCCCTCTTCGCCCGCCCGCACCAGGGTGCGGTAGATCTTCAGCCGGGTCGGGTTGCCCAGGGCTTCCAGGCGGGCGGCGGCATCGTCGAGCTTCATACCCCGAAGATAGGGACGGCGATCCGGTCTGTCAACTGTATTTCCGGAAATATAGAAATACGACATCGCCTACCCCCTCACGCGGAAGCCCCCCAACGCGTCCAGAAGCGGACAAGTCGGCATCGTTCCTTGTGCGCATGCCCTGACCATGGTGGCGAGCACACGTTCCATCCGCCGCAGATCGCGGATTTTTGCGCGCACGTCCGCCAGATGCACGACGCCGATGCCATGCACGCGGCGGCATGACCGGGACTTTTGATCGACGAGGCCGAGCAGGTGGCGAATCTCGTCCAGCGAGAAGCCGAGGTCCCGCGCGCGACGAATGAAGCAAAGACGATCGACATCGGCCGTCTGATAGAGCCGATAACCGCCCGTGCTTCGCGCCGGCTTCTGCAAGAGGCCGACGCGTTCGTAATAGCGGATGGTTTCGACGTTCACTCCGGAACGCTGCGATAGAACGCCAATCGGGAAGATTTCGGATGCAGCCATGGCGCGCCTCGCGTTCCTGTGATTTCGTCGAGTATTGAGCCTGTAGTGGCTACAGGGTGTAGACCTTTGGGCATGATGAAAAGCGGAACCTCGGCACCACCGACCGAGACGAGCGGCGACACGGCAAAGACCGTCCTTGCAGCCGGCGGCCTTCTCGCCGCCTTCGGCGTGGCCTCGTGTTGTGCGCTGCCCGTCGCCTTGTCGCTTCTGGGCATAAGCGCCGCGTCGCTTGTCGGCATCGGCTACCTGGCGGCGCAGCATCAGCGCGAGTTGCTCTACGGTGCCGTAATCTGCCTCGCGGCTGCCGGGTTCATCATGTGGCGGCAACGCCAGGCACGGCCGCCAGGTGCGGCATGCACGCGCCCCGTGATGGACTGGGGCAGCAAGATCGCCGTCCTGCTGGCCATCGGCTTGCTCGCCCTCACATTCTGGATCGAGCCACCGATATGACCATCATTCTGCAATCGACCCTGACCTGCCCCTCGTGCGGAACGACAAAGACGGAAACCATGCCGACCGATGCGTGCCAGTACTTCTATGAATGCACGGGCTGCAAGACGCTGCTCAAGCCCAAGCAGGGCGATTGTTGCGTGTTCTGCTCCTATGGTTCGGTGCCGTGTCCGCCCATTCAAGAAGGCAAGAGTGACGGTTGCTGCACCAGCCAGTACTCGACCGGCTCCTGAGGTGTGAACGATGGTCGCTGACGTGTCTCTGGAAACAGGCCCTGCCATCGAGATCAGGCCAGGCGTTTTCCGCCCGGATTGGTCGGCGGTAGTGACAACGCGGGCGTGCGAAGCGCTCGCCGGACGCATCACGGCGCGCGCGGGATTGCTCGACAAGTGGGCCGTCAGGCTTGGAAGCGCCGAAGATCTTCTGTGGCGGACGATCCTGCGGCTCTACGTCGATCTCGGAAGGCCACCGGCACTGGTCGAGATCGCTGCTTCCACCGGGATCGACACGGACGTCGTGGCAGGGTTGCTCGGCGTCCTGCAATCGCGCGATCTCATCGGCCTCGATCCGCACGGCGGAGGCATTGGGTTGGCCTATCCATTCACGCAAACCGCCACCGGCCACAGCGTCGAACTGAAGGGCCGCACCCTGCAGGCGCTCTGCGCAATCGACGCTCTCGGGGTCGGCGCGATGTACGAGACGGACGTCACGGTCTCGTCCTCCTGCCGTCACTGTGGCTCGCTGATCCGCGTGAAGACCACCCGCGAAGGCAGGCAGTTGGAGGATGTCGTCCCTTCAAAGGCCGTCGTTTGGTATGATTTTGCATACGACGGCAGTGCAGCAGCGTCATGCTGCCCGGCGATCACGTTCTTCTGCTCAGGAGAGCACTTGGACCAATGGCGCCGTGATCAGAGGCCGCGGCGTGTCGGGATTGACCTTGCGATGGCGGAAGCGCTCGAACTCGGTCGAGCGATCTTCGGCCCGGTACTTGTCGAGCGCTGACAGGTTTGTGATTGGCCGTCTGCCAATCATGCTATAACTACGCACCATGAAGCGCCTTCGCGCCTTGGCTGCCATCCTGAGCTGCGTCGCCATCCTGGCGAGCGGTTTCATGACCGTGGCTGCGGCGATGCCGGCCGGCGCATCGGCGCCGGAGCGAAGCGCCATCGGCGAGCAACCCTGCAGCCATTGTGACGAATGCGGCGACGCCAAGTGCCCGATGCCGGCAGCTACCTGCCTGCAGGTATCGTCCAACGCGGCGCCGACGCTGGCCACGGCGGCCTACGACCTGCCGGCGGTCGAGTCCGGTACGATCCAGTGGGCGCTCGGTACGAGTTTCCTGCGCGGCTTGTCGCCGCCACCCGAACCCTTCCCTCCGCGCGCCTGACCCTTCGACGGTCGGCTTGAGCCAGCGCGCTTGAGACGCGGCGATTGCGCCGCGCCGGGCGCACGGCATCGCGGAGGGATTCATGACGTTCGTTGCAAAGCTGCGGCCCGGTATCACCGGTGCCGTTTTTTTGGCCATCCTGGTCGCCGCCGCCCTTGGCGCACCCGAGGCGCTGGCCGCCGATACCGGCTGCCCCGGCGGCAAGGTGAAGTACTACCGCAATCCCATGGGCACGCCAGACACCTCGCCGGTGCCCAAGAAGGATTCCATGAACATGGACTACATCCCAGTCTGCGAGGACACGACCGGGGAGGCGCCGGGCACCGTCAAGGTGAGCCTCGACAAGGTGCAGCGGCTGGGCGTCCGCACCGGGGAGGTGCAACAGCGCACCCTCTCACGCACCGTGCGCGCCTACGCCAGCCTGCAGTTCGACGAGCGCCGTCAGTTCGTCGTGGCGCCGAAGTACAGCGGCTGGATCGAAAAGCTTGCCGTCAACGCTACCGGCGACAGCGTGCAGCGCGGCCAGCTCCTGTTCGAGGTCTACAGCCCAGAGCTCAATGTGCTGCAGCAGGAATGGAACCTCGCCGGCCGCAGCAGCTACGCCTCGGACAAGCTGCGCAACCTCGACTATCCCGAGGCCGGGATGGACAAGCTGCGACGTGGCGAGCGTCCGCGCACGGTGGCCATCCCGTCGCCGGTTTCGGGCACGGTGATCGAGAAGATGGCGGTGGAGGGCGCGCGCTTTCGCGCCGGCGATACGCTGTTCCGCATCGTCGACACCACGAACATGTGGGTGATGGCCGAGGTCTACGAGCAGGATCTCGCCTTCGTGAAGGTGGGCGATGCTGCCCGGATCACCGTCAATACCTGGCCCGATCGCAGCTTCGAAGGCCATGTGACCTTCATCTATCCCGGTGTCGGCAAGGACAGCCGCACGGCGCGGCTTCGCATCGAGGTGCCGAACCCCGACGGCCGCCTGCGCGCGGAGATGGCGGCCACCGTGGAGATCGTCGCTCCTCTGGAGGGCCAACGCATCGTCGTGCCGGAGTCGGCCGTGATCGACAGCGGGCGGCGTCAGGCAGTGCTGGTCGAGCGCGGCGAGGGCCATTACGAGCCGCGGCCCGTTCGGCTTGGCGTGAGGGTCCCGGGCTATGTCGAAGTGCTGGACGGCGTTCAGGTCGGCGAGAGGGTGGTGACCCAGGCGACCTTCCTGATCGATGCCGAGAGCAACATCCGGGCGGCCCTGGCCGCGTTCGGAGACGCCAAATGATCGCCGGCGTCATCCGCTGGTCGGCGCGCAACCTGCTGCTGATCCTGATCGCCGCGGCCGGCCTCGTCGGTGGCGGCCTGTTCGCCGTGGGCCGGTTGTCGCTGGATGCCATTCCCGATCTCTCCGACACTCAGGTGATCGTCTACACCGAGGTGCCGGGACAGGCGCCGCAGGTGGTCGAGGACCAGGTGACCTATCCGTTGACCACCGCGCTGCTGGCGGTCCCGAAGAGCCGCGTCGTTCGTGGCTTCTCCTTCTTCGGCGTGTCGTTCGTCTACGTCGTGTTCGAGGACGGCACCGACATCTACTGGGCGCGCAGCCGCGTGCTCGAATACCTGAACTCGGGCACGGCGAAGCTGCCGGCCAACGTCAGGCCGACGCTCGGTCCCGACGCGACCGGCGTCGGCTGGGTCTATCAATACGCCGTCGTCGGCGCCGACCGCACCCTGGCCGAGCTGCGCTCGCAACAGGACTGGTACGTGCGCTTCGGGCTCGCCAAGGCGCAAGGCGTGGCCGAGGTGGCAAGCGTCGGCGGCTTCGTGCGCCAGTACAACGTCGTCGTCGATCCGGTGAAGCTCAGGAGCTACGGCGTGCCCCTGTCGCGCGTCGTCGACGCCGTGCGCGCCTCCAACCGCGAGACCGGCGGCCGCGTCGTTGAGATGGCCGAGGCCGAGTTCATGGTGCGCGGCCGCGGCTACGTCACGTCGGCGGCCGACCTCGACCAGATCGTGCTGAAGGCCGACGGGCCGACGCCGGTGCTGCTGCGCGACGTGGCACGCGTCGAGCTTGGTCCCGACGAAAGGCGAGGCCTCAGCGAGCTCGACGGCGAGGGCGAGGCGGTGGGCGGCATCGCCATCCAGCGCTTCGGCCAGAACGCCCTCGACGTCATCGGCAACGTCAAGGCCAGGCTCAAGGACATCGCGTCCGGCCTGCCCGAGGGCGTGCGGATCGAGACGGTCTACGATCGGTCCGAGCTGATCCAGCGCGCCATCGCTACGCTGAGATCGACCTTGATCGAGGAGAGCCTGGTCGTCGCCGCCGTGTGCGTCGTGTTCCTGCTCCACGTGCGTTCGGCCCTGGTCGCGGTCATCACCCTGCCGGTCGGCGTGCTGATGGCCTTCATGGCCATGCAGGCATTGGGTATCGGGTCCAACATCATGAGCCTGGGCGGCATCGCCATCGCCATCGGCGCCATGGTCGATGCCGCCATCGTCATGATCGAGAACGCCCACAAGCATCTCGAGCGGCTGAAGCCCGGCCAGTCGCGCGCCGAGGCCGTCATCGCCGCGGCCGTCGAGGTCGGGCCGGCGCTGTTCTTCAGCCTGCTGATCATCACGGTGTCTTTCCTGCCGATCTTCGCGCTGGAGGAGCAGGAGGGCCGGTTGTTCAAGCCCCTGGCTTGGACCAAGAGCCTCGCCATGGCGGCGTCCGCGCTCTTGTCGGTGACGCTGGTGCCGGCGCTTATGATGCTGTTCGTGCGCGGCCGCATCCTGCCGGAGCATCGCAACCCGGTGAATCGTGCCCTCATCTGGCTGTACCGGCCCTTGATTCGCCTGGTGCTGCGCGCCCGCCTGCTCACCATCGCCGTGGCGGTCGCCGCCCTGGCCGCGTCGGCCTGGCCGGCGATGCGGCTGGGCGCGGAGTTCATGCCGAGCCTCGACGAGGGCACGCTGTTCTACATGCCGGTGACATTGCCGGGTCTGTCGGTGACCAAGTCGGCGGAGCTGCTGCAGACGCAGGACAAGATCATCAAGTCGTTCCCCGAGGTCGCCTCGGTGTTCGGCAAGGCCGGCCGCGCCGCGACGGCGACCGACCCGGCGCCATTGGAAATGTTCGAGACCATCATCAACCTCAAGCCGAAGGCCGATTGGCGGCCGGGCATGACCACGGACAAGCTGATCGCCGAGATGGACCGCGCCTTGCAGTTCCCGGGGGTGAGCAACGCCTGGACCATGCCGATCAAGGCCCGCATCGACATGCTGGCCACCGGCATCCGCACGCCGGTCGGCGTAAAGCTGCTCGGCCGCGACTACGCCGAACTCGAGACGATCGCCCGCCAGGTCGAGGCGGCCATCCATGCGGTGCCGGGCACGACCTCGGCCCATGCCGAGCGCGTGACCGGCGGCTATTTCCTCGACATCGTGCCCGACCGCGCCCGCCTGGCGCAGTACGGCGTCATGATCGAGGACGTCCAGCAGGCCGTTGCCAGCGCCTTGGGCGGCGAAGCCGTGACGACCACGGTCGAAGGTCGCGAGCGCTACTCGGTCAACGTCCGCTATGCCCGGGATTTCCGCAGCGATCCGCGCGCCATCGCTTCGGACGTGCTGGTGTCGACCATGCGGGGCGGCATGCTGCCTTTGGGGCAGCTCGCCGAGGTCAGGCTCACCCAGGGACCGACGACGATCCGCACCGAGAACGCCCAGCTTGCGGTTTATGTCTATGTCGATTTCCGTGACCGGGACTTGGCCGGCTTTGTCGCCGATGCCCGCCGCGCGGTGCAGGAAAAGGTCGTCTTTCCTCCCGGCAGCTACGCGGTATGGAGCGGCCAGTTCGAGTACCTCGAGCGCGCCGAAGCCAAGTTGAAGGTGGTCGTGCCGGCGACCCTGCTGCTGATCTTCGTCCTGCTCTATCTCAACTTCGGGCGGCTCACCGAGACGCTGATCGTCATGCTGTCGCTGCCGTTCGCCCTGGTGGGCGGCCTGTGGCTGGTCTGGTGGATGGGCTTCAACGTGAGTGTTGCCGTCGCTGTGGGCTTCATTGCCCTTGCGGGTGTCGCCGCGCAGACCGGGGTGGTGATGCTGATCTATCTCGACCATGCCTTGGCGGCGCGGCACGCCCAATGCGCGGAGGAAGGCCGGGATTTCACACGTGCCGATCTGCATGCGGCGATCATGGAAGGAGCGGTCGAACGCGTACGACCGAAGATGATGACGGTGACCGCCATCGCCGCGGGCCTCTTGCCCATCCTGTGGAACGACGGGACTGGCTCGGAGGTCATGCGGCGCATCGCCGTGCCCATGATCGGCGGCATGGCGAGCTCGACGGCGCTGACGCTGCTCGTGATCCCGGCGATCTACAGTCTGGTGAAGGCATGGCAGCTTCGATCCGTCGTTACGCCACGTATGGGCGCGCCTCTATTGAGGCCTCGCTAGTGCGCCCTTCGGTTGGCGTCAAAAAGGATTGGAAGCGCCGAGCACGATCCACATGCCGATGCCGGCGAACAGGAAAGCGGCCGCTCTCCTTACGTGCTGCAGCGGAACCACCTTGATCAGCGCGCTTCCCAGCAGGACGGCCGGCACGTTGGCCAGCATCATGCCGACCGTCGTGCCCACCGTGACAAGCTCGATGTTCCTGAACTGTGCGGCGAGCAGCGACGTTGCAACCTGCGTCTTGTCGCCAATCTCGATCAGGAAGAATGCGACGAGCGTGGTCAGGAAGACACCGTGCGCGGGTCGGTTGACGGCGTTCGGGTCATCCTTGTCCGGAATCAGTGCCCAGCCCGCCATCACGATGAAGGCGATGCCGACGACGATCCGGAACGTCGGTCCGGCAAGCCAGTGGGAGACGAGGTATCCGAGGCTGGCCGCGGCGGCATGATTGAGCAAGGTGGCCGCGAGGATCCCCAGGATGATTGGCACGGGCTTGGCGAACCTGGCGGCAAGGACGATGGCAAGCAACTGCGTCTTGTCGCCGATCTCGGCAACGGCAACGACGGCGATCGAGGTCAGGATGGCGTCCATGAAACAGTACCAGGTCGGCGGTGCACGACGACACATGCTCCCTGCCGACCCGCAGGGGATGTGCCGTCGGTCTCGCCAGTACAGACCTGAGGTCTGCCGCCTGCGCCATGGCCGAAGCCAAGTATGTTGACGCAAGCTCCGCAAACTGCGGACGGTTACTCCCCGAAGGACGGCGCCTTCTACCACCTGCCGACGGCGGCCACCCTGCGCTGCGCTGTCGCGCACCGAAAATGAGAGGCAGGCGCGCTAGGGCGCTTCAGCGACTTTCCAGAAGGTAAATGGCGCTACACGACCTAGTCCGAAGCTACGCGGCGCCTGACGGCAGGACCTGCCTCGTACCAGTGCTTGCTGGCATTGACGATCTTGACCACCGACAGCATGACCGGCACCTCGATCAGGACGCCGACGACCGTTGCCAGCGCCGCCCCCGACGAAAAGCCGAACAGGCTGATGGCCGCGGCGACCGCGAGCTCGAAGAAGTTGCTGGCGCCGATCAGGGCTGAGGGTGCCGCCACGCAATGCGCTTCGCCGGTGGCGCGGTTCAGCAGATAGGCGATCCCGGAGTTGAGATAGACCTGGATGAGGATCGGCACCGCAAGAAGGGCGATGATCAGCGGCTGATCGATGATCTGCTGGCCCTGGAAGCCGAACAGCAGGACGAGGGTGGTCAGCAGCGCCACCAGGGAGATCGGCTGGAGGCGCGTCGAGCAGGCCGGCGAGGGCTGCCGGCCCGCGGCGCGACAGCACGTTGCTGCGCAACACCTGCGCCAGCACCACAGGCACGACGATGTAGAGGCCGACCGACAGCAGCAGCGTCTGCCACGGCACGATGATGGCCGACAGGCCGAGCAGCAGGCCGACGATCGGGGCGAAGGCGAACACCATGATGGTGTCGTTGAGCGCCACCTGGGTCAGCGTGAAGTCGGGCTCGCCGTCGGACAGGTTGCTCCACACGAACACCATGGCGGTGCAGGGCGCAGCCGCCAGCAGAATCAGGCCGGCGATGTAGCTGTCGATCTGGCCTTCCGGCAGCCAGGGCCGGAAGAGATAGCCGATGAACAGCCAGCCCAGCGCGGCCATGGAGAAGGGTTTCACCGCCCAGTTGATGAACAGCGTCACGCCGATGCCCCGCCAGTGCTCGCGCACCTTGCCGATGGCGGCGAAGTCGACCTTCACCAGCATGGGGATGATCATCAGCCAGATCAGCGCGGCGACCGGCAGGTTGACGTGCGCCACCTCGGCCGCGCCGATGGCGTGGAACAGGCCGGGGAACCAGTGGCCGAGCGCGATGCCGGCCACGATGCAGAGCGCCACCCAGAGGGTGAGATAGCGTTCGAACAGAGACATCAGATGTTCGTTGTTTCCATTGTTCTCGAATAATCGAAGGACTGTCGATGGTCAAGCCGCCTGGCCGCGCGGTGTCTCGCCGGCAGGCAGAAGGAACGTGGTGGCCCAGCAGACGGCCAGCATCGCCGCCGATCCGAACAGGCAGGCCGTCATGCCGCCGAGCTGATAGAGCGCACCCGACAAGAGGATGCCGATCAGGCGGCCCGTGGCGTTGGCGGCGTAGTAGAAGCCCACGTCCTCCGCGGCCTTCTCCGAACCGGCATAAGCCAGGATCAGGTAGGAATGCAGCGAGGAGTTCACCGCGAACGGCACGGCAAAGAGCGCCAGGCCTGCGACGACGACCAAATCGGGATGCCACAAGCCCTGATCCCTGAGCAGCAGTCCGAGCGCCAGCGGCACTGTGGTCAACAAGCCGGCCCACAGCCGTGCGTTGGGTACTTCGCGGCTGAGGCCATCGCGGCTGCGCGTGACCAAGGCAGGAGCTGCCGCCTGGACCATGCCGTAGGCGATCGTCCACGCGGCGAGGAAGGCGCCGACCTCGACGAAGCGCCAGCCCGCCGCGTAGAGGAACACCGGCAGCCCGACGACGAACCAGACTTCGCGCGCGCCGAACAGGAACACGCGCGCCGCGGCAAGCAGGTTGACGCCGCGCGACTTGGCGAAGAATTCGCGCACCGTCTTCGACGCCTTCGCCTTGCCGAGCTGGCGCGGCAGCAGCGCAAGGCCAGCCAGGAAGATGACGCCGATCACGCCGGCCATCAGCCACAGCGCCGGCTTGAAGCCCATGACCTCGAGCAGCAGGCCGCCAACGAAGAAGCCGACGCCCTTCATGGCGTTCTTCGAGCCGGTGAAACACGCCACCCACTTGAAGAGCTGGCCCGAGCCTTCGGCCGACGTGGCCTTGATCGCCGATCTTCGACGCGGTCTTGGTGAAATCCTTGGCCAAGCCGGCAACGCCCTGGGCTGCCACCACCCAGGCGACCGACGCCGCCGCGGTCCAGCCCGGATCGAGCGCCGACAGCATTGCCAGCCCGGCGATCTGCAGGGCCTGGCCCACGGCCAGCATGCGCGGGATGCCGAAGCGGGTCGCCAGCCAGCCGCCGCAAGAGGTTGGCGACGATGCCGGCGAACTCGTAGAGCAGGAACAGGAAGGCGAGCGTGAAGGGCGAATAGCCGAGCTTGAAGAAATGCAGCAGCACCAGCATGCGCAACGCGCCGTCGACCAGGGTGAAGCCCCAGTAGGAGGCCGTGACGACCAGGTAGTGGCGCGTTGCCGCTGTCATCCAGCTGGGCCATCACGCTTCCGCGTCGATCACGATGATTGGCGAGATCGACCATGCGGCAGACATAGCCCATCTCGTTGTCGTACCAGGCATAGACCTTGAGCAGCGTGCCGTCGGTCACCAGAGTGCTCGGCGCATCGACGATCGAGCTTCGCGTGTCGTTGCAGTAGTCGGCCGAGACCAGCGGGCGGGTCTCGTAGCCCAGGATGCCGGCCAGCGGGCCTTTCGCTGCCACGGCGAACAGCTCGTTCACCTCGGCTTCGGTCGTCGCGCGCTTCATTTCGAAGACGCAGTCGGTGAGGCTGGCATTGAGCACCGGCGCGCGCACGGCGTGGCCGTTCAGCTTGCCCTTGAGTTCCGGATAGATCAGCGCGATTGCCGTGGCGCTGCCCGTCGTGGTCGGCTGCAGGGACAGCATGGCCGAGCGCGCCCGGCGCAGGTCCTTGTGCGGCGCATCGACGACGACGTTGGTGTTGGTCGGATCGTGGATGGTGGTGATCTGGCCGTGCCGGATGCCGATCGCCTCGTGCACCACCTTGACCACGGGCGCCAGGCAATTGGTCGTGCACGATGCCGCCGTCAGCAGGCGATGGCGTTCGGGCTCGTAGAGCTGGTCGTTGACGCCGACCACGACGTTCAGCGCGCGGTCGTCCTTGACCGGCGCCGCGACGATCACGCGCTTGGCGCCGCGCTCGAAAGTAGCTGTTGAGCTGCTCGGGCTTCAGGAACTTGCCGGTGCATTCCAGCACGATGTCGCAGCCGAGATCGCCCCAGGCGACATCGCCCGGCGAGGCGCCGGCGCTGAAGCCCAGATACTTGCCGCCGACCGCGAAGCCGCGCTCGTCATCGATCTCGAACGAGCTGTGCCAGCGGCCATGGATGCTGTCGAATTCCAGCAGATGCGCCGTCGCCGCGCACCGCCCTTGATCTCGTTCACGTGCACGACATCGAGCCGGTTGTCGCGTCGCGGGATCGTCGCTGGGGCGGTAGACGCCACCCATTGCGGCGCGCAGCGCCAGCCGGCCCATGCGGCCCATGCCGTTGATGCCGACCCTCATGGCGCCCCCCTCACACCGGCGCCCGCTGGCTGTCGCCGAGCTCGTCGAGGCGCTTCTTGAGCGCGATGCGATCGAGCGAGGCATGACGGCAGGTTGACGAAGATCTCCAATCGCCGACGGATCATGCCGTAGAGCTCGTTGATCATGGTGGCGCGCTCGACTTGCGTTCCCTTGAACTTGGCCGGATCGGGCAACGGCCAGGCGGCGGTGACGGGCTTGCTGCCGACATCGGGACAGTCCTGGCCCTGCAGCGTGTCGCAGAGCGTGATCACGAAATCCATGTGCGGCGCGTCGGGTCCGGTGAACTCGTCCCACGACTTGCAGCGCAATCCGGAGACGTCGTGGCCGAGGGCCTCGAGCTTGTCGATCACCTCGGGCATCGGGCTGCGCGCCGGATCGGAGCCCGCCGAGTAGGCGTTGAACTTGCCGCGTGCCGACCTTGTCGAGGATCGCCTGCGCCATCAGCGAGCGGGCGGAATTGTGCGTGCACAGGAACAGGACGTTGAAGGCAGCGGTCATGGACTCGTCCTCCGATGGATCGTCGGGCAAGAGGCGCGCGAGGTCGCCGCAAAGCTCCGGGCGCCCGCCGCAGCAGGTCTCGGTGAGGAAGCTGAACAGCGAGCGCAGGCCGAAGAAGCGCACGGCGTAGATGATGCTGCCGCCCGCGTCGCGTGGCCTGGACGAGTCCGGCCTGCTCGAGGGCGGCGAGATGAAACGACAGTGTCGACGGCGCCTGACCGAGCTCCGCCGCGAGCTCACCCGCCGACATGCCCGGATGCGCCCCGCGCCGCCAGCAGGCGCATCAGGTTGAGGCGCGTTTCCTGGGCCAGCGCGGCAAAACCGGCAGCGGCATCTGTCGATTCCATAATTCTCGAATAGTCGAAAAGTATGACGATTGCATTACAATTGAAGGGCACCGGCTCAGATCCTGCCAGGTCTTCGACGTTGTGTTGCGGCGTTGCGAGGCGAGTTGATCCCAGTTGAGCCCATGGGTTGACATCTATATTTCTAGTGATATGGATATGACATGGTAACCAGCGCTCAGCAACGCGAGCAATCGGCGGCCGATGCCTTGGCGGCGTTGGGCAATCGCACGCGTCTGCGCGTCTTCAAGCTGCTGGTCCGCGCCGGCCCCCAAGGGACGAACATCGGCACCATCCAGCGCATGCTCGGTATACCGGCGACGACGCTGGGTCATCATCTCGGCACGCTTGCGGCGGCCGGGCTCGTCAGTCAGGACCGTCGCGGTCGCGAAGTCATCTGCACGGCCAACTTCAAGGCCGTCGGCGATGTGCTCGCTTACGTTAGAGAGGAGTGTTGCGCCGGCGTTGCCTTCGATGAGGGGAGCAGAGCGGCCTGAAAATTTTTTGCTCGGATATATCTAGAAACCTAGAGGGATGGAGAAATGTCGATCCACGAGCATCCTGACAGACGCCCGCGAGTGGCGCCGGATTCGAATCGACACGGCATGGCTGGCGGTCGCTGCGATCTTCGCCATTCTCGCTGTCGTCGTGCCGCAACAGGCCGCGGCATCGGCGCTGTTCACCGCGAAGGCGGTGTGGAGCGTGCTGCCGTTCTTCATCCTGTCGATCGGCCTTGCCGCCTACGCCAAGGCGACCGGCGCGGAGAACCTGGTTGCCAAGGCTTTCTCCGGCCGGCCCGAAATGATGGTCGTCTTCGCCAGCTTGATGGGCGCGCTGTCGCCCTTCTGCTCGTGCGGCGTCATTCCCATCATTGCGGCCCTTCTTGCCTCGGGTGTTCCGCTCGCACCGGTGATGGCCTTCTGGCTGGCCTCGCCGCTGATGGATCCATCGATGTTCGTCATCACCACCGGCGTGCTCGGCCTGCCGTTTGCAATCGCCAAGACGGTTGCCGCCCTGGCAGTCGGGTTGCTGGGTGGCTTCGGCCTGCTGACACTGCAGCGCTTTGGCCTCCTGGTTCGGCCGCCCCTGCAGGACGGCGTCGGCAACGGTGGCTGCGCAGGCTCGAAGATCCGCAATCCCAAGGCCGTGGTCTGGCGCTATTGGCGGGAGCCTGCGCGCCGCGAAACCTTCTGGACTGGTGCGCGCCAGAATGCGCTCTTCCTCGGCAAGTGGCTCGTCCTGGCCTTCGCGCTCGAAAGCCTGATGGTGGCCTATGTGCCTGCGGACCTGATCGGCCGCATCGCCGGTGATGGCGGCTTCCTCTCGATCCTGGGCGCCACCCTGGTCGGCGTCCCGAGCTATCTCAACGGCAACGCCGCGCTCCCGCTGGTCGCCGGATTGATCGACAAGGGCATGGCGCCGGGTGCTGCCATGGCATTCCTGGTGGGTGGTGGCGTGACGTCGATACCGGCCGCTCTTGCCGTGTGGGGGATCGCGCGTCGGCAGGTCTTCGCGGCCTATCTCGCCTTTGCCATTCTTGGCGCTCTCCTGTCGGGCGTCGGCTTTCAGATCGTCGCTGGGTGATTCTTGTGAATCTGTCGACGCCCGTGACGGCGGATTGGCTCAACGGCTCGTGTTTCTGCATCACGCTTGATCGCCAACGCCTGTATGCGGCCCTGGAGCGGCAGGCAGGCGATCCGGAATTCTCCACCCGCTACCTTCGGCCTCGTGAGCATCTCTTTTCCAACGTGCCCGTGTTCCACGCCGAGCGCGATCTGGTGAGAATGACCGGCGTCGTCCGCATGATCGAGGCGGCATCGCGCCTGCCGGCCTATCGCGAGGCGGCTTTGAGCTGGGCACCCGACATCGCCCGCTTCGATCCGGGGCCGCGTGGCGCCTTGATGGGCTACGACTTCCACGTCGGCGAGGCAGGCCCGAAGCTGATCGAGGTCAACACCAACGCAGGCGGGGCTTTTCTCAACGCCTTGCTGGCGAAGGCCCAGCGCGCCTGTTGCCCCGAGGTGGAGCGGGCGTTCAGACTGCCCTTGCTCGTCGACTTCGATACCGCGCTCATCGGCATGTTCAAGGCCGAATGGGCGCGGCAACGCGGCGATACGGTCCTGCGCCGGATCGCCATCATCGACGACAATCCTGAAAGCCAATACCTCTATCCCGAGTTCCTGCTGGCGCGCGAAACCTTCCGCCGCCACGGGTTGATGCCGTCGTCGCTGATCCCACTGCGCTTCACAATGCCAAGGGTCGACTTTGGGTCGGCGGCGGCGCGATCGACCTCGTCTACAATCGTCTTGTCGATTTCTCGTTTGATCAGCCGGAGCATGCGGCGCTGAAGGCAGCCTATCTCTACTCAGCCGTCGTGGTGACGCCCAACCCACGCAATCACGCGCTTCTCGCCGACAAGCGCAACCTCACCTTGCTCTCGGATCGCGCCAGGCTCGAAGGTTTCGGCATGGACACGCAGCTCGCAGCACACGCGGCTCGCATTCCGCGCACGGTCCGGCTGTCGGCCGACAACGCCTCGGAGCTCTGGCAAGCGCGCAAAGGCTACTTCTTCAAGCCGGCAGCCGGCCACGGCGCCAAGGGCGTCTATCGCGGCGACAAGCTCACGCGCGGCGTCTGCAGCAGATCATTGCAGGGGATTGCGTGGCGCAAGAGCTCGCTCCGCCGGGCGAGCGCGTCGTCGACACCGATGCAGCGCGTGAGCCCTTGAAGGCCGACATTCGCCTCTACACGTACGATGGCGCCGTACTGCTGTCGGCCCCGCACTCTATCAGGGCCAGACGAAGAATTTCAGGACACCGGGCGGAGGCTTCGCGCCGGTGTTCTTCCTTCGGCCGTCCCATCTGGGGGGTGGACGGGAATGCCGGATCGACGACCCGGGCGCGTTGCGCCAAGCGAGCTGATCGTGCCCGTCACCAACAGGATCCACCCCGGCTGGTTCGTGATGGCCGCCAGCATGCTCGGTGTCTTCATGACCACGCCGGCCAGATCGTCGGCGTCTCGGTGTTCATCGACTACATCAGCGTCGATATCGATTTCCGCGTGCACGTGCAGTTGTTGATCTACAGCATCGGCACGCTGATCGGCGTTCTGCCTGCACCATCATCGGACGTCTGGTCGATCGCTTCGGGCCGCGCAGGCGATCGGCTTCGCGTCGTGCGGTCGGCGCGCTTGCGCGTACTGCCTCGGCGCACGGCCCGTAAGCCTTGGCGTGGGATTCACGCGCTGCGCGGCGCCGCTATCGGCGGGTGAGCTTGGTCAGCGGGCATAGTCAACCTCTTTCGATCGCTATCACGGACGCGCCAATGCCATCTCGGTGATGGGTCTTGCTCTCCGGCTTGTCATTCCCAGGTGGCAGATCAGCTCGTCCGGACTTATGGCTGGCGCGAGCCTGCCTCGCTCTCGCGCCGCGTGGTCGTCGTCAGTTGCCACTCGCTGATTTCTTCCGCATCGGCCGCAGGCCTATGGCCTGCTGCCCGATTTCGGCACGGCGGCATCGGCAAGGAGCTTTTGAGAAATCGGCAGTCACCAGCCGAGGCGTGCCGGACAATGATGTTCTCGTATCTGCTGGCTATCAGCATCCTTCTCAACGCGGTTGCACGCGCTGCTGCTTGACCATGTGCGCGCTCTGCAAGCCGCCGGCGTGGCGCGCGCCAGCGCTATCGCACTGCGGGCGTGGTGACCAATTCCCAGGTCATCTGCTCGTATACGCCTGACGTCCAGGCCTGCATTTTCTGGCTGCGCAATCACCGACCTGAAATGTGGCGCGAGCGTGCCGCGGTGCGACGACGGCTCGGTCGACCTGGTTGTCGAGTTCGACGCAGCCGGCGAGGCTTCATATACGTAAATAATAGCAGCCACAATGCATGCTGAGACATCAGCTATGAGCGTCGCTCTGGCCAAGCGAGCCGAGGCAACCGAGCCGCAGAGACGACCAACGGGCGACATATAGACGAGAGGAGACACAGCACACCCGGGCGCGCCCTTCGTCATCGGGGTTCAAGGGCGCAAAGAGGCAAACTCAGCAGCCTCGCTGCGCTGACTGCCCACATATCAAAGAGCAAGGCGGCGACGGCGCAGACAGAGACAACACAGCGCGCCCCCAGGCCGCCAAAAAACGGGTCCGACAGGAACGCCTGAAGGCGGGCAGCGACACTGTGTAGCCGTATGGGCTGGCGGCAACTTGGGCCCGGCGGCGGCATTAGCTCTCCCCATTGATTCCAAGGGCAAATTCGCCTGCCAAACTCCATCCCCAGAGGAGGGGGCTGACTGTCATCAGACTGTCATATATCCGTAATATGACAGTGATGTGCGGCTCCTAGGGGAAGGACGCTTCGAATTCTCGAAGGAGGGACCCTATGAATTTCACAAGAATCGCCTTGGCGACGGCCGTGCTGGCCCTGTCGTCGGCGGCCGCCAACGCCATCGACATCTCCGGCGCCGGCGCCACGTTTCCGTATCCGATCTATGCCAAGTGGGCGGATTCCTACAAGAAGGAGACCGGCAGCGGCCTGAACTACCAGTCGATCGGCTCGGGCGGCGGCATCAAGCAGATCAAGGCCAAGACCGTGACCTTCGGCGCGACCGACGCGCCGCTGTCGGGCAAGGAGCTCGACGAAGTCCGGCCTGGCGCAGTTCCCCATGGTGATGGGCGCCATCGTGCCGGTGGTGAACCTCGACGGCATCAAGCCGGGCGATCTCACGCTCGACGGCCCGACGGTCGCCAAGATCTACCTGGGCGAGATCAAGAGTGGGACGATCCGGCGATCGCCAAGCTCAACCCCGGCGCCAAGCTTCCCAAGCAGGCGATCGTGCCGGTGCGCCGGTCGGACGGCTCGGGCACGACCTACAACTTTGCCTACTACCTCGCCGAGTCAGCCCCGAGTGGAAGTCCAAGGTCGGCGTCAGCACGGCCGTGCAGTGGCCGGTCGGGATCGGCGCCAAGGGCAACGAGGGCGTGGCCAACAACGTCGCCAACACCAAGGGCTCGATCGGCTACGTCGAGTACGCCTACGCCAAGCAGAACAAGCTCACCCACACCAAGATGGTGAACAAGGCGGGCAAGACCGTCGAGCCGTCGTCGGTCACCTTCCAGGCCGCGGCCGCCAATGCCGACTGGAACTCCCAGCCCGGCTACGGCGTGATCCTGGCCAACCAGCCCGGCGACCAGTCGTGGCCGATGACCGCGGCGACCTGGATCCTGCTCTACAAGAAGCCGGTGGATGTGCCGGCCACGGCCGAGGCGCTGAAGTTCTTCGCCTGGTCCTACGCCAAGGGCGACAAGATGGCCGAGGAGCTCGACTACGTGCCGATGCCCGACAAGGTCGTGAACGACATCCAGAAGATGTGGTCGGCCGACGTCAAGGACGCGGGCGGCAAGCCCCTGTTCTCGCCGACCAACTGATGCCGGAGGGGCGGGTGCGATCGGGCGTGCCCGCCCTCTCTCTGCTTCATTCGCGGCGCGGGTGAGGACGGCAAGCCATGGATTCCGGGGGGCGTGACGTGACTGACATGACATTGAAGGGCACGAGCGTGACGGCGGCGGAAGCGGCCACGCGCAGCGCCGTGCTGAAACGGCTGCGCCTGACCGACACTGTCTTCCACGGCCTGACGCGGGTGGCCGCGATGACGGTGCTGGCGCTGCTGAGCGGTGTCATCATCGCGCTGATCATCGGTGCCGCGCCGGCGCTCGGCACCTTCGGCTTCTCCTTCCTGTTCGACGAATCGTGGAACCCGGTCACCGAGAGGTTCGGCGCCCTGGCGCCGATCTACGGCACTCTGGTCACCTCGGCCATCGCCATGCTGATCGCCGTGCCGGTCGGCCTGATGATCGCGTTCTTCCTGACCGAACTCTGCCCGATGGTGCTGCGCCGGCCGATCGGCATCGCCATCGAGCTGCTGGCCGGCATTCCCAGCATCATCTACGGCATCTGGGGCCTGTTCGTGTTCGCGCCGTTCGTGCAGAAGTACATTCAGCCCTTCATGATCGGCACATTCGAGAACGTGCCGGTGCTCAACACACTGTTCGCCGGCCCGCCCTACGGCATCGGCATGGCGACGGCGGGCCTGATCCTGGCGATCATGGTGCTGCCCTTCGTAACCTCGATCTCGCGCGACGTGTTCGACGCCGTGCCGCCGGTCCTCAAGGAGGCGGCCTATGGCGTCGGCTGCACGACCTGGGAAGTGTTCCGCAACGTCGTGCTGCCCTTCACGCGGGTCGGCGTGATCGGCGGCTTCATGCTGGGGCTGGGCCGCGCGCTGGGCGAGACCATGGCGGTCACCTTCGTGATCGGCAACGCCCACCACGTCTCGGCGTCGCTGTTCGCGCCGGGCACGACGATCTCGGCCTCGATCGCCAACGAGTTCACCGAGGCGGTCGGCGATCTGTACACGTCCTCGCTGGTCGCGCTGGGTCTGATCCTGTTCTTCATCACCTTCATCGTGCTGGCCATCGCGCGCTACATGCTGATGCGCATCCAGCAGAAGATCGGCTAACCATGACCGACGCCACCATCGCCACCGCGAAGAGCCCGCTCTATGCCGGCCGCCGCCGCCGCAATGCCATCGCCAAGACCCTGGCCTGGGTCGCCACGGCGTTCGGCCTCGGCTGGCTGATCCTGATCCTCGGCATCCTGGTGTACCAGGGCATCGGCGGCCTTTCGCTCTCGGTCTTCACCGAGAACACGCCGCCGCCGGGCGCCGCGGGCGGCCTGCTGAATGCCATCGTCGGCAGCCTGATCATCACGATACTGGCCGTCTTGATCGGCACGCCGATCGGCATCCTGGCCGGCACCTACCTCGCGGAGTATGGCCGGCACGACAAGCTCTCGAGCGTCGTGCGCTTCATCAACGACATCCTGTTGAGCGCGCCCTCGATCGTGATCGGCCTGTTCGTCTACGAGATCATGGTGGCGCCGATGGGCCACTTCTCGGGCTGGGCGGGCGCCGTGGCGCTGGCGGTGATCGTGATCCCCGTCGTCGTGCGCACCACCGAGGACATGCTGACCCTGGTGCCCGACACGCTGCGCGAGGCTGCCGCCTCGATCGGCCTGCCGCGGGCGCTGATGATCATGCGCATCGCCTACCGCGCGGCGCGCGCCGGCATCGTCACCGGTATCCTGCTGGCGATCGCCCGCATCAGCGGCGAGACCGCGCCGCTTCTGTTCACGGCGCTGAACAACCAGTTCTTCAGCGTCAACATGAACCAGCCGATGCCCAGCCTGCCGGTGGTCATCTTCCAGTTCGCCCTGTCGCCCTACGAGGAGTGGCAGAAGCTCGCCTGGACCGGCGCGCTCCTGATCACGGTCACGGTGCTGGCGCTCAGTGTCATCGCCCGATCCCTTACCGCTGCGAGGAAGTCGTCATGAGCATCGCCCCCGCCAACGACCAGAGGGCCAACGGCCATGGCCTCACGACCGCGGTGCCCGTGGCGTCCCACGCCAAGATCGACACTGCCGGGCTGCGCGAGAAGGTGACGATCAAGAACCTCGAGTTCTTCTACGGCGACAGCCGCGCGCTCAAAGGCATCAGCCTGTCGCTCTATGCCAACAAGACCACGGCCTTCATCGGCCCGTCGGGCTGCGGCAAGTCCACGCTGCTGCGCGTGCTGAATCGCATGTACGACCTCTATCCCGGCCAGCGCGCCACCGGCGATGTGATGTTCGACGGCGACAACCTGCTGCGGGCCGACCAGGACATCAACCTCCTGCGCGCCCGCATCGGCATGGTCTTCCAGAAGCCGACGCCGTTCCCGATGTCGATCTACGAGAACATCGCCTTCGGCGTGCGCCTCTACGAGACCTTGCCGCGCGCCGAGCTCGACGGCCGCGTCGAGCTGGCGCTGCGTCGCGCCGCCTTGTGGGACGAGGTCAAGGACAAGCTTGCCGCCAACGGCCAGAGCCTGTCGGGCGGCCAGCAGCAGCGCCTGTGCATCGCCCGCACCGTCGCGGTGAAGCCGGAAGTGATTCTCTTCGACGAGCCGTGCTCGGCGCTCGATCCGATCTCGACGGCCAAGATCGAGGAGCTGATCGACGAGCTGAAGCAGGATTACACGATCGTCATCGTCACCCACAACATGCAGCAGGCCGCGCGCGTCTCGGACTTCACCGCCTTCATGTATCTCGGCGAGCTGATCGAGTTCGGGCAGACCGAAACCATCTTCACCACGCCCAAGGACAGCCGCACCCAGGCCTACATCACCGGCCGCTTCGGCTGATAACGGAGAACAAAATGGCCGAACATACCCTGAAGCGTTTCGACGAGGAGCTGGAGCGGCTGAGCTCGACCATCAGCGAGATGGGCGGCCTGGCCGAGAGCCAGCTCGCGCAGAGCCTGGTGGCGCTGCGTGCCGGCGATTCGGACGTTGCCGAGCAGGTGATCATCGCCGATGCCCGCGTCGATGCCCTGGACAACGCCGTGCAGGAGCAGACGGTCAAGCTGCTGGCGCTGCGCCAGCCGATGGCGGTCGACCTCAGGGTCATCCTGTCGTCGATCAAGATCGCCGCCGCGCTGGAGCGCATCGCCGACTACGCCAAGAACACCGCCAAGCGCACCATCGTGCTGAACAACGTGACGGCGCCGCCGGCCGCGGTGACCGGCATCGACCGGCTGGGCCGCCTGGTGCGCACGGCGCTCAAGGATGTGCTCGACGCCTTCGCTTCGGGCGACGTTGCCAAGGCGCACGACGTGTGGGAGCGCGACGAGGAGATCGACCAGGTCTATACCGGCCTGTTCCGCGAGCTGCTCACCTACATGATGGAGGATCCGCGCACCATCACCTCGTGCACGCATCTGCTGTTCATGGCCAAGAACATCGAGCGCGCCGGCGACCATGTCACCAATATCGCCGAGCTGGTGAGCTTCCGCACCACCGGCCACGGCTTCGACGAGGCGCGGCCCAAGGGCAGCGCCTCGCTCTATGCCGCGGGGAACGCGTCATGAGCATGGCGGCGCAGGCTCCCTCGCGACGCGATGCGGCGACCGGCTCGATCAAGCCGCGCGTCCTGATCGTCGAGGACGAAACCGCGCTGGTCGAGCTTCTCCGCTACAACCTCGAGCAGTCGGGCTTTCGCGTCTCGGTCGCCTATGACGGCGAGGAGGCGCTGGCCTCGGTGCAGGAGGACGTGCCCGACCTGATCCTGCTCGACTGGATGCTGCCCCTGATGTCGGGCATCGAGGTCTGCCGCCAGCTGCGCCGCCAGACCATCACCGCCAACCTGCCGATCATCATGCTGACGGCGCGCGGCGAGGAGGGCGATCGCGTGCGCGGCCTCGATGCCGGCGCCGACGATTATGTCTCCAAGCCGTTCTCGCCGACCGAGCTGGTGGCGCGCATCCGCGCCGTGCTGCGGCGCATCCGGCCGGCGCTGGCCGACGAGGCCTTGAGCTACGCCGACATCGTCATGGATCTCGTCGCCCATCGCGTGACGCGCGCCAGCAAGCCGGTGCATCTCGGCCCCACCGAGTTCCGCCTGCTGCGCCATTTCATGGAGCATCCCGGCCGCGTCTTCTCGCGCGAGCAGCTGCTCGACGCGGTGTGGGGCAAGGACGTCTATGTCGAGGCGCGCACCGTCGACGTGCACATCCGCCGCCTGCGCATCGCGCTCAACGGCGAGCAGCAGGCCGACCTGATCCGCACCGTGCGCGCCGCGGGCTACGCCCTCGACGCCACGCCCGGCTGACACAGCCCCGCTGTCATCCCGAGCGTAGAGAGGGACCTTTCCTGTTGCCTTAAAGGCCCCTCGCTACGCTCGGGGTGACAGCTACCGTTATCCACACGATCAGTAACGGTTTTGTAGCCTCGGGGGACTACACCAGTCTTGCCCGTTCCCGGCCGGCAACCCCACGCCCCGCTCCGGAATGGGTCGGTTCCCTCGGCTCGGATGACACCCCGAAGCCGATTTACTGCCCCTCCTTCTTCACGGAAGGAGGGGTTTTCTTTTGGCTCACATGCCAGAGCCACAACAGCAGCAGCAGGCCAGGGATGGCGAGCAGTGTCGTGGCGATCCAGAATTCGACCCAGCCCATTTGCGCTGCAAGCCAGCCGCCGCCGGCCGACATGGTCGTGCGGCCGAACGCCATCAGCGAGGTCAGCAGTGCATACTGCGTGCCCGCCATGCCGGCGGTGCACAGGCTCGACAGGTAGCCGATGAAGGCCACGCCGCCCAACGCGCCGGTGAAGTTGTCGGCGGTGATGGCGAGCGTCAGCACGACGAGATCACGCGGCTCGACCGCGACCCACGAGAACAGGAGGTTGGTGATCGCCTGCAGGATGCCGGCGACCAGCAGCGCCTTGAACAGGCCGTAGCGCGCCACGACGATGCCGCCGGCCAGGCCGCCGAAGATGGTCGCGGCGACGCCGAAGCTCTTGGTCACGCCGAAGATCTCGGGCCCGGAGAAGCCCATCTGGTTGAAGAAGGGCCGCGCCATGGTGCCGCCCAGCGCATCGCCGTATTTGTAGAGCAGCGCGAACAGCAGGATGACGAACCAGCCGCGATAGGACAGGAATTCGGCGAATGGACGGACCACCGCCTGGTTGACCCAGGCCTGCGTCGAGGCGATCGCCGGCCGCTCGACTTTGGGTTCCTCGGCATAGAGGACCGTCACCATGCCGATCACGATCAGGAGCGCGATCAGGCTGATCACGACCGGCCACGGCAGCAGGCTCGGCAGCAGCAGCGACATGGCGTCGACGATCCACAGCGCAATGCGGTAGCCGAGCTGCGTCGTCGCCGAGCCCGCGCCCTGTTCCTCGTCGCGCAGGATTTCTATGCGATAGGCGTCGACCGCGATGTCCTGCGTGGCCGAGAAGAAGGCGACAAGCACCGCGGCGGCGGCGGTGAACCACGGCGTGCGGGCGGGATCGCTCCAGGCCAGCAGCACGACCGACACCAGGATTCCGGCCTGGGCCAGCAGCATCCAGCTGCGCCGCCGCCCGAGCCATCGGTCGAGCAGGGGCAGCGGCATCTGGTCGACCAGCGGCGCCCAGGCGAACTTGAAGGCGTAGGGCGTGCCGACCAGGGCGAACAGGCCGATGGTCGTGAGATTGACCTCGGTCCGGCTCATCCAGTAGGTCAGCGTCGCGCCGGTCAGCAGGAACGGCATGCCGCTGGCAAAGCCCATCAGCAGGATGACGAGCTGGCGGCGGTCGCGATAGACCTCGGCCGCCTTGAGCCAGCGCCCCCAGGTCGATTGGACGGACTGGGCGACGCTCAAATCAGACCACGCAGCGCCTGCTCGGGCCGGGCGCCGACATGGGATATGACCTCGGCCGCGGCGATGCCGCCCAGCCGCGCGCACTCGGCGAGCGGCTTGCCCTGTGTCAGGCCAAACAGGAAGCCCGAGGCGTAGAGATCGCCGGCGCCGGTCGTGTCGACGATCTTGCCTACAGGTGCCGCCGGCACGGCGTAGGTCTCGCTGCCCTTGATCACGATCGAGCCCTTCTCGCTGCGCGTGAGGGCCGCGATCTTGGCTTCCTTGCGCGTGGCTTCCAGCGCCTCTTCGAAGGTCTCGACCTCGTAGAGCGATTTGATCTCGGCTTCGTTGCCGAACAGGATGTCGACCTTGTTGCGCACGAGATCGCGGAACTCCTCGCGATAGCGGTTCACGCAGAAGGAGTCCGACAGCGTGATCGAGACCTGCCGGCCCGCCGCATGCGCGGCATCGAAGGCTTTCAGCACCGCCTTCTTGGCCTCGGGCGCGTCCCACAGATAGCCCTCGACGTAGGTCACCTGCGCCGATCCCACGACCTTGGTGTCGATGTCGTTGGGGCCGAGCCCGGTGCAGGCGCCGAGATAGGTGTTCATGGTGCGCTGCGCGTCGGGCGTCACCAGGATCAGGCAGCGCGCCGTCGCCGGGCCGGAGGTGGCGCTCCGGGTGTCGAACGACACGCCGATCGACTTCAGGTCGTGGCCGAACACCTGGCCGAGCTGGTCGTCGCGCACCTTGCCGATGTAGGCGCCCTTGCCGCCGAACGAGGCGACGCCCGCCATGGTGTTGCCGCACGAGCCGCCCGAGACTTCGACGCCCGGGCCCATGGCGGCATAGAGCGTGTCGGCGCGCTGCTCGTCGATCAGCATCATGCTGCCCTTGACCAGGCCGTGCTTGCTCAAGAAGCCGTCGTCGGCGCGGGAGAGGACGTCGACGATGGCGTTGCCGATTCCCAGCACGTCGTAGGCAGCGGATGTCATGAAGTCTCCTGATTGATCTTCTACAGCGTGACCAGGTGCATGCCCGGCTTGGTTTCTTCCAGCAAGGTCACGATGCCCGCGACCGTGAAGGGAACGTCGGCGCGCAGGCCGGCGCGGTCGATGCCGAGCGAGCGCAGGCCCATTTCGCATACGATGAAGCGCGCGCCAAGCTCGACGCAGGCTTCCAGCAAGGTCTCGAAGTCGCCGACGCCGGCCTTGCGGTTGATGGCGTCGCGATGCCAGTCGGCGAGGGGAGGCGGTGGCCCTTCGAGGGCGCGGATGCCTGCCATGGTGAAGAACAGCACGGCCGGCTTGTTGACCGCGAGGGCCGCGGCGGCCAGCGCCAGCGCATAGTGCACGCTCTCATAGTCGCCCGCGCGCACGATCACCGAGATGCCGCCGTCAGGGGACTTCATCGCGCCCCACAGGTCGGACAGTCGGGTCGCTTGGCGATCGTCATCTCGTCGAAGGAGCCGGCGAGCGCGTCGTACATCAAGAGGCGGCCCGTGAGCGATCGGCCAATGCCGAGGACTTCCTTGACCACTTCGGTCGCCTGCAGCGCGCCCAAGGTGCCGGCCAGCGCGCCCAAGACTCCGGCCTGGGCGCAGCTCGGCACGGCGTCTTCCGACGGCGCCTCGGGGAACAGGCAGCGCAGGCAGGGGTGGCCCGCGCCGTGCCAGGCCTTGTAGGTCGAGATCTGGCCGTCGAAGCGCAGGATGGCGGCAGCCACCAGGGTCTTCTTCAGGCGATAGCAGACGTCGTTCAGCAGGTAGCGCGTGGCGAAGTTGTCGCTGCCGTCGGCCACGATGTCGTAGCCGGCGATGACGCGGTCCGCATTCGCCGCGGTAAGTCGCTCACCGTGTGGTTCGACACGCACCTCGGGATTGATGTCCGACAACGCGCGGCGCGCGCTGTCGACCTTGGCGACGCCGATATCCGCGGTGCGATGGATGACCTGGCGCTGCAGGTTCGAAAGATCGACGGTGTCGTGGTCGATCACGCCCAGGGTGCCCACCCCGGCGGCGGCAAGATATTGCAGCAGGGGCGCGCCAAGCCCGCCGGCGCCGACCACCAGCACCCGCGCGGCGATCAGCCGCGACTGGCCCACGCCGCCGATCTCCGCCAGCACGATATGGCGCGCGTAGCGGCGGATCTGCGGCTCGGTGAGCTCGGGCAGCATGGACATGGTCCGCTTATAGCATGTCCGCTAGAGCGTTTTCCGGCGCGGTGAAACCACGCCGGAAAAGCGCGCGCGGGCGATCCGCGTTTCACCGGGCACATTCTGTTCGGCTGATTACAGCCGAACAGAATGTGCTCTATAGAGCCAGCCCCGATGACATCCCCCTCAGCCCGCCCGACCCTCACGCCGCTGCTGCTGATACTGCTGGCGCTTCTTTCGTCCTTCACGCCGCTCAGCATCGACATGTACCTGCCGGCCTTGCCGGTGATCGCCGTCGACCTGCGCGGCACGGCGGGCGACATCCAGCTCACCCTGTCGGCCTTCATGATCGCCTTCGGCGCCGGCCAGATCTTTTATGGCCCGGCGGGCGATCGCTTCGGCCGCCGGCCGGTCATCCTGGGCGGCTTGGTGACCTACGTCCTGGCCAGCGTCGGCTGCGCCTTTGCGGCCGAAGCGGGCCAGCTCGTGCTGCTGCGCTTCCTGCAGGGTCTGGCGGCCTGCGGCGGCGTGGTGCTGGCGCGTACCATGGTGCGCGACCTTGCCGAGAAGGACCAGGCGGCACGCGCCATGTCGCTGATGATGGCCTGCACCTCGATCGCGCCCATGTTGGCGCCGCTGATCGGTGGCCAGGTTCTGTGGTTCCTGGGCTGGCGGGCGATCTTCTGGGTGCTGGCCATCATCGGCGTGGTCGCCCTGGTCGCGGCCTGGCTGCGCCTGCCCGAGACGCTGAGGCCGGAATACCGCCAGCCGCTGGTGCTGTCCTCGATCCTGAAGCGCTTCGGCGAGCTGGTGCGGCACCGCGCCTTCATGGGCTACGCCTTCACCAGCACCTTCCAGTTCTCCGCCCTGATGTCGTTTCTGAGCGGCTCGCCCTTCGTGTTCATCGAGAAGTACGGCATCGCGCCGCGGGCTTACGGCCTGATCTTCGGCGGCATGATCATCTTCATGACGCTCGGCAGCCTCCTGAACGCCAAGTTCGCGCCGGTGTTCGGCGCCAGCCGCATCCTGCGCTACGCGGTGATCGTGCCGGCCGTCGTCGGCCCGACGGCGCTGGTGCTGGGTTTCATCGAAGCGCGCTACGGCACGATCGGCCTGTGGCCCTTCCTGCTCTGCTTCGCGCCGCAGATCGCCACCATCAGCCTGATCGGTCCCAACTCGGTGGCGATGGCGCTGCAGCGCTATCCGCACATGGCGGGCACGGCGTCGTCGTTGATGGGCGTCATGCAGTTCGGCATCGGCGCGATCTTCGGCGCCATCGTCGGCCAGACCATGGACGGCACGATCGCGCCGATGACCACGGCAATGGGCATCGCCGGCGCGCTCTGCCTCGTGTCGCACCGCCTGCTGGTGCGGCGCGACTAATTTGGGAGCGCGGGCCTCCGGCCCGCTCATGATGATGCGGGCCGGAGGCCCGCGCTCCCAGAAGACTAACGCCGGAGGTCGATCACCAGCAGCGTGCCGCCGTCGTTGCCGATCGCGAGCTTGTAACCGTCGGGCGACCAGGCGAGGCCGGTGATGGCCGAGCCGTCGGCCATCTTCAGCACGACCGAGCGCTTGGTCCGGATGTCGCCGAGCTGCAGCTCGCCCGAATCGTAGCCGCCGGCCACGAATTCCGCGGCCGGATGGGCGGCCACGACCGAGATCAGCCCCGCGCCTTCGTCGCCGAACTGCAGCGGCGGCTTGCCCTCCGGCCCCTTGCCCGAGAACGACCAGGCGGTGAACACCGGCTGAGCCGAGGTGTAGAGAAAGCGCGCATCGGCGGTCCACGACAGCGACTTCACCTTGGCGGGATAGCCCTGCATGCGCATGTCGGTGGCCTGCGCCATGCGCCAGACATGGATGTCGTTCTCCTGCGTGCCGGTGGCGATGAACTTGCCGTCGGTGCTCCATTTCAGCGCGACGTGGCTGCCGCGCCAGGCGAATTTTCGCGGCGGCAGGGTGACCTGGCCGATGCTCCACACCGTGACGCCGCCATAATGGGCGCAGGCGATGCGGCTGCCGTCCTTGCTGAAGTCGAGACCGGCCACCGTGCTCTCGTGCGGCCCGAACTCCTTTACTTCGCCGCCTTTCACCACGAAGGCGCTCTTGCCGGCCGAAGCGGCGATCGCGCCGGTCGCGCGATGGGCGGCGACGTGCTCGAACCACTTGCCCTTCTGGTTGGCGATCTCGCTCGCCGTCCCGTCGGCTGCGATGCGCAGCAGCCTTCCATCATCGCCGCCGCTCACGAAGCCATCGCCCGCCGGATCGCCGACCAGCGCCAGCACGGCGCCGCCATGCAATGGCTCGGCCGCCGGCGTCTCGGCGGCGTTGATGTCGGCTGGCAACAGACGCACGCGGCCGTCGCCCAAGGCGAAGGCCACGATGGAGCCGTCCTTGCTGAAGGCGCAGGCGGCGGCGGGCGCGTCGGCTGCAACGGAACGGCCCGGCGGCAGGGTCTGCTGCCAGGCCGGATTTGAAAGATCGAGCTTCACGTCTACTTCAGGCAGTCGTTGAAGCCGCGCTGGAGATTCTCGCCGTCGAGATTGCGGCCGATGAAGACGAGCTTGCTCGATCGCTTCTCGCCGTCCTTCCAGGGTGTGCCCCAGTCGGAATCCATCATCATGTGCACGCCCTGGTAGACGTAGCGTCGCGGCGCGCCGTCGATGGCCAAAATGCCCTTGCTGCGGAAGATGTCGGGACCGCGCAACTGCAGCAGCGCACCCATCCACTTCTGGAACTTGTCGGGATCGACCGGCCGGTCGGCGGTCAGCGACAGGCTTTTGACCTCTTCCTCGTGGTCGTGATCGTGGCCGTGATGGAGGAAGTCGGGCTCGAACTCGAGGATGCGCTGCAGGTCGAAGGCGCCCTTGTCGAGGATGGCGGCAAGCTCGATCTGGCTCTTCTGCGTCGGGAAGATGCGGGCGTAGCGGTTGATCGACCTGATCTTGCCTTCGACCTTCTTGAGGTCGTCCTCGCTCACCAGATCGGTCTTGTTGAGCAGGATCACGTCGGCGAAAGCCACCTGCTCCTGGGCCTCGTCGCCCTGCTCGAGCTGGCCGAGGAAGTGCTTGGCGTCGACCACGGTGACGATGGCGTCGAGCCGCGTCCTCGCCTTGACCTCGTCGTCGGTGAAGAAGGTCTGCGCCACCGGGCCCGGATCGGCGAGGCCAGTGGTCTCGACCAGGATGCCGTCGAACTTGTCCTTGCGCTTCATCAGGCCTTCGATGATGCGTATGAGGTCGCCGCGCACGGTGCAGCAGATGCAGCCGTTGTTCATCTCGAACACTTCCTCGTCGGCGTTCACCACGAGGTCGTTGTCGACACCGAGCTCGCCGAACTCGTTGACGATGACGGCGTACTTCTTGCCGTGCTGCTCGCTCAGGATGCGGTTCAGCAGCGTGGTCTTGCCGGCGCCGAGATAGCCGGTCAGCACGGTCACGGGGACTTGGGCCTGGGCCATGGAAAATCCTTGTAAAATCGGCCCCTGAGATAGGGTGGCGGAGGCCTTTAGTCCAGACGGTAGACGAGCTGGCAGTGGCCGTGCAGGACGTTTTCGCCCGCCGGGAGCAGGCCGATCTTGTCGGCGACGCGCTGGGAAGCCCCATTGTCGGCCAGAGCATGATGGGTCCGGCTGGAATCAGCCGGACCCATCATGCCCTGTGGAACCAGATCTCCCGTGCGCTCTAGGGCCGTTCGCCCCGGATCAGCTTGGGCAGGTCGCCGACAAGGCCCATGGCGTGGCGCACGAAGAAGCGGCGCAGCGGCGGCACGCGGTTGACCGCGGCGAGGCCGACGTCGCGGACCAGGCGGATCGGCGTGATGTCGTTGGAGAACAGGCGGTTCAGGAGATCGGTCGCCGCCACCATGGCGAAGTTGTCGGCCCGCCGCCATTGCGCGTAGCGCTCGAGCGTATCGCCCGCGCCGACGTCGAGACCGAGCCTCTTGCTGTCTACAAGCACCTCGACCAGGGCCGCGATGTCGCGCACGCCGAGATTATAGCCTTGGCCGGCGATGGGATGGATGCCGTGCGCAGCATCGCCCACCAGCACCAGGCGCGTGTCGATGTAGCGCTCGGCATGGACCAGGCCGAGCGGATGCCACCAGCGCGGGCCCACAGGCTCGACGTGGCCGAGATAGTCGCCGAAGCGGCGCGCGAACTCGGCCTGGAAACGCGGGCTGTCGAGCGCCAGCAGGCGCTTGGCCAGGTCGGCGCGCTCGCTCCACACGATCGACGAGCGATGCTCGCCGTTCTCGCCATCGCGCATCGGCAGGATGGCAAAGGGGCCGCCGGGCAGGAACTTCTCCTGGGCGACGCCGCGATGCGGCCGTTCATGGCGCGCCACCAGCACGATGGCGACCTGGTCGTACGACCAGGCGCGGGCGCCGATGCCGGCCTCCTCGCGCATGGTGCCGAAGCGGCCCTCGGCCGACGCCACCAGCCGCGTCGCCAGCCGCCGGCCGCTCTTCAGCGCGAGCTCGGCCCGGTCGGGATCGCGCCTGGTCTCCGTCACCTCGTCCGGCGCCACCAGCTCGACATGCGGGCAGGCCGCCAGCCGGCGCAGCAGCGCCGCGCGCAGGAAGCGGTTTTCGACGATCCAGCCCATCGGCGCCGTGCTCTCGTCCTCGTCGGCGGCTTCGCGATGGTCGAAGTGGAGGAACATCGGGCTCGGCCGGCCATCGTGGCCGGCGTCGGAGATGCGGATGTCGAGAATGGGCTCGGCCTGGTCGGCCAGCTCCGGCCAGACGCCCAGCGCCGCGAACAGGCGCTGGCTGGTGTAGGCGATGGCGGTGGTCCGTCCGTCGAAGCCCGCATCCGTGAGCGACTTCAGGGGGACGCGGTCGATCAGGACCGTATCGAGGCCTACCTCTCCCGCGGCCAGCGCCAACAGGCTGCCGCTCAGGCCGGCGCCCACGACGGCGAGATCGAACCGGTCGCCTTGCATGGGACATAGATGGCAGCCGGCCGGCCCCGTCGCAAGACGCTCTCCCCGTCATCCCGACCGGAGCCGAGCGCAGCGAGGCGTAGTGGAGGGACCTGTTCTGTCGATGGATCGACAAGAAGAGGTCCCTCGACTACGCCGCCCTCTGGGCGGCTTCGCTCGGGATGACGAGGCTAGAACGTCTTGCTGATGGTGAAGACGGCGCGGGCGTCGCAGTTCATGGTGTTGCCGCAGTACGGGACATCGAGGTTGGTGTCGATGTAGGCGATGGTGAGATCGACGCCATAGACGGTGGCGGTGAAGCCGATCTGCCAGTCCCAGTAGTTGTTGTTGCCGATGCCGTAGTTGGTGAAGCGCTCGACATACTGGTTGCCGACCGCGCCATAGACCTTGAAGGCGACGTTTTCGTTGAAGGTGTACGGGATCGGCACGGTGACCTGGCCCCACTTGTACCAGGCGATGCCGGAGTTGGCGAAGAAGTTGGGGCTGTAGCGCACGGCACCCTGGATCTGGACGACGCCGAAGTCGTAGCCGAGGACCAGGCCGAATTCGTTGAAGTCGTAGAACAGGTCGGCGGGTGCGCCGAGATAGTTGTAGCGGATGTAGCCCAGGTCGCCGGTCAGCTTGTCGTTGAGAGCCTTCAGCCGCAGGCCGGCGATGAGATCGACCTCGGCGATGGTGGGATTGGTGTTGCCGAAATAGACGTTGCTGCCCCAGGCGCCGAGGTAGGCGCTGAGCGCCACGTTCTCGCTGACCGTGGGCGTCTCGTAGGTGAAGGCGGGCTGGAACGCGACCTGACGCTGGGTCTGCGAGATGCCGCGATACGAGTAGTCCGTGGCCGCGGCGAAGGTCGCGGTGAACGTTCCGCCGAACGGGGCCTTCCATGTCTCCTTCTCAGGAGGCGCCGTCGTGGTCTGCGCCGGCGCTTGGCCGGGCGTCGGCTGCTGCGCCTGGGCTTGTTCCTGTCCTTGGATCTGGCCTTTGCCGCGGATTTCAGCCGTCGGCGGCGTCTGCGCAACCGCTATGCCGATTGTGCAGAATGTGAACAACCCAAAGGCGAGCAAGGCATTTTTTTTAGGCAACACGACCACCCCCAAAGCTTACTTGTTGGTTCTGCCCTTGCTTGTGCAATCCGGATGCCAACCCATTGAAGCAAAGGAAAAAGCGCGTTGGCATGCTGCTTGCATTTTTGGGTCTGAAAGTTTGGGGGCGGATGTTCCGCCTGTTGGAGGACAGCCGAATGAAAATGATCATGGCCATCTTCAAGCCGTTCAAGCTGGACGACGTCCGCGATGCGCTGACGTCGCTCGGCATCCAGGGCTTGACCGTCAGCGAAGTGAAGGGCTTCGGCCGCCAGAAAGGCCAGACCGAGATCTATCGCGGCGCCGAGTACGCCGTGAGCTTCCTGCCCAAGGTGAAGATCGAGGTGGTGATCGACGACGCCCTGGTCGAACGCGCGGTCGAGACGATCCGCAAGGCCGCCGGCACCGGCAAGATCGGCGACGGCAAGATCTTCGTCACCTCGATCGAGCAGGCGATCCGCATCCGCACCGGCGAGTCCGGCACCGAGGCGCTGTGAGCTGCCACCATTCACCCAATCAACGAACCGAGGGAAGTACGATGAAGTCCAAGTTCAATCCGCTGCTCGCCGGCCTTGGGGCGGCCGGCGCGCTGCTTTTGCCGGCCCTGGCGCTGGCGGCCGACGAGAAGCCCAAGCTCGATACCGGCGACACCGCCTGGATGCTGACGTCGACGGCGCTGGTGCTGATGATGACCATCCCGGGCCTGGCGCTGTTCTACGGCGGCATGGTGCGCAAGAAGAACGTGCTGGCGACGGTGATGCAGAGCTTCGCCATCACCTGCCTGATCTCGGTGCTGTGGTTGATCGTGGGCTACAGCCTCGCCTTCACCTCGGGCAGCACCATCATCGGTGGCCTGAGCCGCGTCTTTCTTCGCGGCCTGACGCTTGGACGGCGTGCATGACCTCGCCAAGACCATCCCGGAAACCGTGTTCCTCTGCTTTCAGCTGACCTTCGCCATCATCACCCCGGCGCTGATCGCCGGCGCCTTTGCCGAGCGCATGAAGTTCTCGGCCATGATGTGGTTCATGGCGCTGTGGTCGCTGATCGTCTACGCGCCGATCGCCCATTGGGTGTGGGGCGGCGGCTTCCTGGGCGACTGGGGCGTGCTCGACTTCGCCGGCGGCACCGTGGTGCACATCAACGCCGGCGTGGCCGGTCTGGTCTGCGCCCTGGTGATGGGCAAGCGCAAGGGCTTCGGCACCGAGAACCTGGCGCCCTACAACCTCGTCTATGCCGTGATCGGTGCCTCGCTGTTGTGGGTCGGCTGGTTCGGCTTCAACGCGGGCTCCGCGGTCGGCGCCAGCGGCAATGCCGGCATGGCGATGGCCGTCACCCAGTTTGCCACGGCGGCGGCCGCTCTCTCCTGGATGTTCGCGGAGTGGGCGACGCGCGGCAAGCCGTCGGTGCTCGGCATCATCTCGGGCGCCGTCGCCGGCCTGGTCGCGATCACGCCGGCCTCGGGCTACGTCAATCCGATGGGCTCGCTGGTGATCGGCATCGTCGCCGGCCTGGTCTGCTTCTGGGGCGCCACCGCGCTCAAGAAGGCGATGGGCTACGACGATTCGCTCGACGCCTTCGGCGTGCACGGCATCGGCGGCTTCGCCGGCGCCATCCTGACCGGCGTGTTCGCCATCGAGGCGATCGCGGGCGAGGGCAAGAAGGGCCTGATCGACGGCAATCCCGGCCAGGTGCTGACCCAGCTCTGGGGCTCGCTGGTCTGCATCGCCTGGTGCGCCATCGCCACCTTCATCATTCTCAAGATCGTCGACGCCCTGATCGGGCTGCGCGTGACGACCGAAGAGGAAGTCGAAGGCCTCGACATCAACCTGCACGGGGAGACGGTGCACTAATCACGTTTCCTCCCCAGCGAAGCTGGGGAGGTGTCGGCGTCTTCCGCCGACGGAGGGGTCATAGGCATCGCTGACGCTCATGACCCCTCTGCCCGCTACGCGGGCACCTCCCCACGTGGGGAGGAAGATTCTTGAGTTCCTCCTCCCGCCGCATCCGTGTCGCGGCGGTTCCTCAGGGCCCGGCGAGCTTCTCGCCGGGCCATTTTTTTGCCGCCGCGTTTGACGTCTTCCCTGGCAGACGCCAGTCTGTGTGCATAGCCCGCAGGCAGGAGGAGAGGTCATGAAGCTGGTGTCCGCCATCATCAAGCCGTTCAAGCTCGACGAGGTGCGTGACGCTCTGACCGGTGTCGGCGTCTCGGGCCTGACGGTGAGCGAAGTGAAGGGCTTTGGCCGCCAGAAGGGCCAGACCGAGATCTATCGTGGCGCCGAATATCTCGTGAGCTTCCTGCCCAAGGTGAAGATCGAGATCGTGGTCGACGACGCCCAGGTCGAGCGCGCCATCGAGGCGATTCAGAAAGCCGCCCACACCGGCAAGATCGGCGACGGCAAGATTTTCATCACCCCGGTCGAGCAGGCCTTGCGTATCCGCACCGGCGAGACGGGGTCGAACGCGCTTTAATCGAGATCGAGTTCAAGAAAACCCAGATCGAAAAACCCAGATCAAAAAACCAAGATCGACAAGCAAGACAAGACGAAGACGACACGGGAGATAAAATGATCGGGACGGTATTGCGCTTCGGCGCGCCTTTGGCGTGCGCGTTGACGTTCGGCTTGATGGTCACGAGCCGAGCCTTCGCCGCCGACAAGCCCACCATCGATACCGGCGACACGGCCTGGCTGCTGGTCGCCACCTGCCTCGTGCTGATGATGAACATCCCGGGGCTGGCGCTGTTCTACTGCGGCATGGTGCGCAAGAAGAACGTGCTGGCCACCGCCGTGCAGGCCTTCGCCGTCGCCGCCCTGGTGACGGTGCTGTGGTTCATCGTCGGCTATTCGCTCGCCTTCACCAACGGCGGCGACCTCAACGGCGTGATCGGCTCGCTGTCGCGCGCCTTCGGTGCAGGCCTGCAGGGCAGCGTGCACGAGCTCGCCAAGACGGTGCCGGAGAACGTCTTCCTGATGTACCAGGCGACCTTCGCCGTCATCACGCCCGCCATCATCGCCGGCGCCTTCGCCGAGCGCATGAAGTTCTCGGCCATGATGTGGTTCATGGCGCTGTGGGTCCTGTTCGTCTACGTGCCGGTGGCGCACTGGGTGTGGGGCGGCGGCTTCCTCGGTGCCGCCGGCGTGCTCGATTTCGCCGGTGGCCTGGTCGTCCATCTCAACGCCGGCATCGCGGGCCTGGTCTGCTGTCTGGTGATCGGCAAGCGCCAGGGCTACGGCGTCGAATACATGGCGCCGCACAACCTGGTGCTCACCCTGATCGGCACCTCGCTGCTGTGGGTCGGCTGGTTCGGCTTCAATGCCGGCTCGGCGCTGTCCTCGGGCGAGCTCGCGGGCAGCGCCATGCTCAACACCCACATCTCGGCCGCGGTCGCCGCACTCGTCTGGATGTCGGTCGAATGGGCGAGCCGCGGCAAGCCCTCGGTGCTGGGCATCCTGTCCGGCGCCGTCGCCGGCCTCGGCACCATCACGCCGGCCGCCGGCTACGTCGAGCCGTGGGCTGCCATGGTGATCGGCTTCGCCGCCGGCCTGATCTGCTACTGGGCCTCGGTCGTGCTCAAGACCAGGCTCGGCTACGACGATTCGCTCGACGTCTTCGGCGTGCACGGCATCGGCGGCATCGTCGGCACGATCCTGGCCGGCGTGTTCGCCACCAAGCTGATCAACGACGTCAACAAGGGCGGGCCGGTCGGCCTGATCGACGGCAATGCCGGCCAGGTCCTGACCCAGCTCTATGGCGTGGTCGCCGTGACCATCTTCTGCGGCATTGCTACGTGGATCATCCTCAAGATCGTCGACGCCATGGTCGGCCTCAGGGTCACGCGGGACGAGGAGACCGAGGGCCTCGACACCACCTTGCACGGCGAGCGGGTTCAGTAACATACCGTCATCCCGACCGGAGCCTCGCGGAGCGAGGCGTAGTGGAGGGACCTGCTCATATTTGGCTTATGGAGATATGAGGAGGTCCCTCCACTCCGCTTCGCTCCGGTCGGGATGACGATGGGGTTGCCGTATGAAGAATCCGGTCTATTCCCTTGTTGTTATTAGCTAATTTGTTTCATACAATGCGGCAATAGTTTATCCGGCCGGGTCCCCTCCCGCCGGCGTCATTGCTTTGCTCCGGCCCGAGCGGGCCCAGTGGATGGGTTTCGATGTTCAATCCGCGCCTCACGGAGACGCTGACAGATTTTCCGTTCGCGCGGTTGAACGCACTCATCGCTCCGATCGCGCCGCCGGCGCACCTGTCGATGATCAACATGTCGGTCGGCGAGCCGCAGGGTGCCATGCCGGCCTTCGCCCGCCAGATCGTCAACGACGAGATCGACGGCTGGAACCGCTATCCGCCCAACCAGGGCATTCCCGATCTCAACGTCGCCATCGTCGACTGGCTGAACCGTCGCTACCGCCTGCCCGCGGGTCTGCTCGATCCGATGCAGCACGTCATCCCGACTGCCGGCAGCAAGGAAGGCGTCTACATCATCTCCACGGTGGCGACGCCGCAGCAGAAGGCGGGCGCCAAGCCGGTCGTGGCGCTGCCCAATCCGTTCTATCAGGCCTATCTCGGCGGCGCGGTGCTGTCGGGCGCCGAGCCCTTGCTGGTCAACGCCAATGCCGAGACCGGCTTCCTGCCCGATTTCGACGCCGTCGACGAGGCGACGTGGAAGCGGATGTCGGTGGTCTATCTCTGCTCGCCCGCCAACCCGCAGGGCGCCATTGCCGATATCGACTACCTGCAAAAGCTTCTGGCCAAGTGCCGCGAGCACGACGCCGTGCTGGCGGTCGACGAATGCTACGCCGAGATCTACACCCGCGAGCCGCCGCCCGGCGCGCTCGAGGCGGCGCTGGCGATGGACACGACAGGGGCCGCGGATCCGTTCCGCAACCTCGCGGTCTTCCATTCGCTTTCGAAGCGCTCCAACGCCGCCGGTCTGCGCTCCGGCTTCATGGCGGGCGATCCGCGGCTGGTGGCGATGACGCTGCGCTGGCGCACCTATGGCGGTCCGCAGATCCCCTTCGCCGTCCAGAAGGCGTCGGCGGCGCTGTGGCGCGAGGAAACGCATCCCCTCCAGACTCGGGACTGGTACGCCAAGAACTTCCGCGTCGCCGAGCAGATCCTGCACAACCGCTTCGGCTACTACACGCCGGGCGGCGGCTTCTTTTTGTGGCTCGATGTCGGCGACGGCGAGGAAGCCACCCGCAAGTTGTGGCGCGAGGCGCACGTGAAAGTGCTGCCCGGCGCCTATGTCTGCCGCGAGACGGCGGGCATCAACACCGCCGAACGCTACATCCGCGTCGCCCTGGTGCATGACGAGAAGACAACGCGCGAGGCGATGACCCGCCTCGCTTCGGTGTTGTGATGAGGTGCCGCCGCTCATTCTCCTCCCCCGTCATACGGGGGAGGGTAGGGAGGGGGAGAGCCTCACCGACGATTTCGCCTATTTCAGATCTGAAATTATCAGCATCTCGACTGGGGCCTTCCCCCTCCGGCCCTGCGGGCCACCCGCGCGTTTGGCCGCGTTGCGGCCAAACGCTAGCCCGTAAGACGGGGGAGGAGGAGTTCTGATGGCCATCATCGGCGCCGCCTCCGTCGCTCCCCGCAAGACCGCGATCCTGCCGGAAGGCGGGCGCGACTTCCTGCGGCGGCGCATGATGGAGCTGGTCGGCACCGCCGTCGCCGGCCTGGGCGTGGTGGTGCTGCTGGCGCTGTTCACCTACAGCCCGGGCGATCCGTCGCTCAACCATGCGACCGGCCGCGCGCCGCACAACACGATAGGCGTGCCTGGCGCCTACATCTCCGACCTGCTGCTGCAGACCTTCGGGCTCGCCATCGTCCTGGTGCCGGTGGCGCTGATCACCTGGGGCGTGCGCATGGTGCGCACCCATCATCTCGGCTTCTTCGGCCTGCGCCTGTCGCTGCTGCTGCTGGCGCTGCTGATGATGAGCGTGGCCTGCGTCGGGCTGGGCGATGTCGGCGCGGCCGCCACCCACGCCGGACCGGGCGGGCTGGTCGGGCTGGCCCTGGTCGGCCGCTTCCGCGAGCTGGTGCTGACCCATTCGAGCGGCGGCAGCCTCGCCCTGATCGAGCCGGCCTGCGCCGCCCTCGCCTTCATCGCCATGGCGCCGGCGCTCGGCATGAACCGCACCGACCTGCCGCTGATCTTCCGCATCCTGCGCGCGCCTTTCCTGGGTGGCGTGTGGCTGGTGCGGGCGGGGATCAGCCTGTGGCGGGGCAAGCCGCAGTCGCTCGACGAGGAAGCCGACATGCCGGCGCCGCCGCTCGGCTATGCCGAGATCCCGGGCGAGATCGACGCCAGTCAGTACGATCCAGCGCATTTCCCGCCCCGCTTCGAGCAGATCCCCGAAGAAGGCGCACCCTTGCCGGCGCGCGATTCGCTGATGGTCGACGCGCCCTATGCGCCGATCGAACGGCCGGCCGACGAGATCCCTGAAATGCCCGCGGACCACCAGCCGATACAGGCGCCGACGGCGGCGGAATCGGTGCAGGAGCGCACGCTGTTCGACCGCGTGGCCGGCCTGCGCATCGAGCCGATCCTGGGCCGCTTGCGCCCTGCCGGACGCGTGGAGCCGGTCGCGCCGCCGGCTGCGCCGGTGCCCCAGCAGCAAGCAGCGGCGCAGCCCGAGAGCGAGGCCGACGACGACAATCCGTTCACGCCCGATGCTCTTGCCGACCCGGCGTCGGCCGCCGCCGCGAGCGGCGTCACCATCGTGCCGCGCAAGTCGGCCGTGGCCCAGGGCAAGCGCGCCGCCAAGGCCGGCCAGCGCGAGCTCGACCTCGCGACCGGCGAGTACAAGCTGCCGCCGCTCGACATCCTGTCGCTGCCCTCGCGCGTCAGCACCGAGACAAAGATCGACGAGGAGGCGCTGGAGCAGAACGCCCGCCTGCTCGAGACCGTGCTCGACGATTTCGGCGTGAAGGGCCAGATCGTGAAGGTACGGCCGGGTCCGGTCGTGACGCTCTACGAGCTGGAACCCGCGCCTGGCACCAAGTCGAGCCGCGTCATCGGTCTCGCCGACGACATCGCCCGCTCGATGAGCGCGGTATCGGCGCGCGTCGCCACCGTGCCGGGCCGCAACGTCATCGGCATCGAGCTGCCCAATGCACGGCGCGAGACGGTGTTCCTGCGCGAGCTGCTGTCGACCCGCCACTACGAGGACAACCGTCTCGGCCTGCCGCTGGCGCTGGGCAAGGACATCGGCGGCGACCCGGTGATCGCCGACCTCTCGCGCATGCCGCATCTGCTGATCGGCGGCACCACCGGCTCGGGCAAGTCGGTGGCGGTCAACACGATGATCCTGTCGCTGCTCTACAGGCTGCCGCCGGATCGCTGCCGCTTCATCATGATCGATCCCAAGATGCTGGAGCTCAGTGTCTACCAGGATATCCCGCATCTGCTGACGCCCGTCGTCACCGAGCCGCGCAAGGCGATCGTGGCGCTGAAGTGGGTGGTGCGCGAGATGGAGGACCGCTATCGCGCCATGAGCTCGACCGGCGTGCGCAACATCGCGGGCTACAACGAGCGGCTGGCGGACGCCCGGCGCAAGGGCCAGGCGCTGACCCGCCAGGTCCAGACCGGCATCGATCCCGAAACCCGCCGGCCGGTGTTCGAGGAAGAGGAGATCGACCTCAACCCGTTGCCCTTCATCGTGGTCATCATCGACGAGATGGCCGACCTGATGCTGGTCGCCGGCAAGGAGATCGAGGCGGCCGTCCAGCGGCTGGCCCAGATGGCGCGCGCCGCCGGCATCCACGTCATCATGGCGACGCAGCGGCCGTCGGTCGACGTCATCACCGGCACCATCAAGGCCAACTTCCCGACCCGCATCTCCTTCCAGGTGACGTCCAAGATCGACAGCCGCACCATCCTGGGCGAGCAGGGCGGCGAACAACTGCTGGGCCAGGGCGACATGCTCTACATGGCGGGCGGCGGCAAGATCGCGCGCGTGCACGGCCCGTTCGTGTCCGACGGCGAGGTCGAGGAGGTGGTGCGGCACCTGAGGGCCCAGGGCGTGCCGTCCTACATCGAATCGGTGACCAACGATCCCGACGGCGACGAGGGCGGGCTCGGCCTGCCGGGCGAGGGCGGCGAGGACGGCGAGAGCGACCAGCTCTACGACCAGGCGATCGCGCTTGTGGCGCGCGAGCGCAAGTGCAGCACCAGCTTCATCCAGCGCTACCTGCAGATCGGCTATAACCGCGCCGCCCGCATCGTCGAGCGCATGGAGCGCGAGGGCGTCGTCAGCTCGGCCAACCACGTCGGCAAGCGCGAGGTCCTGGCGCGCGACATCGACGATCGCGAGCGCTGATCGCTTCGACGCGGATTGTGAAGGCGGAAGTTTTTCTGATAGAGCGATCCCGCTGATCGAGGGAACGCGATGAGCCAGTTGGCGTCAATTCAGCTTGCAAAAACCGGACGGCCGTCGCGTCGAGGCATCTTCCGCCTGGCAGCCGGCGCCGCGCTGGCCGGCTTGCCGGGTTGCGCTCTGCCGGAACGCGGGACCCCCGTACCGAGCGGCCATACCGCGCAGGCGACCGTGCTCGGCATCGCCAACGAGCGGTTCTTCCCGGCCTTGGGCATCGACCCTCTGGAGGCCGAGTTCATTGCCGCGATGGAGCGCCAACGCCGCGCGCGCGGCCTCAAGACAATAGCCGACATGCCGCAGCTCCAGCTTCTCGCCATCTCGGGCGGCGGCGAGAACGGTGCTTTCGGCGCGGGGTTGTTGTGCGGATGGAGCACGCAAGGCACGCGCCCGGCCTTCGATCTGGTGACCGGCATCAGCACCGGTGCGCTCACCGCGCCCTTTGCCTTCCTCGGGCCGGACTACGATCCGCAATTGCGCGCCGTCTATACCGAAACGCCGCCGCACGAGATCCTGCTCAGGCGCTCGATCACGGCCGCACTGTTCAACGATGCCTTGGCCGACAACGAACCGTTGTTCCGGACCATCTCCCGCTTCGTCGACGACCGCATGCTGGCGGGCATCGCCGCGGCCTACGATTCGGGGCGGCTGCTGCTGATCGCCTCGACCGACATCGATGCCCAGGTGCCGGTGATCTGGAACATCGGCGCCATCGCCAAGAGCGGCCATCCGAAGGCCGCCGACACGATCCGTCGAGTCCTGCTGGCCTCGGCTGCGATCCCGGGCGCCTTTCCGCCGTCCATGATCGATGTGACGATGGACGGCAAGACCTATCAGGAAATGCATGTCGACGGCGGCGCCGTCGCCCAGACGTTCCTCTATCCCTCTGCCCTCACCAGGAACCGGGCGCAACGCCGGCAAGCCGGCCAGCCGGTGGTGGACGCACGGGCGTTCATCATCCGCAACGGCAGGCTCGACCCCGAATGGGCCGCCGTCGAGCGCCGGACGCTCGGCATCGCCGGACGCGCCATCGCCACCATGATCGCCATCGCGGGCTACAACGACGTGATCCGCATCTACGGGATCACGCAGCGCGACGGCATCGACTACAACCTCGCCTTCATAGGGACGGACTTCCGGCAGGTGCTGGCGTCGCCTTTCGATCCGGCCTACATGCGCGCCCTTTACGACTACGGCTACCAGCGGGCCTTGCACGGCTACGATTGGGCGAAGCGACCGCCGATCTTCTGATCGGCCTCGCGATCACCTTCAGCTATGCTTGCAGTGCGGGTGGTTTTAGTTACCTTGCGCACCGAACACAGGCAGACTGAAGGAACCATGACCGACACGGGAGGGCCGGTAGAGCTGCCAAAAGCGGGCGTGCGTCGTCGCCGCCGCATTCCGCTGGTGTGGATCGTGCCGATCCTCACCGCCTTGATCGCCCTCTGGCTGGCCTGGGACACCCTGTCCAAGAGGGGCCCGACCATCACCATCGCCTTCGACAGCGCCGCCGGCCTCACCGCCGGCCAATCTCAGCTCAAATACAAGAACGTCGTCATGGGCACGGTGAAGAGCATCGGCGTGTCGCCCGACCTCACCAAGGTGATCGTGTCGATCGAGACGGTGCGCGAGGCCGAGCCGCTGCTCAATGACAAGACGATCTTCTGGGTGGTCAAGCCCGAGCTGTTCGCGGGCAACATCACCGGCCTGGAGACGCTGCTGTCAGGTTCCTACATCGGCATGCGACCGTCAGCCGAGCCTGGCGTGGCCATGCGCGACTTCATCGGCAAGACCGATCCGCCGGTGCTGCAGGCCTGGACCAAGGGCACGACCTTCATGCTCGACAGCAAGCGGCTGGGCTCGATCAGCCTCGGTTCGCCGATCTTCTTCCGAGATCTCGAGGTCGGCACGGTGCTGGGCTGGGATATCGGTGACCTCGCCAGCAGGGTCACCATCCACGCCTTCGTGCGCGCACCCTACGATCAATACGTGCACGCCGACTCGTCGTTCTGGAATGCCTCCGGCGTGTCGATAAAGATGGGAGGCGACGGCGTGCAGCTCCGCATGGAATCGCTGCGCGCCGTGCTGCTGGGAGGCATCGCCTTCGAGACGCCGCTGGATAGCAAGCAACCTGTCGCTGCCAATAACCAGTCGTTCGCGCTTTATCGCAACTTCGAGGATGCGCAGTCAGCGGGCTTCGGCCGGCAAATCCGGCTCATGTCCTACTTCCCGGGATCGGTCGCGGGGCTTGAGCCGGGCGCCCATGTCACGATCCACGGCCTCAGGATCGGCGAAGTGACCGACGTCGACCTGGTCTACGATCCCAAGCTCGATCGCGTCGTCGTGCCGGTCCACTACCGCATCGAGGCCGGCCGCGTGAGCAACATCGCGGCGTCCGAGCGCACGGATCCGGAAAAGCTCGCCGAGGCCATGATCAAGGCCGGCCTGCGCGCCACCTTGCAGTCGACAAGCATCATCACCGGTCAGAAGGAAGTAGCGCTGGAACGAATTTCCGATGCGCCACCGGCGACGCTGGAGAAGAAGGGCGACGTCTACATCATCCCGGCCTCGGAGGTCGGCGGCTTCGATGCCATCACGCGATCGGCGGCCGAGCTTCTGACCAAGCTCAACCGCATCGAGTACGACAAGATCGGCAAGAGCTTCGAGAACGCCGCGGCCGGCCTCGATACCACGATCAACGGCCCACAGATAAAGAAGACGCTGGCGGCGCTCGAGAAGGCGATGCTCGACGTCCAGGACATCGCCAGGAAGCTCGACGTCGAAGGCACGCCGGCGCTGAAGCGCCTGCCGGCGATCGCCCAGCAGCTGCAGGATTCGCTGACCTCGGCCAATCGCCTGTTCGGCTCGTTCAATACGGGCTACGGCGACGATTCGCGTTTCCGCCGCGACCTCGACCGCCTGTTGCCGCAGCTCACCGACGCGGCGCGCTCGCTCCGTGCGCTCAGCGATCTCCTGTCACGCCATCCCGAGGCCCTGATCAAGGGCCGCACCAACACGGGCAGGGAATGAAGGACCTCTCTCTCGGCCGCCGCTGCTTCACCCTCGGTCTGCCGCTCGTTGCCGCGGCCTGCGGCGCCTCGCCCGAGCCCAACTACTACACCATCGTGTCGCGCACCGGCCCGACCCTGCCACGCGGGCCAAAGGTCGTCCTGCTGAAGGATATCGGGCTGGCGAGCTACCTTGACCGCCGCGAGATCGTGCGCTCGTCGGAAAGCTACAAGCTCGATATCCGGGCCAACGACTGGTGGGGCGAGCCGCTGGCCGGCCTGCTCGGTCGCGTCCTGGTGGTCGAGCTGTCGCAGCGCCTGCCCGGCAGCACGGTCTATGCCGAAAGCGGCGCCATTTCCGCCGACCACAACTGCATCGTCGGCGTCAACATCCAGCGGCTCGATGCCGACAAGGCGGGCTCGCTGATCCTGGTCGCCCAGGTCGCCGCCGAGTTCAACCGGCCGCGGCGGACGGCGGCGCGCACCTTCACCATCACCAAGCCACTGGCCACCCAGGACACACCGGGCCTGGTCGCGGCGATCAGCGACGCGGTCGGCGAGCTGGCCGACGGAATCGCTACGCTGCTGCAGTGAGCATCTTCTCTTCCGGACCGCCGGCGTCCCGCCGGCCTCATGAGCATGATGCCGGCGGGACGCCGGCGGTCCAGATGACCAAGCCCCAGCTTCGGGAGTGCCCGGGCTGCGGCCTCTTCCAGATCGTTCCGGCGATGGCGCCCGGGCTGCGCAGCAACTGCACGCGCTGCGGCACCGTGCTGCGCATCACCCGCGTCGATCCGCTCAACCGCCATCTCGCCCTCACCTTTGCTGCCATGGTGCTGTTCACCGTCGTGTGGATGGCCATGCTGATGAAGGTCTCGACGGCGGGCATCGTGCGCGAGACCGTGCTGGAATCAGGACCGCGCGAGCTGGTCGCGCGCGGCCTGTGGCCGTTGGCGATCGCGGTCGCCTTCACGACGGCCTATGCGCCGCTCGGCAAGTTCCTGGCCACGCTCTACGTGCTGATCGGGCTGAAAATGCCGCGCCCGCCGCCCAGGATGCGGGACATGTTCCTGCTGTCACGCCGGCTCAACACCTGGTGCATGCTGGAAGTGCTGCTGCTCGGCGTATTCGTGGCCTACACCAAGCTCGGCGACCTGGTGACGATCGAGCTCGGTCCCGCCGTCTATGCGCTCGGCCTGCTCACCGTCGTCTGGGTGTGGGCCGAAGTGGCGTTCGATCCGCAGGCCGTCTGGGAGGAGATCGAGCAGCGCGGCGAGACGCACGAACCCATGCCTGTCGACCCGCCGCTCGCCTGGCGACCGGGCGCCATGGGCTGCGAAGGCTGCGGCCTGGTCTGCGTGCCGGCCGAGACCGACGGGCATTGCCCACGCTGCGGCGCGACGGTGCATGAGCGCAAGCCCAACAGCGTGTCTCGCACCTGGGCCCTGGTGCTTGCCGCCATCGTTCTCTACATCCCGGCCAACGTCTATCCGGTGCTGACCGTGATGCAGCTCGGCGCCGGCATGCCCAGCACCATCCTGGGCGGCGTCGAGGAACTGCTGGATTCCCGCATGTATCCGCTGGCCGCCCTGGTGTTCTTCGCCAGCATCATGGTGCCGCTGTTCAAGCTTCTAGGGCTGGGCAGCATGCTCGCGGCGACGCAGCTCGGGCGTCCCGGGGCGGGCGCCTCCATCCTGATCCGCGAGCGCACGGTGCTCTATCACATCGTCGCCTGGATCGGCCGCTGGTCGATGGTCGACATCTTCATGGAATCGCTTTTGGGCGCGCTGGTGCAGTTCGGCCGCGCCGTCACCATCGAGCCCGGCGTCGGCGCGCTCGCCTTCTGCGCCGTGGTGTTCACCACCATCTTCGCCGCCGAGACGTTCGATCCGCGCCTGATGTGGGACGCCGCCGGCCGCAACCCGCATCGCGCACCGGCGGCGCGTCCGGGCGGCGCCACTCTTGCGCCGTCGCCCTCTGCCTCGTAGTTTCGCGGCCGGCCGGCAAGGCGGCCACCCGTCCGCGGAGAGGGCAAAGCCCACCTTCTGATTTCTGTCTGGTCATTCGACCTTTTCCTGCCCGCGAGCGGACACCGGGTTTTTTGGGAAAGGGAGAACCATGTCCGAGCTTCCGGCTCGTCCTTCCAAGGAACATCTGCGCAAGCAGGCCAAGCGGCTGGCCCGCGACAAGTCGCTGGGGCTTGCCGAGGCGCAGCGCAAGGTTGCCGCCGATTATGGCGCCGGCACCTGGGCCGACCTGATGCGTCGCGTCGATGCGGCGCGCGGCGGCGAGGCCGTACCGCTTCCCCCGCTCGCCGCGGCCGCTCGGGCAGGCGATCTGGCGGCCGTCCGGCGCCTCATCGCCGACGGTCGGTCGCCTGACGATGGCGGTGCCGCGACCGGCACGCCGCTGTGGCAGGCCTGTGCGTCCGACGCGCCAGCCGACGTGCGGATGGCCATCGCCGACGCGCTGCTTTCCGCCGGCGCCAGTCCGCGCCGTGACAATGGCGGCGAGACTGCACTGCATGCTGCCGCCAACCGCGGCCCGCTGGCCTTGGTCGAGCTGCTGATCCGCAAGGGCGCTCTCGAATGGCAACCGGACGCCAAGGGCCGGCCGCCTCTCGCCGCCGCGCGGCGAGGCAAGGCAGCAGACAAACCCGCGATCATCGAGCTGCTCGCCCGCCCGGTGATCCGCGACCGTTCGTTCCGCGCCGCCGTGACGGCGCTGCAGCAGGGTGATGTTGCGGCATTGGCGCGCCTGCTCGACGACGAGCCGCGACTGCTCAGCGAGCGCATCCTGGAGCCCGACTGCTATCGCGAGGCCAGCCGATCGCAGTATTTCCGCGATCCCAAGCTGTTCTGGTTCATCGCCAATAATCCGACGCTGATGAAGCGCATGCCGGACAATATCGTCGAGGTCGCCGAGACGATGATCGACCGCGGCGTCGACAAGGCCGATCTCGACTATGCCCTCGAGCTGGTGATGACCAGTTTGCCGGCGCGCGAGCAGGGCCTGCAGATCCCACTGCTCGAACGGCTGATGAAGGCGGGCGCGATCCCGACCGCGAAGGCCATCGACGTGACGCTGGCCCATTGGGAGTTCGCGCCGATCCAGGCGCTGTTGCAGGCCGGCCATCCGATGACGGCACCGATCGCCGCCGCCCTTGGCCGTACCGATCGGCTCGAAACGTTGCTGCGCGAGGCGTCGGCCGAGGAGATACAGAACGTGTTCGGCATGGCGGTCATCAACCGCCAAGTCGAGGCGGCGCGGCTGGCGCTCGATGCCGGCGCCGACGTCAACGGCTTCCTGCCGGTTCATGCCCACAGCACCGCCCTGCACCAGGCCGCGATCGACGAGAATCTCGAACTGATGGAGCTCCTGGTCGCGCGGGGCGCCCGCACCGATGTTGCAGACAAGCTGTGGAGCAGCACGCCGCTCGGCTGGGCGATCCATCAGGGGAAGAGCCGGGCCGCGGCCTATCTGGAGCGGGTGGCGAGCCGGGCCTAGGGGCAAAACCCATAAAGTCGTGCCGCGCGTCTGCTTTTGGTCCGCTTCCAGACATCGGCGACGGCGAGCGGTTCGTCAGAGATGGGCCATGAACGGAAGTGCGTGGCGGTAGGGACAGGAAGGCGAGAAGAAATGGCGGCGGATAAAGGTCCGCTTAGTAGCACCACGTTGCTCTCGACTCCGCTTCACGCCTAAGCCCGGACTTCATCTGCCCGGCAGATTTCTTCCGAGAAGTGCCACGAGCGGGCCTCCTACGGCCAGCGGGCATTCGACCGCAGTCGACCCGTAGGCGGCCCGGCTCGTCAGCGTCATGACGTTGAACCGACTGGTCCAGCCTCCCATATGAGAGTTGCCCAAAAATGCCCGTATAAGAGTCGTGCACGCGAAATAGCCTGTTCAAGGGCATTGGCGCGACGGCGGGATTTCGACTGGGAGGAAGAAATGGCCAAAGTTCTATGTGTGCTCTACGAGGATCCGGTTGCCGGGTATCCGAAATCCTATGCTCGGGATGGCGTTCCGAAAATCGAACGCTATCCCGGGGGCCAGACAACGCCGACGCCGAAGCGGATCGATTTCAAGCCCGGCGAACTTCTCGGTTCTGTCTCGGGGGGACTCGGACTGTGCAAATTCCTGGAGGGTCTGGGCCACACCTTCGTCGTCACCTCGGATAAAGAGGGCGCGACCTCGGTCTTCGAGCGCGAACTGCCGGACGCGGAAATCGTCATCTCGCAACCGTTCTGGCCAGCCTACCTGACGGCGGAAAGGATCGCGAAGGCGAAAAAGCTGAAGCTTGCGATCACAGCGGGCATCGGGTCGGATCACGTCGACCTTCAAGCTGCCATCGAGCATGGCGTCACAGTCGCGGAAGTTACCTATAGCAACAGCATCAGCGTGTCCGAACACGTCGTGATGATGATCCTGTCGCTGGTGCGCAATTACATCCCTTCCTACAAGTGGGTGATCGACGGCGGGTGGAACATTGCCGACTGCGTGTCTTCTTCCTACGATCTCGAAGCGATGGAAGTCGGTACGGTCGGCGCCGGACGCATCGGCTTGGCCGTTCTGAGGCGATTGAAGTCCTTCGATGTCAAGCTTCACTACACCGATCGGCATCGCCTCCCGGAAGATGTCGAGAAAGACCTGAACCTCACCTACCACCCGAATGTCGAGTCGATGGTGCGCGTCTGCGACGTGGTCACGATCAACGCGCCGCTGCATCCGGAGACTGAGCACCTCTTCAATGACGCCCTCATCGACAAGATGAAGCGCGGCGCCTACCTGGTGAATACGGCGCGCGGCAAGATCTGCGATCGCGACGCTGTCGTCCGCGCCTTGAAGAGCGGGAAGCTGGCTGGTTATGCGGGCGACGTCTGGTTCCCGCAGCCGCCGCCGAGCGACCACCCTTGGCGGACGATGCCTCACCACGGCATGACGCCACACACCTCGGGAACATCATTGTCCGCTCAGGCCCGCTACGCCGCCGGGACCCGGGAGATCCTCGAATGCTGGTTTGAAGGTCGCCCGATCCGCGAGGAGTATCTGATCGTCGATAGCGGCAAGCTGGCCGGCACGGGTGCGCATTCCTACAGCGTTGGCAAGACCGCTTAGAGCACATTCCGCTCGGCTGGAATCAGCCGAGCGGAATGTGCCCGTTGAACAACGAGCATCCGGGCGGCGCGCATTTCCGATCTGATTGAACCGCTAGAGCGGATTCCGATTAGATGGAACCGCGCGCGGTTCCATCTAATCGGAATCGCGCGCATGGGAGATGGTGGTTACACAGGGCACATTCCGTCCGGCTGATTCTAGCCAGACGGAATGTGCTCTAACGGTTCAATCAGATCGGAAATCGCTCTAGCGTTGCCGAGCGGGAACAGGAGCGCCACACGCAAGGTCTGGATCGCGGAAGGCTGATTGCCAGTTCCGCGCGGTCTTGAGCTGTGCGCAATTGAGGAACTGGGCGCCGATAAGATTGGCACCGGCAAGATCAGCGGCATCGAGGACTGATTTGAAGAAATTGGCGCCTGCGAGATTGGCGTCGGTCAATGTTGCGCCGCCAAGAATTGTGCCGCGAAAATCTGCCTTGCGACAATCAGCGCCCGCGAGGTTGGCCTTGGCGAGGTCCAGGCCGCGCAAGCTCGCGTTCGCGAGGTCGGCCGGTGTACCCGAGTGCGCCACCCGCCACGCGTTCCAGGCATCCGCGCCTTGCTTCAGCACCGCGAGCTGCGCTTCGTCGGCCATCGGCTATTCCGGTGCGGACAGTCCGGTTGGCAGCCGACTGTCTGTCAGGCTGAGCGCGGTGGCGAGTTGGGCGCGAACCAGGCCCTGCGTATCCCGCAAATCCGCGGCCGAGAGGTCGGCGCCGTCGAATCGTGCGACGCGAAGGTAGGCGCCTCGAAGGTCAACCTGTCGCAGTGATGCACCGTCCAGGAACGCGCCACCAAGTCGCGCAGCCCTGAGATCCGCGCGATCCATATGCGCCCGCCGAAGGTTGGCGCCGCGGAGGTTCGCGTCGCGCAAATCGGCGTCGCGCAAATCGGCCCCTTCAAGGTTGATCCCACTCATATCGGCGCCCTGCAGCTGGGCTTGCCGCAACACCGCCTTCGTCATAAGGGCAAACTCCAAGTCCGCGCCGACGAAACTCGCCGCATCGATCTGCGCCGCATCGAGGTTGGCGCCGGATAACCGGGCGCCCCCGAGATCGGCCCCGGTCAAACAGGCGCCGCCCAAGTCGGCCCCGATCAGATTTGCTCTTTGCAGATTGGCGTATGCGAGATTGGCGTTTCGCAAGAGTGCATGGTCGAGCTTTATCCGCCGCAGCGCCTTGCCGGAAAGATCACACCCCGTAAGGTCGGCAGCGCTGAGATCGGCGCGCGTCCCCTGTTCCCGGCTCGTCTCAAGATAAATACGGTGCGCGCTCAGGATTTGCTCGAGTGCCTCGAGCGAAACCGCGCGCAGCCGGGCCGGCCGCGAGGATTCGCGGGGCAACGCAGGCTTCGTCTTCGACAGGTCGGCCTTTTCCATGGCGTAATCCCGATCGTAGCACAGACTGCCGATCCTGAGCCGCCGGCTCAGTCCGGTTCCGATGCGCCCGGCCGGCGAACATAGGTCGGCACGACATCCTCGACCGCTTTCGGCTGGATGTTGAGGTCTTGGAGGCCCGGCAAGGTCCCGCTCGCCACGTTGTCCATCCTGAGAAGATCAACCTGCCCTGTAGTCAGCGGCGGGCTCGGCAGAAGCTCGAACAGCCGCGCCAGGAGCTCGGCTATCGCGAAGGGCACCGGGACGAGCAGCCGCCGCCTGCCCATGAGGCGCAGCGTGATCCCGACCAGCTCGCGCAGCGTGTACACGTTTGGCCCGGTAATCTCGTAGGTCCGGCTGGCGGTCATGGGGTCGGCGAGCACGCGAGCGACGGCCTCCGCCACGTCTTCTACATAGACTGGCTGAAGGCGGGTGCGGCCGGCGCCGATGAGAGGCAGGATCGGGAGTAGCCGCGCGAGGTCGGCCAGCGTGCCGAACAACGCGTCGCCCGGACCGAACATGGTGCTTGGACGAACGATCGTAGCGCCAGGAAATTCCCGCTGGACCACCCGTTCGCCGCGCCCGCGTGCGCGGATGTAAGACGACCGCGATCCGGGATCAGCACCGATGCCGGAGAAGAGCACGAGGCGGGCGACGCCGGCCGCGGCCGCGCCTCGCGCTACCATCTCAGCGCCGCGCACGTGCACCGCCTCGAATGTCACGCCACCCCGCTCGACATAGGCCGAAACGGCGTTCACCACGGCGTCGGCTCCGGCGATAGCTGCCGCAACCGTGGCTTGGTCGCACACGTCAGCGCGTTGGACCATGACCAAGTCCAGGCCGGCCGCCTTCAGGATGCGTCGCGCCGGGGCGGGATGGCGGACCGCGACGCGGACATTCAATCCGTCCCCGGCAAGGCGCCGCACGAGCCGCCGACCTAGGAACCCCGAGCCGCCGAACACCACAACCGTGGTCATGGCATACCCCTCCGCCAGGCTCTGCCCCCGCCGAGCGACGAATAATAGCGCCGCCTCTCCGCCCGTGCGAGGAGGTGGTGCCTTCGAAGGGGCGACGGCGATGCCAGCGCGTTCGACTATGGCGAGCACATTGGCCTACGATCGCGCCCGTCAAACCGGCGACAGCCCATGATGAGATTGTCGGTAGGCACGGGAGAAAATGGGCATGGTTAAGCGGATGGATGAAGCTGCCACCGAGTCATCTCTGGTCGGCGGCGGGCAGTTGCGTCGTTTTTCCTCGGGTACCATCGCCGAATACGATCGGATGGCCCACGCGTTCTGGGATGGCACACGGGATCACGATGTCAGCCAAAACTACGCAGCGCTCCTGGACGCGATTGAGGGTGATCCTCCTTACGCCATCCTTGACCTGGGTTGTGGACCAGGTCGGGATCTCTGCCATTTTCGCGCATTGGGACATGATGCCGTGGGCTTGGACGGGTCGAAGGAATTCGTGGCCATGGCGCGCTCCAATTCCGGATGCGAAGTTCTTCATCAGGATTTTCTTGCGATGGCATTGCCCAAGACCCATTTCCACGGCGTGTTTGCAAACGCTTCGCTGTTCCACGTTCCGAGTAAGGAGTTGCCGAGGGTATTGCGCGAACTCAACGCAGCCTTGCGTGCCGGAGGCGTCCTTTTCTCTTCGAATCCACGCGGGAACAACGAGGAAGGGTTGAGCAACAGTCGCTATTGCTGCTTTTTCAATCTTGAGACCTGGCGCGCCTATGTCACCGCCGCGGGATTTTCCGAAATACGGCATTACTACCGCCCGCCCGGGCTATCGCGTGATGAACAGCCCTGGCTCGCCACGGTTTGGCGCAAGGAGTAGTTTCCGAGACGACCGGCACTGCTGCGCCATCGTCTCGGTGCACAAGCAGGTAGCCGTCGTGATTCTCGCCAACGGATCCAATGGAATGTCTGTCGTCTCTGAACTAATCGAGGACGTCTTGCCCCCGTCGCCATCCGTGCTTCGATTTGCTGTGCTACGAAAGGCATTCGAGTCTCGCGTAAGCGTCTCTGCCATGTCCGCTATGGGTCAACCTCTGACGAAACGCTCGACGTTCGCGATGTCTGGAATCCGGCCGGAAGCAGACACGGCGGGGCTGGCTTTTACGGGTTTGACCCTGGTAGGCGATGTCATCCCGAGCGACGCGAGGGACCTTTATTTCGACATCGCTTAAGGTCCCTCGCTGCGCTCGGCATGACACTATTTTTGCAACTGCACTGTGCGGCGTTGCAGGCTCGTCGCGGAACGCTTTTTGCTCCACCGTCCCTACTGAACCGGAAGGGAGTATGGGACGATGGCCAAGGAGATCCTGTGCGGCTTCGGCGTCGACGTCGATGCCGTTGCCGGCTGGCTGGGCAGCTACGGCGGCGAGGACTCGCCGGACGACATATCGCGCGGCCTGTTTGCGGGTGAGGTCGGCAGCCCTCGCCTGCTCAGGATGTTCGAGCGGCTGGGCATCAAGACCACCTGGTTCATCCCTGGCCACTCGATCGAGACTTTTCCCAAGGAGATGAAGGCGGTGGCCGATGCCGGTCACGAGATCGGCATCCACGGCTACAGCCACGAGAATCCGATCGCCATGACGCGCGAGCAGGAGACCGAGATTCTCGACAAGTGCATCGATCTTGTAACCAAGCTGTCAGGCAAGCGGCCGACCGGCTATGTGGCGCCGTGGTGGGAGTTCTCGCCGGTCACCAACGAGCTGCTGCTGGAGCGCGGCATCAAGTACGACCATTCGCTGATGCACAACGACCACCAGCCCTACTATGTGCGGGTCGGCGACAGCTGGACCAAGATCGACTACGCCAAGAAGCCGCGGGACTGGATGGTGCCGTTGAAGCGCGGCCAGGAGACCGACCTGATCGAGATCCCGGCGAGCTGGTACCTCGACGACCTGCCGCCCATGATGTTCATCAAGAAGTCGCCGAACAGCCACGGCTTCGTCAATCCGCGCGACATCGAGGAGATGTGGCGCGACCAGTTCGACTGGGTCTATCGCGAATACGACTACGCGGTGTTCCCCATGACCATCCATCCCGACGTCTCGGGCCGGCCGCACGTGCTGATGATGCTGGAGCGGCTGTACCACCACATGATCGGCCATCCCGGCGTGCGGTTCGTGACCATGAACGAGATGGCCGACGATTTTGTGCGGCGGTCGCCGAGGAAGAAGTGACCACCGTCATCCCGACCGGAGCGGAGCGCAGCGAGGCGCAGTGGAGGGACCTCGTCATGTGGTGCCGGCCGTGGAAGACGAGGTCCCTCGACTTCGCTTCGCTCCGCTCGGGATGACGGGTAGGTCATGTGCTCCCTATGCGGCGTCCTCGGCGGCAGCGGTCACTGGACCGACGCCGCCGCACGCCCCGGCGTCTTCACGCGCAACGTCGACCCCCTGCAGCGCCGGCGCGAGCGGGCGCATCGCATCGCCTGCGCCAGCCGGGTGCTGGCCTACTACGGGCTGACACTCAGCGACTGGCAGGCGAGCTCGTTCATCCTGTCGACGGCGACCGGCAAGACCGAGCTGGTCGAGGACCTTGGCCATCTGTGGGCCGCCGCCGAGAGGCTTCTGGGCCGTCCGTGTGATCCGCTCGATCCTGACCTCATCATCCGGCTGGAGGGGTCAAGTGCCTGACCCCGTCTTCACGCCGGTCAACCTGATCACGGGCTTCCTGGGCTCGGGCAAGACGACGCTGCTGCAGCGCCTGCTCGCCGATCCGGCGCTCGGCGACACCGCCGTACTGATCAACGAGTTCGGCGAAGTCGGGCTCGATCATCACCTGCTCGAGCGCATCGACGACACCATGGTGTTGCTGCAGTCGGGCTGCCTGTGCTGCACCATCCGCGGCGAGCTGTCGGCGGCGATCCGGGACCTGCATTCCAAGCGCGAGCGCGGGACGGTGCCGCGCTTCCGTCGGCTGGTCGTCGAGAGCACCGGCCTCGCCGATCCGTTCCCCATCCTGTCGACGGTGCAGGCCGATCCCGTGCTGCGCCACCACTTCCGGCTCGGCAACGTCATCACCACCGTGGACGCGGTGAACGGCTCAGGCCAGCTCGCCCGTCAGGTCGAATGCACCAAGCAGATCGCCGTCGCCGATCGCCTTGTGCTGACCAAGACCGATCTTGCCGGGGCGGAGGGCACCGATGCGCTGGTCGAGCGGCTCGGTCGCATCAATCCGTCGGCGCCGCTGTGGCGAGCCGCCGAGGCACCACTCGATGCCGCGGCGCTCCTGTCGCATGACCTGTTCGCGACGGCCGGTCGCAGCGAGGCGGCGCGACGCTGGTTCGCGGCTGAGCTTGCGGCCAGCGACTCCGCCGAAGCCCCCGACCGCAATCGGCATGACGAGACCATCCACGCCTTCGCGCTGTCGTTCGACGGTCCGGTCGACTGGACGCTGTTCGGCCTGTGGCTCAGCATGCTGCTCAACCGCCATGGCGATCGGGTGTTGCGCGTCAAGGGCATCCTGAACGTCGCCGATACCGACACACCGGTCGCCATCCACGGCGTGCAGCGCCTGGTCCATCCGCCCATCCATATGTCGGCCTGGCCGGACGCCGACCGCCGCTCGCGGCTGGTCTTCATCGTCGACGGCCTGGACCGCGGCCTGATCGAACGTTCCCTCGGCGCCTTTCTGGCGTCGACGTCGCTTTCCTTGTCGGCAGCGTAGAGCATGATGGGTCCGGCTGGAATCAGCCGGACCCATCATGCCCTGTGGAACCACGATCTCCCGTGCGCTCTAGCGGGCTTATTCGGCCGCCGTCGCCAGCGACGGCGCGCTCGCCGGGGCTTCGTCGGCCAACATGCGTTCGACCAGCCAGCGATAGCGGCTGAGCGCCTGGTCGGCGCGGATGGCCGTCATCCGGAAGTCCGGCCGTTTGGCGAGGTTTTCGGCCTGCGCTGTCACAATGGCCCGGTCCTCCTTGAACGCCTCGACCACGCTCTGATGGATCGACGCCGTAACGTCGGGCCGGTCGAGAGCGAAGTCGTGCGGATGGGCGAAGAAGTAGTGAGTGGCCGTTTCGGTCTCCGGCGTCAGCGCCTGGCAGCCATGGAACGAGGCGGCATTCTCGCGGGTGCCCTGCTGGGCGCCGGTGCCGGCGGGTGCCATGCCTGAATCCATCAGGAAGATGCCGGGGATCAGGAAATCATAGATGTTCCAGCGGTCGACCAGGCCGTCGTAGGGCCGCACCTTCTGGATGAAAGGCGGCGGCGCCGTGTCGAGCGCCCAGCGCGTCACCCGCACACCGCGTTCCAGCGTCTCGACGGTGGCGGGGTTGCGCGCGTAGTCCTCCGAGCCGCCGAGCGTCGTGGGATGGACGTAGGGCAGGTGCGCGAGATCGAGCAGGTTGTCGCAGATCAGCAGGTAGTTCGTGTCGTAGTGCGTGTAGCCGTCGAGGCTGCGCCAGCCCGGATCCTCGAGCCAGTGCGTATCGGGGATGAGGGCGGGGTCGGCCTTGGCCGCATCGCCCATCCAGATCCAGATCCAGCGATGGCGCTCGACCACCGGGAAGGTGCGCACGCAGGCGTTGGCCGGGACGGTGTCCTGCGACGGCACTTCTATGCACTTGCCGGCGCGGTCGAACAGCAGGCCGTGATAGAGGCAGCGCACCGTGTCGCCTTCGCGCCGGCCGCGCGACAGGGGCGCGCCGCGATGGCAGCACATGTCCTCGAAGGCCACGACCTTGCCCGCCTGGTCGCGCCACAGCGCCAGCGGCAGGCCGAGGATCGTGCGTGCCAGGAAGCCGTCCTGCGGCACCTCCTTGCTCCATCCAGCCACGTACCAGGTGTTCTTGATGAACATGGTTTCCTCCCGATCAGGTACGCGGCAAAGCCTGCGGCTCGTTTGTTGACTTGTCAACTTTCTGGTCGATGGCAGCACTGCCAGCAGTCGGGTTGGGCCGCACAAGCCATGGTGTGACGGCGGCGTCGGCCCACGATAGGGACCCCCTTCTGGAGCACCAAAAGTCGCAATAAACGAACACGCCATCGCCCGGTGGGCAGGCTGCGCTCATCGAGATTAACTGTAGTTATTGACAAGCACGGTGGTTTTAGATAGAGTCCGGCGTCTATCGCTCTATGCATCGTCTATCCGATCCACAACAGCCGGCCGGCGGACCCGCTCGGCAAGGCCCGGGTGCGCGAGCTCAATGACGAGAATGCCGAACGAAACGCTCCCGAACGAAAATGGCCAGCGAAACTAGCGAAATTGTCCGAAGGACCAAAAAGGCCCGAAGAATTGCGGTTTTACCGGGTCGAATTTGGATAGCACGAAACTAGCGAAATTCAGCGTAATTCCCCGCCACCGCCGTTGTGACGAACTGCTGGCGGCCTCGGGGAACCTATCGTTCCGGCGGAATGCCGATGGCAGCGTTCATGTCCGGGATGCGCCGGTGCAGGCGGTTCAGGAGACCGATGAGGGTCTCGCGCTCGGCGGCGGACAGGTCGCCCAGCAGGCGTCGCTCGCGCTCGAGCGAGAGTTCCAGGATGCGACCATGCAGGCGCCAGCCCCTGTCGCTGAGCGCATAGACCAGGCTGCGGCCATCGGAGTGATGGGAGCGGGCCTGGATCAGTCCCTTGTCCTGCAGCATGACCAGGGTCCGGCTGACGGCGGCCTTGTCGAAGCCGATCACCTTGCACACGCGTCCGGCGGCGATCCATGGCTCGACCGCGAGCATGGCCATGATACGCCACTCGGTGGTGCCGACGCCGAAATGCCGACGCAGGACGGCCGACGCTCCGCTGGTCAGCTTGTTGGCGAGGAATACCAGCAAGGCAGGCACGTAACGCTCGAGGTCGAGCACCGCCCGCGGCCGCCCGCGCCTGGATGATTTCGTTTTCCCCACGAGAGCCCCGCCGCTTTTACGCCCAGTTTGCAGCCCACTTTGTAGACTGGATTTCATCAGGCTTCGCCATGCCGAAAGCTCTTGCTCTCTCGATTCTGGTCGCCGCGATCTCCTTGCCGCCGGCAGTGCAGGCCCAGCAAGTCGCGAACGCGGCCGACTTGCGCTACTGCGCTAAGCTCAGCGAACTCTACATCCGCTATGTCGGACGGTCGGAGGCCGGACCCAGCGCGCCGGTCAAGCCCGACGTCAACGGCGGCGTGGCTCTTGCCAAGTGCCATGAAGGCGATGCCGCGGCGTCGATCCCCATCCTCGAGCGCAAGCTCCGCAACGCCGGCTTCACCTTGCCGCCGCGTGGCTGAGGTCCCTTAGGGGCCGGTGAGGCCGCTCGTGGTCGCCGCCTGGTGACAGGCGCGCTCGCACTGCCGGCAGGTCTCGGCGCACAGGCGGCAATGCTCATGATGGCCGGCGTGCCGTTCGCACTCGTCGGCGCACAGGCGGCAGAAGTCGGCGCAGGTCTCCAGCATCTGCACCATCAGCGCCGAGGTGGCGGCCGTCCGCCGCGTCAGGACCGAGCCGGTGGTGGCACAGGCGTCGGCGCAATCGAGATCGAGGCGGATGCAGCGGGCGAGCTCCGAGGATCGGTCCTCGGCGAGGCAGGCGTCGGCGCAGGACATGCAGACCTGGGCACAATCGAAGCAGGCTTCTATGCACTGTGCGAGGGCATCGTTGACGACACCGGCCGCTCGGGGATGGCTCGACAACATCTCGCGCACGCGCATGCCGCTTTCTCCTGTGGGGAATACGGCAGGAACGCCTGAGCGGGACGATTGGTTACCGTCGGCGGCGCGACAGGACGGCACTGATCAGCAGGCAGAAGCCCAGCAGTTGGAAAGCGGCGCCCGCGGCATGCGAGTATTCCCATTGCTGGCGCAGGCTGGCCCAGGTGTCCGGCACGACGGTCCAGTCGTTCGTCGCGACATTGGCGGGGTAGGTGAAGGCCCAGAACACGCCTTGGGCTGCCAGGACGCAGGCCAGGGCGAGAACGGTCAGCAGCATCACGCGCCGCTCCACCCGCGCCAGGACTGCGGCGCTTGCAAGAGCGATGACCTGGACAGCCAGTATCCAGGAGATCTGGTTCCAGCCGCGATAGGCCTTCTGGACGATGAAGTATTCGTCGCGCGGCAGGTCGATCTTGTTGGGCAATTCCAACAGGTGGGCCAGAGCCGGGCCGAGCACCAGCGCCGAAGCCAGCAGGGCTACAAAGAAAGCGATGGTGGTGGTGCGGGAGGAAGGCATTGCGGGCAACGCTGAACGCGGCCCGTAGGTTTCGCGCCCTCAGGGCTTCCAGCGCAGGAAGTTGGCGATCAGTTTCAGGCCCGTCGCCTGGCTCTTTTCGGGATGAAATTGCGTGCCCGCGAGGTTGTCGCGACCGACGACGGCGGTGATCGGCCCGCCATAGTCGGTCATGGCCAGCACCGTCTCCGCACGGCTCGCCTTGAGCTGGAAGGAGTGCACGAAGTAGGCGTGGTCGCGCTCGGCGATGCCGTCGAGCAAGGCGTGCGGCTTGAGCGCGCTGAGCTCGTTCCATCCCATGTGCGGGATCTTCAGATGGTCCTTGCCGGGATCGATGCGCACGACGTCGCCCTGGATCCAGTCCAGGCCGGCATGGACGCCGTACTCGACGCCGCGCGTGGCCATGAGCTGCATGCCGACGCAGATGCCGAGGAAGGGCTTGCCCTGCTCGATCACCGCGCGCTGCAGGGTGTCGACCATGCCGGGCACGCCGTAGAGCCCGGCCCGGCAGTCGGCGAAGGCGCCGACGCCCGGCAGCACGACGCGGTCCGCATCGGCCACCTCGCGCGGGTTCGACGTCACCAGCACGCGATCGTCGGCGCCCGCTTCGCGCGCGGCGCGCTCGATGGCTTTCGCGGCGGAGCGGAGATTACCCGATCCGTAATCGACGATGGCGACGGTCATCGGCCAATAATCACAAGGCGGCGTTCAGAGAACGCCCTTGGTGCTGGGAACCGCCTGGGTCTGGCGTGGGTCGATCTCGACCGCGACGCGCAGCGCGCGCGCCAGCCCCTTGAAGCAGCTCTCGACGATATGGTGGTTGTTGTCGCCGTAGTGGTTCCACACGTGCAGCGTCAGCCCGCCGAGCTGGGCGAAGGCCTGGAACCACTCCTTGAACAGCTCGGTGTCCATGGTGCCGAGCTTGGGCTTGGAGAAGGCGACCTTCCAGATCAGGTAGGGCCGGTTGGAGGCGTCGAGCGCCACCTCGGTCAGCGTCTCGTCCATCGGGATGTGGGCCGCGCCATAGCGGCGGATGCCGGCGCGGTCGCCCAGCGCCTTCGTGAGGCACTCGCCCAGCACGATGCCCGAGTCCTCGGTGGTGTGGTGGTAGTCGATGTGCAGGTCGCCCTCGGCGCGCAGCGTGATGTCGATCAGGCTGTGGCGGCTTAGCTGCTCCAGCATGTGGTCGAGGAAGCCGATGCCGGTCTTGATGTCGTACTTGCCGGTGCCGTCGAGGTTGATGGCGGCGGCGATGCGCGTCTCCTTGGTGGCGCGCGACACGAAGGCCCGCCGCCCGCCTGAGCCGGGGGTCGTGAGCATCTGGGTGACGGTTGCCCCCTTGGACGTGGCCTTGGGAGCCGCCTTTTTGCGGTTGGCCGGGCGGGCCATTGGAATTCCTCTAAGTTGGCAGCCCGTTCATACAGGAACCCGCGCCGCGCGGTCGAGCGCAACGCGCGTCAGAATGACGCCCAGAAGCACGATCAGGCCGCCCAGCACGCGGGCTGCCGTCAGCGGATCGCCGAAAAACGCCGCCGACAGGCCCACGCCCGCCACCGGGATCAGGTACATGTAGACCATGACCCGGCTCACCCCCAGCCGGTCCAGGCCTGCCGTGAGCCCGAGGAAGGCCACGCCCACGGGGAAGATCGCGGTGTAGAGCCAGTAGCCCAGCAGGCGGTCGTCGAGCTGGGCGAACTCGCCGAGGGAGTCGAAGATCAGCGCGATAGGCAGCAGGATCAGCGCGCCGATCAGGGTGGTCCATGCTACGACGGTCAGAGCGCCCAGCCGCAGGTTGTAGGGCGCACTGCGCTCGACATAGAGCGCCCAGGCGAAGGCCGCCAGCATCCAGATCAGGGTGCCGTCCAGGCTGCCGAAAGAGATGGTGAAACGCGTCAGCGAATTGTTGACGACGACCACGACGCCCGCGAAGGCGACAACGATGCCGGTCCAGCCGAGAGCCGGGAGGCGGCGGCCGCCGAACCAGGCGAGGACCGCCGAGAATGCCGTCGTGGTGGTCATGACGATCGAGCCGACCGACGGCGGCGTTCGTGCCATCGCCAAACCCCAGGAAGCCTGGAACAACGCCACGCCGGTCAGCGACAGCAGGATCATCGGCAGCCAGTCGCGGCGCGACAGGGCGATGGGCCTGCGCATCAGCGCCGCTGCGGCGAACAGAAACAGGCCGGCCACGAGGTAGCGCGAGGCGCTGTAGAGCAGGGGGCTCATGACGGCGAGAACGTCCTTGGCGAACGGATAGCTCGAGCCCAGGAGCATCGCCGTGCCGAACATGATGGCGTCGCCGGTGAAGCGGTTCTTGCTCTTCGATTTCATTCCTCCCCCGTAAGACGGGGGAGGTGGAAGAGCGGCTTCATTGCTTGGGAGCCGTCGATGCCTTCTGTGCGCCCCAGAAGCCGAACAGCGCGCCGGCGACGCGGCGGATCTGGATTTCCTCCGAGCCTTCGGTGATGCGATAGCGCCGGTGATGGCGATAGATGTGCTCGAACGGCGTGTGGCGCGAATAGCCGATGCCGCCGTGGACCTGGATGGCGCGGTCGGCCGCGTCGCAGACCAGGCGGTTGGCACGGTAGTTCGACATCGCCACCCATTCGCTGACGTTCATGTGATGCTCGCGGTCGAGATGCCACGCCGTCTTGCGCACCAGGCCTCGCGTCATCTCGGCCTCGGTGTGCAGCTCGGCGAGCGGGAACTGGATCGCCTGGTTCGAGGCCAGCGCCTTGCCGAACACCTTGCGGTTCTTGGCATAGGCCACCGACATGTCGATGCAGTACTGCGCCGCGCCGAGGCTCGATGCGGCCTGGCGGATGCGGTTCTCGTGCACGAAGGTCTGGGCGACGTCGAGCCCGCGGCCTTCCTCGCCCAGCATGGTCGAGGCCGGCACCTTGACGTTGGTCAGCGAGACCTCGGCGTGGTCGGACGGCATGTTGAAGGTCCACCACATGTGCTCGACCTTGAAGCCGGGCGAGGTCACCGGCGTCAGGAAGGCTGAGATGCCGCGCGCGTCGCCGGCCTTGCCCGAGGTGCGGGCGAAGACGAGGTCGACCGTGGCGGTGTGCATGCCGGTGTTGAACCGCTTCATGCCGTTGATCACCCAGTCGGAGCCCTGCTTTGTCGCGGTAGTCTCCATGAAGGTGGCGTCCGAACCGTGGTTGGGCTCGGTGAGGCCGAAGGCGATGCGCTCCTTGCCGGTGAGCATGCCCTCGAGATAACGCTCCTTCTGCTCCTTGGTGCCGAAGCGGTGCAGCAGCAGGGCGACCGGGAAGTTGCCGACGATCGAGCTCTCGTTCTGCAGGTCGTTGTGCAAGCCGAGCCCCTTGTGCGCGAGATGCTCGCGGATGATCGCCATGGCGAGGTTCGAGCCTTCCTTGCCGCCCAGCGCCTTCGGCAGGCCGAAGCGCAGATGGCCCGCCTTGTCGGCGCGGCGGCGCATCTCGGCCAGAAGCGCCTCCCATTCGTGGCGCGGCTGGCCGTCATTGTCCCAGTCGGTGCGGGCGTGCTCGCGGCGATGGTCGAAGAAACGGATGTTGTCGTTCTCGCGCTCCAGCGGCCGGATCTCGCGCTCGATGAAGGCGTCGAGCTCCCGGAGATAGGCCGAGATCTCCGCGGGAATGTCGAAATCCATTGGGCCGCTCCCTGCTAAACGCCATCAACATCAACGGGCGTTCACCGGGCATCTTACGCAGCCGGCAGGTCGATCCGGAAGCGGCTGCCGCCGCTTTCTGCCGCCAGGCAGACGGCGTCGCCGCCGTGACGGCGAGCGATGTCGAGCACCAGGGCGAGGCCGAGCCCGCTGCCGCGGCCGGTCTCGCTGCCGCCGGCCAGGCGATAGAAGGGCTCGAAGATGCGTTGCCGTTCCGACGCCGGCACGCCGGGCCCGTGGTCGGAGACTTCCAGGACGGCGCGGCCGGCCTGTAGCGTGACGGAGATTTCGATCGGCCCTTTGCCGGCGTAGCGCCGCGCGTTCTCCAGAAGATTGCGGATCAGGCGGCGCAGCAGCGTCCGGTCGCCCGACACGGTGACCGGTTGGCCGGTGGCATCAAGGTCGAAGCGCGCGGCCTCTTCGGCGGCCAGCGCCAGAAGGTCGACCGGTTCGCGATGCTCCAGCGTCGGCAGCGCTTCCAGACGGCTTGCCAAAAGGATCTGCTCGATCAGCTGGTCGAGTTCCTCGACATCGTGCTTCAGCGATTCGCGAGTCTTGGCATCGGCGCCTTCGCCCAGCAGCGAAGCGGCGACGGCGATGCGGGCGAGCGGCGTGCGCAATTCGTGGCTGCAATTGGCGAGCAGCATCCGATGGGCGGCGACGAGCTGCTCTATGCGCTCGGCCGACCGGTTGAAGCTTTGCGCCAGGGCGGCGACCTCGTCGCGGCCCTCGACCTTCACGCGCGCGCCGAGGTCGTTGCCGAACTGCTCGACACCGGCCTTCAGCCGCTCGAGCCGCCGGCCGAGCCCGCGCACCACGGGATAAGCGCCAACCGCGACGGCGAGCGCCACCAGCGCCAGAAAGGCGGTGATCCAGAAGGTCGGATTGGTGCGCTCGCGCACCTGGCGGGCGACCAGCCAGCGACCGTCGGGAAGAAGCAAGGTGAAATTCGGTCCGGCCGGGCCGCGCCGCCAGCCCTGGCGGGCGCGCGCCGGCTCGAAGCGCGGCGGTGGCCGGCCGGCCATGGCGATCATGGTGCCGTCAGGCCGGTACAGGGCGATGTCGAAGCGCAGCTTGCGATACAGGGCCTCGATGGCACGCTGCTGGTCGACAATCGGTGCGTCCAGGTCGGGCAACAGCGCGCCGGTCAGCTCGGCCGCGACCTCGAAATACTGCGGCGTGCGGGCATCGTCGTCGGCCAGCCGCCACAGCAGCGCGGCTGCGCCGACGAACACCGCCAGCACGACGAGGATGGTGAGGTAGAATTGGAGGTAGAGGCGCTGCATCGGTCAATGACTCAAATCCTCCCCCGTCATACGGGGAGGTGAATGAGAGGGCTCATCGATCCTGATCCTTGGCGAAGACATAGCCCGCGCCGCGGATCGTCAGGATGCGGCGTGGCTTCTTGGGATCGTCCTCGATGGCGGCGCGGATGCGCGAGATGTGGACGTCGACCGAACGGTCGAAGGCCTCGAGCTTCTCGCCCTTCAAAAGATCCATCACCGCGTCGCGCGACAGCACGCGGCCGGCCCGTTCGGCCAGCGCCAGCAGGAGCGCGAACTGGTAGGAGGTGATGGTGCGTTCCTCGCCGTCGACGCGTACCACGCGCGCCCCCTTGTCGATCTCGAGGCGGCCGAAACGCAGCGTCTCGCTCTTCGCCGGCATGCCCTTGCGGCGCAGGATGGCGCGTAGCCTGGCCTGCAGCTCGCGCGGCTCGAACGGCTTGGCGAGATAGTCGTCGGCGCCGACCTCCAGGCCGATCACGCGGTCCATCGGCTCGCCGCGTGCCGTCAACATCAGGATCGGCAGGTCGGTGACAGTGCGCAGACGGCGGCAGAGATCGAGACCGTCGGCATCGGGCAGCATGAGGTCGAGGATGATGGCGTCGAAGGTCTCGCGCTTCAGCAGCGCCTCGCCCTCGCGGCCGGTCCCGGCGATGGTCAGACGAAAGCCCGCCCCGCCGAGATAGTCGGAGACCATCCCGGCGAGGCGGCTGTCGTCGTCGATCATCAGGATGCGCTCGGCCATCACCTCAGTATCGGGCCGCGGCACCCTCGATGTCATCCGTGCCTCTTAGCCGCGATGCCAACGGCGCTCGTTCCAGGTCTTGAAGAAAGCCTGGCGCTGCGAGGCATTCAGCACGTTGCCGGCATCGACCAGCGCCTGGGTGAAGCGCTTGGAGCTCGCGTCGGCGATCTTCATCTGCTCGGCGCGGATCTGCTCGATCTTCGCCGCATCGATGGTCGGTGCCTGCATCGCCGCTTCCATGGCCTTGCGGTTCTCGACGCGCTGGTTGTGGAAGCCCTTCATGTCCTTGAAGGCGGTCTGCAGGATCTCCGTGACCTTCTTCTTCTGGTCGGCGGTGGCGTCGGTGTTGCCGAGCGCCTTGTCCACGCGCTTCTCGATGCGCTGCTGGAACTTGGCCGGATCGATCGGGCCATCGGTCTTGGCGTAGGCGACGCCGCCCGCAGTGGCCGCGATGCTGCCGGCCAGCAGGGCTGCCATCATCGTGGTCAGGCTCTTGCGCCGGGTGCCGGCGGGCTTGATGTCGTTTACCATGTCACTCTCCTTGCTCTGGGGTTGGGGTTCCCCGTGACGGTGATATGGAGCAGGACCGTTTCGCCTCCCTCTCGGCCGTGTAAAGTTCCGTAAAGATGACAGCGCTCAAGACCGAACGGCTTTGCCTGCGGCCCCTGGTGGCCGATGACGCCGAAGCCTACGCCGCCGTGCGTTGCCATCCCGAGGTGGCCAAGTGGCTGCCGCCTGTGAAAGGCGAGCCCGTCGAGGCGGTGCGCGGCACGATCGGCCGCTTTGCCGCGGCCTGGCAGGAACGGCGCTATGCACCGTGGGGCGTCTTCCTCGGCGACAGGCTGATCGGCCATGGCGGCCTGAATTTCGTGCCCGAGTTCGACAAGACCGAGGTCCTGTGGGCGCTGCATCCCGACGCCTGGGGCCACGGCTACGCCACCGAGGTGGCGCGCGCGGCGCTCGCCCATGGCTTTGGGACGACCAAGCTCGATCTGATCTTCGCCATCACGCTGCCCGACAACCTCGCCTCGCAGGCGGTGATGAAGCGGCTCGGCCTCATCTATCGCCGCCGCGTCGACTACAGGGAATTCACCGACATCCTCTGGTACGACATCGACCGCGAGGCGTGGCAGGCCCGTTAGCCGAGACGACGGCGCCTTTCCGGCGCGCCGGAATCGTCGCCCGCCAGCACGGCCGATGCGGCGCGATGGATGGCGGGATCGCCTGCCGCCAGAACCGATCCGTCCGAGTTGATGTCGAGCTCGCCGCCCTGCCAGTCGGTTATCAGCCCGCCGGCGCCTTTGACGACGGGCACGAGGGCCGCGAAGTCGTAGAGCTTCAGCGAATTCTCGACCACCAGGTCGACGTGGCCCGAGGCCAGCAGACCGTAGGCGTAGCAGTCGCCACCCCAGCGGAAGAGTTTCACCTGCTGGGTCAGCGCCTCGTGGCGCTTCTCCCACTCACCAGTGAACATGAGCGGCGCGGTCGAATACATGTAGGCATGCGCAAGGCGAGGACAGGCGCGCACCTGGATCGGCTGGCCGTTGAAGGTCGAGCGCTCGCCTGAAACGCCCAGCCAGCGCTCCTTGAGGATCGGCTGGTCGATTACGCCCAGCACGGGCTTGCCGTGATGCAAGAGCGCGATCAGCGTGCCGAAGATCGGCAGGCCGGTGATGAAGGCCTTGGTGCCGTCGATCGGATCGAGCACCCAGACATAGTCGGCGTCGGTCCGCACCGCGCCGTGCTCCTCGCCGAACACGCCGTGCTGCGGCACGTGCTCGGTGAGCAGTGCGCGCATGGCCGTCTCGGCTTCGCGGTCGGCGATGGTGACGGGGCTCGCATCGGTCTTGTCGTCGACCGTGACGGCGGTGCGGAAATAGCGATTGGCGATCGGCCGTGCCGCGTCGGCGAGACGCTGGGCCAGAGCGACCAGCTCGGCGGGAACCGACCCGGCCACGGTGTTTGCGACCCTAGGGCAGCGGCTTGGGCGAATCGGCCATGGTGCGCAGGTAGGCGATCACGTCGGCGCGCTCCTGCTCCTTGGGCAGACCTGCGAAGGCCATCTTGGTGCCCTTCACGTAAGCCGTCGGCTTGAAGACCATGTGGTCGATGTCTTCATAGGTCCAGTCGCCGCCCTTGCCCTGCAGGGCCGAGGAGTAGGCGAAGCCCGCGTGGCTCGCCTTCTTGCGGCCGACGACGTCCCACAGATTGGGGCCGACCTTGTTGGCGCCGCCCTTGTCGGCGGTATGGCAGGTGAAGCACTGCTTCTGGAAGATCGCCTTGCCCGCCTCGACATTGGCGCCGGCGAGCTTGGGCCCGATCGGCGGCAGCTCCTGCGCGGGTGCTGCAGCGGCAGCCGTCTGCGGCGCCTCGTCGGACACCGCGAGCGCGGGCTTGTCGAGCTTGTGCGGATGAACCAGGGCGTTGGAGACTTTGCCCACCACCATCGCGAACAGCGCCGAGGCCAGTACGCAGCCCGCAACCGTGTTGAAACTGGCCATAGTCGGATCCCGAAGCGCCCAAAATTCCGGACGTTGCTGTAGCACGCCCTCAGTGCGGCCAGTAGTATCCGATCACGGCCTCGCGCTCGCGCGGCGGAACGTCGCAAGTGCCGGATATTGCGGGGTTTTTCGCTCTTCGGCGCAGTGCAGCCGGGCGATTGACGTGGGTGATCCGGCGGGCGAAACAAGCCGCCAACCAGTGGGCAGACGGCGCGCGTTCGGGGGATCGACGAGATGGCAAAGGGGCGGACAACCCGCGGCAACAAGCGCGTGGCCAGCAACACCATCGCCTTCCAGGGCGAAGCTGGCGCCAACTCCGACATGGCCTGCCGTTCGGCCTTTCCCTACATGACGACCCTGCCGTGCCCGACCTTCGAGACGGCCATGGCCGCGGTCCAGGCCGGCAAGGCCGAGCTGGCGATGATCCCGGTCGAGAATTCGATCGCCGGCCGCGTCGCCGACCTGCACAGCCTGCTGCCCCACACCAAGCTCAAGATCGTCGCCGAGCATTTCCAGCGCGTCGAGCACTGCCTGGTGGCGCTGCCCGGCGCCACGCTGAAATCCATCAAGACGGTAAAGAGCCATGTCCAGGCGCTGTCGCAGTGCCGCAACTTCCTGAGGAAGCACCGTTTCGCGCCGCTGGTCCACGGCGACACCGCCGGTGCGGCGCGCGAGATCGCCGAGGATGGCGACACGAGCGTCGGCGCCATCGCCTCCTCGCTGGCGGCCAGGATCTATGACCTGAAGGTCCTGGCGCGCAACATCGAGGACGCCGACCACAACACCACGCGCATGCTGCTGTTCTCGCGCGACGAGGCCCAGCCCGACTGGCGCACCGTGCAGTGCATGACCGCCTTCCTGTTCCGGGTGAAGAGCGTGCCGGCCGCGCTCTACAAGGCGCTGGGCGGCTTTGCCACCAACGGCGTCAACATCGTCAAGCTCGAGAGCTACCTGTCGGGCGCGCATTTCGAGCAGGCGCAGTTCTATGCCGAGGTCGAGGGCCATCCGGCGCAGCGTGGGCTGAAGCTGGCACTGGAGGAACTCGGTTTCTTCTCCGAGGAATTCAAGCCGCTCGGCTCCTTCCCGGTCCATCCTTTCCGCCGCAAGGGCTGGGAAGCCCCGACGCGTCCCGGAACCTGATCGTGCCACAACAGCCCGTCCGCATCGCTCCCTCGATCCTGTCGGCCGATTTCGCCGCCTTGGGGGCCGAGATCGAGGCGGTCACGGCGGCCGGCGCCGACTGGATCCATGTCGATGTCATGGACAACCACTTCGTGCCCAACCTCACCATCGGCCCGATGGTCGTGAAGGCCCTGAGAGCACACAGCAAGCAGCCGTTCGACTGCCACCTCATGGTCTCGCCGGTCGATCCGCTGGTGCACGCCTTCGCCGAAGCCGGGGCCGACGTGATCTCGTTCCACCCCGAGGCCGGGCCGCATGTCCATCGCACCATCCAGCTCATCAAGAGCCTCGGCAAGAAGGCCGGCTGCGTGCTCAATCCGGCGACGCCGCTTGCCGCCATCGAGACCGTGCTGGGCGACCTCGACCTGGTGCTGGTCATGAGCGTCAATCCGGGTTTCGGCGGCCAGGCCTTCATCGAAAGCCAGCTCGCCAAGATCGCGGCCCTGCGCAAGGCGATCGATGCCCTGGGCAAGCCGATCGACCTCGAAGTCGACGGCGGCGTCAACGCCGAGACCGCCCGGCGCTGCATCAAGGCCGGCGCCGATGTGCTGGTGGCGGGTACGGCGGTGTTCTCGGGTGGGCCGGCCAAGTACGCCGCCAACATCAAGGCGCTGCGCACATGACGGTCGCGCGGCAGGCCCTGGCGATCGCGCGACTCCAGACCGGCCAGGGTGCCGTCGAGGAAAAGGCGCGGGTCGTGGCCTGGGATCGCCTCAACGGCCTGCTCTCGACGCTCGATTCCAAGACGTCGGTGCTGCTGCGCTTCAACGCCATCGTCGTTGCGGCGCTGGCCTACGTCCTGATCATCAGCGCCGCCGAGCCGTTCATGGGAACGAATCCGACCGTAAAGTTGGTGGGCACGCTGATCGGCCATGCCAGCCTGCTGGTCAGCGTCGTGAGTTGCGGCTTCGCCTTTCCGGTGATCAACGTCCAATGGGACTTTTTCGGCATGAGGCTCGATCGTCCAGCCGATGCCGAGTCCATCTTCGACGATGCCGCTCTCAGCCGCCTGGGCGACCTCGTCGCCCGTCGCACGCGCCTCTATTCCTGGGCGTGGCGGCTGGCCGTTGCCGGCGGAATTGGCTTTGCGATCATTGTCGGTATTGGCACGCTGCACTGAAAGCCGGAGCGACCATGGCCGACATCATCCTTCATCACTACGCCGCTTCGCCGTTTGCCGAGAAGGTTCGCATCGCCCTCGGGCTGAAGCAGGCGGCCTGGAAGTCGGTCGACATCCCCAACGTCATGCCCAAGCCCGACCTGATGCCGCTGACCGGCGGTTATCGCAAGACGCCGGTGATGCAGATCGGGGCGGACATCTATTGCGACACCCAGCTCATCATGCTGGAACTCGACAAGCGCCTGCCCGCGCCGGGCCTCTTGCCCAAGGGTCGCGAGGGCGAAGCGCGCGCCATCACCATGTGGGCCGACCGCAACATCTTCGGGCCGGCCGTCGGCGTGGTCATGAGCCAGATCCCGATCGAGGGCAGGTTCGGCGAGACCTTCAAGAAGGACCGCAGCGAATTCTCCGGCCGGTCGTTCGATCCCGAGCGGCTGCGCGCGGCGCTGCCGGTGATGCGCGACCAGACCTATGCCCTGCTGTCGCTGGCCAGGACGATGCTCAGCGACGGCCGAAAATTCCTGCTGGGGGCAGAACCGTGCCTGGCCGACTGCGCGCTCTACAATCCGGTGTGGTTCATCCAGAGCCAGCTCGGCGAGACAGCCGCGCCGCTCGACCGGCTGCCCGACATCGTCGCCTGGGCGCAGCGCATGAAGGCGCTGGGTGGCGGCAAGCGCACCGACATCACGGCAGGGGAGGCGCTCGGTATCGCCAAGGCGGCCGAACCTGCAACCACGTTCTTCGATGTCAACGATCCCAGCGGGCTCAAGGCCGGCCAGAAGATCAGCGTCACGCCGGACGACACCGGCAGAGTCCCGGTTGAGGGTATCGTGGTCGGCCTCACGCCCGATCGCGTCTCGATCCAGCGCAGCGATCCGCGCGTCGGCGACGTCGTGGTCCACTTCCCACGCGCAGGCTTCGTCGCCGTCGCGCTATAGCGAGATCTCGCCCTTCAGCACCGGCACACAGCCGCCGCCGACGCTGGCACGGATGCCGTCAGGCGCGCGCCAGGCCGCGCAGGCAAGCAGGCTCGGCCGGCCCATCTCGACGCCCTGGGTGATGTCGTAGCGCGCCTTGTCTGCGGTGCCGAGCGAGAGCAGCAGCGCGGCCAGCGGCGTCGCGGCACTGCCGGTGGCCGCGTCCTCGATGGTGCCGGACAGTGGCGAGAACATGCGGGCGCGGAGCCGCGTCGCCTCGGCGCCCTTGCCGTCTCGAGCGTAGAGGTAGAGCGGCAGGCGGCGAGGGCCGAGGTGCGGAAAGACTTCTCGCGCGGCCTTGAAACGCGTGATGTCGGGCGCGGCGCGCGTCAGTGCGGCGGGCGTGACCTCGGCGACAACGAAGGAATTGCCGACCGATGCCACGACGGGCCGGTGCGCGGAGACAACGACGTCGCTCGGGGCGATGCCGACGCAGCCTGCCACCAGGTCAGCCGGCATCTCCTCCGCCAGCGACAACGGCTGTGGCGCGGCGATGGTGACGACATCGCCGCTGCCGGTGCGAACCTCGACCAGGCCCGCGATCTCCTCGAAGCGCAACAGACCGTCGGGGGCGCGGCCCATGCCGGCCAGCACCCAGCCGGTACCGACATTGGGATGACCGGCGAACGGCATCTCGGCGGTACGGTTGAAAATGCGGACGCGCGCGCTGTTCGCCGGGTCGGTCGGCGGCAGGACGAAGGTCGTCTCACTGAGATTGAACTCCGCAGCCAGCGACTGCATCTCGCCGTCGCTGAGCCCTTGAGCATCGGGAAACACCGCCAGCGGATTGCCGCCGAAGCGCCGGTCGGTGAAGACGTCGACCGTGACGAAGGAGAAGGAGCGCATGTTCGAGCTGACAATGGTGTTGGTCAAACGACCTCGACGCCGATCTCGGCGGCGATCCGGCGCAGGCCGGCCAGCGAACGCGCCGTGGCGTTGCGCCCATCCTGCGGGCAGTGGGTCTCGATGCTGGCCAGCACTTCCTTGGTCTCGACCCCGCCCAGCAGCCGCTTGAGCTCGGCCGGCCACGGCACGTCGCCGTCGCCCAGCGGCACGGTGCGGTTTGCCGCCAGGTCGCGGTCCTTGAGATGGATCGCCGTGGTGAGCGGGGCGAGGACGGCGATATCGGCATCGCTCGGCCTTTCGCCGGTCGACCAGGCATTGGCGATGTCGACCAGGGGCCTGAGATAGACCGGCGGGTTCTCCAGGCGCTTGTCGCGTTCCTCGAAGTCCTCGTCGTCCCCCTCAGTGGCAGTCTCGGAGGCTTGCTCCATCGCCGTAAAGAAAGCCGCCAGCTCGGCGATGTTGCCGACGTTGCAGACAGGCTCGTTCTCGAGCTGCAGCGTGATGTCGTAGTGGCTGGCAAAGCCCATCAGCTTGGTGAGATGGTTGGTCAGGCTGCGCAGGTCGGACGGCTTGAATCCGTTGTAGCGCAAATAGCTGAAGATGCGCATGTGGGGTGCGCCCAGGATCACGGCGATCTGCATGGCGTGCGCGACCCAGTCGTCGACCGGGCATTGCTTGGGATCGAAGGCGAAATCGACCTTGCTCCCGCTCATCGATTTGCCCGGTGCCTTCCATTTGAACAGCGGCGACACGAAGGCCGGCACGGCGATCCCGGCCTTTTCCAGCGTCCGGCTGATCTGGATGACCTCCTCGGTCTTCATGCCGAGCAGATTGCGGCCGCCGACGGTGCGCATGTCGAGGTGCTTGAGCCCGTGCTCGTGGGCAAAGGAGATCATTTCATCCAGAGACGGTCCGATTTCGTCGCCGATGACGGATAGCTGAAGGCGGGGAAGAGTCATGTCACCAGCCTACTATGGCTCCACAACTTTGGCTAAAGTCGAATGTGCGACCGAAGGAGACGGCATGAGCGACGACACGGCGATCTTCGTAGGAGCGAGCGACGTCGACCAGTTTCTCCTCCTGAAATACGCCAATCGGCACGGCCTGATCGCCGGCGCCACCGGGACCGGCAAGACCGTGACCCTGCAGACGATCGCCGAAGGCTTTGCCGCATACGGCGTGCCGGTCTTCATGGCCGACGTCAAAGGCGACCTGTCGGGCATCGGCCAGGCCGGCGGCGACAATCCACGCGCGCTCGAGCGGGCCAGGCAGCTCAAGATCGAGGGCTACGCCGGCCGCGGCTTCCCGACGATCTACTGGGACCTGTTCGGCGAGAAGGGCCATCCGGTGCGCACCACGGTGACGGAGATCGGTCCCGTGCTGATGGCCCGCCTGCTGCAGCTCAACGACACGCAGGAAGGCGTTTTGAACATCGTCTTCAAGGTCGCCGACGAGCAGGGTCTGCTGCTGCTCGACTTCAAGGATCTGCAGACCGTGCTGCAATGGACCGCCGAGAACGCGGGTTCGCTCACCACCAAATACGGCAATGTCAGCAAGCAGTCGATCGGCGCCATCCAGCGGGCCCTGCTGACCCTCCAGCAGCAGGGCGGCGAGCGCTTCTTCGGCGAGCCTGCGCTCGATCTCAAGGACATGATCGGCCATGACGCCGCGGGCATGGGCGCCATCAATATCCTCGCCGCCGACCGCCTGATGCAGAGCCCGCGCCTCTACGCCACCTTCCTGCTCTGGCTGTTGTCTGAACTGTTCGAGGTGATGCCCGAGATCGGCGATCCGGAGCGGCCGAAGTTCGTGTTCTTCTTCGACGAGGCGCATCTCCTGTTCGACGATGCGCCCAAGGCGCTCCTGGACAAGATCGAGCAGGTGGTGCGGCTCATCCGCTCCAAGGGCGTTGGCATCTACTTCATTACCCAGAACCCGCTCGATATCCCTGAGTCGGTGCTGGGCCAGCTCGGCAACCGCGTGCAGCATGCGCTGCGCGCCTTCACGCCGCGCGACCAGAAGGCGGTGAAGACGGCGGCCGAGACCTTCCGCCCGAACAAGAAGTTCAACGTCCAGGCCGCCATCACCGAGCTGGGCGTCGGCGAGGCGCTGGTCTCCTTCCTCGACGCCAAGGGCGTGCCCGAGCCGGTCGAGCGCTGCTTCATCGCGCCGCCGCGCGGCCGCATTGGTCCGGCGACGGAAGCCGAGCGCGCCGCCGCCATCAAGGCAAGCCCGCTTGCCGACAAGTACGAACGCACGGTCGATCGCGAATCGGCCTACGAGGTGCTGACCGGGCGGGCCGGCAGCGGCCAGGTCGCGCATGAGGAGGCGGCCGGCGCGCCGCAACCGGGTCGCCGCGGCCAGTACGATGCCACGCCGCCGCCCGCGGCAGGCACGCCGCCCGCGTCGGGCCCTTGGGGCCGCTCGCGCATCCCGCAGACGGAAGCGGCCCAGCCGAAACCCAAGCCACGGCTACGCGAGGCGCAGCCCGCTCCCTCACCTTCGCCGCCTCCGCCGCCGCGCGAGCCGAAGGAGCCCGCCCGGCGCGGCGATACCCTTTCGAGGCCATAGTTAAGTCCATGGGCCGCTCATTCGGCAGTGCTATTGCACGCGAAGGCATCCAGGATTCATCTTGCGCGGCGTTCTGGGCTCGCGACGAAGGTAGTGGATGACTCAGGCCTCGACGATCAGCGCGCCTTCCATGTCCTCGTGACCGTCGCCGCAGAAGACATCGCACAGGAAGGCGAAGCGGCCCGGCTTCTCGGGAACCAGTATCAGTCGTGTTTCCTGGCCGGGCACGATGTCGGCACGCAAGCCGAGATCGGGCATCTTGAAGCCGTGGATGCGATCCTCCGAGGTCAGCACAAGGGTCACCGGCCGTCCGACCCTGGCCGCGACCTTGTCCGGGTGGAACTCGAACTTCCTGGCGCTGATGCGAATCTCGGCCGGTGTGTCCGCCGCGAGACGTGCCGCCCCCAGCGTGCCGCCGGCCAGCAGCGCGACCACCAGCCTGCGCTGCATGGCGTCAGCCCTTGGTCACAGGCAGCTCGATGAGCGTGACCTTTTCGGCCACGGCGACGTCGCGTGTGCCCAGGCCCTTGCCCGGAGTCGCGGCGTCATAGGCAAGAGCCGCGCGCTTGGGCTGGGAGCCGGGAGCGGGCAGAGCGAAGATCAGGGAATTGGCGGCATGATGGGCGATATGGCCCGTCATGTGGTGATGCTCCTGGTGGATGTGGCCGTAGAACACCACGACGTTCTTGAAGGGCATCAGCAGCTCGATCGCCCTGGCACCGTCGGCCGTGGTCCAGTCCCATTGCGGCTGCAGGTCGAACAAGGGCCGGTGCGTGAGCACGATGATGCGATCGTCGGCCTTGCGCTGCTTGAGGTCGGCGGCGAGCCAGGCGAGCTGTTCGTCGCCCAGCGTGGCGGCGGGATCGGAGACGTTGTCGAGGGCGATGAAGTGCGTGCCCTTGTGGTCGAACGTGTAGTAGGGCGCGCCGAAGAACTCGCGATAGGCCTCACCCTTGTCGAGCGAGGCATCGTGCTCGCCCGGCATGAAGCGCACGTCCTTGACGGCGAGGGCGGAGACGATCTCGCGGAAGCGCTTCATGCGCTCGCGACGCAGCTTGGGATCGTCAGTGGTGTGCGTGAGATCGCCGGTGAAGACGATGAAGTCGGGCTGTCGCGCAAGGCCGTTCACGGTTGCCACCGCCTTGGCAAGCGTATGCTCGGCGTCGGGATTGGCAGCACCGCTGTAGCCCCAGTGCGTGTCGGAGAACTGCACGAAGTGGAAATCGGCGGCCTGCGCGCCGGCGCGCTCGCCCGGGAACAGGCCGGCGGTGAAGGCAACGCCCGCCATGCCGGCGAGCTTCAGGAATTCGCGACGATCCGATTGCTGCATGATGACGGCCTCCCGTGATGGACTCGCGGGAGATACCGGTGCCAACACGCCGATATTCCGTCTTTTCCGACATGGAATAAAATCGACGGTTGGACGGTATTGATGTCCTATGGGCTGCATGTCGGATGCGCCGAAACCTGACGGCCGCACGGCCGAGCGATTTCGCGCCCTCATGCTGCCGCATCTCGACGCCGCCTACGGCTATGCGCGCTGGCTGACGCGCGATGCCGTGGAGGCGCAGGACCTGGCGCAGGAGGCCATGCTGCGGGCGCTGCGCTACTTCCATGCCTTTCGCGGCGAGGAGGCGCGGCCCTGGCTGTTGCGCATCGTGCGCAACACCTGGATCGATCTCGGCAAGCGCAAGGGCGCGGAGAAGGTGTCGTTGGAATCCGTCGAAGAGCGTGCCGCCGACGGCCCCGATCCCGAACAGAGCGCGCTGGCGGGCGACCGGCGCCGCCAAGTCGCGGCGGCGCTCGCGGCGCTGCCCGCCGAGGCGCGCGAGGTCCTGGTGCTGCGCGAGATCGAGGACCTTTCGTACAAGCACATCGCGGCGGTGCTCGACCTGCCGATCGGCACCGTCATGTCGCGCCTGGCGCGGGCGCGCGAGAAACTGGCGGACCAACTGCGCGGCCGCCTGGGAAGGAGAGACCATGGACTGCCCGACATGTGAGGCGATGGTCGACGCCTATGTCGACGGCGAGCTGTCGGCGAGCGAGAGCGCCGACTTCGAGCATAGCCTCGCCGCCTGCCCGGAGTGCCGGCGGCGGCTCGAGGCGGCGCGGGCGATGGGCGGGCTGCTGCGCGACATGCCGGCTGAACCCGCGCCCGATCTTTTGCGCGCGCGAATCGAGCGGGAGCTGCGCGCCATTGCCGGCCGGCCGCGCGAGCCCACGCGCTGGGCGGCGATGGCGGCGAGCATTGTCGTGGCGCTCGGCATCGGCTGGCTGGGCGGCGTGCTCTCGCAGCAGGGCGGCCGCGAGTCCGATGAGCTGGTCGCCGGCTATCTCAGGCTCGCGCTCGGCGCGCATGCGGTCGACGTCGCCTCGTCCGATCGTCACACGGTGAAGCCATGGTTCGCCGGCCGGATCGACTACTCGCCGCCGGTGCACGATCTCACGACCGTGGGGTTCCCACTGGTGGGCGGCCGTCTCGACGTCGTCGACGGTCGCAAGGTGGCGGTGCTGGTCTATCGCCGCAACCAGCATTGGATCGCGCTTACGCTCTGGCCGGCATCGTCATCGGACAACACGATGGCCACGATCACCCAGCGTGAGGGCTTCGCGCTGGCCGACTGGCGGCATGGCGGCTTCGAGATGCGCGCGGTGGCCGACTTGGCGCCGGCCGACATGAAGTCTTTCACGCGGGCGGTCGATCAGGCGGTCGATCGCGAGCGCTGACGGCTCAAGCCAGCCGGTCGAGTTCCTTGACGATGGCGTCGCCCATTTCCTGGGTGCCGACCTTCTTCACGCCATCACTCTTGCCGCCGGCCAGCAGGTCGGCCGTGCGGTAGCCGGCCTTGAGCACGTTCTCGACGGCCGTCTCGACCAGGTCGGCTTCCTTGCCGAGGTCGAAGGAGTAGCGAAGCATCATGGCGTAGCTCAGCGTCTCGGCCAGCGGATTGGCCAGGCCTTTGCCGGCGATGTCGGGCGCGCTGCCGTGGATCGGCTCGTACAGCGCCTTGCGCCGGCCGGTCGCGTCGGGCGCACCCAGCGAGGCTGAGGGCAGGAGGCCGAGCGAGCCGGTCAACATCGAGGCCTCGTCCGACAGGATGTCGCCGAACAGGTTGTCGGTGACGATGACGTCGAACTGGCCGGGCGAGCGCAGCAGCTGCATGGCGAGCGCATCGGCATACATGTGCTCGAGCTTCACGTCGGAATAGCTTTCCTTGTGCAGCTTGGTCGCTACTTCACGCCACAGCACGCCGGTATGCATGACGTTGGCCTTCTCCGACGACATCACCTTGTTCTTGCGCTTGCGCGCCAGCTCGAAGGCGACGGCGCAGACCCGGCGGATCTCGGGGACGGTGTAGCGCTGGGTGTCGAACGCCTCGACATCGCCGTTGGCATTGGTATGGCGGCCGCGCGGCTCGCCGAAATAGACGCCCCCCGTCAGCTCGCGGATGATCATGATGTCGAGGCCCTTGACGATTTCGGGCTTGAGCGAGCTCGCATCGACCAGGGCGTCGAACACCTTGGCCGGACGCAGGTTGGCGAAGAGGTCCATCTCCTTGCGCAGGCGCAAGAGGCCGCGCTCGGGCTTCTTGTTGAACTCGACATTGTCCCACTTCGGCCCGCCGACCGAGCCGAACAGCACGGCGTCGGCCTCGAGCGCCGTCTTCATGGCGTCGTCGGAGAGCGGCACGCCGTGCTTGTCGAGGGCGGCGCCGCCGACCACGTCTTCCTTGATGTCGAAGCCGACCGCGCGCTTCTTGCCCATCCAGGCGATGATCTTGCGCACTTCGTTCATGACTTCGGGGCCGATGCCGTCACCGGGCAGCACCAGCAGATTGCGGTTGGACGCCATTGTCTTCTTTCTCTTGAGCTAGTTTGTCTTGAGCTGGCGGTCGGTTGTCAGGATGCGGCGTGCAGCCAGGGCTGTGCTTCCTTCTGGCGCGCCTCGAAGTCGTCGATCTCCGACTTCTTCTCCATGGTGAGCCCGATGTCGTCGAGGCCGTTCAGCAGGCAATGCTTGCGGAACGGATCGATGTCGAAATGCACCGTGCCGCCATCGGGTCCCTTGATCTCCTGCTTCTCGAGGTCGACCTCGATGATGGCGTTGGAGCCGCGGCTCGCATCGTCCATCAGCTTGTCGATGATCTCCTTCGGCATCTTGATCGGCAGGACGCCGTTCTTGAAGCAGTTGTTGTAGAAGATGTCGGCGAAATCCTCGGAGATGATGCAGCGGATGCCGAAGTCGAGCAGCGCCCACGGCGCGTGCTCGCGGCTCGAGCCACAGCCGAAATTGGGGCCGGCGACCAGGATCTTGGCGTTCTGATAGGCCGGCTGGTCGAGGATGAAATCCTTCTTCTGGCCGTCGGCCGTCCAGCGCATCTCGTAGAACAGCCCTTCCTTCAAGCCGGTGCGCTTGATGGTCTTCAGGAACTGCTTGGGAATGATCATGTCGGTGTCGACATTGACCATCGGCAGCGGAGCGGCGACGCCGCGCAGCGTCGTGAATTTTTCCATGAGATCCCTCGCGAAACGCCGGAATAAACGGGCTTTTGCCCCGCCGGTCAAGCTTGGCGCTTGGTGAGCACGGCGCCCACCATTTTGTCGTGCAGGCCCTGTTTTCGCGCTGAAAAGGCGACGGCGATGCAGGAAATTAAGGCGATCAGGCTGACCAGCGAGCTGACGCCGGTGCCGGCCAGGGCGGCAACCGAGGGCAAGTAGACCGGCCAGGCGCGAAGCGAGGCCGTCAGGAGGCTCAGCCGTGCCTCGTTCTCGGTCGACACGCGAATGCCCATCATCCGCTTGCCGAGGGTGGCCTGCGCCGAGGAACTTTCCTGAAATGCGAAATAGGCCCACACGATCAGCGAGTACACGATCATCTGGCGAGGCGAGATCAGGCTGCTGGCATATTCGATCCAGGCCTCGAAGTCCTGGTTCTCGGGCGGGGGCGCCATCGGATCGGCGGGAAGAACCAGCAGGATGAGCGACCAGACGATCCAGAGTGCGATTGCGTCGACGATCGCCGCCACCACCCGGGTCCAGAAGCCGGCATAGTGCACGGCCGTCTCTGGCGGGCGGGCATCCCACACCGGCGGTGGTGGCGGAACGGAGCCTGAGGTCGGGACGCTCACGGACTGCGGATCAGCGGACCTTGATGACCAGTGTGCTGGCGATCATGTCGTGCAGGCCGCGCTTCTTGTCGGTGAAAGCGATCATCAGGAAGCCGATGCCGAGGATGATCGCGGAAATAATCTTGGCGAAGTAGCGACCGGTCGCGTTCATGAAGCTCAATCGCTGCCCGTTGCTGGTGACCACGCGCAGGCCCAACGCCATCTTGCCGACCGTGGCGCCGCGCTCGGAGCTTTCCATGAGGGCAAAGTAGAGCCAGCCGATCACGACTGACAGCAGGTTGAAGAGCGGATCCTGGCGCTCCCAGTCGGTTTCCATCAGGTTGAAGCCGAGTATCGATCCCAGGCCGCCGACCACGAGGGTGAGCAGGATGGCGTCGATGATGTAGGCCACGAGGCGGATCCAGAAGCCGCCATAGGCAACCTGTGCAGCGCCGGTGGCCTGCGCCTCCCAGACGGGCGGCGGTGGCGGAGCGGCGGGACCCGAGTTCGGAACGCTGGCCATGGCGGTCTCCTGCTGGAAATCGTTATGGCGATCCTAGCACATTGCCGCATGGTCCGCGAAAGAAGGGGCGGTGCATTGCTGCGCCGCCCCTTTTCAATCGATGAGATTGGCCGGCGCTACTGGTAGTCGCGCACGTCGGCCAATGTGCCCTTGATGGCGGCCGCCGCTGCCATCGCCGGGCTCACCAGATGGGTGCGTCCGCCGCGACCCTGCCGGCCCTCGAAGTTGCGGTTCGAGGTCGAGGCGCAGCGCTGGCCGGGCTCGAGCCGGTCGGCGTTCATCGCCAGACACATCGAGCAGCCCTGGATGCGCCATTCGAAGCCCGCCTCGAGGAAGATCTTGTCGAGACCTTCCTTCTCGGCCTCGGCCTTCACCAGGCCGGAGCCCGGGACGACCATGGCCGACACGCCCGACGCCACCTTGCGGCCGCGCGCGATCTCGGCGGCGGCGCGCAGGTCTTCGATGCGGCCGTTGGTGCACGAGCCGATGAACACGCGGTCGATCGGCACGTCGACCAGGCGCGTGCCCGGCGTGAGGCCCATGTAGGCAAGCGAGCGCGCCCACGCCTCGCGGCGGTTCTCGTCCGGCGCGTTGGCCGGATCGGGAATGACGTCGGTGATCGGCAGCGCATCCTGCGGGCTGGTGCCCCAGGTCACCATCGGCGGGATGTCCGCCGCGATCAGGTCGAGCTGGCTGTCGAAGTTCGCGCCCTTGTCGCTCGGCAGCCGCCGCCACTGGCCCAGCGCCAGGTCCCAGGCGCCGCCCTTGGGCGAGTAGGGACGGCCTTCGAGGTACTTGAAGGTCGTCTCGTCCGGCGCGATCAGGCCGGCGCGCGCGCCCGCCTCGATCGACATGTTGCAGACCGTCATGCGGCCTTCCATCGTCATCTCGCGGATGGCGCGGCCGGCATACTCGATCACGTAGCCGGTGCCGCCGGCGGTGCCGAGCTTGCCGATGATGGCCAGGATCACGTCCTTGGCCGTGACGCCGAGCGGCAGGCTGCCCTCGACCGCCACGCGCATGTTCTTGGCCGGCCTCTGGATCAGCGTCTGGGTGGCGAGCACGTGCTCGACCTCGGAGGTGCCGATGCCGAAGGCGAGCGCCCCGAACGCGCCGTGCGTGGAGGTGTGGCTGTCGCCGCACACGATGGTCATGCCCGGCAAGGTCAGGCCCTGCTCGGGCCCGATCACGTGGACGATGCCGCGGCGGGCATCGTTCATGTCGAAATAGGGCACGCCGAACTCGGCGACGTTCTTCTCCAGCGTCTCGACCTGGATGCGCGATTCCTCATCCATGCCGCCCTCGCCGACCGGCGTGGTCGGCGTGTTGTGGTCGGCCACGGCGACGGTGGCGTCGGGCCGGCGCACCGGCCGGCCGGCCATGCGCAGACCTTCGAAGGCCTGCGGGCTGGTCACCTCGTGGACGAGGTGACGGTCGACATAGATCACGCAGGTGCCGTCGTCCTGACGATTGACGACGTGGGCATCCCAGATCTTCTCGAACAGGGTGCGCGGCGTCGGGGGCGGCGGTGGCGGCGTGGCCGACTTCTTGCGGAACGCCATGATGCGCCTACCTCTTCCCGCCGCCCTTGGCGGCGCGGGTGGCCTTCTCGTCCTTGGGCTTTTCCTTCTTGAGCTTCTCGCGGCGCGGCCGCTTGGCCGCCTCTTCCGCCTGCACGGCAATCAGCTCGCGCTGGGCCTCGGTGTCCTCGGCGATGCGGCTCGCCTTGCCGCGCAGGTCGCGCAGGTAATAGAGCTTGGCGCGGCGCACGACGCCCTTGCGGACGACCTCGATCTCCCAGATGCCCGGGCCATAGAGCGGGAACACGCGCTCGACGCCCTCGCCGAAGGAGATCTTGCGCACCGTGAACGAGGAGTTCACGCCGGCGTTCTTGCGGCCGATGCACAGGCCCTCATAGACCTGCAGGCGCTCGCGGTTGCCTTCCTGCACCTTGACGTGCACGCGGAGCGTATCGCCGGGCTCGAAGCGCGGCACCGGCCGCTCGCTCTGCACCTTGTCGATCGTGGCCTGGCCGATCGTGTCGAGAATGTTCATCGCATCCATCCTTTCATCACTTCTCTTCGTTCACCTTCGCGAGCTTCCGGCGGGCCCACAGATCGGGCCGCCTTTGCCGCGTAATCTCTTCCCGCTGGGTCCGCCGCCACTTGGCCACCTTGCCGTGATGGCCCGAGACCAGAACCTCCGGCACGCGCCGTTCGGTTCCGTCGGGCCCGGTCCAGCTCGCGGGCCTCGTGTAGTGCGGATACTCCAGCAATCCGTCCTCGAAACTCTCCTCGTTCGCCGACGTGGGCTCGCCCATCACACCGGGCAGCAGCCGCACGCAGCAATCCATCACCGCCATGGCCGCGATCTCGCCGCCCGAAAGCACGAAATCGCCGACCGAGATCTCCTCCAACGCCTGGGCCTCGATGACGCGCTCGTCGACGCCTTCGAACCGCCCGCACACCAGCACCACGCCCGGACCCTGAGCCAGCTCCCGTCCGCGCGCCTGACTGAACGGCGCACCGCGGGGAGACAGCAGAACCTTCGGCACTCCCGACATCCCCGGTGACTGGGCGACCGCTTCGATCGCCGCCGACAGCACGTCGGGCTTCATCACCATGCCGGCGCCGCCCCCGAAGGGTGCGTCGTCGACCGTTCCGTGGCGGTCCTTGGCGAACCGCCTGATGTCGACCGCCTCCAGCGACCACACGCCTTCCGTCAACGCCTTGCCGGCCAGGCTCTCGCCCAGCGCGCCCGGAAACATCTCCGGGAAGAGCGTCAGCGCCACAGCGCGCCACACGTTGGTCCTACGCCTCCTTCTCTTTGCCTCCCACCAGCAGACCTGCCGGCGGATCGATCACGACCTTGCCGCCTTCGATGTCGACCCCGGGCACCGCTTCGTCGGTGAAAGGCAGCATCACCGACTGGCGTGACGCCGTGCCTCCCGAGACCTCCATCGTCCGGCCCGCGCCGAAATCGTGGAAGGCCATCACCTTTCCCCAATCCCGGCCGTCCGTCCCGACGGCCGGCAGACCGATCAGGTCCGCCTCGTACCACTCCCGCTCGCCCGTCACCGGCAATCGCTCGCGCTCCACATAGAGCCGCAATCCTCGTATCGCCTCGGCGGCATTGCGATCGGCTACGCCCTCGATCCGGGCCAGCACCGCACCTTTGACCGTGCTCAGCGCCTCGACCCGGTACCGCGTCTTCCCCGTCTCGTCCGACAGCTCGCCATAGGAGGCGATCGCCATCGGGTCCTCGGTGAAGCTCCTGATGCGCACCAGGCCGCGCACTCCATGTGGCGCGGCCACGACACCCAGCAGGACGCGGGCCTCCTTCATCAGCTCGCGGCGGCCTCCTTGGCCTCGCCGCCTTCAGCCGGGGCGGCGCTGGCGGCGGCCGCCGCCTTCATGCGCTCCTGCGCCTTGGCGCGCGGCTGCGGCTTCTTGGTCTGGTCGCGGCGCTCGCGCGGCTTCATCATCTCGGCCTGCGACAGGAACTTGGCGACGCGGTCCGACGGCTGCGCGCCGACCTTCAGCCAATGCGCGATGCGCTCCTTGTCGAGCGTGATGCGCTGGGCGTGCTCGCGCGGCAGCAGGGGGTTGTAGGTGCCGAGCTTCTCGATGAAGCGGCCATCGCGCGGGCTGCGCGAATCGGCCACGACGATGTGGAAGAACGGCCGCTTCTTGGCACCGTGACGGGTCATACGAATAGCAAGCATTCTTTCTCCTTCGACAATTTCAGCGCGGGAAGCCGGGCGGCGGCATCATGCCTCCGAGGCTGCGCATGAATCCCTTCTCTCCGAGCTTGTTGACGCGTTTCATCATCTTGAGCATGTCGGCGTGCTGCTTGAGCAGCTTGTTGACGTCCTGCACGGCCACGCCCGAGCCCTTGGCGATGCGCTTCTTGCGCGAGGCGTGGATGATGTCGGGGTTGCGCCGCTCCTTGGGCGTCATCGCGAGGATGACCGCCTCCTGGCGCTTGAGCTGGCCCTCGTCGATCTTGGCCTTGGACATCGCGGCCTTGGCCTGCATGGCGCCCGGCAGCATGCCCATCAGACCCGACAGGCCGCCCATCTTGCGCAGCTGCCGGAGCTGGCTCAGCAGGTCGTCCATGTCGAACTGGCCCTTGCGGACCTTGGCCGCGAGCTTCTCGGCGTCCTCTTTCTCGATCGTCTCGGCGGCGCGCTCGACCAGCGAGACGATGTCGCCCATGCCGAGGATGCGGCCGGCGATGCGGTCGGGATGGAACGGCTCGAGCGCATCGAACTTCTCGCCGACGCCGATGAGCTTGACCGGGCGGCCGGTGACGGCGCGCATGGAGAGCGCGGCGCCGCCGCGGGCATCGCCGTCCACGCGCGTGAGCACGATGCCGGTGACGGCGAGGCGATCGTTGAAGGCCTTGGCGACGTTGACGGCGTCCTGGCCGGTCATGGCGTCGGCGACGAGCAGCGTCTCCTTCGGCTGGGCGAGGGCGCTGATGTCGGCGACCTCCTTCATCAGCTCTTCGTCGATCGACAGCCGGCCCGCGGTGTCGAGGATCAGCACGTCGAAGCCTTCGCGCCGCGCCGTCTCGAGCGCGCGCCGCGTGATGGCAAGCGGCATCTCCAGCGGCACGATCGGCAGGGTCGGCACGCCGGTCTGCTCGCCCAGGATCTTGAGCTGCTGCTGCGCGGCCGGGCGGCGCGTGTCGAGCGAGGCCATCATGACCCGGCGCTTGATGGCGAAGCTGCCGCCGAACTCGGCGGCCATGCCCTGCGGGCCCTGGCTCAGGCGATAGCCGATCTTGGCCGACGAGGTGGTCTTGCCCGAGCCCTGCAGGCCCACCATCAGGATCACGACCGGCGGGATGGCGTTGAGGTCGAGGTCGGCGACGGTGCCGCCCAGCATCTCCACGAGGTGATCGTTGACGATCTTGACGACCATCTGGCCCGGCGTGACCGAGCGAATGACGTCGGCGCCGATCGCCTTGGGACGGACCCCGTCGATGAACTGGCGGACGACCGGCAGCGCCACGTCGGCCTCGAGGAGCGCCGTGCGGACCTCGCGTAGGGCCGCGTCGACATCGGCCTCGGAGAGCGCACCGCGCCCGCGAAGCTTGTCGAAGACGTCACCCAGACGTTTGCTCAGACCCTCGAACATCCCGCCCTTTTGATCCTGCGTTCGCCCAAACACGTATCGCGCCGATGCGCGAACCTTCGCGGATCAGCGGAGCTCCCCGACGGGGGAACCATTAAATCGGCACGACCGATTGAACGGCCGGGGTATAAGGCCTGCCGGACAAGGAGTCAAAAGGCTTGACGGCGGATGCTAACCCATTGATCCAGAATGATCTACGGCCGATCCGGGGGTGGTCGATCGTGATCTTCCTGGCCGTCCTGCCGCTGTTGCTGCTGCCGGCGGTCTGGCTGATCGGCAGCCGCGAAATGCTGGCGATGCTCGCCCTCTTCTTCATATCGAGCCTGATTGCGCTTGCCGTCGCGGTCGCCCCCATGGGCTGGCGAGCCTTGCCGGCGCTGGGGTTTCGGCCGGCCGGCTTCTGGCCGATCGTGCTCGGCGCGCTGGGCGCCCTGGTCGTGTCGGTCGCGGTCTCGCAGCTCGGCATTGAGCCCGAGGGCGTGAAGCAGGCGATGGACGTGGCCCGGACGCCCGCGCTGTTTGCGGTGAGCCTGGCCGTGATGGCGTTGCTGGCGCCGCTGGTCGAGGAGGTGGTGTTTCGCGGCCTGCTCTATGGCTGGCTGGCCGGCCGTTGGGGAACGACGGTCGCCTGGTTCGTGAGTTCGGTTCTCTTCGCCGCCGCCCATATCGAGCCGGCCCATATCATCCTCGTCCTGCCGCTCGGCCTGTGGTTCGGCTGGCTGCGACAGCGCACCGATTCGCTTTGGCCGTCGCTGGTGGCGCACAGCGTCAACAACGGCCTTGCCGTCGTGGCCGCGGCGTATGTCGGCGGAACCTAAGAGCGAGGTGTGCGCTCAGGCCGCAAGCTTGCGATCGACGAAGTCCAGCCGGTCCTGACCCCAGAAGATCTCCTTGTCGATCACGAACGAGGGCGCGCCGAACACGCCGCGGTCGATGGCGAACTTGGTGTAGGACTCGCGCTTCTCTGCCATGCCGGGCGCCTCGCTCGCCTTGAGCACGAGGTCGGCATCGAGCCCGCAGCTTGCGATGATCTCCCGCAGGGTTGCAGGATCGCCGGTGTCCTTCTCCTCGGCCCACAAGGCGGCGAGCACGGCGTGCGCGAGCTTCATGGCATCGGCCATGCGGCTGAGCTCGCGCAAGGCGAGCACGCACTTGGCGGCCGGCACTTCGTTGGCGGGAAAGAACTTGGGTTCGAGGTTGAGCTTGACGCCCAGCTGGTCGCGCCAGCGCTTCAGCTCCATCATGCGATAGGCTTGGCGCTGCGGCGCGCGCTTGGGCAGCGGCAGGCCGCCCGAGACCGCGAAGACGGAACCGAAATCGACCGGCCAGATCGTGACGTGCGCGTTGTGTTTCCTGGCGATCTCCTCGAAACGCTTCGACCCGAGATAGGTCCAGGGCGAGTTCAACGAGACGTAGTAGTCGACGTGCTTGGCCATGGGGTCCTCCACGTGCGGACTGTGGCTGAATGGGAGGCGACAGCAAAGGGCCGATGGGCCATCCTGACCATGTGTCGGAACGAACCATCGCGATCACCGGCGGCGATGCCGGCTATTTCGACCTTATTGAGGATTGCGTCGGCTCGCTACGCGCGGCGGCGGAAGGTCGCGCGCTGGCGCTCGGCATCCTCGATTGCGGTTTGACGGAGGAGCAACGTGCCTGGTGCCGCGATCAGGGAGCGACGCTGGTCGTGCCGCAGTGGGACTTCGACTTTCCCGGTCGCGACAAGTTGAAGGATGGCTACAAGGCGTTGACGGCGCGGCCTTTCCTGCCGCGCTACTTCCCGGGTTTCGATCTCTATCTCTGGATCGACGGCGATTGCTGGGTGCAGCAGGGCGATGCGATCACGCTGTTCCAGCGGGCCGCGCGTACCGGCGCGCTCGCGGTGGCGCCGGAGATCCATCGCTCCATGCGTCACTATCGCCACGCCTGGGGCGAGTTCTCTTCGATCAACGGTGCGGCCTACGAGGCGTGCTTCGACAAGGAGACGGCCGAGCGGCTGATCCGCTATCCCTTGATCAATGCCGGCGTCTTCGCCCTCAAGGCCGACGCGCCGCACTGGGGCGGCTGGGCCGACATGATGGGCGAGGCCCTGCAGCGCTCGACCAACATGACCGACCAGGTGGCCCTGAACGTCCTGGTCTACGACAAGGGGTTCGCCTGCGAGCCGCTGCCCAGCCGCTGCAATTGGCCGATCCATCACGCGACGCCGGCCTGGGACGCCGAACGCTCGCTGTTCGTCGAGCCGGCCATGCCCTACGACCCCTTGGGCATCCTGCACATGACCATCTACACCAAGCGGCTTGCGACGCTGGACGTACGGGAGCTGGGCGGGCCCCATGACGGCCAGGTCCGGGCGCGCTCGTTGCGCTGGCCGGGCCGAACGGCCATATAGCGCCGCATGGCCAACACGCCGTTCCTGAAGATGCACGGGCTGGGCAACGACTTCGTCGTGCTCGATGCCCGGGCGGTCGCGCTCGATTTGACGCCGGAACGCCGTCGGGCCATCGCCGACCGCCGTCTGGGCGTGGGCTGCGACCAGCTCATCGTGCTCGAGCCGCCGACCGAGCGCGAGGCCGACGTCTTCATGCGCATCTACAATCCCGACGGCGGCGAGGCCCAAGCCTGCGGCAATGCCACGCGCTGCGTCGCCTCGCTGGTGATGGACGAGCGCAAGACCGACCAGGTCACGGTGCAGACTGTCGCCGGCCTCCTCGAATCGCAGAAGACCGGGGTCGGCAGCAACGGCCTGCCGGTGATCTCGGTCGACATGGGCCTGGCGCGCCTCGACTGGCGCGACATTCCCGTGCGTGAGGCCTGTGACACCAAGCACATGCCCGTCGGGATCGGTCCGCTGCAGGATCCCGTCGGCACCAACATGGGCAACCCGCACGCCACGTTCTTCGTCGACGATGCCGCGGCGATCCCGCTCGGCGAGCTCGGCCCCAAGCTCGAGCACGACCGCTTCTTCCCCGAGCGCGCCAACATCGGTGTCGCCCAGCTGCTGGGCGAGGACCGGCTGCGGCTGCGAGTCTGGGAGCGCGGTGCTGGTATCACCTTGGCCTGCGGTTCAGGTGCCTGCGCGGCCGTCGTGGCCGCGAGCCGTCGCGGCTTGGTGCCGCGGAGGGCCGAGGTTGTTCTCGAAGGCGGCACGCTCGCCATCGAATGGCTGCGCGACGACCACGTGCTGATGACCGGCGGCATCGCGGTCGCCTTCAAGGGTGAGCTCGATCGCTCGCTGCTTTCGTGAGGTGGTCCGGTGAGTGACACACCCAAACCCGAAGAGGGCAGCGTCGAAAAGGAAGTCCCGAAGAAGGGCTGGCTGTCACGGTGGCGCTCCAAAGGTGACTCGGCAAGCGAGACGCCCGAACCCGAACCGGTGAGCGAGACGCCTGACGCTCAAGAGGGCGACGCGAAACCCGAAGGCTGGCTGTCGCGGCTGCGCTCCGGCCTCGCGAAATCGACCAAGCGCGTCACCGAGAGCATTACCGGCCTCTTCACCAAGAAGAAGCTCGACCAGCAGACGCTCGACGAGCTGGAGGACGCGCTGATCCAGGCCGACCTCGGAGTCAGCGTCGCCGCGCGCCTGGTCGAGAAGCTCGGCAAGGAGCGTTTCGGCAAGGAAGTCACGGAAGAGGAGGTCCGCGCCGCCTTCGCCGACGACATCGCCGAGATCCTGCAGCCGGTGGCGACCTCGCTTGTCATCGATCCGGCAAGGAAGCCGCACGTCGTGCTGGTGATCGGCGTCAACGGCAGCGGCAAGACCACGACCATCGCCAAGCTCGCCAACCTCTACAAGGGCGAAGGCCGCAAGGTCATGCTGGCGGCGGGCGACACGTTCCGTGCCGCTGCGGTCGAGCAGCTCAAGGTATGGGGCGACCGCGCCGGTGTGCCGGTTATCGCCAAGGATACCGGCGCCGATGCGGCGGGCCTTGCCTACGAGGCGCTGGAGCGGGCCAAGGTCGACGGCTGCGACGTGCTGCTGATCGACACGGCCGGCCGCCTGCACAACAAGGCCAACCTGATGGACGAGCTCGCCAAGATCGTGCGCGTGATCCGCAAGCTCGATCCGGCGGCGCCGCATTCCTGCCTGCTGGTGCTCGACGCCACGACCGGCCAGAACGCCCATGCCCAGGTCGAGACCTTCAAGACCATGTCGCCGGTCGACGCCCTGGTCCTGACCAAGCTCGACGGCAGCGCCAAGGGCGGCGTGCTGGTGGCGCTGGCCGAGAAGTTCAAGCTGCCGGTGGTGGCGATCGGCGTCGGCGAGGGCATCGACGATCTCAGGCCATTCGAAGCGCGGGCCTTTGCGCGCGGATTGATGGGGCTCGCATGAGCGAAGGCGCACAACCCGAACACGGCATGCGTCGTCTCTATGCGACGGCGCTGGAGCTGGGGCCGTTGCTGCTGTTCTTCGTGGCCAATGGCCGCTGGGGCATTTTCGTCGGCACCGGCGTCTTCGTCGCCGCCACGGCGGTGGCGCTGCCCTGCTATCGCTGGCTGGAGAAGCGCTGGCCGGTGATGCCGCTGGTCGGCGGCTTCTTCGTGCTGGTGTTCGGCGGGCTCACGATCTGGCTGCAGGACGACACCTTCATCAAGCTGAAGCCCACCATCGTGAACTGCCTGTTCGGCGTGATCCTGGGCGGCGGGCTGCTGCTGCTGAACAAGCCATTGCTCAAGCCGATCTTCGGCGCCGCCTTCCGCCTGACCGACGAGGGCTGGCGCAAGCTCACCGTGCGCTGGACGCTGTTCTTCTTCGTGCTGGCCGCCGTCAACGAGGTGATGTGGCGCGGCTTCTCGACCGACACCTGGATCGCCAGCAAGATGTTCCTGAGCTTCCCGCTGACCCTGGTCTTCGCCTTCCTGCAGATACCGCTGCTCAGGCGCTACTGGGACGGCGACGACAATCCGTTTCGCAAGTGCGGCTGAGCTAGGTTCTGTACTCATAAAGGGATTCCAATTTCCGGCGAATACTGATTTACTCTCCTGAGACAGAGAGGGGGATGGCGATGGCGCGATTCGATCTGAGCGATGTGGAGTGGGCGGCTGATCGAGCCGCTGCTGCCGAACAAGCCGCGCGGCGTTGCCCGGGTCGAACGACCGGCGGGTCCTCAACGGCATCTTCTACGTGCTGCGGACCGGCTCGCCGTGGCGCGATCTGCCGGAGCGCTACGGCCCCTATACGACGGTCTATAACCGCTTCAATCGCTGGGCGCAAGGCCGGCGTGTGGCTTGAGGTCTTCGAGGCCCTGGCGGCGAAGTCGCCGCAGTTCGATGGCAGCTGATCGACAGCTCGATCATCCGCGCCCACCAGCACGCCGCCGGCGGAAAAAAGGGGGCGAGGATCACGCCATCGGCCGTTCTCGTGGCGGACTGAGCACCAAGATCAACGCCGTCGTCGATGAGAACGGCCTGCCGGTGCGGCTCATGCTGACGGCCGGCCAGGCCCACGACCTGACGGCCGCGCCGCAATCTGCTCGACGGCCTGCCGATGCCGCCATGTCGTCGCCGACCGCGGCTATGACGCCGATGCCGCTGCTCGATCTGATCCGCGCCAGCCGGCGCCAAAGCCCACATTCCCATCGACTCAGCCAGCGCCTCGTCCATCGCTCCGTCGATCCGGCGCATCTATCGACAGCGCAATCTCGTCGAGCGCTTCTTCAACAAGCTCAAGCACTTCAGGCGCATCGCCACCCGCTTCGACAAGCTCGCGCAGAAACTTCCTCGCCGCCGTCGCGCTCGCCTCAGCCACGTCTGTGGACTCAGAGCTTATGAGTTCACGACCTAGTCCACCTGTGGCTCGGCGAGTGCGGCTTTCTTGAGCGAATCGAACTTCGGCAACTTGGCCTTGAGCAAGGCGACACAATCCAGAATGCCGCTGTCTTTCGGCGTCTTCCTGTTCATCACATCGTTGCCGGCGAGCGCCTTCTTATTGGCGCGCAGCATGGCTCGAAAGGCCTCGACCCTCCGCCAACCGGTATAGCCGCCCTTGTCCAGGGCTTCGCCGTGCATGCGTAGCCACATCGCGGCAGCACCCGAGACATGGACCGTGGCGTAGGACGTCCCGTCGCCATTGCCGGCGACATCGATGAACGGCTCTGGCAGGCCGAACACGGCATTGGGGCGACGTACGTCGTCAGCCGGTGCCCACACGTCGACGTAACTGCCGCCGATCTCGTAATCGAAGCAGACCTCAAGGTCGGAATTGATGCCGCCCACCAGGATGGCCCGCGAGTAGCGACCGGGATAGACGGTGAAGCCGACGAGCTGAGGTGCGTCCTGGGTCTGGCCAGCCGCCCCGACGACAATGACGCCACGTTCGTAGGCATGGTCGACGGCGCGGCCGAGCGCGTGCATTTCCTTCCGGTTGCCCACCACCGACTGCGCGCCGAGGCCGATCGAGATCACGTCGGCGAGGTTGCGGTCGACTGCGTCCACGATGGCCAGGGCGGCGTTGTTGATGGTGACGCCGGTCAGCATGACGCCGTTGGTGATGCGGTAAGGTATTACCGGCACGCCGGGGCAGACGCCGGTGAAGGTGCCGGGAAGGTTGCCGCACAGTACGCCCAGTGTGCGCGTGCCGTGGCCCGGAGTGATAGTCAGGCCGCCGGAATAGTTCAGCGGATCACGCGGCTCGGACGTCTTGGCGTCCATGAAGTTCATCCCGTCGGTGACGCGCAGTGCCGGCTGCGTGCTGGCAAGGTTGAACACGATGTGGTTGCTGAAGCCGGTATCGAGATGGGCGACCGCGATGCTGCCCCAGTCGAAATCCGTACCGAACTCGTCCGTGATGAGCGCCATCGCCTCGCGTGCGCGCACGACATCAATGTTCCAAGTGTTGCTGGGCATGGTTTCTCCCCCTGTCCGGCGATGATCGACCGGGAAAGGAGAAGAGAATGTGACGTTTACCACCTACAAGGGTGCTTTCAGAGAAGTTGCGGCTGCAGCGCCTCGGTCTCTTCCTTGAGTGCGGCGAGATACCTCTCGGCGAACGAGCCCACCGCCGAATCCTCGACCCAGGCCGCGACGCACACCGCGGCGATGGTGGCGCCGTCGTAGCGCCTGAGCGGCACGGCGACGGCGTGATAGCCGCGGCGCAGTTCCTGGGCGGTGATGGCGTAGCCCTGCTTGCGGACATGCAGGATCTCGGCGCGCAGCGCCTTCTTGTCGGTGACGGTGAAGTCGGTCATCACCTTGGGCTCGAGCTTTTCCAGCCAGGCATCGAGCGTCTTGTCGGGCAGCTGGCTCAGGATCGCGCGGCCGGCCGCGGTGTTGAAGGCGGGGCGGCGCAGGCCGATGGTCGGCGCCAGCACGTCGGGCCGGCCGTGCAGCGAATGGGCGATCATGACGATGTCGTAGCCGTCGAGCACCGCGGCAAAGCACGACTGCTCGGTGCGGTCGCCGATGCGCTCGCAGGCCGGCTGGACGACGGTCGAGACCATGTTCGAGCCGAGATAGGCCGAGGCCAGCTCCATGATGCGCGGCGTCAGCCGGAAGGTGCGGCCGTCGCTCGCCGCCAGGCCGAGGCAGGTGAGGGTGTAGAGCGCGCGCCGCACGCTGGGCTTGGGCAGGTCCGTGGCGCGCGCCACGTCGCTCAAGGTCATGTGCTTCTTCTCGCGCCCGAAGGCTCCGATCACCCGTAGACCCGCGGGCAAAAGCTTCGAGGAAGTCGGGCCCGTAGCCGCTCGCCGCCCGCTTCTCCGCATCTTCTGCCCGCAACCGCGCCATTACGCCCTCCAGCCTTTGTCTGTCAGGCTTTTAGCGGCGCCGCCGGCGCCTGTCGCCGTTCTGTCATCGGCGGGACCGTATATTCGTTCTGAATTGCGCCGCGAGCTCCGATGCCACGAGAGCACTGCGGGCGCTGCTATACGGGGGACCAATGCAGGCCGACTATCTTCAAGGACATTCTCGTGCCGGTGATCGGCGGCCTGGGCATCTTCATGCTCGGCCTCGAATTCATGTCGAACGGCATCCAGGCGCTCGCCGTCAACAAGATGCGCGCGCTGCTGGCGCAAGTCGCCGGCACGCCGATCACGGGCCTGCTCGCCGGCACCTTCATCACCGGCATCATCCAGTCGAGCACGGCGATGACCGTCATGGTGGTCGGCCTCGTCAATGCCGGCGTCCTGGGCTTGCGGCCGGCGATCAGCGTCATCATGGGCGCCAATATCGGCACCACGCTCGGCAACGGCCTGATCGCGCTGCCGCTCGGGCCGCTCGGGCTGATCCTCGGCGGCATCTTCGCGCTGGTCTACGTGTTCGCGAAGAACGACGAAGGTCCGGAATATCGCGCTCGCCTGCATGGGCTTCGCGCTGATCTTCTACGGCCTCAACCTGATGACCGGCGGCCTGCGCCCGCTGCGCAACATGCCGGAAGTCATGTCGGTGATCTCGAGCCTCAAGGCCGACAACTTCATCGGCCTGATCTACTGCGTGCTGATCGCGGCGTTCATCACCGCGATGATCCATTCGTCGTCGGCGACGATCGGCATCGTCATGGGCCTCGGCGCCGCCGGCGTGCTCGACTGGCAGACCGCGGTCGCGTTCTCGCTCGGCGCCGATCTCGGCACCACCATCACGTCGTGGATGGCCTCGCTCAACCTGTCGAAGAACGCCAAGCGCGCGGCCTACGCGCACATCATCGTTCAACATCATCGGCGTCGCGGTGATGCTGCCGCTGTTCTTCCTCGTCGATGAGCTGCTGGTCTGGGTGATGGGCTGGTTCGGCGGCGATCCGGGCGTGGCGGTCGTGGTCAACGGCAAGGAGACCTTCCCGCTGGTGCCGGTCGCGGTCGGCCTCTATTCGACCGCCTTCAACATCTTCAACACCGCCCTCCTGTTCCCGTTCGTCGGCGTGTTCGACCGCGTGCTGTCGCGCGTCGGGCACACCAGCGTCCGAGGACGAGGAGGACTACTCGACAGCCGCGCTATCTCGACCCGCGGCTGCGCAAGGATCTCGCCGACGGGCGTTGCCGCCGATCCAGCACGAGACGGCGCGCTATCTCGAAGGCGCCGGCCAGTTCCTGGCGATCGCGCGCGGCGCGCCGAAGCGCGCCGGACGACGCCGAGGAGCACTATCAGGCGCGATCGACATGCTCAGCCGCGAGATCCGCAGCTACACCGCGGCGATGTTCGAGCCCGAACATGCCGTACCGCCAGGCCGACCTGCTGGCGAGCCTGATCGAGGAAGAGGACTGGACCGCGAGCCTCGGCGAGACGCTCTACCAGATCGCCCGCCGCGTCGAGCGCCAGCCGTTCTCGGCCGATCGGCCAGGAGCTGGTCAACGCGACGCTCGACCAGATCGCCGACGGCGATGCGCGCCATCACGCCCAGACGCGCAGGACGCGCCGCGCGGTCTCGGCCGACGGCCGAGCCGCGGCTGCCGGCGCTGCTGGCGCTGCGCGAGCGCTGCCTGAAGCTCGGCGCGGAGCTGCCGTGGGCCGAGCGCGGCGCGATCCTGACGCTGCTCGGCAGCGCCGAGCGCGCGTTCTACCTGATCGAGCGCATCGATGCCGAGCGCCGCTCGGTGTCGCGCGTGGTGCGCCGCCGCGCGTCGACCCGCCGCGCGGCGCCGGCCTCGGACGGCCTGCGGCTCCGCCGTTCCGGCCGAATGAGGAGCGTAGGTCGATGGACACTGCATCCGACGCGTCGTCGATCCTGGCCGGCGCCGCCCTCGCCGGCCTGTCGCCGGTCGCGCCGGCGCAGGCGCAGGAAGTCACTGGGCGGCACCGGCGTCACGGGCGCCGGGTCGACCTTCGCCTATCCCGTCGTCTCGCGCTGGGCGCAAGGCTATCAGCGCTGGGTCGCCGGCGGCGGCGATTATCCCGATCGCCGGCGCCGGGCTCGACGATCCGCCGAGCGGCGCCGGCGCTCGACTACGAGCCGATCGGCTCGCTCGCCGGCACCATGCGGGTCAAGGAGCGCGCCGTCGATTTCGGCGCCTCCGACGTGCCGCTGAAGTCGGACGAACTGCGCAAGCTCGGGCTCGTGCCAGTTTCCGATCGTGATCGGCGGCGTCGTGGCCGTGGTCAATATCGACGGCGTCGGCCCGGGCGAGCTCAAGCTGACCGGTCCAGCTGCTCGCCGACATCTTCCTCGGCAAGGATCGAGAACTGGTCCGATCCGGCGATCAAGGCGCTCAATCCGCGATCTGCAAGCTGCCGGACGCCAAGATCGCCGTCGTCCGCCGCTCCGATGGCTCCGGCACGACCTTCAACTTCACCGACTATCCTCTCCAAGGTCGAGCCCGCAGTGGAAGGCGAAGGTCGGCTGCCGACCTGCTCGTGACCTGGCCGACCGGCACGCGGCGCCAAGGGCAATGACGGCGTCGCGCAGGCGGTGCGGCAGACCAGGAACTCGATCGGCTATGTCGAGTTCGCGCATGCCCAGCAGAACAAGCTCGCCTACGCCCTGATCCGCAATCCGGCAGGCAACTTCGTCGTGCCCTCGCCGCAGGCCTTTCAGCAGCCGCCGGCACGGCCGACTGGAAGGGAGCCGGAGACTTCGAGCTGCTGCTGACCGACGCGCCGGGCGACGACGCCTACCCCATGGTCGCGACGGTGTTCGTGCTCATGAACAAGGGCATGTCGGCGCAACGCCGGACGGCCGCTCTCAACTTCTTCGACTGGTCCCTGACCCAGGGCAGCGCCGAGGCCGCGGCGCTCGGCTACGTGCCGCTGCCGTCGAACCTGGTCGCCGCCGTGAAAGCCTACTGGGCGGATACTCTCGTGGCGGCGGCGCGCTGACCGATGCGGCCCGCGACCGCCTCCGGCCTCGCCACGTTCGCGCTGGCGTCGGCGGCGCTGGCGGCGGGCGGCGCCCATATCGTCGAGGACTCGGAGGTGCTCGAGCCCGGCCTGTGCCAGGTCGATCTGTGGGTCACCCGGTTCGATCCAGGCGCCGGCTACGCCAATGCGGCACCGACCTGCACGCTGACAAGCCTGCCACGCCTGGAGTGGGGTGTGCAGTTCCAGCACTACTGGTTCAACGAGCCGCAGGCGACCGACCAGCTTCTGGGGCCGAACCTCAAGGTCAATCTCGTGCCCGAAGACAAGGGCGTCGGCGTGGGCCTCTACTTCAGTTCCGGCGTCAACCTGCGCACCGGCGACCTCGAGGTGGCGACGTTGCTTGTGCCGGTGACAATTCCGCTGAACGACCACATCCGCCTGAACCTGAATGCCGGCTGGCAATACTTGCGACTGGCCAACACGCCCGATGACTTGTTCTGGGGTGCGCAGGTCGAGGCGAAGGTGGGCGGGGAAACAACGTTGATGTTCGAAACGTTCGGGCGCGCCCGCGGTGCTGCGGGCGCCCAGGCGGGCGTTCGTTGGCGCCCCAACGACGGGCCGATCGATTTCGACTTTCTCGTGGGAGGCTCCTTCGACAAGGTGCTGGCGGGAGAATTCCTCGACAAGGTGAGCTCCCTTTTCTTCACCGTCGGCGTGACGCTGCGCTGGTAGGGCTAGCCTTTTGCGACCGCCCAGGCGTTGTCGGCGTCGCGACCATGGTCACGGTTTCGCCGACCGCGGCGGCCGTCCAGCCGGGCATTCGACATTGAACCTCAGGCCCGCCGTCTCGACGGTGAGCGACCGGCGCGACCCGCGGAATACGCCGTCGACGACCCTGCCCGGCCAGACCAGCTGGCCGTCGCGCGCGGGCTCCTCGCCTGGCGGCGAGCGACAGTCCTCGGGCCGCACCATCACCAGCACGGCCTCGCCCGGCCGGAAAGCCTGGCCGGCGCGGCAGTCGCCCTCCAGCCGGCGCCCTCGATCGTCACAGAGCCAGTCGCCGTCGTCGCCGGCCGGCAGGCTGCCACGGTGGCCTCGATGAAGTTCGGCGTGCCGAAGAAGGCCGCGACCTCGCGGCTGGCCGGCCGGCGATAGACGGCCTCGGGCGCGCCGACCTGCAGGATGCGGCCGCGCTGCATGACCACGACGCGATCAGACAGCGCCATCGCCTCCTCCTGGTCGTGGGTGACGTAGAGCGTGGTGATCTTCAGCCGCCGCTGCAGCGCGCGGAACTCGTCGCCCATCTGGGCGCGCAGGCGGGCATCGAGGTTGCTGAGCGGCTCGTCGAGCAGCAGCACCTCGGGCTCGAACACCAGCGCGCGGGCGATCGCCACGCGCTGCTGCTGGCCGCCCGACAGGGCCGGCGCCGGCCGGTCGGCATAGCGCTCCATCTCGACCAGCCGCAGCGCCGCCATCACGCGCTCCTTGATCTCGGGCTTGGCGACGTGGCGCACGCTCAAGGGATAGGCGACGTTGTCGAACACCGTCATGTGCGGCCAGATCGCGTAGGACTGGAACACCATGCCGAGCTTGCGCAGGTCGGGCGGCACGAACAGGCCGGCCGGCGGCGTCGCTCACCACGCGGCCGCCGATCACGATCGAGCCGGTGTCGTTGCGCTCCAGCCCCGCCACCATGCGCAAGGTCGTGGTCTTGCCGCAGCCCGACGGGCCCAGCAGGGTGACGAACTCGCCGTGCTCGATCGACAAGATCGATGCCGTCGACCGCCTTCACCTCGGCGAAGTGCCGGCCGACCTCGTGCAGGGAGACGCTGGGCATCCGGTCGCTACTTGTAGATCTGCTTGGCCAGCTCGAGCATGGCGTCCTGACGCTCGGGCGTGGTGGTGCCCATCGCCTTGGTCGCCAGCAGCACGCGGACCTCCTCCAGGGTCTTCTCGACCACGCCCTTGACCACGGGCGCGTAGCCCGCGTTGGCGAAGACGAGCTGGGACTCGGGCTCGAGATAGTGGTTCATGAACACGCGCGCGGCGTTGGGATGCGGCGCGTTCTTCAGCATCGTCAGGTCGAAGCGGACATAGGGCCGGCCCTCGGCCGGCACGATCGGCTTGATCGGCAGGCCCTTCAGGTTGTTGTAGTTCTGCAGCGAGAAGGGCAGGTAGAGCGGGAACTCGCCGCGCGCCACGCGGCGCTCGCTGTTGGCGAGGTCGCGCGAGAACACCGGCTTCTGCGCCGCGAGCTTCTCGTGGAACTCCTTGCCGAAGGTGTCGTACATCACGACGAAGAACACCGCGCCGCCGCCCAGCGCGCGGTAATCGTCGGACAGGATCTTGCCCGACCATTTGGGATCGAGGATGTCCTTCCAGCTCTTGGGCTCGTCGCCCGGCTTCACCAGGTTGCGGTTGACCATCAGGCAGTAGCTGATGACCTCGCAGGGGACGCGGATGTCGTCGGCCTCGAAGGGCGGCACGATGTTCTTGATGTTGGGCACGGGCCCGTGCGGCTGGAAGTTGCCGTCGCGGTTCATCAGCCAGGTGGTGGTGCTGCCGTTGTGGTGGATGTCGCCGAGGAAGCGGCCGGCCGACTGCTCGACCCGCACCCGCTCGCGCACTTCGCTGGCGCGCGCTTCCAGCATCTCGACGGCGATGCCGTACTTCTGCTCGAAGGATTTTATGACGGCCTTGTGGAACACCGAGCCGATCGAGGCGGTGTAGATGACGAGCTTGCCTTCCTTCTTGGCGGCCTCGACCGTCTTGGCCCAGTCGTCCTGTGCCCAGGCGACATCGGCGAGAGGGGTGCTTGCCAACAGCCCGAGAACGCTTCTCCTCAACATGGTCCGATCCCTTCCCATTTTCAGAGCGTGCTGATGCGTTTCTTGATGAACTTGAGCTGCACCCAGCGGAACAGCAGGACCAGCACCAGCATGACCAGCCCGATGACGCTCACTTCCTCGGGCTTGCCGCCCACCCACATCTTCAGCATCACCACCGACAGCACCTCGGTGCCCGGCGCATAGAGCAGGATCGAGGCGCTGAGCTCGCGCATGATGCCGAAGAAGATCAGCACCCAGCCGACGGCGAAGGCGGGCCAGGCCAGCGCGATCAGGATGCGGCCCAGGGTCTGCCACCAGCCGGCGCCGTGCACGCGCGCTGCACTCCTCGATGTCGTTGGCGATCTGCTGGTAGGCAGCCGAGGTCACGCGCACGGCGACCGGCGTGCCCAGCGCGATGTAGGCCAGCAGCAGGGCCCACAGCGTGCCGTAGATCGGGATGCCGTGCGGCAGGATGGCGAAGCCCCACAGGAAGCCGATGCCCAAGACCATGCCCGGCATCATCCAGGGCAGCCAGGCCAGAAGGTCGATCAGGCGGCGGCCGCGCCAGCGTGTGCGCGTGGTGACGTAGGCCACGATGCCGCCCAGCGCCATGGTCGCGGTGGCGCCGGCCACGCCCAGCAGCATGGTGTTGCCGAAGGCGCGCCAGAAGCTCGAGTTCTCCCAGACGCTGCGATAGTGGTCGAAGGTCAGCATGTCGGCCTCGTAGAAGCCGAAGAACTTGAAGAACGAGCTGAGCAGAAGCTGGCCGATCGGCAGCGCCACGGTGAGCGCGAAGAACAGGATGCAGATGCCGAAGGTCACCCAGCGCAGCCGGCCGAGCCGCATGATGTTGGGCGAATAGCCCTTGCCGGTCACCGTGGTGAAGCTCCGGCCGCGCAGCAGGCGGCTTTGCAGCACCAGCAGCAGGAACATCAACGCAAGAGCGGCGAAGGAGAGCGCCGTCGCCGACTGGTAGTCGGGCTGGGCGCGCTGGGTGATCGAATTGTAGATCGTGGTGGTGATCACCTCGATGCCCACGGGCACGCCGAAGAACACCGCCGATTCGAACGATTCGACGCCGCGGATGAAGCTCAGGATGAAGGCGCTGGTGGTGACCGGCAGCATCAGCGCCAAGGTGACGCGCCAGAAGGTCTGCCAGCGCGTCGCGCCCGACATGCGGCTCGATTCCTCGAGCGCGGGATCCATGGCGCGGAAGGCGTCGACGACGAACAGGAAGATGAACGGCGTCGAATACTGCATCATGTGCCAGATGACGCCGCCGTAGGAGTAGACGTTGACCAGCGTGGTGTCGCTGCCCGTGAGCCAGCGCCACACCAGGTTGATGGTGCCGACCTGGGCGTTGCCCAGCATCGCCCAGGCGGTCGCCGTCAGGATCGGCGGAATGAAGAACGGCAGGGTTATCAGCACTTCCAGCACGCCGCGGCCCGGCGTGTCGGTGCGCGCCACGATCCAGGCCAGCAGCACGGCCAGCGCCAGCGCGAGCACGGTCTTGACCAGCGAGATGCCGACGGTGTTGGCCAGCACCACCAGGTTCTCAGGTCGTGGCGATGCTGATGTAGCCGTTGAGGTTGAATTCGCCGGCGATGCCGGGCGGCGTCGAATGCAGGCTGCCGTAGAGCAGCATCACCATGGGATAGAGCGACAGGAAGCAGAGGATCAGGATCAGCGCGGCGATGCCCGCGGGCCGGCCGTAGCGCCACAGGCCGCCGAACGACGCACTGCGCTCGCCCAAGGGGGCGGCAACGGTCACCATCCTCGCGCCTCCTCCCGCCGAAGGCGCGACTGCGCCCCGGGCTATGCGATGGCTGTCTGATGCAGCCTTGGTCGCGCGCTACTCGGCCGCCAGCGGCAGCCGGTTCCTGTTCAGCAAGCCCAGCGGGCTTTTCGCCGTCTGCAGCTTCTCGGCATAAGCGTCGAGCCAGTCCTGCTCGACCGGCGCCACGAACGCGCCGCCGCGCGCGCCGAGATAGATGTCGGGATTGTCGACGGTGGCCGGCACCTTCTTGTCGGCCAGCAGCTCCTGCGCAGCCTGCAGGAGGCGCTTGCGGGTGATGGCGATCATGCGGTCCGACGGCGCGAGATGCTCGAGGCTGCGGTCGACGACCTCGCCCATGCACTCGATCATCGCCTGGTCCTGCCGGCCGATGCCCTGGATGCCGGTGTAGTTGACGTTCTTCTGCATGTCGCGGTCGATCAGGTAGTCGTTCTCGCGGTTGGCCTTCAGGCGCCAGCGGCCGAACCAGTCGTTGGTGTTCGGCAGGTACTCGACCTCGGGCTTCAGGCCGGGAATCCAGTCGCCGTTCTTCAGCGTCTCGAGCGGGCGCGTCTTCTGCTTCCAGGTGAGGTTGTAGGTCATGGTGTGGGTGTCATCCATCGGCACGTTCAAGGTGCAGGCGACCTGGTCCTCGAAAAAGCCGTTGGGCGTCAGCGTGATGAACGGGAACAGGAAGTGGGCATAGCGGTAGTAGTAGGTGCCGGGCTCGGCCGGCCGGTACGCCGCGTACATCGTGCCCCATTCGGTCTCGGTCGACTTGTAGTCCGGCGCCCGCTCGCCCACCGACCAGCGGTTGATCGTGGTCGGGTCGACGTCCTCGGTCTTGACGCCGCCGACATGCAGGAAGCCGAAATGCGAGGTGTCGATGTCGCCCTCGAGCGACTGGAACCAGTTGCACTCGCGCATGTGCACGCGCGTGATGCGGTCTTCCTCGGGCAGCATCAGCACTTCGACGTTGGGCAGCGGCGGCGCTTCCTTGCGGCTGCCCATGTAGGTCCAGACGAAGCCCGCGCGCTCGACCACCTTGTAGGCCTTGGCCTTGATGCGCTGCTTGAAGTCCTGCGCCGGCGGCACGTTCGGCATGTCGAGGCAGTTGCCTTCGACGTCGAACTTCCAGCCGTGATAGACGCAGCGCAGGCCGCCTTCCTCGTTGCGGCCGAAGAACAGCGAGGCGCAGCGGTGCGGGCAGCGATGCTCCATGATGCCGACCCGGCCGTCGGTGTCGCGGAAGGCGATGAGCTGCTCGCCCAGCAGCATGAGCCGCATCGGCTCGCCGTCGGCCTTCAATTCCGAGGAAAGACAGGCGAGGGTCCAATACTCCCGCATCAGATTACCCATGGGCGTGCCCGGCCCAACGCGCGTCAGCATCTCGTTGTTGGCTGCAGTCAGCATGGTTTCCTCCAGATTCGTCCGTTTACCGGACGTTCGTACGACTCTAGCAAAAGCCAGCAAAACCGGCAATCGAAGGCCAATAAGAGGCTGGTATGCGTACGCTGAAAGACGCCTAGACGCCGGCTGGCTTGCGCGGCGGCCACATGCGGGCGAGGTCGCCCGTGGGATTGGAATAGGTCGCGAAGTCGGTCTTGCCGCGCGACTCATGGAAGTGGGCGAGCGCCCACACCACCGTCGGGAAGGCGAGCTGTTCCCAGGGAATGTCGGCCCAGTCGACCAGCGCCACTTCCTCGCTCTCGGGCCCGGCGGCCACGTCGGCGCTGACGAGCCGCGCGCGATACATGATCTGCACCTGGCCGATGCGCGCCACGCTGTACATGGCGAGCAAGCGCTCGATCTCGATGGTGGCGCAGGCTTCCTCGCGCGCCTCGCGGGCGGCGGCCTGCTCGGTGGTCTCGCCCAGCTCCATGTAGCCCGCCGGCAGGGTCCAGGATCCCTTGCGCGGTTCGATGGCCCGCTTGGCCAGCAAGATCTTGTCGTTCCAGGTGCACACGGCACCGGCGACGATCTTGGGGTTCTGGTAGTGGATGAACTCGCAACGCGCGCACACCAGCCGCTCGCGGTTGTCGCCGTCGGGGACCCGCTTCTCGAAGTGATCCGGCGGATCCCACGGCAGGCGCGGCCGTTCGGGAAGAGGGGGCGGCGTGCTCATCGCAGAGAAGTCCTACGCCGCCCGTATGAGGGCCGCAACGCCGGGCAGGGTCTTGCCTTCCATCCATTCCAGGAAGGCGCCGCCCGCCGTCGAGACATAGGAGAACTTCTCCTCGACGCCGGCCGCGGCCAGCGCCGCCACCGTGTCGCCGCCGCCTGCCACCGACAGGAGCTTTTTGGCGCTGGTCTGGTCGGCCACGGTGCGCGCCAACGACACGGTGCCGTTGTCGAACGGCTTTATTTCGAAGGCGCCGAGCGGGCCGTTCCACACCAGGGTGGCGCATTTGGCGACCTGCTTGGCATAGATCTGGATCGACTTGGGGCCGACATCCAGGATCATCTGGTCGTCGGGGCAGGCCTTGGCGTCGACCACCTTGCTGGGCGCGCCGGCCTTGAATTCGGCGGCGACGACGACGTCGACCGGCAGCAGGATCTCGCAGTTGGCGGCCTTGGCCTTGGCCATGATCTCGCGCGCGGTGTCTCCGAGGTCCTTCTCGCTCAGCGACTTGCCGACATTGATCCCCTGCGCCTGCAGGAAGGTGTTGGCCATGCCGCCGCCGATGATCAGCTTGCCGACCTTGCCGACCAGGTTGCCCAGAAGGTCGAGCTTGGTGGAGACCTTGGCGCCGCCCACGACGGCGCACACCGGCCGCTTGGGATTGCCCAGCGCCTTGTCGAGCGCTTCCAGCTCGGCCTGCATCAGGCGGCCGGCGGCGGCAGGCAGGCGGTTGGCGAGCCCCTCGGTCGAGGCGTGTGCGCGATGCGCGGCCGAGAAGGCGTCGTTGACGTAGGCGTCGCCCAGCACCGAGAGCTTGTCGATGAAGTCCTTGTCGTTCTTCTCCTCTTCCTTGTGGAAGCGCAGGTTTTCCAGCAGCAGCACTTCACCCGGCTTCAGGACGCGCACCGCTTCTTCGGCGAGCGGGCCGATGCAATCCTCGGCGAAGGCCACCGGCTTGCCGAGCGCTTTCGACAGCGGCTCGACCAGCGGCTTCAGCGACATCTCGGGCACGCGCTTGCCGTCGGGCCGGCCGAAGTGGCTGAGGACGATCACCTTGGCGCCCTTGGCCGCGAGCTCGCTGAGCGTCGGCGCGGCGCGCTCGATGCGCGTCGCATCGGTCACCTTGCCGTCCTTCATCGGCACGTTGAGGTCGACGCGCACCAGCACGCGCTTGCCGGCCACGTCGATGGAATCGATCGTCTTGAAGGTCGCCTGGGGCATTTGCTCTCTCTTCTCCGTCGTCATCCCGACCGGAGCCCGAAGGGCGTAGCGGAGGGACCTGATCATCTAGCGCAAAGGGAGGCCCCTCCACTTCGCCCCGCTTTGCGGGGCTCCGGTCGGGGTGACGGTGTTGGTTAGCGTTTCCTGATGACAAATATCAACACTTCACCGTCCCGCCGACTCGAAACCAGCTCGTGGCCGGTCTGCTTGCAATAGGCGGGAAAGTCCTGCTCCGCCGCCGGATCGGTGGCCCGCACGGTCAGCAGGCCGCCGACCGGCAACTCGCGCAGCTTGCGGTTGGCGCGCAGCACGGGCAGGGGGCACAAGAGGCCGCTGGCGTCGTATTCGAGCTCGGTCATTGCGGGCGATAGTATCTCATGGCTTCGGGCAGCCAGTGGCGGATGTCGGCGATGCGCGTTGTATCGGCGGGATGGGTGCTGAGCCATTCCGCCTTGTGCGGCCCGGTGTTGGCTGCGCGCATGCGCTCCCACACCGTGACGGCTTCGCGCGGATCGTAGCCTGCCATCGCCATCAGGATCAGGCCGATGCGGTCGGCTTCCGATTCCTGCGCCCGCGACATCGGCAGGATGTAACCATAGGTGGCGCCAGCGCCCAGGGCCGCCATCATCGCCGGCAGGTAGGCACGGCTGCGGCCGCTCACGGTCGCCGACAGTGCGACGGCGGCCGCCGTGGCGCCGACCTGCGCCACCATCTGATCGCTCATGCGCTCGGCGCCATGACGCGCCAGCGCGTGCGCCACCTCGTGGCCGATCACGACGGCCAGTCCCGCCTCGCTGCGGGTGATCGGCAGGATGCCGGTGTAGACCACGACCTTGCCGCCGGGCAGGCAGAAGGCGTTGGGCTCGCTCTTGTCGACCGTCTTGAACTCCCAGCGAAAGCGCGGCGCGCGCCACAGGTCGCCAGGCGGCCGTTCCGCCGCTGCGGCGATGCGACGGCCGACCTTTTCGACCAGCGTGTTGGTTTGCGTGTCGTCCGACAGCTGCTCCTTGGACAGCACGTCGCGATAGGCTTGTAGGCCCATCTGACGTTCTTCGCTTTCACCGACCAGCATCATCTGCGAGCGGCCGGTGACCGGCGCGGTTTCGCAGGCGGCGAGCAGCGTGGCCACGACGCCCAGGAACAGCAGGGATCGCATGCGCCGGACTCTAGGGGGCAGGTGGCGTCAGGTCGAGAGGAAGCCCGGACCGCCGCGGCGCAGCAATTCCTGGCCCGCATCGCGGCCCAAGGCTTCGGCATCGGCGAAACCGCCACGCCGCTCGGTGGCGATCAGCTGCGAGCCGTCGGGCTTGGCGATCAGGCCGCGAAGATGAATCACGCCGTCTGTGAGAACCGCGTGCCCGGCAATCGGCGTGCGGCACGAACCGTCGAGCACGGAGAGCATCGCATGCTCGGCTTTCACACACGTCGCCGTCGGGCCGTGGTCGATGGCGGCGAGCCAGCCGCGCGTCTTCGCATCGTCTGCGCGGCATTCGATGCAGATCGCGCCTTGGCCGACGGCCGGCAGCATCTCGTCCTCGGGGATCGCCGCGCCGACATGCTCGAGGCCAAGCCGCTTCAACCCGGCCAGCGCCAGGACAGTCGCCTCGACGTCGCCCGCTTCGCGCTTGCGCAGGCGGGTGTCGACGTTGCCGCGCAGGGTGACGATTTTCAGGTCGGGCCGGCGATGCAGGAGCTGCGCGCGCCGCCGCAAGGCCGAGGTGCCGACCACCGCGCCGCGGCCCAAATCGGCGATGCGCTTGACGTCACCCGCGATCAGCACGTCGCGTGCATCCTCGCGCGCCAGGAAGGCGGCGATCGTCAGGCCCGCGGGCTGCGCCGTCGGCATGTCCTTCATGCTGTGCACGGCGATATCGATGCGGCGCGCCAGCATTGCCTCCTCGATCTCCTTGACGAACAGGCCCTTGCCGCCGGCCTCGCTGAGCGGCCGGTCCTGGATGGCATCGCCCGTGGTCTTGATGACGACGATCTCGATCGCATCGGCTGCGGCCAGCGCCGGCACCGACCGCGCCAGCGCGTCGCGCACCAGTCCGGCCTGGGTGAGGGCGAGCTTGCTGCCGCGCGTGCCTAGTGTCAGGGCTGCCATGCCGCTGCTCTAGCGTAGCCGAGCGGCCGAGGCTAGGAGCGCGCGCACCGCAGATCGCTGCATCAACGGGCATATTCCGTCCGGCTGTTTCCAGCCGGACGGAATATGCTTTAGAAGACACGCATGCGCGTCCTGGGCATCGAAACGAGCTGCGACGAGACCGCCGTCGCCGTCGTCGAGGCGCCAGCCGGGGCCGGGCCCGTGGGCCGCATCCTGGCCAACGTCATCTATAGCCAGCAGACCGAGCACCGCCGCTTCGGCGGCGTCGTGCCGGAGATCGCCGCGCGCGCCCATCTCGAGCGCATCGACGGCTTGGTCGAGGATGCGCTGGCCGAGGCGAAGCTCGGTCTCGACGATCTCGACGCCATCGCCGCCACCGGCGGACCGGGCCTCATCGGCGGCGTCATGGTGGGGGTGATGGCGGCCAAGGCGCCTGGCTTTCGCGCGCAACAAGCCCTTCCTGGCCATCAACCATCTCGAAGGCCATGCGCTCTCGGTGCGACTGACGGAACAAGTCGACTTCCCCTATCTGCTGCTGCTGGTCTCGGGCGGCCATTGCCAGCTCCTGACGGTGCGCGGCCCGGGCGACTTCACGCGGCTCGGCACCACCATCGACGACGCCGTCGGCGAATGCTTCGACAAGACCGCCAAGCTCTTGGGCCTGGGCTTCCCTGGCGGACCGGCGGTCGAGCGGCTGGCCGGCGAGGGCAATCCGCAGCGCTTCGCGCTGCCGCGGCCGATGTGGCGCAAGCCCGGCTGCGACTTCTCCTTCTCCGGCCTCAAGACCGCGGTGCGCCAGGCCGTCGAGAAGCTCGATCCGGATGACGCTCGCGCGTGCGCCGATCTCTGCGCCTCCTTCCAGCGCACCGTCGGCGACGTCTTAGCCGACCGGTGCGCCAACGCGTTGCGCAGCGCGCCGTCGCCGACGCTGGTGGTCGCAGGTGGTGTCGCCGCCAATCTCTATCTGCGCGGCCGCCTGGAAGACGTCGCCCGCCAGCACGGCGCGCGCCTGGTCGCCCCGCCGGTGAAACTCTGCACCGACAACGGCGCCATGATCGCCTGGGCCGGCATCGAGCGGCTGCGGCTGGGCCAGACTGACGCGCTCGACTTCAAGCCGCGGCCGCGCTGGCCGCTCGACGCATCGGCCCCAACACGACTCTAGATTTCGGGTGTAGACTGGCGCCATGACCTCCGAGATCGTCCCGCTGTTCTCCACGCCGGTGGTGATCTCGGACCTGCCCGAGGCGGCAGCGCTCAACGGCGATCTCGCCAAGGTCATTGCCGAGCGCCACAAAAGCCATCCCGGCACGCAGCATTCCAACCTGGGCGGCTGGCAGTCGACCTGGGACATGGATCGCTGGGGCGGCGCCTCGGCGATCAAGCTTTTAGCCATCGGCCGCAACCTCGCCAACCGCTACACGACCGATCGCGAGGGCAAGCCCGCGGCGGTGACCTGGCGCGCCAACATGTGGGCCAACGTCAACAAGTCGGGCCACGGCAACGAGTTCCATTCCCATCCCGGCAGCTTCTGGTCGGGCGTCTACTACGTCGACGACGGCGGCATCGCTGCCAACCCGTCGTTGGGCGGCGAGCTGGAATTCATGGATCCGCGTGGCCCGGGCCCGGCGATGTACGCCCCGCAGCTCGCCTTCGCCCTGCCGGGCGGCCTGTCGGTCGGCGCCAACGAGGTCGTGCATCCCAGGACGGGCCGGCTGGTCATGTTCCCGGCCTGGCTGCTGCATCAGGTGCGGCCCTATCGTGGCGGCGCCGAGCGCATCTCCATCGCCTTCAATCTCAGCCTGTGAGCTTCATCTGCCGTCTACGATCACGTCGGCGGCCTTCTCTGCGATCATGTAGACCGATGTCACGATGAAATAGCCGGGTATCCGGGGAAATATCGAGGCGTCGACGACGCGAAGATTGTTGACGCCGTGGACGCGGAACTTGCTGTCGACCACGCCGCCTCGTTCCTCGGGCTTCATGGCGCAGGTGCCGCAAGCGTGATGTCCCCAGGCGTTGTCCGCGACATGGTCTCGGAGCTGAGCTTCGGTATTGAGATGGCGTCCCGGGCTCTCCTCCTCGGCGATCAGGTCGCCGATGGAGTTGGCAAGCTTGCGGCCGAACTTGATCCCGGTGACGACCGCGTCGAGATCGTCGGCGGGCGCACCGTTGCCTTCGTGAAAATACTTGAAATCGATTGCCGGCGGGTCGAATGCCTTGCCGGATCGCAGACGAACGGTCCCAGCCGTGTTCGTCGTATAGGCCTTGAGCACGGTCCAGGTGAGATAATCGAGCTTCCTGATGCGGTCCGAATATCCTGGATGGTAGCCACGAAAGTCGGCGAGCAGGAGAAAACAGCACAGGTCGGGTTGCTCGCGATTGGTTCGCGACGGGAACAAGACGGCGAACATCAGGCCATTGCTGGTGTACGGGCCGGTCCGTAACAGACGCCACTTCCAATGCTGCCGGTCGCCGACCCTATAGGTGGAGCCTTTCAGCGCCTTCCACGGACGCTTCATCCGATTGACGACGCCGATTTCGTAGCGGTCCTGAAGGTTCCGGCCCACACCCGGCAGGTCCTTCACGACGGAAATGCCGTGGTCGGCGAGATGCCCTGCGTCGCCGATGCCGGAGAGCATCAACAATTGCGGGGTGTTGAAGACGCCGGCGGCCAGGATGACCTCCCGGCCGGCGCGGACGTATTTCTCATCGCCCGGCACACCGTGCGGACGGGCCGACGCCCGATACAGCCGCCTGCCTTCGCAGTAGAAGACCCCGGACGCGGTCCTGGTGGACCGATCGATGTCGATGCGGGTGATCAGAGCATTGAGGCGTATCGTCAGCCTGTCGGGAAATTTACTCTGCATGTCGAGGAGGAACTCGCGCGGGCCGCAGCGCGCATGACGCGCAGAGGCGATTGGGGTGACGCACACCATCGATGCCTGCGCAGCCACGCGCCTCTCGTCGTTGGGGTCGGCGGCGTTGCTTGAAAACCACCCCCAACCGTTGACCACGTCCGGAAGCTGGCTGCTGGCGGCGAGAAGGGCCCTCTTGAAAGTCCGGCGCAGAGGCCAATCGAACAGCGTGCGCAGCGGAAATGCCCGCTCGGTGGTGAGCCATCCGCGCCAGCCATGCCCGGTCGGGTTCCAGCCGAACAGCCAATCGAGCCAACGGAACAGGAACAGCCGATAGCGGCATCGCTCGAGCCGGCGGAAGTATTTCTGCATGTTCGATGCCCGCCATGAGGCGTCGCCGGTCAATTGCCAGATGTGGTTCCAGTCAGCACCGTTGGGCCTGACGGTGATCATCGCATTGTGGCCGGCGCAGCCGCCCAGTCCGCTGGCCCTCGGATAGAGCACGCCGTCGACCTTTTCCCCTTCCCACTGCTGGCGATAATTCCAATCCTTCTGCTGCTGGGCGCTCGACGTGTAGTGGCGCACCCAGAAATCCCATCGCAGTTCCGGATTTTCTGAGGCGTAGGTGTGAAAGGCCGGGACGCGGTAGTCGGCCGCGACCGGCCGATCCGAGAGCTCGCTATCAGTCTGCCTGAGAGGATCGTCGCCGGCGTCGAGGACCAGCACGCGATTTCCTGCCTCGGCCAGGCGCGCTGCGATCACACACCCGGCAGGGCCGGCGCCGACGACGATGTAGTCATAGCTTTCCGCGGCGGCCACGGCGTCGCTCAGAAATGCTTGATGTAGGCGATCAGCGCTTCCTTGTCGGACGCGGGCAGATCGGCGCCGAAGTAGTGGCCCCGATTGACGACGTAGTCCGGGCACTTGCTCAGTCCCACCAGGGTATCGATGAATCCCGTGTCGCGGACCGCCGCTTCGGCTGCGGCCTGCGTGGCGGGATCGGCAAGCGCTTCCGGCGAGCAGGCCCCACCCATCTTACGGAAGGCGCTGAGCAGGGTCGGACCCGCCTTCAGCAGCTTCCAGTAGTGCCCGACCATGTCGGTCTCGTCGTTGTCGGGCAGCAGCTTGATGTTTGTCAGGGCATTGATCGGGAAATCCTTGGGCAGGGGGCCGAGTGCGATGCCGCCTTCCCGGTCTACCGCCCACGGCGCCAGCCAATGCAGCGGACCCGCGAGTTCACGCATCCACGACGGTACGTAGCCTGCCGGGACGGCGGCGCAGGACGGCGCGGTGGTTCGGTAGATATAGCCGGGGACCGGGATCTGGGTGAGCTTGTCGACGCGCCGTGTCTCCGGATTGAGCAACTGCCGGATCGAGCGGTCGAAGACTTTGTGGCGGTTCGCGACGCACGGCAGGTAGGGATTTCCATCCGTCGCGGCGGGACAACCTTCCTTGCCGTAGTCGCCATAGGATGCGCCGCCTCGAGAGGCGGTGGCGGGCCGTTTCGCATAGTCGTCGTGATCGTCGTGCCCGACGGAATTGTTCGACAGGAACGGGGCCGTCGACCAGACGCTGATCAACGATGGTGGGCGGAGATAACCCCGCCCGTTGCCGAGCGGTCGCAGCGGCATGGCGGCGCCCGAGACGGGATGGTGGGCCGTCAGCTCCTTGACCGGCGGCAGGCTCTTGTATGACGACGAGGTGAAATCGGACCAGATGTCGCCGGCAAGGCCATTCGTGGCGAGCGGCGTGCAGGCATTGGTCTCCAACAGGTCGACGGGGACGCGGCGTTCGGATGACAGGTAGTTGCCCGCGATGAAGGCATCCTTTCCGTCGGCGTCGCGGGCGGTCACCATCTTGACCATGGCGTCCTTGAAGTCCCGGCTCTGGGTCCACGACCAATATCGGTTCCAGCACTCCCGGTAGTTCGGTCCATTGCCGCCGCCCGCGCAGATGCCCTCCTCGACGCCCGAGCTTTGCGGCGGCTTCGGGATCTTGCTGGAGTGACAGGCGGCGCAGTTTTCCGCGAACACGACTTGTCCGCGCCTGACCTTGTCGGACTCGAGAGGCTCGAGGAAGGCCTGGCCGCCTGGCGCGTCCTTCAGGAGGTCGGGCCGCGCCGTGACGAGGAAGAACATCGCCATGTCGACGCTGCGGTCTTCTGTCGCCTGCCAGTAGACCGACTGCTTCTGCGCATCGCTGATCCTGATCGGCGAGATCTTCTGGCCGCCGATGAATGGGCGAAAATGCAGGAGCCACTCTTCGCTGAACAGTCCGATGTTCAGATAGACCCGGTTGAGTGCGCCAAGCGTTCCCACCGAATCGGCGCCATCCTTGAGGACGCGCATGGAGAGCGAGTTGCCGCTGGCCGGGTCCCAGAACTGCGACAGGGCGGCCGTCAGCGGGTAGTCCTGGAACTGCTTGTTGATGCGCTCGCCGCCCATGAGCCGCTCCGAACCCGTGACCAGGCTCGGCGCGAGACGGTCGATGACGCCGTAGACTGCGTTCATCGTCCGGGGATTGTTCATGTAGTCGGTGGAGACGAGGGAAGTATCCAGGCTGCCTGGGGGATTGGTGTGGAACAGCTGGTAGAGGAAATTTCCTTCGTTTGGCGCTGCCGCGTTGTTCGAGCCGCGGGGTCGCGTGTTCCAGAAGAAGATGCGATCGACCCAGAAGTATTGCGCGCCCGGATTTGACGCGAGGTTTTCCCATTTCGGCTTCTCGGGGTCCTGCGGCGGATTGGTTGCGCTTGGGCCGACATGACAGAACGCACATGACATGCCGACGCGATAGGGCCGGACCAGGTCCTTGCGATTGTAGTAGGACGGATCGGTGTAGTACTTGACCGGGTCCCATTTCTCTTTCGCCTTTTCGTCGAAATCGGGATTCGGAAAGAGGCGCAGACCCATGACACCGCTCGCCTCGCCGTAGTAGGAGCCGACCGGCACCGTCTTGCCGCGAGCGCCGATCTCGGCCCCCCGGTATTTCGTCGGATCGGCCAGGGGATCGGCCGGGCAGTTCGGATCGCGTTGGTCGAGCCACAGGCCGAACCGATCCTTGTCCGGCCCCGTGGCCTCGGTGAAGCATGGTTCGTTGACGAGGCCGAGGTACGACCAGCGATTGCGACGTCCGTAAGCCATCCCTTCGTGGGACGACACGGTCTTCAGCAGATCGAACGCGCCCGCGGTGTTGCCCCCGGCGAAGTCCCAGAACCTGTCGTTGCCACCGGTCCAGGCGATCCAGGTGACCTGCCCGCGCAGCGCGCTCTGGCGCACCTGCTCCGGCTCCAGTTTGGTCAGCTTCGCGACTTCGAGTATTTCCTTCGGATACGCGGCGCCGTCCGCGGGCTTGACCAGCAAACCCTTGTCCATGTGCGCGAAGTAGCTGCAATCGGCCGGTTGCTCGCGGCACTTTGCGATGGCGGAAAGTGCTTCGCGCGTGAGGCCGGCGGCTTTCGCCTCGTCGGGAAGGGTTCCGAACCTGCCCCTGTCAGGCTCGACAAGCGCCCGAACCAGGAAGAATCCGCCAACGATTGCAACAAGCAGCAGAACGCCTGCCGCGACCGCCGCCCATTTCAGAGCTCGTCCCAAGAGCGTCGTGATGGTGCTCATGCAGGGTCTCCTCGTCGGGGCGAGTTCACAGCGTCTTGAGGTAGGCCAGCAGCGATTGCTTGGCCTCATCGGACAGATCGGTGCCGTAGAGATGGCCGCCATTGCCGTTGCCCGGCATCTTCGTCTCGTAGAGCGTGCCGTAACGCTCGGCGGGCGTGCCCGGCTGGCTGACGAACCCGCCGCCTGCCGCGTCGACCAGATCGTAGCCGCGGTAGAACCGGGCCGGCCGACCAGCCGGCGGGGTGAGCAGGTCGCGTAACGTCGGGACAGAGCCGTTGTGCAGATAGGGACCGCGCAGCCACAACCCGGTCAGCTCGTTGGCGAGGTAACCGTTGATCTTGTGGAATTCGCGGAAGCCCCAGTCGTAGCCGCCAGAGCGGTAGTTCGTGTAGCGCTCCTTCGCGGCCTCGGTCCACATGTCGATGCGATGGCGATCAGTGCCGATCTCGACGGCCGGTATGACGGTGCGGAACCGTGCCCCGCCCGGCTCATGACAGACGGCGCAGCGGGCTTGAAAGAGCTCCCTTCCTTTCGTCACCTGCGCCCCATCGACGTGATAGAGGTCCTGCTCGTTGCGCGAGGAGGCAAACGGCGAGGGAGGAGGCTTCTGCAGGCGGATGAAATCGGTGACGGCATCGAGCGTCTGGTGCGCTGCCGTGTAGCCCTGATAGTCCATGCCGTCGCCGATAGCGCCCGCGACCACGGTTTCCCGCAGATTGGAGTTGAGTCCATCCCAGTGCAGGGAATGATGCCGGTTGGGATCGCCGAGCGAGGCCTTGAGGTCCCACAGCGGCATGATGTCGGAGTTGCCGATCGTCTTGTCGTCCGGCAGATCGAGATTGAAGAACTTGACCGGATTGAACGGGTCGATCCGGCCGGGGCCCCAGTCGGGCCGCGAGTCCATCCAGTCGAAGCGCGCGGCCTGATCCGCCAGCGCCGATTGGACCCGCGGAATCAGGAGGTAGCGGTAGAGCGCGCGTTCCCACCATGGCATGTCGTAAATCGCGTTGATCGCGGCCATGACGTTGTCGGGGGTGAAGCGTTCCTTGTCGCGGCCGGCGGCCGACAGGAAGCGCAGGAAGCCCTGGATGTTGACCCGTGTGCCGGCGCCCGCAGGCACGAAGGTCGCGGGGTCATTGGCATGAAGGCGATAGCTGCCCTGGTGACAGAACGCGCAGTTCGGCGAGACGCGCGGGATGACGCCGAGCGTCTTCTTGGAGAAGCCGACCGGCAACTCCTCGCCTGCGACCCAGAAGACGCCGATCGAGCCGTAGCCGTCCTGGTTGCCGGGCAGGTGCTCGGCAAACAGGGACGGCATCACCCGCCAGATCCAGTAGGGCAGGCCCTGCTGGGTCTCGTTGCCGATCGAGCCGTGATTGAAGACCTGGAGCGGATCGTTCGTCGCGGGCTGTGCGACCGGGCGCAGGAGCACGAACCAGGCGAAGACGATCGCCACCACGATGACCGCCAGGACGCCGACCAGCAGTCTCTGGAGAACGCCGATCATCGGATGACCCCGGACTCGCTGGAGCGCCCCTCAAGCGCCTGGATGCGGATCAGACAGTAGAGCGTGGTCGCTCCGATCAGGGCGTCGACCAGTGAAGCCACCAGGAAGCCCGGTGGCTGCCCGGACAAAATCACCGCAAGAAAGAAGAACACGGCGCCAAACGTCCGCGCCGGGAAAACGGCAAGATACGCGTTGGTGCGATAGCGGCCAAAATCGAGCGCGGCAGGGATGTAGAAGACCGTGACGATCATCAGCAATCCACCGGCAATGCGCGCCCAGATAAGCTCCTGGAGCGGGATGCCGAGCAGGTCCAGGAGCCATCGCGGATCGATCAGGAGAGCAACGACAAATGCCGCGTTCAGGATCACGCCCAGCCACACCAGGACGGTGTGACGCGCGATCCAGACGCTGACGGTTTGTCCGGCGGGCTTCATAGCGTCTTCATGTATTCGACGATGGCATCCTTGTCGGCGGCCGGCAGGTCGGTGCCATAGGCTCTTCCTTCGTGGCCCTTGTTGCCGTTGCCGGGCACGGTCGTGTCGTAAAGGAAAAGGTCCTTCAGGTTGTAGCCGTAGCCGTCGGAGCGATAGCCGACGTTCCCGGTGTCCAGGATGTCGCTGCCCCGATACCACTGTGCCGGCCGACATTCGTTTCCGGCGATGCAGGTCGATGGCTTCAACAGGTCGCGCAAGGTCGGCACGGAGCCGTTATGGAGATAGGGCGACCGTGCCCAAATGCCGTCGAGCGGCTGATTGGCGTAACCGCCGGTCTTCTTGAAGTGGCTGAACCGCCAGGGATAGCCGGCATAGAGCATGTTCTGCGCGGCCGAGAAGGTTTCGGTGTACGACGCCCAGCGATTGCGGTCGGTGCCGATCCGATCGAGCGGCTCGATCTGGCCAAGCCGCCGATACCGGTTGGTGTCGTAGTCGTACGCTCCGTCGGCGTGCTTCATGCCATGGCAGCCGGCGCAGTACTCGGCGAAGAGGCCGCGCCCTCGCTCGACGACGTCTGACTTGTCGGCCGGCGGCGGGACGGGAAAACCTGGCGCCGGAAGGGTCCACATCCAGTTGCGAATGCGGTGGATTGCATCGATGTCGACCGTCACCGGCGTGACCCCGGCGCCCAGCGCCGCGCTCAGGTTTCGTTCGTCGACCGAGGTGTTGTTGCCGTCCCAGTGGAGATGCATGCCCTCGCGCGGACGCTGCTGCCAGATCGCCGGAAAATCCGAGGAGCCGTTCAGCTCGGTATCGCTGATGTGTGCGGCACCCATCGGGAAATTGAACTGCAGCACCTTGTAGGGGTTGAATGTATCGACCCGCCCCGGCCCCCAATCGCTCTGCCGTTTGATGAACGAGAGCTGCCGGCCCAGGTCTTTGAAGGCGGCCTGCACGCGGTCAAAGACGACATAGCGATAGACCAGGCGATCGATGAAATTGAGGTTGCCACCGACCTCGGGGCCGTTGATCGTTTCGATCAGCTTGTCGGCGTTGAACCCCGGATCGTTGCCGACCTGCACGAAGAATTTCAGCAGGTCGAAGAGACGCAGGTTGTTGGCGGGTGCGCCCAGCAGGACGGTGGGCTTGTCGCCGACATCGAGCCGGTAGGTGCCTGTGTGGCATACGGCGCAGTTGAGCCAGACACGTTCAACGCCTGAAACCACCCGCCGCGACATGCCGATGGGCAGCTCGGCCTGCTCCGATTCGTAGAGCATGCCGAATCGGCGGAATCCCGGCCGCCCGAGTTCGTCCTGGAACATCACAGGCAGCGCCTTGAAGACCAGGATCGGCAAGCCGTTCACCGGCTCGCTGCCGATCGAGCCGTACATGAAATGGTTCGGATCGTCCTTGTGGGCGACGACGTACTGGTTGACGAAGACGAAGTAGTACAGCGCCGCCAGGATCAGGAGCGCCACGACCAGCCATCGGATCGCGCGCTTGCGGACGAGCATGCGTTCAACGGGTGTCCGCGGATCGTGGTTCACGATGGATTCTCCCCCTCGCCGCCGCCTGCCGTGTCACTTGAACAGGGGAGGGTCGTAGACCGACATGACGCTCTTGATCAGGTTGCTCCACTTTTCTTCGAACGAGTCGCCGTCGTAGCGGGACACGTCATAGCACCCGAGTGGATTTGCCAGGTCGTTGACCAGGCATTTGTTGCAATAGCTGCATTCCTTCTGTTTGCTCGGCCCGTTCGCCGTTCGCAGTATGTGCGGAAGATCGTTGTTGGCGACGAGCGGCCGGGCCATGCTGACCCCATCGCATGAACCGTCCCTGATCACGCCGGCGATCGCCGATGCGTGCTGGAAGCCTCCGGTGCACAGGAACTTGATCGTCGGATCCATCTTGGTGATCTCGGCGCGGAGGTACTTCGAGTATTCGGCGTTGATTCCTTCGACGATCTTGCCGCGGCGCAGACGCCACAGCCATTCGAACAGCGGGCCGCCAACCGGATTGTTGAACACCGCGTAGTTGAAGTGGGTGCGTACGCCGGCCGAGAACATTCCGCCGTACCAACGCACCAGCTCTCGGGTCGAGATGTCGCCGGGTGGGTTGCGGGGGTGGGGAAATGTCGATCCACTGGAGACGTGGAAGGAGTCGACACCCTTGCCGCCGTCCAGGAGCATCTTGCAGATGATGAGCGTGTCCTCCAGCGTGTTGCCCTTCTTCTGCCAGGGATACAGCCAAGAGTTGTGATCGACGCCGTTGATCTTCATCTGGAGATGAAAATCCGGGCCGACTTCGCGGCGGATGGCGCGTACGATCTCCAGGACAAAGCGCGCCCTGTTCTCGACCGAACCGCCATAGTCGTCAGTACGGTCGTTGATCCCCGAGCTCAGGAACTGCGTGATCAGATAACCGTTCGCGCCGTGCAGCTCGACGCCGTCGAGGCCGGCCTCACGCGCCCGTCGCGCGGCTTGGGCGAACTGCTCGACGACTTCATGGATTTCCGCGACGGACATGGCTCGCGCAAGTATTCCGTGGAAATAGTCCTTCTTGTTGGTCGAGCTCCGTGCCGTTTCGAACAGATTCTCGACACCACCCATGTCCTGCTGTCGGCCGGAATGGCTGAGCTGCATGATGAAGCGGCAGTCGTATCCGTGAATCCGCTTGCCGACCTCTCGCCAGAACGGAATCTTGTCGTCGTCATCGATCATCGCGTAGCGGACCAGGATGCGTCCGCGCACGGAGACCGGAGTGAAGGACGATATGATGCAGCCGATGCCGCCTTTGGCGAACTTCTCTTCCCAGTTGAGGCGCGTATGGCCGCCGTATCCGTTGTACTCGTCGAACATGCCCGACAAATTCGACCTGAATAGCCGGTTCTTGACCGTCAGGTGCCTAAACCCTATCGGCGAGAAGATGAGGGCTGCGTTGTCTTCGTGAAGGAACGTCGTGTCCATGACCTGCGGCATGTCTCACTCCGTTGCCAACCCTCCTCGACTCGCTCATTGAGTTGTTTCACGTCGGGTCTTCGAACAACAATCTAACCATAACGCCGCAAGCGATACAATCGACGCGGGCGTAATGACCTCATCATTCTGCTCGTTCGAGATATGCGTGGCTGTGACTTACGCCACAGACGTATTCGTCTACCTGGCTACGCAGTGACTATGCTCTCAGTTCTCTCGTGTTAGGTTGCGGCATGAAGCGCATCGTCAGAGACCGACATCGTTACTCCAGTCGAGCTGGCCACATCCCCTGCTCGACAATGTCTGCTGGCAGCCTGTGAGCGCGCTTGGCCATATCGGCGTCGTCGGCGGCGGTGCCTGGGGCACCGCGCTTGCCTGCCTGGCGCATCGTGCCGAGCGGCGGGTGACCTTGTGGTCGCGCGATCCGTCGGTCTCCGCCGCGATCGCGCGCGACCGTAGCAATCCAGTCTATCTCCCGGGCTTCCCGCTCGATGGCGGCATCGAGGCGGCAGCGGATCTTGCCGACCTCGGCGGCTGCGACGCCATCCTGCTGGTCTGTCCGGCGCAGGCCGTGCGCGAGCTGGCGGCGCGGCTCGCCGGTGCGGCACCCGTCGTCATCTGCGCCAAGGGCATCGAAGCCTCGAGCGGGCTTTTGATGCCCGAAGTGCTGGCCGAGGTGGTGCCCGGCCGGCCGATCGCCATGCTGTCGGGCCCGAGCTTCGCCGAGGAGACGATCCGCGGCCTGCCGACGGCGGTCAGCATCGCCACGGCCGATCACGCACTGGGCGAGACGCTGGCTGGCGCCCTGGCAGCCGGCGCCTTCCGGCCGTACTGGACCGACGACATTTTAGGCGTGGCGCTGGGCGGCGCGGTGAAGAACGTGCTGGCCATCGCCGCCGGCGTCGTCGAGGGCCGTGGGCTTGGCCACAACGCGGCGGCGGCGCTGATCACGCGCGGCTTCGCCGAGATGGCCCGGCTCGGCCAGGCGATGGGCGCGCAGCTCGAGACCCTGACGGGTTTGAGCGGGCTCGGCGATCTGGTGCTGACCTGCCATGGCCCCCTCTCGCGCAACCGCTCCCTGGGGCTGGCCCTGGGCAAGGGCACCAAGCTCGCCGATTACTTGGCCGGCCGCCGCCAGGTCGTCGAAGGCGAGACGACGGCGCCGGCGGTGCTGGCGCGGGCGGCGCGATACAAAATCGAGATGCCGATTTGTGCCGCCGTCGATGCTATCCTGCATGGCGGCGCCGACCTCGACGAGGCAATTCGTGCGCTGCTGGCGCGCCCGCTGCGGCGCGAAGGAAAATGAACGTCGGAGGAGCGTGACATGGCGTATTGGCTCATCAAGTCCGAGCCGTCGGCCTATTCGTGGGACCAGCTGGTCAAGGACAAGAAGACCTCGTGGACCGGCGTGCGCAACTTCCAGGCCCAGATCAACCTCAAGGCCATGAAGACGGGCGACCGCGCCTTCTTCTACCATTCGGGCGAGGGCAAGGAGATCGTCGGCATCGCCGAGGTCACCAAGACCGCCTATCCCGACTCGACCGACAAGGAAGGCAAGTCGGTCACCGTCGACTTCAAGGCCGTCGAGCCGGTGAAGAAGAAGGTGACGCTAGCCGAGATCAAGGCCGACCCGAAGTTCAAGGAAATGAAGCTGGTGCGCCAGTCGCGGCTCTCGGTGTCGCCGGTCAGCGACGAGCACTGGAAGCTCCTGCTGAAGATGGCCAGCGGCAAGTAGGTGGTCGACAACACCCGCGGCATCCTCGCGATGTCGGCGGCGGTCGTGGTCTTCATCTTCAACGATGCGCTGATCAAGCTTGCGGCCGAGAGCATGCCGTCGGTCCAGGCGATCGGCGTGCGCGGCCTGTTCGCGACCTTGTGGTGCGCGCTCGCCCTGCTGGCGACCGGCGCCTGGCGGCAAATTCGGTGGGCCGCCCATCCGCGCGTGGTGTTCCGCGGCATGCTCGAGGCGGGCTCGGCCATCTTCTACCTGGTGGCGCTGTTCCAGATCCCCTTCGCCATCGCCACCGCCGTCAACCTCTCCACGCCCGTCATCCTCACCGTGCTCGCCGTGCTGATCCTGAAGGAGGACGTGCGCTGGCGCCGCTGGAGCGCGGTCATCGTCGGTTTCGTGGGCGTGCTGATGGTGATCCAGCCGCATCCCGGCGACCTCAACGCCTGGACCTGGCTCGCGCTTGCCGGAACCATCATCGGCTCGTTCCGCGACATCTTCGTGCGTTTCCTGCCCATGGGCATCCCGACCCTGGTCGTGTCCTTCACGACGGCGCTGATCGTGGCGGCGGTCGGCTGCGGCTGGGCCTTGGTCGAGGGCTGGCAGCCGATGAGCGCCCGCGGGCTCGGCTTCGTCGCCGGCTCCTCGCTCCTGCTGGCGATGGGCTATCAGTTCGTGGTCATCGCGCTGCGTTCGGGCGGCGAGTTCTCGGTGATCGGCACTTTCCGCTACGCCTCGATCCTGTGGGCGCTCGCCATTGGTTACGTCGTGTGGGGCGAGGTGCCCGACGCGCTGGCGATGGCCGGCATCGCGGTCATCGTGGCGTCAGGCCTCTACATCATTCATCGCGAGCGCGTGCGCCGCTGACGTTGGGGGCGTTTTCATCTTCTGAACCGCGCGCAGGATGCGCGCGGTCCGGAAGAGCATGAGCGTCTATCTAACCACCCACTTCTCGTAGTCGCGCGCAACCTCCTCGACGGCGGTGTCGTAGAAGCGCTTGCCATGCTCGGGTGTCGCCTGGTTGGGATCCGAGCCGATGCGGCCGTCCGGGAAGACGCGGCGGTAGTCCTCGGCGTCGGCGAAGGAGCCGTTGGGCGCGATCTTGGGCTCCATCTCCTTCTGCTGCATCGTCTCGGGATATTTGTACCAGGTGAGCGCCACCTCCGAGGCGGTGGCGTGGCTGCCTTCGCCGCTGGGATAGAGTTCCTTCTGCAGCGCGCGGATGCCCGGCCCGTCCCACCAGTTGCGCAGCGCGCACTTGATCGAGGGCTGGTTGGACATGCGCTCCATCGAGCGTTCGGCATAGATCTCGGAGAAGGCCGCGGTCACGGTGGCGATGTTGCCGCCATGGCCGTTGACGAAGAAGAAGCGGGTGAAGCCGTGCCGCGCCAGCGACACCACGGTGTCGCGCACCACGGCGATCAGGGTGGTCGGCCGCAAGGTCACCGAGCCCGCGAAGGCCAGGTGATGCTGCGCCATGCCGACGGAAATGGTCGGCGCCACCAGCGCCCCCACCTTCTCGCCGGCGCCGCGGGCAATCATCTCGGCAGTGAGCGCGTCGGTGCCTATGAGTCCGGTCGGCCCATGCTGCTCGGTCGAGCCGATCGGAATCATGATGCCGGTCTTGCTCTTGAGATAGTCGTCGACGAACTGCCAAGTCTTGAGCTGAAGCTGCACGACGCGGAACTCCTTGGGATTTGCCCGAGGATGCGTGGCTTCGTTGGCGATGACAAGGAATTCGAAGCGCGCCGCGCTGCCTTCGGGCGCCGATGTCGAGCGCTCACAGCCGGAATTGGCCGAGTTCTGGGGCTGCAAGCGCGGGTTCAATTGTGCTGTCCCTCGCGCCGTGACGCGAGTCGTCGGTCGGCGTCACACGCGCCGGAAAATAAGCGGTATTGATGCCTCCGAAGGCAAAATTGTTCGACGTCAAGTATTCGACGTCGAGGACACGCGGCTTGCCCATGATGCAGTCGAGCGGCGCGCAGCGCTCGTCGACCACGTCGAGATTGGCGTTGGCCACGAGCTGCCCTTCGCGCAGCAGGGGGCATCGAGCAGGCCGGAATCCGCCAGCGCCTGCTTCGTCGCGTCGATCGCCATCAGCGCGATCGGATCCATCGTCCTGGTCTTCTTGCGGAGATAGCGGTCGGCCGTGACCCTGTCGGGGCTCGGCGCTCCCAGCCGCGTGTTCAAGCCCTCGCAGCGGTTCCAGTCGGGCATGCGGCGCACCGCCCTGCGCTCGGCCTTCAGATGCGCGAAGATCGCCGGCCAGTCGTTGCCCAGCCCCGTGGCGCCGCCCATTCCGGTGACGACGACACGGCGCGTTAAAGCATGCCTCCGTTCACCGAGATTATCTGTCGGGTCACGTAGGATGCTTCGTCCGAACAAAGGAAGGATACGGCGGCCGCGACCTCGTCGGGTGTGCCGACGCGGCGCATCGGCACCATCCTGAGCGCCTCCTCCAGTGCCATGTCGCCGATCATCGCCGTGTCGACGAGCCCGGGTGCCACGCAGTTGACGGTGATGTTGCGTTTGGCGAGTTCCAGCGCCAGCGCCTTGGTGGCGCCGATGATCCCGGCCTTGGCGGCACTGTAGTTGGTCTGGCCGCGATTGCCGGCTATCCCGGACAGCGAGGACAATGTTACGATGCGACCGCCACGGCGTGCCGAGACCATCGGCATGATCGCGGGCTTCAGCACGTTGTAGAATCCGTCCAGGTTGGTCCGTAGAACGGCATCCCAATCATCTTCCGACAGTGCCGGGAAGGCATTGTCGCGCGCAATGCCGGCGTTGAGCACGACGCCATAGTATGCTGCGTTGGCCGCGATATCGGCGTCGATGGCCGATCTGCAGGCGGCACGGTCGGCGATGTCAAAGCCGACGACCCGTCCGCCGCCGCCCGCGGCGACGATGTCTTCGAGCGTGGCTTCGGCGCCGGCGCGGTCGGATCCGTAGTGGACGACCATGTGAAAGCCGTCGCGCCCCAGGCGCCGGGCAATTGCGCGGCCGATCCCCTTGCTGGCGCCGGTGACCAGGACGGTGCGTGTCATGGCGGAGAGGCCGGATGGCTATCGATCAGCGCAGATGCATCCCGAGGGTGAAAGACGTTCAGGTTTGCCCTTGCCAGGAGCGGACCGGCGAGCGAGCCCCGCCACCTCGCAGACAAGGTTGCCAGTGCCTCGTCACGGTACTCCAGGCGAACGCGCACGTATAGATGCTCGCCTTCGGCAAACCGGGGCCCCGTTCGGCGCGGAAGTCACGCGTACCGAGAAGGAAGCTGACCCGGACCGCGTCGCCGAGCGGCACCGTCGGCACGTCCTGGAACGCGAGCGCTTGCATTTCGCGTCAACGGACAGCCGCGCCGCCTCATCGAGCGCGGCCAGCCAGCTGCCTTGGCTCAGGATCCGTCGGTTGTCTCGGCGCTGGGCGCTGTGGTTCCAAGCATGGCGAAGCTCCCCCTTGCGTCCCTTGCTGTCTCCATCGCGTCGCTGATGCGGAGGTTCGCCGCCACATCTCCTGCTTCAGCCGTCTGGCGAATGCCATGATACTCCCTGAATACCCCCAAAATCGCCGTGTTGCCCACGCCCGCGAATCCGGCGGCTGCGAGCTCCGCCTCGATCGTCGGCGCGGGTACGCATTCGCGAATTGTGTCCCAGTAATATCGCATAAGCTGCCGGCACCGACGACTGCGCATCACCACCCCGCAAATGGCCGGGATCGCGTGGCCGAACCACATTTCCGCCGCCGCCTGGGCGAAGCGGCTCTCGGCCCGCGCGATCTCCAGGATCAGCAGCCGGCCTCCCGGCTTCAGCACACGGCGGAATTCGGCGAAGACGGTTGCGAATTCGGCCATGTGGCGCAGCGCGTAGCCCATGGTCACCACGTCGAAGCTGGCGTCGGCGAAGGGCAGAGCCTCGGCCTGGCCCTGCACCAGCGGCAGGTTCAGCGAGAGCCTAGCCTGCGCCAGCATGCCGAAGCTGGCATCGAGCCCCACTACGAGCCCTGCCCCGCCCACGACGGTCTCCGCTTCACGTGCCAGCAGGCCGGTACCCACCGCGACGTCGAGCACCCTATGCCCCGCAACAACCCCATGCTGGCGCAGCATCCGCCGCCGATACCAAGCGCCCGACCCCAGCGACATGATGTTATTGATCGGATCGTAGTGGGCCGCACTCGCGTCGAAGAGCGAGCGGACGAAGTTCTCCCGCTGCCGCAAGTCGTCATAGTAGTCAGTAAGGAGAGGATGCGGTCGGGTCAATTCTACAGCCCTCGGAGACGCAGAGATGTCACCTGGGCGCGGAGCGCCACCAGGCCTTGTGAGGTGCCGGACAATACCTTATCCGGCTAATGCAGCCCCATGGCCATTGGAAACGAAATCAGAATGCAGCCAGCGGCCGATCCATTCTTCAGAGCTGGCGAACCGCCGGACGATGACGCGATAATCCGCGCCCGCAACCGCCCCCTTCGCTGGTTCTGGGATACGTTCAGCTTCTATTTGGTGCTTGCAATCCTGGCCGTGTGCTTCTCGGGCTGGAGCCTGCTCGCGTTACCGCTGTCGGTCGTCCTGCCGCGGCGAATGGGGCAGCGGCTGGGGCAGGCGGCCATCAACATGTTCTTCAGCTTCTTCCTCGCGACCATGCGTGGGCTGGGCATCGCCCGTTACGATCTGAGCGCTCTGGACACGTTGCGCGAAGCGCGGGGCGTGGTCTTCGCCGCCAACCACCTTGCACTGCTGGACATCCTGCTGCTCGGCTCCCGCTTGCCGCGCACCGTGTGCATCATCAAGGCGGGGCTGTGGAACAACCCGCTGCTGGGTGGCGGCCGGCTGGCCGGATACATCCGCAACGACGAGGCGATGGGCCTGACCCGCCGCTCGGCGGAAGCGCTGCGAGAAGGTTCGAATCTACTCATCTTCCCAGAAGGCACACGGCAGAAGCCTGGGCAGTTGGGGCCGTTCAGGCCCGGCTTCGCGCTGATCGCGCGGCAGGCTCGGGCGCCGGTCCAACCGATCTTCATTGAGAGCAACTCGCCTTATCTCAGCAAGGGCTGGCCACTCTGGCGTCGCCCAGTGTTCCCGCTGATGTATCGCGTGACGCTGGGGCCGCGGCAGCATGTGGAGGGCCGCGCCGAGGCTTTCTCTGAGGCACTGCGGGTCGCCTATCTCCTTAGGCTACAGGCGCCGTGACGCCATCGTCGACCCACCTCGTCCTGATCCCCAGCTACAACACGGGGCCGATCTTGGCCGAGACCGTCGCCGCCGCGCGGGCTGCATGGGCGCCCGTGTGGCTGGTAGTGGATGGCAGCGACGATGGCTCGGCCGATGCTTTGGCAGGGGACGCGACGGACGGCTTCAGGGTGATCGCCCTGCCGCGTAACGGCGGCAAGGGCGGCGCTGTGCTGGCTGGGTTGGTCGAGGCCGAGCGCCAACGCTTCACCCATGCGCTGGTGATGGACGCGGACGGGCAGCACCCGGCCGACCAGATCGCCGAGTTCATGGCCGCCTCGATGGCCGAGCCGGACGCGCTGGTGCTGGGCGTGCCCGTCTTCGGACGCGAGGCGCCGACGCTGCGCGTGGTCGGCCGTCGGATCTCCAACTGGTGGGCGAACTTCGAGACGCTGTGGGCCGGCATCGGCGACTCGCTGTTCGGCTTCCGCGTCTATCCCATCGGCCCGCTGCTGCGCATCATGCAGGCAGGGTCGGGCATGCGCCGCTTCGATTTCGACCCGGAGGCAGCGGTGCGTCTGGTCTGGGCCGGCCTGCCCACGCGCAACATTCCAGCCCACATCCGCTACGTGAGTGCCGCCGAGGGCGGCGTCTCGCATTTCCGCTATGGGCGCGACAACGCGGTGCTGACGCTGATGCACACGCGGCTCATGCTCGGCTTCGTGCGGCGGCTGCCGCTTCTGCTGTCGCGGCGGGCGCGGCGTCCAGGCTCAGGTTGACGGAGCGCAGGCCACGCGTGGCCAGCGCGGGCAGCAGCGCCTCCAGCACCGCCAGCGTGACCGGGCGGCCGAGAGCGTCGCGCGCCACGTTGCCATCATGCAGCAGGATGATGTCCCCCTCGCGAAGGCCGTGGGTGATGCGGGCCACCACCCGCGTGGCATCCCCGCTGCGTGTGTCAAAACCGCGCCGCGCCCAGCCGACATGCTGCAGACCCAGGCGGTGGAACACCCAGTCGGAGAGCGGACTGCGAATCCCGAGCGGCGCGCGCACCAGTCCGTTGGTCGGCCCGGTCTGGAGCAGCGCTGCCTCGGCTGCTGCCAGCTCCCGCCGTTGCGCGCCGATGCCGAGCAGGGCGAACCACGGCAGATGATGCATGGTGTGGTTGCCGATGCCGTGGCCGCGGGCGCGAATCTCGCACATCAGGGCCGGCTGGGCCGTGGCGCGTTGGCCGATGCAGAAGAAGGTGGCGCGTGCGCCGTGCCGGTCCAACAGGTCGAGGACCAGGGGCGTCACGTCCGGGTCGGGCCCGTCGTCGAAGGTCAGTGCCACGCGCCCTGCTGCCTGCGAGCGTGGCAGGCGGTTCATGCTGCGGCCGATGGATTGCGCGCCCGGAATGAGCGTGGCGAGCAGGAGCACCGCATGGTTCGCAGCCACCGCCGCCAGCGACCAGCCCCAGGCGCCGGGCCAGGCGAAGAGCGCGGCCAGCGCCGCGGCATGCAAGCCCATGGAGAGGATGATGGCCGGGCGCGGCCGCCAGCCCGGCCTCACCGCATCCCCCCCTCGCGCAGCGCCTGCACGACGCTGAACGGCCCGAGATGGGGATGATCGGGGAATCGCAAACGCCGCGCGACGTACTCGGCGACGAACATGAGGGCGACGAGAGGCAGATCCAGCACGAGCACAAAGAGCGACCACACCTCGCGCGGCGCGGTCAGGAGCAGGACGGCGGATATCGCGCATTGCATCAAAAAAAAGAGAGTCCAGCCCAGCGCGACGGCGCGGGTATAGCTCTCCATCTCGGGCCGCCAGTGCGGGTCCAGTCGGCGGGCGATGCTGGTGACCTGGTCCACCCGCCCCGGGCGGAGTGAGACGGCCAGGCCAATTCCGAGCATCGCGAAGAACACTGCGTGAGAGACACCCGCCGTCGCCAGCACCGCCACGCGGCCGTCGAGTCCCAGCCACATGGCGCTGAGCGCCGCTGCGGCGGTCGCGACCGGCCAAGCGGACAGCCACAGCGCCTTGCGAAGCCACAACACCAAAATGACCTGCAACACCAAGAACGGCAGAAGCCAAGCTACATCCCCGTGACCCAGGCCAAGCCAATGGACCATGGGTGGCCCGGCCAGCGCCAAAAAAGCCAGGAGAATGGCCACCCTTCGCCGCAGGCGGCCATTGTGAACGGGTTCTCGCGTGCTTGTGGCGGATCTTGACTCCGGCACGGCCAGTAGACTACCAACCTTCCCTAGATGTGCAAACCTCAACGGCAATTCTGGATAATCCATAAGTCGAGATTACGTCAGAGTTCAGATTTATGTCGAGCCAGCACGATTTTGCCGAAGTAACAAAAGATCTGGCGGAGACAATTGTCTCTGCGTTGCGTCTCGACGTGAAACCAGCCGACATCGAACCGGACGCCCCACTTTTTGGCGAGGGATTGGGCTTGGACTCGATCGATGCGCTGGAAATCGCGATCTGCGTATCTGAACGCTACGGCATTCAACTGCGCTCGGATGATCCGGACAACAAGCGCATCTTCGCCTCTCTGCGCAGCCTTGCTGCACATATAGCCGCCCAACTGCCACGGCGGGCCGAAGCTGCGGCCGCCACAAGCTCTTGAACTGCGCCGTATCGCGCGGCTCGACTGTCATGCTCCAGACCAGGGCGGCGCTGCTTCAGCGGTCGTTGGACGACACACTCTTCTGGCGTCCGGACGAGGCTGTGTCGGTGATCACCGGCTCCGTCTTCCTGCGCGCTGCCGCACGGGTAGCGTCGGCTCTGCCGGAAGCCGAGTTCTACCTGAACCTCTGCCGCACCCCTTGCGGTGCCGCAATCGCCGTGGCGGCCGCCATGCTGCGAGGCAGCCCCTGCATTCTCGTCACCGACCATTCCGAAGCTAGCATTGCCGCGCTGCTGCAGCGCTTCCCCGGCGCCCATCCCATCATGGAAAGCGCCGACGAACGCTGTACGCCCTTTCCGCACCGGACACTGGCAGACCCTGCCGTGGCCGATGCCGGCGGCGCCGCGCCCCACAACCCCGAGTTGTCACTCGATCAGGTGGCCATCATCGGCGTGACCTCTGGCAGCACAGGCCGGCCAACGATGCATGCCAAGAGCTGGGGCGTGCTGGAACGGCGCAGCCGCGCCGCGGCGCAGGTCTTCGGGCTGGGTTCCGACGGGACGGGCCTGCAGCGACCGGTCGTCGCCTCGGTCTCCCCAACGCACATGTACGGCATGGAGACGACCGTCCTGCTGCCGCTGCACGCCGCTACCATCACCTGGTGCGCCGCATCGGTTTTTCCCGGCGATGCGGCGGCCAATCTGGCGCGCGCGGCGCTGATCGCCGTCCCCGATCGCATCGCGCCGGCGCCCGTCTTCATCACGACGCCGCTGCATTTGGGCGCGCTGGTCGAGGCACAAACGCCGATGCCGACGCTGCACGCCGTGATCTCGGCGACCGCGCCGCTCGATGCCGAGCTGGCGGGGCGGGCCGAGGCGCTGTGGCAGGCGCCGGTGCTGGAGATCTTCGGCGCCACTGAAGTTGGCTCCATCGCATCGCGCCGCACAACGCAAGGCGAGGCCTGGACGCTTTACCCCGGCATAAGCTTGGAGATGGGGGAAGGCGTGACGGAGGTGGTGGTGGAAGGCGCTTTGCGTACCGCCCTGTCGGACATTCTGGAACCCTTGCCCGACGGCCGCTTCCGGCTGCTGGCGCGCGGCAGCGACATCATCAAGCGGGGCGGTCGCCGCTCCTCCCTGGCTGGGCTGACGAGACAGCTTGCAGGGCTGGAGGGCGTGCAGGATGCCGCGTTCCTCATGCCCGACCCGCCCAGAAGGGGCCGCGGCGCAACGCTTCGGCCGGTGGCCTTCGCGGTTGCCCCGGGCCAGGATCCGGCACGCCTGTTGGCCGCGCTCGGAGAACGGATCGAGCCCGCCTTCCTGCCGCGCAGCATCATCCTGCTCGAGCGGCTGCCGCGCAACGCAATGGGCAAGCTGCCGCGCGACGCCTTGGTGGAGCTATGGCAGGCCCATGGCGGCGCGCCATGACCCTGCTCGGAACCGTCACCATCCTCGGCAGTCATCCCGCCGTGCCAGGGCATTTCCCGGGTGATCCGATCATACCCGGTGTCCTGCTGCTCGCGGAGATCTTCGCTCTGCTGGGCGCCGCTCATCCGGGCCTCAAGGTGGAGCGCCTGCTGCATGCAAAGTTCCTCCGCCCGGTCCGGCCCGATGAAGCCATGGCAGTGACCAGCCGCGAGAAGGCCGGTGGCCGCGTCGAGTTCGATTGCATGGTGAGCGACGCGTGCGCCCTGCGCGGCGCGGTGCGCATGGCGCCTGCATGAGTGATGCCAAGCCCGGCTGGGCCGCGGCACAGGAAAGGGGAAACCCCTTCTGGTCCGGCGTGGCTCTGTTGCTGGTGCAGCGGCTGGGCTGGCGCTTCGGGCGCGGACTGCTGTGGCCGATCACCGCTTGGTTCCTCGCCACCTCGCCCGGCGCGCGTGCGGCCTCGCGCGAGTATCTCGGCCTCGCGCTCGGGCGGAGCGCACGCTTCACCGACGTGGCCAGGCACTTCCACGCCTTTGCGGCTTCCATCCTGGACGCTGCGTTCTTTCTTTCGCGCCGGACCCAGGACTTCACCGTCGAGGTGTCGGGGCAGGAGCATCTGGCCGCGCTGGCGGCGCAAGGCCGTGGCTGCGTCCTGCTGGGCGGCCACCTGGGCGGCATCGAGGTGCTGCGTCATGCCGGCCGGGGTTCGTCCGTGCCGGTGCGGCCCCTGATGCACCGTCGCAACGCCCCTGGAATGATCGCGCTCCTTGACCGGCTGGACCCTGGACTGACCCAGGCGATCATCCTGCTGGGCGAACCCGACAGCATGCTGCGCGCGCGCGAGGCGATCCAGCGCGGCGAGATCATCGGCATCCTCGGGGATCGCGCCGTGGCCGGCGATCGTCACGTGGCCGTGCCTTTCCTCGGCCGCGACGCCGGCTTCCCGACCGGTCCCATCATCGTGGCGGCGCTGCTGGGCGCGCCGGTGCTTTTCGTGCGCGGCGTCTGCACCGGCCCTCGCCGCTACGACGTCCGTTTCGAGCCTTTCGCCGAGCGCATCGTGCTGCGACGCGAGCATCGGGCAGAGGATCTGCGCGAGGCTGTCGCGCGCTTCGCCCGCGCCCTCGAGGCGGCCTGCCTGGCCCACCCCACCCAGTGGTTCAACTTCTATCCTTTCTGGAAGCCTTCGACCGATGCCGTTGATCACCCGTCGGCGCGCGATCCTGCTGGCCATGCTGCTGCCGGCCCAGGCCCAGGTTCAGGTTCAGGCCCAAGCCCAAGACACCGGGTGGGCGGGGCCGTTCACCTTGGCCCTGCTGGCCCGCAACCTGGCCGCCGTGCCTGAGCGGCGGGCGCGCTTCACCGAGGAGCGCCGCTTCGCCGCCCTGAACGCTCCCCTGTATAGCCAGGGCAGCCTGCTGTGGCGCCGGCCGGACCTGCTGGAGAAGCGGACCGATGCGCCGGAGCCGGAGGTCCTTCGCATCATCGGCTCCCGCGTGGAGGTCATCGTCCCAGGCCGAAAGCCGCTTGCGATCGACCTGGCTTCGCAACCGCAGCTCCGCATTTTCGCCGAGGCAATGCGCGCCCCGCTGGCCGGCGACGTGGCAGCGCTGGAGAGCCTCTTCGAGGTGACGCTGAGCGGTGGCCCGGCCGCCTGGCGGCTGCGCCTCCTGCCGCGTGCCCGCCAGGCACGCGAGGCCGTGGCATCGCTGGAGATCGAGGGCACCCTCGCCGAGCCGCGGCGCGTCTCCGTGCTCCTTCCCAACGGCGATCAGCAGATCATGCAGATCGAGCCGGTGCCTTGAGCGCCGCGCCGCCCCGCCGTGCCGCGCCGATCTTGCTGGCGCTGGCCGGCTCCGCCTTGCTGCTGGCGGCAGCGCTCTGGCGCACGCCCATCCGCAGTGACCTGCTGGACTTCTTGCCGCGCGGCGACACTCCGGCCGCGCAGGCCATGTTGACGGAGATGCGTCAGGGGTCGGCCGCGAACCTGCTGCTCATCGCCCTCGAAGGTGCGCCGGAAGCGGAGCTGGCGCGGATCAGCGTTGCCATGCAGAAAAGTCTGGCCTCTGATGCCCGGTTCAACCGCGTTGCCGGCGGCGATGCGGCCTTGAGCCAGGGGGAGGAGGCCCGGCTCTTCGCTCATCGCTACCTGCTGTCGCCCATCATCGAGGCCGGGCTGTTCGAGACCGAGGCGCTGCGCGGCTCCCTGCAGGAGCTGTTGCGCAACCTGCGTTCCTCTGCCGCCCCGCTGGCTGCCCGCTATGGGTTGCCGGATCCGGTAGGCGCCTTTCCGGCCTGGCTCGCGCGGCTTGGCGCCGCTGGCGGAACTCGTGGCCCGCGACGGCGCCTGGTTCGTGGCGGGCCGCGATCCTCCGCGCGCTGTCCTGATAGCGATGGCCGCCGGCAGCGGCGCCGACCTCGGCGTGCAGGAGGCCGCGACCGCGGCCATCAAACAGGACTTCGCCGCCGCGGAGCCCGGCGGCGCCAGGCTGCTGCTGGCGGGGCCGGCCGTCATGTCGCGCGACGCCGCCCGTGGCATCCGCGCCGATGTCGACCGCATTGCCGTCATCTCCACCCTGATGGTCGTGGGACTGCTGGCCTGGCAGTTCCGCTCGATGCTGGTGCTGGCGGCGCTGGCGGTGCCGGTGCTGCTCTCGGTCGCGCTGGGGGTTTGGCTGACGGGCCTTTTCTTCGGCGCCGTGCACGCCATCGCGCTGGGCTTCGGCATCACCATGCTTGGCATCACGCTGGACTATCCGGTGCTGCTGATCGGTCATCGCAAGCACGGGGAGGCCGCGCCCGCGACTCTGGCGCGGATCGGCGGCGCCTTCCGCCTCGCAGTCGCCACCGCCGTGCTGGGCCTGGCGGGACTGGTCTTCTCGGGCTTTCCCGGCCTGGAACAGCTCGGAGTTCTTGCGGGCACGGGCCTGCTGGCAGCGGCCGCGGCGACATGGTGGCTGCTGCCGCCTCTCGTGGTCGCGGCCAATCTCGCGCCGGTCGCGGCGGGCGGCACGCGTTGGGTTGTCCTGATGGAGGGGGCACGGCGGTATCGGGGCGTGGTACTCGGGCTGGCCGGGTTGGCCATATGCGGCCTTGTCGCGGTGGGCGGGCCGCGCTGGGAGACCGACCTGGCCGCGCTTAGTCCAGTCCCGGCCGATTCGCGCGCGCTGGATGCCGAACTGCGCGCGGCCGTGGGCGCGGCCGAGGCCGGCCAGTTCGTCCTGGTCCAGCGGGCCGAAGCGGAGGCAGTGCTGCGGGCGCAGGAGGCGCTGCTGCCGACGCTCGACCGCCTCGTGCAGCAAGGCGTGATCGGCGGCTACGAGGCCGCCGCCGCCCTGCTGCCCTCGCTGGAACGGCAACGCCGCAACCAGGCGGCGCTGCCGTCGCCGGACGTGTTGGCCGCCCGGCTGGCGTCGGCCGCGGCCGGCCTGCCCTTCCGCCCCGATGCCTTCCAGCCTTTCCTCGACGCCATTGCCGAGGCCCGGGCACAACAGCCCTGGGGGCCTGCGGAGATCGCCGGCTCGGCGCTGGCCCTGCGGCTGGAGCCGCTGCTGATGCGGCGTGGCGATGCCTGGCTCGGCCCGATCCGGTTCCGCGGCGTGACCGACACCGCGCTCCTGCGAGTGGCGCTGGAAGGCACTGGCGGGGTATTCGTGGATGTACGGACCGAGCTCGAGGGCATCCTGGCCGGCTTTCGGGCGCGCGCCGGCTGGTTGGCGGGCGGCACCGGCGCGGTCATGCTGCTGGCACTCTGGGTCGGGCTGCGCCGGCCGGCGCGGGTGCTGCGGGTGGCGGGCGCCGTGGTGGCAGCGCAGGCGGTGACCGTGGCCCTGCTGACCGCCGCAGGGGTGCGGCTCTCGCCCATCCATCTCGCCTCCCTGCTGCTGGCCTTCGGCGTCGGGCTCGACTATGCGCTGTTCATGGCGCGCGAGGGACTGGACATGGAGGAACGCGTGCGCACCTTGCGCACCCTAATCACCTGCAACGCGATGACGCTGCTGACCTTCGGTCTGCTGGCCACTTGCGCGACGCCCATCCTGCGCGACATCGGCGTGACCGTCGCTCTGGGCGCGGCCTTGTCCCTTGGATATGCCTTCCTCGTCGCGGCGCCGCCGCGGCACGCAGCATGACGCCCGTGATGATGCCCGTGCCGATCACGGCGATGACGGCGGTCAGCGCCCTCGGCATCGGGCGGGCCGCGCACCTCGCCGCGTTGAAGGCCCGGCGCTCCGGCCTGACGCCCAATGACTTCGACGCGCCGGTAGGTGGCTGGGTCGGCCGCGTGGCCGGCGTGGAGCAACACTCTTTGCCTGAGCCGCTGGGGCGCTTCGATTGCCGCAACAACCGCCTCGCCGACATGGCGCTGCGGGCGGACGGCTTCATGGCCATTATCGAAGCGGCGCGGGAGCGCTACGGTGCGCATCGCATCGGCGTGGTTGTGGGGACGAGCACTTCGGGCGTGGCGCAGGCCGAGGGCGCCTGGCTGCGGCTCGACGGCGAGGGCAGGCTGCCCGACGGTTTCAATTTCGAGGCGACACAGGATCTCGGCTCGCTGGCGGCCTTCCTGCGCCAGGCGCTGGGATTGCGTGGCCCAGCCAGCGTGATCTCGACCGCCTGTGCCTCGTCTGCCCGCTCCTTCATCGATGGCGCGCGGCTCATCGCCTCCGGCATATGCGACGCTGTTCTGGTCGGCGGCGCCGACAGCCTGTGCCGGATGACGTTGCATGGCTTCGCCGCGCTGGAGCTCATTGCGCCTGGCCCGACAAGGCCTTGCGATGTGGGGCGCGATGGCATCTCGGTGGGCGAGGCGGCGGGCTTCGCGTTGCTGGAACGGGCCGGCGCACCAGGCGCGTTGGCATTGCTGGGCTGGGGTGCCAGCAGCGACGCTCACCACATGTCGCATCCCCACCCTGAAGGCGCCGGCGCTGCACGCGCCATGGCCGAGGCGCTGAACCGCGCCGGTCTCGCACCGGTGGATATAGACTGGGTGAAGCTGCACGGCACCGGCACCCGCGCCAATGACGCGATGGAGGACCGTGCCGTCCACGCCATTTTCGGCGCCCGCCCGCCGGTCAGCAGCACCAAGGGCTGGACCGGGCACACGCTGGGCGCCTGCGGCATCCTGGAAACGGTGATGATCGGTGAATGTTTCGCGGCCGGGCTGGTCGCCGGGTGCCTCGGGGTGACGGCGACCGACCCGGAGTTCCGCAGCCGAATCGTCACGGACAACGCGGCGGCGTCACTCGGCCACGTCGTCACCAACGCCTTCGGTTTCGGCGGCGTGAACTGCAGCCTGCTGCTGGGCCGCACGTGAGGCGGTTCGGCGCCGATATCCTGGGTGCGTCACTCTGGGGTCCTGGGCTGGAGGGCTGGTCCGCCAGCCAGGCCATCCTCGCCGGGCGCGAGCCCTATGTGCCGCGGGAATCGACACTCGGTGCGCCCATGATTCTGCCGCCCAACGAGCGCCGCCGTGCCGGCGAGGTGGTGCGCCTGGCGCTGAACGTGGCGCAGGGGGCGGTGAACGCCGCCAGCGTGGCGCCGGACGGGCTGCGCTGCGTCTTCGGCAGCGCCAATGGCGATGGGCCTGTGGTGGGTTCCATCCTCGAAGCGCTGGCACGGGCGCCGCCGGGGCGTGAGCGCATCGTCTCACCGACACAGTTTCACAATTCGGTGCACAACGCAGCGGCCGGCTACTGGTCCATCGCTACCCGCAATCCGTTGCCCGCGACTTGCCTGGGCTGCCACGATTCCACTTGGGCGGCGGCGCTGCTGCTGGCGATGCTGGAGGTGGATGCCGGAGTGCCGGTGCTGCTCTGCGTCTATGATCATCCGATGCCGGCGGCCTATGCGCGGGTGCGCCGCGTCGTGGCACCGTTTGGCGTAGGGCTGGTGCTGGCGCCACCGGGCGCGGGTGGCTTCGCGCATATCGTCGTGGCGCATGAGGACAGCGCAGCGCGGCACATCGAGCCGGACGACAAGGCGCTGGCTGCCCTGGCTGCCGGCAACCCCGCCGCGCAATCCCTGCGGCTGCTCGAACACCTGGCGCGGCGCGGGGCTGGCCACTGCGATGCCGCCTACTACGACGGCAGCCTGCGGGTCGAGGTCACGCCGCTATGACGCCGGGCGAACTGCTGCCCCACGCCGGCGCAATGGTCCTGTTGGACCGTGTCATCGCCTGGGACGAGGCGGGGGTGCTGTGCGCGGCGACCGCGCATCTGGACCCCGCCAATCCGCTGCGCCGTGGCCAAATGCTGCCGGCGATCTGCGGTGCCGAATTCGTCTTGCAAGCCGCCGCGGTGCATGGAGCGCTGCGCGGCGGCAAGAGGCGGCGCGGATACGTCGCTGTGCTGCGCGATGTGGCCTGGATGGTAGAACGGCTGGACGATCCGGCGCTGGGAGAACTGCGCGCCGGCGCCCGGCTGGTGAGCGAGGAGGGGGGCGGCGTGATCTACGACCTGCATCTCGGCAGCGAGGCGAGCGATACGCTGCTGACCGGCCGCGCGGTCATTGCCTGGCCCAGAAATCCGTGAGGCGGGTGTTGCCGCGGTGATGGCCGATCTCGTGGCGTTCCTCGCTTCCGAACAATCGGTCACATCAACGGGTGGGTTTTCTTGATCGATGGTGAAATGGCATGATGCGGCCACAACGAGGAGCCACCATGACCGATGTGAGTCGTCCTGACGTGCTTGTCGTGGGCGGCGGCCCGGCCGGTTCCACCGCGGCGGCGCTGCTGGCCATGCGCGGCCGCCGTGTGACGCTGCTGGAGAAGGAAGCGCATCCCCGTTTCCACATCGGCGAGAGCCTGCTGCCGCGCAACCTCGACATACTCGAGCGGCTCGGCATGTTGGACGAGGTGCGCGGCATGGGCGTGCACAAGCCAGGCGCCGAGTTCGTCTCCGACCGCACCGGCCGCAGCGCGGCGTTCCCCTTCCGCTTGGCGCTCAACCGTTCCCGCACTCACGCGTGGCAGGTGAAGCGCGCGGATTTCGATTCCGCGCTCTTCGTTAATGCGGGTCGCCTCGGCGCCGCCACGCGGCAGCGGACGCAGGTGACCGAGATCCGCTTCGGCGCGCGCGGCGAGCGCGCGGAGGTGATGGCGCGCGGGACGGATGGCGAGGCCCTGACGTTCAGGCCGCGTTACGTGCTGGACGCCTCCGGCCGTGACACCTTCCTGGCCGGCAAGATGCGGCTGAAGGAGGCCAACAAGCAGAACAACACCGCGGCGATGTACGCGCATTTCAACGGCGTCGAGCGGCGTCAGGGCGAGCTGGAAGGCTATATCAGCATTCACCTGGCGGAGGATGGCTGGTTCTGGCTGATCCCCCTGCCGGGCGACGTGATGAGCGTGGGCTTCGTCGGCAACCAATCGGCCTGGAAGGGCCGGCAGGGCAGCGCGCAGGAGGTGTTCACCCGGCGCATTGCCTCCAGCCCGACGGTGAGTGCGCGGCTGGACGGTGCCATCATCGCTTCCGAGATTTACAGCACCGCCAACTATTCCTACCGCGCCCGCAGCGGCTGCGGCGAGGGCTACCTGATGATCGGCGACGCCTACGGCTTCGTGGACCCGATGTTCTCGACCGGCGTGCTGATGGCGATGACCGCGGGCGAGCTGGGCGCGCAAGCGGCGGATGCCTGGCTGGATGACCCGGTGCGTGGCGAAAGACTGGCCAGGCGTACGAACGAGGAGCTGGCCCGCGCCATGGACCGCATTGGCTGGCTCATCTACCGCATCAATGACCCCGTGTTGCGCTCGCTCTTCATGGCGCCGCGCAACACGCTTTGGATGCGCGACGGCATCATCAATATGCTGGCGGGCAATCTGCGCGGTGACTGGCGGGCGGTGCTTCCCATTCTGTCGTTCAAGACGGTCTTCCATCTCTCGTCGGGCTTGCACCGCCTGGGCCTTGGGCCCGCCATGCCCGAGGCGCAGGCCAGCGTGACTTGAGCGATGTCGCGGCCGCGCTGAGGCGGACGGCAGCGCGCTACCGCGGCTGCGCACGGTTCACCCGCCACTATGTCGCGTCGAAGCTGAAGCGCGACCCGATCCATCTGGCGCTGCTCGCCCTCGCGCGGGAGGCGCCGTTCGGGCACGTCGTGGATGTCGGCTGCGGGCGCGGGCAGATGTCCGTGGCCCTGCTGGAAGCGGGGCTTGCGACCTCCGTCACCGGTCTGGACTGGGCGGGCGGCTCGCTCGCGGATCTGGAGCGCGCTGGCGCGGGCCTGGCGGTCGAGACCATCGCGCGCGACCTCGCCTCCGATTTCCGCGTACCGGCAGGTGACACCGTGCTGATCATCGACGTGCTCTACACGATGCAGCGGCAGGCTGCGCTCGGGCTGCTGAAGGCCGCGGCCGATGCGGCGCGCGAGCGCATCCTGGTGCGATCGCTCGATGCCGCCGCTGGCTGGCGTGGGCGGTTCTCGCTTCTGATCGAGCGCTTGGCGCGGCCGATCTGGCCCCATTCCGGCCGGACGGTCGATCCGCTCCCGCTGGGGTACCTGGCGGGCGTGTTGCAGGAGCGCGGTTTTGCGGTGGAGACGCAGCCCTGCTGGGGCCGGACGCCCTTTGCCAACGTGCTGATGGTCGGCAAGCGGAGGATGCGGCATTCGCAAGGCGACCAGCACCGGTGTTGGACGGCATAGAGCATGATGGGTCCGGCTGGAATCAGCCGGACCCATCATGCTCCAGCCAGGTCGCCCAACAGGGCGTGCGCTCTTTGCGGGTCGGCGACCGGCGCACGGCACGACAGGCCCTGGCATACGTAGAGTGCGGGTTTCCCGCCAACCAGACCCCTGCCGGCGGCGGGATGATGGGCGGGTAGCGCAGCGTCTGGTGAAAGCCGGCGGACGATCTTGTTGGGCAGGCTTTGGATATAGACTGCACGACGCAGCGCTTCGGTATCGGCCGACGCCAGGTCGCCCACGATCACCAGCTCGGTCGCGCTCTGCAGCGTCTCGTAGCCGTTCAGCAGCGTCATCAGCGGGAAGAAGTTGCCTTCCAGCTCGCCGGCAAAGGCGGCGAGCTGGCGCTCGGCCTTGTCGCGCCAGGTGTCGTCGCCGTCGAGCACCCACAGGCGCGCGAACACGCCGAGCAGCGTGCCGTTGCCGGCGGGTGACGCATTGTCGTGGCAGTGCTTGGTGCGCACGATCAGGTCGGCGGCATCGTCGGCGGTGATGAAGTAGCCGCCGGCCGCGTCGTCGGCGAAATGGCGGTCGAGCACGCTCACCAGGGATTTCGCCTCGTCGAGGTATCGCGCTTCCCCCGTCGCCTCGAACAGGGCGATGCCGGCGCGCGCCATGTTGGCGTAGTCGTCGAGCGTGCCGCGGTGCAGGCGCTTGCCGATTCGCCAGGAATGGAACAGCCGGCCGTGCTCGTCGCGCATCCTGTCCATCACGAAGCGCCAGGCGCGCTCGGCGGCGGCGAGCCAGTCGTCGCGCTGGAAGACGACGGCGGCATTGGCCAGGGCCGCGATCATCAGCCCGTTCCAGTCGGCCAGCACCTTGTCGTCCCAGCCCGGCCACACGCGCTTGTCGCGCACCGCCTTCAGCCTGCCGCGCAAGCCCGCCAGTCGCTGTTCCTCGGCCTCGCTCAGGAGCGCCGGCGCGCGATTGCGGTGCAGGATGGTGTGATGCTCCCAGTTGCCCTGGGCGGTGACGTCATAGACCTGCTTGAAGAAAGCCGCGTCGTCGCCCAGGACGGCATCGATCTCGGCCTCGTCCCAGACGTAGAACTTGCCTTCGACGCCCTCCGAGTCGGCGTCGTAGGTCGCGGCGAAGCCACCACCCTCCGCCACCATCTCGCGCAGCACCCAGTCGCAGGTCTCGGCGATCCGCGTGGCGTACAGCGGACTCTTGGTCTCCTGCCAGACCAGGGTGAGAAGATCGACGAGCTGGGCGTTGTCGTAGAGCATCTTCTCGAAATGCGGGATCAGCCATTCGTTGTCGGTGGCGTAGCGCGCGAAGCCGCCGCCGAGATGATCGTAGATGCCGCCCTGGCACATGCGGTCGAGCGTGACGGTGACGGACTGGAACAGGCGCTCGCTCTTGCGATCGCGCAGCCAGCCGCGCCACAGCATCTCGAACAGATAGGGCGAGGGGAACTTCGGTGCCTGGCCCATGCCGCCCCACACCGGATCGCATTCCTCGGCGATGCGCTGGGCGATGCGGTCCAGAAGCTCCAGCGGGATCGCCGGGCCGTCGCCCTTGAATTCGACAGCCTTGTTAGCCGCCTTGGCACTCAGAGCCTGCAGCAGGCCGGCGCGGTTGGTCTCGACTTCGTCGGGCTTGTCATGGAAGGCCTGCGAGACGCCGCGCAGCACGTCTAAAAAGCTCGGCCGGCCGTAGCGGGCAGGATAGGGGAAATAGGTGCCGCCCCAGAACGGCTCGCCTGCCGGCGTGCAGAACATGGTGAGCGGCCAGCCGCCCGGCTCGCCCAGCACCTGCAGCGCCTGCATGTAGATCGCGTCGACATCGGGCCGTTCCTCGCGGTCGACCTTGATGTTGACGAACAACTCGTTCATGAGCGCCGCCACTTCCGGCGCCTCGAAGCTCTCGTGCGCCATGACGTGGCACCAGTGGCAGGCGGCATAGCCGACCGAGAGCAGGATCGGCCGATTGCTGCGCTTTGCCTCGGCCAGCGCCGCCTCACCCCACGGCCACCAATGCACCGGGTTGTCGGCGTGCTGCAGCAGATAGGGGCTGGTCTCGGCGCCCAAGCGGTTCATGCTGGCTCCTCTCCGAGGTTGCCTTCGCTGTTGATCAGCAGAACGCGCGAGTGGCGATCGAGTTTCAGCGCCTTGAAGGCCGTCTCCTCGGTGCAGGCGCGCGTCAGGCCGGCCAGGCCGGCGCAGCCGGAGGGGCCTGACGCGATCGCGGGATCGCCATCGAGCGGATGGGCGAGCAGCCGGCGCGCGGGCATGACCTGGTCTTCCGCGATGGTCATGAACCAGTCCGTCGCCTCACCCACGACCGGCCAGGTCACCGGCGAGATCTCGCGGCAGGCGAGCCCGCCCATGACCGTGTCGGCATTGCCGCTGGCCAGCGTCGGCTTGCCTGAAAGGTTGCTCTGGAACCAGCAGTCGGCGCTCTCGGGCTCGACGACGATGAAGGTCGGCCGGTGCGGCAGCGCCGCCCACAGATAGCCGATCACCGCGGCGGCCAGTCCGCCGACGCCGGCCTGCACGAAGACGTGCGTCGGTCCCTCTGGCCATTGCACGACCGCCTCGTGCACCAGCACGCAATAGCCGCGCATGACGCTGCGCGGCACTGAATCGTAGCCTTCCCACGAGGTGTCGGAGATGATCGTCCAGCCGTTCTCCTGCGAGCGGCGCTTGCACTCGGCGACGGCGGTGTCGTAGTCGCCGTCGATACGGATCACCTCGGCGCCGCGCGCGCGGATCGCGGCTTCCTTTTCGGCCGATGTGAACTTGGGCAGGAAGATCACACAGCGGTTGCCGAACAGCTTGGCGCCGGCGGCGACCGAGCGGCCGTGGTTGCCCGAGCTCGCGGTCGAGAACACGAACTGGCGGGTGACTTCCATGTGCTTGCCGTTCATGACGTCGGCGAAGCTCGTGCTGAAATGGTAAGCATCGCCGACCGCGCCGGAGAGGACGTTGTAGACGGCGATCACCCCGCCCAGCGCCTTGAAGGCGCCGAAGCCGAAGCGCTGGCTCTCGTCCTTGACGCGAATCTCGCCCAGGCCCAGTCGTCCGGCCAGCGCCGGCAGGGCAACGAGCGGCGTGGCTGAGTGCCGGGGGCACTGCTTCAAATCCTCGCACAGCTCGGGAATGCCGTTGGGGTTGACCACGAATTGCTGATCGCGCCCGAATTTCAGGGCTTTTGCGGCGCGCGGGTTCTTTTCCAGCCAGGGCGTGACCATGGCCGGTCATAGCATGGCCGGCCGGCCCGAGATCGCCTAAGGTGGCGCAAAACGGAGAGAAAGCATGAAGGTGAATGTCGAAGTGTCCTGCACGCCCGAGGAGGCGCGCGCCTTCTTCGGCCTGCCCGACATCAAGCCGATGCAGGACCGCATCATGGGCGAGATCGAGGAGCGTCTGCGCTCCAGCCTGGGCACCATGAACCCCGAGACGGTCTTCAAGACCTGGCTGCCCGCCTCCATGCAGGGCATGGAGCAGATGCAGCAGATGCAGCAGGCGTTCTGGTCCCAGCTCGCCAACATCGCCACCGGCAAGAAGGAATGAGTGATGAGCGAGCGTGAGAAGCCAGGTGATCCCAAGCCATACTACGAAGCTCACGTCTTCTGCTGCACCAACCGCCGGCCGGCCGGCCATCCGCGCGGCTGCTGCGCGGAGAAGAACGGCGAGGCGCTGCGCGACCACATGAAGGCGCGCGCCAAGGCGCTGGGGTTGAAGAACGTGCGCATCAACAACTCAGGCTGCCTCGACCGCTGCGAGCTCGGCCCGACCATGGTGATCTATCCCGAAGGCGTCTGGTACGTCTGTCCCACCAAGGAAGACGTCGACGAGGTGCTGGAGAAGCACCTGGTACAGGGCAGCCGCGTCGAGCGCCTGATGCTGCAGACCGCGGACAAGCTGCCGTCGGACAGGGCGGGACGCTAAGGGAGCGCGGGCCTCCGGCCCGCTCATGATCATGCTCTTCTGGACCGCGCGCGTCCTCGCGCGCCTCATGATCATGAGCGCGCGAGGACGCGCGCGGTCCGGAAGAGTATGAGCGGGCCGGAGGCCCGCGCTCCCTTTATTCGACGAGCTCGGCCAGCCGCTTGATCACCCGCGTCGGCTTGGCCGTCGCCGTCGCCGGCACGCCGGCTTCGAACGGGTCGTACCAGATGCCGCACATGCCGAGCTTCTGCGGCGCCACCACTTCCCATTCGTAGTTGTCGCCCACCATCCAGGCGTCGCAGGCCTCGCAGCCGATCTTCTCCAGCGCGTGCCTGTAGACCGCGAGCTCGGGCTTGCCCTGGCCGAACTCGCCCTCGATCTGGATATGATCGAAGCGGTGGGCGAGATCGAAACGGGTGATCTTGTCCCGCTGCGTCGCCGAGGCACCGTTGGTGACCAGGGCGAGCTTCACGCCGGCCTGGCGCAGCGCGTCGACCGTGGTGTGGGCATCGGGATAGAGCCGGTATTCCTGGCGACGCATCTCGGTGAAGGCATCGGCGATGCGATCGGCCAGCGCTTCGTCGTCATAGCCCACCCGGGCCAGCCCACGGCGCGTCGCCAGGCGCCGTGCGCCGGGAATGTCGAGCCGCCACTTGGCGGCGATCGTCTGGTCGGACCACAGGCTGCGGGCCTCGTCCATCACCGCCACGCGCACGCGCTCGATCGCCGCCGCATCGTGCGCGTCGAGCGGCTCGGCGAAGGTGTCGAGCAGGCGACGCCACGCCTCCTCGGGCTGGGCATAGGCCCGGATCAGCGTGTCGTCGAGATCGAACAGGATCGCGCGGGGCAGAGCCATGCCAGTCAGTTATCCAATCTCAGTTCACCGGCTTGGTGAAGCTGGTGGGAGCGGGGCTCACCACCGTGCCCGGGCCGGCTTGCACGGCGATCACCGCCAGGGCGCGCTCCGAGCGGCCGTTGGGCAGGAAGCGGAAGATGCCGTCGACGCCCGACCAGCCGTTGGGGTTGGTGATGGCCTCGGCCGAGAAATCGCCGCCCTGCTTCAGCCGCGCCAGGTGGCCGGCGAGCGACACGCCGTCGTAGGCGAGCGTTGCCAGGCGATGCGGCGGCCGGCCGTAGGTCGACAGGAACCGCCGTTCGAAGTCGGCCCGCTTGGCCGGGTCGGGCGCGGCATACCAGGCGCCGCGCAGCATCATCTCCGAGCCGATATTGGGCACGTCCCACACGCCCGTGCCGATCAGCTGCACCGACTTGTTGTCGATTCCCGCCGCCGCCAGCGCGGCCAGCGCCGCGGCGAGCCGCGGCGGCGCCACCGGCACCAGCACGGCGAGCTTGTCCTCGCCCCGGGACGCCTCGGCCAGGCGTCGCGCCGGCGTGTTGAGGTCGGCGCTGTTGGCGTCGAACAGCTCGATCGCCGCCACCTTGCCGCCGCGGATCGTGACCTGGCTCTCCATGGTCTGGATCATCTGCTGGCCGTACGACGTCTGCGGCGCGAAGGCGGCGAAGCGCTTGATGCCGGCATCGACGGCATGGTCGACGACGCGGCGCACCTGGGGCGGAGCGGCAATGCCCATGATCCAGACGCCGCGCTGGGCTGCCTGCTCGTCGTTGGAGAACGACACGACATTGGCGCCGCCCTGGCCCACCAGGGGTGCCAGCGCCGTGGCCGAGGTGCCGAACAACGGCCCCAGCACCAGGGCGGCGCCGTCGATGCGGGCCTTGCGGTAGGCCTCGACGGCGGTATCGGCGGTCTCGCCGCTGTCATAGGCGGCCAGCGCCAGCTCCTTGGCGCCGGTGTCGAACAGGGCCATTTCGGCGGCCTGCTGCAGGGATTGGCCGACCGGCGCGGACCGGCCGCTGAGCGGCAGCAGGAGCGCGATGCGCATCTTGCCCGAGGCCGTGACGGGCGAGCCGACGGCCGCCGTCACGGTCGTGGACTGCGTGCCCGGCGTGCTAGTCTTGGGTGACCCGCCACAGGCCGCCAGCAGGAAGGCCGCGGTGGCAAGCGCGAATAGAGACTGGCGCATCGGCACGAAACTCCGGCGAACGGCTGCAGATGGACGGGGACGAACGGTCACAAGCTAGCGATGGGCAGGCGCCGCGTAAACCGCCGCTGGCGGCCGGCCTGCATATTGTCGCCACGCCGATCGGCAATATGCGTGACATCACGCTGCGTGCGCTTGATGTCCTGCATGCAGCCGACCTGATCGCCTGCGAGGATACCCGCGTGTTTGCCAAGCTTGCCGGCCACTACGGCATTTCGGCCCCTACCGTGGCCTACAGCGATGCCACCCAGGATGCCAACGAGCCGAAAGTCGTGCGCGCCTTGGAGGCGGGCAAGCGGGTGGCGCTGGTATCGGATGCCGGCATGCCGCTGATCTCCGATCCCGGTTATCGCCTGGTCCGTGCAGCTCTCGCCCGAGGCCTTGTCGTCACATCGGCGCCCGGCGCCTCCGCCGTACCGATGGCCTTGGCGCTCTCCGGCTTGCCGACCGACCGCTTCTTCTTCGGCGGCTTCCTGCCGGCCAAGAAGAGCGAACGGCGTCGCGCGATCGGCGCGGTGGCGTCGCTGCCGTCAACGCTGGTGTTCTTCGAGGCGCCGCATCGGCTTGCCGCGTCATTGGCCGACCTCGCCGACCTTCTAGGCGCGCGGCCGGCCGCGGTGGCGCGCGAGCTCACCAAGCTGTTCGAGGAAGTGCGCCGCGATTCCTTGAGCGAGCTTGCCGCGCATTACGCCCGCCATCCCGACGTCAAGGGCGAGATCGCCATCGTGATCGGCGCGCCCGGCGAGGAGGCGGCGCCTCAGGCCGGCGTGCTCGACGAGGCGCTGCGCACGGCATTGGCTGGCGCTTCGGTCAAGGACGCAGCGGCCGAGGTCGCGGCTCGCTACGGGCTGAAGCGCCGCGACGTCTATGCCCGCGCGCTGGAGCTCCGGCGCGAGGCCCCTGTCACGAAGGCCCCGTCATGAAAGCCACGCCATGAAAGCCACGCCATGACAATCCAGGCGCGCCAGGCGGCCCATCGATTGGGCCATGTCGCCGAATGGCGCGCCGTGTGGCGGCTGCGGCTCGCCGGCTATTCGGTGCTGGCGCGGCGCTACAAGACCAAGCTCGGCGAGATCGACATCGTGGTGCGGCGCGGCGGCATCCTGGCTTTCGTCGAGGTCAAGGCGCGCGCCGATTTCCTCACCGCGACCGACGCGCTCGGCAGCCGCCAGTTCGGGCGCGTGGCCCGCGCGGCCAGCCTCTATCTGGCGCGCCATCCGCACTATGCCGCCCATTCGGTGCGCTTCGACGCCGTGCTGGTGGGCGGGCTCTGGCCGCGCCATCTCCCCGATGTCTGGCGGCCGCCGGAGTGATGCCAGGACGCGATGCCAGGAGCGATGCCAGGAGCGATGATTGCCACAACCTGAAGGCAAGCTGGCGCGACTGAGCGATCTTTGCGCCGGCGACGGACAGCGTCTCGACCTCCTCGAGGCGGCGCTGACGCTGAGCGTGCTGCGTCGCGGCGAGCCGGTCGATCTCGCGCCGTTCCGCCAGCATGTCGGGTCGATGGCGTCCGACCTCGCCGACCTGGTGCGCCGCCGCGGCGCCGCACCCGAGGCGCTCGCCGAGGTGATCGCGCGCTCCTACGGCTATCGCGGCGACACCGATTCCTACGACGACCTGCAGAACGCCGACCTCGTGCGCGTCATCGAGCGGCGCAAGGGCCTGCCGGTGGCGCTGTCGATCCTCTACCTCGACGTCGCCCGCCGCCAGGGCTGGGAAGCCGAGGGTCTGGCCTTCCCCGCGCATTTCCTGATCCGCATCGGCATCGACGGCGCGCGCCACGTGGTCGATCCCTTCCATGACGGAACGGTGCGCGACGCCGCCGATCTGCGCGGCTTGCTGCGCCAGGTGCTGGGGCCCGAGGCCGAGCTCAGTCCCCAGCATTTCGATCCGGTTTCGGACCGCGACGTGCTGCTGCGGCTGGAGAACAACGTCCGTCTGCGGCTGGTCAACCGCGAGGACTGGCCGACCGCGGCGCAGTCGCTCGACCGCATGCTGGCGATCGCGCCGGACCGGCCGGAGCTCCTGTTCGAGGCCGGCCAGCTCAATGCCCGGCTGGACAAGCGGCGTGCCGCGATCGCTGCTTTCGAACGCTTCCTCGACATCGAGGGCACCACCGGCGACCCGGCAGTGCGGGAACGCGTGTCGAGCCTGTTGCAGGAACTGCGGCGGGGGCTTAACTGAATCCCGAGCGGCTGACGGAGCTTGCCTCCCCTTCGCGGAATCCGCGAAGGGGAGGTGCCCCGTCATACGGGGCGGAGGGGTCATGAGCACCACGACTGATGCTCATGACCCCTCCGTCGGCGTAAGACGCCGACACCTCCCCAGCGAAGCTGGGGAGGAAGTGACCACTCGGTATCCGTTCTAGGAATCACCAGTCATGAAGCTGAACGTCGCCATCCAGATGGACCATGTGTCGAGCATCGACATCGATGGCGATTCGACCTTCGTGCTGGGCCTCGAGGCCGAGCGGCGCGGCTATGCGGTCTGGCACTACACGCCGCCCGACCTGATCTTCCGCGACCGCAAGGTGCTGGCCCGTGCGCAGCCGATGAAGCTGCGCCGCGAGAAGGGCAACCATTTCACCCTGGGTGCGCCGGAGATGATCGATCTCGCGACGCTGGACGTGGTGTTGCTGCGCCAGGACCCGCCGTTCGACATGTCCTACATCACGACCACCCACATCCTCGAGCACATCCATCCCAAGACCCTGGTGGTGAACGACCCGGCGAGCGTGCGCAATGCGCCGGAGAAGCTGTTCGTGACTCACTTCGACAACGTCATGCCGCCGACCCTGATCTGCTCGGATGCCCGCGCCATCCGCGCGTTCCGCGACGAGCACAAGGACATCATCCTGAAGCCGCTGTTCGGCAACGGCGGCGCCGGCGTGTTTCGCGTGCGGCCTGACGACGAGAACTTCAATTCGCTGCTGGAGATGTTCTCCCAGCGCAGCCGCGAGCCGGTGATCGCCCAGCGCTACCTGCCCGAGGTGCGCAAGGGCGACAAGCGCATCATCCTGATCGACGGCAAGGCCGTCGGCGTCATCAACCGCGTGCCGGCCGAGGGCGAAGCGCGGTCGAACATGCATGTCGGCGGCGTGGCGCTGAAGGACAGCTTGAGCAAGCGCGACCAGGAACTGTGCGACATCATCGGTCCCGAGCTTGCCAGGCGTGGCCTGCTGTTCGTCGGCATCGACGTGATCGGCGACTATCTCACGGAGATCAACGTCACCTCGCCGACCGGCCTGCAACAGATCAACCGCTTTGACGGCGTGGTGCTCGAGGCGCAGATCTGGGACGCCATCGAGGCGCGTTATCAGGCAACACGGAGAGGCGCATGATACGCCGAAGCTTCCTGGCACTGACCGTGATCGCGCCGGCAATCCTGGTCGGCATGGGTCCGGCGCTGGCGCAGATCGAAGGGCTCACGCTCAAGCCCATCGTCAAGGCGGTGCGCGAGGGCGACGAAGAGAAGGTGCGCAGTGCCCTGCTGAAAGGCGAAAGCCCCAATCAGACAGATAACAACGGCCAGCCGCTGCTGATGGTCGCGGTGATCGCGGGGCAGATCCCCATCGTCGAGACCCTGCTCAAAGGCGGCGCCGCCGTCGACGGCGCGGACAGGGAGGGCTACACGTCGCTGATCCGGGCGTCCGAACGCGGCGATGCCGACATCGTCGAGGTGCTGCTGGCGAAGAATGCGAGGCCCGACACGCAGACCCGCCAGGGTGCTACGGCGCTCTCCATTGCCGCCCGCCGCGGCTATGCCGAGGTGGTGCGCGCGCTGCTGGCCAAGAAGGCCGATCCCAACAAGGCCGACTTCACCGGCCGCACGCCGCTGGCCTATGCCCGCCAGGCCAGCAAGCCCGCCATCGAGGCCATGCTGCGCAAGGCCGGCGGACGCGAATGATGTCGGGCGCGGCCGGGTCTCACAAGGCCGCGCCGATCTGGATATCGGGTGCGCTTACGATCGGTCCGGCCGAGATCGAAGAAAGCTTCGTGCGCGCCGCCGGTCCGGGCGGCCAGCACGTCAACAAGACCTCGACGGCGGTGCAGCTGCGCTTCGACGTGCGCCATTCGCCGTCGCTGCCGGACGATGTGCGCCAGCGCCTGGAGCGGCTCGCCGGCCGGCGGCTGACACGCGAGGGCGTGCTGGTGCTGGTGGCGCAGGGTGAGCGCAGCCAGAAGCGCAACCGCGAGGAGGCGCTGGCCCGCCTGGTCGAGCTTTTACGCATCGCCGCCCGCCCGCCGACGCCGCGCAAGAAGACCAGGCCCCCCAAGGCGAGCAAGCGCCGGCGGCTCGACGACAAGAAGAAGCACGGGACGGTCAAGCTGCTGCGGTCCAAGCGGTCGTACGACTAGTCATACGCGGACCGCGGGCCTCTGGCCCGCTCAAGCTCATGAGCGGGCGGGTAGGTCGCGGTCTACCGCGACCCAGCCCGCGGTCCGAATATGAGATACGATCCTACGTAAGACACCGCCAACGTCGAAAGGAGCGTCCCGTGGCAGACGTACGCAAGGAGACCGACAGCCTCGGTGAAGTGAGCGTGCCGGCCGACAAGCTGTGGGGTGCGCAGACCCAGCGCTCGCTCGAGCATTTCAGCATCGGCAAGGATCTCATCCCGCGCGAGATGGTCACCGGCTACGCCATCCTCAAGAAGGCGGCGGCCAACGCCAACCATGCCGGCAAGCGGCTCGACGACAAGGTGCACGGGCTGATCGTCCAGGTCTGCGACGAAATCCTGGCCGGCCAGCACCACGACATGTTCCCGCTGCACGTCTGGATGACGGGCTGCGGCACGCAGTTCAACATGAACGTCAACGAGGTGATCTCCAACCGCTGCTGCCAGATCGCCGGCACGCCGCTGGGATCGAAGAAGCCGGTCCATCCCAACGACCACGTCAACATGTCCCAGTCGTCGAACGACAGCTTCCCGTCGGTGATGTACATCGCCGCGGCCCTCAACACGGTCGAGCGGCTCTTGCCGGCGCTCAAGGCGCTGCACGGCGCGATCGATGACAAGGCCAAGGCGTGGGACGGCATCGTCAAGATCGGCCGCACCCACATGCAGGACGCCACGCCGATCACGCTCGGCCAGGAATGGTCGGGCTACGCCGGCATGCTGTCGGACAACATCGAGCGCCTCCAGGATGCGCTGAAGGGCGTCTACCATCTCGCCCTGGGCGGCACGGCGGTCGGCACCGGCATCAATGCCGCGCCGGGCTTCTCCGAGGCGTCGGCGGCGGAGATCGCCAAGCTCACCAAGCTGCCGTTCATCAGCGCGCCCAACAAGTTCACAGTGCAGGGCGCGCACGATGCGCTGGTGCAGCTCAGCGGCACCTTCCGCACGCTTGCCGCCTCGCTCTACAAGATCGCCAACGACATCCGCCTGATGTCGTGCGGTCCACGCGCCGGCTTCGCCGAGCTGGAGATCCCCGAGAACGAGCCCGGCTCGTCGATCATGCCGGGCAAGGTCAACCCGACCCAGTGCGAGGCGCTCAGCATGATCGCCGTCCAGGTGATGGCCAACGACGTCGCGGTGGGCATGGGCGGCGCCGGCGGCTATCTCGAGATGAACGTCTACAAGCCGCTGATGATCTACAACATCACGCACTCGATCACGATCATGGCCGACGGCTGCACCAACTTCCGCAAGTTCCTGGTCGAGGGCACCAGGCCCAACCTCAAGAAGATCAAGGAGTATGTCGACCGCTCGCTGATGCTGGTGACGGCGCTGGCCCCGGTGATCGGCTACGACAAGGCCTCGAAGATCGCCCACTACGCGATGGACAACGACCTGACGCTGAAACAAGCGGCACTGAAGCTCGCCTATGTCACCGAGGCCGAGTTCGACCGCGTCGTCGATCCGGCGAAGATGGTAAGGCCCTACGTGGCGACGGAGTGACCTCCTTCCGGCGCTGCGCGCCACCTTCCCCCTTGTGAAGGGGGAAGGAAGACGAACACGATGCTCATGCCTCCCCCTTCATGAGGGGGAGGTGCCCCCAAGGGGCGGAGGGGGTCACCGCTCGAAGCGCCACTGCCGCTCGGTGATGAACCGGGCGGCGATCAGGCCCATGGCCATGGCGCCGACGGCAAAGCAGCAGACGGCGCCGGCGGCGATGGCGTCGGTCACCTTGCCCTGGTTCAGGAACACGATGGTCTGGAAGGCGTAGAGGCCGGGCGTCATCATGATGATGCTGGGCACCGTGAGCGCGATGCGCGGCACGTGCAGCGGCTCGCGCACCAGCGACGCGCCGAGGCCGACGGCGAGGGCGCCGAAGAACGTGGCGCTGGGCAGGCCGACGCCCAGGTCATGCAGCGCCAGCCTGATCTCGTTGCCCACCAGCGTCAGGAGAGCGACCACCAGCACGGTGCGCAGCGGATTGTTGAACAGGATGCCGTAGCCGCAGCCGCCGGCAAAGCAGGCGAGCGCGCGCCACAGCAGGGCCATCGGCTCGATGCCGAGACCGGCCGCTCCCGGCGGTGCCGGGGCGAGGCCTGCGAGAGCGGCGACAATGGACAGGCCGAAGGCTGCGGCAAGCGTCAGCAGCACACCGTAGAACAGCCGGGCGATGCCGGCCGTCGTCTGGTGCTGCACGAGGTCGAGCAGGGCGGCGACCAGCGGGAAGCCCGGCACCAGGAACAGCGCCGACGAGATGAAGCCCACCGCATGGGCGAGCTCGAAGGTGCGGACGCCGAAGCCCAGCACGATCAGGCAATAGACGCCGGAGGCGAGCACGCCGCAGAGCGCGGTCATGGCGAACTGGTTGAAGCCCGCGCGCGACAACAGGGTACGCGCCGTCTGGCCGAGGCCGCCGCCGACGGCGGCAGCCCCGGTCGCCAGCAGATCGCCGCCGTTGAGATAGGAAAAGCACGCCGAGGCGACCGCCATCGAGAGCGCGATCGGCAGCAGGGAATGCAGTGCCGGCGTTGCCTCGATGGCGTCGATCTCGTTGGCCAGCGCCTCGGCCGTCAGGCCGGGCTTGCTCGTCCGCGCCAGCTGCTCGAGCGCCGCGATGCGCGAGGCATCGACGCCGAGCGGCGCCACCTCTCGCGCGAGCGTCACGGTCTCAACCCCGGCCTGCGCCGTCGCCGTCATGCCGCCGATGGTGATGTGCACGGCGAGGTGCTCGATGCCGAGCGCCTTGGCCACAAGGCCCATGGCGTCGCGCACGCGGAAGGCGGTGTCGCCCGACCGCAGCATCGCCGCGCCGAAGCGCAGCACGACGTCGAGGGAGTCGGTGAGCGGATTCATCGTCTTCCGGACCGCGCGCGTCCCGCGCGCTCAGAATCATGAGCGCGCGGGACGCGCGCGGTCCGGAAGACCATGATCAAGCCGTCTTCAGCCCCAGCACCTCGGCGGTGTCCTTGCGGACCCGCTCGACCAGTGCGGCATCGGTCTTCAGATCGCCGCCGTAGGACGGGATCATCTCCTTGATCTTGGGCACCCAGTGGCCGACGAGCTGCTCGTGGAAGCAGTTCTCCAGCATGTGCACCATGATCCAGACGGCGGTCGAGGCGCCGGGCGAGGCGCCGAGCAGGGCCACGATCGAGGAATCGGCGGAAGACACGATCTCGGTGCCGAACTCCAACGTGCCGGTGTGCAGCCTATCCCTTTTGATGATCTGGACCCGCTGGCCGGCGACGTCGAGCTCCCAGTCGCTTTCCTTCATCTCGGGATAGAACTCGCGCAGCGCCTTGTAGCGATGGCCCGTGCTCTGGAAGACCTGCCCGACCAGGTATTCCTCGAGCGGGAAGTTGTCCCGTCCCACGGCCAGCAGCGGCAGGATGTTGTCCGGCCGGATCGACAGGGGCAGGTCGAGCAGCGAGCCCTGCTTCAAGAACTTGGTCGAGAAGCCGGCATAGGGGCCGAACAGCAGCCAGCGCTTGCCGTCGATGATGCGGGTGTCGAGATGGGGCACCGACATCGGTGGCGAGCCGGCCGCAGCCATGCCGTAGACCTTGGCGTTGTGGCGCTGGGCGACCTCGGCCTTGCCGCAGCGCAGCCAGATGCCGCTCACCGGGAAGCCGGCGAAGCCCTTGGCCTCGGGAATGCCCGACTTCTGCAGCAGCGAGATCGCCGCCCCGCCGGCGCCGAGGAAGACGTAACGGGCGCCGATGCGGCGGGTCTCGCCGGTCTTTTCGTCTTTGACGTCGAGCCACCAGCCGTCGCCGGTCGGCCGGCGCTGCAGGTCGGTGACCTCGTGCGAGAAATGCACGGCGAAGCGATCCTGCTTCTTCAGGAAGCCCATCAGATTGCGGGTGAGCGCGCCGTAGTTCACGTCGGCGCCGCTCACGATGCGGGTGGCGGCCACCACCTGGTTGGGATCGCGGCCCTCCATGACCAGCGGCGCCCATTCGGCGATCTGCTTGTGGTCCTGGCTGAACTCCATGCCGCGGTAGCAATGATGGGCGCTCATCGCGGCGTGGCGCTTCTTCAGGAAGGCCGCGCGATCCTCGCCGGTCACGAAGCTCATGTGCGGCACGGGATGGATGAAGGAATCGGGCGAGGCGATCGCGCCCTTCCTGATCAGGTACGACCAGAACTGGCGCGACATGTCGAACTCGACATTGACCTCGAGCGCCTTGGCGATGTCGACGCTGCCGTCCTTGCGCATCGGCGTGTAGTTCAGCTCGCAGTTGGCGGCGTGGCCGGTGCCGGCGTTGTTCCAGGCGCCCGAGCTCTCCTGCGCTTCGCCCGGCAGGCGCTCGATCACGGCGATGCGAAGATGCGGTTGCAGCTCCTTCAGGAACACCGCGAGCGTCGTGCTCATGATGCCGGCGCCCACCAGGACGACGTCGGCGCTCATGACTTCGTTGTTGTCGCTCATGCGGTCTCCCTCATGCGATCTTCCGGCCGGCCTGGCCGGCGCGCTTGAAAGGTATGGCCGTGCCGGGCTCGAGCACGACATAGAGGCGCCGCCACGGCTCGTCGTTGACCAGCTTCCAGCTGTGGCCGCCGCCCGTCGTGTCCTCGGCCAGCAGGATCTCGCCCGGCTCCAGGATGAAGTGCTGGCCGCCGCGCGTCTGGAAGTCGAGCTTGCCGCTCAAGGTGATCACGAGCTGGCGGACCGGCGCGGTATGCCATTCGAAGGTCCCGCCGGACCGCGTCTCCTGGAACGAGGCATGCGAGGTGCCGAGCTCGCCGCTCAGGAAATCGCCGCGCGCGCCGGGCGCGAGATCGATGAAGCCCTCCTCGGCATGCGAATTCTGGTCCTCGCCGGTCCAAAGACGCACACACCGGATCATCGCTTACGCCCCCTTTTGCAACCTCGACGGCACAAGTCGCCGGCGGCCGCAGTATGCTGTGATGCAGCGACGGGGTGAAGGGGGCACCAGCCGGCAATAGCGTGTACGATCAGCCGAGTTGCCCGAGAGACTTTGTATGACCGACGCTCCTTCCCATCTCGACTCATGCATCTCAGAAGTCTGGGAGCTCCTGGAGCGGATAGGACATGAGACGGCAGACAGCCCCGGCATCACGCGCGCCGCCTGGAGCAGAAACGAAGAGATGGCCGCAGACCTCGTCCGCGCCTTTGCGCGGCGGCATGGCCTGCAGGTATTGAACGACGCGTTTGGAAACATTCAGTTCCTGCTGCCCGGTGTCGATCCTGCGACGCCTTGCGTCACGACGGGTTCGCATCTCGATTCGGTGCCGCACGGTGGAAACTACGACGGCCTCGCCGGTGTGGCGGCAGGCCTTGCCGTGCTCGCCGCGGCCACTGCCGACCCGGTCCATCGCGCGCGACCCTTTCGGACTGTAGCCATGCGCTGCGAGGAGAGCCCCTGGTTCGGCACGGCCTATCTCGGCAGTCGGCTCATGCTCGGATTGTCGACACTGGACGAGATCGGCGATCTCGTCAGATCCGACAGCGGAAAGTCCCTGCGTCATCACATGCAGAACCTGGGATACCCGCGAACGGACGGGCCCCAGGCGCCCCTGCTCGATGCCGGCCTCGTCACGTCCTTCCTCGAACTCCATATCGAGCAGGGCCCCCTCCTGGAAGCGGACGGCATTCCGGTCGGCATCGCCACCGCGGTGCGCGGCAATGTCCGCTTTCCCGATGCGCGTTGCATCGGCGCCTATGGCCATTCGGCCGCGCTGCCGCGACGTTTCAGGCAGGACGCCGTCCTTGGCGTCGCGGAGCTGGCGCTCGGTCTCGACGGGTACTGGAAGGACAGGATCGCGCAAGGAGACGAAGACTTCGTCTTCACCGTCGGCAAATTCTCGACGGATGCGGCGCAGCACGCCATGACAAAGGTGGCCGGAGACGTGACGTTCAGCCTGAATATCGGCGCGGCAGTGAAGACCTCGCTGGATGCGGCGCGAACGCGCCTGTTCGATCTGATCAAGGGCATCGAGAACGATCGGGGAATAGCTTTCGAGCTCGGCCGAGAGGTCGGGACGGCACCGACTCCACTGGACACGACGCTGATCGCGCTGATCGAAGACGCCGCAGGGGCACTTGGAATCGCCACGCGCCGCATGCCCACGGTCGGACATGACGCGGCAATGTTCGTCCGGGCGGGTATTCCGTCGGCGGTCATCCTGGTCCGCAACGCAAACGGCAGCCACAATTCCGACGAAGCACTGGACCGCGAAGACTTCGCCGGCGGCGTTCGCGTTCTTGGTCGCGCCATGCATCGACTGGCAAACGCGCGATGAAGGAGTCGGGCCGTCTCTCCGTTAGTCCGTCGATTGCCGAGCGGGCGGCCGCGGCTCGGCAACTCGGGCGGCAGAGGACATGAACAACCACTTGTCTGCGCCGGCGGCACGACCTTCGTTGAATACGGCAACGGCGCGCGCCCGGTCGCCGACGTTCCAGAACGCTTCGGAGACGTCTCGATAGACCATGGCGGTGGCACTTGGCCTGATCTCGAGATCCGTCACGCTCAGCGCCCCTTTGGCCTGGCTGAAACTGCCTTCTCCGGCAGTTCTGTCGCCATCCAGTATCTGGTAGCCGGCCAGGGTGCCGTAAGCCAGCGCAAGCGTCCCGCAGTTGAGGCTGATGGTGCGCGAGCATTGGTCGGGCTCGGAGAATCGGGCGACCTCTTTCTTTGCGAGGTCAATCGCCGCTTTCTGGTTGCCGTCTTCGGAGGCCTTCATTGCCGCTGTCTGGTAGGACTCGCTTGCGCAGGCTGTCACGATCAAGCCGCACGCCGCGACCGCGACGACGCTCTTGAGCGCATGAGTCCTGCCGCAACGACGGGACGAGCCGCCCATGTCCAATCCTCAGAACAACTGGCCGGTGGATCGGCCTCCGCGGTGAACGAGTTTGTCAGAGGCG
>CAWEIE010000026.1:0-98740 GCA_963809025.1 uncultured Alphaproteobacteria bacterium | reverse complement strand
GTGCCGCCGACATCGCCGTAGATCGCCACGTTGCCGAGCGCCGCGCCGATGCGCGGAATGAAATCGACCTCGAGCTTGGGATCCTCGATCAAGACCGCGCGAGCGGTTCGCCAGCGCCGCTCGAACCCGATGCCGATCGTTGGCTCGTTGTGCAGCTGGTTGGCCCAGCCGTTGGCTCGGGCTACGCCGATGATGTTGTGGAAATTGTTCTGCACGAACTCGCCGCCGGCCGCCGGTCCGATGAGGCCGAGGTCGAGCTGCAGCGTGTCGAGCCGCACCGGCTCCTGGATGCCCGTCTTCTCGTCACGCCGTTTGTAGGTGTACTGCAGGGCGAAGCTCGCATAGAGCCAAGCCGCATAGGGCCTGTCGTTGTAGATGGGCTGCGAGGCGAACGTGTCGTCGGGCGTGTAGATGTTCTGGCCGATCGACACGCCGACGCGGCGCACCACCAGTCCGACTGCGGCTCGCCGAAGAAGGTCGGCAGCGTGGTGAGTGCGACGATCCCCGGCGGCATGGCGGTGATCGACGGCGACAGCCAGCCGATGCGCACGCCGTTGGTGTAGTCGCGGTCGGTCGGGCTCAACCGGTTGAAGACGTCGTTCTCGACCTGGAAGATGAAGATGCTGCGGCTTTCGCTTTCGGTCGCCGACGGCGGCGGCGGCGGGTCGTCGGCCCGGGCTTCCGCGACGAAGATGCCTGTCGTGAGGGTTGTCATCAGGACGGCGATCTTGGCGACGCGGCTACGCATCGCCTGCCAACGCGGTCGAGACCTTGAGGTTCCGTCTAGCGCGCGTTTGCCTCGGCGCCGGCATCCCAGAGGTGACGGCGCCAATACACGGCGATCACGAGCGTGAAGACGATGCCGACCAGGCTGAAGATCGTGCCCGTGGCGGCAAAACCGGTGTGCTCGACCAGCGGCCCGGCCGCGAGCAGGCCGATGGCCATGCCATAGACCGCCAGCATGCGAACGCCCATGACCCGGCCGCGGAAGGCCGGATTGGCGACGCGCAGCAGCAGTACCGCCATGGGGATCATGCAGAAGCTTTGTACGAAACCCGACACGAACAGGACGATCTCGCCCAGAAGCGGCGTCTCGATCCAGGAGAAGAGGAGATTGAGGGAGAACCACAGGACGGCCGAGACCAGCGTGGTCCGGGCGGGCCGGATGCCCGCGCCATGGGTGGAGATCACGATCGAGCCGATGAGCGCGCCGCCCGCGAAGCAGGCGATCAGCCAGCCCAGGCCGGTCTGGCCGAGGCCGTAGATGTCCTTGGCGACATAGGCCAGCAGCGAGCCGACCAGCGGATAGGCCGCGAGGTTGACCAGGAAGGCCAGCAGCATCACCGCGCGCATGTCGGGCGTCGACCAGACATAGGCGAAGCCTTCGCGCAGGGCGCGCAACGGTGCGGCATGGGCCGGCTCCTCGCCCAGCACGCGCAGGCGCCTCACCCCGACGTTGAAGGTGAGCGCCAGGCTCGCCGCATAGAAGAGGCAGACCCCGAGGTAGGCCAGGCCCGATCCCAGCAATGCCACCAGGCCCGCCCCCGACAGGGCGCCCACCACCCGCGCCGAATCGGCGGTCGTGCGCGACACCCCCATGGCCCGCATCAGGTAGTCCGACGGCATGGTCTCGCCGACCAGGAGGTTGCGCAGGGTGATATCGGACGGCCTGACCAGCCCCATGATCGTGGCCAGCACGAACACCGACCACGGGGCGGCCTGGCCGCTCAGGAACAGCGCCGCCAGCGCCGTCGCCACGGCGAGGTAGGTGGCGCGCATCACGCAGAGCACCTTGCGATTGCCGACGCGGTCGCCCGCCATGCCGAACAAGGGCGAGATCAGGGTGCCGAGGAACTGCAAGGAGCCGAAAATGGCCAGCGCCAGGACCGAACCGGTCGAGACCAGCACGAACCAGCCCAGGATTACGCCTTCCATCTCGAAGGCCCAGGAGGCCAGCAGGTCGGCCGGCCACTGATAGCGGAAGCTCCGGACCTGGAACGGCGCCAGCGCCGGTACGCGCGCAGTGAGACCCACGTCTTGTTCGTTCCCTCCCCCGGCCGGCGTCGCTGGCGCCTCTCAGGGCGGCCCACCGTGCGCTTTTGGGCCGCGGACTGCAATTACCGCCTTGGCATGGGCCAATCTCGCCAATCGCGTGGCTCGTCCTGTAAAAGCCCCATATGTTGTGCAATATTGCACACCGCAAATTGTTATTATCCGTCCAGTGCAGTTGCGTTGTAAGGCAGCCCAGCGCATTGTGACCGGGGGATGCCGTTAAGCGGTGGCAGTCGCTCGATAGTGCCGCACGCGGATGTGCCTTTGGAGAAATTTTCCGCGATGGGCGGTACCGTGCAAAAGCGTACTAAATTCCACCTGATTCTGATCAAGCCGACGCACTACGACGACGACGGCTATCCGATCACCTGGCTGCGGTCCCACATCCCGTCCAACACCCTGGCCGCGCTCTACGGGCTGGGCGAGGACTGCCAGCAGCGCCAGGTGCTGGGCGCCGACGTCGACATCCTGATCAAGCCGTTCGACGAGACCAATACCCGGGTGCGGCCGGACCGCATCGTGGCCGACATCCGCCGCACCGGCGGCAAGGCGCTGATCTGCCTGGTCGGCGTGCAATCCAACCAGTTCCCGCACGCGGTCGACCTCGCCCGCCACTTCCTCAAGGCCGGTCTGCCGGTGGCGATGGGCGGCTTCCATGCCGCCGGCTGCCTGTCGATGCTGCCGGTCGTGCCGCCCGAGATCCAGGCGGCAATGGACATGGGCATCTCGATCTTCGCCGGCGAGGCCGAGGAAGGCCGTCTCGACATCGTCCTGAAGGACGCCTGGAACGGCACGCTGAAGCCGCTCTACAACTACATGAACGACCTGCCGGGCATCGAGGGTGCGCCGACGCCGCGCCTGCCGCCCGCCGCGCTGGCGCGCAACGAGGGCAAGAAGTCGAGCTTCGACCTCGGCCGCGGCTGCCCGTTCCAGTGCTCGTTCTGCACCATCATCAACGTACAGGGCCGCAAGAGCCGCTTCCGCAATCCCGACGATCTCGAAGCGATCGTCCGTGAGAACTACAAGCAGGGCATCACGTCGTTCTTCATCACCGACGACAACATGGCCCGCAACAAGCACTGGGAAGACTTCTTCGACCGGCTGATCGAGCTCAAGGAGAACGAAGGCATCGAAGTGTCCCTGATCATCCAGGTCGACACGCAGTGCCATCGCATCCCGAACTTCATCCAGAAGGCGCGTTGGGCCGGCGTCTACCGCGTGTTCATCGGTCTGGAGAACGTCAACCCGGACAACCTGCTGGCCGCCAAGAAGCGCCAGAACAAGATCACCGAATACCGCAAGATGCTGCAGGCGTGGCACACCAGCGGCGCCTCGACCTGGGCGGGCTACATCCTGGGCTTCCCCGGCGACACGCGCGAATTGATCATGCGCGACCTCGAGATCATCAAGAACGAGCTGCCGCTCGACATCCTCGAGTTCTTCATGTTGACGCCGCTGCCGGGCTCGGAAGACCACCAGACGCTGTGGAAGAAGGGCGTCTGGATGGACCCCGACCTCAACAAGTACGACCTCAATCACCGCGTCGTCCATCATCCCAGGATGAGCGATGCCGAGTACGAGCAGACCTACCGCGACGCCTGGCGGACCTACTACACGCCGGAGCACATCGAGACGGTGGCGCGCCGCCACGGCGCCATTCCCGGCCGCAACCCGGCCGAGCCGGCCCAGTTCATGACCATGTTCAAGATCATGTTCGAGGCCGAGAACATCCATCCGCTGGAAGGCGGCATCGTGCGCCTGAAGTACCGGCGCGACCGCCGCTACGGCATGCCGATCGAGCCGATGGGCGTGTTCCATTACAAGCTGGTGCGTCGAGACCTTCAAGAAGCTCAGGATCTACGCGCGGCTGGCCTGGCAGGGCTGGCGCATCGGCCAGAAGGTCCTGCACGATCCCAAGCGCCACGAATACATGGATCTCGCCCTGTCGCCGGTGGTCGAGGAGGATCTCGACAAGCTCGCCCTGTTCGCCGAGACGGCGGGCGGCGGTGCGGCGCTCAGCAAGCGCCGCGGCGAGGATCTGGCGCGCGCCAAGGTCGCAGCCAAGCAGAACCAGCAGCGGCTGGAAGCGGCGGAGTAGAAGTTACCTCGCGTCCTTAGTGCACCACCGGCGGCCGTACCTCGGCCAGCCCGTCGGCGTCGGTTGCCGAGATGGTGGTGCGGATCATCGACCGCTCCTTCTTGTAGTCCCACGGCCGGCCGCGATGGAGCATGGCGCGGTTGTCCCACATGACGGCGTCGCCCTGGCGCCATTTGTGGGTGTAGACGAACTCGCGCCGGGTCGCCTCGTCGAGAAGCTCGGCCAGGAGCTGGCGGGCGTCGCGGTCGTCCATGCCGTCGATGGCATAGGCGTGGCTGGCGACATAGAGCGCGCGGCGGTCGTTGGCCGGGTTGCGCCAGTTCAGCCGCCAGCGCACCGGCGGCAGCGCGATGCGCTCCTCGGCATTGGCGAGGTCGGGATGGATCTGGTCGCGGCTGTTGGCATAGGAGTGCGTGGCAACCGCATTCTTGAGCTTGCCCTGCAGGTCGGCGGGCAGGCGGTCCCAGGCGAGCCGCGTCGAGGTGAACTCGGTGTCGCCATCCTCGCCCGGCAGCACGCGCGCGGTCAGCACCGAGGCGAGCGCCGGCGTCTTCTTGAAGGACGAGTTGGTGTGCCAGAGCGCGTTGGCCTTGGCCACCAGCACCTGGCGATGGTCGGGCGGCAGGATCTCGCCCTTCTCGCCGATGTTGGTGAGCTTGGAATAGAAACCGCCGGCGCCCAGCGACGCCACCTTGGTGAGCTCGAGCGGTCCGAAGGCGCGGCTGTAGGCCGCCTGGATGTCGTCGGCGATGGTCTGGTCGCGGAACACCAGCAGGGAGTGTTCCTCGAAGGCAGAGCGCACGGCCTTGTAGGCGTCGGCGTCGCTGGCGACGTCGAGCATGCTGACGCCCCTGACCTCGACACCGAATCCCGGTCCCAGCGGAACCAGCTCCATCGCCTTCCTCCTCGGTTCTTATGCGGCGCCGATTTTACCGCAATGTTGCGGCAGACGGCTATAGTACGAAACTTGCATTAGTGGCATTGCAGACATCCCGATGGCTTCCCCCTCCAATTCCGCTCCTCGCCTCGCCTTCGCCTCGGCGGCGACTCCCGCCGCCCGCAGCGCCCGGGCGCGGCTCGAGAAGCGTTATGGGGCGGTGCCGCCGGCCCAGGCCGACATCGTCGTGGCGCTGGGCGGCGACGGGCTGATGCTGCAGACGCTCCATCGCAACATCCGCCGCGGCACGCCGATCTACGGCATGAATCTCGGCACCATCGGCTTCCTGATGAACACCTTCAAGGAAGCGGGCCTGCTGCAGCGCCTCAGGAACGCGCGGCAGGTCAGCCTGACGCCGTTGCGCATGCTGGCGATCAACACGCGCGGCAGCAGGCACGAGGTTCATCGCCATCAACGAGGTGTCGCTGCTGCGCTCCAGCCGGCAGACCGCGCGCATCGCCGTCTCGGTCGATGGCCGCAAGCGCCTGCCCGACCTCTATTGCGACGGCGTGCTGGTGGCCACGCCCGCCGGCTCGACCGCCTACAACCTCTCCGCTCACGGCCCGATCCTGCCGCTGGGCGCCGGCCTGCTGGCGCTGACGCCGATCAACGCCTTCCGGCCGCGGCGCTGGCGCGGCGCACTGCTGTCGCGCCATTCCAAGGTCGAGCTCACCGTGCTCGATCCGCGCAAGCGCCCCGTCGCGGCCGCCGCCGATTCCGTCGAGATCGCCAACGTCGCCCGGGTCACCGTCACCGAGGCGACCGACATCGACCTCACCTTGCTGTTCGATCCCGAGCACGATCTCGAGGAGCGCATCCTCAAGGAGCAGTTCGACCCTTGAGCAAGACGGTCCCTGTCAAAGCAGAGAAGGTCAAGCCCGAGAAGAAACACATCATCGGCCACGAGGGCCTGAAGCCGCTCGTGCTCGCGATCGTGATCGGCACGGCAGGCGGCTTCGCGTTCGACTGGCTGAAAATGCCGCTCGCCTGGATGCTGGGCGCCTGCGTCTTCTCCACCGTTGCCGCCTTCGCCGGCCTCCGCATCGGCATGAACGTGCGCCTGCGCCAGGGCATGGTCATCATCATGGGCGTGCTGCTGGGCTCGGGCTTCTCGCCCGAGCTCATCCACCAGCTCGGCAAATGGGCAGTGAGCCTCGGCGTGCTCAGCGGCATGACCATGACCGGCGCAACCTTGAGCTACTTCTGGTTCCGCCGCTTCACCATGTGGGACAAGGTCACCTGCTACTTCGCCGCCATGCCCGGCGGGCTGAACGACATGACGATCATGGGCGGCGCCATGGGCGGCCAGGAGCGCGCCATTGCGCTTGCCCATGCGCTGCGCATCCTCACCGTCGTTCTCACGATTCCGGTGTGGTACCGGCTGGTGAGCGGCGCCACGACCAGCGTGCTCACCATGCCGCATCCGACCCACAACGACTGGCGCGACTGGGCGATCCTGATCGCCTGCGGCCTGATCGGCGCCGTGGTCGGCCGCCTCCTGCGCCTGCCGGCCGCGTTCATGATGGGACCGATGCTGGTGAGCGCCATCGCCCATCTCGCGGGCTTCACCGATTCCAAGCCGCCGGGCGAGCTGGTGGCCGCAGCGCAAGTCGTCGTCGGCTGCGGCATCGGCTGCCGCTTCGTCGGCACCGCCATCGACCAGCTGCACAAGGAGATCGGCGTGTCGGTCGGCGCCGCCGTCCTGCTGATCGGCTGCGCCGTGGGCTTTGCCGAGATCACCCATGCGCTCACCGGCCTCAGCATCGATGCGACGGTGCTCTCCTACGCCCCCGGCGGCTTCGCCGAGATGAGCCTGATCGGCCTGGCGCTCGGCGTCGAGGTGGCGATGGTGGCCACTCACCATCTGTTCCGCCTGTTCCTGATCATCCTCACGAGCCCGTTCGTTTCCCGCTTCGTGCTCACGCGCGGACGGTGATGCCGCCGTCGACCACCAGCAGGTGGCCGTTGACGTAGGCTGCCTCGTCGGAGGCGAGGAAGAGTGCTGCGTTGGCGGTGTCCCAGCCGGTGCCCATCTTGCCGGTCGGCGAGGCCTTGTTGCGGATGGCGATCATCTTGTCGTAGGCCTGATTGTGGTCCTTCTCGCCCTTGGCGTACTGCTCGGCCAAGAAGTCGATCATCGGCGTGTGCATCAGGCCGGGCAGGATGGCGTTGCAGCGGATGCCCTTGTCGGCGTACTGCGAGGCGATCGCCAACGTCAGCGAATTCACCGCGCCCTTGCTCGCATTGTAGGCGATGTAGCTCACGCCCTTGGGACTGCGGATCGAGGCGATCGAGCTCACGTTGACGATCGCGCCCTTGCCCTGCTTCTCCATCACCGGGATGACGTGCTTGGCCGTCAGGAAGAAGCTCTTGACGTTGACGTCGAACACCTGATCCCACTCGTCTTCGCTGAGCTCGATCGGCCCGCCGCTCGAGCCGATGCCGACATTGTTGTCGAGGATGTCGATGCGGCCCCACTTCGCGAGACAGGCATCGACCATCGCCTTCACCTCGGCGTTCTTCGATGAATCGGCCTCGGCCGCGAACGCTTCGCCGCCTTCCTTGGCGATCAGGCTGACGGTCTCCTCGGCCGCGGCGCGCTTGCGGTCGACGCACATCACCTTGGCGCCTTCGCGGGCGAAGGTGACGGCGGTGCACTTGCCGTTGCCCCAGCCGGGACCGCTCGAGCCCGCGCCGACCACGATCGCCACCTTGTCCTTCAGGCGTCCCGCCATCTCATCCTCCGCGTTTGGCCTTCTTTCGTAGATGATGGGTCAAGGCGAGCGCAATGCAGTGCCTGAGCTCGCGCACCGGCAGGCGATCCTTTACGGCGAAATGCATCGCCCGCCGGCCTTCGTAGGCGAAGGTGTCGGGATAGAGCTCGCGGAACTGCCCGACCAGCCCGCTCTGGCAATGGAAGTAGATGGCATAGCCGTCGCCCGACTTCAGGCGATCGATGCGCACCGTCGTGCCGCTGCCCGTCTCCTCCGTGAGATAGCTCGGCTGGCCCCACTTCAGGGTTTCGGTCAGCCGGCCCACGCCCGTCGTCCGCGCGGCGGTGTCGAGCATCAGCTCACGCAGCGCCATCAGCCTGGCACGCACGGCGGGCGGGTAAGCCTTGAATAGCGACGCCACCAGCGGGTCGGAGAACCGTCTCATGCGTGCCTGCACTGCCGGCATAAAATGGACTTTCCGGCATTCCCGGTATTTCCGGCAGAGACCCTGGTGTTGGCGCCTGAGCGGACCCGCAAGGGCTTGGGGGTGAGCGCGCGGAGAAAAGCGATCATGACTCTATAGTACTACAGTTATTTTTCTTGACAAGCGAAATCGACTGCCGGTCTGGCCGCCCGACAAGGCGCGTGGGATGCTCGGCACAAGAATGAACGGAGGAAACGATGCGTCGTCGTGCTTTCACTGCCGCGGCCCTTGCAACTGTTGTCGGGCCCGCCGTCGCCGCCCCCGCGATCGCCCAGGAATGGCCGAGCAAGCCGTTGCGCATGGTCATCCCCTACCCGCCCGGCGGGCCGTCCGACGTCTCGACCCGCATCGTCATGGATCGCGCCGCGCAGAGCCTGGGCCAGCCCATCGTGTTCGACAACAAGGCCGGCGCCTCGGGCATGATCGGCGGCGAGTTCGTGAAGAACCAGGCGGTCGACAACCACACCTTCCTGACCACGACCACGGCGATGGTCTGCATCACGCGCCATCTGCAGCCGATCCCGTTCGATCCCGAGAAGGACTTCGTGACGGTCTCGCGCATGTGCACCTCGTGGGGCATCTTCGCCATCCACCCGTCGGTGCCGGCGCGCACGGTCGCGGAGTTCGTGGCCTACGCCAAGGCCAACCCGGGCAAGATCAACTTCGGCTCGTCGGGGCTCGCCACCATCACCCACCTGTTCGGCGAGATGCTGCAGCTCGAAGCCGGCATCAAGATGACCCACGTGCCCTATCGCGGCAGTGCGCCCGCCACCAACGCCCTGGTCGCGGGCGAGGTCCAGGTGCAGTTCGACCAGACCTGCCTGCCGCACGTGAAGGCGGGCAAGCTCATAGGCCTTGCCATGCTGTCGAACGTCCGCCATCCCGACTTCCCCGACGTGCCGACCCTGCGCGAGGCGGGCTATCGCAAGGAGGAAGGCGATTCCTGGTTCGGCATCCTCGCCCCCACCGGCACGTCACCGGCGGTGATCGCCAAGCTCGAGAAGGCGATCGGCGATGCCGTGCGTGCGCCCGACATCGTCGAGAAGCTGCATCTCGGCGGCTGCTACGTCACCTACCTGAACGCACCGGACTTCCGCAGCCGGATCACCGACGAGAGCAGGATGTTCGGCAACATCATCCAGAAGGGCAACATCAAGCTCACGTGATGGAGCGCGGACCTCCAGGTCCGCGCTCCGAAGAAGTCAGCCTCTTCTCGACCACGCCCGCGGAACGGCGAGCGACAGCATCAGCGCCACCAGCAAGCCACCGCCCGCCGCGAGAAAGGCGTAGCGATAGCCGGCAAGGAAGCCGTCGATCCCTGAAAGACCGGCCGCGCCCGCGGCATACAGCGTCGTCAGCACCGAGGCGCCGCTGACGGTGCCGAAGGTGCGCGTGAGCAGGGCGAGGCTGCCGGCGACGCCGCGGTCGCGCACGGAAAGCGTCGCCGTCACGATGTCGGTGTAAGCCACGTTGAGCAGGCCGTGGCCCACCCCTTGGGCGATCAGCAGCAACGCCACCAGGAGCACGGGCGTGCCGGCCCCGGTGAAGGCAAGCGGCAGGAGGCCCAGTCCGATCACGGCGATGCCTGCGAAGGCGGTCGGCCGCTGGCCGATCCGCGCGACCAGCCAGGCCGACGACGGTGCGCCCGCGAGGCTGCCGACGAACGACAGCGCCAACACCGCACCGCTGGCGAGCGCCGAAAGCTTCAGCACATTCACCAGGTAGTACGGCGTGAGCAGCAGGATCGAGAAGCCCGCCCCGCTCGCCAGCACGGCCATGATGTTGGGAACAGCGAAGGCGGGATCGGCGAACAGGGCCGGACGGATGATCGGTTCGGGCACGCGCCGGGCGCGCTGCACGTAGGCGAAGAGAACGGCCAGCGACGTGATGAACAGGGCGAGGACTGGAAGGGCGGGCGCCTCGCTGCGTTGCGACAGCACCAGCGACAACAGCAGCGCGCTCATGCACACGGCCAGCAGCACGGCGCCCACGGCATCGAAGGGTCGCGGGTCGGGCTTGGGCGACGGCAGCAGGCCCGAAAGCGCCAGCGTGAGGAGCGCGATCGGCACGCGCACCCAGTAGACCGCGGGCCAGCCCCACAGCTCGACCAGGATGCCGCCAAGGAATGGACCGATCACCGAGGCGAGCGACATCGCCATGCCGAGGCCCGCCAGGGCGCGCGTGCGCGAGCTTTCCGGAAACAGCGACGTGGCGAGGGCGGGCGTGCACGAGATCGCCAGCGCCGTGCCGACGCCCTGGCCGGCGCGCGCCCACAGGAAGAGCGGCCAGTCGGGGGCGGCGGCGCAGGCCGCGCAGCCGACGGCGGAGATCAGCATGCCGGTGCGGAAGATCAGGCGATGGCCGAGCAGGTCGCCCAGCTTGCCGCACACCAGCATCAGCGAGCCGTAGACCAGCACGTAGCAGATCACGAGCCACTGCACGTCGCTGAGCGCCAGCCGGAAATGACCGGTGATCGCCGGCAACGCCACGTTGACGGCGATGTCGAGCGGGGCCATCGACGCGCCGAGCCCGACGATGGCGAGGCCGATGAAGGGGCGCTTCATGGTGGGAGCGCGGGCCTCCGGCCCGCTTCATGACTCATGAGCGGGCCGGAGGCCCGCGCTCCCATCAAAGGTGCTTGCCCAGGAACGCCATCATGCGTTCCCACGACGCCTTGGCCGAGGGCGCGTCGTAGGCCGGGCTCTTCTCGTTGGCGAAGGCGTGCTGGGCGTCGTAGCGGAAGACCTCGGGCTTGTTGCCGCCCGACGCCATCTTCTTCTCGAAGTCGTTCACCACCTCGGGCGTGCACCAGTCGTCCTGGTTGGCGAAGTGGCCCTGCATCGGGATCTTGATCTTGGCGGGATCGGCGAGCTCACCGGGCGGCACGCCGTAGAACGGCACGCCGCAGGCCACGCCCGGCACGCGCGCCGCCGCCGCGATGGTGAGCGCCCCGCCCATGCAGAAGCCCATGACGCCGACCTTGCGGCTGATGCCGGCCAGGTGCTTGACCGCACCGGCAAGGTCCTGGTCGGAGGCACCGACGAAATCGAGGCCGCTCATCATGTGGTTGGCCTCGTCCGGCTTCTGCGTGACGCGACCCTTGTAGAGGTCGGGCGCCAGCGCATTGTAGCCCGCGGCAGCGAAGCGGTCGGCCACGCCCTTGATCTGGTCGTTCAGCCCCCACCATTCCTGGATGACGACGATGCCCGGCTTGCCGCTGCCCGCTTCGGCCAGGTAGCCCTTGCAGGTCGATCCGTCGGGACGCTTGAAGTCGATCATGCTGCCCATGGTTTCCTCCTTTTGCTTCTCATGCTTTTCCGGACCGCGCGCGTCTCGCGCGCCTCATGATTCATGAGCGCGCGAGACGCGCGCGGTCCGGAAGAGTATGACGCCCAGCCTAAAGCAGTTTCCTGAGCTCCGTCTTGAGAATCTTGCCGTAGTTGTTCTTGGGCAACGCCTCGATGAACTTGTAGTCCTTCGGCCGCTTGAAGCGGGCGATGTTGTCGAGGCAGAGCTGGTCGAGCTCGGCGGGCCCCAGCGCCTTGCCGTCGCGCGGCACGACGAAGGCCACGACCTCCTCGCCCCATTCCGGATGCGGGCGGCCGACCACCGAGCATTCGGCGACGGCGGGATGCAGGTTCAGCACGTCCTCGATCTCGCGCGGATAGATGTTGGAGCCGCCCGAGATGATCATGTCCTTGGAGCGGTCCTTCAGCGTCAGAAGCCCCTCCTCGTCGAAGGCGCCGACGTCGCCGGTCCACAGCCAGCCGTCGCGCAGCGACTTCGCCGTCGCCTCGGGATCGTTCCAGTAGCCCGACATCACCGTGTCGCCCTTGACGATGATCTCGCCGACCTCGCCCACCGGCAGCGAGCGGCCCTCCTCGTCGACCACCTTGACCGCGACGCAGGAGTCGGGCCGGCCGGCCGAGGCCAGGCGCTGCTCCCAGCGCGGATGGAGGCGGTCGGCATGCATCTCGCGGCTGAGATGGGTGATCGTCATCGGGCTCTCGCCCTGGCCGTAGAGCTGGGCGAGCTTGTCGCCCAAAAGGTCGAGCGCGCGCTTGAGGTCGGCGACGTACATCGGCGCGCCGCCGTAGGAGATCAGGCGCAGCGCGTCGGGCTCGAGGTCGGCCACGCTGCCGTGCTCGATCAGCCGCTTCACCATGGTCGGCGCGAGGAAGATGCTGCATCGGGGCCAGCGGTTCATCAGCTCGACCGTCTCGGGCACCTCGTACTTGCCGCTCTCGGGGAAGACCTGGATCACCCCGCGCGCCACCATGGCGAAGTTCCACAGGCCCGAGCCATGGCTGATCGGTGCGGCATGCACCATCGAGCCGCCGACGGGCGGCCGATCGACGTCGGCGTAGTAGTTCAGCGTCATTGCCAGCAGATTGCGATGGGTGAGCGTGGCGCCCTTGGGCCGGCCGGTGGTGCCCGAGGTGTAGAACAGCCACGCCGGATCCGTGGCCTCGGCCTCGGCCAGGGCGATGGGATCACCGACCTCCATGAAGCCGTAGGAGCGCGTCGTCACGTCGACGATCTCCTTGAGCTCGGGCGCCTCCTTGGCCGCCTCGGCGATGGTGTCGGCGAGGTCGGGCGTGACGAAGCAGAGCTTCGCGCCGGAATTCTCCAGGATGAAGGCGAACTCCTTGGCATGCAGCTTGGCGTTCATCGGCACGGCACAGAGGCCGGCGTGCCAGACGGCATACATGACCTCGATTGCCTCCACGCAATTGGACATGGCGAAGGCCACCCGATCGCCGCGCTCGAGGCCGAAGCGGCCGCTCAGATGCATGCTCATCACCGAGACCTTGCGCCACAGGTCGCGATAGCTGAGATGGCTTGCCGTTCCGCGCGCCAGCGCCGGCAGGGACGAGAACTCGCGCGACGAGCCGAGCAGGAGATGAGCAATATTCATGGGCGTAACCGGGCCCGACTATTGCAGGCGACATGACGGGCTTGCAATGTGAGGCGCATGCAGGATTTCGATTTCGCCATCGTCGGCGCCGGCATCGCCGGGGTCTCCGCCGCCTACCATCTTGCCCCGCAGGCGCGCGTGGTCATCCTCGAGCGCGAGCATGTCGCGGCCTACCACACGACCGGCCGCTCGGCGGCGCTGCACTCGGAGACCTACGGCAGTGCCGAGATCCGCGCCATCACCGTGGCATCGGGCCGCTTCTACCGAAAGCCGCCGGCGGGCTTCACCGACCATCCCCTGCTCACGCCGCGCGGCGCGCTGATCGCCGGCCGCGCCGAGCAGCAGGCGGCCACGCAGAAGGCCGCTGCCGAGTATGCCCGCCTGGTGCCGAGCGTGCGCTGGCTCGATCCGGTCGAGGCGCTGCGCCGCCAGCCGTTGCTGAAGCCCGAAGCGGCCGCCGGCGGCGCGATCTTCGAGGAAGCCGAGGACATGGACGTGGCGGCGATCCATGGCGGCTTCCTCAAGGGCGCACGGGCGGCGGGCGCGGTGCTGCGGCTCGATGCCGAGGTCACCCGTCTCGACCGCAAGGACGGACGCTGGACGATCCGGCTGCGCGACGGCGAGAGCGTCACCGCCAACACCATCGTCAACGCCTCGGGCGCCTGGGCCGACGTTCTGGCCGGCCTGGCAGGGGCCGCGCCGGTAGGGCTGGTGCCCAAGCGGCGCACCGCCTTCACCTTCGACGCGCCAGCAGGCCTCCAGAAGGGCCTCGACCTGACGGGCCTGCCGATGGCCATCGACTTCGACGAGACCTGGTACATCAAGCCCGAGGTCGGCCAGTTCCTGGGCTCGCCCGCCGACGAGACACCCTCGCCGCCCTGCGATGCGCAGCCCGAGGAGATGGACATCGCCATCGCCGTCGAGCGCATCGAGACGGCGACCACGCTTTCCATCCGGCGCATCAAGAACAAATGGGCGGGGCTGCGCAGCTTCGTCGCCGACAAGAACCTGGTGGTCGGCCACGATCCCAAGGTCGAAGGCTTCTTCTGGCTGGCGGGACAAGGCGGCTACGGCATCCAGACCGGCGAAGCGGCGGGGCGCCTCGCTGCCAGCCTTGCACTGGGCAAGGGTCTGCCCACCGACATCGCTGCACTGGGTGTCAATGAAGCTGCACTTTCACCGGCACGCTTCACGCGGGTCACATGACAGTGATCGAAAAATCACGCATCGTCGCCAAGGCCTGACTTCACCTGGGGAAGCGCTGGAGTCATGGTCGGTCCGCAGTTTTAGTTAGGGAGAGAAACATGACCAGGAAGACTCTCGCCGCCACGGCGACCGCGATCTTCGCCGCCGGCGCCTTCGTGGCGGCCGCGCACGCCCAGCATGGCGGCGGCGTGAAGTGCACCGGCGTGAACTCGTGCAAGGGCACCAGCGCCTGCAAGACCGCCAACTCGGCCTGCAAGGGCCAGAACGCCTGCAAAGGCCAGGGCTGGACGCAGACGACCGACGTGGTGAGCTGCACCACCCGCGGCGGCAAGGTCGCGCAGTAGGTTCTTCGGAGCGCGGACCTCCAGGTCCGCTCATAGTCTTCGTCTTTCGGACCGAGCGCCTCTGGCGCGCTCATGAGCGAGCCAGGAGGCTCGCGGTCCGGAAGAGCATGAGCGGACCTGGAGGTCCGCGCTCCCAGGGCGCCCCACGGCGCCCTCTTCGTTTTCACCAAAGCGTGAAACCGGCGCGGTGATCGGCCCCGCCCGGCCGGCCGTAGATCGGGATGCAGCCAAGCCTGCCGCACCCGGCGCGTCGCCGGTGCTGCTCCCAGGGAGTTCCGATCATGACCAAGCGTACTCTTGTGGCGACCGCCGCCGCCCTCTTCGCCGCCGGCACGCTCGCCACCGCCGCCCACGCTCAGACCGCCAAGTGCAGCGGCGTCAATGCTTGCAAGGGCACCAGCGCCTGCAAGTCCGCCAATTCCGCCTGCAAGGGCCAGAATGCCTGCAAGGGCCAGGGCTGGACCGAGGCGGCCACCGCCGCCGAATGCACCGGCAAGGGCGGCAAGGTGATGTAACGATCAGCCGTCGGAGGCCGAAAGACAGGGAGAGAGCCCTGCCTTTCGGCTTTCGATATTGTGTGATTCCGTTCTGCGATCCATACTTTCGCCGCCGCACATCAAAAGGGGCGGCTCACCAGGGAGAAAAAATCCATGACCAAGCGCACCATGTTCGCCACGGCCGCGGCCGTCTTCGCCGTGGGTACCTTCGCCACCGCCGCGACCGCCCAGGTCCCGTGCACCGGCGTCAACGCCTGCAAGGGCCAAAGCGCGTGCAAGTCCGCGGCCAACGCCTGCAAGGGCCAGAACGCCTGCAAGGGCAAGGGCTTCGTCAACGCCGGGAGCACCATCGAGTGCACCGTGCTCAAGTCGAAGTAACTGTCGAATAGTCCTTTGCCGAGGACAGGCGGGCGTCCCGATTCGTCGCGGACGCCCGCACTTTTTTGGGAGTAGGCTCCGCTCCATGTGCGCCGTCGATATCGACTTCGGCCTGGGCCTTCGGCCCGAGCACTATGAGGAGATCGCCGCCAATCCCGGCCAGGTGAGCTGGTTCGAGGCGCTGTCGGAGAACTACATGGTGCCGGGCGGCAATCCGCTGCGCTGGCTCGACCGCCTGCGCCGCGACTATCCGATGGCACTGCATGGTGTTTCTTTGTCGATCGGGTCCATCGATCCGCTCGACCGGCGCTACCTCGACGAGCTCAAGGCGTTGGCCGAGCGCGTGCAGCCGCTGTGGGTGTCCGATCATCTCTGCTTCACCGGCCTGCGCGGCCAGAACATGCACGACCTGCTGCCGCTGCCCTACACCGAGGAGGCGCTGGGCCACGTCGCCGAGCGCGTGATGGCCGTGCAGGACCATCTCGGCCGCCGGCTGGTGCTGGAGAACGTGTCGAGCTACGTCACCTACGCCGCCTCCGAGCTCACCGAATGGGAATTCATCGCCGAGCTGGCCAAGCGCGCCGACTGCGAGATCCTGCTCGACGTCAACAACGTCCATGTCAGCGCCTTCAACCACGAGTTCGATGCCATGGCCTTCCTGCGCGCCATGCCGCGCGAGCGCGTGCGCCAGTTCCACCTCGCCGGCCACACCCACAAGGGCAGCCACATCATCGACACCCACGACGAGCCGATCGTGCCCGACGTGTGGACGCTCTACGCCGAGGCGGTGAAGCTCTTTCCCGGCGTGCCGACCATGATCGAGCGCGACGCCAACATCCCGCCCTATGCCGAGCTGCTGGCCGAGCTCGATGAGGCGCGGCGCATCGCCGGCGCCGTCACGCGGCGGGCCGCGTGAAGAGGGCGGCATGAGCGGCAACGCCGGTTCCAATGTCGGTTCCTTGGGCGACCTGCAGCGCGCCTTCCAGGATTATCTGCTGGCGACCAGCGACACCTTCCAGGCGGCGGTCCGCGACACCAGCAAGGCCGATCGGCTGACCCTGCTCGACGTCTATCGCGACGGCTATGCGCTGCGCCTGATCGAGGCGCTGACGACGGACTATCCCGGCTTGATGGCCATGGCCGGGCCGGCCGACTTCGACCACATGGCGCGCGCCTACATCGCGGCGCACCCGTCGCGCCATCCCTCGGTGCGCTGGTACGGGCGCGACATGGCCGACTTCCTCGCCAAGACCGAGCCTTACAGCCGCACGCCCGCGGCCACGGAGATGGCGCGCTTCGAATGGGCGCTGGGCGAGGCCTTCGATTCGCCCGACGTGACGCCGATCACCGCCGACGCGCTGATGGCGCTGCCGCAGGAGGCGTGGGAGACGCTCAGCTTCGCCACCCTGCCCTCGCTGCGCCGACTGATCCTGGCCTTCGAAGCGCCGCAGGCCTGGCAGCGCCGCGAGGAGGTCGAACCCGGCGACCTTTTGGTCGAGCGCGCCCCCGAGCCGCTCACCTGGGCGATCTGGCGGCCCGACCTGGTGTCCAACTTCCGCTCCCTGGATGCCGACGAGGCGGCGATGCTCGACGCGCTGGTCGAGGGCCGGCCCTTCCCCGAGCTGTGCGAAGTCGTGGCGCCGTTCACCGGCGAAGAGCAGGCGCCGGCCCGCGCCGCCGGCCTGTTACGCGCCATGGTCGAGGGCGGCATGATCGCGGGCTTCCGCTACTGACCGCTGGAGTGGCGCGTCGCCAGCCCCTATAGAAATGCCCGCCGCCCGCTTGATGGAATGGTAGACATACGAGACTTAAAATCTCGAGGCCCGAAAGGGCCGTGCTGGTTCGAGTCCAGCAGCGGGCACCAAACCATCGGGAAAGCCAATAAACATCGATAAACAAGGCGGTCCAACCGTTCGATGAGTTCGCCCGCTCGTTGATGTCATGAAGTGCCCCTAGGATCGCCTCAGTCGATGCGACTCCGCCCTTCGAAGCATAGGGAGGAATCCGATGAAAGAATTCTCCGGCAAGAGCACAAGCCCCAGCGCGACGAACTTCGAACGACCGTCACCTCGCGGCGGGACCTGACGGGTCAGGCGGACGGCGCATCCTGGTCGGATCGGACGCCCACCTGATGGACCGGATGGTGCGCGAGGACCCCGAGCACGCCTACGAGGAGCAGTTCTTCGCCCGCTTCGCCGCCGCGGCAGGCTGGCATCCGGGACGCTGAGGGCGTTGCTCGATCACAACGCAGAGGTAAAGTTCACCAGGAGATATCGATGAGCATCGCACTGGGAATGACCACGCCGATCGCGGATCGAGCGCTGCTCCGGCTGTCGCTCTTTGTATCCGCGGCCATCGTTTGCGCAATCGTGGCCGCGAAAGCCTTGCCCACGAAAATGGACGCGATTTCGGAATTTCCGCTCCCGATGTGCGCTGCCGATGCCTCCTCCGGCTCATCGCTCAACAAAGTGGAGTTGATCAGTTCGCATGCGCTGCCGGACATACCAGGCAAGCGCGTAACGATTGTCCGCGTGACCTACGGACCGGGCGGCTTTACGCCGCCTCACCGTCATGCGGGTACTGTCACGGCCTACATCACCAAGGGCCAGATCAGGTCGCAACTCAAAGGCGGCCCGGTCGAGATATTCGAGGTCGGTCAGTCATTCTTCGAACCGCCCGGCGCGATACATCTCGTGTCGGCCAACGCGAGCAACACCGAGTGGGCGGAATTGATTGCCGTTTTCGTCGCTGACGAAGGCGCACAATTGACGACCCTTCTCGAGCCTTGACTCGTCCTACCGCACGGCCGCCGGCAAGCGGTCGGAACTCGATTCAGTAGGCAAGCTTGCGGTAGCCCTCCGCAGCGACGGCGTCACAGTACTGGCGATAAGCGGGATGTCCGCCGCTGTAGCGCATGATCCGAGGTTTCTGTTTGCCTTCGACGTTGCGGTTGACGCCCGTCATCCAGGAGCCGACCTCATTCATCAGCTGACCTTGGCCGAGGGCCAGGACGTGATCGGTCCATTCGTTGACGGCGGACGGCGTGGCCTCGATGCGCCCCAGCCCTCGCTCAGTCGCGAACCGGATCACGCCGGTGACCCACTCGACGCTATACTCCGCGGTGCGCGTGTAGTTGCTGAGCCCGGCGTGCGGACCCATCGCCATCAGGAAATTCGGAAACCCGGCCACGAAGACGCCGAGATAGGTCTGCGGGCCGTCCTTCCACACCTCCTTGAGCCGCACGCCGTCGACGCCGCTGATATCGATCCGGTCAAAGGCACCGGTAATGGCATCGAAGCCGGTCGCGTAGATGATGATGTCGAATTCGCGCTCGCGGTCCGACGTCCGGATGCCTTGCGGGGTGATGCGCTCGATCGGCGTCTCGTTGACGTCGACCAGCTCGACGTTCGGCTGGTTGTACACGTCGTAATAGCCGCTTTCGAGGGGGATCCGGCGCGTGCCGAAGCCGTGGTTCTTGGGGATCAGCTTCTCGGCGACGACGGGATCATTGACCCGTTCGCGGATCTTGCGCGCGGCAAACTCGGAGGCGAGCGCGTTGGCCTCGCGGTCGGTCAGCATATCGCTGAAATTCGCCTGCCATTGGCCGAAACCCGGCGTGCGGTACAGCTTTTGCCAGAAGGCTTCGCGGTCCTCGGGTGTCACCTCGAGCGTCTTGCGCGGATCCGGGCCGTGGACGTAGCAACTGGGCGTCTCGCGGCAGCGCGCCAGGATCTCGGGATAGCGGGCGCGAATGTCGCGCATCTCCTCCGGGGTGATCTTGCTGTTGTTCAGCGGAAAGCACCAGTTCGGGGTGCGCTGGAACACGGTCAGGTGACCGACCGTCTTGGCGATCGTCTGGATCGTCTGCACCGCGGTTGCGCCGGTGCCGATGATGCCGACCCGCTTGCCGGCGAACTCGATGCCCTCCTTCGGCCAGCGCTGGGTGTGGCACGACTGGCCCGTGAAGCTCTCGATGCCGGGGATGGTCGGCATCACGGCCGCCGAGAGAACGCCGATCGCGGTGACGAGAAAGCGCGTCGAATGGCGCGCGCCGCTCTCCAGCACGAGCTCCCAGCTCTGCGTCTCCTCGCGCCAGTGGGCGGCGGTGACGCGGCTGTTGAACTGGATGTCGCGCCGCAGGTCGAATTTGTCGGCGACATGGTTGAGATAGCGCTCGGTGTGGGGTTGGGCCGAAAAGTGCTCTTCCCACTCCCATTCCTCGAGTAGCTCCTTCGAGAACGAGTAGCCATACGTCCAGCTTTCCGAGTCGAAGCGCGCGCCCGGATAGCGGTTCCAGTACCAGGTGCCGCCGACCGCGCTGCCCGTTTCGAAGGCCCGGACCCGCAAGCCGAGCTTGCGCAAGCTGTAAAGTTGATAGAGACCGGCGACGCCTGCGCCGATGACGACCGCGTCGAACTCCGGGCAGGTGCCCGTTCGTGCCTCGTGCCGGACCGCTGGCACCGTATCCATGCTGTCCTCCTTCGTCTGGTCGGGACCCTCGAGGTCGCCAGGAGCGATGCTGCCTCATCTGGTCCGAAACGTCTCGGCAATCCTCCGTGCGCGGAACGCAGCCCCCCTATGAGTCAGAGGTCGCGAGCGTTGGCATAACCCAGCCGTCCGGGGAAGTGGCAGGCGACATGCTGGCCTGGGGCGGCTTCCAGCAGTGGCGGCTCCTGCCGGGCACAACGCTCTTCGGCGATCGGGCAGCGCGTGCGGAATCGGCAGCCGCTTGGCGGGTTCAGAGCGCTCGGCGGCTCGCCCTTCATCGGCACGTGCCGACGCGCGCGCTCGACGCGTGGATCGGGCACCGGCGCGGCGGAGATCAGGGTGTGCGTATAGGGGTGCAGCGGACGCGAGAACAATGCCGCGGCCGGGCCGACCTCCATGATCTTGCCGAGATACAGCACCGCGATGCGGTCGCAGACGTGGCGCACCACCGCGAGATCGTGCGCGATGAACAGATAGGTCAGCCCCAGCCGTTCCTGCAGGTCGACCATCAGGTTGATGATCTGCGCCTGGATGTTGACGTCGAGCGCCGAAATCGGTTCATCGGCAACCACGAAATCCGGGCCTACCGCCAAGGCGCGGGCGATCGAGATGCGCTGGCGCTGGCCACCGGAGAATTCATACGGAAAACGTTGCACCGACTGGCCCGGCAGGCCGACGAGGTCGAGCAGCTCGGCCACCCGCGTGCGGGCCGCTGCCGCATCGCCGGCGATGCCGTGCAGGATCAGCGGACCGGCGAGGATCTCGCCGATCGTCATGCGCGGATTGAGCGACGCGTACGGATCCTGGAAGATCATCTGCATGCGTCGCCGCAGCGGGCGGATCTCCGCCTGGCTGGCATGGGTGATGTCCGTGCCGGCAAAGATGATCTTGCCGTCCGTCGGTTCGTGCAGCCGCGTGACCAGCCGCGCCAGAGTCGACTTGCCGCAACCCGATTCGCCCACCAATCCGACGGTTTCACCGGCAAGGACCTGCAGGTCGACGCCATCGACGGCGCGCAGCACGCGCTGGCGCGCGAAGAAGGTCTCCTTCGCCAGCGGAAAATGCTTCTGCAGGCCCGAGACCTCGAGAATCGGCACCGCCGGTGGCGGATCGACGGGCGCGGCAACCCCCGCTCGGGCACGTTGGGGCGTGTGCAGCGAGCCACCCTCCTGCGTCACCCAGCACCGCGCGGCACGCCCGGCTTCCACCGGCAGCAGCTCGGGATGCTCCGCGCATTTCTCGATGGCAAAGGGGCAGCGCGCGCGAAAGCGGCAGCCGGATGGCCAGGCGCGCGGGTCCGGCGGCTGGCCCTCGATGGTGATCAGCCGGCGATCCTCGGCCTGCGCATCGATCCGCGGCGCGGCGTGCAGCAGCGCCCAGGTGTAGGGATGGCGCGGATCGGTCAGCAGATCCTCGGGCGCGCCTTCCTCGACCACCTCGCCGGCGTACATCACCAGCACGCGCGAGCAGATGTTGGCGATCACGCCGAGATCGTGGCTGATCAGGATGACGGCGGTGCCAAGGTCGCGGTTCAGCCCGCGCAGCAGGTCCAGGATCTGTGCCTGGATGGTCACGTCGAGCGCAGTGGTCGGTTCGTCCGCGATGAGCAGGGAAGGCTCGTTGGAGAAGCCCATGGCCAGCATCACGCGCTGGCGCATGCCGCCAGAGAATTGATGGGGGAACGAATTCACAGCGCTGTCGGCCGAGGCCACGCCCATGCGCCGCAGCAGGTCGATCGCGCGGCTGCGCGCCGCCGTCCCGGTGAAGCGGCCGTGCGCCGTCATCGCCTCGACGAGCTGTCGCGCAATGCGCAGGACCGGGTTCAGCGACGTCATGGGGTCCTGGAACACCATGGCGATCTCAGCCCCGCGGACCGCGCGAATTCCTTCGTCGTCGAGATGCGCGAGGTCGCGGCCCTTGAACAGGATCGAGCCGCCGACGATCCGCGCCGGCTCGTCGAGCAGGCGCATGATCGACTTGGCACAGACGCTCTTGCCGGAGCCGGATTCGCCCACCACGCCCAGCGTCTCGCCGGCATGCACGTCGAAGCTGACGCCGTCGACCGCGCGGACGGGACCGGAATCCGTCAGGAACCAGGTGCGCAGATCGCGCACCTGCAGCAGCGGTTCAGTGGGCAGCAACGGCTCAGCGGCGGTTGGCATGCGGATCGAGCCAATCGCGAAAGCCGTCGCCCATGAAGTTGAAGGCCATCACCACCGTCAGGATGGCCAGCCCGGGAAAGGTGGCCACCCACCATTGCTGCACCAGCTCACGCCCTTCGCCGACCATCGAACCCCATTCCGGTGTCGGCGGCAGCGTGCCCAGGCCGAGAAAGGACAGCCCGGCAAACACCAGGATGGCGTTGCCGAGGTCGAGCGTGACCAGCACGACGAGCGGCCCGACGGCGTTGGGGATGATCTGGCGCAGCAGGATGTGGGCCGGGCCGAAGCCGATGGACTGCGCCGCCTCGACGTATTCCATGGAGCGCTGCGAGATCACCAGGCTGCGGGAAAGCCGGGCGAATTTCGGCCACCACACCACCAGCATCGCGATGACGGTATTCACCGTGCCGATGCCGAGCGCGGCAGCGATCGCCATCGCCAGGATGATCGGCGGGAAGCAGAAGACCAGGTCGGTCAGCCGCATCAGGCCTTCTTCCGCCCAGCCGCGCGCATAGGCCGCGACGGCGCCGAGCAGCGTGCCGAACAGCGCCCCCACCAGCACCACCACCATGCCGACGGTGAGCGACACGCGGGCGCCATAGATGACACGGGTCGCCACGTCGCGGCCCAGCGCGTCCGTGCCAAGCCAGTTGCTGGCCGACGGCGGACGCAGGCGCATCGCCACGTCGACGAAGTTCGGATCATACCGGGTGAGCCACGGGGCGAAGATCGCCGCGAGCACCCAGGCCAGGATGATCGCCGCGCCGACCGACGCCAGTCCGTAGCGGCGCAGCCACCGGATGCGTGGAGAGGCGATCGCGGGGAGAGCGATGTCGCTCATTTCTTCACCACGCGCGGATCGAGCAGGGCGTACGACATGTCGACCAGGAAGTTCACCAGAACGAAGATCGCCGCGACGATGGCGGTGACGGCCATGATGGCCGGGAAGTCGACCGTCACCGCGCTGCGGAAGGTGTAGCGGCCGAGGCCCGGCCAGGAGAACACGGTCTCGGTCATCACCGCGCCAGCCAGCAGGTTGGCGTAGGCGAGACCGCCGAGCGTCACCACCGGCAGCATGGCGTTGGGCAAGGCATGGCCGACGACAATCAGCCACCCGCGCAGACCCTTGGCCTTCGCCACCCGCACATAGTCCTGCGACAGCGCCTCGAGCATGGCGGCGCGCGTGGTGCGGGTGATCAGGCCCAGCGTGGCGGCGGCGAGCACGATGGACGGCAGGACCAGATGCGCCGCAGCGTCATGGAACGTCTCCCAGTCGCCCTGCAGCGCGGTGTCGATCAGCAACAATCCGGTGATGCGGTCAGGCGGAAACGAGACCGCATCGAGCCGCCCCGGACCGGGCGCCCAGTTCAGCCAGCCGTAGAATACCGCGAGCGCAATGAAGGCCAGCCAGAAGGTCGGCGCCGAGACGCCGACCAGCGAGACCGCACGGGCGACATGATCGATGACGGTGTCTCGCCGCACGGCCGCCAGCACGCCGAGCGGCAGGCCCACCAGGATGGACAGGATGAAGGCGACCGTCGCGAGCTCGAGGGTAGCGGGCGCGTAGTCGATGATGTCCTGCAGCACCGGCCGGCGCGAGGAGATCGACACGCCGAGATCCCCGTGCGCCAGCCGTTCGAGGAACAGCCAGTATTGGTGCCACAGCGGCAGGTCGAGGCCCCACCGGGCACGGAACTCCGCCACCTGCGCCGGGTCGGAGGCCGCCATGTCGCCGAGCGCCGTCAGCACCGGATCGCCCGGCACGGTGTTGGCGATCAGGAAGATGACGAGGGTGGCGAGCAGCACCATGGCCACCGAGACAACCAGGCGCGAGACGACATAACGGATCATGCGGCATCATCCCCGCTTCCAAGTTCCGTCATGACGGGAAGCATCAAGCGGGCTTGGCTCCGCCCAGCTCGGCCATCCAGCCTGCCGCCGTCAATTTCAGGCCGGACACGCTCTTGCGCACCGCCACCTGATACACCGGCTGGATCAGCACGAAGTGGTGGGCCGCATCGACCATCGCCTGCTGGTATTGCTTGTAGAGCACTGCGCCCTTCGCCAGATCGCGTTCCGCGCCTGCGTCGGCCACCAGCTTGCGGACTTCGTCAGGCACCTTCCAGTGCACGCGGCCTGCCACGCGGTTGATCGTGGCGCTGCTCCACAGCCAGTTCTCCGGCGCGGGCGGGTTCCAGAAAGTCAGCGCCGCCTCGAGCTTGCCGCCCAGATACATGGTCCGCATGTTGACCTGGTCCATCGGCGTCAGCTCGGCCCGGATGCCGACGCGCGCCAGGTCGGACTGCAGCTTCTGCGCCAGGTTCTGGTAGCCGACGCCGGCGATCGCGGCGTTGCCATAGGATAGCTGGAACTTGAATCCCTCCGGCATACCGGCCTGCGCCAGCAACTGCTTCGACTTTGCGAGGTCTTCACGGAAGCCGATCTCCTTGGTCAGCTCCTCGGTTGAGCCGTTGACGCCGACCGGCAGGAAGCTCACAGGGCGGACGGCTTTGCCGCCGATGAGATTCTTGATGATGCCGTCGTAGTCGATGGCATAGCCGATGGCCTGCCGCGCGAACTTGTTCTGCAGTGCGGGGTTCGTCGGCGCCTCGACCACCGCCATGTAGATGAAGTCGAGGCTGGTCATGCCGGCGACGGTGATGTTGGGATCGTCCTTCAGCGTGGCGATCTGTTCTGGAATGAGATTGAACGCCACATCGACGTCGCCGCGCTGGATGGCAAGGAGCTGCGCCGCACTCTCGCTCATGTGGCGGATCAGAACGCGGTCGTAGCCAGGAGTCCCCTTCCAGTAATTCGGGTTCTTCACCATCTGGATCTGCTGGTTGCGCTGCCAGCCGGTCAGACGGTACGGGCCCGTGCCGGCGGAATTCTCATTCAGCCAGGTGGTGGCCTTGTCCTTCTCCTTGGCGTCCGGCGCGTCGGTGCCGCCATTGGCGATCACCGCCTCCTTCTCCAGCACGCCGAAGGCCGGGGTGGCGATGATGGTCATCAACGGCAGCGACGGGTCCTTCAGCACGATGTCCACCGTGTGGGGGTCGACGACCTTCACCTCCTCGATGTGCGAGATGTACTGCCAGGGCTGGTCCTTGATGTTGAGCTGCCGGGTGAAGGAGAAGCGGACATCCTCGGCGGTCATCGGCTTGCCGGAGGCGAACTTCACGTCGGTACGCAGCTTCAGCCGCACCGTCTTCCCGTCGGGCTGGTACGCCCATTCCGTGGCCAGCGCCGGCTTCAGGTTGACCGAGTCACCCGGGTCGAAGGTGACCATCCCGTCATAGGCGGCATGCGTCGGCAGCGGGTTGGAATACTGGTAGACGCGCACCGGGTCGAGGCCGGTGGCATCGCTGATATCCAGCGCGATGACCAGGGTCCCGCGGCGCTGGGCACTTTGCGCTGCGGCCGGGCGGGCGCTCTGCAGCACGGCCGCCAGCAGGCCGCCTGCGCCCAGGACCATCAATCCGCGGCGGTCAAGGGTAGGTTCTGCCGTCGCGGCTTCGTCGGAACCGGCGCTGGCGGCGTCTGCATCTTTGGCGGTCATTGAATTTCCTCTCCGGTGGCTCCCCTCTGGCCTTATCGCCCAGCTTCCGCGCAATGGCCAGTGGCCCGGGACGTTGAGCATCGCAGGCCGAGTGAACGGCTTGCGTGGATCCCATCTGCGAAATCTCGGGCCATCGTTCCGCGACGTGACCAGCCTGCTCGCGGCCGGCCAAGAGCATGATAGGTCCGGCTGGAATCAGCCGGACCCATCCTGCTCTGTGTAACCACGATCTCCCATTCCGCTCTAGCGTAGCCGCGGGCCGGGATCGAGCCCGAGGAAGGCGCGGCCGCCGATCGGATACCACTCCGGAGCGAGCGTCGCCGCCTGGCCGACCACCTGCAGGTCGCGCCACACTTCGGCCAGGCGACTCTCGGTCTTGAACGAGGTGCTTCCGCCGTGACGGAACATCAGGTCCATCGCCTGGCGCGCGCAGTCGCCCGCATGCACCGCGGCGAGCCGGCAACGGGCGCGCTGCTCGAGCGTGGTCTCGCCGCCGTCGGCGAGCGCATTCCACAGCTCCGCGATCATCGCGTTGCGATAGAGGCGTCCGGAATTGAGGATCGCATCGGCGCGCCCGACCGCGTCCTGGACCTGCGGATTGTCGCACAGCCTGCCCGTGCGGCCGCGCGGCGTCTTCTCGCTGGCAAGCTCGACCAGCGCGTCGATGCCGGCGCGCGCCAGCCCGGTGATCACCGCGCATTGGTGCGGCCCGACCCAGGCCTGTGCCGGCAGGGCGTAGGTGATGCCCGGCCAATGCCCCCACTGGTTGTCGAGCGGCACGCCGGCATGGACCATCGTGCGCCGCTCCGGCAGAAAGAAATCGCTCACCGTCCAGTCGAAGCTCCCGGTGCCGCGCAGCCCGCTCACCTCCCAGCTGCCGGGAATGACCTCGACCTCGGCGCGCGGGAACAGGCCGCGCCAGAACATGCCGCCGTCGTCGCGGCGGCGCGGCTGGTCGTCGTCGAGAATCTGGAAGCTGCCGAGCATCCAGGCGGCTTCATGGCAGCCGCTGCCGAAGGTCCAACGCCCGCTGACGCGATAGCCGCCCTGGACCGACACCGCCTGGCCGCCGCCCTGCACCGCGGTGCCGGCAATCACGGTACGATGGCCCTTCGGATAGATCTCCTGCACGCCGTCGTCCGGAAGGCCGAGCGTGACCAGCGAGCCGACGCCGTTGTTGGCGACGTTCCAGCCGACCGAGCCCGCGCCTTCGGCCAGGTGCTCGACGACGCGGATGTAGGTCAGCGGATCGGCCTGCAGGCCGCCGAGCGACCGCGGCAGCAGGAGGCGGTAGAAGCCCGCCGCGTGCATCTGCTCGACCAGCTCGGGCGACAGCCGTTGCTCGCGCTCGATCTCGTCCTGGTAATGCCGCACTGTCGGCTTGAGCGCGGCGGCCGCCTGTACCACCGGCTGGGCATCGATGTCGGCCGGCAAGCGGCGGTCTTCGACGATGGTCTGCATCGGCACCTCCTGTTGCCCACCGCGGGTCGCGACGGGCGCGCTGATGTCGCGAACGCGTCAATGACAATGAACGGCATGGCTTCGGTAAATAGCCTGTCCGGATCGTATCATGGCTCAGCTCGTCGAGGGCGAGAGCGGCGGGCATATTTGGGTCGACCGGTTCGATCGCGATTTGACCGACATCGTCGCGGTTCCACCGGTTTGCAGGCTATGGCAGGCGGTACGACGATCGATTGGCGGCGAACCCGGGCTATGTTCATGATCTCGCCAGCGGGATCTCGATAGGCGGCAAGATCAGCTGGCACTTCGAAGCACAGGGAGGAATCCGATGAAAGAATTCTCCGGCAGGATTGCCGTCGTCACCGGCGGCGGCTCGGGAATGGGACGCGAGCTGGTACGGCTGCTGGTGGCCGAGGGCTGTCACGTCGCCATGTGCGACGTCTCGACGGACGGCATGGCGGAGACGCGACGACAGTGCGAAGCCACGGGGCTGCCGCAAGGCCTGCGCGTCACCTCGCATCTCGCCGACGTGTCCAACGAAGCCGACGTGATGCGCTTTCGCGACGACGCCGCGAAGCAGCACGCGACCGACCGTATCCATCTGCTGTTCAACAATGCCGGAATCGGCGGCGGTGGCAGCATGATCGCCAACAGCCGGGACGAGTGGGAGCGCACCTTCAACATCTGCTGGGGCGGCGTCTACCTCGCCACCCGCGCTTTCCTGCCCCTGCTGCTGGCGGCGGACGAAGGACATATCGTCAACACCAGCAGCATGAACGGCTTCTGGGCCTCGGTTGGCCCCGGCGCGCCGCACACCGCCTATTCGGCGGCGAAGTTCGCGGTGAAAGGATTCTCCGAGGCCCTGATGACCGATCTCCGGATGAACGCACCGCACATCAAGGTGTCGGTCGTCATGCCCGGGCATATCGGCACCGGCTTTCGCACCAACTCGCTCAAGGTCCAGACCGGCAACGATTCGGATGAACTGGATGCCCGGCAGATCGCCCAGGCACGGGCGCGGCTCACCTCGATGGGCAAGGATGCGTCGGCGCTGTCGGATGACGAGATCAAGGCCATGCTCGCAGAACGCGCCCGGCGCTTTCTCCTGGACGCGCCGACCAGCGCGGCCGAGGCGGCAGCGGTCATCCTGGACGGGGTCAAGGCGGACAGGTGGCGCATCCTGGTCGGATCGGACGCCCATCTGATGGACCGGATGGTCCGCGACGACCCCGAGCACGCCTACGAGGAGCAGTTCTTCGCCCGCTTCGCCGCCGCGGCAGGCTGGCATCCGGGACGCTGAGGGCGTTGCTCGATCACAACGCAGAGGTAAAGTTCACCAGGAGATATCGATGAGCATCGCACTGGCAATGACTACGCCGATTGCGGATCGAACGCGGCTCGGGCTGTTGTTCGTTGTCTCTGCGGCCATCGTTTGCACCGTCGTGGGCGTGAAATTCTCGCCCACGAAAATGGACGCGATTTCGGCGAACCGCCCGGCGCGATACATCGCGTATCGGCCAACGCGAGCAACACCGAGTGGGCGGAATTGATTGCCGTTTTCGTCGCTGACGAAGGCGCACAATTGACGACCCTTCTCGAGCCTTAGGGCTTCACACCGCACGGCCGCCGTACAAGCACCGCGGTCTCGCGCCGTCAGAACTTCGGGTATTCCAGGCGGAAGCCGTCGCCCCAGCGCTTGATATGGCCGACCGAGGGCGACGGGAAGTGCATCGTGCAGCACAACGTGTCGGTGTCGCAGTAGCGCTCGAGGAAGTTCCGGCGCGTCCGGACAGCCTGGTCGCGGTCGGTGTCGACGCGCATGACCAGTTCGGGATAGCGCGCCTGGATCGGCGAATGGATCAGATCGCCGGTGAACACCGCGGCGTCGGAGCCCTTGCCGGCGCAGACCGCGAAATGGTCGGGCGTGTGGCCCGGGGTCGGGCTCAATCGGACATGGTCGTTGAGCGCGTGATCGCTGCTGACCAGGTCGGCCCGGTTGGCCTCGATGATCGGCAGCACGCTGTCGGTGATCTGGTCGAGCGGCGTCTTGCGATGGATCTCGCTCCAGTAGGTGTATTCCTTTTTCGAGAACAGGTAGCGCGCCTTGGGAAAGGTCGGGACCCAGCGGCCGTTCTCCAGCCGCGTGTTCCAGCCGACGTGATCGCCGTGCAGATGCGTGCACATCACGAAATCGATGTCCTCGACCCCGAGGCCGGCAGCCTTGAGCGCATCCATCCAGTTGCCGTCGGTCTTCTTGTTCCAGGTCGGCCGCAGCGGGAAGTTCTTGTCGTTGCCGATGCAGCTGTCGACCAGGATGTTATGGTGCGGCGTCTTGACGACATACGACTGGAAGCACAACACGACATTCCCGCTCGCGCTGTCATAGCCGCCGGGCGCCAGCCAGGCCAGGTTCTCGCCGAGGGTTTCTTTCGACAATGTCGGCAGGAAGTCGAGCATCGGCGTGAAGCCGCTCTCCTGCTCGACGATCCGGTGGATGGTCATGTCGTTGACGGAAAAGCTCGTGCGCATCGCTCGCGTCTCCTCACCCGTGGGCTATCCGGACTTGCGGGGCCATCGTAGCCCAGCCTGGAGCCGATGACGAACGGCGCCTTGGACGGACCTTCGCCTGACAGAAAACCGGGGTTGGTTGTCGTGTGGACTTCAATCAGGATGATCCCCTCGTTCTCCACGAAGGAGCACCCATGACCGTCACCATCACACCGCTCACGCCGGTATTCGCCGGCGAAGTGGGCGCGATCGACCTGCGCCAGGTGCATGATCGCCAATCGCTCGAGGCGATCCGCGCCGGCATGGACAAGTACGCCGTGCTGGTGTTCCGCGACCAGGATTTCTCCAACGAAGAGCAGCTCGACTTCGCTCGACGTTTCGACGGCACGCTGCATGCCCGTACGTCCTCCTCGGCCATCGGCGGCAACCGGTTCGGCAACGAGGCGCTGGCCGACGTCTCCAACGTCGACCGTGACGGCAAGATCCGCGACGCGAACAACCGCATGCGCGCCTCCTCGCTCGGCAACCGCCTGTGGCACACCGATGCATCGTTCGTCGATCCGCCGGGCCGCTACTCGATGCTGTCGGCGCGGGTTGTGCCACCGGTGCGGGCCGATACGGAGTTCGCCGACATGCGCGCCGCCTACGACGCACTCGACGAGGAAACCCGCGCCTCGCTCGAAGGGCTGCGCGCCTTTCATTCCATCGTCTATTCGCGCCACGTGCTGGGTTTCGACTTCAACGAGGACGAGCAGGAAAAGCTGAAGGGCGCCGTCCATCCGCTGGTCCGCACGATCCCGGGCTCCGGCCGCCGCGCCCTCTATCTCGCCTCGCACGCGGCCCACGTCGTCGACTGGCCGGTGCCGGAGGGCCGGCTGCTGCTGCGCGACCTGATCGACCATGCCACGCAGCGGCAATTCGTCTATCGCCACGCCTGGCGGCCGCATGATTTCGTGATCTGGGACAATCGCTGCACCATGCATCGCGCCCGGCCGTTCGATGACAAGACCCACCGCCGCGAGCTGCGCCGCACCACGTCGCTCGACCTGCCGCTGCCGGCTTCAGCCTAGGCGTCCGCCTCAGGCAGAGCGCCATCGACCAAGCCGTGAGCTCATAAACAGGCTGGACGGAGCCAAGCACTGATGTCCGTTCCCGGGCCTGAAGCGGCCTTCTGTCAGGCTGCCAGCAAGGGCGCAAAAGGGCCAGGGGCAGACATCCGGGACGGGTCGGCCTGGCGGCGAAGATCGATCCGCTGACGGCGGCGTTCAACGCTATCGCCTGGATGGCGGCGAACCCGGCGTTGCCGCAAGTGGATTTGCGCCGGCACTTGGATTCCCGAAGGCAGCGACCAGCGCAGCCACTGGATTGACGCGTCAGCCGAGAAAGCCCAGGCTGTCATGCGCCATCAGCATTGTCCGACGCACAACTTGCATGTTGAACTTCGCAAACATTGAGGCTTTGCACTCGGTCCTTTCCGCCATCTACAAGGCGCAAGAGGGTTTGGCAGGTGTCGCACTATTACGAGAAATACTGCAAAGAGATTTGCACTTCGGCTTGCAGCAGGCCGAAGAATACTCAAGGACCGTGCTTACGCGGAACTCCAATGGTTCCGCGGATTTCGTCAACATGAATGCCTACAAACTCGTTGGAACGTGGTCGAGGGGAAATTCGAAGGGATCTGCTGGAAACCTACTGGTGACGAAAACAGAAAGTTGGATCTTTCAGGAAGACCTCACTTACGAGCACAAGAATGAGAGCTATGAAGGTTATGTCTCGTCTTTCGGAGGCGGCTACTCGAGGCCGAGATCATCTTCGACGTACGGAATTTGGGCACCAAGTGACGTGCCATCCTCAGCTATCTCCATAGTCACAATTAAGTCGGACGGAATTCCTCTCACGCGTAGCATTACGTGGCAGCCTGACGACCGTATGCCGCAAGGGATGTTGTTTGGCAGTGAGCGTTTCGGCAAGATGTAAGTCTTGCATCAAAGCCCATGCAGTCTTGGCAGTTCCTCGTGCCCCAGGATCGGTCACGTGAATCGCCTTGTCGTTATCTCGGGATGCTCAAGCGGCGGCAAATCAACACTGCTCGCCGAGCTCGGCCGACGCGGCTACGCTGTCGTGGACGAACCTGGACGGCGGATCGTCAAAGACGAGTTGGCGGGCGATGGCTTGGCGCTGCCTTGGGTGGACAGGACAGCCTTTCTGCGTCGCGCCATCGCGATGGCACTTGCGGACCGGGCGTCGGCAATCGCCTCGGACGGCTGGGTTTTCTTCGATAGAGGCTTGATCGATGCCGCAGCGGGCCTTCAGCATCTGACGGGCGAGCCGTTGCTCGAGAAACTCGGTCAAACCCACCGTTACCATCGGCGCGTATTTCTGGCGCCGCCCTGGCCCGAGATCTATGTGCAAGACGCCGAGCGCCGTCATGGCCTTGCGTCGGCGATTAGCGAGTATTCGCGCCTTCTCGAAGTTTACCCGTCTCTGGGTTACGAAGTCTCGATCCTGCCGAAGGCCAGCGTGGCGCAACGAGTTGATTTCGTCCTGGATATGCTGGTCGAGTAGCTGTCAAGCGGCTGTGGCGCTGGATCCGATGCCTCATGCATTTGGCGGCCAGCGAGAGTACCATATGGACGATGACCGACGACAAGGTGAAACGGCGGCTGACCACCGTCCTGTGCGCCGATGTGCACGGGTATTCCCGCCTCATGGAAGCAGACGAGGCGGGAACGTTGGCGACGCTGCGCCGCTACCGCACCGCCATTGCAGGATTGGTGGAGCGCCATGACGGGCGGATCGTGAATACTTGGGGCGATGCCGTAATCGCCGAGTTCGCCAGCGTCGTCGAAGCCGTGCAGTGTGCGGTCGAGATTCAGCAGGAAATTTCCAACCAGGAGTCGGATCCACCGCACGCGCACCGCATGCGGTTTCGCATCGGCGTCAATCTGGGAGACGTGATGGTGGACGGCTCCGACATCTATGGCGACGGGGTCAACATCGCGGCGCGGCTGCAGGAACTGGCCGAGCCCGGCGGCGTCGTGATCTCCGGGCCCGTCTACGATCAGGTGCACAACAAACTGTCCCTTGGCTTCGACTGTCTCGGCCAGCAACAGATGAAGAACGTTGCTCCGGTGATCAGCTATCGCGTGGCCATGAGCGGCCGAGCCGTCGGGCGAGGCAGCTTCCCCGTCGACGAAAGACCCCCTCCCCAGGCGGACGCAGGCGCAGCCTCGGCAGCCGGCGCTCAGCGGCTTGGCAACGGACACGCGCCATCGACGTCGATGCGCGTCGTCTCGGATTGGTTCGTGAACCTGCCTCGCCCCACGGCAGCGCTCCTCACAGTTGCGGGCTTTCTGATTGTGATCAATGTTTTCACCGGTCTGCACAGGATCTGGTTCCATTGGCCGGTCGCAGCATTGCTCTTCATGGCCGTCCTGCAGACAGTGCGCCGGCGCAAACCGGCGTCGGACAGAAAAGAGGAGCGCCGAACGGGTCGCGAGTGAGAAGGCCCACCGCGCTGGTCTGCTTGCTTCTGTCGGCGCGAAGATGGACTTTGTGCCCCGGCGGCTGCCGGTCAACAATCAATGCGGCGCGCCGATCGACTGAGAGGCCTTTGTTGAAGCTCGGTATCGTCTCCGACCTGCACTGCAACATCGATGGCCTCGATCGGGCCGTGGAAGCCATGGGGAAGATCGATGCACTGCTGTGTCTCGGCGACAGCATCTACGAGTATAGCTTCTCCAACGCAGTGATCGGCCGGCTGCGCGAGCTCGACGCGCTCACCATCCTGGGCAATCACGAGGAGATCTTCCTCGGCGCGGCCGGCGCGCGGGCGCGTTCCCGGGCGGACATCGACCGGCCGTTGCTCGGCTGGCTCGCCGAGCAGCCCCATCGGCGCGAGCTGCGGATCGACGGCAAGCGCATCCTGATGGTGCACTCGACGCCGTGGGAGCCGCGCGGCAGCTATGTCATGCCCACCAGCTCCGAGCTGCAACGCTTTGGCGAGGCCGACGCCGATATCGTGCTCTACGGCCATACGCACCAGCAGGTCGTCCGGCGCGTCGGCCGGGTGCTGGTGGTCAATCCCGGCTCGGCCGGCGATGCCCGCGACCCCCGCAATGGCCGGCAGTTGAGCTGCGCCGTGCTGGACACGGTGACGGAGGAGGTCGTGGTGCGCGATTATCCGGCGCTGCCTATCGCGCTTGGGGCATCACGTTGAAATGGCACGCCCTCGCCGGTGGGCAGTCGCCATGACCAGCGCAGCGAGCGCCTGAAACGCCACGGTCAACGCCAGTGCCCAGCTGTAGGCGTCCGGATCCCAGCCGTCCGACGCGGTGCGCGGCCAAAGGTCGAGGATCCAGCCGATCGCCGCCTGGACCACGAACGCACCGCCAAGCGTCAGCGTGTTCACGGCCGTCGAGACCCGCCCGGTCTGCTCGGGCGGAAACATCTGGCACATCACGACATAGCCCACGGGTCCCGCCGCACCGAACACCGCGATCGCAAGCCAGAGCACGAGCACGACCGAGGGTTGGCTCGGCTGCAGCATGAGGCCGGCCTGCAGGAGCACCATGCCCGCAAGGCACACGATTGGAACGAGAAAGGACGGCAAGCCGGCCGCGTTCGCCCGGCTGGCGGCGCTGCCGGTCAACATGCTGCCCGCGACCATCGCGAAGGTATAGAGGAACAGCACGCCGGCCCGGGCCGGCCCGTCCATGCCGGCCACGTCCCGCAGCCAGGGGCCTGCCCAGAGGCCCAGGTAGGCAAAGTTGAACATCGAAAGCGTCGCAACCGCCGGACCGAGCCGCCAGAAGGTCCGCGAGGCGAGAATGCGACCGCTCAAGGCAATGTCGCCACTGAGGGTCCGCGCCGCACCCGGGACGCCCGGCTTGTCCGGCACCGACAGGAAAATCCAGGTCGCCACGCCAAGCGCCAGCAGGCACAGAACCCAGAACACGCCCCGCCAGCCGAACGCGGGCAGCATTGCCTGGACGGGTGACGTCGTGAGCGCGCTGCCGAGCGCGCCGATCGCCGTCGCGATGCCGGTCACGTAGGCGACCCGGCCGCGTTCGAACCAATCGGCGTGCGCCTTGATGAGCGCCATCAGGCCGGCCGAAATCCCGATGCCGAGGACGATCCGCGCCGCGACGAGCCCGGCAAAGCCCGGCGATAGCGCGAATATCGCGAAGCCGATCGCCGCGAGCAACATCAGCGCCGTCTGTACGCGTCGCGCGCCAAACGCATCGAGCGCGACGCCGAGCGGCAGTTGCGTGGCCGCATAGGCCGCGAACAGGCAGGCTGCCAGCACGCCCAGCTCGATTGCGGACAGGCCGAGCTCCACGGCGAGCACGGGACCGACGATCGCCATCACCATGCGCGCGGCCTGGTTCATGCAGTTTGCCGCGGCCAGCGGAAAGGTCACACGCGCTAGCATCTGAGGGACCAGCATCCGGGAGAACACTGCCGACTTCAGGCGAGCCTCGACAGCACGCCGTCGCGGAAGCGATGCATGTTGTCGATCGTGCCCTGCAGGGTCTGCGCCTCGCCATAGCCGAACAGCCGCACATCGACCGAGGTGACGCCGAGGTCCTGAAGCCGCCTGATATCGCCCACCCAGTCGGAGTCGCCGCCGGTGAACAGCTCGGGCTCGCCCTCGATGCTCCCGCGCGGACGCACGCCCGGGCCGGTGAGGACCCGATAGGCCAGCGTGATCTCCTTCGGATCGCGGCCGCCGCGCTGGCAGAACCCATGAAAGCGTTCCAGCCCCTGCCTGAAGGTCGAGACCGTGTTCATCGGGTGCTGTGGGTTCGTGCCGACCGGATACCAGCCGTGGGCATAGCGGACGGTGCGACGGAGCGCCGGCGCACTTTCCCCGCCCACCCAGATCGGGATCGGCTTCTGCACCGGTTTCGGCGCGAAGACCACATCGTCGAAGCTCACATATTTGCCGCTGAATTTCGGCGCCTCCGCGGACCACAGTTCCTGGCACGCCGCCATCCATTCGTCGGTCACGTTGCCGCGATCGTCGAACGGGGCGGCGCCGATGGCCTCGAACTCTTCGCGGCACCAGCCGACACCGATGCCCAGCGTCAGGCGGCCCTTGGAGACGTAGTCGATGGTGGACAGCACCTTGGCGGTCAGCACGGCCGGGCGGTGAGGAACCACCATGACCGAAAGGACGAAGCGAAGCTTCTTCGTCAGCCCGGCGACAAAGGCCGTGGTCGTCAGCTGCTCGAGCCACGCGGCCGAGGCGCCCGCCGGGAACTCGCCGGTCCCGGTATAGGGATACTTCGACTGCAGATTGCGGGGCACCATGATGTGGTCGCTGATCGTGACGTAGTCGAAGCCCAGTGCCTCCCCTTCCGTGACGATCCGGACCAGGCTGTCCGGCTCGATCAGCGGACCGGTGGTGGGCGCATTGAAGCCAATCTGCATGACGTTCTCCTCCTGCGGGCGCAGCGTGTGGCAATACAGACGACACAATTGGCAGCGGTCATAACATGGCCGCGATACGCTGAGGGATTAAACGGATCGGTGCAGGAGACTGCCGACCAGCACGGGTGCCATGAAGCCAACGTCGATCCTGAAGAAGCCTACCGCCGTCTTTGTCCAGTCCGGCTCCCTCGACGTCGGTCGAGGCAAGATCACCGGTATCATCGCCCTGACGCTCGGCGGCCTCGCCGTCCTGTCGGTGCTGGCCTTCCACTTTCCCGAATACCTGACCACGCCGGATCTTCGCAGGAAGTACGACGTGAACGTGCTTCGCGAAATCCTGCTCGTCGGGATGGTGATCGCCGGCGGCCTTGCCCTGGCCAACCTGGTTCGATTGCGCAATCGCTGGCTGAACGGCACCGCCCTGGTCCTGGTCGGATTAGCTTTTGCCGCGGGCGGCCATCGCGTTCCGGTCGGCGACTTTCCGGACAACACCCCCTATATCGGCCTCGATTGGTTCGTCCTCGACCTGCTGGGCTCCAGCCTGGTGTTCATCCTGATCGAGAAGCTGTTTCCACTGCATCGCGGGCAGCCTGTCTTCAGGCCGGACTGGCAGGTCGACTTCACGCATTTCGTGGTCAACCACCTTCTGGTCGGGCTGGCGCTGGTGATCGTCAATTTCGCCATCCACCGCCTGTTCGGCTGGCTGGTCTGGGCGCCGCTTCAGGAGTGGGTCGGCGGGCTGCCGTTCTTCGCCGAGCTGTTCGGGGCGCTGCTGGTCGCCGACCTGGTCCAATACTGGACGCACCGAGCGTACCATGAGGTTCCGTTCCTGTGGCGCTTCCATGCCGTGCATCACAGCACCAAGCACATGGACTGGATGGCCGGTTCCCGACTGCACCTGTTCGAGCTCCTGACCACGCGCGTGTCGATCCTGGGCGTTCTCTACGTGCTGGGCTTCACCGAAGCGGTCATGAACGTCTACATCGTCGTCGTCGGCTTCCAGGCCGTGTTCAACCACGCCAATGTCGCGCTGCCCGCCGTCTTTGGCCGGGCGCCGTTGAAATGGCTGATCGTGACGCCCGACTTCCATCACTGGCATCACAGCTCGGAGCGCGAGGCCATCGACCGCAACTACGCCGCCCATTTCGCCTTCATCGACTATCTGTTCGGCACCGCCGTGAAATCAGACCGGCGTTTCCCCGGGGAATACGGCGTGCTGGGCGACTACATGCCGAGAAGCTACATTCGGCAGCAGCTTTTCCCCTTTACCCGGAAGCATTGATTCCGCCAGGAGCAGGCCGCGGACACGGACCTGCCAGAGCCAAGGCCATCCCGCTTGAGCTATAGAGAGTTCCGCTATAACTCACGGCTCGGCAACTTGTGCGTGATACAAAGCAACCATAGCGCTCCTGTGCATGGAAATGTCGCGCCGACTCAAGCAAAATTGCAGCCATGAAGCGCGACCAGATCATAGCGACGTTAAAGGCGGCTGAGCCCGAGCTCCGCAAGCGCGGCATCCGGCATGCGGCGCTGTTCGGCTCGGTAGCCCGCGGGGAAGAGCGACCCGACAGCGACATCGATATCCTCGTCGAGTTCAAACCCGGCGAAGAAGGTTCCATTTACGACTATGTGCGCCTCAAGGAGTATGTGGCTGGCTTGTTCGAGGAGCCGGTCGATGTCATCGACCGCGACGCCCTCAAGCCTCACCTGCGCGCGCCCGCCTCGCGTGACACCGTGTATGCCTTCTGAAAAGGAAAGTGGGGCTCTCCGCGAGATCCTTCGGAACATCAAGCTGGCCGAGCAGTTCACGCAAGGGCATACGTCCGCGACCTTGCAGGCGGATGAAAAGACTCTTTATGCGGTCGTGCGGAGCCTGGAGATCATCTCCGAAGCTTCCCGTCGGCTCACTGACGAGTTGAAGGCGCGGCACGCCAACATCGAGTGGCGGGAATGGCGGCCGCGGGCAACGTCTATCGACACAGCTACGAGGATGTAACGGCGCGTCGCGTCTGGAAGACGCTGCACGATCATTTGCCAGCCTTGCGGACTGTGGTCGAGAAGGAGCTTGGCAGTTCGTCTTGAACAGTGAAACGGCGGGGCGGGTAGCTATTTTCAGCGAAGCTTTTTGCGCGCATGTTTGGCGCATAATGGGAAGGACCAGCGCATGAAGTTCGGCATCTTCTATGAGTTGCAGCTGCCGCGCCCCTGGAAAGAGGGCGACGAGCACCGGCTCTACCAGAATGCGCTCTCCCAGCTCGAGCTGGCCGACAAGCTCGGCTACGACTACGCCTGGGAGGTCGAGCACCACTTCCTCGAGGAATATTCCCACTCGCCCTCGCCCGCCTCGTTCCTGGCGGCCGCGAGCCAGCGCACCAAGCAGATCAGGCTGGGCCACGGCATCCTGCAGCTCACGACCAACCATCCCGCCCACATCGCCGAGCGCGTCGCCTGCCTCGACCTGCTGTCGAGCGGCCGGGCGGAGTTCGGCATGGGCGAGAGCGCCTCGATCACCGAGCTCGAGCCGTTCGAGATCACCATGGAGAACAAGCGCGAAGTCTTCGAGGAGGCCGTGCGCGCCATCATCCCGATGTTCAAGGACGGGCCCAGCGAGCACAAGGGCAGGTACTTCAACTTCCCCCTGCGCATGGTGGTGCCCAAGCCGATGCAGAAGCCGCATCCGCCGCTCTGGGTCGCCTGCTCGCAGCTCGAGACCTTGGCCAAGTGCGGCGAATGGGGAATGGGCGCGCTCGGCTTCCAGTTCGTCTCGGCTGATGCCGCGCACGCCTGGGTGCATGCCTACTACAACGCCTTCGTGAAGCGCCAGAAGCTGCTGGCCGACTACAAGACCAACCCCAACATCGCGCTCGTCTCGTTCTTCATGTGCGCCAAGACCGACGAGGAGGCGCGCGCCCGCGCCGACGGCGACACCTTCTTCCAGTTCTCGCTGCGCTTCTACGGCCAGTCGAGCGACCGCCGGCGGCCGCCCGCCGGCACGGTCAACATGTGGGAAGAGTACCAGAAATGGAAGTCGGCCAATCCCGAGGCCCATGCCGCGGCCTTGCGCGGCGGCCTGATCGGCTCGCCCGACACGATCCGCCGCAAGCTGCGCAGGTTCCAGGAATCCAACATCGACCAGGTCGTGCTGCTGAATCAGGCGGGCAAGAACACCCACGAGCACATCTGCGAATTGCTGGAACTGTTCGCCAAGGAAGTGATGCCCGAGTTCCAGGGCGCACATCCCGAGTTGCTCAAGTGGAAGGAGCGGGTGCTGAACCGCGAGATCGAGCTCGAGGAGATCGACACCTCGGCCTTCACCGACCGCTACGGCGGCACCATGAAGGCCATTGCGCCGGCCAAGGCGCAAGCGGCGGAATAAGCAGCCTCCGCCGGACATGGCCCGACTCCATGTTCTCGGCGCTTCCGGCGCAGGCACGACGACCCTGGGGGCGGCCCTCGCCCACCGGCTCGGACATCCCCATGTCGACGCCGACAGCCTCTTCTGGCTGCCGACCGACCCGCCTTTCACGACGAGGAGGCCACGGGACAAGCGGCAAGCCATGCTGCTTCGGCTGCTTCCCGTGGCGGGGCAATGGGTGTTCTCGGGGTCGGCGCCGGAATGGGCGAGACCCATCGAACCATCCTACGACCTTGTCGTCTTCCTGTCGTTGGACCCGGCCGTGCGCATGGAGCGATTGCGCCGGCGCGAGGCGGCCCGGTACGGCAAGCGTCTCGAAGCAGGCGGCGACATGGCTGTCGCCAGCGCTGAATTTCTCAAATGGGCGGAAGCCTACGATACCGCCGGTCCCGAGCAGCGCAGCCTGATCGGCCATGCGACCTGGCTGGCGACGGTGCAAGCGCCCGTGCTGCGGCTCGATTCTGCCGTCCCACTGAAAGATCTCGTCTCCGCTGTTCTCTCCCGGCTCGATAGCAGGCAATAATCCGCCTGGTTCCTACTTTGTAGAGTGGAGTAGCACATGAGCGTCGAGACGAACCAACCGCCTGCCCTCGCCGTCGTCGACTCCCTCGCCGTCGACGTCCTCACCGACAATGTCAGCGACACCTACGTCAGCAAGACGACCTTCGCGGTGTCGGAATTCGCCAACGTGGTGCTGGCCGGCGCCACCGAGATCTCGGGCGAAACGCTGCTGGCCGCCAACCTGGGCTACGGCCTGCGGCTGCGCTCGAAGATCGGCACGCGCGAGCACACGATGCTGTTCGACACCGGCACCGAGGGCGCGGTCTTCATCCGCAACTGCCGCAACCTCGGGCTCGACCTCGGCACGGTCGAGGAGATCGCCATCACCCACGGCCACTGGGACCACATGGGCGCGCTGCCGGCGGCGATCGACGCCATCGTGAAGCGGCGCGGCCGCGGCGCGGTGACGGTGCACGTCAATCCCGGCATGTTCAACGAACGCGGCGTGCTCCTGAAGAGCGGCACCATCTTCCCCGCCGCCCGCGTGCCGACGCCGCCCCAGATGGAGGAGCGCGGCGCCAAGGTCGTCAACGACGGCAAGGCGCGCCTGCTGCTCGACGGCCATTTCTACTACAGCGGCGAGATCCCGCGCGTCAGCTCCTTCGAGAAAGGCCGCGAGGACCATCTCTGCCGTAAGGACAACTCGGAGGAATGGCGGCCCGATCCCTACCTGATGGACGAGCGCATGCTGGTCGCCAACGTGCGCGATCTCGGCCTGGTCGTGTTCAGCGCCTGCAGCCATGCCGGCATCGTCAATGTCTGCACCGAGACGCGGCGGCTCTTTCCCGACACGCCGATCCACGCGGTGATGGGCGGCCTGCACCTGGGCGGCGTCATGGAGCACCTGATCCCGCAGACGGTGGAGGCGCTGAAGCCATTCGACATCGGCAATCTCATCACCGGCCATTGCACCGGCTGGCGGGCGCTGCATGCCCTGGCCGATGCCTATGGCGAGCGGGTCAGCCAGTCGGCGGTCGGCACCAGCTACCTGTTCGACGCTGCGGCGCCACCGGCCGCCGCGTGACCGCCGCCACCTTCGCCGCACCGCGCCGCGCCGAACGAGTGCCGGTGACGCTGGTGACGGGCTTTCTGGGCAGCGGCAAGACCACGCTGGTCAACCACATCCTGTCGAACCGCGCCGGCGTGAAGGCCGCGGTGCTGGTGAACGAGCTGGGCGACATCGGCATCGACAACGACCTGATCGTCGCGGCCGACGGCGGCATGATCGAGCTCAGCAACGGCTGCATCTGCTGCTCGACCAACAACGACCTTTTGGACAGCATCGTGCGCGTGCTGGGGCGGCCCGATCCGGTCGACCACATCCTGGTCGAGACCACGGGCGTCGCCGATCCGCTGCCGGTGGCGCAGACCTTCCAGCGCCCGGAGTTCCGCGACGCGCTGAGACTCGACGCCATCGTCGCGGTGGCGGACGCCGAGCAGTTCAGCCTCGACCTGTTCGATGGCCAGGCCGTTCGCAGCCAGCTCCGCCACGCCGACGCCATCCTGGTCAACAAGTGCGACCGCGTCGGCGAGGAACGCCTCGGCAGCGTCGAGGGCAAGATCCGCGCGGTGAACGCCGAGGCGCGATTGCTGCGCACCACGCGCAGCGCTGTGCCATTGCCGCTGATCCTCGATGTCGACCTGCACCGGCCGGCGTCCAACGGCCACGGCCATCATCATGCGCATCTCGACGATGACGGTTTCGTGTCGCTGTCCTTCGAAAGCGACCGGCCGTTCTCGGTCGCCCGCTTCCAGGAATTTTTGGACAACCGCCCACCGGGCTTGTTCCGCGGCAAGGGTTTCCTGTGGCTGGCCGAGACCGACAAGCGCTACGTCTTCCACCTCGTCGGCAGCCGTTTCACTCTGGACGAGGACCGCTCTGCCTCGGGCCGCAATCGCCTGGTCCTGATCGGCCGGCAGCTCGATATCGAGGATTTGCGGCTGAGCCTTTCGCGCTTGTCTTGCCGGAGCGCGGACCGCCAGGTCCGCATCATGATCAAGCGCGCATGTGAATGCGCGTAAGCGGACCTGGAGGTCCGCGCTCCTAGCCGACTTGCCTTGCGGGCCCGATCGACGCTCTGGCCCTGGATCGTCGTCGCCAGGTCGCGCAGGCGGTCCTTGTCGGCCACGCCGTTGACCGGGATCGAGAACTCGCAATGCGTGACCACGCCCGAGTAGCGGTCGAGAAGCCTGCCGGCGATCTGATCGTAGGTGCCGACGGTCACGAAGGCATGCAGGATGTCGTCGGTGATGAACCGGGGCATCTCCTCCCAGCGCTGGGCACGCGACAGGAGCTTCAGCTCGTCGGCGAGGTCGCCCAGGCCGTGGTGGGCGAAGGCGGCGCGGTATTGCGGCGTCGAGGCATAGAAGGAGATGCGGGCGCGCACATCGACGATCTTCTTCGCAAGCTCTTCCTCGGTCGCGGCGGTGGCGACCAGCGGCTTCATGCAGACCTGGAACTGCTCGAGCGAGCGGCCGGATTTCGCGGCACCGGCACGCACCGCCGGCAGCATGACTTCGGCGATGTAGGACGGCGTGCAGACGGGATGGGGGCGCAGGCCGTCGGCAACCTCGCCCACGATCTGGCTCATCACCTGGTTGACCGCAGCAAGCTGGATCGGGATGCGCGGGTGCTCGATCGGACCGGGATCGAACAGCGGCACCATGAGGTTGATGTTGTAGTGCGGTCCCTTGACGTCGAGCTTGGCGCCGTTCTGCCAGCAATCCCAGACGGCGCGCACGGCGTTGACGTATTCGCGGATCCACGGGCCGGCGGGCGACCAGGGCAGGCCGAAGCGGCGCTCGATATGCGCCTTGACCTGCGTGCCGAGCCCCAAGGTGAAGCGTCCGCCCGACAGTTTCTGCAGGGTCCAGGCGCTCATGGCCGTGACGGTCGGGCTGCGCGGGAAGGCGATGGCGACCGAGGTCGCGAGCTTCAGCCTGGCTGTCGCTGCGGCGGCGAGCGCCATGATGACGAAGGGATCGTCCTTGGTCTCCTCGACGACCATGCCGTCGTAGCCGATCTCCTCCAGGAGCTTGGCATTGCGGCCGACGCTCGAAAGATCGAGCGCGACTTCGGGTGCGCGCAGGCCGGGATCGACCTTGCCGAGCGGCAGGAGAGTTTCGAGCAGCATTATGTTAGGGAGGATAGCAGTTCAGTCGTCCTGAGCGTAGCGAAGGACCTCATTGCCGCTCGCAACCGGCATGAGATCCTTCGCTACGCTCAGGATGACAGAAGAAGGAGGACACACATGAAGGATCTCGCAGGGCGGATCGCCGTCATCACCGGCGGCGGCACCGGCATGGGGCGCGAGCTCGCCCGCCAGCTCGTGGCCGAGGGCTGCAGCATCGCCATGTGCGACGTGTCGGCGGCGGCGATGGCCGAGACCAAGCGACTGTGCGAGGTCGAGCGCCTGCCGCAGGGCCTGCGCATCACCACCCACATCGCCGACGTCGCCAACGAAGATGACGTCAAGCGCTTCGCCGCCGAGGTCGCCAAGCAGCACGACACCGACAAGATTCACCTGCTGTTCAACAACGCCGGCATCGGCGGCGGCGGCAGCATGATCGTGCACGAGCGCTCGGAATGGGAGCGCACCTTCAACATCTGCTGGTTCGGCGTCTACTACTGCACACGCGCCTTCCTGCCGATGATGCTCAAGGCCGACCGCGGCCACATCGTCAATACGTCGAGCGTCAACGGCTTCTGGGCCTCGATTGGCCCCGCCGTGCCGCACACCGCCTACAGCGCCGCCAAGTTCGCCGTGAAGGGGTTCAGCGAAGCCCTGCAGACCGACCTCAGCATGAACGCGCCGCACATCAAGTGCTCGGTGGTGATGCCGGGCCATATCGGCACCTCGATCGTCACCAACTCGCGCAAGATCCAGGCCGGCCACGACTCCCCCGATTTCACCCCCAAGGAGCTGGCGCAGATGCGCGCCCGCGTGGCGTCGATGGGCCACGACGTCTCCAAGCTCAGCGATGCGGACATCGGCAAGCTCGCCCACGAGCGAGCGCGGCGCTTCCTCGAGGATGCCCCGACCACCGCGGCGGAAGCCGCCAAGATCATCCTCGACGGGGTGAAGGCCGAGCGCTGGCGCATCCTGGTCGGCAAGGACGCCGAAAAGATCGACCGCATGGTGCGCGACGCACCGGAGCGGGCCTATGACGCCGATTTCTTCCAGACGCTGGCCAAGGAAGTCGGCTGGAAGCTCGGCGCCAACTAGAGCGGTTTCCGATCCGTTGGAGACGCAAGCGGCTCCAACGGATCGGAAACGCGCGCACGGGAGATGCTCGTTTCCACGGAATGTGCTGTAGACGGAACCCCCTTCGTCGCCGCTCGTTTCCCTGTTTCGGGAAAGGAGCGGCGTCATGACGAGCATTTCCAACCGACGCAGCCTGCTCGGCCTCGGAATGGCCGGCGGCCTTATTCTTGCCGCACCCATCGCCCCCGTCCTTGCGCGCGAGACCAAGAAGCCGGGTGCCGACGAGGCCGCGGCACCGCCCGAACAGCTGATGCGTGGCCATGCCATCCTCGCGCGGGTGCTGCTGATTTACGAAAACGGCCTGCGCCGCGCCGGCCAGGGCGAGGATATCGACCCGGCCGTGTTCACGCGGGCGGCCGAGATCACCAAGCGCTTCATCCACGACCACCAGGAGAAGGTCGAGGAGGAGCTGGTGTTCGCCCAGTTCAAGAAGGCCGGCCGCATGGTCGAGCTGGTGGGCGTGCTGACGAGCCAGCATGCCGCGGGCGCCAAGGTCACCGACAAGATCCTCGCTGCCGCACCGCAGGCGCGCAACAAGGAGCCGCGCGAGGCGATGGCCCGCGACGTGCAGGCGCTGGTTGCCATGTACCGGCCGCACATGGCGCGCGAGGCGACCGACGTCTTCCCGACCTTGCGCCATCTGGTGACGGCCGACGAATATGCCGAGATCGCCGACGAGATGATGAAACGCGAGCGCCAGGCCGTGGGCGCCGACGGCTTCGAGAAGGTCGCCAAGCAGGTGGCCGAGGTCGAGAAGGTGATCGGCATCCAGGACATCGGCGTGTTCACGCCCAAGAGCTGACCCCCTCCGCCCCCTTCGGGGCACCTCCCCCTTAAAAAGGGGGAGGCATGAGACTGGCGCCTCTTCCTTCCCCCTTCATAAGGGGGAAGGTGGCGCGCAGCGCCGGAAGGGGGTTAACCCCTGTAGTGACAGGACACCCAATGCCCGGGCTTGCTCTCGCGCAGCTCGGGCACGCGCTGGGCGCAGTCGGGCTTGGCGATCGGGCAGCGGGTGTGGAAGTGGCAGCCCGGCGGCGGGCGGATCGGGTTGGGCACGTCGCCCTGCAGCATGATGCGCTTGCGCTTGACCGTGGGGTCGGGGATCGGCACGGCCGACAGCAGCGCCTCGGTGTAGGGATGCAGCGGATTGTCGTAGAGCTCGCGCGAGGGCGCGATCTCGACGACGCGGCCGAGATACATCACCGCCACGCGCGTCGAGATGTGCTCGACCACGCTGAGATCGTGGGCGATGAAGAGGTAGGTGAGCCCGAACTCCTCCTGCAGATCCTCCAGCAGGTTGATCACCTGGGCCTGGATCGACACGTCCAGTGCCGACACCGGCTCGTCGCAGACGATCAGCTTGGGCTCGACGGCGAGCGCGCGGGCGATGCCGATGCGCTGGCGCTGGCCGCCCGAGAATTCGTGCGGGAAGCGGTGCATGTGGTCGGGCTGGAGGCCCACCGTCTCCAGCAGCTGCACGACGCGGTCTTCCATCGCCTTCTGGGTCGGCGCGAGCTTATGGATGGTAAGCGCCTCGCCGATGATCGCCCCCACCTTCAGCCGCGGGTTCAGCGAGGCGTAGGGATCCTGGAAGATGATCTGCATGTCGCGGCGCAGCGCACGCAGGTGGTCGCCGTTCATGCGCCTGACGTCGGCGCCCTTGAACCAGATCTCGCCCGAGCTGGGCTCGATCAGGCGCAGGATGCAGCGGCCGGTCGTCGACTTGCCGCAGCCCGATTCGCCCACCAGGCCCAGGGTCTCGCCCTTGCCGATGTCGAAGCTGACGCCATCGACGGCATGAACCTGGTCGACGGTGCGCGAGAAGATGCCGCCCTTGACCGCAAAGCGCTTGCGCAGGTCGCGGACCTTCAGGAGGTCCTCGGTGGGAATGGACGCGGCCGGGGGCGCGTTCATAGCACGCACGCCACGCGATGGCCGGGCGCCACTTCCTTGAGCGGCGGGATGCCCTGGGTGCAGATGTCCATGGCGTACTTGCAGCGCGCCGCGAAGCGGCAGCCGGGCGGCGGGTTGAGCAGGCTCGGCACCGTGCCCTGGATCGATTCCAGCCGGGCCTGGCGGCTCACCGCGCGGTCGATGCGCGGGATCGAGCGGATCAGGCCCTGGGTATAGGGATGCCGCGGGTCGCCGAACAGCGCCTCGACGGGCGCCTCCTCGACCACCTTGCCGGCGTACATCACGGTCACCCGCTGGCAGGTCTCGGCGACCACGCCCATGGCATGGGTGATCAGCATGATCGCCATGCCGAACTTGTCCTTCATCTCGTGCATCAGCTCGAGGATCTGCGCCTGGATGGTGACGTCGAGCGCCGTGGTCGGCTCGTCGGCGATCAGGAGCTTGGGCTGGCAGGACAGCGCCATGGCGATCATGACGCGCTGGCGCATGCCGCCGGAGAACTGGTGCGGATAGTCGTGCACGCGCTTCTGCGGGCTGGGGATGTTGACCAAGCGCAGCATCTCGGCGGCGCCCACCATCGCCTGCTTGGGCGACAGCTTCTGGTGCAGCGCGATCACCTCGGCGATCTGGTCGCCCACCGTGTAGACCGGATTGAGCGAGGTCATCGGCTCCTGGAAGATGATGGCGATCTCGCGGGCGCGGATCTGGTTCATCTCGTCCTGGTCGAGCGGAATGAGGTCCCTGCCCTGCCACAGGATCTGGCCGGCCTCGAAGCGGCCCGGCGGCATGTCGATCAGCTTCAGCACCGAGCGCGCGGTCACGGTCTTGCCGCAGCCCGATTCGCCCACCACGCCCACCGTCTCGCCGCGGTCGATATGCAGGTCGACGCCGTCGACCGCACGCACCATTCCGTCCTCGACCTTGAACCAGGTCTTCAGCCCGCGAATGTCCAGCAGAGTGTCAGCCACGCTTACGATTGCTCCTAAAGCACGCGGCGCGGATCGAAGGCATCGCGCAGCCCGTCGCCGATGAAGTTGATCGCGAGCACCGTGAGGAAGATCGCACCGCCCGGGAACAGGGCCCAGTGGGCGGCGATGTCGAGATAGTCCTTGGCGTCGCGCAGCATCGAGCCCCAGGTCGGCACGTCGGACGGGAAGCCCAGCCCGAGGAACGACAGGGTCGATTCGAAGATGATGGCGGCCGCCACGTCGATGGTGCCGACCACGATGACCGGCCCGAGCGCGTTGGGCAGGATATGCTGCACCACCTGGCGGACCTTGGAGGCGCCCAGCGCGCGGGCCGCCTCGACGAACTCCTTCTCGCGCAGCGACAGGAACTGGGCGCGCACCAGGCGCGCCACCGGCATCCAGCGCAGGCCGCCGATCACCACCACGATCAGCACGAAGGCGCCGCCCTCGACGCCCAGCACCTTCTTCATGCTGTCGCGGAAGAGATACATGACCAGCAGCAGCAGCGGCAGCGTCGGCAGCGCCAGGAAAAGGTCGGTGAGCCACATCAGGGCGGCGTCGACCCAACCGCTCGACATGCCTGCCACGGAGCCCACCAGCACGCCGACGAACAGCGCCACCATCATGGCGGCAAAGCCCACCGCCAGCGAGATGCGTCCGCCATACATCATGCGCGCCAGCAGGTCCTGACCGAGATCGTCGGTGCCCAGCGGATGGGCGAGCGAGGGGCCCTGCAGCTTGGCGGCGAAGTCGATGTCGTTGATCGCCACCGGCCAGACATAGGGTCCGAGCAGCACGCCCGACACCAGGATGAGCAGCACGATCGCGCCGGTCACGGCCAGCACATGGCGCCGGAACCGGCGCCAGGTTTCGAGCGCCGGCGAGATCGAGCGCGTCTTGCGCTGCTCGGCTGCGGTCGCGGGCGCCCGGACGGGCGCTTCAGCGGAAAGAGATGCGGGGGTCGAGCCAGCCATAGAGGATGTCTGCGATAAGGTTGAAGAGGACGACGAGGCAGGCGATCACGAACGTGACGCCCATCACGACAGGAGTATCGTTGGCAAGGATCGCCGCAATCAGCAGCGAGCCGATGCCGGGTACGCGGAAAATCTGCTCGGTGACGATGGCACCGCCGAACACGGCCGGCAGCTGCAGCGCGATCAGCGTGACCACCGGGATCATGGCGTTGCGCACGACGTGCTTGATGATGACCTTGCGCTCGCCGATGCCCTTGGAGCGCGCGGTCGTCACGTAATCGAGCCGGATCACGTCGAGCACGGACGAGCGCATGAAGCGCACCAGCGTGCCGGCCTGGGCGAGACCCAGCACCACGACCGGCATGATCGACTGCTTTATGTGCTCCCAGTAGAAGGCCCAGCCCGTGGCGTTGATGTCGGCGCGATAGACGAAGGGCAGCCAGTCGAGCTGGATGGAGAACACCAGGATCAGCACCAGGCCGGTGAAGAAGGTCGGCAGCGAGAAGCCGATCATGGCGAAGGTGCTGGCGATCTGGTCGAAGACCGAATAGGGCTTGATCGCCGCCAGCACGCCCACCGGAATGGCGACCGAGATGGCCAGCAACTGCGAGGCGCCGATCACGATCAAGGTCACGGGCAGGCGCTGCAGGATCAGCTTGTCGACATCCATGCGGCTCTGGAAGGAGAAGCCCCAGTCGCCCTGCAGCATGGCGCTGAGCCAGTGCAGGTAGCGTTGCCACACCGGGTCATCGAGGCCGAACTTGGCGCGCAGCGCCTGCCGGATCTCGGGCGGGATCGCCGGGTTGGTCGCCAGTTCCTCGAACGGATCGCCCGGCGCCATGGCGAGCACGCCGAACAGGATGACGCTGATCCCGAGCAGGCTCGGGATGGCGATCAGGATGCGGCGGATGATGTACTGGCGGTTCACGAGATATCTCTCGAGACATTATGCAATTCCGGGGCCGAAGCCCCGGAACCGCAACGTTCAGCTGATCACGCGTCCTTGTACCAGTCGGACAGGTCCCAGGTATTGTTGTCCCAGCCGCTGATCGAGGCGTTGAGTTTGAGACCCACCGCCGTGACGGTCGGGCGGCTCACGACGGGAATGACGACATAGTCGTTGATCGCCATGTTGTTGGCCTCGACGAGCATGGCGACGCGCTTGACCGGGTCGACCTCGGACTGGGAGGCCTTATAGTTGTCGTCGTAGGCCTTGTTCTGCCAGCGCGTGATGTTGCGGCCCTGCCACTTGTTCTCCCTGGTGGCGGCCTCGTACGAGCAGAACTGGACCATGAACACTTCCGGGTCCGGCTGCGACATGGTCGTCGTGTACATCTGAATGTCACAGTAGAACTTGGTGTAGGTGTCCGGATTGGCGACGTCGGACGAGAAGAACACCGACGCCGTCACCGACTTCAGCTCGATGTCGATGCCGGCCTTCTGGGCGGCCTGCTTGACGATGGCCTGGGTCTTCTGGCGCGGCTGGTTGATCGAGGTCTGGTAGACGAACTTGAGCTTCTTGCCGTCCTTCTCGCGGATGCCGTCGCCACCTTTCTTCCAGCCGGCCTTCTCCAGGACCTCGTTGGCCTTGTCGACGCTGAATTCGAACTTGGTCGTCTTGGAGACGAAGCGCGCCGGGTTGTTGACGAAGTTTGCCGTCGCCGGGCCGGTGCGGCCATAGATATGCTTCTCGATCGAATCCTTGTCGACCAGCAGCGAGATGGCCTGACGCACCGCCTTGTCGCTGAGCGTCGGATGCTTGGTCTTGAGGCTGGCACGCTCGCCATCGACCTCGGTCCAGGGATCGGTGAAGTTGAGCTGGATGTGCTCGATGTTGCCGCCCGGCGAGACCACGACCTTGCCCTTGCCGCCCTTCTCCAGGCGCGCCAGGATCTCGTCCTCGACCTGCATGTTCCAGCCGAAGTCGTACTCGCCCGATTGCAGCACGGCGCGTGCCGCCGAGACCGCATCACCGCCGCCCTTCATCTCGATGGCGTCGAAGTAGGGCTTGTTGTCCTGGTGATAGTTAGGGTTGATCACGCCGGCGACCAGGTCGCCCGGCTTGAAGTCCTTGAACATGTAGGGGCCGGTGCCGACCGGCTTGAGGTTGGTCGGCGCCTCGCGCGACTTGCCGCCGATATAGTCAGCGAACAGGTGCTTGGGGATCATCATGCCGCGCGTGCCGACGAAGGCGTCGGCCCAGAACGGCGTCGGCTTGGCGAACTTCACCATCACCGAGTACTGGTCGACCTTCTCGACCATGACCTCGTTGTAGGAGGCGGCGGTCGTTGCCGCGGTCGCCGGATCCTTGGCGTATTCCCAGTTGAAGACGACGTCGTCGGCGGTGAACGGCTTGCCGTCGTGCCAGGTGACGCCCTGCTTCAGCTTCCACACTACCGACTTGCCGTCGGCGGCGAGCGTGCCGTCCTCGCGGCCCGGGATCGAGGCGGCGAGCTTGGGCTTGAGATTGCCATCGCCATCCCATGCGGCCAGCGGCTCGTAGAACACGCGGCTGCCGTCCTGGTCCTTGGTGCCGACGGCGAAATGCGGATTGAGCAGAGTCGGGCCCTGCCACCACAGGACCTTGAGAAGGCCACCGCCGCCGCGCTTGGTGGGCTTGTACTGTGATTTCGGCTGGGCGTGAGCCACGCCGGCGATCGCCAGCAGCTGGGTCGCCATCGGCGCGGTCAGGCCGACCGCCAGCACGCGCTGCGCGAAGGCTCGTCGCGACAGCTTTCCATGTTTCACTGCGCCGATCAGCTGGCGCAATTCACGTTCGTTCATGACACGCTCCCATCACCCGAGTCGTTCCCGCCTACGCTCTCGCTATACTGCAAGATGCGTGCAAGTCTTAATCAGAACAGGACGCGAAGCCGCCGTCAACGACGGTGCGACCTGCATAAGGAGGGGAGATGGCTTGGCTCTATCTTGTATTGGCGGGAATTTGCGAGATCGGCTGGCCGGTCGGGCTGAAGCTCGGCTGGACCGACCAGGGTGCCCGGCCGTGGTGGATCATTTTCGCCATCGTCGCCATGGCGGCCAGCGGCGCGCTGCTTTTGTGGGCCCAGCGTGTCATTCCGATGGGCACTGCCTATGCGGTATGGACGGGGATCGGCGCGGTCGGCGCGTTCGTGGTGGGCATCCTGGCCTTCGGCGATTCGGCGTCGGCCATGCGCATCGTCTCGATCGGCCTGATCGTTGCCGGCATCATCGGCCTCAAACTTGCGTGAACGCTGACCCAACAAAAAGTAGGAGCACGGATTATGCGGATGAAGGACAAGGTGGCCCTGGTGACCGGCGCGGCCGGCGGCATGGGGGCGGCGACCGCCCGGCTGTTCGCCCGCGAGGGTGCCAAGGCCGTGGTCGTGGCCGACCTTCTGGACAAGGAGGGCGAAGCGGTCGTCGCCGACATCAAGAAGGCGGGCGGCACGGCCAGCTACCTGCATCTCGACGTCACCAACGAGGCCGAATGGAAGTCGGTGGTCGACAAGACGGTGTCGGCCCATGGCGGCCTCAACGTGCTGGTGAACAACGCCGGCATCTCGGGCTCGGCCGAGCAGGACCTTTATGACACCGCGGCCTGGAACCGGCTGATGGGCATCAACGCAACCGGCGTCTTCCTCGGCATGAAGTACGCCATCGCCGCGATGAGGAAGGCCGGCAGCGGCGGGTCGGTGATCAACCTGTCGTCGATCTCCGGCATCGTCGGCCAAGGCAATATCCATGTCGGCTACAACGCCTCCAAGGGCGCGGTGCGGCTGATCACCAAGGCGGCGGCGGCCCAGCACGGCCGCGACCGCATCCGCGTCAATTCGGTGCATCCCGGCCTGATGCCGCCCATGCGCACCTCGGGCCGCACCGCCGATCCCGAGACCCGCGCCAAGACCTTGAAGGGCGTGCCGATGGGACGCGCCGGCGAGATCGACGAGGTGGCCTACGCCATCCTGTTCCTGGCGTCGGACGAATCGTCCTACGTCACCGGCGCCGAGATCGTGGTCGACGGCGGCTGGACGGCCGTCTGATGATGGGGGCCTGATGGCCGATCCGAAGAAGCCGGCCACGACGATCGCGCCGTGGCAGGTGCTCGAGACGAAGTACTCCTATCGCGACCGCTGGCTGGCGGTGCGCAGCGACACCGTCCGCGTGCCCAACGGCACGATCCTGTCGCCCTATCACACCATCGAGTTTCCCGAGTGGATCTGCGCCATCGCGCTCACGCCCCAGCGCGAGATCGTGCTGATCGAGGAATATCGCCACGGCATCGAGCGAAACTCTTTCGAGCTGCCCTGCGGCACCCCCGACCATGAGGGCGAGAGCGTGCTGGAGGCGACCAAGCGCGAGCTGCGCGAGGAGACGGGCTACGCCGCCGACGAGTGGCACGCGCTCGGTTCCTCGACCGCCAACACCGCGCGCCAGAACAACCGGGTGCATGCCTTCCTGGCGCTCGATGCCCGCAAGGTCGCCGAGCCTGAATTCGATGCCGGCGAGGTGATCAGCACGCATCTCGTGCCATGGGAGCGTTTCCTGGCCGACCTGGCCGACGGCACATTGGAGATCCCGGGCCTGCATCTCGCCGCCCTGTGGCAGCTGAAAGTCTTCGCCAAGCAGACGCGCGACCCGCGCCTGTTGGCGCTGGGCCTCTAGACGCTCGCCGGACCGCGGGCCTCCAGGCCGCTTATGTCTTCTGGACCGCGAGCCTCCGGCTCGCTCATGATCATGAGCGCGCAGGATGCGCGGTCCGGAAGAGGAAGACTATGAGCGGGCCTGGAGGCCCGCGGTCCGGCGAGACCTGCCTAGGACAACACGCCTCTTTCATCGGGCGCGTGTTCGTGGCTAGCTAGCGGCATGATTCGCAGACGCTCCGACCAGGGCTGGCGGGCGGCGGCATTGGCCGCGGCGCTGTTTGCGATCACGCTGAATTTCCTGCAGCCGCTGGCCCATGCCGCGCTGATGCGCGGCGGAGCGCCCGGCAACTGGGCGGCGATGTGCCTGCCCAGCACCCAGCAGGGCGACGACCAGCATCCGGCCAAGGCCGGCACGCCGCACGAATGCTGCCTGGGCCTCGCCCATGCCTCCACGATCGGCGAGCCGTCGACGGCGTTCGTCGCCATCGACCGCCCGCCTGAAAGCGTCCGGCCGCTCGAGACGGCCGAGACGCTCACCCCCGTCGGCATCCGCGACGGACCCAGCCAACCGCGAGCGCCACCCCTCTCCATCTGACGCCTGAAACCGCGACGCACTTCGCTGTGCGTCGCGTTTGTTCGTCATTTGGGGAGTTTGTTCATGTTATCCGTTCGCGCGGCGACGTTCGCCGCATTCGCGGGCCTCGCGTCGATCCCGTCGCCCGCGAAGGCGCAGGACACACCGGCGACGCCGCCCGTCAACCTGCCGCCCATCACCGTCAGCGCCGGCCGCGGCTCGACGCTCGACAAGCTCGACGTCAGCACCACGCTGATGACGCGCGAGCAGATCCAGGCGCTGCCCGAGACCGGCGTCGACCAGATCGTGAACCGCATCCCCGGCGTGTGGCTGCCCAACGTACCGACCGGCCAGCTCCATCCGACGGCCCAGCCGGTCAACATCCGAGGCTTCGGCACCAGCACCACGATCAACACCCTGGTGATGGTCGACGGCGTGCCGATCAACGATCCCTACTTCCGCACCATCAACTGGAGCGCCATCCCCAAGAACTCGGTCGAGCGCATCGAGGTGATCCGCGGCGGCGGCGCCACCAGCCTGTGGGGCAACATGGCGATGGGCGGCGTCATCAACATCGTCACCCGCGAACCCGCCAGGACGGGAGCGTCGGCCGACGTGAGCTACGGCAGCTACAACAGCGCCACCGCCGAGGTGGCGGGCAGCGTCCTGGTGAACGACAACGTCAAGCTCGGCATGAGCTACAACCACGGCCAGAGCTCGGGCTACAACCTCACGCCCGCGCAATACCAGAACGTCAATCTGGTGCCGACCGCGTCGAAGGCCGACAACGTCGCCGCCAGCGTCTTCCTGACGCCGAGCGACAAGCTGAAAGTCTTCGCCAAGGCCTACTTGAACCAGACCTACGAGGACGGGCTGGTCTGGAGCTTCGCCCACAACAACTGGTCGACCTGGCGCCTGCTGCTGGGCGGCAGCTACCAGATCGACGAACAGTCCTCGATCAACGTCAGCGGCTGGGTGGCCGGCGGCTCGTTCGGCACCGTCAACGTGGCGAGCGGCGCCTATACGCTGAACAACATCAACGCGACCAACCAGTTCGTCAGCCAGATCGAGGCCTCGCCCAACGCCGACCAGGGCGGCTCGATCTTCTACGAGGCGAACGTCGGGCCGCTGCGCGACGTCAAGATCGGCGTCGATGCGCGGCGGATCCTCATCACCGACTACAACAGCCTCTTTGCCAGCGCGACGTCGAACCCCACGACCTTCGTCGTCAACGGCGAGCACCGCCTGCAGGGCCTGTTCGCCCAGGGCACCTGGCGCTTCACCGGCGTGCCGATCGACGTGACGGTGGGCGTGCGCGGCGACTTCTGGCAGGCGATGAATGCCAGCGTGCTCACCCAGAACTCCAGCACGCTGAACGTGGTGCCCAACGCCAGCGCCTCGAGCTTCGATCCGCGCGCCGGCCTGAAATTCTACGCCAGCGACGAGCTCACCCTGCGCGGCGCGATCTACCGCAACTTCTCCGCGCCGGGCATGAACCAGATGTACCGGGTCTTTGCCGCCGGCACGGGCTTCACCACGATCAATCCCAACCTGCAGCCGATGACCAATTTCGGCCAGGAGGTGGGCTTCGACTTCGAGTGGAAGGGCTTCACCCTGTCGGGCACCTACTTCAACAACAACCTCAACAACTTCATCGACTTCGTGACGGTGTGCAACACCAGCCCGGCCTGCGCCGCGCCTTTCATCACGGCGGCGGGGCTCAGCCCCGCCTTCACGACGGTCCGCCAGTACCAGAACATCGGCAACGCCACCTTCCAGGGCTTCGAACTGATCGCGACCTGGCAGCCGTTCGAGCAGCTCAAGGTGATGGGCAGCTTCACCAACACCGTGGCCTACCTCACCAGCTCGACCAATCCGGCGCTGGTGCGCACCGGCGTGCAGCTGGGCCAGGTGCCGAACTACATGTTCACGGCCGGCGTCGAATGGCGGCCGATCGAGAACCTGGTCCTGACGGCGTCGATGAAGTCCTTCCCGCAGTACTGGAACGACACCAATCACACGCAGTTGAACGACGGCGCCACGCTGATCGACCTCGGCGTGCGCTGGTCGCCCGCCAAGGATGTCGACATCTATGGCAGTATCCAGAACCTGACCAACGTTCAGTACCTGGCCTCCGGCTACACGCTGACGTCGTTCGAGGGGTCGACGGTCAATGCGTCGGCCATCCCCCAGCTCGGGATGCCGCTGACCGCCATCGCCGGCATGAGAGTGAGGTTCTGATGCGCCTGTTGATCTCGATTGCCCTACTGGCGCTCACCGTCGCCCCGGCCGCCGCCCAGCACCAGCACGGCAAGCCGGGCAGCACGCCGGAAGCGTTCACCGCCACGCCCGCATTCGCGCCGGACGGCACGCTCTGGGTGGTGCGGCCGACCGGCGACCGCATCGTCGTGCAGCGCTCGACCGACCTCGGCAAGACTTTCGCCGCCCCGGTCGCGGTGACGCCCGAGCCCATGAACCTCGACTGGGGACCCGATGCGCGGGCGCGCATCGTCGTCGATCCCAAGGGCCAGCTGGTCGTCACCTTCGGCACGTTCCGGGACGCCCACTTCAACGGCCGCGCCTACTTCGCGCGCTCGAGCGACGGCGGGGCGAGCTTCACGCAGCCGCGTCCGCTCACGACCGACACGACCAGCCAGCGCTTCGAGGTCGCGGGCATCGATCCGGCGGGTCGCGCGTTCGCGGCCTGGCTCGACAAGCGCACCGTCGCCAAGGCGCGCGCCGCCGGCCGCGCCTATCCGGGAGCGGCGCTGGCCTACGCCTGGGAGGACGGCGACGCAGGCTTCGGCGACACCTCCATCGCGCTCGACAACACCTGCGAATGCTGCCGGCTAGGCCTGGCCTTCGCCGGCGCCGGGCGGCCGGCCGTGGTGTTCCGCAATATCTTCCCGGGCTCGGTGCGCGATCATGGCGTGATCACCTTCCGCGATCCCGCGACACAAGGACCGGTGCGCCGCGTCAGCGTCGACGACTGGAAGATCGAGGCCTGCCCGCATCACGGGCCCGCCCTGGCGATCGCGCCCGACGGCTCCTATCACGTCGCCTGGTTCACCGACGGTGCGGCGCGCAAGGGCCTGTTCTACGCCCGCGCCGCTTCCAGCGACGCGCCCTACTCCCAGCCGCGGCCGTTGTCGGCCGCCAGTCGCCAGCCGGCGCGGCCCTATCTCCTGGCCAACGGCTCGGCGCTGCATCTCGTGTGGAAGGAGTTCGACGGCGCCAAGGTCGCGGTGCGCTGGCAGGTGTCGACCGACGGTGGCCGCCAGTGGAGTGCCGCGAGCACCGTCGCCGAGACGACCGACGCTTCGGACCATCCGCTGCTGGTCGCCGACAAGCAGAAGACCTATCTGTCGTGGCTGACCAAGGTCGAAGGCTATCGACTGATCCCCCTGGGAGACCGGCCATGAGGCTATCGCTTGTTCTCGGCGCACTGCTCGGCCTTGCGTTGCCGTTCGCCGCCGAAGCGGCCGATCCGCAGCCGTTCGAGCGCGGCAGCTGGGCAAAGCTGCGCGAAGCGCATGCCGGCCAGCCGACGGTGATCCACTTCTGGGGCCTCACCTGCGCCCCCTGCCTCGTCGAGATGCCGCACTGGGGAGCGCTCAAGGCCCAGCGTCCGGACCTCCGCCTCGTGCTGATCGCCGCCGATCCCGTGCCGCAGGATCCCGAGCGCCTTACCGCCGCGCTCGCCAAGGCCGGTGTCGGCGCCGCCGAAAATTGGTCTTTCACCGACCGCTTCTACGAACGCCTGCGCTATGAGATCGACCCGGCCTGGGCCGGCGAGCTGCCGCGCACCGTGATGATCGACCGCGACGGCAAGGCCGAGGTGCTGGCCGGCGTCGCCGATCTTTCAATCGTCAAGGCCTGGCTCGATGCCCAGGCCAAAGCCAGTCGTTGAGGAGTCGTTCGATGTTGATACGCCGTGTTGTCCTCGGCCTGTCGCTGGTCGCGATGGCCGTGGCCGCCCATGCCGCCGACTACAAGCTCGGCAGCCTCGAGATCGTCCAGCCTTGGTCGCGCGCCACCCCACCCACCGCGCAGGCGGCCGGCGGCTTCCTGGCGATAACCAACAAGGGCACGACGCCGGACCGGCTGATCGCCGTGCGCAGCGCGGTGTCGGACAAGGTCGAGATCCATGAGATGAAGATGGACGGCAACGTCATGCGAATGCGCGAGCTCGAGAAAGGCCTCGAGATCCCGCCGGGCGCCACCGTGACCTCAAGCCCGGCGGCTTTCACATCATGTTCATGGGGCTCAAGGCGCCTTTCGCCAAGGATGCGAAGGTGCCCATCACGCTGGTCTTCGAGAAGGCAGGCAGCATCGACGTCGAGCTGGTCGTGCAGGCGATGGGCGCCGCAGCCAGGCAAGCACTGAGACCTGCTGGGGGCGCGCCAGCGCCAGTGGCGCGATCTTCAGCTGCATCGACGAAGACGCGCGACTGGAGTTGCGCGCCACCAGCCTACAGCGCCTGCAACAGCACCCAGGCGATCATGGCCATGCCGATCACCGACACGAACCAGGCGAGCGTGCGCAGCCAGGGAATGCCGGCCACGTAGATCACGGCATAGGCGAGCCGGCCCCAGAAGAAGATCATGGCGCCCATCGCCGTGGTGGCGTTGGCCTTGCCCGAGACGGCGGCGATCAGCACCAGGGCCGCGAACAGCACCAGGTTCTCGATCATGTTGAGATGGGCGCGCCGTGCGCGGCCGGTCCAGCCGCTGTACTCGGGCAGGCCCTCGCGGTTGCCGGCCAGGGTCGGCAGGCCGACCTGCTGGTTGGCGCCGGTGGCGGCGACCAGCACCTGCACGAAGCAGAGGATGGTCGAGAACAGAAGGTACTTGAGGTCGGGTGACATAGGCGTTTCTCCCCCTTGTCTACTTGGTCCCGAACAGGCGGTCGCCCGCGTCGCCCAGGCCCGGGACAATATACCCGTGATCGTTGAGCTTGGCATCGATTGCCGCTGCGAATACCGGCACGTCGGGATGGACTTCGGCGAAAGCGCGCGCGCCCTGCTCGGAGCCCAGCACGCAGATGAACTTTATGCGCTTGGCGCCCGACTCCTTCAGGCGATCGACCGCGGCGATGGCGGAGTGCGCGGTCGCCAGCATGGGATCGCAGACGATGACGTCGCGGTCGGAGATGTCCTGCGGGATCCTGAAGTAGTACTCGACCGCCTGCAGCGTCTTGGGATCGCGGTAGAGCCCGACATGGCCGACGCGCGCCAGCGGCACGAGATCGATGATGCCCTCGGCGAGCCCCAGGCCGGCGCGCAGGATCGGCACGACCACCAGCTTCTTGCCCTCGAGCAGCGGCGCCTTCATCGCCTCGATGGGTGTGGTGATGTCGCGCTCGACCAGCGGCAGGTCGCGCGTGGCGTCATAGCCCAGCAGCAGGCCGATCTCGCGCAGCAGGCGGCGGAAGTTGGTGCTCGACGTCTCCTGGTCGCGCATCTTGGTGAGCTTGTGCTGCACCAGCGGATGGCTGACGACGTGGATCGAATGCGGCAACGACATCTCGGTATCTCCCCAAAAACCCTGTCATCCCGAGCGCAGCGAGGGACCTTTAGGGCCACAGCAAAGGTCCCTCGCTACGCTCGGGATGACAACGGTGCTCTCTCGACGAACTCGCTCAAAACACGGTGCCGTCGCTCACGACAGCGATCGGCGGACCGCCGCCGGGACGGCGTTCCGCGGCAAGCACGCGGCCGGCGAACCAGGTGCCGGCCTCCAACACCTTCACCAGCGGCAGGCGCTCTGCATCGAAGCCGAGATGGCCGCGCACGTGTTGGGCGATACGATCGAGCAGCGCCACCGTCAGCGCCCGCCATTCGACGATCGGCTCGTCGCCCGCGGCGAACGGCTTCTCCAGCAGCACCTTCTGCTTGGGCCTGAGCGCCCCGGCATCGACCAGCAGGCCGCCGTTGCGATACTCGGGCAGGCCGGTGAGCTCGTCGAGTGCCGTGACCTTGAGCCCCGCGCCTTCCAGCGGCTCGACCAGGGAATAGGACAGCCACTGCGACAGCTTGTGGAACGGCACCCAGCCGATGGCCGCGTGCTGCCAGACGTCGCCCATGGGCAGCGGCCAGATCGGCGACAGCTTGTCGAGCACGGCGGCCAGGATGCTCGCCGCCTTCACCTCGGGGCGGGCCACGATGTCGAACAGGTCGCCCGGCCGCGACAGGCCGACGCCGCCCAGCTTGCGCAAAAGCTCAGCGCGGCCCTCCAGGCCGGTCAGCGGATTGTGCGCCTTCACCTGGAAGCCCATGGCGATATCCATCGGCGTCAATGCGCCGAGCCGCTCGGCGTCGACGCGCAGCGGATCGCCCTTGGCATCGCGGCTGAAGGCGCCGTTGGCGAACATGTGCAAGCTGGCCACGCCCAGCCCTTCGGAACGGGCATAGGTCTCGTCGGTCCCCGGCTCGCGATACGACCAGGTGGGTCCCGCACCGGCATCGAGCAGCACCGACACCACGGCGAGATCCATGCGCCGGCGCGCGACCTCCTCCTTCGGCAGTCCGGACAGGCGCTCGGCCAGCGCCGGCCAGCGGTCGCGGCCGCCGGCTTCGAAGTGCCGCCAGCGTGAATGGAACGGGATCGCCGCCGGATTGGCAAAGCGCTGCCGCGTCACCTTGAGCGTCGCCTGCACGGCGGCCTCGAGCCCGTTGGCGTCGACCGAGAACCAGGCCGACCGCCCGTCCTCGGCATATTTCAGCATCGCCTCCGCCCGCTCGCGGATCGCCGCGGGCGTGCGCAGATACGCAAGGGAGTCGGTCATGCGGAGCGCGGACCTCCAGGTCCGCTCAGACGCGCATGTGAATGCGCTCCCATGATGCGGACCTGGAGGTCCGCGCTCCCACTACTCATCGAGACCCCGCCCTTTCGCCTTGGCGAGCTCGGCCGTCTCCGGCTTCTTGGACGTGAAGTAGCCGGCGGCCTTCTTGGCATCCATCTCGACCTGGGCGTCGGCGGGGATCAGCTCGTCGGGGATCGCCACCTGCTCGACGATCTCGATGCCCTGCTCGCGGAGCGCATCGGACTTCATGTTGCTCATCGAAGCGAAGCGGTCGATGCGGGCGATGCCCAGCCAATGGAACACGTCGGGCATCAGCTCCTGGAGGCGCATGTCCTGGACGCCCGCCACGCATTCGGTGCGATTGAAGTACTGCGCCGCCGAATCGCCGCCGGGCTGGCGCTTGCGCGCGTTGTAGACAAGGAACTTGGTGACCTCGCCCAGCGCGCGGCCTTCCTTGCGATTGTAGATGACGACGCCGACGCCGCCCTTCTGCGCCATCTCGATGCCGATCTCGATGCCGTGCGCGAGGTAAGGCCGGCAGGTGCAGATATCGGAGCCGAACACGTCCGAGCCGTTGCACTCGTCGTGGAGGCGGCAGGCGATCTTCGTCTCGGGCTTGCCGAGCTTCGACACGTCGCCGAAGAAATAGATCGTCGAACCGCCGATCGGCGGCAGGAACAGTTCCAGGTCGGGTCGCGTCACCAGCTCGGTGTACATGCCGCCGGTCTGCTCGAAGAGCGTGCGGCGCAGGTCGACCCTCCTTGACGCCGAAGCGCTCGGCGATGCCGGGCAGCCACCACACCGGCTCGATTGCCGCCTTGGTCACCTTCACGTCGCCCGATCCGCTCAGGATGTCGTTGTCGGGCTTCAGCCGGCCGGCGGCCATGGCGTCCATGATCTCCGGCATGTTCACATGCGCCTTGGTGACGGCAATGGTCGGCCGGATGTCCCAGCCGGCCGCCAGCTTGTCGGCGAACACCTCGGCCACCATGTGGCCCCACGGATCGAGCGAGACGATCTTCCTGGCATCGAACCAGCTCTCGAACGGCCCGATCGGCTCGGCCGGCGAGGTGTTGGTGAAGTCGGGACGATGGCCGGGCTTCAGCTCCTGCGCCGCGATCGCCAGCGCCCGATAGATGCCGTAGGACGCCGGAATGCACGCCGATGGCGTTGCGCTTGGCTGCATCACCGACGGTGCCGACGACGGGCCCCCGGATCTTGGGATCGCGCGCCCCCCAGATCACCGGGGGAGCCGCCTGGCCGCCCTGGGAGGGGTGGGTATTCAGTCTGATGTGAGCCATGTGCTTTCCAGATGCCAAGAGCCGGGAAAGCGAGGCATTTTAAGCCCTGTGGATGACAAAGGGAAGACGCGGCAAAGCGCGGCAAAAGCGGGGCTGCCGAGGAAACTGTTAGGCAACGGGCTGCTCCTGCTGGGCTCCCTGGGGCTCGGCCTGGCCGTGGCCGAGGCAGCCGTCCGCTGGATGGACGACATGCCGATTTTGTCCTTCCCCCTGCCGCTGGCGGTCGGCCGCGATACGGCGGCCTCGCACGTCGATTCGCTGCCGCGCGTCGCCGGAGTCGAGCGCGCCTGGTTCTACGACAAGGTGCCACCGCCGCCGCGCCAGCCGGTGCCCGAACAATGGCAGCGCTGGTACGACGACCTGGAGCGCAAGCACGCCGAGACCGGGTCGATTTTCCGCGGCGGCGACATGTTCAAGGTCTGGAACGCCGCCCTGGCGCCCGACCCTTGCGCTCACGTCATGTTGCGCGACGCACCCGGCGCACTGTTCGTCTTCGATCCGCCCGACGGCAAGCCGCTGCCGCCGTTCCGTTTCCTGCCAAGCGTCACAAACCCCGAAACGATGGTGACCAACGCGTTCGGCTGGCGCGGCGGACCGGTGAACTTCGCGCGCAGCCCGCGCAGCATCCGCATCGTGTTCGTCGGCGCCTCGACGGTGGTGAGCAGTCATCACATGCCGCACTCGTTTCCGGAATTCGTCGGGTATTTCCTTCAGCGATGGGCCAACGCGCGCGCGCTCGACGTGCGCTTCGAGGTGTTGAACGCGGCGCGCGAGAGCATCGGCTCGACCGGCATCGCCGCCATCGTGCGGCAGGAGGTGGTGCCGACCAGGCCAGACCTCGTCGTCTACTACGAAGGCGGCAACCAGTTCGAGCTCGAACTCGATCGCAGGCGACGCGCCGCGCCGGCCGGCTGCCGAAGAACGCGCGCAGCCGGAACCGCTCGAGAGACTGTTGAAGGATGCGGCGCGCTGGTCGGCGGTGGCGCGGCGTGTGCAGGCCGCGACGGGGCTGCTCGACCAGCCGGGCGGCGGTGCGGAATGGCCGAAGCCCGCCTACAAGCTCGACTGGCCGGCTGGGCTGGACGAGAAAGCGCCCGACATCACGCGCGCCGACCTGCCGCTCAATCTCAGCACGATCCTCCACGATCTCGACCAGATCAGGACCGACCTTGCCAAGGTCGACGCGGAGCTCGCCATTTCCTCCTTCATGTGGATGGTGCGTGACGGCATGGTGCTCGACCCCGTGCGCCACCGCTACGCCCTCGACCAGCTCAATCGGCGCTACTTCCCCTTCACCTACCGCGACCTCGAGCGGCTGGCCGCGTTCCAGAACCGCGTGCTCGCCGCCTACGCCCGCGCGCATGGCCTGCCGTTCGTCGACGTCGCGGCCATGATGCCGTTCGATCCGAACCTGTTCTTCGACGCCGTGCACAAGACCTATCCCGGCGAGCGCATGCAGGGCTGGGTAACCTTTCTGCTGCTCGTGCCGCTGATCGAGCAGCGGCTGGCGAGCGGTGACTGGCCCAAACCGGTGCCGACGATGGCGCCGAGCCATCCCGCCTTTGCCGTGCCACCGCGGCTTGTTCCGATCGACTGCCGCAAGCCTGGCTGAGCGAGAGCAAAGTCCACTCGAGCATTAGCCTGCTTGCCTCAAAATCAGGCTCCTCTCCCCCGCTAGGGTAGGGCGATCGCATATGGCGATTTCCGTCGTCTCGACCGGAGCGCGAAGCGCGGAGCGGAGAGACCTTCTGTCCACGATAAGTGGCCCATTGTGGACGGAGGGTCTCTCCGCTCGGGACGGAGCTTGCCCCGAGCGAAGTCGAGGGGGCCCTCGGTCGAGACGACGGAAGTGGGCATATGCGATCGCCCTGCCCTAACGGGGAGAGGAACAAGAAGATGTGTCCAGCGAGGACGTCAGCCGGCATGCCTGGCCACGATGCGCGCCAGCAACTCGGCCTGGGTCTCTGGCGACTTCCCCTTCCTGATCCTTGGACGCTTCAGCGCTCCCGCCTCAAAGGCGGCAATCACCGCATCATGCACATACGAGGTGCGGCACACCGTGGGCGTGTTGGACAACTCCTCGGCGATCTCGATCACCGCCTCGCGCACCTGGCGCCGACGCCTGCGTTCGCTGTCGGCAGGTTCGGTCGCAGCCAGAGCCTTCAGGGCCGCCGCCGAGGCGACCAGGGTGCGGAAGTCCTTGAGCGAGATGCGCCTGCCGGCGACTTCCTGCAGGAAGGCATTGACCTCGGCAGCCCGCACCGGCCGCACCGTGTCGGCCTCCCGACACTGGAACAGGCGTCGCCCGGGCAATTCCAGCAAACGCGCGATGGCGGCATGGAAGCGCTTGCTTCGCACCTGCTTGGTGATGACCTTGCCGCCCTTGGCCTTGAACGACAGCGTCACGACACGCTTGTCGGCGAGCCTGACATTCGACTTCAGCAGGGTCGTGGCCCCCCGGGTACCGCGCTCGCGGGCGTATTCCTCACCGCCGGCGCGGATCGCCGTGCGGCTTACCAGTTCGACGACCGATGCGGCGACGAAGCGCCGATCGATCTCTTCCTGGGACAGGCAACGGCCGACCGCCCGGCGGATCGCCGGCAGCGACTTGGCAAGGCCCGCGAGCCGGCGCGCCTTGAGCGCCTCGCGGACTTCGGCCCATTTGGGGTGGTAGCGGTATTGCAGCCGGCCGGCGGCATCCTCGCCGACAGCCTGCAAATGGGCAGCCGGATCGGCCGCGAAGCGGACATTGGCGTAGGCCGGCGGCACGGCCAGGGCCTTCAGCCGGCAAATCTCTGCGGCATCCCGCACGAAAGGCCCGGAGGGCGTGACGAAGGCGAAGCCCTTGCCGCAACGCTGGCGCCGCAGCGTCAGCGCCTCCGGCCCGACGATGACGAGGCCTTTTTCCTCGGCCAGCCGGGCGACGATCGAACGCTGCGACATAAGCGGAAAAACGTCCGCCGCGGACGGGCGTTCCGCGACATCATGCGCGGCTTCCATTTGTCTGCAACCTGGAGGCGGTCGAGGCGTTGACGGTCGACGGGGAGTGTATGAATTCAGCGGCGGGAAAGATCAAAGAGGCATCGCTTGAAGGCACGAGCGAGGCCGAGCGGTTTCGCCTGCTGGTCGAGGCAGTGTCCGACTATGCCATCTACATGCTCGACCCCAACGGGATCGTGAGCAGCTGGAACGCCGGTGCCGAGCGCATCAAAGGCTACAAGGCGAGCGAGATCCTGGGGCAGAGCTTTGCCAACTTCTACGAACAGGCCGACCGCACGGCTGGCATACCGCAGCGCGTGCTGGAGATCGCCGCGCGCGACGGCAAGTTCCAGGCCGAAGGCTGGCGCGTGCGCAAGGACGGCAGCCGCTTCTGGGCATTCGTCATCATCGACGCCATCTACGACGACGGCGAGCTCATAGGCTTCGCCAAGATCACGCGCGACCTCACGGAGCGACGGGAGGCCGAGGAGGAACTGCGGCGCAGCGAGGAGCTGTTCCGCCGACTGGTCGAGGGCGTGAGCGACTACGCGATCTACATGCTCGACCCCAACGGCATCGTCAGCACCTGGAACGCCGGCGCCCAGCACATCAAGGGGTACGGGCCGGACGAAATCGTCGGCCAGCACTTCTCGATATTCTACACCGACGAGGACCGCAGCCGCAGCGAGCCGGCGCGTAGCCTCGCCATCGCCGAGCGCGAAGGCCGCTTCGAGGCCGAGGCCTGGCGGCAGCGCAAGGACGGTACCCGCTTCTGGGCCAATGTCGTGATTGACGCCATCCACGAGCCGTCGGGCCGGCTGGTGGGCTTCGCCAAGATCACGCGCGACATCACCGAGCGTCGCGAGGCCCAGATCGCCCTCGACCGCACGCGCGAGGCGCTGATGCACTCGCAGAAAATCGAGGCGATCGGCAAGCTGACCGGCGGCGTGGCGCACGACTTCAACAACCTCCTGACCGTTGTGCTGGGCAGCCTTGATCTGCTGCGCCGCTATCTGCCCAATGACGATCCGCGCATCACCCGGCTGCTCGACAACGCCGTGCAAGGGGCGCAACGCGGCGCCACCCTGACGCAGCGCATGCTGGCCTTCGCGCGGCGGCAGGAGCTCGACCTGCGAGCGGTCGACGTGGTCGAGCTGACGCGCGGCATGCGCGACCTGCTGCAGCGCTCGCTCGGGCCGCAGATCACCATCGAAACACGTTTCCCCCTCGTCCTCGACAATGTGATGGCCGATCCGCACCAGCTCGAGACATCGTTGCTCAATCTCGCGGTCAATGCACGCGATGCCATGCCGGCCGGCGGCATCCTGACCATCGCCGCGCGCAACGAGGCCACGGTGGGCGATGACAAGTTGCGCCCCGGGCGCTACGTCAGGCTGACGCTGCACGACACCGGCGAGGGCATGGACGCCGAGACGCTGGCGCGCGCCACCGAGCCGTTCTTCACAACCAAAGGTACCGGCAAAGGAACCGGCCTAGGCCTTTCCATGGTTCACGGCATGGTCGAGCAGCTCGGCGGACAACTTCTCCTGCATAGCAAGCCGGGCGAAGGCACGACTGCCGAAATATGGCTGCCGGCAGCCGAACGGCCTGCTGGGGGCGACGATTCGGAGGCGCCAACTCCGGCGCTCGAGCGGATGCAACCACTCACCATACTGGCCGTCGACGACGACGCGCTGGTGCTCGCCAACACGCGCGCCATGCTCGAGGATCTGGGTCACACCGTCGTCATGGCCTACTCGGGCGAACAGGCGCTCCAACAGCTCGAACGCCCATCCGCCATCGACCTGGTGGTCACCGACCACGCCATGCCCAAGATGACCGGCAGCGACCTGGCCAAAAGGATCCTGGCGCGCCATCCCGACATGCCGATCATCCTGGCCACCGGCTATGCCGAACTGCCCATCGGGGCGGACGCCAGCCTGCCCCGCCTGTCCAAGCCCTATCGTCAGGACGCCTTGGCCCACGCCGTCACCAAGGCGGTCAGGAGCAGGCGCCAAGCCTCGCCCTAGCCGGCGGGCCTTGACGTCTACCGGGCAGGAGATTGCCACGGTTTCGTCCGTTTTGACCGCCATCTAGCCCGCCACGTTGGACAATGTGCTGGCATGGCTGGCGGACTGGCGGCAGCGCCTTGTGGCCGCGAATGCTCAACGGCTCGCCGGTTAAGCTGCCAAGGCCAAGGCGACGAACTTCACCGATATCCGCGGCGCCCTCACCCAGGCCGCGCAACAGCTGGCGGGGCGAACGGCGGCGACGCGCGTCATCGTGCTGTTCTCCGACCTCGACGAGGACCTGCCCGCCGGCTGCCGGCGCGAGGCCGCTTTGCCGCCCTCGCTCAAGGGACTGGACGTCATCGCCACGAACGTCGTTCGCCTGCCCGAGGACAATCGCGACCCGCAGCGCTACGCGCGCCGCATCGATGGCTGGCGCAATCTCATCGAAGCCGCCGGCGCGCGTTGGCGGGTCATTCCCGATCCAGCCGACGTCGTGGCGTTGCTGAAGGATCGGTAGAGTGGAATCCAGGAGGCGCAAACCGTCCGGCTAGACGGATTGTGCTTTCGGATGCGATTGTGACGGCATGATCCGTCGTCGTGTCCTCTTCGCGCTTGCCGCGGTCTCGTTTGCTTCGGCCCGCGCCTTCGCCCAACCGGTCAACCCTCTGCCGGGGATGACCACCGTCACCTTCGCGCCCGGCTCCAACACGTCGACGCTTGCCGGCCAGTTGGCCCCGGGCGGCCGCAACGTCTACTACGTGCAGGCCAAGGCGGGGCAAACTCTCATGGTATCGGTGATGCCCGTCGCCACCGGCGTCAGCTTCCAGGTCTTCAAGGCCGATGCGGGCCTGGCCAAGGGCGCCGACGGCCTGCCGGTCGTCTCGGGTGGCACGCTGCCGGACGCCGGGCCGACCGACAACGCGACTGCGTGGATCGGCGCCATCCCTCGCGACGGCAACTACCTGATCCTGGCCGTCATGCGCCCTGGCCCGGCGGGGCCACCAAGTCCCTACAATCTGACCGTATCGTTGCAGTAGGATTTCAAGTATTTGCTTCTTTGATGCAGATTAAATAGGCTGCGCTCAAGGAGCATCCCCATGAAAGCGCTCGTCGCCGTCGCCGTCGTATCCGTGTTGGTGGGAGCCGCCCATGCCCAGCAGCCGGCGACGCGGCAGCAAGCGCCGCCACAGGCCCCAGCCGGGCAGACCTGCATGTCCCAGCACGTCGAGGCGCCGGGCATGTCGGCCGCCGCGCTGATCACCCGCGGCTTTGACATCAAGGCGGCAGTCCCAGGCGGCCTCTGGGTGCAAAAAGACCGCGAGGTCTATTTCTGCAATTCCGGCCGGGCTTCGGACAACGACGTGCTGTGCTGGCGCCTGCGCGAGCCCGTCAAAGGACACGTCTGCCAATAAATTTATTGCGCCCGAGGTGCAATTAATTCATAAAGCTGTCGTCGACTGATCGGGACACCGAGGTGCTTGGGGAGTTCGGCCCCTTGATCGTCGACAAGTGTGTGGAGTGTGCCGGCGCGCCCGGGGTGGGCCGCGCCGGCATCTCCTTTCTCTCCTGATCCAAGCGCCTTGTCGCGACGACAACGGCCCCCTCAGGATGAGGTGAGCCGGAATTCTGCTTTAGGACTTGCCAGTGCAGGCAAAGGTGATGGGCCGCGGCTTGAAGGCCGGCGCCGGCTTTTTCGCCGCGTCGACCTTGCGGGGCCAAGCGCCGCTCTTCAGATGGCGCTCCACGATCGGCACCAGGCCCTGCAGGAACACCCAGGCGCGCAGACGCTCTCCGGCATAGCTGTTGTGAATGGCGTCGATGAAGAGGTCGGGATCGAACGGCATCAGACCCGCCACGTCGATGAAGCCGAGGTCATGCACACGGGCGTACTTGGCGAACACGCGGTTCTCGAACGCCGCCAGCCGCTCGAGATCGCGATAGCGGAACGGTGCGTAGCTCTGATTGAGGTATTCGAGGATCGAGCGATGGCGGATGGGATGGAGGACCATGCCGTCCTTCACCAGCCAGATGAATGACGCCAGCACGAGCTCGGCGCCGGCCGCGTTGCCGGCGGCGCGGATGGCATCGAGGTCGTGCAGGATGGTCGACAGGTGCACCGGAAGGTCAGGCCGCGCGATGTCGGGATCGCGCTCATCGACGCTCCTGGGCCATACCAGCGTGTAATCCGTCTTGGGCCACTCGCCGCCGCCTTCGGCCGGGTTGCCCGCCGCCAGCAACGCCTGAACGCGGCGCGCCAAGGCCGACTCGCCTTCGAGGGTCGCCAGCCAGCCGGCGGAAGCCCCGGCCGGCCCACTGACAGCCGACTGTGCCGGACAACGATCGCCGGCCGCCACCGCCAGGCCGGCGCTGTTCGAAACGTCGGGAACGAGAGTGCGCAGATCGAATTGATTGGCGCCCTCGTAGTAGACGAGCAAATCCGGCTGCAGCGGCAGGACCTCGTCGCGCACGATCGCGACGTTGTCGCTGGAGGTGATGCTTTCGCGCCCCGCGTTGAGGATCTCGAACTTCACGTCGAGCTTGCGTGACGCAGCCCACATGTTCAGCCAGTTGCCGATGAACTCAGGATACGAATAGGGGAAGTAGTGATTGCCGACGGTCGTCGAGGCGCCGATGAAGGCGATGCGCACCGTCCGCGGCTGGCGCGCGACCGGCACCGGCGGTCCGCGAAAGCCGTAGTCGTTGGTGACCAGGCCGATCGGCGTCGTCGCGTTGGGCAGGAAACGGTATGGCGGCCGCGCCTCGCCCGACGGCGGGTCGTACAGATAGAGATGGCCCGGCGCGCCGCAGAGATAAGCATGACGGCAGGGATCGCCGACAAAGTTGGCATTCCACGCCTTGAACATGTCGGCGCGGCGCGTGCCTTCGGTGACGCCGCTTTGCTCGACCTTGCGCACCAGCTCAAGCCATTCCTGCGATATCGCTCTGCGGTTCGGCAACGGTGGTGGATCGGTAAAGAACCAGGCGCGTTCGACGCCAGGCGCAACGGCGATTTGGTCGAGGTGGCGGGCCGCCGGCCCGCTGTCTGAGCTGGTGTCGAGATAGCGCGCGACAAGCTCGGCCGCGACGGTGCACACCGCAACCGAGACAGCGACCATCAGAACGTTCAGCCAAAGCCTGCCCACGACCTTGGTCCTACACGATTCGTCGAGCCGGGTCGTCTGCTCGTCGAGCCGCGACTGCGAAAAAGGCGACCCATCGATCGCCGACCGACAACGTCACCCCTGATCTATTTGCAGCAACTATTACCCTCCGCGTGGCGTTGGGCGCCAAGGATCTAACCGTCTGTTCTACAGTGACTTTTTGCATTGACCATCAGCCCACGAGGACTTCGAGCAATGCCCCTCAGCTCGTCCATCCTTCCCGCCTCGAAGCTCTGCATCGTCAGCGGCGAGGGCACGGTGACACGCTCGGACATCGAGGCGTATCTCGCCGGCACCATCGGCGAAGGCACCACGGGTTACGCCAAGCTGGTCGACATCACGACCTGCACGCTGGCGCTCGCCGCCGACGACCTGGAGATGGTGGCCCATCGCCTCATGCGGCACGGCAAGGGTGAGCGGCCGGGTCCGGTCGCCATGGTCGTGGGCTCCGCTCTCAATCTCGACATGGCGGTGTTGCTGAAGCAGAGAGCCGGCGATCGTCCGTTTCGCATCTTCACCAACATCGGTGCCGCGCGTTCCTGGTTGACGGGTTACGAGACCTACGATTTCGCGACCGGACGCAGCACACGCGTCCTGCGCACCGTCTGACCGCGCGCCGAGAAACAGCTGCCTTGCCTCGCCCGCCCAAAGCGGGTGAATTGGCTGCATGCAGTTCGGCTGGCTCACCCTTTCCCTGTCGCCCTCGCCCGACGAGGATGCTCAGCGCATCGATAACCTGATCGACCAGGCCTGCAGCGCCGAGCGGCTGGGCTTCTCCGACGTCTGGTTGACCGAGCACTATTTCACCGGTGAGAGCGTCTATTCGGATTCGCTGATGTTCGCCGCGGCACTCGCGATGAAGACCGAGCGCGTCCGCATCGGCTTTGCCGTGGTGCAGATGCCGTTCCACCATCCGGTGCGGCTCGCCGTGCAGCTCGCCCTGCTCGACAACCTCAGCAAGGGCCGCATCGACGTCGGCATCGGCAAGGGCACCGTCTACAACGAGTACGAGTTCGTCGGCCACGGCCTGCGCAGCACCGACAGCCGCGAGCGCATGGAAGAGGCCGTCGACATCATCGAGCGCGCCTGGCGCGAGGCGCCGCTCAGTTATGACGGCAAGTTCCACAAAGTCCATATCCCGGCCATCCGGCCCAAGCCGGTGCAGCAGCCCGGCCCGCCGCTGTGGCGCTCGGTGATCTCGCCGGGATCGTTCAAGGAATGCGGACGGCTCGGCGTCCCCATCTTGACGGCGCGGCTCCCCGTCGAGCGCATCAAGGAGCGATGGGCGACCTACGAGGCCGGCATCGCCGAAGGCGGCCACGACGAGCGCACGCGAACGCGGCTGCTGTCGCAGAGTGCGCTGTGGCGCAACGTCTACGTCGCCGAATCGGACGCGCAGGCCGAGGACGAGCTCGCCGGGCTTCTCACCGAGACGCGTGCCCACATGATGCATGTGCGCGAGGCGTACAATCCGGCCGACTTCGAGCCCGAGCCGGCAACGCTCAATGCCTGGACGGATCCCAAGGTGCCGGACTCCGTCGCCATTCCCTTCGCCCTGCAGACCGGGTCGCTCTACGGCTCGCCCAAGCGCGTGCGCGAGCAGGTGGCGGAGCTGCGCGATGTCGGCGTCCGCCATTTGCTCTGCCAGACCGGCTTCGGCGCCATGGACCACGCGCAGAACATGGCCTCGATGCGCCGCTTCGGCGAACAGGTGATGCCGGCGTTTCGTGATCAGGAAGTGCGTCAGCGGTAGCTGTACGGCCACCGTCAAGGCCCGGCCCGACGCACCAGTTGAGCTTGTTGAGCGGCAGGCGCTGCGCTAACGCCACCATCGTCGCGGCGCCGCGATCGATGCAGTGGCCGTTGTTGCGGTCGTAGACCGGGGCCATCAGATGGCCGTGCGGATCGTGACCGGCGCCCAGCACATGGCCGACCTCGTGCAGCATCACCGCCGCCAGGTCGCGCACCGCGAAGCGATCGGCGATGACGTAGACCAAGCCGCTGCCGCGATTGCCCACCGTCATGGCGAGCGCACTGCGGTCGCGCGCGGCGGGATGACGGCTGTCGACCTTGGCGACGATCCAGGCGCCCTGGCGGCGAAGCTGCGCCACGGCGCCGTCGGACGCATCGGCCGGCAGCAGCACCGGACGCAGGCGCACGAAGCCGTTCAGCACGTGGTTCCACTGCCGCAATGCCAGCCCGATGCGTTCGCGCTCGGCGGCATCGAAGTCGCCATCGATGTAGACGGTGAGCGTGCGCGAAGCCATCGCGGCGGCCGAGGGCTTGTCGGTGTAACGGTAGGCGGCGGTGTCGTAGCGCGCATCACCGGTCGCCGCGGCGGCCGTCATGAGCGAAAGCGCGATAGCGAGGGCCAGCAGCGCCAGGCCGGAAGCCATCAGTACTGTCACAAGCCGCGTCAGACGCACCGGGAACCCCGCTCCTACGGCGGGTATACGGGATGCTGCCTGGCGCTATCCCTGATCGAATCAGGGCAACTTCATGGCGTCCAACCTCATCCACCTCCCCCGTATGACGGTAGGGCGATCGCATATGGCGATTTCCGTCGTCTCGACCGGAGCGCGAAGCGCGGAGCGGAGAGACCTTCTGTCCACGATAAGTGGCCTATTGTGGACGGAAGGTCTCTCCGCTCGGGACGGAGCTTGCCCCGAGCGAAGTCGAGGGGGCCCTCGGTCGAGACGACGGAAGTGGGCATATGCGATCGCCCTGCGTATGACGGGGGAGGCCGGGAGGGGGAAAGCAACAGAGGTGGTGCGCGAAGGAAGAAGATCAGATCATGATCTGAAACGCGCTGACGCTCTCACTGTGGCCTGCCCCCTCCCGGCCTCCCCCGTATGACGGGGGAGGTGGATGAGCTCGGGAGCTGATCAGCAATCCCCCACGCGCTTGCCGCTCAGCACGCTGCTGCCTTTGACCGTCGCGCCGGCCTTGTCCTTGACCGTGAGCTGGCCCAGGCCCTCGTAGCTGTCCGGCTTGTAGCTGATCTCCGCCTGGGCGGTGACGCCGGGCGTCTCGTCGGTCGGCGGGCAGACCGTGGTCGCCTTGAAGATGCCGGGCTGGTTGGGGCCCGGGCTGAAGGTGCAGCCATGCTTGGCGAAGTCGTCAGGCGTCGGATAGAGCAGGCGCTCCAGGATCGCCTCGCCGCCCTTCACGCAGACGCGCTTGGCAGCGGACGGCATCGGCTGCACCCCTTCCAGGGTGGTCTTGTCGGTGATCTCCCACAGACCTGCTTGGATGGCTGTCTGCCCGAAAGTCGGGCCGGTGACCAACGTGGCCGCAATCGCTGCGGCAATGACAGAACGCTTCATCGACTGGGACCGCTCCTGCTGTCTGGCGAACGGCGCAGCATATCCTGCGGCGCCGTCGCCGTGCGATCCAAATCAGATGGCTACTGCTGGCGCTGCGGCGCGGGAGCGGGATTGGCCGGCGCCGGCTGAGCCGGAGCGCGCGGCTGTTCAACGGTGACGTTGACGTTGCGGTCGGGCGCGCGAGCCACGTTGCTGTGCAGGCCGGGGGCGCCGAACATGAAATAGGCGCCGACCAGAACGGCCACCACCAACGCGCCGACGATGAAATACAGGCCGCCGCCACCGCTTGGCGGCCCGGATGTCACATGGATGTCGGTCTTGGGGTCATAGTCGGGCATGGTATCTCCTCCCGGAAAGGTCTCCGTGAAACGGTGAAAATGAAAGATCGTTCCCGCTCTTGCGCTTGGCGCGTGCAGCGTCAAGGAAGAGAAAGCCGTGCAGCAACCGAGCGACGGTTGCGAGGAACCGCGCATCGGGGGTCAGCGTTACAGTTCTAATGTCGACTGAGTTTCCGCCCTCCGATCCGCCGCTCAACGGCCGAAAGATCCTGATCGTCGAGGACGAGGCTCCCATCGCGCTCAATCTCGCGGCAGCGGTCCAGCAGGCTGGCGGCATCGTGATCGGACCCGTGGCCTCGGTGGCCGGGGCCCATGCGGCCATGGCGGACAACCGGTTGGATGGCGCGCTTCTCGACATCCGCCTGCGCAACGAGACGTCATTTCCGCTGGCCGACGTCCTGGCGGTGCTCAACATCCCTTTCGTGTTCGTGAGCGGCCTGTCGAGCGCCCTTATGCCCTACACGCACCGCGAGCGGCCGCTGTTCGACAAACCCTATGAGTTGGGCGAGGTGATCGCAGCGCTGGCCCGGCTGGTCAGGGAATCCGGGGCGGCTGAGCCTCGTTCCAACGACGCGCCTGGTTGACGTCGTCGAACACCTTCATCGGGCAGTCGGCCACGGCGGCCGCACCCAGCAGGCGGGCGACACGCTCAGCCTGCTCGGCCGTGGCGACGGCGGCCAGCGCGCCCATGGTTCCCAGCGCGTGCAACCCGCGGATGCGCACGATGATCGACAGGACATCGTCGGGCGTCATGGCCGCGCGCACGCGCGCCGTTTAGCAGCTTGCTGTAGGGCAGCGCGTTTGCCCCCTCGACCGAGGTCGAAGAACGCCCCTGCGTCGGTCATCGACACCTCGCCGTCCGCCACGACGTCGACGGTGCGCCGGCGGGAACCGATCGTCCAGTAGAGCGCCATCTATGCCGACTGGTCTTCCAGCCAACGCCGTGCGGCCCGCGCGTCGCGGAAGATCTTGATCGGCCGGTCGGCGGCAGCCAGGGCGCCGAACAGGCGGGCCAGCCCATGCGTGTGTTCGGTGACCACGACGATGGCCAGCGGGCGCATCGTCGACCAGCTTGCGATAAGGCATGCTCCCGGCCACGACCGCGGCATCAAGATATTCCTCGAGGTCGAGCAGCGTGACGTCGCCTTGGCACACGGCAGTCAGCATGCGCCGGTCGTGATCGATCGTCCAAGTGATGGGCACGCGAAACTCACCTGTTCCCAGTGGCCGGCACCGGAGGCAGGACACGTACCGGCTGCAACCTCCCATCGCAGGCCACGTTGATCTGCAAGTCGATCATGAGCAGCAAAAACACCCCGCTCGGGGCCCAGGAACACGAGATCCTGCGGGCCATTGCCCGGACAGCGACGGCGTCGGCGCTGGCGGTTCCGCTGTCGTCGACCCAGCGCCTGCGCTTCGAGATGCTGGGGCTGATCGAAGATCGCGCCGATGGCATTCGGCTCACCGAGCGCGGGCGTGCGCTCGCCGCCGCGCCGAGCGAAACACCGCAGGCGCCAACGGAGCTGCAGCAGCACGCCTCCGCACCGCGTGACCGGCGTGGCCGCCGGCTCGGGCTGCGGCGTCGCTCTCCATTCTAAAAGTCGGGATCAGGTGCCAGCCGATGGCGTCCGCCAAGCGGCGCCACCGGCCGGCAGCGGCGTCCTACCAATAGGTCGGCGCGTTGTAGTAGCGGTCCACCTGGCGGCCATAGTCAGGCGTCCAGTGGAAGTCCTCGTCCATGTCGTAAGTCGGCGCGCGCTCGAGCATCTTCTTGTCGAGATTGACGACATAGCCGCCCTTGCCTTCGTCGTAGTTCAGGGCCGACCAGGGAAGCGGATGGTACTTCTCGCCGATGCCGAGGAAGCCGCCGAACGACATGATGGCGTAGATCGCCTTGCCGCTCACTTTGTCGATCATGATGTCGTCGATCGTGCCGAGCTTGTCGCCCTGCGGGTTGTAGACGGAGGTTCCCTCGACGCGCTCGGCATTGATGAGCGTATTGGGCGTGATCTTGGTGATGTCGGCCATCGCTTGGTTCCTTCTTGGTTGTTGGTGCGTGCGCGCGATAAACGCCGAGGTGGATCGCGGAGTTGCCGCGGCGGGCCGATCTAGAGCCGCGGCACGAGGTCCGGCCAGCGTCGGGCGATGGCCGCGACGATGTCGTCGGTGCGGGCCGCCAGGATGCGCTCGCCCTTGAAGGCCGTGGCCCGCGTCGGATCGCCGGTGGCGCCGGTACGCTCGAACGACCCGTCGAGCGCGAGCTTGTCCATTCGAACGCTGCGCGGCTCCAGCGCCAGCATGACCGACGTCTCGCGCTCGTCAGCGTGGCCGCCTTCGGCCACGGCAAGCAGCTTTTCCGCCGCCGCCCCCAGCCCGCGCATATGCAGCACCAGAAGGTCGGTTGCGCCATCGGCGATCTCGTCGATCGGCTTTTCGGTCGAGACGCCGGTGTTCAGGACGACGAGGCGCCGGACGCCGTGGCTGCGCAGGTTGCCCAGCAGCTCGGCCAGCAGGGCCTTGAAGGTTGCGGCCGACAGATGCTGGCTGCCGGCAAACGACGTGAAGGCCGGGTAGAAGCCGAAGCCCACGACGGGTGCCGCAACCGCCGGCAGGCGCTCGAGCAGCCGCTGGGCCAGGGCGCGGGCGGTCAGCGCATCGGTCTTGAGCGGCAGATGGGGCCCGTGCGCCTTGGCCGCCGCGCCGACCGGAACCACGACCAGCGCCCCCGCCTCGAAACGCGCCTTGGCCTCGGGCCAAGTGAGGTCTTCCAGCCAGACGCCGGTGTCGGTTGTCATGGCGTCACGCTAGCATGGGAAGGACGAACAGGGAGAAACTCATGCGAAGGATCGCGCTCGTCATTGCGTTGCTGCTGGCAGCAGCGTTGCCGGCCCACGCAGCGGATCCCGAGGCGAACAAGAAGGTCGTGCTCGATTTCTACGAGAAGGGACTGAACCAGAAGGACTTCGAGGCGGCGGCCAAGCATTTCGGCCCGCGCTACATCCAGCACAATCCCGGCGCGCCGGACGGCATCGAAGGCTTCAAGGCCTTCATCGCCATGCGCAAGGAGAAGTTCCCCAACGCCAAGAGCGAGATCAAGCGCGTCTTTGCCGAAGGCGACTTCGTCATCCTGCACGTCCATGGCGTGCGCGAGCCGGGCGAGCGTGGCGTGGCGATCGTCGACATCTTCCGGCTGGAGAACGGCAAGATCGTCGAGCACTGGGATGTCGTGCAGCCGATCCCGGAGAAGCCGGCGAACAACAACGGGATGTTCTAAGGCTCAGGCAGCGCTTCGTGGCCGCTCGAACTCGACCAGCTCGGCACGCTGCTTGGGCAAGGCCGTGGGATAGGTCTGCTGCAGGAAGACGATCAGCTTCTCGCGCACCTCGCAGCGCAGATCCCAGGCCTGCTCCGAGGTGCGCCGCGCTGACCAAGGCCCGCAACTGCACGGCCTGTTCGTTGCTCTCGACGACCTGCAGGTTGACCACCTCGCCGCTCCACAGCTTGGTCGTGCGCACGATCTCCTCGAGCTTGGACCGGACGTGGGCGACGGGCACCGTGTAGTCGACCCACAGCAAGACCGATCCGATCAAGTCGGTACCTTGGAGGGTCCAGTTCTGGAACGGCTTCTCCAGGAAATACGACAGCGGCACAATCAGCCGCCGCCAGTCCCACACCTTGATGACGACGTAGGTGCCGGTGATCTCCTCGATCCACCCCCACTCGTTCTCCACGATGACCGCATCGCCGATCCGGATCGGCTGAGTGATCGCAAGCTGGATGCCGGCGATCAGGTTGGTGAGCAGAGGTCGTGCCGCCAGACCGACAACGATGCCGGCGGCGCCGGCCGAGGCAATCAGGCTGACGCCGTATTGCTTCACCGAATCGAAGGTCATGAGGGCGGCGGCGACAGTGACGATGATCACCAATGTCTCGGTCACGCGGCGCAACACCCGCACCTGAGTGATGTGCTTGCGTGCCAGTGGGTTGTCGGCAGAGGCGACATTGGCCCGACGAAGATAGAAGTCGGATGCCAGCACAATCGCCGTCGAGGCACTCCAGCCGACCAGCAGGATGAAGGCGACTACCAGGACGCGGCCGACAGCAGCCTGCGCGTCGCGATCCAAAGGTGCGACCGGCAGCACGATGGCGACGGCGACGATGACCAGCGCCATGCGGATGAGGCCGTCTGTCGCAGAGATCAGCGACTGAAGGAACGCCCGTTGTGGCGAGACAAGCCGACGCATCAGACGCACCGCGGCACGATGCAGCAGCAGCGCCAAAGCCGCCGCCGCGACGAGCATCAACGCCGCCCACACCCAGTTCGGTATCCACGGCAGGTATTCGTCGGCTACGGCCAGGAGGTCGCGAAGTGACATGGCGAACCAATGACGCTGGCCGGACGGAGGTTGCCGCCGTCATCGACTTGTAATCGCGGCTCGGTCTAGCTCTCCCAGGGCAGTTTGACGCGCTTGGGCGGATGCGTGCCCGGCACGATCAGCTTGCGCCACCGTGCCGACGGCGCGCTGTCGTCGAGCGCGATGCGGCCGGCGACCAGTGAAATACCGAGGTCCTTCCATAACGCGGCGAGGTCGACGGGTTCGGCGCTGTTGAAGTGCCGCTCGACCAGGCCGCTCATGACGGTGGTGCCGGTGACGCCGTCGCAGGCGGCGGCATACTCCGCGATGGTGGCGCGCCGCGCGCCGTCGAGGCCGCTCCACAGCACGCCGGCCAGGCAGTCCTCCAGCCCCTTGGCGCCGTTGGTGGCGCGCCGCAGGCCGACGTCGGCCATCAGCATGAAGGTGGCGCCGCCCCAGTAGTTCTCCTGGCCCCGCGCATTGGCCATGCTGCCCGAGAAGGCCCGCACGCCCTTGGGCATGTTGTCGACCCACTCGCGCCACACCTCCTCCTCGGTCTTCCAGCCGGCGCGGGCGCGGATGATCGGCTCGACGTAGGTGGCGGCGCCCTCCATGAACCAGGTGCCGCCGCGGCGGATGAAGGGCATGCCGGTATGGATCAGCTCGTGCGTCAGCACCCAGTCGTCGAACAGGCGGCGGCGGTCGACGTCGGTGCCGACCTCGACCATCACCGTGACGCCGCCGCCCGGCACGCTGCGGCCGTAGCCGACGCCCTGCCGATGCGTGACCGGAACGAGGCCCAGCAGCGCCTGTTTGGCGGTGAATCCCTGCCAATAGTTGGACTGCGCCTGCGCGGTGCGCTCGACCCAGTCGAACAGGTCGGCGCGTGCGCTCTCGCCGACGCCGTCGAGGATGGCCACGCGCAGCACGGCGTCGGCCGTGGATTGGTTGGGGGTTTGGCCCGGTCGCAGCGATCCCGGCGCGGGAACGGCGAGCTCGCGATAGGCCAGTCGTCCCAGCGCCGTGTAGCCCGCGGCGACGACCGGAGCGCCGCCGAGCCGCCAGGCATCGCCCACCTTGGGCAGGCCGGCCGCGAAAAGCAGGCCCGGGCTCGTCGACATGCGGATGTCGATGATCGGCAAGCGATCATAGCCCTGCGGCTCGAGCAGCCAGCTTCCCAGGATGGCGAGCACGCCGTTGCCGCGCTGCACGGCGAGCGACGTCGAATTCGACGGCACGGGCGAAGCCCGAGAGATCGAACCGGTAACGCGCTTCAGCGACGCCGTCGCGTTGCTCGACCTTGAGATCCTGGACGTAGGACGAGGCGCGGTCCTCGACCGACCGGAAGGACAGAGGCTGGGTCGCGCGGCAGCGATAGGCGATGTCGAGCCTGAGCCCGTCGCTGTCGGTCAGCCGGCCATCGACGGTGCAGTCCGGCGCGGCCACCGGCTGGGCCAGGGAGGGAGTCGCCGCCAGCAATGCAGCAATGAAAGCCCGCCGGAACATGGCGCAGGCTAGCACGTGTAAGCTCGGGTCCGATGAATCCGGTCGTTCACGTTTTGCGGCGCATGGGCGGTCGCGCCACCACCCTTCTGCCCTTGTCGCTGGCGATCGGCCTCGCCTTCCAGAACGTCGCCTCGGCCAGCCGTGTCCTGCTGTGGCCGCTGGCCGTCTTGCTGCTGATGCTGGCGCTCGCGCGCATGGACTGGGCGCGGGTGGCCGCACTCCTGCGCCGGCCCGGCCTTGCCGTCGTGCTGGCGCTGGCGAATCTGGTCGTCGTTCCGTTGATCGTCTGGCCGATCTGGCAGGGGCTCGGCCTGTGGCCCGGCCTGGTCGCAGCGCTTTGCCTCAGCGCCATGGCGCCCGGCATCATCTCGGCCGCCACCACCGCCGCCTTCCTGCGGCTCGACTCCTCGCTCGCGCTGCTGCTGACGCTCTTCACCAACTTCCTGGTGCCTTTCACCCTGCCGCCGCTGGCGCTGTGGCTGCTCGATCTCGACCTGCACATCAGCGCCATCGATCTCAGCCTGCGCCTGGCGCTGATCGTCGTTCTGGCGTCAGCCGGCGCGTTCGCCATCCGCCGGTGGCTCGGCGCGCGGATCATGGAGGAAGCGCCGACGATCGACGGACTGTCGGTCGTGGTGCTGATGGTCTTCGCCATTCCGCTGATGGACGGCGTGGTCGCCCAGGCCACGGCGCAGCCCCTGAAGCTCGCGGGCTTCGTCGTCGGCGCCTTCGCCGGCATGATCCTGTGCAATCTCGTGGTCGCGGCGGGCACGCTGCCGTTCCTCGACCGCCGCGTGGCGCTGACGGCGGGCTACTGCTCGGGCGGCCGCCACAATGCGCTGCTGATGGCCGTGCTGCCGGCCTCGGTCGACGCCGACGTCTTCCTGTTCATCGCCGCCGTGCAGTTCCCGATCTACCTGATCCCTACCCTGCTGCAGCCTGTCTACCGCCGCCTGCTGGCCCCGTAAGCCTGGCATAAAAGCCCTTCAGCAGGTCGAGCACGTCGAACACGGGCAGGCCCGTGGCATCCTGGACCGCCTTCTTGTATGGCGGCAGGTTGGTGCATTCGAAGACGATCGTGTCGATGCCGGGATGGCGCGCCACGAGATCGCGGGCGGCGGCCACGACCTCGCGCTCGACCTGGTCGCGGTCGAGCGTCGTGGCGTTGCCGATGAAGGTTTTGGCAAACGAGCTGCCTTCGGGCAGGCCGACGAAGGGTGTGTCGATCGGCGCGCCGACGGCGGCGAAATGCGCCGGCGTGAGGTTGCGCGCAGACGCGGTGAGCACGCCGACCCGTTTGCCCATGCGCTCCTTGGCAAGCTGCTTGATGTGCAGCAGCGCGGAGGTCGCGACCGGCACGGGCGAGCGGGCCGTGAGTTCGTCCTGGTAGAGCGCGAGGAAGCCGCAGCTCGTCGACAGGCCGACCGCGCCCTCGGCGACGAGCGCCCGGGCATTGGCCTCGAGGGCTGCCAGCACGCGCGGCCGGTCGGGATGGGTCGTCACGGCGTCGGCCGCGCCGATACCTTCCATCCGACGGAAGATCACCGGGAAGTCGAAGGACTGGGCATTGCCGATGTCGCCGACGATGCGCGGAAAGCGCGTGTCGAGCATCAGGATGCCGAGCGGTTCCCTCATTTCGGGAACTCCGGCCACGCCTTTTGCGGCCCCCTCGCCTGCTCGAACCAGCGCGAGATCCGCATCACGCCCAAATCGTCGAAGCGACGGCCGGCGATCTGCAGGCCGATCGGCTTGCCTTCCGTGGTGTAACCGCAATTGATCGAGGCGGCCGGCTGCTCGCTCATGTTGTAGGGCATGGTGAAGGAGATGTGTTCCAGAGGCCGCTGGACGTCGTTGGTCGGCGTCTCCCATTCGGCGCGATAGGTCGGCACCGGCGAGACCGGCGACAGCACGTAGTCGAAGGGCTGGGTGGCGCGCGTCGCGGCGGCACGGATCGCCATGTAGTTGGCGACGGCCTTGACCACCGCGACGCCCGAGACGTCGGCGCCGCCGCGGCACCAGTCGGCGATGAAGGGCAGCACGCTCGCCTGCTTGGCATGGCTCAGCGCCGAGAAGTCGACCCAGCTGCGCACGCGCCAGAACAGGTCCTGCAGGTGCAGCATGTCGGGCGACAGGAACGGCGCCACCGGCTCGACCTTGGCGCCGGCGTCGGCGAACTTCCTGGCGGCGGCCTCGACGGCGGCCTTCACCTCGGCATCGACCGGCAGGCCCGAGCCCGCGTCGAGATGCAGGCCGATCTTGAGGCCCTTGGGCTCGAGCGGGCCTGCGCTCCAGTCGATGACAGCCGTTGGCAGGCTCATATGGTCGCGCGGGTCGGGCTTCGATAGCTCGGCCAGCAACAGGGCCGAGCAGGCCACCGTGCGCGTCATAGGCCCGATGGCGCGGCCGAAGTATGGCGGATCGACCGGTACGCGGCCGAGGCTGGGCTTCAGGGTGAAGATGCCGTTCCAGCAGGCCGGCAGGCGCACCGAGCCGCCGATGTCGGTGCCGAGATGCAGGGGACCGTAGCCTGCCGCCGCGGCCGCGCCGGCGCCGGCGCTCGAGCCGCCCGGGTTCCAGGCGAGGTTCCAGGGATTGCGCGTAAGCGGATGGAACGAGCTTCGACCCGACGACAACATGCCGTAGTCGGGCATGGTGGTCTTGGCGAGGATGACAGCGCCCGCTTCGCGCACCCGCGCCGAGGCCGGCGCGTCGTCCGCCGCCGGCACCAGGTCGGTCGCCGCGGTGCCGAGCGGCACCGGCACGCCCTTGGTGGCGATATTCTCCTTGATGGTGATGGGCACGCCATCCAGCGCACCCTGCGGCTTGCCCGCCAGCCAGCGCTTCTCGGACGCCTTGGCGGCCTGGCGGGCGCCCTCGAAGTCGGGGGCGTAGAGCGCCTTGAGCTTGGGCTCCCACGTCTCGATGTGGGCGATGACGGCGTCGACGGCTTCGACGGGGGAAAGCTTCTTGGTTTTGTAGGCGGCCAGAAGATCGGCCGCGGTCATGTCATGAATAACGGTCATGGCACACCGTACACAATGGACCCAACTCATCCAATGTGTCGTGCCAGCGACCGGCGGCGCGTTCTCAAGCACGTGCCGCGATTGATCCAAAACTACATCGTAGTTATATTGTACATATGCCTGACCTCTCTTTCGAATGGGATCCTCGAAAGTCGGCGAGTAATGCGAGAAAGCACAAGGTCACGTTTGAAGAAGCCCGTTCGGCCTTTGCCGATCCGAACGGTTGGTAATCGATGATCCGGATCATTCTGAAGATGAAGAAAGGTTTATCCTGCTGGGCCTGAGCTATGGCCTGCGGCTTCTCGTGGTCTGCCACGTACTCCGTGCGGATGTCGTCCGCATTGTTTCGGCGCGCAAAGCGACGCCGCGCGAGGCTGCAACCTATCGAAGGAACAGATGACGATGCGCAAAGAGTACGATTTCTCCGCCGGCCGCAAGAACCCCTCCGCAGCGCGACTGAAGAAGCAGGTCACGATCCGGCTCGACCAGGAAGCCATCGCCTATTTCAAGGCGATCTCCTCCGAGGTCGGCATCCCTTACCAGAGCCTGATCAATCTCTATTTGCGCGACTGCGTGGCGGCCCGTCGCCGGCCTCGCCTCGACTGGCGCCCATCGGATCCTGCGCACTGACGTTGCCGCTGATTACTTTCGTTGCGCAGCGTCGAGCCGTTCGGCGATGAATTTGGTCAAAATGGGAGCCAGGAACAGCACGGCGATCATGCGCACCGTCTGCATGGCCATGACGAACGACACGTCGACGTTGGTCGAGGCGGCGATGATGGCGATGGAATCGGAACCGCCGGGGCTGGTCGCGAGGTAGGCGGTCAGCGGATCGACGCCGGCAAGCCAGACCATGCCGACGGCGATGGCGCCGCATAGCGCGATCAGGGTCAAGGTGGCGCCGAAGATGACCGGCAGCGCCTTCAGGGCATGGATCAGCAGGGGCCGCGTGAAGCGCAGGCCGACGTTCCAGCCGACGAAGGCGTAGCTCGCCGCCAGCAGCCAGGTCGGCAGCTCGATCCGGATCAGGCCGAAATGGGTGAGCAGGATGCCCAGCACCAGCGGCACCAGGAAGGCGCCGGCGGGAATGCGCATCCAGCGGGCGATGATCGGCCCGATGATGGCGAGCGCCAGGGTCTCGGCCAGCGGCAGCCAGGCGACGGTGGGGAACCAGACGATGTCGTGCGGCACATGCACCGGCGTCACGCCGAACAGGCGGGCCACGATCGCGGCGATGACGGCCACCAGAACGACCCGCAGATACTGCATGAAGGCGACGAGCCGCGGGTCGGCGCCGTAATGCTCGGCCATGATGGTCATCACCGAGGCAGCCCCCGCGCTGGTGCCCCACAGCGCCGTCGTGCCGGGCATCATCTGCCAGCGCGTCATCAGCCAGCCGAGCAGGCTCGAGACGACGACGACCAGCACGACGCCGGCGCCGAACAGCACCCAGTGGCGCAGCACGTCGTCGACGATCGACAATGGCACCATGCTGGCGATCAGGCAGCCGACGACGCCCTGGGCCAGCACGAACGGCGGCAACGGGAACGCCACCTTGCCGCCCGAGGCGGCGACGACGATGCCGGCGATCAGCGGGCCCAGCATCAGGGCCGCCGGTGCGTGGATCCACAGGAGGAAGGCTGCGATGCCGGCCGACAGGGCGATCAGCACGCCCCACTGAACCGCCGCTGCAAGCCTGCTCGAAAGCTTACTGGGCAAACTCCTCCGCCTCGCCGTTCATGCCGCGGATCGTGGCCAGAAGCTCGACCGCCGCGGCGGCGAGCCTTGCATCATCCGTGCCGCGCAGCACCAGCGAGACGCTGGGCTTGCCGTTGCGGAAGGCGGGGTAGCTGCCGATGTCGAGATCGTCGTAGCGCTGCTGCAGGGCGCCCAGCGGCTCGGCGATGATGCCCTCCGGCAGGTTGGTGCGCACGGTGCGCGAGAGGACCGGCGTGCCGCCGACCAGCTTGTGCTTCATCGACTGGAACATCGCCTCTGCGACCTTGGGGATGCCGGCGAAGGTGAAGACGTTCTCCATCTGGAAGCCCGGCGCCACCGACACCGGGTTGTCGACCAGCAGCCCGCCGTGCGGCACGCGCGCCATGCGTCGCCGGGCAGGCGTGAACAGGGCGACGTCGCCATAGTGCCGCGTCATGCGCGCCACCGCCTCGGGATGCTCGGAGATGCCGACGCCGAACGCCTTGGCGATCGAATCGGCGGTGATGTCGTCGTGCGTCGGGCCGATGCCGCCGGTGGTGAAGACGTAGTCGAACTTCCGACGCACCTCGTTGATGGTGGCGACGATCGTGGCCTCGATGTCGGGGATGACGCGGCATTCGCGCACCTGGACGCCCAGGAGGCCGAGCTCGGTGGCAAGGTACTGGATGTTGGAATCGCGAGTCCGCCCGCTCAGGATTTCATTGCCGATGACGACAATGCAGGCGGTCACGATTTTTGCCGGCTCGGACATTGCCACGCTCATTTTCCTTTTCTTTCAGGACATTAGCGGAGGTCCGCCGGGGGGCCAAGCGCCGCACGGTCTTGTTACGGCCGGTATCGCATGCCAAATATGACGCATGAGTAGTCCCCGCGATTTCATCGACGACAGCGACGACTATTGGCGGCGCGACGAGCGCACGATCAAGGTCCATGGCCCGGAGGGCTTCGAGGGCATGCGCCGCGCCGGCCGGCTGGCGGCCGAGACGCTCGACTTCATCACGCCCCATGTGCAGCCCGGCATCAGCACGGCCGAGCTCGACAAGCTCTGTCACGACTACATCCTCGACCACAAGGCGATCCCCGCCCCGCTTGGCTATCGCGGCTATCCGAAGTCGATCTGCACGTCGATCAACCACGTCGTCTGCCACGGCATTCCGTCGGACAAGCGCCTGCAGTCGGGCGACATCGTCAACATCGACGTCACGGTGATCCTCGACGGCTGGTACGGCGACACCAGCCGCATGTTCTTCTGTGGCGACGTCGGCGTGAAGGCGCGGCGCCTCTGCGACATCACCTACGAGGCGATGATGCGCGGCATTGCCGCCGCCAAGCCGGGCGGCCGCGTCGGCGACATCGGGCACGCCATCCAGAGCTTCGTCGAGGCGCAGCGCTTCTCGGTCGTGCGCGACTTCTCGGGCCACGGGCTCGGCCGCATCTTCCACGATGCACCCAACATCCTGCACTACGGCAAGGCCGGCACCGGCCCGGTGCTGAAGCCCGGCATGTTCTTCACCGTCGAGCCGATGGTGAATGCCGGCACCTGGCAGGTGAAGATCCTGAGCGACGGCTGGACCGCCGTGACGCGCGACAAGCAGCTCTCGGCCCAGTTCGAGCACTCCGTCGGCATCACCGAGACGGGCGTGGAGTTCTTCACCCTGTCGCCCAAGGGGCTGGCCAAGCCGCCCTACGATCTCGCCGCCATCGGCGAAGAGCCTCGCAAGGCCGTCTCGGCCTGAACTTTTCCCTGTAACGGTCGGCCCCGTCGGTTCGTCCAGAAGGACGTGGACCGACGTTCTGAAGCCAAGACCGGGCGCACTGCCAAGGCCGTCGCTGCAAGCGACGACGCGCTGTGCACGCTTCTCTCGGCAGGATTGCGCGTCCAGGCCGGGGAGGATCGCTGGCGTGTCATCGGCAACACCCTTTCGTACCGCCTGCTGTTGCGCGAGGCGGGCGGCACCTGGAACCGGCTCGGCCAATGCTGGGAATTCTCCGGCGACGATCCGACCAACCGGCTTGCCTCGGCGCTCGAAGCGCGGCCGGCGGGCGCCGGGCACAACGCCGCCCCGGCCGAACCGCAGCCTCATTATCACGGCCATCGCGGCCGCGTGCGGGAGCGAGTCATGAGGGCGGGTGCGGAGCTGCTGGAGGACTACGAGCTGCTGGAGCTCCTGCTCTTCTATTCCATCGAACGCATCGACACCAAACCACTGGCCAAGCGGCTGCTGGACCGCTTCGGCACCCTGGGCGACGTCTTCGCCGCCGAGTCCGCCCAGCTGCGCGAGTTCGACATCGACCAGCGCACGCTCGTGCTGTTCAAGGCGTCCCGCGAAGCTGGCCGGCGGCTCGCCGAGCGCAAGGTCAAGGACATGCCGGTGCTGACCAACTGGCAGCAGCTCATCGACTACTGCCATGCGGCGCTCGCCCACGAGAAGACCGAGCAGTTCCGCATCCTCTTCCTCGACCGCAAGAACGTGCTTATAGCCGACGAGGTCCAGCAGCGCGGCACCATCGATCACACGCCGGTCTATCCACGCGAAGTGGTGAAGCGCGCGCTGACGCTGAACGCCGCTGCCCTGATCCTGGTGCACAATCATCCCAAGTGGTGATCCCAAGCCCTCACGCGACGACATCGAGATGACGCGCGAGGTCAAGGCGGCTGCCGAGGCGCTGGGTATCGCCATCCACGACCACCTCGTGATCGGCCGCAAGGGGCACGCGAGTTTCAGGAGCCTAGGATTGCTCTAGATGTGGAGTCTCAACAGGTTGTCCTCGGTCAAGCCGCTGCTTTGAGTTGAGGTAGCCGCGGGCATAGGCCGCTCCCGCATGCAGGTCTGGGTGAAGTGCCCGGCCTTGCGGGCTCGGTGGTTATGACGCCACCGCTTGTCGCCGATCCGAAAGGACACTCAGTACTGCGCGCACGATGCCGCGGTACCCGGTACAGCGGCAGAGATTGCCCGCCAGTTCTTCGCGCACACGACTTTCATTGGCGTCCGGCAAACGGACGACGATGTCTCGGGCGACAACCAGCATACCCGGCGTACAATAACCACACTGCAGCGCATGCTCGCGCGAGAATGCTTCTCGGAGAGCGGCCATTACCGGATCTTCTCCAAAACCTTCGATAGTTCGGACTATCGCCCCACTGCAGTTCCCGGCATGGGCGATGCACGAACGCGCGGGAGCGCCGTCGAGCTCAACGGTGCAGGCTCCGCAAACCCCATGCTCGCAGCCCACATGAGTGCCGGTCAACAGGAGATGGCCGCGCAACACGTCGACGAGCTGCTCGCGCGGCTCGACTTGGAGTTCGACGGGATCTCCATTGACGATCAAAGAGATCTCGATGCGGTTCATGGCGTGACAACCGCCTTCACGGCCTGACCCAAGGCAGCCTCAGCCAAAGCGCGACGCCAAGGCGCGAGTTGCTCTAATGCGAGCACGATCCGGTTAGCTTCACCGACGGGATCCGCAAGCAACGCCGATGCGTCCTCCAGCACCAGCGGCGGACCGTCAAGAGCGGCCAATACGGCGCGCGGCTTGGCGCCTTCAGCCAAAAGCACGCAGGCTGTCGCCTTGGAGAACTCACCGACCTTGCGGCAGAACTTCCAATGACCCCAGCGCGCCGTCGACGGCAGTGCTGGCACTTCAATCGCACGCAACAGCTCGTCCGGCGCCAGGACAGTCTCGAAGATGCCCGTCACAAAGGCGCTCAGGGGAATGCGGCGTTCGCCGTTGGCACCAACCGCGATGGCTACCCCGCCAATCGCCGGCAGGACTGCCACCCAGTCCGCCGACGGGTCCGCATGCGCGAGGCTGCCGCCGATCGTGCCGCGATTGCGTACCGGCCTGTACGCGATGCGACGAGCAACGCCGGCCATGATCTCGCCGGTCCTTCCCGGCACCGCTCCATCCTCGATCGCGGCATGTGTCGTGCCGGCGCCGATGCGCACGGTATCGCCCACAAGAGTCACGCCACCAAAGTGCGGCAGGTGCCTCACATCGACAATCGTGTCTGGCTGCGCAAGCCGGAGATTGAGCAAGGGACCAAGCGACTGCGTGCCCGCGCCTGGCCGCGCGCCAGATCCAACGAGTTGGACGGCCTCCGCCCAGCTCTTCGCTCGGACATAGTCGAAGGCTGCGGGCTTCACCTTGGATTGTTCCTTGCCGCATGAATGGCGGCAAGCACACGCGATGGACTTGCCGGCAAATCCAGCACTTCGGCTCCCAGGCTTGTCAGCGCGTCGTTGATGGCGTTTACGATTGCCGCCGGAGGCCCGATCGCGCCGCTTTCGCCGATGCCCTTTTGACCGAACGTGGTCCAAGGGCTTGGCGTTTCCATATGATCGAGACGCACATCCGGCACATCGGTCGTCCCAGGCAGCAGGTAGTCCGCGAGCGTCGCCGCAAGCGGCTGCCCTTCGCGATCGAATGGCATCTCCTCGTACAATGCCGTGCCGATCCCCTGCGCCAAGCCACCCAAGATCTGTCCATCCACGATCAATGGGTTCAGCAACTTCCCGCCATCCTCGACGACGACATAGTCCTCAAGCGCGACCGCGCCGGTTTGCGCGTCAACCCGCGCAACGACAGCATGACAGGCATAAGAGTGGGTGCCGGTGTCAGGGTCTGGCCGATATCCAGCCGTTATCTCAAGACCGCCTTTATCGACGCCCCGCGGGAGGTTCTGAGGCGCTCGATACCAGGTGCGGGCTACGTCAGCGATGCTTACGGCACCGTCAGAATCCTTGTGTCGCACCTCGCCGCCTTCGACGGCCACCTCCGCAAGCGAGACCTGTAACAGGGCAGCGCCGATAACGGCCACTCTCTCGCCGAGCTGCCGGCAAGCTTCGGCTACTGCGCCGCCGGCCATCACCGCTGCTCGGCTGCCCCAGGTGCCAGTTGAATAGGGCGTCAGCGCCGTGTCGCCATGGACGACGCGGACCTTGTCAGGATGGATTCCGAGAATCTCGTGCGCCACCTGGGCCAAGGTCGTCTCCATCCCTTGGCCATGGCTGTGTACGCCGACGCGCACCTCAAGCACGCCGTCGGCGCTGAGTCGCACATGGGCCTGCTCGAAGCCTGGGACGAAGGGAATGCCCCAAGCGTGATAAACGGAGGTGCCGTGCGCGCCTTGCTCGCAGAAAATGGCGAACCCGACCCCTACCGTCTCGCCCGCGGCCTGGCGCTTCCGCACGCTTTCAATGTCGATCGCATTCGCGGCACGGCGCAGCGACTCTGGATAGTCGCCACTGTCGAAAACCTTGCCTACAAGATTGCGATATGGCATCGCCGCCGGCGGCACGAGATTCGCCAGACGGATTGCTTGGGGCGTGATTCCAAGCCTGCGCGCCAGTGCATCGAGAGTCGTTTCCATTGCATAGCAAACCCCAGTGCGCGCCACGCCGCGATAGGGAAGGATCGGCGGCTTGTTGGTGCAGGCTGAAATCGTGTGGCAACGCAGGAGCGGCAATACATAAGGCCCAGGCAAGATAGAGCCAACCTGCGCCGCTTCCAGGCACGCACCGAATGGATAAGACGAGTAGGCGCCGGCATCGACAATAGCGTCGCATTCGACGCCTAACAGCTTGCCCTTAGCGTCTGCCCAAGCGGTGATTGTATAGTGATGCTCCCGGCAATTGGCTCCTGCCGTAAGCTGCTCGAAGCGATCCTCGATCCAACGGATTGGTCGGCCAAGGCGCATCGCGAGGCTTGCGCAAACGACCTCCTCCGGCAGCAAGATTCCCTTATAGCCGAAGCCGCCGCCCACATCGGGGGAGATGATCCTAACCTGGCCTTCGTCGAGACCAAGACAGTCGGCAAGACCGGTCTTGGTGACATGCGGCATCTGGGTCGAGGTCGTAACGACAATCTGCTCGAGCCGCGAATCCCATTCGGCAAGAACCCCCCTGCCCTCTATCGGGGCCATCGATTGCCGCGAAGTTCGCAAGGCGCGCGTTACCTTTGCGGCAGCAATGGCGTCAAGCCCGGACACGTCGTCATCGCGAGCGGTCTCGAGGAATGCATTCATCGACCAGTGTTCGTGAAGCAGCGGCGCACCCGGCAAATACGCAGTGCGCATGTCGGCAACGGCAGGAAGCGGATCGTAGTCGAGGACGCAGGCGGCTGCGAGATCCTCGGCCTCAGCGCGGCTGTCAGCGACGCAGGCGGCAATCGCTTCCCCTACATGCCGCACTTTCTCCCGGGCGAGCACGGGCTGCTCTGATGCGCGAAAGCCTGGCAAGGCGGAGTTGGCCCGTATGGTGCCGATGTCTCGCAGATCATCGATGGTGAACACGCTCTTTTCTGCGCCCTCGGGCTTGGCTAGACCGCGCAGGCGGGCATGCGCTATGGGACTGCGCAGGAATGCAACTTCGAGCATTCCGGGACGGACCATGTCGCCCACATACTGCCCCCTGCCGTTGAGAAAGCGCGCATCCTCCTTGCGGCGAAGCGATGCGCCGACGCCATAGACTTTGGACGCCGCCGTCATGCCGCGGCGGCCATCTCAGTCTCCGGCAGCAGCGGGGAATCCGCCTCAAAGCGCTTGCCGGCCCGCAGGCAAAAGGCCGGGCGCAGCGCGCGTTCGGCGACGACCTGCGCGCCTTCATTGTCTTCCAGCAAGAAGCGGCCGGTCATGTCATGCAGCACCGAGACGTCGGCCTCAGCCCCCGGGCGGAGGGCCCCGATCTCGGACTCCATACCCAGCATGCCAGCGCAATTGCTGGTTACCATGGGCACCACATCCTGGAGCTTAAGCCCCAAGGCCAGCATGCTGGTCATCGCAGACGCTAGCGAGAAATTCTGCGCGCCGGCGAACAGGTGCATCTCTTCCTTGTCGGGATGGGTTTCCGGGGTGCCGCGTGGCTTCGCTATTCTGGTGTTGTAGCCATGCATGTCGGCGCCCAAGGTATCGGGCACGATGCCAGCATCCAGCACGAGCCGCGCCGTCTTGAACGAGAAATGCGACCCATGACCGACATCGGTCTTGAGGCCGCGCGCCAGCGCCTCGCGTACCAACGGATGCAGCTTGCCATGACGATCGACGAAGCCGCCGGGATGGCGGGTGAACGGATGGGCAAGCACATCGCCTGGCCGCATGATCTCGAGCATTTCCGGAAGGATCGCATCGGCATCATAGGACGTCGCGCCTTCCGGCAGCGACCAGAGCTGCCCGAAATGGATATAGAGGGGCAAATCGAGGCCTCGGGCGATCTTTGCGGCTTGGCGCATGGCCTCGTCGCCCCATCGGGTGAAGCCACCGATCTCCGCGTGGCCCTTCACGCCACGCACGAGGTCGGCATTCTCGCGGCCGGCGCGGATCGTATCGTCAACGGCGATGCAATCGGGCCGATAGAGTTCAGGGTAGTAATGCCCCTCAAGGCCGCCGACCATGTAGGCGGAGATGAAAGCAAGCACCCTTGTATCAGCGGGTTTGGCTACGTATTCGCGGAAGCCCGGGAAAGTAAGCACCGACGGTCCGCCTTGGTCCACGACGGTCGTGACGCCGGACTGCACTCCGACCATATCTGCATCGAGGCCGAACCGTCCGCTGACATAGCGATAGACATGGGCGTGGGTGTCGATCAATCCGGGCAGCACCAGCTTGCCGCGCGTGTCGACTGTCTCGCGCGCCGGCCCCGGTAGGTTCTTGCCCACTGCAGCGATGCAGCCATCGCTAATCGCGACGTCAAGCAGACCGTCGAGGCCCTGCGCCGGATCAATGACGTGGCCGCCTCGCAGGACAAGGTCGAAAGGCTTGGATTGCATTCTTACCTCCGCCGGGTTGAATCAATTCCCGGTCAATTCTCTCCTGACTGCAAGACGCGTGCCGCACCTAGTCGCCAGTCGTTAGTATGCTGACGATTGACCGCCAACCGGCATGATGTTTGCACTGTGTGTGCCAACGGAGTTGACGCATGACAGCCGAAGCCTTCCTCGCGGTCACTAAGCTGGTTGCCCGGTGGACCTGGAGGAAGCTTGAGCGCTTTCCTGTCCCAGCGGAAGAGGCCGTCTATGTGATGGCCTTTACCGGACGCGATCCCGCCAAGCTCCACGCTGATCAGCGTCACGAGCCGGATCACACCGAACCACGCAAGCCATAGAGGCCAATGATCATGCCCGTTGGGGGCCTCATGAAGATCGTTAGCGCGTTGATGACATAGGCATTCCGGGCGTAATCGGAGGGACGCTGACGTGCAGGCTGGGGACTGCTATCAAGCGGCCATGAACACTAAAACGGCGTTTCCTCTTTCGGCCCGCCCCGGTTTCCTCATCCGGCGGCTTCACCAGATCCACCTCTCTCTTTTCGCCGAGGAGTGCGCCGCTTTCGAGGTCACACCCGTGCAGTATAGCATTCTGACGGCGGTGGCTGCCCGGCCTGGGTTGGAGCAGGTCGCCCTCGCCCAGGAAGTGGGCGTCGATCGCGCCACCATGGCCAATGTCGTGGCACGCTTGGCGCAACGCGGGATGGTCCGACGCGTTCAATGCAAACAAGACAGGCGGCTGAAGCTTGTTCTACCGACGCCGGCTTGCACCCGACTGCTCGAACAGATGGAGGACGCGGCGCGGCGAGCGCACGAACGCACCATAGAAGCCTTGAAGCCGCGCGAGCGCGCCGCCTTCATCAAAGCTCTTACTTATCTTGTTGGCGCCAACAATGCGCATGGCCGTGCGCCGCTCAGGATCAGTTAGGCTATCGCGGGACTTCGCCAGTCGCACTTGGCTCTGGCGTAAGGTGCGCCTCCAGAGGCGCGCAGTTAGCCCGCCAACTCAGGTTGCTGTGGAGGACGACATTACGTCGGCGTCCAGGCCTTCGCTTTGGCTTCTACGGCGCCACGGTCCCAATCGTTGATCTGATCGATCAGTTCGTTGGTGTAGGCCTCCTTCGGATCGAAGCCTGCCGGCAGGTGGCCCTGCTTCTTCATCAGATCAGCGGCGTACTCCCATTGCTCAGGCAGGTTCTCGCCATACTTGTTCGTTCCGCGAAGCCGGTATCCGGCAAAGCGCGACATGAAGACCCGACGCGAAGCAGCCATTAGCCTGGCCTCATCAGTGACCTGGGGCTTGCTCTGGGGATAAAGGTTCCAATGCATCCGGATGGCAGCGTCCGGATTGTGGAGACCAAAATGTACGGCCTTGGCGATTCCGCGGCACATCGCGACGACAAGCTTGGGGTTGTCACGAAGCAGGTCCTCGCGCGTGACGACGACATTGCCGAACTGGTTGTCGAATGTGCTTGGCCGGAACTCGATAAACTCCATGCCGCGATTCTCGAGCTCGGCAACCACGGTGTCCCATGCCATCCAACCCGCGACGTCGCCGCGCTTCAACGCAAGAAGGGCTGGCGCACCGGTTCCCGTCGCCACGAACTTGGCGTCCTTATGGATGTCGAGACCTTGCTCCCTGAAGATAGTCTCTACGTAGGTGCCGCGATTGATCACCGGCATCCCGAGCGTCTTGCCTTTCAAGTCGGCGATCTTGGTTATGCCGGATGATTTGGGTACCACGAATCGCCCGATTGGCATGCGGGCATGCATGTAAACCGCCTTTATCGGTATGCCCTTGGCGCGCGCGGCAAGCAGGGGATCGCCGCCCAGGCTAATGAAATCCATCTTGGCGCCCGAAACCAACTGCACGCCCGCGGCGTCTCCAGCGACCCCGAAAACATCCACGTCAAGCCCCTCGGCCTTCCAGTAGCCGAGCGCTGCCGGCAGCGAGGAGTGACCGGCGTGGCCAGTCGAGATGTCGACGGTGGTGGGTCCCATGCTGGTCTTGGCGAGCGCGCCCTGCGCCCTCGCGCCAGCGGGATGCAAGCTGGACGCGGCGCCCAAGCCGATAGAGACGACTGAAGCAGTAGAGAGGAAATCGCGACGGTTCATCATGGTGAACTACTCCTCGTCCGGGGCCCAGTAGAGAAATTTCCGGCGCGCGAACTGCATGGCGCCAAAAGCCGCCGTTCCGATAACGCACAGGATTATCAACACGGCGAAGACCTTGGGAATGTCCATCAGGTTGTTTGCCTGAATGATCAGGTAGCCGAGCCCGTGGGAGGCCCCGACAAACTCTCCCACCAGCGCGCCGGTGAGCGCGAACATCACGGCCGTACTCAGGCCAGCGAAGACGAAGGGAAGAGCATTCGGAAACTTGACCAGTCGGAAACAGTCCCATCGACTGGCGCCGAGCGCGCGCAGCACGTCGAGGCGGCCTTGATCACACCCTTTCAAACCCGCGATGGTGTTCACGAGTATGGGGAATAGAGAGATCACCGCCGCCACGGCAATCTTCGAGCCCAGGCCGAATCCGAACCAGACCAGCAGTACTGGCGCAAGCGCGATCTTTGGCATCGTCTGCAACGCGATCAGGTAGGGATAGACGATTCGCTCGATGAGCCGGAACTCCGCGATCAGCCCACCGAGCGTCAAGCCGACAATGGTCGCGATGGCAAAGCCCGTAGCCGCCTCAACGAGCGTGGTCAAAAGATTCTCGAAAAGCACGCCCGTGCTGACCAGGTCGATGAGCGATGCGGGGATGCTCGAGGGTAGCGGCAACACGTGTCTGCTGACGACGCCGGTTGACACCAATAGTTGCCAAGCCAGGATCGCCGAAACGCAGAGCGTCGCCGTCAGCGCCAGATCCGAAAGGAACTGTCGCTGCGCCTTGGAAAGCCAACCTGCTTTCGACGATCGCGGCGTCACGCCCAAGATCGCGATCCCCGCGGTAAGTTTGTTCTGGGAGAGCATTAGTGGGCCAGAGTTACTTGGGGGTTATTGGCGGCGTTGTGCTCAAGCAGGCGACGGATGCGCAGCACGGTCGCGGCGAACTGAGGATCCACCACGATGTCCAGGCTGCGCGGCCGCGGAAGGTCGATGGCGATCTCTTCGATGATTCGCCCTGGCCGGCTCGACATGACGAGCACCCGATCCGACAGAAATACGGATTCGGAAATCGAATGCGTAATCAGGAACACCGTCTTTCCGGCCTGGGCGGCAATTCGCGCGAGCTCGACATTCATGTTGTCGCGCGTCATGGCGTCTAGCGCGCCGAATGGCTCATCCAGCAGGAGGATCTTGGGGTCGTGCAGCAGCGCCCGGGCAATTGCCGCGCGCTGGCGCATGCCGCCAGAGAGTTCGGCAGGCAATTTCATCTCGAAGCCAGCGAGTCCCACCATTGAAAGCAGGTGACGGGCTCGCTCCTTGCAGGCTTTGAGATCCAGCCTCAGCACCTCTCCCGGCAACATGACATTGGCCAGAACAGTGCGCCACGGCATCAGATTGGCGTCTTGGAAAACGACGCCAATTTCCGGAGATGGTCCATGCACGATGCGGCCGCTAACGCTGACCGAGCCGGCATAACCGCCAACCAGACCAGCAAGGATGCGCAGCACCGTCGTCTTACCGCAGCCGGAAGGTCCGACGATTGAGACGAACTCGCCGACGGCCACGTCAAAGTTGACCTGCGCCAGCGCCAGGATAGGGTCGCCGGCGTTGGTCGCGTAGGCCTTCATCAAGTTGCGCGCCATGATCGCCGCGCCCGGCGAAGGCGAGCTGACCGACGTCAGCCCGGCCTCCCCGGACGGCGGCATCCGATTGTCAGAGAGACGCTCCAGCTTTCCCATCGAGCGTCAGCCTTCAGGGTGCCGCGTTGCCGACGACTCGGTCGATAATCCACAGATTGTAGTCATGGACCAGCTTGTCCTGCGGCGTGAAACAGCCTCGGCCGTTGAAGCGCGAACGCAGGCCCTTCTGCTGGCGCTCGGCGGCAAGCACATCCTCATTCCGCACGATGTTGCCGTTCGCCATGTATTGCGCGAAGATCTCCTTGAAGTCCGGCAACTCGGCCGTACTTTTCGGCACGAGATTCGACGTAACGAGAGTGCAGTTTTCGGGACCGTCCGGGTAGACCTCGGTTGCCGAGACCATGTCGATCGAGAAACTCATCATCGTGTTGGCGTGCACCACTGGAAAGAAGGTGCCGATCTTCAACTCCTGCGGCAGGTCAAGCTCCGGCAACTTCTTCTGATGCTCGCGCACACCGCGCGTGCCGTCGAAGTAGGTGTAGTGCATCAGGTAATTGCCCAGGTAGATGCCGGGGTCATGGAAGTCTCTTTTGGAGACCTTCTTGAAGTTCAATGTGTGCTGGTGAACAAACGGCACGTGATAGCCGTCGCTGAAGTTCTCCAGATAGAGCTTCCAGTTCGCCGCGACCGGATACTCCCGGCGGGAGACGCAGACCATGTCGTCAGTGCCCCAAGGCTTCGTGCGCTCCGGCAAATCGCCAAGGTAGCTCCGGAGATCTTGCGCATCGGGATCGAGATTGATCCACATCATGCCGGCCCACAGCTCCAACTTGATCGGCTTCAACCCATGCTCGGTCTTCTTGAAGGTATCGGACTCTTCGAACAACGGCGTCGCGACCAGTTCGCCGGACAATGAGAACGCCCAAGCGTGATACGGGCACTTCATGACACGGCATGTGCCCTCGCCCTCCATGATCTCCGATCCGCGATGCGGGCAGGAATTGACGAACGCACGGATCTCGAGATCCTGGCCGCGCACCACGATCAGGGGCACACCACAGAAATTGAAGGTGATGTAACTGCCGGCGTCCGGAACGCGGCTGTTGTGACCGATGCAGTTCCAGAACTTGAAGAAGATTCGGTCACGCTCGCGCTCGTAGAAGCGCTTCGACGTATAGCACCATGCGGGGAGCGTCTCAGCGACGTCGAAGCGACGACGAACGCTGTCATAGTTGCGAGGATCAAAGATATTCTCGGGTTCGCGCATGTCTAACATTGGGGCTCCCTTCTCGTTGCAAACTGGCTAGGGCGGGTCAAATAGAGTTCGATCAACTCCAATGAGGCGGACTTCGAGCCGGCCACAGCGTCGCGCAACGGCGGGCCTCCCGCAGATTGAATGCAGCAGTTTCCATGCCAGCGTCAGCCTCCCGCATTGGCGTAGGCGTCCGCGCGAGCGACATCCCAAAACAACAGACGCCGCCGCAGAATGCCAACGATCCAGTGGAGAGACAGGCCCACGCCAGCCAGCACCAATAGAATCGAGAACACCTGTGCCGTATCAAGATTGCCGTTGGCGTAGAGGATCAACGTGCCCAAACCTTCCTTGGCGCCCATGAACTCGCCGACGATCGTGCCGAGGAGCGCAAGCACGACGGCGACGTTGATTCCGGCAAAGATGTGCGGCAACGCACTTGGCAGCGCGACAAGGCAAAAGAGCTGGCCGCGGCCTGCTCCCAAAGCACGGAGCACGTCAAGGCGTCCCATTTCAGCCGCACGGAGGCCGGCGACGGTGCTGATGAATACGGGGAAGAAGCCGATAGCGGTGACGAGCACGATCTTCGAGCCTGCCCCGTAGCCGAACCATACGATGATGAGCGGCGCCAATGCGATCTTAGGCATGGATTCGACGGCGATCAGGATCGGCTGGAGCGCGCGGCCGAACCGCTCCGACAAGGAGAAGATTGCGCCGAGGCCAATGCCGGTGACGCAAGCGAGCACAAAGCCCGCGAGCGCCTGAAGCAGCGTGACTTTCAGATGCCGGAGAAAGATGCCGCTCCTGAAGCCTTCGACGAAGTTGGCGGCGATATCGCTGGGCGCCGGAAGCACCATCGAATCGACCAAAGCGAGGCCGGCGGCGAGCTCCAAGGCGCCAACCAGCAGCACAAACACCAATACGGGAAGCCAAGCGCGGCGCGAGAACGCCGCCAGCGACGACAGAATACTCCGAGGGGAGAAGCCGCGCGTGTCTCGCATGAGGACCCTCACCAACCACGCCAGAGAATACGCAACTATCGCGCCAACATTTCACCGCCTTTTGAGGAGGATACGCTTTATGTCGTTGCTTGCAGACGCATCAGCATACTGATGGTCTGGCCTGCGCTATTGCTGACATACAGGCTTCGATCCGCCGCTCGAGAATGCATGTCCGAAAATTGGTCAGCATGCTGATGGTTAGGTCACATCCAAGATTGGCAGCGCATTTTCGGAAACGAGTGGGACTACTTGCACGAAAATCCATCAGTATGCTGATGATATATTCACATAGGGCCTCCATGGAAGCATTCAGGATGACGCCCATCGTCAAAGACGGGGACATCATGCTCGTCGATATGAGAACGTCCTGCGTGGACCGGCGATCTATGCGGCCATCATAAGCGAGCCTCCCGGCAGAACCGACGACTTAGACCAGCCTCAGTTCATAGTGTCCTGCAGCGACCTCGGTTGAGACATCAGCGGCCATGGCGGTGGCATGCGTTATTGGCGCCCGGGCGGGACCCGTGCGAACCAGCTGGCGCCTAGCAACGAAGATACTGACACAGGACGTTGGTCATCAAGTACTGGATCGCACATGCTTGAAGTATGCGCATGCGCAAAACTGTCCGATAGTTCTATGCTGACGTTTGGTCGCAATCTAAAATCAGTGCCTGTCGGCCAACAATGCTCGAATGGTTCGGCAAGTTTGGCTTGGCACTTATTCCGACATTTGCAAGGCAACTGGTTAACGCCCGCCAACGAGCGCGAAGCAGACGGTGCCAAGTGAACGACCGTGACCCGAAAGTACGCGGCGAGAACGAACGGGATGCACCAGGATGGTCACGAACAGCCACGAATGACCGCTCCCAGGCCCCGTCCCCTGTCGAAGCCAATGAGGTCAAAAGCCAAGGGGC
>CAWEIE010000025.1:0-157754 GCA_963809025.1 uncultured Alphaproteobacteria bacterium | reverse complement strand
TGCCCCGAGACGGAATCGAACCGCCGACCCCATCATTACGAATGACGTGCTCTACCAGCTGAGCTATCGGGGCACGGCGCGGGTTCTAGGCGAAAGGCCCTGACTCCGCAAGCGGCCATCCGGCCGCGCTTTGGGGAGCTGGACCATGACCCGCAAGGCCCATTGTTGCTGCGGCGCCTGCAGCATCGAGGTGGAGGGCGAGCCTGTCCTCAACGCCATTTGCCATTGCGCCAACTGCAAGCGGCGGACCGGCAGCGCCTTCGGCTGGTCGGCCTATTTCGCCGACGCGGCTGTGACGGCCAGGACCGGCGACTTCAGCCTCTACGCGATCACCGGCACGAACCCGCAGCGCCGCTGGTTCTGCGCCGCCTGCGGCACCACCCTGCTCTGGAAGGCCGACGGGTGGCCGTCGCGCACCGGCATCGCCGGCGGCTGTTTCACCGAAACGCCGTTGCCCGATCCGACGGTCACGGTATCGAACGACGGCCGCTGCGCCTGGCTCGGCCTGCCGGCCGACTGGCGCACCTCGCTGTAAGCGCCCCACCAGCGTCTCGCAGAGTACATGACCACCCTCCTCGCCCTGCTGCCGCTGCTGCTCGTGCTCGGCCTGCTCGCCTCGGGCCGCGTCAGCGCCCTGGTGGCGGGCCTGGCCGGCCTGTCGGCGACGCTGGCGGCCTCCTTCGTCATCGTCCTGCAGAGCCGCGGCAGCGAAGTGCTCGGTCCGTTGTTCCTGCGCGAGACGGCGGCCGGCGCGTGGCTGTCAGCTGGCACGTCATCGCCATCATCGCCGCCGGCATGTTCTTCCATCGCTGCCTGCAGGCGCGCGATGGTGCCGCCGCCGCGAGCGGCGCGCTGGCGGCAAATCCGCGACGCCTGTGGTCGGTGTGCTTCCTGCTGGCGCCGTTCGGCGAGGCGGTGACGGGCTTCGGCATCGGCTACATCATCGCCCTCACCGGCCTTCGCCGCATCGGCATCGGCGGCCTGCCGGCGCTGGTGCTCGGCCTCTACAGCCAGTCGCTGGTGCCATGGGGCGCGCTCGCCATCGGCACGACCGTCGGCGCCACCCTCGCCGGCATGACGCCCAACCAGCTCGGCCTGGGCTCGGCGATCCTGCAGGTGCCGATCCATGCGTTCTATCTCGTGCTCTACTGGCGCTTCGCGCAAGAGGCCGGCGTGAGCGTGTCGTTGGCGCAAAAGGTCGACGACGCGGTCTGGACCCTCCTGCTGCTCGGCCTGATCCTGCTGCTGAATTTCTACAGCGACGTCGAGATCGCGGGCGCGGCGGCAACGGCGCTGCTGCTCGCCGTGCGCTTCTGGCGCGACGAGCGGCCCGACCAGGCGAGGCTCGTCGCGGCGCTCAAGGCCAACGCACCGTACGTTGCCCTCACCATCGCGCTCTGCGCCACGCGCCTGGTGCCGCCATTGCGCGATCTCCTGAAGCCCTTGTGGGCGCTGAAGCCGTTCGACAACCAGCCGGCCTTCGCGCCGTTCTACGCGCCGGGCTTCTGGCTGGTCGCCATCGGCCTGGTCGTCGTATGGCAGGCCCGCGCGCCGCTGGGCCGCGTGCTGGCCGAGGCCGGACGCGGCGCCTGGCGCGCCTGTTTGGTCACCTTGTTGTTCGTGGTGATGGCCGAATTCTACGTCGGATCGGGCATGGCCGATTCGATCGCCGAGGCGTTGCGCGCGGCGGCCGGCCGCGGCTCGGCCATGAGCGTGCCGGTGTTCGCCGCGGTCGGCGGCTTCCTGACCGGCGGCGGGGCCGCCGCCAACGCCATGCTGATGCCCATGGTGACCGCGCTCGCCCGCGCCATCGAGGTCGACCCCGCCTGGATCGCGGCCGTGCAGAACAGCATCTGCACCAACCTCACCATGCTGTCGCCGATCCGCGTCTCGATGGGTGCGGCGATCCTGGCGCTCGCGACGCCGGATTCGGTGCTCTATCGTCGCGCCTGGCCGCTCGCGCTGCCGCCCCTGCTCACCGGGCTCGCCGCCATCGTGATCCTGCTGGTCCTTTCATGACCATGACCCGACGCCGCTTCGCTGCCGGCACCCTCGCCGCGGGCGCGCTCGCCGCAACACCTCGTGCCGCCGACGCCGTCATCGTCCTCGACAGCACCTGGCGCGCCGAGGGTGGCTTTCGCGCCCATCTCGCCCTTGCCGACCAGCCGCAGTTCGCCTCGGTGATCGCCTTCTCGAGCGACGACGGCCAGGTGTGGGGCTCGGGATCGGGCACCTGGCTCGGCAATCGGCAGGGCCGCGCCCGCATCCTCACCGCCGCGCACGTCTTCAATCGCGACGGCGCGGCCGACGACTATGTCTATCGCGCGCCCGACGGCACGGCGCTGCAAGGCACCGACGTCGTCTTCCATCCGCTCTACAACTGGAGCAACGCCGAGCGCACCGGCTACGATTTCGCCGTCGTGCGGCTCGAGGGGCCGATCGACGATGCCGGCCCGCCGCCCGCGCTCTACGGCGGCAATCGCGAGGACGGCGCGCGCATCGTCATGGTCGGCTGGGGCAGCCGCGGCATCGGCTCGGTCGGCCAGCAGCCGAAGTACTACACGACCCCCGGCAAGGCCGCGGCCACCAACAAGGTCGACGAGGTCATGGACGCCGTGCGCCCGCCGCCCAAGAGCGGCGATGCCGGCAACTGGCTGGGCGTCACGCTGCGCCGCGAGAGCGAGGGCGCCGAGCGCCTCGACGGCATTTTGGGCTCGGGCGACAGCGGCGGTTCGGCCTGGATCAGGACGGAAGCCGGCTGGGCGATCTGCGGCGTCAACGCCAACGGCAACGGTGATACTTACGGCGCGCAATCGTGGTTCGCGCGCGTCTCGGGCGTGCGCGACTGGCTCAATGCCACGATGCCTGGCCTGCGTTCGTCAGTTAGCGCATCATCGGCGCTGGTAGAGTCGCGTTCCTCCCCAGCTTTGCTGGGGAGGTGCTCCGCGTCATACGAGGGCGGAGGGTCACTAAGGCGACAGACTCGTTGTTGCCCATGACCCCTCCGCCCGCTTGCGGGCATCTCCCCACGCTGCGCGTAGGGAGGAAAGCCTTGCATCACTGGCATCGGCGCGATTTGGCACTATGATCGCGCCCTCAACGAAATCTCGCGGGAGTGGACGATGGCCAAGGTGGCATTTCTCGGTCTGGGCGTGATGGGCTTCCCGATGGCGGGGCATCTCGCCGCCAAGGGCCATGACGTGACGGTCTACAACAGGACGTTCGCCAAGGCCGAAGCCTGGACCCAGAAGCACAAGGGCAAGGCCGCCAAGACGCCCAAGGAGGCGGCGGCTGGCCAGGAGATCGTGTTCTCCTGCGTCGGCAACGACGAGCATCTGCGGGCGGTCGTGCTGGGCGACAACGGCGCGTTTGCCGGCATGGGCCGTAGGCACGATCTTCTTCGACAACACCACGGCCTCGGCCGACATCGCCCGCGAGCTGCACGCCGAGGGCAAGAAGCGCGGCATCGACTTCATCGACGCACCGGTGTCGGGCGGCCAGGCCGGCGCCGAGAACGGCCAGCTCACCGTGATGTGCGGCGGCGAGCAGGCGCCGTTCGACAAGGCCAAGCCCGTGGCCGACGCCTACTCGAAGGCGTTGACCCTGATCGGCCCGCCGGGCTCGGGCCAGATCACCAAGATGATGAACCAGATGTGCATCGCCGGCATCGTCCAGGGCCTCGCCGAGGCGCTGAACCTGGGCCAGCGCTCGGGCCTCGACATGGAGAAGGTGATCAACGCCATCTCCAAGGGCGCGGCGCAGAGCTGGCAGATGGAAAATCGCTGGAAGGCGATGGTCGAGGGCAAGTTCGAGTTCGGCTTCGCCGTCGACTGGATGCGCAAGGACCTCGGCATCAGCATGGCCGAGGGCAAGCGCGCAAAGGCGGCGATGCCGCTGGTGGCCCTGGTCGACCAGTTCTATGACCGCGTGCAGCAGCGCGGCGGCGGGCGCTGGGACACCTGCAGCCTGATCCAGCCCCTGCAGAAGCCCTAAGGGGAAAGCGATGGCTGACTACAAGCTCTGGGGTCGCGCCGGTTGGGGCTCGACCATCGTCGAGGCGCAGCTCGTCTGGTACGGGCTGCCCTACACCTTCGAGGCGGTCGACGACCTGTTCCGCACGCCCGACGCCGACGCCAAGCTGAAGAAGGTCAATCCGCTGGCCCAGGTGCCGACGCTGGAGATGCCCGACGGCAGCGTCATGAGCGAGAGTGCGGCGATCACGCTGCTGCTCGCCGACATTACGGCCAAGGACTCGCTGGTGCCGCCGGCCAACGCCAAGGAGCGCGGCAAGTTCCTGCGCTGGCTGGTGTTCATCGTCGCCAACATCTATCCGACCTTCACCTACGCCGACGATCCGTCGCGCTTCGTGTCGGTCAATGCCGCGCGCGATCCCTTCCGCGCCGCGACCGATGCCTATGCCCAGCGGCTGTGGCGCCAGATCGAGCGCGAGGCCGGCAGCCCGTGGTTCCTGGGTGAGCGTTTCTCCGCCCTCGACATCTACATCGACATCATGACGCGCTGGCGGCCCAAGCGCGGCTGGTTCGAGAGCGAGACACCGCATCTCTTCGCCATTGCCCGGCGTGCCGACCAGGTGCCTGAGCTTGGCGAGGTGTGGAAGCGCAACTTCCCGACGGGCTGAGGCCGACATGGCTTCGGTCGGCATCGTCGGCGGCCTGGGCGTCGGCGCCACCGTCCACTACTACGAGAAGATCACGGCGGCCTGCAAAGCGCGCGGCGTGATCCCCGATCTCGCCATCGTCCACGCCGATGTCGACAAGGGACAGGGCTTCGTGCGCGAGGGCAGGCTCGATGCGCTGGCCGACTATCTCGCGGGCTTCATCGACCGGCTGGGCCGCGCCGGTGCGCAAGCGGCGGTGCTGCCGGCGGTGACGCCGCACATCTGCATCGCTGAACTGACGCCGCGCATAAAACTGCCGCTGATCAACATCGTCGACGCCATCGGCGCGGCGCTTCGCAAGCGCCAGCTCAAGCGCGTGGCGCTGTTCGGCACGACCTTCACCATGCAAGGCAGCCTGTGGGGCCAGCTTTCAGGCGTCGAGATCGTGAAGCCGCAAGCCGACGAGATCGCCTTTGTCGGCCGGGCCTACCAGCGCATCCTCGACACCCAGCGCGGCCACGACGAGGACACCGTCGGTCTGCGCCGCATCGCGGCTGAGCTGCAGCGGCGCGATGGCGTCGAGGCGGTCCTGCTCGCCGGCACCGACCTCGCGGTCATCTTCGATGAAGAGACGGCAGGCTTTCCCTGCATCGACTGCGCGCGCGTGCACATCGACGCCATCGTCGAGCGGCTGGCTAATTAACCCCAACCGTCATCCCGACCGGAGCGCGTAGCGCGGAGTGGAGGGACCTCGTCTTCCCGGTGTCGCCGAAAAGAGGAGGTCCCTCGACTTCGCTTCGCTACGCTCGGGATGACGGTTGAAGCGCCTTGATCATGTCCAGCACGGCCAGATCACGCCCGCCGCGCCGCGCGACGGAGCGATCCTGCCGCATGAAGCCGTGCTTGCGGTAGAACGGCACGGCGTTCAGCGTTGCCTGCAGTGACAGGACGGCGGCACCGCTCCGCCGCACCAGGTCCTCTGCCGACTCGAGCAGCAGTCGGCCGGCGCCGCGGCCTCGCGCGGGATCGACGTAGAGGCCAAAGAGCGTCGCGCCCTTGATCGACGCAAAGCCCGCGGCGGCGCCCTCGCGCTCGGCCACCAGCATGATCTCGCCGCCGTCGGTCATGGCGCGGCGAAACCCCTGAGGCTCGCGCTCTCGGAGCCAAGCTTCGATCTCCTCCGTCGTGTAGGCGCCGACGCAGAGCGTCCTCACGGAGGCCTTGTGCAAGGCGCACAGCGCCTCGGCATCGGCGAGTGTTGCCGGGCGGATCATGAAGGCGGCCATGACGGCCGCCTCAAAAGATCTGCCGGATGCCTACGATCTGCGACAGACAGAGGCCGACATGATCGGCGGTGTCGGGTGCCAGGCCCTCGACCTCGATCTCGACCGACAGAAGATCGGCATCGGCCTGGGCGTAGACGCGCGCCGGCACCAGGCCGCGCTTGGCAAGAAGCTCGAGCGCGCGCGGCAGGATCGCCGGCTCGGCGTCGGCTTCGAAACAGTATCGGACGGTGGTTGGATTACGCTTGAGCGCTAACACGGCGGACATGGAACAGCTCCCTTGCAGACGGACGAACAGCGACGCTCCGGTTTGCAGTGCAAACCGAGGTGCTAATTCGCCGGGCAAGGAGGTCCATGCGGGCCATGACGCGATGACTATAGCGCCGCAGGCATCGGGCGGGCTACGGTTTCCTGAACGGATGAAGGGATGGAAATAAAGATGCGTTCGACGCCCGTCTACGAGGTGCATGCGATCAAATATGCCCACCTGCCGCGCAAGGCTTGGGAAGTCCAGATCACCCCGGACCCGCACGATGCCGACTTCCCCATGGACTATTTCATCTGGGTGGCGATCCCGCTCGATGAGTCCGGCAACCGGGCGATCGGCGGCAAGCCGGTCGTGATCGACACCGGCTTCAACGCCCAGATCGGCAAGCAGCGCGGCCGCGAAGTGAAGCGCAATCCAGCCGATCTTCTGGCTGATCTCGGCATCGACCCGAAGGAGGTCGAGGACGTCATCATCACCCATCTGCACTACGACCACGCCGGCAACTGGGACAAGTTCCCCAAGGCGCGCTTCCATCTGCAGGACAAGGAGATGCAGTTCGCCACCGGCCGGCACATGTGCCAGGACCCGTTCCGCCACGCCTTCGAGGTCGAGGATGTGGTCGGCATGGTGCGCGCCGTCTACGGCAAGCGCGTGGTGTTCCACGATGGCGACGAGGAGATCCAGCCCGGCCTGTCCGTGCACCTGATCGGCGGCCACACCATGGGTATCCAGTCGGTGCGCGTCATGACGCGCAACGGCTGGCTGGTGCTGGCCTCGGACGCCAGCCATTACTACTGGGGCATCCGCGACAGGAAGCTGTTCTCGATCGTCTATTCGGTGGCCGACATGCTGGCGGGCTACGACAAGCTCGCGAAGCTGGCCGACGGCCGCGTCGAGATGGTCGTGCCCGGCCACGACGCCGAGGTGATGAAGAAGTACCCCGCGTCGCGTGACGACCTGAAGGGGATTTCAGTCAGGCTGGATTGATGCTGGGGCGCGCCGCTGGAGGCAGAGCAATCTCCGCCGCAGTGGCGCGCCAGTCCGAGAATCGGATTTCCTGTGGCCGCCGGTTAACCGCGAACACGCGGCATCGGAGGCGGAGGCGGCGGCGGCGGTGGCGCGGAGGCAACTGGTGCCGGTTGCGGCGGGGGCGGGTTCGAGGAGCATCCCGCCGCGACCAGCGCCGCCGGAATCACGACGGCAACCAGCGCGAGGCGAACCATTTTTTCGTACATCCGTTTCCTCCAGAGTTGAGGGACTCACGTACACTGCAACGCTCGGAAAAGGGCCGGTAGCAAAGGCTAACGTCGAATGGGGCATTCCGGTTCCTGCCCGATGGCGAAATATTGGCGACGCCGGCAGTCGAGGCCGATCAAGGAAAATCTTGCTTTTACAACCGCTTGGCGCAAGCTCGTCAGGTGAGGCGATCGTGTTCCTTTCTGGCATGCATCGGACCGATCGCCGTCGGCGCGATGGCGCTCGCCGCAGCATGTGCGCCCACCGAGCCCACAGTTCGTGCGGCGGACCAGGAGCCGCCCATAGCCTTGGTGTCGGCACCGTCCAAGCCGATGGCAGCGGATGCCAACGCCAGACTCGCCGAGCTGATCGAGAGCGCGCCCAAGTCGGTCGCCGGTGAACGGCTGAACGTCGAATTGCTGAGACGCTTCTACGCGCGCCGCGGCTTTCAGCCCGTCTGGGAGAGCCGGCAGGGCCAAGCGAATTCACTGATGGATGCGATCTCGCGCGCCGGCAATCATGGCCTCGCCCCTGAGCTGTTCCTTCACGCAGACTTGCTGCGGTCGCCGGCGACATTGCCGGCGCTTGAGCGGGAACTGCTGCTGTCGAATGCCTTCCTGTCCTATGCCGACGCGCTGGCGCGCGGAGCCGTGCCGGTGGAGCGCCGAAGAGATGACGAGACTTTGACGCCAGAGCCTGTCGATGTCGCCGCCGCGCTCGACGTCGCCATCGGCAGCCCCGATCCCGCAGCGGTGATCGAAGGACTGGCGCCGGCGACGCCGACCTACCGGATGATGCGCCAGGCTTTGCAGGACAAGACCGCGACGACGCGGCTGCGCGAGATCAGGGTAAATCTCGAACGCGAACGCTGGCTGCCGCGCCCGCTCCCGGCGGACCGCGTCTGGGTCAACGTCGCCGACGGTCGGCTGGTCCTGTACCGCGACGATCAGCCGGTTTTTTCCACGCGGGTCATTGTCGGCATGAACGAGAGACGCAATCAGAGCCCGGAGCTCCAGACCTCGATCGACGGACTCTGGTTCAACCCACCCTGGAACGTCCCGAAGGACATCGCCGAAGGGATGCTGGCGAAGGCCCGGCACGACCCGACTTATCTGGCGCGGCACAACATGGTCGTGCTGCCCGATGGTGGGCTGCAGCAGCGCGGCGGAGGCACCTCGGCGCTCGGGCAGTTGATGTTCCACATGAAGAACCGGTTCGACGTTTACCTGCACGATACGCCGTCAAAAAATCTGTTCGGCCGCGACGACCGCCGCTTCAGTCATGGATGCATCAGGGTGGAGGATCCACGGAAGCTGGCCGCCCTGCTGATGCGGCAACCGATCGAAGCGATCGATGAATCGATCGCGACCGGCAGCACCCACTGGGGCGCTCTGCCGAAGCCCGTGCCGGTATTCGTGGTGTACGAGACCGCATTCGCGGACGTCGACGGCAAGTTGCAGGTTCGCGCGGATATCTACGGACGCGACGCCGAGATTTCGCAGCACCTGGATCCAAAGTCGCGATCGGTGGCGCAACGCAAGGCGCCCGACCAACGCGGGCGTTGAGTATCGCCGCGCTGACGAGGCCGCGGTGCGGAGGAGATGTCATCCCGAGCGCCAGCGAGGGACCTTTACTGTTGCCGTAAAGGTCCCTCGCTGCGCTCGGGATGACAGCGGTGCGCTATTTCTTCTCCACGTTCCACAGCGCCAGGGACGGCGTGCTGAGCAGGCCGTTGATGTTGGTGCGGATCGCCGTCGGCGTGGTGAACTGGCCGAGCGGCGCGTGCGTCGGATATTCCAGCACGCGCAGCTGGACCTGCTCGGCGATCGCCTTCTGCTTGGCCGGATCGGGATCCGAGGCGTAGGCGTCGCGCAGCTTCTCGATCGTCTCGTCGCACGGCCAGCCGAAGGTGGCCTTGTCGCACGAGGCGTTGACGAACGCCGCCGACACCGGGTTCAAGACGTCAGTGGCGCCCCACGAGGTGAAGTAGGCGCCCCAGCCACCCTTGTCCGGCGCGTCCTTCTTGGCGCGGCGCGATACCAGGGTCTGCCAGTCCATCGGCTGCAGATCGACCTTCAGCCCGATCTTCTCGAGCTGGGCCTTGGCCACCGTGGCGAGGTTGTTGTGGCCCGCGGTGTCGGTCTGGTGGAGGAAGATCACCGGCGTGCCGTCGTAACCCGACGCCGCCAGCATCTCCTTGGCCTTGGCGACGTTGCCGGCGAGCTTGTCGTCCCAGCCCTTGGTCGATTCGAGCGGCGAGCCGCAGGGGAACAGCGAGCGGCATTCGCGGTAGTACTCGGGATTGCCGACGTTGGCCTCGAGGACTTCCTTCTGCGACAGGCCGTAGAGGATGGCCTGGCGCACCTTGACGTTGTCGAACGGCTTGAACAGCACGTTGAAGCGCATCGAGTACTGGCGGCCGGCCTTGTTGACCACCGTGGTCTTGATGTTCTTGTCCTTGGCGAGCAGCGGCAGCAGGTCGGGCGGCACGATCTCGACCAGGTCGACCTCGCCGCCGAGCAGCGCGTTCACCTGGGTCTGCTGGTCGGGGATCGTGATCCATTCGACGCGGTCGACCTTGGCGACCTTGCCGCCGGCCAGCCCGGAGGCCGGCTCATTGCGCGGCTTGTACTTGGGGTTCTTGACGTAGACCGCCTTCTCGCCCGCCTTCCACTCGTCCTTCTTGAAGATGAAGGGGCCCGAGCCGATCGATTCGGTGATCTGGGTGTTGGCATCGCCGCCCGCCACCGCCTTGGGCATCATGAACGGCACGTTCGAGCTCGACTTGCCGAGCGATTCCAGCACCAGGCCGTAGGGCTGCTTCAGCACCATCTTGATGGTCTTGGCGTCGGGCGCGCTGAGATCGGTCACCACGCCTAAAAGCTTCTGGCCCATCGAATCCTTGGCGCCCCAGCGCTTGATGGACGCGACGCAATCCTCGGCCGTCACCGGCTTGCCGTCGTGCCATTCCAGGCCGTCGCGCAAGGTGAAGGTCCAGGTCAGCTTGTCGGGCGAGACCTCCCACTTGTCGACCATCTGCGGCTTGACCTCGAGCTTCTCGTCGAGGGCAAACAGCGTGTCGTAGATCATGTAGCCGTGATGGGTGGAGATCAGCGCCGTGGTCCACACCGGATCGACGATCTTGAGATCGGAATGCAGCGCGACCTTGAGCGTGCTCTGCGCGTAGGCTGGCGCTGCAAAGGCGGCAGCGGCGACCAACGCACCAGCAAGACGACGTCCTAACTTCAACATGAAAGCTCCCTGAATGACCCCCCGGTCCTACGAGCCACATTAGGGCGGTCAGCCGTCCTGCGCGACATCCAACAGCGCCTGCCAATCCGTCAATTTCACGCGAGGACGGCCCAAGGCGGCGCCGGCCGCGACCTCGTGCTTGTCGATGCGGTGCCAGCCCGCGGCGTCGACGGCGATGGGCAGCACATCGGGCCCGCTCTTGGGATCGCGGTCCTTCAGGAAGGCCAGCACCTCTTGGGCGACGGCATGGCTTTCGGCGCGGTTGGTCGGGATGGTGCCGGTCGGGCCGCGCTTGGCCCAGCCGACGGGAAAGACATCGTCGCGCTTGGGGAATTCTTCACCGCTGTAGCCGATGCAGGTCACGACCAGGTCGGCCGCGAGCGTGCCGCCCATGGAATTTGACGTGAGCTCGATCTCGCCCGGCCGGATGGCCTTTGGCGCGGCGCCGAACAGGAAATGCACGGTCACCGGCTTCTCGCCCGCCTTGTGGCCGGCAAAACCCTTCAGGATTTCCAGGTTCTTGGCCTTGCGCAGCCGCTCGGGCGTCGGATCGGTGGCGGGCGGCGCGACCTCCAGCGGCTTGGCGTCGGTCACCGAAACGGCGCGCGCCAGCCGGCCCATCTCAGCCAGCTCGTTGTTGGTGAAAGAGGCGTGCTCGGGTCCGCGCCGGCCGACGACATAGATGTCGGTGAGCGGTGCCGCGGCGATCGCCGCACCCGCCTCCGGCACGATGTCGCTTTTCGCCATCTCGTCGGCGTTCTTGGCGAGCACGCGCGCCACGTCCAGCGCCACGTTGCCGTTGCCGATCACCGCCACGGTCTTCGCCTTGGAAAGGTCGGGACCGGCACGAAAATCGGGATGGCCGTTCAGCCAGCCGACGAAGCGCCACGAGCCCCAGACGTGGGGCAGCTCCTCGCCCGGCACGCCGAGCTTCCTGTCGATCACCATGCCGGTGGCGACGATCACGGCGTCGTAGGCCGCGTCGAACTCCTCCCAGGAGAGATCGCGGCCGACGTCGATGTTGCCCGCGAAGCGAACGTCGGGCTGGCCCAAAAGCTTCTCGAACTGGCGGACGATCGCCTTGGTGCCCTGGTGATCGGGCGCGACGCCGGCCCGCACCAGTCCATAGGGCGTGGGCAGGCGGTCGATGATGTCGATATGCAGGTCGGGGCGGGCGCGCAACAACCCGTCGGCGGCGTAGAATCCCGAGGGTCCCGCGCCCACGATGGCAACGCGATGGGTCATGGACGCCCGCTTAGCATATGATGGTTACATGACTAAATACCCAAAGCTCAGCCAGCTCGGCCGGCCCGCCACCTTGCCCCAATCGCCGGAAAAAGCCGTGCTCGAGACGGTGCCCAACCCGCAGGCCCGGGCGTTGTATCTGGTGCGCTTCACCGCCCCCGAATTCACCACGCTCTGTCCCGTGACCGGCCAGCCCGACTTCGCCCATCTGGTGATCGACTACGCCCCGCGCGCCAGGCTGGTCGAGAGCAAGTCGCTGAAGCTCTATCTCGGCAGCTTCCGCAACCAGGCCGACTTTCACGAAGCTTGCACGCTTGCCATCGGCATGCGCCTTGCGAAGGTGCTGGCGCCGCGCTGGCTCAGGATCGGCGGCTACTGGTATCCGCGCGGCGGCATGCCGATCGACGTGTTCTGGCAGACCGGCCAGCCGCCCAGGGGCCTGTGGCTGCCCGACCCGGGCGTGCAGCCTTATCGCGGCCGGGGATGAGCCGAAAGCCGCCGGTCCCCAAGCGCAAGCCGCAGCCCGCGAGTCCGGCCGAGCTGCGCGATGCGATTCGCGACGAGGCGCTGAGGCTGGGCTTCGATGCGGTGGGCTTCGCGCCGGCCAACCTGGCGCCCGAGGCGCGCGATCAGCGCCTGCAGCGTCTGGGCGAATTTCTGGACGCCGGCTGGCAGGGCGATATGGGCTGGCTTGGCGAGCGCACCGAGCAACGGGCCGACCCCCAGATTCTGTGGCGGGAGGCGAAAACGGTCGTGTCGCTGGCGATCAACTACGCGCCGCCAAGCGATCCGCTCGAGATCCTGAAGCACGACGAGCGTGCGGCGATCTCGGTCTACGCCCAGGGCCGCGACTACCACGAGGTGATGAAGACCAAGCTCAAGGCGCTGGGCCGCTTCATCTGGGACACCTACCGACACAACCTGAAAGTCTTCGTCGACACGGCGCCTCTGATGGAGAAGCCCGCGGCGCAGGCCGTCGGCCATGGCTGGCAGGGCAAGCACACCAACCTCGTGTCGCGCCAGTTCGGCTCCTGGCTGTTCCTGGGCGAGATCCTGCTGTCGGCCGAGCTGCCGGCCGACCAGCCCGAGACCGATCATTGCGGCCAATGCCGCGCCTGTCTCGACATCTGCCCGACCAACGCCTTCCCGGCGCCTTACCGGCTGGAGGCGCGGCGCTGCATCTCCTACCTCACCATCGAACACGAAGGCCCGATCGATCGTGAGCTGCGCCCGTTGCTCGGCAACCGCATCTATGGCTGCGACGATTGCCTGGCCGTCTGTCCGTGGAACAAGTTCGCCAAAAAGGCGCGCGAGACCGCGCTGATGCCGCGGCCGGCGCTCAACGCGCCGTTGCTTGCCGAGCTTGCCACGCTCGACGATGGTGCCTTCCGCAAGCGCTTCGCCGGCACCGCCGTCAAGCGCATCGGCCGCGACCGCTTCCTGCGCAATGTCGCCTATGCGCTGGGCAACAGCACGGTTCGAGAGGCCGCACTGCCAGCGGTCGAACGGCTGCTGGGCGATTCCTCGCCGCTGGTGCGCGCCGCCGCCGTCTGGGCGCTATCGCGGCTTGCGCCCCAGCAGATCGCGCAACGACAGCGCGCAGCCCGCGAAGACGACTGCGACGTCCGCGCCGAATGGCAAGATGCGCTGCAAACGGTGCAGGGGCGAGACAGTGGCCACTGAGATTTCGCGCCGCACGCTCGTCGAGTTGATCGGGCGAATCGGAGGTGCCGCTGCCGCCTATTCTGCTCTGAACATGGCGGGGTTGCTGGTCACGCCGACGGCCCATGCCGCTCCGCCCGCGCTGAAGCCCGGATCAGGCAACGGCAAGCGTGTCGCCATCCTCGGCGCCGGCATTGCCGGCCTGACGGCAGCGTATTGTCTCAGCAAGGCCGGCTATCAGTGCACGATCCTCGAAGCGCGCTCGCGCTCTGGAGGACGAGTCTGGACGATACGAGGCGGCGACCAGATCATCGAAACGGATTCCACTCAACGCATCGAGTGGGGAACGGATCGCGATATCTACTTCAACGCCGGCGCCGCCAGGATCTCCAGTCACCATCAGGGCATCCTGGGATATTGTCGCGATCTCGGCGTTCCGCTGGAGCTCTTCGTCAACGACAACCGCTCTGCACTTGTTCAGTTCGACTCCCAATTCGGCGGCAAACCTCAAACGGCACGGCGGCTCCACGCCGATCTTAGGGGCGCGATCGCGGCTCTCGCCGCCAAGAGCGTGCCGAATGACCAGGCGGTCCAGACTGTGCTGCGGATATTCGGCGATCTCAGGCGTGACCTGAGCTATGCCGGCTCGACGCGCGCCGGTTACGCCGCCGAGGACGATGTGCCGGGCGCCGCCGGCCGAAGCGGCCGCCTTCAACCCCCTCTTCCCCTGGACGAAATTGCCGGGCCTGCATCGATCAGGATGGCCCTTGCCCTGTGCTTCGCGGAGTTGTGGCAGCAATCGCCGACCATGCTGCAGCCGGTGGGCGGGATGGATGCCATCGTCCGCGCCTTCGATCGGGCACTGGGCGGCATGATCCGGCACCATGAAGAAGTCGTACGGATCGAGCGCATCGGCGACGGCGCGCGGATCATCTCGCTCGATCGCAGCAACGGGCGGCGGAGCGCCCTCGACGCCGATTTCGTGATCTGCACGATTCCGCTCTCGGTGTTGGAGCACATTCCTGCCGACTTCGGCCCAGCCGTGAACCAGGCGATCGGCGTCGCGGCCAAGCTCTATTTTCCGGCGGTCAAGGTGGCGTTCGAGGCGCCCCGTCGCTGGTGGGAGATCGACCAACAGCTCTATGGCGGCATCAGCTGGACCGGCCGCGACATCACCCAGGTCTGGTATCCGTCGCACGGGTTTCATGGCGAGAGAGGCGTGCTGGTCGGCGCCTATATCTGGATTTACGACCCGGCCCGGCGTTTTACCGCCATGACTCCGGCCGAACGCCAGGCCGCCGCGATCAGCGATGGCGAACGGCTTCATCCCGGCTACGGGACGCTTGTCGGACCCGCCGCGTCGGTCGCCTGGGCAAAAATTCCCTATTCGCTGGGCGCCTGGATCGAATGGGAAACCATTTCGGGAACGCGGCAAGCGGAATACCCGACCCTGCTTGCCGGCGACGGACCGTTTTACTTCGCCGGCGAGCATATGAGCTACGTCACTTCCTGGCAGGAAGGCGCCGTACAGTCGGCACATTACACGGTGTCTCAGATCGCCGAACGCGTTGAGAAAGCTCGGCCTTGAAGAGCATCCCGACATATTGCCGATAGCGCGTAGGGCATCGCGCGCGTGATAGCGCGAACTGGCTGCGGGCCCTGGCGTCATTTCCCCTCCCCGCCTCTAGACAAGTAGCCTGCAACTCACTACCTTGTTGTGCAAGGTACTGTGTTATACGTTGTAGTGAGGACGAAGATCGGTGTCTGAATCCCTGCTGGTCCAACTGCGCAAAGGCGTGCTCGACCTGTGCGTGCTGGCCCTGCTGGCGCGCCAGGACGGCTACGCCTACGACATCGCGAGCCGGCTGGCCGACGAGATCGGCATGGGTGAAGGCACGATCTACCCCTTGATGCGGCGCATGCAGTCCGACGGCCTGGTGAAGACCTATCTCGAGGAATCGAGCAGCGGCCCGCCGCGCAAGTACTACCAGCTCACCAAGGCGGGCCACGCCGCGCTCGCCGCCCAGAAGACCGAATGGAACGTCTTCACCGCTTCGGTGGCGAGAGTGCTGTCGGCGTCGACCGCGAAAGCATCAGGAGCAGCCCGATGACCAAGACCGAATTCCTCGACACGTTGCACCGCCGCCTCGGCGGTCTGCCGCAAGCCGAGATCGACGACGTGATGGCCGACTACGCCACGCACTTCGCCGAGGGCATGGCGGCGGGACGCCGCGAAGCGGAAATCGCCGAGGCGTTGGGCGATCCGCTGCGGCTCGCCCGCGAGCTGCGCGCCGAGGTCGGCCTGCGACGCTGGGAGGAAGAGCGCACGGCGGGCAACTTCTTCGCAGCACTTGCAGGCTTCCTCGCGCTGATTGCGGTGGATTTCGTGTTCCTGTTGCCGCTGGTGGCGGGCCTTATGCTGTTTACCTTGATTGCCGGCATCGTGCTGATCGCGCTCAGCGTCGCGGGTCTCGCCTTGCTCACCAAGCTGTTCAGCTGGGAGGGGCTGTTCGTCTTCAAGTCGATCACCCGCACGCTCTATGGGCTTGGCCTGCTTGGCGTCGGCATCGGCGGCGGGGCGCTCCTGCTGATGATGGTCGACTATGTGGTGCGCCTGCTCGGCCGCTACGCCCGCCTGCACTATGCGCTGCTCAACAGAGCAGACCCGGCAACCTGAGGAGAGCCCCATGAGAACCCTGGGTTGGATCGCGATCGGCGGCCTCGGCATCGGCGTTGCCTCGCTGTCGCTCGCCTATGCGCTGGGCGGCCGCGACCTGCATCGCCTGCCCTTCGACCTCGCTTCAGGCGCGTCGTGCGGCGAGGTTGCGAAAGGCAGCCCGTCGGTCCGTCGCCTGACGTGGGACAACGGCGACGCCATCGAGCTCTCCCTGCCCGGCACCGTCACCTTCCGCGGCGGCCAGGGCAGCGAGATCGTCGCGCGCGGATCGCCCGACCTCGTCGCCCATGTCGAAGTGAAAGGCAGTCGCCTGGTGCTCGACTGCCACGGATGGACCGCCGGGCGCGATCTGGAGATCACGTTGCCGGGCCGCGCCTTCCGGGACATTCGCCTTTCCGGATCGAGCAAGCTCGTGATGGAGAATGTCAGCCAGCCCGACCTTGACCTTCGCATCAGTGGCAGCGGAACGGTGCGTGCCCAGGGCAGCGTCGATCAGGCGACGATCAAGATCTCCGGATCCGGCGAGGCCAGACTCGGCGATCTCGCGATGAAGCAGCTCACGGTCGACATCTCCGGCAGCGGCAAGGTCGAGGCCGCTCCCAAGGACAGCGCCGACATCAGGATCTCGGGCTCGGGCGATGTGAAGCTTCTCAGCCGTCCCACCAACCTCACCAGCAAGGTCTCGGGCTCGGGCCGCATCAGCCAAGTCTCACCCTAGGGCGGCGTCCGCATAAATCGCAACAGTATGGGAGAGGCGCTCGCGTTCGCTGTTTGCAGCTGCTGCCTCGCCGGGCCGCGGCCGGCGCTGTCACGGCTCGACCGGCGCCGCTTCGACAGCTTGCGGGCGGACGGCCTGCCGGGTGAGAGTGATCACGCGGTCAAGGCCGAATGGGGGCAACGACATGAAGCGGGCAATCCTCGCTTTGGCGATATTGGCTGGCTGGACACTGCCGGCGGCAGCCGATGGCTGCTTCATCTGCAACAAGGACAGCGCCTGCGGCCAGTACTGCCGCTACGCCGGTCAGGACAACGCCGACAGCCGCAAGAAGTGCAGCGCCGCCGGCTGCAAGATCGGCGGCACGGCCTCGTGCCCCACCGGAGTCAACATCAAGACCTGCCGCGCCGAGCAGGCTCCGCTCGAACGGCTGCGCGACCTAGCGGCGCTCGCGGAAGAACGCACGCAGTAGGCTGCCCGCTTCGCCCTCGCTGAGGCCGGGATAGAGATCGGGCTTATGATGGCAGGTCGGCTGGTCGAAGATGCGCGGGCCGTGCTCGATGCCGCCGCCCTTGGGGTCGGCCGCCCCCCAGTAGAGCCGGCGGATGCGGGCGAAGGAGATCGCCTGGGCGCACATCGGGCAGGGCTCCAGCGTGACATAGAGATCGCAATCGACCAGCCGCGGCGCGCCGAGCCTGGCTGCGGCGGCGCGGATCGCCAGCATCTCGGCATGGGCGGTGGGATCGCGCGCCTCCTCGGTGCGATTGCCGGCTTGCGCCAGGACCGCGCCGTCGGGGCCGACGATGACGGCGCCGATCGGCACCTCGCCCCGCTCTGCGGCTAGGCGGGCTTCGTGCAATGCGCGCTCCATGGCGGATGCTCTTGTCGGGCCGGTCATAAGGGGGAAAATAGCGCCAACATCGGGTCGGGAGGAGTGTCTCATGCGCTTCAGCTTCACACCGGAGCAGGAGGAGTTCCGCAGCAGCCTGCGGCGGGCGCTCGAGGCGCGCTCCCCGACCAAGGAGGTGCGCCGCCTGATGGCGACCGACCAGGGCTTCGAGCGCGACGGCTGGAACAAGTTGAACCAGGAACTGGGGCTCACCGCCATCCATATTCCCGAGGCCTACGGCGGCAGCGGCTTCGGTCAGGGCGACCTCGCCATCGTGCTGGAGGAGATGGGCCGCGGGCTTCTGTGCGCGCCCTTCCTGTCGACGGCGCTGGCGGCCAACGCCATGCTGAATGCCGGCACGGACGAACAGAAGCGCGCGCTGCTGCCCACCATCGCCTCCGGCGAGAAGACCGCGACCCTGGCCTTCTCCGAGGACGACGGGCGTAACGACGCCGAGGGCGTGGCCATGACGGCCACGCAATCCGGCGCAACCTGGCGGCTGGAGGGCACCAAGAGCTTCGTGCTCGACGGCCATACCGCCGACCTCATCGTCGTGCTGGCGCGCCGGCCGGGCTCGCAGGGCGAGGACGGCCTGTCGTTCTTCACCGTCGACGGCAATTCGCCCGGCCTGGAGCGCAGGCGGCTCAAGACCATGGACGAGACGCGCAAGCTCGCGCGTCTCACCTTCAACTCGGTCGAGGCGAGGCTCTTGGGCGAGGCCGGTGCCGCGTCGGCACCCTTCGCCCGCACCCTGCAGCAGGCGGCCATCCTGCTCGCCAACGAGATGGTGGGCGGCGCCGAGCGGCTGCGCGAGGATGCGCTCACCTACACCAAGATGCGCATGCAGTTCGGCCGCTCCATCGCCTCGTTCCAGACGACGAAGAACAAGGCGGCCGACATGCTGGTCGATGTCGAGCTCGCGAAGTCGGCCGCCTACTACGCCGCCGCTGCCCTCGACGAGGGCGACGACGAGCTGCCGGCGATCGCCTCGCTCGCCAAGGCCTGTGCGGCCGAGGCCTATCTGCAGACGGCCATCCATGCCGTGCAGATGCATGGCGGCATCGGCTTCACCTGGGACAACGACACCCATCTCTGGTTCAAGCGGGCCAAGAGCAGCGAGATCCTGTTCGGCGATGCCAACCAGCATCGCGAACTGATGATGCAGCACTGGAAGCACTGAGGGCACCATGAGCGAACCAACCGAGAGCTCCGTCCGCGCCGAGGTGCGGGCCTGGCTGGAAGCCAACTGGAAGCCCGACTACGGGCTGGTCGAATGGCGCACCAAGCTGATCGAATCGGGCTGGGGCGCGCCGCACTGGCCCAAGCAGTGGTACGGCCGCGACCTGCCGGTGAAGTTCACCGCCATCGTCGACGAGGAGTTTGCCAGGATCGGCGCCGTCGGTGTCGCCAAGGCGGGCATCCGCACGCTCGCTGCCGCCACCATCCTCGATCACGGCACCGACCTGCATAAGGAGAAGTTCCTGCGCCGCATCCTCACCGGCGAGGATACCTGGTGCCAGCTGTTCAGCGAGCCGGGCAGCGGCTCGGACATGGCGGGCGCCGTCACGCGCGCCGACCGGCGCGGCAACAAGTGGGTGATCAACGGCCAGAAGGTGTGGACCACCAGCGCCCACAAGGCGCATTGGGGGTTGCTGCTGGCGCGCGCCAACTGGGATGTGCCCAAGCACAAGGGGCTGGCCTACTTCGTCCTCGACATGAAGCAGCCCGGCGTGGCCGTCCATCCGCTTGAAGCAGATGAACGGGCACGCCTCGTTCAACCAGGTGTTCTTCACCGACGCCATGGTCGAGCCCGAGATGATGGTGTGCGACGTGGGCGACGGCTGGACGGTGGCCACCACCACCCTGATGCACGAGCGTCGCGGCGCCGACGGCCTGCGCACCTGGGCACAGGCCTCCAATCGCAAAGGCCGCATCTACGAGGAGGAGAAGGCCGAGATCGCCTCCACCATGGAGCCCTACAAGTGGTATCCGCAGCGCGCCGGCCGCGTCGACCTGGTGATGGAGCGCGCCAAGGCGACGGCAAGATCAAGGACCCGGTGATCCGCCAGGAGATCGCGAAGCTCCTGATCATGTCCAAGGCCGCCGAATGGACGGCGCGCCGCGCGCGGGCCGCGCAGGAACAGGGCCGGCCGCAGGGTCCCGAGGGCTCGCTCGGCAAGCTGGTGTCGAGCCATGTCGCCCGCCAGGCAGCGCGGGTCCACACCTACATCACCGGCACCGATGCGCTGTTGAGCGGCGAGGACAGCCCGATGGGCGGCGTCATCGCCGAGATCCTGGTCTCCGTCCCCGCCACCTCGATCGCCGGCGGCACCGACGAGATCCAGCGCAACATCATCTCCGAGCGCGTGCTGAAGATGCCCAAGGAGCCCAGCGTCGACACCACCAAGCCGTTCAAGGACGTGCCGAGGAACATCGCGGCTTCGTCGTAAATGGCCGACCTCATCCCGAGGAGCAGCGCGTAGCGCCAGGGTGAGGAGCCTTTGAAATGTAGCGCCGTGGGATCGACGCGAGTATCTTTGGCCTATGAATTGGCGCCTTCTCACGTGGAAGGATTGGTTCGGAATGCTGTTGGCGACGGCCTTCGCAGGCGCATTCCTGTTGTATTACCTCGTGCATCCCGGCGTGGGTCGCCCGGCAAGACTGGACGCAAACTTTGGCTTCGGCGCGGACTGGGTCTGCAAGGACCCAGGCAACGGTGACCCGATCTGCGTCAAGAAACAGCCGTCGAACTAGGAAACACGAATGCCCCGTCCCCTCATCGGAGTCACCCTGGATGCAGAAAAGCCGGGGGGCTATTCGAAGTTTCCCTGGTATGCGCTGCGCCAGAACTATCTCGACGCCATCGACGCCGCGGGCGGCCTGGCGGTCGCCCTGCCGCACGAGCCCGACCGCGTCGGCGACTATCTCGAGCGCATCGATGCCCTGGTCGTGACCGGCGGCGCCTTCGACGTCGATCCGACCTATTATGGCGGCGGCACGAAGCACGCCACGGTGATCACCAAGGACCGCCGCACCGCCTTCGAGTTCGCCGTCACCAAAGGCGCGCTCGACCGCGACAAGCCGGTGCTCGGCATCTGCGGCGGCCAGCAGCTGCTGCACGTCGTGCTGGGCGGCAAGCTGATCCAGCACATCCCCGACGCCGTTGCCGAGGCGCTGGCGCACGAGCAGCCCAATCCGCGCAACGAGCCCGGCCATACCGTGAAAGTCGCCAAGGGCACGCGGCTGCACGGCATCGTCGGCGCCGACGAGCTGCAGGTGAACAGTGCGCACCATCAGGCGGCGGCCGATGCGCCGACCGGAATCGTGGTGAACGCCACGGCGCCCGACGGCGTCATCGAGGGCATCGAGGCGCCTGCCTACCGCTTCTGCATCGGCGTGCAATGGCATCCCGAGTTCCTGATCTCCGAGGGCGACGCGAAACTCTTCCGCGCCTTCCTGGGAGCGGCAGCAACGAAGTGAGCGAGCCCGAACGCATTGCCAAGCGGCTGGCGCGCGCGGGCCTGTGCTCGCGCCGCGACGCCGAGCGCTGGATCGCCGCCGGCCGCGTCAAGGTCGACGGCAAGGTGCTCGACACGCCCGCCTTCACCGTCACCGACGCAAGCCGCATCGAAGTCGACGGCAAGCCCCTGCCCGACGCCGACCGCGCGCGGCTGTGGCGCTATCACAAGCCCGTGGGCGAGCTGGTGACGGCGCGCGACCCGCAGGGACGCCCCACCATCTTCGATGCGCTGCCCAAGGGCATGCCGCGCGTCGTCACGGTGGGCCGGCTCGACTTCATGTCGGAGGGCCTGCTGCTGCTCACCAACGACGGCGGCCTGGCGCGGCGGCTGGAACTGCCGGCCAACGGCTGGATCCGGCGCTATCGCGCGCGCGTGCATGGCATGGTCGACGAGGCGCGATTGGCGGCCCTTTCGCACGGCATCACCATCGAGGGCGTGCGCTACGGCGCCATCCAGGCCCGCCTCGAGCGCCAGCAGCGCACCAACGCCTGGCTCGAGATCGCGCTCACCGAAGGCAAGAACCGCGAGGTGCGGCGCGTGCTGGCCCATCTCGACCTGCCGGTGATGCGCCTGATCCGCGTCGCCTTCGGGCCGTTCCATTTGGGCGAGATGGAGCGCAGCACGGTCGACGAGGTCCCGCCGCAGGCGCTCGACAACCTGCTCGGGCTGAAACCGCCGCCGCGCAAGACCGGCTGGGCGAAACCCAAGCCCAGCCCGATCCCATCAGCGGCGGCACTGATGCTGAAGATCGTCGGCGGCAAGCATCGCGGCCGCGCCATCGCCGCTCCCGAGGGCCAGGCCACACGGCCGACGGCGAGCCGCGCGCGCGAGGCGCTGTTCAACATCCTGGCCCACGCCAACTGGCGCGCCGACGGCACCTCGCCGTTGATCGACGTGCGCGTGCTCGACGCTTTCGCAGGCTCGGGCGCGCTCGGACTGGAGGCGCTCTCGCGCGGCGCAGCGCACGCGACCTTCCTCGACAACGACGCGACGGCGATCAAGCTGATCGGCGAGAACGTCGCCAAGTTGGGCGAAACCGGCGCCGCCAAGGTCGTGCGCGCCGATGCAACGCGGCCGCCGCCGGGGCGCGATCCGTGTGACCTCGTCTTCCTCGATCCGCCCTATCGCTCGGGCCAGGCGGCGGCAGCACTCGCCGCTCTGGCCGGCGCAGGCTGGGTGGCGCCGGACGCCGTCGTCACCGTCGAGCTGGCACACAACGAGGACATCATCCCGCCGGCGGGCTTCGAGACGATCGACGAGCGCCGCTATGGCGCGGCCAAGATCGTGATCCTGCGGGGCAAGCCGTGACGCTGGCGGCGCCCCTCTACATGCTGCGGCACGGCGAGACGGCATGGAACACCGAGCGGCGCATGCAGGGCACCAAGGATTCGGCGCTGACCGAGCGCGGCCGCGCCCAGGCGCAAGCGATGGGCCGCACGCTCAAGGCCGAGCTCGACCGCACGCCCGGCCGCACCATCTTCCTGCGCAGCCCGCTCGGCCGCGTGCGCGAGACCTCCGAGATCATCGGCCGCGCGCTCGGCCTCGAGCCCGGCCAATGGCGCGACGATCCGCGGCTGGCCGAGCTGAGCTACGGCCAGTGGGAAGGGTTCAGCTGGAAGGAGATCGAGGTCACGCATCCCACGGCGCTCGCCGACTGGCGCGCCGATCCGCACGGCTACTGCCCGCCGGGCGGCGAGCCTCACACGGAATTGCGCCGGCGCTCGGCCGAAGTGCTGGCCGAGATCATCGCGTCCAACACACGCACAGTCGTCGTCGGCCATGGCGTCAGCGGCGCGGTGCTGCGCGGCCTCAATCTCGGTCTCGATGCCAAGGCGATGTTCGTGCTGGAGAAGCCGCAGGACGCCTTCTTCCGCCTGCTGGCGGGCGTCGAAGAAAAGATCTTCTGCAGCTAACGCGACAGCCGCGCCGTCCGCCGGCAGCCGCTGTTTTCGCTGATCACCAAGTTGCTGCCCTCACTCCTCGCCGTGAACTTGCCTTCGCGGCGGTCGGCAGCTTTCACCGAGGCGACGCCGAGCAGCGGAAAGGAGGCGGGGTTTCTGACGACGCCGTGAATCTGCCACAGGCCGGGCGTCGGCGCCGGCGGCGGTGCCTTCTTCAAGTTGGGCACGGGACCGTGCGCGGTCGTGTCATAGGCCGAGCCGTCGACGAAGCCGTTCTCGATAGTGATGATGTAGTCGAGCGGCGCGTTGCATGAGCCGCCATCGCTCCTGCCGCGCCACTGGCCATCGAGCATGGTGGGCGGCGTCTGACCGAGCGCGCCAGTCGCCACCGACAAGAGGAACACCACAAGCAGGACGCGCGTCATCGTCTTCCGAACAGTCGCTCGATGTCGGCCAGTTTTAGTTCGACATAGGTCGGGCGGCCATGGTTGCACTGGCCGGAATGCGGCGTCGCCTCCATTTGCCGCAGCAGCGCGTTCATCTCCTCGACCGTGAGGCGGCGGCCGGCGCGCACCGAGGTGTGGCAGGCAAGCGTGCCGCAGACCTCTTCGATCTTCTCCTTGAGCGAGAGATGATCGCCCATCTCGCCCAACTCGTCGGCAAGGTCGCGCACCAGGCCCTGGACGTCGACCTCGCCCAGCACCGCGGGCGTCTCGCGCACGACCACGGCGCCCAAGCCAAACGGCTCCAGCACCAGGCCCATCTCGGCAAGCTCGTTGGCGCGCTGTGCCAGACGACGCGCGCCGTCTTCGCCCACGTCAACCACCTCGGGCAGCAGCAGCGCCTGGCGCTTCACGCCGTCGGCCTGCAGCTGGTCCTTCAGGCGCTCATGCATCAGCCGCTCATGGGCGGCGTGCTGGTCGACAATCACCACGCCCTGGTCGGTCTGGGCGACGATGTAGGTCTCGTGCAGCTGGGCGCGGGCCACGCCCAGCGGATAGTGCTGGCCGTTGCCGGAGGCTGCCTCGGCGGGAGCCTCGACGCGCGCCGATGGCGCGTCGAACGGCGCCATGAACTGCATGGCCGCTTCGGCGAGGCCGCGCGGCACGGTGGAGACGTGGCCGTTGCCCCCCACTCTCCCAAGCGGCAGAGGCATCGAATAGCCCGTGTGCGGCCGCAAGGCGCCGAGGGCTGCGTCGGCCACCGTGGTGCTGGCGCGATGGCCGGCGGCGGAGAGCGCGGTGCGCAGCGCGCCGACGATCAGACCGCGCACGATGCCGGCGTCGCGGAAGCGCACCTCGGTCTTGGCGGGATGGACGTTGACGTCGACCAGCGCGGTTGGCGCCTCGAGGAACAGCGCCACCATGGGATGGCGATCGCGCGCCAGGAAGTCCTGGTAGGCGCCGCGCACGGCACCCGCGAGCAGCTTGTCGCGCACCGGCCGGCCGTTGACGAAGAGATACTGGTGCTGGCTGGTCGGCCGGTTGAGCGTCGGCAGGCCGGCGAAGCCCGTCAGCCTGAAGCCCTCGCGGTTGGCGTCGATGGCGAGCGCATTGTCGGCGAACTCGCGACCCATGATGGCCGCCAGCCGCTCGAGACGCGCGGCGTCGCGCCGACCTTCATCGGATCCGGCGAGTAGCGAGGGATTGGCGGCCGGCAGGTCGACCAGGGTGCGCTCCTCGCTTTCCAGGCGGAAGGCAATGGCGGGATGGGCCATCGCCAACCGGCGCAGCGCATCGGCGACGTGGCCCGATTCGGTGCGTGGCTCCTTCAGGAACTTCAGGCGCGCCGGCGTCGCAAAGAAGAGCTCACGTACCTCGACGCGCGTGCCGGCCGGATGCGCCGCCGGCCGCGGCTCGCCCTTGGCGCCGCCTTCGATGTCGAGGCTCCAGGCGTTGTCGGCGCCGGCCGGCCGCGAGGTCAGCACGAAGCGGCTGACCGAGGCGATCGAGGGCAGCGCCTCGCCGCGGAAGCCCAAGGTGCGGATGTCGCCGAGATCGTCGTCGGGCAGCTTGGAGGTGCAGTGACGCTCGACGGCGAGCGCCATCTCCTGGCGCGTCATGCCGACGCCGTCGTCGACCACGGAGAGGAAGCTGCGGCCGCCCTCCTTCAGGACGACGGCGATGCGATGGGCGCCGGCGTCGATCGCGTTCTCGACCAGCTCCTTGACCGCACTCGCCGGACGCTCGACCACCTCGCCCGCGGCGATGCGGTTGACCAAGGTTGAGGGCAGGCGGCGTAGCGCGCTCATGGCGCGGCCATTTTACGCCCGCCGCCGCTGGGAAAGATACTGGCGGGTCGGGATCTTGCTCACAGCGGATCCGACGTGACGCCCACCGGTTTGCCGACGACGACGGTGGTCAGCGCCTCGTCGCGCAACAGGCGGCGGGCGAGGCGGCGGACATCGTCGAGCTTGACCGCCGCGATCAGGGCGGCGCGCTTGGTGAGATGGTCGGGGGCGAGGTCGTCGACCTGCATGGAATGCAGCAGGCCCGCGATGGCGCCCGACGAATCGAGCGACAGCGCCAGGGCTCCCGCGAGATAGGTCTTGGCGTCGGCGATCTCCTGCTCGGTCGGGCCGTCGACGCGAAGCCGCGCCAGCTCGGCCTTGACCACGCGCAAGGCCTCGGCGACGCGCTCGTTGGCCGACGCCGTCGACATCACCAGCAGCGCCGCGCGCTTGTAGACGCGCAGGCTCGAGGACGCGCCGTAGGCAAGGCCCCGCTTCTCGCGCACCTCGGTGAACAGCCGCGACTGCTGGCCGCCGCCGCCCAGGATGTGGTTCATGACCAGGGCGGCGTACCAGTCGGGATCGTCGCGCGCGACGCCGGGCAGAGCCAGCAAGGCGGTGCTCTGCGGCACCGGCCGCTCGACCACGACGGTGCGCGCCTTGGTGGGCGGCTTCCACTCGGGCGGCAGGGCCGGCGGCGTGCCGGGCGGCAGGGTGCCGAACGTGCGGTCGAGCAGGCGGGCGAGATCGGCCTCCTCGATGTCGCCCACCGCCGCGATGACCAGGCCGTCGCGGATCAAGAGGGCCGCGGCGCGCTGCTTGAGGGTCTGCTGCGTAAGCTTCCTGAGATCGTCGGGCGTGCCGTCGGGATCGTTGGCATAGGGGTGGCCGGCGAACTCGGTCTCCATCAGCGTGCGCCCGGCGACCGAGGCGGGACGCTGGGTGGCCTGGTTGATCGCAGCGATGGTCTGGGCGCGCCGCTGGTCGATCATGTCGCTGTCGAAGCGCGGCTGGGTGAGCGCCAGCCGCAGGAGCTCGAAGCCCTCCTCGCGGTTGGCCGACAGGACGCGCAGGCTGCCGCCCAGGCGGTCGAGCGAGGCGCTGAAGCCCACCGATGCCGCGGCATCCTCCTGCCGCTGCCGGAAGGCCTGCGAGGTGAGCGTTCCGGCGCCGTCGCTGAGCAGCGTGGCCATGAGCGTGGTGACGCCCAGCTGGCCCTCGGGATCCGACGCCGTGCCGCCGGCGAAGGAAAAGGACAGCGACACGGCGGGTGCGCTCTTGTCCTGCACCAGCCACGCCTTGATGCCGAGCGGCGTGCTGATCGTCTTGATGTCGACGGCGCCGGCAGCGGCCGGCAGACCCGAGACCGCGACGACCAGCGCGGCAAGGAAACGCAACAGCTGTCTCACCGCATGCCTTCCTGCGGCGTCAGCACCGAGGTCACCAGCCCGTCGGCGCGCCAGACATGGCGCGCGGCGGCGACCACGGCGGCCGGCGTGACGGCGCCGATGCGCTGCGGCCAGGCATCGATGTCGGCCACCGTGCCGCCGACGCCGAGCGCGCCGCCGTAGATGCGCGGGCCGCTTTGCAGCGAATCCTGCGAATAGATCGCGGCGGCCAGGAGCTGATTCTGCGCCCGCTCGACTTCCTCGGGCGTGACACCGTCATCGATCAGCTTGCCCAAAAGCCCGCCGACCGCGCTCTCGACCTCGACGATCGGCGTGCCCGAAGCGGGATGGACGCCGAGATCGAACGAGGTGAGGCCAAGGCTCGACGGGCTGTAGGACGCCCACGCCGACAGCGCCAGCTTGCGATCGACCACCAGGGCCTTCCACAGCCGGCTGGTCTCGCCGCCGCCCAGCAGGCGCGCCAGCACCTGCAGGGCATAGGCGTACTGGCTCTCGCCCTTGTGGTAGGACGGCGCCAAGTAGTAGCGCGACCAGCGCGGCTCGGCGACGCGCGAGTCGGCGCGCGTGACCCGCTGCGGCAGGTCGGAGGCGCCCTCGCCCGGCCGGCGCCGCGGATCGACCTTGCGCGCGGCGATCGGCCCGTAGTGCTTCTCGGCGAGCTTGCGCACCTGGTCGGCGGTGGTGTCGCCGGCCACGATCAGGACCGCGTTGTTGGGCATGTACCACTTGGCATAGAACGCCGCGAGATCGTGGATGTTGAGCTTCTTCACGTCGTCGACATAGCCCGAGATCGGCATGCCGTAGGGCTTGTGGCGACCGTAGAGCTGCTCCTGCACGGCCTCGCCCAGGAGTGCCGCCGGCGAGTTGTCGATGCGCATGCGGCGCTCCTCAAGCACGACCTGGCGCTCGGGGATCAGCTCCTTCTCGGTGAGGCGCAAGTTGGCCATGCGGTCGGCCTCCATGCGCATGACCATCTCCAGCCGGTCGGGGGCGACGGTCTGGTAGTAGCCCGTGGTGTCGAAGCTCGTATAGGCGTTGTCGCGCCCGCCGTTCTTGGAGACGGTGCGCGAGAACTCGGTGGGCCCGACCGTGCCGGTGCCCTTGAACATCATGTGCTCGAGGAAATGGGCGATGCCGGTCTTGCCGTAGACCTCGTCGGCGCTGCCGACCTTGTAGACCACGAGCTGGTTGACGATCGGCGCGCGGCTCGACGGCAGCACGACGACCTGCAGCCCGTTGGGCAGGCTGAAGAAGTCGGACTTGCGCCGGTCGACCGAGAAAAGCTTGGCGCGCGCGATCGCTGGCGAGGCGAGGGCGCCGGCCGCGATCAGGCTACCGAGCAGAGCGCGGCGGCGCGAGAACGCTGCCGGACTCAGAACAGGCCTTCGAGCAGGCCGCGCTGGCGCCGCTTGATGGTCGGCGTCTGGCCCGAGGCCGGCTGGCCCGTTGCCTGGGCGTCGCGGATACGCTGCTGCTCCTTGGTCGGGTCGATGACCACGCCGCTGGGCGGCGTGTCCTGCCAGAAGATCAGGCTGTCGACGAAGGTCTTGTCGCTGTCGTTGATGGTCTTGGTGTCGGTGTTGACCCGGCTGCGGATGTTGGGGTCGACGTTGCCGCCACCCGCCTTCTGCACCAGCGACGCTTCGGCGCTGGTGCGGCCGGGGCCTTGGGCCGCGCCGGTCATGACCTGGTTGCGCTGCGGCCGCGCGGCCAGCGCGGGCGACAGCGCTTCCTTGGCCTGGTCGGCCGGCGTCACTTCCTGCGGCCGCGGCTCACCGGGCCTGGGCGGCCGGAGCTCGGCATTGGGCGGCATGGTGAGCGGCGAGTGCGAGACGATCTTGAACTCGTCGGGCGACACCTTTTTTCCGCCGCCGAGGTTATCGAACATGCTGCAGCCGCCCAGCATGAGGGCGCTGAGGGCCGCAAGACCTGTCGGTATCAGGATCGTCCGTCGCATCGTTCGTCCTTCGGGCTTTTGCTTTTGTCCACTGATCATGGCCGCATCAGGGCGCGCCTTGTCGTTCGCCGATAAGTGAATCGATGAGCATCAAGCCGACGCCGACAACGATCGCCGAATCGGCGACGTTGAACGCCGGCCAGTGCCATTGACCAATGTGGAAATCGGCGAAATCGAACACCGCTCCCCAACGGGCGCGGTCGATAACATTACCGATGGCGCCCCCCATGACAAGGCCGATGCCCCAGCCTGTGAATGGTCGGTCGGTTCGTCGCAGCCACACGAAGAGGCCGATGCACACGGCGATCGCCACGGCCGACAGCACCCAGGGCGGCAGCGCGCCGTCGCCGCCCATCAGGCCGAAGCTGACGCCGCGGTTCCACACGATCACCAGCCGGAAGAAGCCGTCGATCACCGGCACGATGGCGCTTTTGGCGTTCATCAGGTAGCTCAGCAGGAGCTGCTTGGAGAGCTGGTCGGCGATCAGGGTGATGACGACCAGGACCATCGCCTGGCGATCGATCCGCCGCATCATGCCGCCACCGCCTCTTCGCAGCGCCGGCAGATCAGCGGGTGCTTGGGCGACTTGCCGACCTCCTGCAGCACTTGCCAGCAGCGTGCACATTTGGTGCCGTCGGCCAGCAGCGGGGCCACGCCGACGCCGGGCACGTCGGCGAGCTTGAAGTCGCCCGCGGCCGGCGCGCCTTCGATCAGCTCGCCGCCCGAGGTGATGCAGATCTCGGCGAGGTCGAGATCCGTCATGGCGGCGACGTATTCCTTGGCGACATGGACGTGCGGCGCGGCCTGCAGGCTGGAACCAATGCGCTTCTCGGCGCGCTCGAGCTCGAGCGCGCCGGTGACGACGCGACGCAGGGCCCGCACCGTCTTCCACTTCTCGCCCAGCGCGACATCGAGCCAGGCCAACGGGATCTCGGGATAGAGCCGCAGATGCACGCTCTCCGCCGCGCCGTCCGGCACGTCCGGGGCGCGCGCCAGCCACGCCTCCTCGGCGGTGAAGCAGGTGATCGGGGCGAGCCACGCGGTGAGGAAGGAGAACAGCTCGGCCATCACCGTGCGCGCGGCGCGCCGGCGCAAGGCCTCGGGCGCGTCGCAATAGATCGCGTCCTTGCGGATGTCGAAGTAGAAGGCCGAGAGATCGACGGCGCAGAAATTATGCAGCTCGGTCGCGATCTTGTGGAAGTCGAAGTCGTCGACCGCCGGCCGGAACATCGCATCGAGCTCGGCCAGGCGATGCAGCACCCAGCGCTCGAGCTCGGGCATGTCGGCATAGGCCACCTTCTCCTCAGCCGAGTAGCCGGCGAGGCTGCCCAGCAGGTAGCGCAAGGTGTTGCGCAGCCGGCGATAGGCCTCGGCCTGGTGCTTCAGGATCTCCGGCCCGATGCGCTGGTCCTCGGTGTAGTCGGTGCCGACCACCCACAGGCGCAGGATGTCGGCACCGTACTGGTCGCACACTTCCTGCGGTGCCGTGATGTTGCCCAGCGACTTCGACATCTTGCGGCCCTGCTCGTCGAGCGTGAAGCCATGCGTCAGCACGCCATCGTAAGGCGCGCGGCCGCGGGTGCCGCAGCTCTCCAGCAGCGAGGAATGGAACCAGCCGCGATGCTGGTCGGAGCCTTCCAGGTAAAGGTCGGCCGGCCATTTCAGCTCGGGATTGCCCTCGAGCGTGAAGACGTGCGTGGAGCCCGAGTCGAACCAGACGTCGAGGATGTCCGTCACCTGCTCGAAATCCTCGGCCTTGTACTTGTTGCCGAGGAAGCGCTCGGGCGGGCTCTCGAACCACACGTCGGCGCCCTCGGCCTTGAAGGCCTCGACGACGCGGCCCATCACCTCGGGATCGCGCAACGGCTCGCCGGTCGCCTTGTTGACGAACACCGTGATCGGCACGCCCCAGGCGCGCTGGCGCGACACGCACCAGTCGGGCCGCTGCTCGATCATGCTGCGGAGCCGATTGTAGCCGGCGCGCGGCACGAAGCGCGTGGCGTCGATCGCGGCCAGCGCCTTCTCGCGCAGGGTGCCGCCGATCTCGGCGATCGGCTTGTCCATGGCGATGAACCATTGCGGCGCGTTGCGGAAGATCACCGGCGCCTTCGACCGCCACGAGTGCGGATAGCTGTGGCGGATGCGGCCGAAGGCCAGAAGCTTGCCGGCCTTGTCGAGCGCGTCGCTGACGGCGCGGTTGGCGTCGCCCCGCACGCCTTGCGCGGTGTAGACCTTCTTGCCGGCAAACAGCGGCACGTGCGGATAGTAGCTGCCGTCCTCGGCCACGGTGTCGGGCACTTCCACGCCGTTGGCCACGCCCAGCTCATAGTCGTCGGCGCCGTGACCCGGCGCGATATGCACGAAGCCCGTGCCGGCATCGGCGGTGACGAAGCCGCCGGGCAGCAGGCGCACGTCGAAGTCGTAGCCCTGGCCACGCAGCGGGTGGGCAGCGACCAGCCCGTCGAAATCCTCGGGCGCGACATCGCCCAGCACCTTGGGCGTGAACTTGGCTGTCTCGGCGACGGCGTCGACCAGTTCCTTGGCCAGCACCATCTTCTCGCCCGCTTTGGCGCGGCTGCCCTCGCCCACCTCGGCGACCTCGACCAGCGCGTAGGCGATGTCGGGCCCGAAGGCGAGTGCGCGGTTGCCCGGTATGGTCCAGGGCGTCGTGGTCCAGATCACGACCGAGGCGCCGTCGAGCTTGCCGCCCTTGGACGTCACCACCGGGAAGCGGACATGGACGGTGTCCGACGTATGGTCGTGATACTCGATCTCGGCTTCGGCCAGCGCCGTCTTCTCGACCACGCTCCACAGCACGGCCTTGGAGCCCTTGTAGAGGCCGCCGTTCATCAGGAACTTGCCGAGCTCGCCCGCGATCACGGCCTCCGACTCGTAGGCCATGGTCGAATAGTAGTTCTCCCAGTCGCCTTCGACGCCCAGCCGCTTGAACTCCTCGCGCTGCACCTTGATCCAGTGATCGGCGAAGGCGCGGCACTGGCGGCGGAACTCGCCGACCGGCACGGCATCCTTGTCCTGGTTCTTGGCGCGGTACTCCTCCTCGATCTTCCATTCGATCGGCAGGCCATGGCAGTCCCAGCCCGGCACGTAGTGGCTGTCCTTGCCCAGCATCTGCTGGGTGCGCGTGACGAGGTCCTTCAGGATCTTGTTGAGCGCGTGGCCGATATGGAGGTTGCCGTTGGCGTAGGGCGGGCCGTCATGCAGGACGAACTTCGGCCGGCCGCGGCTCTCGGCGCGCAGGCGATGGAAGAGGTCCATGTCGGCCCAGCGCTTCAGGAGCTCGGGCTCCTTCTTCGCGAGACCGGCGCGCATGGGGAAGTCGGTCTTGGGCAGGAAGACGCTGGATTTGTAATCAGTTGTCACGAGAAACTCGGCGCAGGGAGGAGCGATGGGCGACTGCCGCAAGGCAGCCAGGAACAGGCATAACGACCCGGCCGCGGTCAGCGGACCGGGCGGATAATTCGCTCCGGAAGGACCCTGAAGGACATGGGGCCGGCAATCTATGGGCGAGGGTCCGAGGGGTCAAGGCAGCGCCCCTGCAGTCACCGCATGCAGAATCGGGACTTTCCGGCATTCCCGGTATTTCCGGCAGAGACCGTGGTGTGGGCATCCAAAGCACGCCCCCATACCTAGTGGGGCATGGCCGCGGGTTTTTATGTCCCAAGTCATAACCGTATTATAACTACCGTTATCAGAAAATGCAAGCCGTTCTTGACGGCTGCGGGCCGGCATCTGGATAATTGATGCACTGCCGGACACTAGGGCCGGCGATTTCTCCCCTTACTGGCGGACTGCGGGCCGCCTGCGAACACACAACCTGAGGAGAACGCGCATGTCCTTCTGGACACAATTGCGCATGCCGACGGAGCGTGAGCTCCTGGTCGGCTTCTACGATCTTGCAGGCTACATGCGTCACGCGGAGAAGACCCCACCGCAGGATCTGCTGGCGACGATGGCGGGCTACTTCGCCCGGACCGGGCAGATCGTCGGCGACGCCGGCGGCCGCCTGATCAAGACCCTGGGCGATGCCGGCCTGGTGGCCTTCCCGGCCGAAGCGGCCGATGCCGGCGTGCTTGCCTTGCGGTCCGTGCAATCCGCGGGTCGCGAGTGGCTTGGCCAGCACAGCTTCAAGACCAGCATCGTGGTCAAGCTCCACCTGGGACCGGTGGCGATCGGCCGGGTCGGCAGCCCGGGCGAGGAGATCATCGACGTCTACGGCAAGACGGTGAACGTCGCCGCCGCCCTGCCCAGCAGCGGGCTCGCCGTCACGCCGGCGGTATTCCGCAGCCTGCAGGCCGAGACCCGCAAGCTCTTCAAGAAGCACACGCCGCCGATCAGCTACATCGATATGGCCGACGCGCGTCCCGATTAGCGCAAACGAAAGGCAGGCGGCGAGGAGGCGTACCACCTCGCCGTCTGCTTCTTCCGCTCAACGCCCGGCAGGATGGGCAGGAATGTGCCGCTTACAGCGGCTGCGGCTTCGGATATCATTGACCCATGAACAAAGCGCTTATGGCCGAGCTTGAGAAACTGGGACCGGATGAGCGCCTTCGTCTGGCCTACGACCTGCTCGACAGCGTCGTCCAGGCCGAGGCGACAGCGCCGGTCACCGAGGCCCAGCGAGCGGAGCTCCGTCGACGCCTCGACGACTACCACGCCAACCCAACTGAGCCAGTCGTGACCTTGGCGGACATACGCCGGGAATTTGGCGCCGATTGACCGGATGGCGTTGCCGTTAGTCTATCGCCAGGCGGCCCGTCGCGAAATCGTCAACGTTGCACGAACCACGAAGGGCAACGCGAGGGCTTGGGCGGCCTGTTTCTCGACGAAATAGGCCGCATCGAGGCTCACATATCGGACGGTCCGCGCCACTATCAACTTGTCAGTAACGGAGTACGCCGGGCGGTTTTGCGTCGCTTCCCATTTGGCTTGTTCTATCTCGAAGAGGGTCAGCGGATCGTCGTGCTCGCCTGCCTCGATCTCCGACGCGATCCCGAAGCGATTGCTTCCACGGTCACGACACGAACGAACTGATTACCCGCCGCCTTGCTGCGACCAGCATCGCCGTTACGTTCCTGGCGTTCACACTCCCCGAGGAATATGACGCTGCGGCTCATCGAAACGACGCAGCGATATCGTTGATCGGAGCCGGGCTCTGCCGGATGCGGGCGATCAGCAGCGCACCTTCCATGGTTGCGATCAGGAGCTGCGCCTTCGCTGTGGCGTCCTTTGCCGACACACCCTTCGCCCTGAAGACCGGCGCGATGATGTCGATCCAGTGATCGAGCGCGGCGACACCGGCCTTGGTCAGGCCCGGTGCGTGCGGGGCGGTCTCCAGCATGGTGGTGGCGATCGGGCAGCCGGAGCGGAAGTCGGACTCTTCCATCCACTTCGCCATGGTCCGGCAGTAGGCCTTCACGAAGGCCTCCGGAGTCTTGTGACGGCTGGCGAGGTCGGCCAGCATTTCGCCCATCAGCGTCGCCGCCAGGGTCACGGCGGCCTCGCCGAGCTCCTCCTTGCCGCCGGGAAAGTAGTGATACAGCGAGCCGCGCGGCGCCTTGCTCTCCGCCAGGATCTGCTGCAGGCCCGACGAGGCATAGCCCTGCCGGCGGAACAGCCGCATCGCCGTGCGCACCAGGCTGTCCTTGTGTTTCGCCGCGTTGGCCATCGTTCCGGTTCCGCCTTGACTCTATGATGACCGGTCTATATCACGCCAAATACTATGACAATCGGTCTACTTGGTGGGGAAATGCGAACCACGTTCGAGAGCCGCGACGGCGTCGCCTGGATCACCCTGGACGACGGCAAGGTGAACGCGATGTCGTTCGAGATGCTGAGCGAGATTGCCCGGCGCCTCGACGAGGCGAAAGCGGTCGGCGGGCCGGTCGTCCTGAAGGGCCGGCCGGGCATCTTCTCCGCCGGCTTCGACATGAAGACATTCGCGCGCGGGCCAGAGCCGTCGCTGCAGATGGTGCTGGCCGGTGTCGAGCTGATCCAGCGCATGCTGGCCTATCCGCGGCCGATCGTGACGGTCTGCACCGGACACGCCTATCCGATGGGCGCCTTCCTGATGCTGAGCGCCGACGTCCGCTTCGGCATCGCCGGTCCGTGGCGCATCGGCCTCAACGAGGTCGCGATCGGCCTCACCGTGCCGCGGTTCGCCATCGAGCTCGCCCGGCACCGCCTGACGCCGCCCGGCGTCGGCCGCGTATCGACGGGCGCCATGGTCGATCCCGACGAGGCGGTGCGGCTGGGCTATCTCGATCACGTCGCCTCAGCCGATGCGATCGATGCCGCCGTCGCAAGCGAGCTCGAGCGGCTGAGCAAGCTCGACTGGACGAGCTACGAGGCGACCAAGGCACGGCTCAACGAGCCGGCGTCGAGGGCCATCGCGGCGGCTGCCGCCGAGTACCAGCCGAAAATGGCCGCATGACCAGGGCCGCTAACGAGACCCCGTCTGCACCGGAACCCGAACCTTCGGTGTAACGCGAACGCACCTGCACTCGTCTTGAGGACAAGAAGGTCCACAAGCGGGTGAGGATGCCATGAGAGTCTTTGTCACTGCGGTCACGTTGCTGGCGCTGTGCGGCTGCGCGCCGCCCGGGACCCCGCGCGCACCGACCTGGCACCCGGGCCGTCGGCCAATGCCGCGGACTCCTGCTATCAGCAGATGCTCGCCAGTTCAGAGCATCAGGCGCTGAAGTCCAAGTTTCCGCCGCTCGAGGCCGACACGACGATGACCACGCCCGAAGAGGCGCGGTCGGTCCTGTCGTATCATCAGAAGTACGTCGTGCCCTGCCGCGAGGAAGGGCTTGTCCGCTCAAGCGCGATCGGCCCTGCGGTCGTCGTCATCCTGGTCGACAGCTTCGCCAAGGAGGACGCCAACTATCTGAAGCTTGTCGAGCGCAGGATGAGCTGGGGCGAGTACAACAAGGAGATCCATGCCCTTCGTGTCGACACCAGCCTGGCTTATCGCTGCCGACCAACAGGACAATCCAGGCCTCGAAGACCTCGCCCGGGACGCACAGCAACGGCAGGCGGCCAAGATCGCCCTGGACGACTGGAAGCGCCAGCAGCAGGCCCTGGTGCGCAAGCAGCGCCTGCTCAATCTGGCTGATCCGGCGCGCCTCAACGACTGTACCTACGTCAGTGCGACGGTGACCTGTGCGATGTCTTAGTGCCCCGCTCAAGCAGCGCCGAGCAGCTTGCGAGCCGCCTCGCCGTCGGCCTTGCTTCAGCGATCTAGCATCGCGCGGCAGGCTGGCCTAGTGTTCTGTCTATTGTCGGCGCGGGAGACGCCGTTGTGATCTGCGACACCTGTCGGCATCAGAATGCAGACGACGCGAACTTCTGCGTCAATTGCGGTACGACTCTTGCACAGGGTTGCCCGAAGTGCGCGCGGCGCAATGCGCCTGACTCTCGATTTTGCGCGGGCTGCGGGCTGAAGCTGAGCGATGACACGTCCCCGTCCCTGCTCCCGCGCCCCAGTACAAACGCGCCGACGATCTCTCCATTACTGAACACGCGTTTCGCGCGGGAAGGAGAGCGCAAACGCGTCACCATGCTGTTTGCCGATATTGCGGGCTCGACCGGCCTGGTGGAGAAGCTCGATCCCGAAGATGCGGCCGAACTTCTGGAGGCGGTCACCGCCGCGATGCGCGAAGCGGTTTCTCGCTTCGATGGCACGGTCAACAAAATGCAAGGAGACGGGATCATGGCCCTGTTCGGCGCCCTGATCCCAATGGAAGATCATGCCATCCGGGCCTGCTGCGCCGCCCTCGCGATGATCGAAGACGTCGGAAAGATCGAGGGCGCACCGGCCATCCGCGTCGGCATACATACTGGCGAGGTTGTCGTGCGCGCCGTCGCCACAGACTTGTCGACGCAGTACGACGCCATGGGGATCGCCGTCCATTTGGCTGCCCGATTGGAACAGGAGGCTGGGCCCTTCGCGGCGTTGATCAGCAAGGCCACCCTGCGGGCGGCAGCCGGCAACGTCGTAGTTGAGCCTTTGGGCGAACGGCAGTTACGTGGCATCAGCGAACCGGTGCCCGTCTACGAGCTCAAGGGCATCCGTTCGACGGGTGCCAGCCAGCAGTTCCAGGGCGGGCAACGGTTGAGCGCGTTCGTCGGCCGCGACCTCGAAATGACGATCCTGCGGCGTGCTCTGGATGGGGCCAACGACGGTCTCTCCCGCATCGTGGGTCTGGTCGGCGAAGCTGGAAGCGGCAAGAGCCGCATGGTGTTCGAGTTTCTCGAAGCCTACCGCAGCGAGGGCCGCCCCGTGCTGGAGACGCGCGCAACGGCGCACGGTCAGGCCGCCCCGCTTCAGCCGGTGCTCGGCCTGATGCGTGGATTCTTTGGTGTCGACGACGAGACTCCGGTCGCGGAAGCAACTGCTAAAGTCCGCGCATTCATGAACCGCGCCGATGCCGCGCGCGATACGCCTCTGTTGCTGGATTTCCTAGGCTTGCCCTTGGAGGCTGGCGAGACGGTGCCCGCCGACATTGCCGGAAGGCGCGCCCGCCTTCTCGACGCTGTGAGATACCTTGCCCGCGCTACTGCCTTGGCACGCCCTTCCCTGCTCGTCATCGAAGACCTTCACTGGCTCGATCCGGCCAGCGAGCCCTTCGTGGAGGCTATCGCCAATGCTGTCGCGGAAACCAAGACGCTGCTTCTGGTAAACTTCCGGCCGGGCTATCGCTCGCCCTGGATGGAACAGTCGTTCTATGAGCAGATCTCGCTCGTGCCTCTGTCGGGTGGTGCCGTGGCGCTGATGCTCGATCGGTTGCTGGGCAACGACACCGCCTTGGCAAGCCTGAAGAAGCGCATCATCGATCGCGCGGCCGGCAATCCGTTCTTCGCCGAGGAACTTGTGCGAACGTTGGTCGAGCGTGGTGAGCTGACGGGCGGCCCGGGCGCTTACAATCCGGTTCCTGGCACGCCGGATGCATTCTTGCCCGAAACGGTGCAGTCCGTCCTGACCTCGCGCATCGACCGGCTGCAGGAGAGGGAAAAGCTCCTGCTGCAAGCTGCAGCCATCGTTGGACGCGAGTTCCTTCTGCCAGTGGTCGCTGAAATCGCCGAGCTTCCCGAGCATGTCGCACGCCAGGTGGCGCAGCGGCTGCTTGCCGCCGAGATGATCTACGAACGGCCCGACGTGCAGCGCGACGCGTTCGCCTTTCGCCATCCGCTGGTGCAGGAGGTCGCACAGACATCGCTGTTGAGCACGCACCGCCATATGCTGCATCGACGCGCGGCGGCCGCCCTGTCGAGCCATTTCAAGGAGCGCAGCGACGAGATGGCAGCACTGGTTGCCCATCATTGGGAAGAGTCGGGCCAGAGCAGGGAAGCGGCCGCCGCGTACGTGAAAGCTGCGCTCTGGATCGGCACGCGCGACCCACGGCACGCCCTGGACTTCTGGCGCAGAGTCCGACGCCTTCTTGAAGGTGTCCCGTCTGCTCCGCCCATGGACTACATGATGATGATGGCCTGCGGACAGGTGGTGAACTACGCTTGGCGCGAGGGCGTCGATGCGTCGGAAGTGGAGCCGGTATTCGAGCAGGCGATGACACTGGCCCGAAAACTGAAGGACGTGCGTGCGGCAGCGCTGATCACCATGGCATTCGGACGGGTCCTCGCCGCGACCGGCTCGGCCGACGACTATGTCGCCAAGGTGGAGGAGGCTCAGAGGCTGGTAGCCGGATCGGGCAATGTCAGTATCGAGGCCGTGCTGGCAGCCGTGCACAGCCATGCCCTGATGACGGCGGGCTTGTTGCCATCCGCCCTGCAGGTGAATTCGCAAGCCCTCGATCGCGTCAGCGCCATCGAGCCGCGAGATCGCCAGACCCTTGGCTTTCATCCGGAGCAATGGCTGAGCACGCAGCGTGCTCGGCTATTGATGCTGCTGGGCGACGCCTCCGCCGACGACGCGGCCGGCGCGTTGATCGACAACGAGGCGGTGGACACGCTTCATCGTGCAATTGCGCTCGGTGTCAGGATCGAGGGCGCGTCCAAGAGTGGTCGGACCCGCAGTGCCATGGCCGATGCCCAGCGGCTCCACGCACTCCTGCAGAACAACGAAACGCCTTACCTCAAGGTCCTCGCCGGCCGCTTCGAGGCGCTTGCCTTGCTGTCAGCCGGCCAAGCTGAACAGGCCGAGCGGTTGCTTGCCGACACGCTTTCTTACGCCCAGACACATCGTGCGGGGCTCGAAATGGAGCCCTTCCTGATGGTCGCGCGGGCGAAGGCGCTCGTCATGAGCCATTCGCCCCAGGCGCAGGCAGCAGCAGCCGCGGCGGCCGCCCTTGCGCGTAGTCGGTCAATGCGCACTGCGGAGGCGGAAGCGCTCGAGGTCCTTCGTCAAGCTGCGGCGGTGAACGCCTGCTAGCACCCTTCCTCCTAAAAGCGAATTCCCGATTGATAGAACCGCCTGCGGTTCGATCGCAATCGGGAACGCCAGGAGGTGCTCCAGCAAACACTGCGTCGACTAAACGTCATCCTCGTCATCGCCGTTGTCGGGTATACCGTCCTGCTCGCGTTTCGACGAAACTTCGATCCGAATTGGTGACGAGGTGGTGGTCACAATCACTTTGAGCGCACCGGGATCGAATTTGAATAGGACTTTCTTTGGCGATCCGCCCGGCGGCAGTGCAGCTTGTAGCGCTTCGAGAATCAACGCGGCTGCAGTGCCCTGATAGTCGTTGCCGTTCAACTTCCGGGTGCCGCCCGTTTCCTGCCCCAGCCACGTAAGGTATTTGAGCCACTTGCGGAACTTCTTGGCCGGATATCCGCCTGTGTTGAAGGGGACCTTGTCGGTCACATGAAACGCAGCGAAGCGAAGCGTTTGCTTGCGAACCTCCCACGGATCCGTGGTGGACGTCGGGTTGAGAAGATTGGGATAGACCTTCCGCAACTTCTCGACCTTTTGGAAAGTGTTGCTGAGGTCATCGTCGAAGAGCCAGTTGAGACCGTTAACGGCGCGTCTTGCTTCGGACGCCACAAAGAAGTCCCCCATTGGAATTCCCCTTAAGTTGAACTACTTGCTTGAAACCCACTCGAGAAACTTTAGCAAAGCCGGCAGATGGGCCGCGAACGTTGAACGCAAATCTGTTGCCCGCAACAGGAAGCCGGGCTCGCCATCGGGCGGCAGTTCGACGGTCAACGCGTCAATGCCGTAGGTGCGCATGGCCCAATCGCCGAGTTCCCCACCGACCACGTCGGTGTAGAATCGGGAAGCAGGGGCCGCCTCGTAATGGGTGCCTGCCGCGGTGCTAGCCTGAGCCATTTCCTCAGCGACCTTGATCAATGCATCGATGCGCGGATCTCCGCCCATGTAATGCTCGCTGGCCCAAGGATAGAGGATGAGTTGGCCATAGCTGTGGTAGGAGATCAAGGCGTCGAACCGCAAACGATCAAACAGCCCTTTGACGGCTTGGGTCTCGAGCTCCGACAGAGGCCGGGGCCCTCGATAGTACTGGCTCGCGGGCTCACTGTTTCCATCTCCATGGCCCCAGGACCACGGATAGTTACGATTGAGGTCGACGCCAAGCTCGGAACCCTGCGGGCTCCTGTTCTTGCGCCAGTTCCATCGATAGTCTTCAGGCGCCAGCCAGGCATGGCCGTCGGGATTGAGCATAGGTACGATCATGAGCTCAGTCGCTTGCAGCGCCGGAATTGATCGGCCTTGCAAACGTTCACTGACAAAGTGTTCTCCGATCATGTAGGGAATCTCGAACGATACGCGCTCGCGGGCGTGGTGCCCGCCAATCAGGACGACACGCTTTGCCACGGACGTATCTGGCAATATGGAGAAAGCCATGATTTCCCGCTTCTCGTGTGTCATTCCGAGACATTCACGAACGACCCAGCCCTTCGACGACGATGCCAGATCACTTATCCGTTGGTTCAGGGTTTCATACGAATGATACCCGCCCCTTGCAGGGGGATCCCAAACTTCCTCGCCCTCGGCGCCGTCGGCAGTACGGAAAGGAACGGCGAAAGCTCCAAGGTACCTGGTCATGTAGCGAGCTGTACTGTCGGGAACATCAGCCTCGATTCTGTCAGCATAAAACTTGGCGTTGCCGTAATACGACAAGCCCACTTCTAGCAATATTTATCTTTATTTTATTCTTATTATATCTTATATCTAATTCTAGATTCTTTCTTGTACTTTCCACTTGATGAGCCTTATTCGATTGACCTTCGACGTGTTCATCTAGATCTCTCTCAATCTCTCGATCTCTCTCTCTTACGATTCATCTCAATCTTTCGTGAAGCTTCATCTATCTCACTCTTCGCCTCGCCTCTCTCACCCTTCCCCCTCTCTCAACTTCCCTCATCTACCTCTCTTCTCTATTCTAACCTACCACACATCACCATACCCTAACTATCACCAAATTAAAACCTAGAAAATATATATCACATCCATCATCTTTATCTCATTACTACTGAAATCAAACCTATCATACTAAAAACACACTACCACAACCAATCTCTAAACATACACTAACACATAATACTAACAATTTACCACCAACCTCTCATACTCTAAAATACATCAACTATCTTCCTCCACAACCACACACACCAAATACCCATCTACTACCATCTCACCAATACCCTAAACAAACCCTTCACACTCCACCCAACCTTCATCCCACCCATTCTACCCCTTATATCAACCCAACCCCAATCTCACACCACTCACCCACTCCCCCACATCCCCACACCTCACACCCCCCCACCCCCCACCTCCCCCCCTCCTCTCTCCCTACCCCTCCCCCCCCCCCCCTCTCTTCTTTCGCAGGGATGGCTCGGAAGGGAGCTCGATCGATATTCTTGTGGTCTGAGTCATGGGCCGCACCGCTCCCACGGCACCGCGGTGGCGCCACCGATCCAGCAACTATACGTCGTGCCCGGGCAAAGATGAACCGCGTAGAGCTGCTTCCCAACAAAGGAGTGTTATCGGCCGTTCAGCAGCCTGCGCGCCGCCTCGCCGTCGGCCGCGATCTGCGCCTTGAGCTGGTCGAGGCCGCCGAACTTCATCTCCGGCCGGATGAATTCGATCAGCGCCGCGCGCAGGGTCTTGCCGTAGAGGTCGCCCGCGAAGTCGAACAGGTGGACCTCGAAGTTCTCCTTGAGCTTGCCGAAGGTCGGGCGGCGGCCGAGGTTGGCGACGGCGGGGCGCCACTCGGAACCATTGGTCCCGTCGACCAGGGCGCGCACGGCATAGACGCCGAAGCGCGGCCGCAGATGCTCGCCCAGGGCGACGTTGGCGGTCGGATAGCCGATGGTGCGGCCGCGCTGGTCGCCCAGCTCGACGACGCCTTCGATTTCCCAGGAATGGCCCAGAAGCTCGGACGCTTCGCTCACCCAGCCGGCGCGCAGCGCCTCGCGGATGCTGGTCGAGGAATAGATCTCGCCTTCGCGCATCACCGGATCGAGCACGGTGACGCCAAAGCCCTTCTGCCGGCCCTTCTCGCGCAGCATCTCGACATTGCCGCTGCGGCGGGCGCCGAAGGTGAAATCGTAGCCGCACACGACATGGCGCGCGCCCATGCCCTTCAGCAGCACGTCGTCGATGAAGGCGTCGGCCGACAGGGCGGCAAAGGCCTCGTCGAAGTGCTGCGCCAGCACCGCCTGCACGCCGTACTGTTCCAGGAGCCGCAGCCTGGCGGGCGGCAGGGTCAGCCGGAACGGACCGGTGTCGGGCACGAAGAAGCGGCGCGGATGCGGCTCGAAGGTCAGGGCCACGACGGGCGCGTTCAAGATCTTGGCGTGCTCGGCGGTCCGGTCGAGCAGCGCCTGATGGCCGCGATGCACGCCGTCGAAATTGCCCAGCGCCACCGCCCCGCCCTGCCATTGCGCGGGCGTGGCCTGCCAGTGGTCGAAGCTCGGGATCATTTCTTCGGCGTGCGGCGCGGCACCGAGACGACCGCCTCGCCGTCGATCACCACGGTCTCGCCCGAGAGGCACTGCGTCTTCATCGTCACGCGCCGGCGCTCGTGGTTGATGTCGGTGATGGTGCAGACCGCGGTCACCGTATCGCCGATCGAGACCGGCGCGGTGAAGTTGAGCGTCTGCGAGACGTAGATCGAGCCCGGGCCGGGCAGCTTGGTGCCGACCACGGTCGAGATGAAGCTGCCGCTCAGCATGCCGTGGGCGATGCGCTGGCCGAAGCGCGTGGTCCCAGCGAAGCCGCCATGCAGGTGGATCGGGTTGGTGTCGCCCGAGACGCCGGCGAAGGCCGCGATATCGGCCTCGGTCACCGTCTTGCCGAACATCGCCGACATGCCGACTTTGAGGTCTTCCAGATAAAGGCCATGCATGGCCGCGAAATCAGTCGACACGTCGTGGCTTCTCCTCGCTGTGGCGGCGCCCTCTTACCACGCTGTCGGGCCTGTGCCACAGTCCGGTGAATGACCGTTCACACAGGTTCCGAGGCCGACCACGTCGCGGCCGCCCTTGCCGCCGCGGCCGGCCGGCATTTCGCCAGGCCAGCGACTGATCGAGCGGCTCAAGCGGGAATCGGGTGGCGCCTCGCGCCAGACCTGGAGCTTCGATGCGGTGGTCGACGGCCAGCGCCACGGCCTGGTCCTGCGCCGCGATCCGCCGACGACGGGCCCGGTGGGGGGCAAGCCCGGCGCCGGCTCGAGCACGGCATTGGACCGCGCCACCGAATTTCGCGTGCTGGCGGCCGCCCACAAAGGCGGCGTGCGGGCGCCGAAGGTGCTGTTCGAGCTCACCCCGCAGGATGGGCTGGGCGAAGGCTTCGTCATGCAGCGCATCGACGGCACGGCGATCGCGCGCAAGCTCCTGCGCGATCCGCCCTACGCAAACGCGCGGACGATGATCGCGGGCCAGCTCGGCGAGATCCTGGCGCGCATCCATGCCGTCGACCTTGGCGATCTGCCGCCGCTCAGCCATCGCGAGGCCGCCGACCACATCGCCGGCATGCGCCACGCGCTGGACGCGCTCGAGCCAGCCGCAACCAGTCTTCGAATTGGCGCTGTCCTGGCTCGACCGGCGCCGGCCGCCGCCGATCGCCAGGCCGCTGCTGGTCCATGGCGACTACCGCACCGGCAACTATCTCGCCGATGAGGAGGGCGTGACGGCGATCCTCGACTGGGAGGGCGCCCATCTCGGCGATCCCGTCGAGGATCTGGGCTGGCTCTGCGTCAAGAGCTGGCGCTTCGGTGCCGTCGACAAGCCGGCCGGCGGCTTCGGCAGCCGCGAAGAGCTGTGGGCCGCCTACGAGCGTGCGGGCGGCGCCAAGGTCGATCCGGCGCGCGCCCATTGGTGGGAAGTGTTCGGCACGGTGCGCTGGGGCATCATCTGCCATCAGCAGGCGTGGCGGCATCTCTCGGGTGCGGTGAAGTCGATGGAGCTTGCCTCGATCGGCCGCCGCGCCGTCGAGACCGAAGTCGACCTGCTGCAGCTCCTGAAGGAGAAGGCGTGATGGCGCAGGATCGCCCGACCGCGTCCGAGCTTCTCGCCGCCATCGCCGATCTGTTGCGCGAGGAAGTGACGCCCGTGCTCGACAAGGCCGATCCGCGGCTCGGCTTCCAGATGCGCGTCGCCGCCAACTCGCTCGCCATCCTCGAGCGCGAGGCGAGGCTTGGTCCCGCCGCCGATGCACGCGAGCACGAGCGGCTGGTGACGCTGCTGGGCCGCGACGGCAGCCTTGACGATCTCAACCGCGAGCTTGCCCGCCAACTGCGTGGCGGCGAACGCGACGAGCGCGATACGGCGCTGATGGCGCATCTGGAGGCGACCATCGCCGACAAGATCGCCATTGCAAATCCCCGGTGGCGCTGACCTGAGGCAGAGATACCCTGCAGGCGGATCGCATACATGCAGCTCATGCATTCACTTCAAGAAAGGGCATGGATTGACGCCGGAACGCGGGAAGGCGCAACGGTGTCGAGCTGTATCCCTCCGCTGTTCGCTGCCTATGCGAAGATCCTTCATCCGATGTATGAGGATCCCGCGATCACGGATCGGAAATTGACTTGGGACGAGGAGGAGAAGCGCCACCTCCTTCGTCCTGAGACCGACCTTCAAGCGATCCTACAGCGCGCGACACTTGCATACGGAGCACCCGATCCAGACGCCGACCCTCAGCCCGTTTCCTGGGCGCTGCTCGCGAAGCGATACGGTCTTCAGTACACGCCGACGATCGATGTCAGCTCGTTCACACGCTGCTTTACCGGGGACAGTTGGCCTCGCTACCTGTCGGGACCGGCCGAAGGGTACCTGCCCGACGCCGAGCGCGACGCGCTTGCGGCGATCCTGGATCAGGAACTGAAGGGGGCGGACTGTTACTTCCATTTCTGGTTGATGGCGACGACTGCGATCGAATCGGACCTTCTCTATCGCGGGCCGCTGCGGGAAGTGGCCCTCTTCCCGGATGGCATTGAGGCAGTTCGCCTTACGCCGACGCATTGGTTCCCGCCGGACCGAAGCTGGCTGGTCTACTCAGACTATGATGCCACGTACACGCTGGTCGGTGGCCCCGTTCGCCTGATCGAACTCCTGCTCCAGGACAACAGGCTCGAAGCGCTGCAAGTCAGCGCCGATACACCCATCGGCTACCGTGCCGACGCCGCCAACCTACCGCCTGCCGGCAAGGCATAGCCGCCTCAACTTGCCAATGGCGCGTCTCGAAGCGACCACCGCTGAAATAGATGGCTTTCACCGCGCCGCCAGGACATGCCTGCCATGACCGATGTCCTGATCGGGCTCAGGCGAACGCGACGAACATGACGCGGCGCTGATCGCCCATCTCGAAGCGACCATCGCCGACAAGATTGCGATCGCCAACCCGAAGTGGCGGTAGTTCTGTTTCTCGAGCATGCTAAGCGCGCAGTCAGGGAGGCATCGACATGCACAAGGCGGTGTTGCCACTACTCCTGGCATTGGTCGGCGTCTCGCTGATGCCGACAGCTCACTCCCAACAGTATCCAACCGGGACGATTCGGATCATCGCGCCCGGGCCGCCCGCAAGCCCCCGGGACATCCGCGCCCGCTGGGTCGCCGAGCAGCTCACCTCGACGTTGAGCCAGCCCGTCATCGTCGACAATCGAGCGGGCGCCGGCGGCAACATCGGCATGGAAGCGGCCGCGAAGAGCGCCCCGGACGGGCGCACCCTGGTGATCGTGGACACGGGCACGCTCACCATGAACCCCCACCTCTACGATCGCACGGGATACGACGCGCTCTCGGACTTCGTCCCGGTGGTGAGACTGGTCGACGCGCCGTTGATGCTCGCCGTTCGCGCCGACTTGGGCGTGCGATCCGTTGCCGACTTGATCCGCCTCGCTAAGGAAAAGCCGGGCCAACTGTCCTACGGCTCGCCAGGGATCGGAACGCCGCCTCACCTCGCTGCTGAACTGTTCAAGAGGACGGCGCAGATCGACGTCGTGCACGTTCCCTACAAAGGCTTCTCGCCCGCCCTCACGGATCTCATGGCAGGCCGCATCGACTACATGACCGACAATGTCGGTCTGCTGACGCAGCAGGTTGCCGCCGGAAAAATCCGCGCCCTGGCGATCACTGGCCCCAAGCGCGTGGCGGCCGCGCCCGACGTTCCGACGATGGCCGAGGCAGGCTTGCCGGGATACGAATTCACGTCCTGGATGGGCGTGGCGGTGCCGGCGGGCACACCGGCGGCGATCGTTCAGCGCCTCAACGCAGAATTGGTGCGCGCGCTCCGTACCCCAGGCGCGCAGACGTGGTTCGAAGCGCAAGGCGGCGAAGTCGTCGCCGACTCGTCCGAAGCCTTTGCCCAGGCCGTCCGATCGGAGCACGCCCGCTGGCGTGAGGTCATTCAGGACGCCCGTATCAAGGCGGAATAGCCTCTCCCGCCAACCACACTTTGCCACTGACACGCCCCGGCAAAGTCGTAAGCTTCCCTCGACGACATACGAGGGAGAAGCGGATGACGACCAGCCGAACCTACGTGAAGTCCGAAGTCGTCGGCAGTTCCGACAAATCTGTCTCCGACGCCATCGAATCTGCGATCGCGACAGCGTCGCGTTCACTGCGCAATCTCGAATGGTTCGAGGTGGTCGACGTTCGCGGAAGCATCCGCGACAACAAGGTCGCCAACTACCAGGTCACGCTGAAGCTGGGCTTGCGGTACGAGCCGAAGGCGTAGCGCGTCATATTCCTCCCCCCGTCTTCTCATCCCCCTCCCCCGTCTTACGGGGGAGGGTAGGGAGGGGGAAGGCGATCAAGACGTTCTCTGGAATTGCAGATCAAACTGATCTGAAACCAGAAGCATCGCGACTGGGGCTCTCCCCTTCCCTACCCTCCCCCGTAAGACGGGGAGGAATATGAGGTAATGGTTCGGCCTTCACCGAACCATTGACCCTGGCCGCCTCGCGCGCGCGGGCCTAGATTCCTGCCATGACCACCGTGAATGCTCTCTCCGAAGTCGCCGCCCTGATGGGCGACCCTGCGCGTGCGTCCATGCTGTCGCTGCTGATGGACGGCCGCGCCCATACCGCGTCCGAGCTCGCGCTCACCGCCGGCGTCACGGCCCAGACCGCGAGCGGACATCTCTCCCGCATGGTCGAGGCCAACCTGCTGGCTGCGCGCGCCCAGGGCCGCAACCGCTTCTACAGGCTCTTCTCGTCCGATGTGGCGCACGCCATCGAATCGTTGATGGCGCTCGCCGGTACGCGCGCCGCGCCGGCCTCCCTGCACGCCGCCTGGCGGCGCGATCCCGATCTGCGCTTCTGCCGCACCTGCTACGACCACCTGGCGGGCCAGGTCGGCATCGCCGTCACCGATGCACTGACCAAGGCGGGCCATATCGAGCCCAAGGGCCCGCGCGACTGGAAGCTCACCGACACCGGCGAGCTGTTCTGTCAGAGGATCGGCGTCGACGTGCCGGGCGCGCGCCGTGCCGGCAGCCGTCACTTCGCGCGCCAGTGCCTGGACTGGAGTGAGCGGCGGCCGCACATCTCGGGCGCGTTGGGGGCGGCCATCGCCGACACCTTCTTCAGCCGCGGCTGGGCCGAGAAGCTCCGCCGCAGCCGCACCGTGCGGCTGACCGATTCAGGCCGGCGGGCAATGGGCAGCCACTTCGGGGCGGCGTTGTCCTAGAGAAGATCTCCGCTCGTTTGCAGTATCTCGTCGACCGTGGCACGCACTGGTTTCCTCGTGTCAATTTCCCGATCCGCCGCTTCCCTCAGCAACGGCTCAACCGTCGAGATGAGTTCCACTACCTTTCGTCGCTCTTCCGCGACATGCCCGTACCTGCCGGGGGAGCGGGTCTCGAGGCGCTCGACTATGGTGTCGACGGGAGCGGAAAGCAGGATGATGCAATCGATCAAAGGGAAGAATCGACCCATGTTCTCAGCGCATCCGCTGATGAATAACGTCCCCTCTTCCCAGCCGGAAAGAAGGGCGCGGACGCGATTCTCTCGCCACACCCAGTCCTTTCCCTGAACCGGCGTCAGGCCATCCGACGGGACGGCATCGATCCATTCGGACCACTCGGGCGTATCGAGGTCGTGAGCCGGATAGCCTCGGGACGCCAATTCCTGGATGACCGCGCTTTTTCCGGCCCCGGACATACCCGTAATCAAAACTCGCCTCATGTTCTCTCCAAGGACGTCTGCTGTTGAACGGCCGACCGGCATGATAAGATCGTGGTCATGTTCGACCTCGACCAGTTCATCGCCGATCTTCGCGCCACGCTTCCCGAGAAGTCGCGGCAGCCCATGAAGGAGGTCGTGGCGCGCGCCGTCGCCGACCCCGCCGCGCTGATGCGCGCGATCGGCCAGCCGGACAAGGCGGGCGTCCAGGTGCTTCACAGGTCGCCCGATCTCACGGTGCTGAACCTCCTGTGGGCGCCGCGCCAGATCGCCCTGCCGCACGACCATCGCATGCCGGCGCTGATCGGCATGTACACCGGCCGCGAGGACAACATCTTTTGGCGCCGCGTCGCCCATCCCGCGAAGTTCCAGATCGAGGCGGCCGGCGGCGAGGCGCTGGGGACGGGCGACGTCACGATCCTGGGCCATGACATCGTGCACTCCGTCGTCAATCCGCTCGGCAAGATCAGCGCGGCGATCCACGTCTATCTCGGCAACTTCCTCGAGATCGAACGCAGCATGTGGGACGCCGAGACCCTGGTCGAGGAACCCTACGACATGAAGAAAGTCGTGCAGGGCATGGAACTGCAGAAGCGCGAGCAGAAGGCGACGGCCTGAGGATCAGGCCCCGCTGTCATCCCGAGCGCAGCGAGGGACCTTTCCTGCGGCCTAAAGGCCCCTCGCTTCGCTCGGGGTGACATAGTCGAAATCGTAGCCGAAGGCGCGCGGGCCCACAGTCGCCAGGCCCTTCGGCGTCAGGAACAGCTCGGGCGCCGGCAGCGCGATGACGCTGATGCGCTGGCCATAGCGTAGCGTCTCGGTGCCGATCGCCTCGCCCAATTCGCTGTCCATGGTGCAGATGATGTCGGGTGTCGTCGCCACAACCGCGCCGTCGCGCCAGCCGGCGGCGTATTCATTCTGGAATTGCAGCCCGAACGTCGCGCCACGATCGCCATCGAGGCCGGCGAGACGGGCATGACCACGCAGAAAGCCGTCCGTCGTGCGCCGCTCGACATCCTGCACCTTGCCCCTGAACAGCAATGCGCCCTGCTCGACCTCGACGAGGGCGGCGATGGGATCGTCGCGGCGCTGGCGGGCCTCGGCGACGAGGCGGCCGATGCGGATGGCCTTGGTGGTGCTGTAGAGGACGCCATGATCCTTGATCTCGCGGCCGGTGCGCGGCGCCTTGCAGGCCGCCGCCACGGCGCCCATTTCCGCGCACGCCTTGCGGCTCAGCCGCTCCGTCCACTTGGCATCGGCGGCTCGCGTGATGATCATCTCGTTGTCGCGGACGTCGGACAGCACGAGGGCGAGCATGGGCAGATCGGCGATGGCGAAGCTCGTCATCTGGCCCTCGGGAAAGGCGCGGCCCATCGAATCGGCATCGACCACCGGCAGGCCGGTGACGCCCGCGACCATGAGCGAGCGCAGGCCGTTGGCGCCGCCGATCTCGCCCGACATGACGGCGCGGAACCTGGCGCCGAGATGCTTCTCCATGGTGCGCAACGGCTTGGCGGCGAAGCGCGGATCGGACAATCGCTCCAGTCCGACCAGCGGCGCGCCGATGCCGGCGACGAGGGCGACCCTGTCGTCGTCGGCAAGGTCCATCGGATCCAAGAGCGAGACCCGCACGCCGTCGTCGTAGAGGCGGCAGAGGTTGAGATAGGAGAGATAGGGGTTGCCGCCGCCGCCGGCGCCGAGGATCCAGGCGCCGGTCGCCAGGGGCTCGAGCTCGTCGCGTTGGATGTCGCGCATCATCGCGAGACCAGCGCCGACGCGGCGAGGGTCGATCCCCTGAAGGGCTGGTCGGCCGGACCGCGCGAGGCGTGGCCGATAGACCAGCGCTGCGGCCACTCGAGGCGCTCGGCGCCCCAGGCCGAGGCGGCATCGAGCGACGACCAGCTCGCGTCGCCCGCGCCGCGACAGAGCAAGCCGCCCGGGCCCATGCCCGTGTGAATGACGAGGCGGACGTCGAATGGCGAACCCGCCGCAACGGAAGGCCCATGCCAATAATGCGGGCTGCGCCGCGCTTCGGGACCGACGATGACGCTGAGTCGCTGGTCGCTTCCGCGCAGGCCGATCCACAGAGGCATCTGCAGGTCCGGCCGGAAGGCCGACAGCAGCGTCTGCGCCGAACCATCGCCGGCCGCCGCCGCGCGGCCGGTGAAGCGCAAGCCGAGGATACGATCATCATACGGGCCGCCCACGAGGGGTGCCTCGCCGACACCGGCCGGCAGCGTTTGCCACTCTGTGACGTCGGCCAGCGGCAACGGCCAGGACAGGCGTTCACGCACCCGGCCCTCGGTGTCCAGCACCTGGTAGCGCACGCCCTCGGCGTCGAGCGCGCCCTGGATACAGTGCAGGTATTCGATGCCTTCGGGCATGCGATGCGCCGTTCCGGCGCCGGCGGTGCAGACCTGCAGCACGCCGCGATGGACCTGCACGTCGAAGGCGAGGATGTGGCTGCAGAGATACGCCAGCACGTCGGCCTCGACGAGCACGTTCCAGAAATCAGCCGCGTGCTCGGGGCCGATCTCCCGCTGATAGGGACCGGAGAAGCCGTTGATCGGGAACACCGGATGATGGCCCAGCACCAGCTTGTGGCGCGCGTCGGCGTGGCGATGCAGCACTTCGCGCAACCACGTCGTCTCGACATGGCCCTCGCCGCCCAGTCCCGTCCACATCGTATGGACGAAGACCATCAGCAGGTCGCCGCGCCGCACCCAGTAGGACAGGCCCTCCTGTCCCGGTGGCCCGTTGCGCGGCAGATGGCCGAGCATGGCGCGAAACGCCGCCTCGCTCATCTCGTCGTAGGTCGTGTGATTGCTGGTGGTGTTCCAAAGAGGAATCGCCTCACGGTCGAGCCACGCCATCTCCTTGCCGAGCCAGTGGCGCCACTGCGCCTCGAGTTCGCTGCGGTCGACCGTCAGGCCGGCGACCTCGTCGCCCAGAAAAGCGATGAACTCCGGCGGCGGCTCGAGGCGTCGCACGACGGCGTTGACCGACGCGAAGGTCTTTTCATGCACGGCGCCGGCGATGCCCGAGCAGGAATCGCCGTAGACCACGAACTGATGGCCGTCTCCACGCGGCAGGAGGGCGGGCAGGCGGGCGGCGGACGCTTCGGCCGACATCGATCCCTAACGCAGCGAAGGGGGCGGCGCGCCGGCGGCGGTGCGATCGAGCTTCGCCTTGCCGAAGGCGAGGCCCTCGCCCGACGGGATCTTGGCGATCTGCGAGGCGCGCAGAAACTTCTCCTCGCCCACCGTCAGGTAGATGTTGGTGAAGAGCAGCGAGCGCGTCTGGCGCACGACCTCGGCGCGGCCCTCGACCCAGTCGCCGACCCTGGCCGGCGCCACGAAGTCGAAGGTCATGCTGACCGTGGGCAGGAACTTGGCGACGCCGACCAGGGTGCCGCCGCCCATCGTGCCCACCAGGTCGGCCACCGTCATCATCATGCCGCCGTGCAGGCCGCCCGCCGGGTTGCACATGTGCTGGTGCACGCGAAAGCCCAGCACGAACTCGTCGCGCGTGCCTTTGGGCCCGCGCCTGGCGTAGAGCGTGCCGATGTGGCTGTTGAAGGTGGCCTCGGGGCGGTCGCGGTCGAAATCGATGCGCAGGAAACCTTCGGGGGGCCGATCGTCGAGCAATTGGGCTGGCTGCAAGTCTAACCTCTGGGCATCACCGTGCGCTGGCGGCTCAAGAGCGCGAACGCGCCCAGCCCCGTCAGCACCTCGTGGCGCGGACCATAGAGACGGCCCCGCACCTGCGCCACATGCTCGTCGTGGCCCACCACCTCGCCTTCGGCCTGCAGCCAGTCGCCGATCCGGCCCGGGCCGAGATAGTCGAGCGAGAGGCGCAGCGTCACCGCGCGGCGGTTCAGCGCGTGGAACACCGCCGTGCCCATCGCCGAATCGAGGAAGGCCGCCAGCATGCCGCCATGCACGATGCCAAGCGCATTGGCGTGCCGGGGGCCGGGCAGAAAGCCGCGGATGGCGCGGCCGCCGTCGATCTTCTCGAACCACGGGCCGTTCGCCGCGGCGAAGCCGGACGCTTCGGTGAGCTCGCGAAAGCCTGGAGGAATGGACACTCGCCCTCGACGATCAGGCCGCGTGACGTGTCGGCAACCTGGCGATACGGCGGCCCGCTGTCTGCGCAGCGATACGCAGATCATAGGCACTCTGCAGGTTGAGCCAGAATTCGGGGCTGCTGCCGAACGAATGGCCGAGCCGCAGGGCCGTGTCGCCGGTGATAGCGCGCCGGCCACTGATGATTTGCGAAATCCGATTGGGCGGCACGGCGATCTGGCGCGCGAGTTCGGTCGGCGTGATGCCGAGCTCTTCGAGTTCGTCCTTGAGGATCTCACCGGGATGGATCGCTGACCGGGCCATACCGTTCTCATAGCGACAGTCCGATCCAACGTCGAGATCATCGACCCGAAAGACCGAAGGGGTCACGAGCACCCGCGACGATAGCTCGTGACCCCTTCTCTCTAGTCCCTTCCCCGTCACATGGGGGAGGGTACAGGAGGGGGAAGGCGGCAGAAGAAATGTCCGCCGATTTCAGATCTGAAATGATCAGGCATCGATTGTGGGGCTCGCCCCCTCCCTGCCCTCCCCCGTCTTACTAGGGCGATCGCATATAGCGATTTCCGTCGTCTCGACCGGAGCGCGAAGCGCGGAGCGGAGAGACCTTCTGTCCATGATAAGTGGCCTATTGTGGACGGAAGGTCTCTCCGCTCGGGACGGAGCTTGCCCCGAGCGAAGTCGAGGGGGCCCTCGGTCGAGACGACGGAAGTGGGCATATGCGATCGCCCTGCCCGTAAGACGGGGGAGGAAAATGATTCAGGCGATGCCCGCCATCAGGACCAGGCTGTAGCCGACGTAATAGGTCGCGATGGTGGTGATGATGCGGTTCGACCAGGTGCGGAACTGCTTGTCTGAAAGCTTCTCGAGCAGGAGCTTGCCGAGCGAGGTGCCGATCATCGAGGAGGCGACGGCGATGGCGAGAAACCACGGCTCGACCGAGCCCGCCTGGTCGATCAGGACGCCGAAGTAGACGAGCTTCAGGCTGTGGCTGAAGAGCTGGCAGGCAGCCTTGGTGGCGATGATCTGCTTGCGCTCCAAGGTCGTGCGCAGGAAGAGCGTGTCGAGCAGCGGGCCGGTGACGCCCGCGACCAGCATCAGCATCATGCAGAGGGCGCTGCCGCCCAGCATCTGGCCGGGCCCGAGGTGGCGCGGCAGCACGCTGTCGGGGATGGCCCGCACGACGAAGGGCGAGATGCCGAGCAAGAGCAGCGCCACCGCCCGGTCGGGCACGTAGAGCCAGAGCGACCACAGGCCGATCGCGAGCAGGCTGCCGACGATGCTGGCCGCCGCGATCTTCCATTCGATATGACGCCACCACAGGAAGGCGCGCCAGCCGTTGGAGGCCATCTGGGTCACGGCGTGCAGCACCATGGCCTGGGGCAGCGGCATGACGACCAGCAGCACGCCGATCAGGATCAGGCCGCCGGCCATGCCGAACACGCCCGACAGGAGGGCGGTGAGGATCATCAGGGCCGAAAGGCTGGCGGCAAGCAGGGCGGTCATGGCGGCGTCTCCGGTAGCAATGTGCCGCGAGCATGGTCGCCGGGTATTCACACTTCAAATATATGATAAGTGGGATATGCATATTATATTCATATCTTCCGGACCGCGCGCGTCTCGCGCGCCTCATGAGCGCGCGAGACGCGCGCGGTCCGGAAGAGCATGAGGCCCCATGGAACTGCGCCATCTCCGTTACTTCGTCACCGTCGCCCGCGAGGGCCACATCACGCGGGCGGCGGAGAAGCTCAACATGCAGCAGCCGCCGCTCAGCCAGCAGATCAAGGCGCTGGAGAGCGAGATCGACGCCCAGCTGTTCGTGCGCCATCCGCGCGGCGTCAGCCTGACCGACGCCGGCCGCTCGTTCCTGGCCGACGCCGAGGCCGTGCTGGCCGATGTCGACCGCGCCGCGGCCCGCGCGCGCCGCACCGCGCGCGGCGAGGTCGGCCGCATCGCCGTGGGCTTCACCACCTCGGCGCCCTTCCATCCCCTGGTGGCGCGCGCCATCCGCGAGTTCCGCGCCAGCCGGCCCGACGTCTCCTTCGTGCTGGAGGAAACCGGCTCGGCCGAGTTGCTGGCCGGCCTGCGCGAGGAGCGGCTCGACATTGCCTTCATCCGCTCGGGCCTGGCCGATCCGCAAGGCCTCGCGGTCCACGCGCTGCTGCAGGAGGACATGGTGGCGGCCCTGCCCGCGCGTCATCGCCTGGTGCGCCGGCCTCGCCTCACCCTGAAGGACCTCGCCGAGGAGACCTTCATCCTCTACCGCCGGCCCGACGGGCGCGGGCTCTACGACGTCATCATCAGCGCCTGCAGCGAGGCGGGCTTCAGCCCGCATGTCGGCCAGGAGGCGCCGCGCATCGTCTCGACCTTGAACCTGGTGGCGGCGGGGCTCGGCATCACCATCGTGCCGGCGTCGCTGAGCCGCCTGCCGCTCGAGGGCGTGACCTACCGCACGCTCGTCGGCAAGCCTGCTATCAGCGTGCCGCTCAACCTCGCCTGCCGCGGCGACGAACGCTCGGCCGCGACGCTGGGCTTCGTCGACCTGGTGCGTCGCCTCGCATGATCGGCGTGCATGGCATCCAATTCAGAACATTCATTTCCCGCATCTGATGCCGTACCGGTAGGGTCACCCATCATGGCCGACAACTTTCCACCGCCCGGGTTCGAGCCGCTGTTCCGCACCAGCCCGTTCCTGGACCATCTCGGGCCGTTCTTCATGCGCAGGCAGGCGGACGGGACGTTCGTCGTGGGCGTCCGCATCCTGCCGCACCACGCCAACGGCCGCGGTGGTGCGCACGGCGGCCTGCTGATGACCCTGTGCGACATCGCGCTCGGCTATCGCACGACGTCGAGCGTCGAGCCGCGGCCGATGCTGACAACGGCCAGCATCACCACCGACTTCGCCGGCTCCGCCAAGGTGGGCGACTGGGTCGAGGCGCATGTCGACGTCCACAAGGTCGGCGGCCGCATGGCCTTCGCCAATTGCTACATCGTGCGCGACGGCGAGCGCATCGTTCATGCCAGCGGCGTGTTCGCCCGCAGCGGCGACCGGCCGGTTGGCGCTTAGTCTGCGATGCTCATTCCTCCCCAGCAAAGCTGGGGCGTGGCGCTTTTGGCCGCGATGCGGCCAAAACGCCTGGTCCGCGAAGCGGACGGAGGGGTCATGAGCACCACGCTGCCGCTCATGACCCCTCCGGCCCTTCGGGCCACCTCCCCATCGCCTCAGGCGATGGGGAGGAATAATCCAAGCTCATAGCGGCGGTCCGCCGGGCACCTTGAAGCTCGGGCCCTTCCACGGCTCGGCAAAGCCCTTCATGCGCTTGAACATGTCGACGCGCTTCTGCTTCAGGCTGCCGGGCTTGTAGGCGGCGAGCCAGCCGTCGGTCTCGTCGAGGAACAGCGACTTCTGGTCCTGCTTCTTCTTGTCGGCCGCGCTCAGCATCTTCCTGGTCCGCTCCTGAACCGAGCGGAAGTAGTAGTGATAGAAGAGCCGGTTGAACTCGGTGAAGTAGATGTCGGCGACGCGCTGGTTGCCGCGGATCACCAGCATGTTCTCGTCGTTGTCGTTGGTCGAGGCGTCGCTGAAGTTGGCCGAGCCGGTGACCACGATCGGGTCGCTGCCGAGCGGGTCCTTCAGCAGGAACTTGGAATGGATGTAGCTCACGTGGGAATTGAGCTGCAGGATGCGCGTGTTGGTCTCCTTCGCCCATTGATAGAGCGGCTCGTCGATATAGGAACCGAACGCTGCGTAGATGTTGTTCTTGGCGTTGAGCCGCACGAACGGATCCTTGGCGCTCGGGTTGGGCTTGTCCTCCTTCTCGAGCAGGAAGAAGCCGATATGGCCGTCGGCCTTGTTGTCCTTCAACAGCTCCTTGAAGGTCTTGTTGATGCCGAAGGCGAGCGTGATGCAGGACGTGTCGGCGGCCTCGTCGACCATGTGGGCGTACATGTCGAGCACTTCGGAGCCGCTGCGCGGGCTGAAGATCGGCGTGATGCCCTTCTTGACCTTGGGCCATGAGGTGGGGGCCACCAGGATCTGCTCGACCGCCGTCCTCAGCGTCTTGTTGGCGGCGTTGGCGGTCGCGCGGTCCTCGCCCTCCTTGCCGCCGGGGTCGGCCTTCAACAGCTCCCAGTAGGCCTGGAACCTGCTTGCCGTTTCAGGATCGCGCACCCAGTGGCCGACATTGGTCTGGCCGTGGATGCCGCCGTCGGACATGTTGGTCGAGCCGGTCCACACTTCGGCAGGCTTTTGCTGCTGGCCCTTCAGCAGCACCATGAACTTGTTGTGCTGGATGGCGTTGGTCCTGGCCTCGCGCAGGAACACGCTGGCCTTCGGCAGGCCCACCTTCTCGATCATGGCGAGGTTTTCGCCGCGCGGGAAAGCCTCCTGCACCTTGCCGTTCTTGTCCTTGGGCTTGTTGTTCTTGGCATCGACGATCAGCCGGACATCCACGCCGCGATCGACGGCTTCCTTCAGCGCCTCGGCCACGGGCTGGTAGCGGAATTCGTAGAAGCAGCAGAGCAGCGTGTCGCCCGAAGCGGCGTCGGCGATGAACTTCAGGACCGCCTCGTCGAGCTGGCGGCTCAGCCATTCCTTCGCCGCGGCCTGCCTGGCGCCCTTGAGCTGGCTGGGCTTCTTGTTGCCGAACTCGCGCGTGTAGGCCTGGCTGCTGGCGACGCCGCGATTGAAGAAGATGTCGTGCTCGAGGGTCGAGAACAGCGGCTCGGTCTGCACGCGGATCGCCACCGGCTGGCCGGTGCGGTCGAGCTTCTTGGGCGTGCCCTTCAGCGGATGGAAGACGTACTCGTACTTGTGGTCGGGCTTGGCCGTGAAGTCGTCCCACACGAAGCTCTGCACCGGATGGCGCGAGGTCTTCACCCTGGTCTTGTCGTCGGGCTTGGGAATCAGCGAGGGAAAGACCTTGAAGCCGAAGGCATAAAAGTCCTGTTTGCCCTCGGGATCGCTGCGCTCGACGGCAAAGCCCAGCAGGCCCTTGGTGCCGGCCTTGCCGGCCGAGATGGCGAAGGAGATGGTGTTGGTTCCGCTCACGGCCAGGACCTGGTACGGGCCGGTTTTCGCAGACTTGAAGCGCATGGCAAGCTCCCCCGCTCGTTTGGCGATGCAGCCGAGCGTAGTTGCCTCACCGGCCGCTCGCAATCCTGACGTGTATCGCAGAACCGTCATCTGTTTGACACCGGGCGCGGGTGATCTCTTGATAGCCGCATGATCAAGACGATCGGCCATTCCAACCATCCGATCGGCCGCTTCGTCGACCTGTTGAAGGCGGGCGGCGTCGAGGCGGTGGTCGATGTGCGCTCCACGCCCTACTCGCGCCGCTTCCCGCAGTTCGGCCGCGAGCGCCTGGCGCAGAGCCTGTCGGCGGCCGGCATCCTCTATCGCTACGAGGGCGCCGCCCTGGGCGGAAAACCCAAGGACGGCGCGGGCTACGAGGCGCTGGCCGGGCGGCCGGAGTTCAAGGAGGCGCTCGATCGCCTGGTCGCGGGCTCGGCCGATACCACGCTCTGCCTGATGTGCGCCGAGAAGGAGCCGCTCGACTGCCATCGCACCGTGCTGGTGTCGCGACGGCTGGCCGAACGCGGGGCTGAGATCGAGCACCTGCTGGCCGACGGCAAGCACAAGCCGCATGCGGTGCTCGAGGAGGAGCTGCTGGAGGCTAGCGAAGGCGCACCAGACCTCTTCACGACGGCCGACGATCGCGCCCAGCGTCTCGCCACCGCCTGGCGCAAGCGCGAACGCACCATGAAACGACCCTGACAATCATTCGTAGATGGCATTTTTCTTGCTGCGTGCACATCACATCAGAACGAGGGGCGCCACATGATCTTGAATCGTCGCAGGCTTCTCAAGGCTACGGCCATCGGCACTGTCGCGACAGTGACCAGTCCATTCATCATTCGCGATCTGCATGCCCAAGATATCATCAAGATCGCCGGCATCCACGACACGTCGGGCGGCCTCGACATCTATGGCAAGCAGATGGTCGCCACGCTTGATCTAGCGGTCAACGAGATCAACGCCGCGGGTGGCGTGCTCGGCAAGAAGATCGCGCTGACCAACTACGATCCGCAATCCAACATCCAGTTCTATACCCAGTACGCGACCGAGGCGGCGACCAAGGAGAAGGTCGCGGTGGTGCACGGCGGCATCACCTCGGCGTCGCGCGAGGCCATCCGGCCGCTGCTCAAGCGCTTCAACACGCTCTATTTCTACAACACGCTCTATGAAGGCGGCGTCTGCGACCGCAACATCTTCTGCACCGGTTCGACGCCGGCGCAGACCGTCGAGAAGCTGGTGCCCTACGTGCAGAAGAAGTGGGGCAAGAAGGTCTACACCATCGCCGCCGACTACAACTACGGCCAGATCACTGCAAAGTGGGTGAAGAAATACGCCCAGGACAATGGTGGCGAGGTCGTGCAGACCGACTTCTTCCCGCTCGACGTCACCGATTTCGGCCCGACCATCAAGAAGATCCAGGCGGCCAAGCCCGACCTCGTGATGTCGGCGCTGGTCGGCGCGGCGCACATCTCGTTCTACCGCCAGTGGGCGGCGGCGGGCATGAACAAGCAGATTCCGCTGGCCTCGACGACCTTCGGCAACGAGATCGTCATCACCTCGCCCGAGGAGCACAACGGCTATGTCGTGGCCTTTGCCTACCTCGAAGGCATCGACACGCCAGCCAACAAGAAGTTCGTCGAGCTGGTGCACGGCAAGTACGGCATCCCGCACATGACCGAGCTCGCCACCATGACCTACCAGGGCATGTACCTGTGGGCCGACGCGGTGAAGAAGGCCGGCAGCGTCGACCGCATGAAGGTGATCGAGGCGCTCGAGCAGAACGCCTCGTACGACGGGCCGGCGGGCAAGACCACCATCGACCCGCAGACCCACCATACGATCCTCGACGTCTACATCGGCGAAGCCAGGGACAAGAAGTTCGTGGTGCTCGAGAAGTTCTCGCAGCAGAAGCCGGCCGACACCCAGGCGGTCTGCGACCTCAAGAAGAATCCCAACGAGAACAAGCAGTACGTGATCGACGTGAAGACCTGATCGGCGGGGGCAGCCGCCCCTCGGCGAAGAGCTGTCCAGTGAGGAGCGTGCCGTAGCTTCATGGACTATGTCGTTATCCTCCTGCTGCAGATCGGCAGTGCCATCGCCAGCCTCGTGCTGCTCAGCATCGGGCTGGCGGTGATCTTCGGCATGATGCGGGTCATCAACCTCGCCCATGGCGAGTTCCTGATGCTGGGCGGCTACGCCGCCATCACGGCCTACAATCTGGGCGTCAACCTCTGGATCGCGATGATCGTGGTGGCGCCGGTCACGGTCGGCCTGTTCGGCGCGCTGGTCGAGCGGCTGGTGATCCGCCACCTCTACGGCCGGCTGATCGACACCATGCTAGCGACCTGGGGACTGAGCCTCGCCATGATCGGCTTCGTCACGGTGGTGTTCGGCAACACCGTGTCGGGCATCTCCGCCCCGCTCGGCAGCTTCCAGATCGGCGCCTACCGCACCGGCGTCTACGAGCTGTTCCTGATCCTGGTCGCCGTGGTCCTTCTCCTGTCGGGCTGGCTGGTGCTGCGCTACACGCGGCTTGGCCTGATCGCCCGTGGCACCATGCAGAACGCGGGCATGGCGGCGGCCCTCGGCACCAATCCCTCGGCGGTCTATGCCGTCACCTTCGCCGTCGGCGCGGCGCTGAGCGGCCTGGCCGGCGGCCTGCTGGCGCCGCTGTCGGGCGTCGTGCCGACGATCGGCGCGGCCTATATCGCCAAGGCCTTCATCACGGTCATCAGCGGTGGTGCTGCGATCCTGTCGGGCACCGCCATCGCCGCCGCCCTGCTCGGCACCATCAACACCGTCGCCACCTTCGCCTTCACCTCGGTGCTGGGCGAGGTGGCGCTGCTGGTGGCGGCCGTCGTGCTGCTGCGCCTGCTGCCCCAGGGCATCACCGGCCGCTTCTTCCGGAGGGCGCTGTGAGCCGGGAGATCACGCGGTTGCTAGTCCCATGAAGGCCCGCACGCTTTCCATCCTCGGCAACCTCGCGGTGCTGGCCGCCGGGCTGGCCGTACTGTTCGGCCTGCCGGCCTATGGCGAGACCTACCTGATCATCAATTCGACGATCTTCGCCGCCTTCGCCATCCTCGCTTTGTCGCTGGCGCTGATCTGGGGCTATGCCGGCATCCTGTGCTTCGGCCAGGCGGCGTTCTTCGGCCTGGGCGGCTACACCTACGCCGTCACCGCCATCAACATGGGCGACACCACGGTGCCGGCGCTGCTGGCCGTTCTGGTGCCGGCGTCGTTCGCCGCGCTGCTGGGCTATTTCATGTTCTGGGGGCGCATCAGCGACGTCTATCTCGGCGTCATCACGCTCACCGTCTCGCTGATCTTCTTCCGCTTCATCAACCAGACGGCAGGCGAGCAGTGGAACATCGGGGACGCGCCGCTCGGCGGCTTCAACGGCATTCCCGCCACGCCGATCCTGAACTGGCCGGCGCGGCCCGGCGACCAGCTGGCGCCGGAGGACATTTTCAGCCTGTCGGTCGGCCTGCTGCTGATCGTTTACTTCTCCTGCAAGGCGCTGCTGGCGACCAGCTTCGGCCGGGTGATCGTGGCGATCCGCGAGAACGAGACGCGGGCCGAGCTGCTGGGCTACGACACCCGCGTCTACAAGCTCGCGATCTTCGTGATCGGCGGCGCGCTGGCCGGCCTCGCCGGCCTGCTGTTCGCCAATTCGGTGTTCGTCAGCCCGACCATGTTCAGCCTGCCGGTCAGCGGCCAGATCATCATCTGGGTGATCATCGGCGGGCTCGGCACCCTGATCGGGCCGATCATCGGCTGCATCCTGATGCAGTTCCTGACCAACTATCTCGGCACCCTGAGCCAGCTCAAGGGCTTCGGCTGGGTCGATCCCAACCTGGTGCTGGGCGTCCTGCTGGTGATCTTCGTGCTGGCGGTGCCCAAGGGCCTGACGGCGCTTGTGACCGACGCCTGGCGCGGGCTGAAGGGCCTGGCCGTGCGGCGGCCGGCGGCCGCGCCACAGCCCAGCGAGCGGGCCTCCGATTGATGCACACGCCGCTGCTCGAGACCAGGCAACTCACCATGCGCTTCGGCGGCGTCGTGGCGGTCGACCACGTCGGCTTCACGCTGAGCGAGGCCGAGCTGCGCTGCGTCATCGGGCCGAACGGCGCCGGCAAGAGCACCTTCTTCAAGTGCCTGACCGGACAGCTGAAGCCCACCGGCGGCGACGTGCTGTTCCGCGGCGAGCCGGTCACCGGCAATCCCACCCACGCCATCGCCCGCCGCGGCGTCGGCATCAAGACCCAGGTGCCCAACGTCTTCGACGGCCTGAGCGCGCGCGACAATGTCTGGATCGCCGCCAACAAGGTGGCGCCCGGCCGCATCGCCGACCGGCGCACCGACGAGGCGATGGAGCGGGTCGGCATCACTCCCATCGCCGGCCGCATCGTCGGCCAGCTGGCGCACGGCCAGCGCCAGCTCGTCGAGCTCGCCATGGTGATCGCCCCCGAGCCCGACCTCATCCTGCTCGACGAGCCGGCGGCCGGCATGACCGACGAGGAGGTCGACCGGCTGGTCGGCCTGATCGCCGAGCTCAACCGCCGTCACGCCCTCGTCGTGGTCGAGCACGACATGCAGTTCATCCGCCGCATCGCCAAGACCGTCACCGTCTTCCACCAGGGCGCGGTGCTGATCGAGGGCAATGTCGCCGACATCCTGGCCAACGACCAGGTGCGCGACGTCTATCTCGGCAAGCAGGCGGCGTAGCCATGCTCGACGTTCGCGCGTTGGCCTCCGGCTACCAGAAGATCCCGATCATCCTGGGCGTCACCTTCCAGGTCACGGACGGCGAGTTCGTGGGCATCCTGGGCCATAACGGCATGGGCAAGTCGACGCTTTTGAAGACGCTGGTCGGCCAGTTGCCGGTGACCGGTGGCGCCATCCGCTTCGCCGACACCGAGATCACCCGCGCGCCCACACACAGACGCGCGCGATTGGGCCTGGGCTACGTGCCGCAGGGACGGCAGATCTTTCCGGGCCTGTCGGTGCTCGACAACATGCGCATGGGCGCGGCAAGCGCGGGCCTCGGCGACGAGGTGCTGGAGGAGGTGATCGAATCGCTGCCGCGGCTGAAGCCCATCCTGGGCCGCGCCGGCGGCGTGCTGTCGGGCGGCGAGCAGCAAATCCTGGCGCTGGCGCGCTGCCTGTGCGGCCATCCCAAGCTCATCCTGCTCGACGAGCCGACCGAGGGCATCCAGCCGTCGATCATCGACGAGATCATCGAGATCCTGCTGGGGCTGAAGGCCCGCCACAAGCTGACCGTGGTACTGGTTGAGCAGAACCTCGAATTCATCCGCCGGCTCTCCGACCGCGTCCTGATCATCCAGAAGGGCCGCATCACCGGCGAGATCCCGCCCGATCACCTGCACGACGACGCGCTGGTCGCGGAGTTCGTCGGCATGAGCGCGCACTGAACTTTTCGCCAACGAGGGAGAAAGCACCATGGCAAGCGTGAAGATGCCGACGGCCGCCGAACTGAAGCAGGTCGGCAGCGAACTGGGCATGAACCTGTCCGACTCCGACGTCGCCTTCTTCCTGGAGACGATGGGCGGCAATGTCGCGGCCTACAATCTCCTGGAAGCCCTGCCTGACAACCTGCCGCGGGTGAAGTATCCGCGCACGCCCGGCTATCGGCCGGAGGGCGACGAGAACAAATATAACCTCTGGTACTACAAGAGCGAGATCAAGGGCGCGCCGGAGGGCAAGCTCAAGGGCAAGAAGGTGGCGCTCAAGGACAATGTGTGCGTCGCCGGCGTGCCGATGATGAACGGCGCCAGCACGCTCGAAGGCTACGTGCCCGACACCGACGCCACTGTGGTGACCCGCATGCTCGACGCCGGCGCGACCGTGGTCGGCAAGGTCCATTGCGAGTATTTCTGCTTCTCCGGCGGCAGCCACACCTCCTCGCCCGGTCCGGTCCACAATCCGCGCAAGTACGGCTATTCGGCCGGCGGCTCTTCTTCGGGCAGCGCCGCCATCATCGTCACCGGCGAGGCCGACATGGCGATCGGCGGCGACCAGGGCGGCTCGATCCGCATGCCGGCGTCCTATTGCGGCATCGTCGGCCTGAAGCCGACCTGGGGCCTGGTGCCCTACTCAGGCATCATGCCGATCGAGCTGACGCTCGATCACACCGGCCCGATGACGGCCACGGTGGCCGACAACGCCCTGATGCTCGAGGTCATCGCCGGTCCCGACGGTCTCGACCCGCGGCAGATGGGCTGCACGGTCGACAGCTACACCAAGGCACTGGGCGGTAGCGCCGCAGGCCTCAAAATCGGCGTGGTCAAGGAAGGCTTCGGCCATCCGCAGTCGGAGAAGGTGGTCGACGAGCTGGTCAAGAAGGGGGCTGCCAAGTTCAAGGAGCTTGGGGCAACGGTCGAGGAGGTGTCGATCCCCTGGCATCTGACCGGCATGGCGGTGTGGTCGGCAATCGCGGTCGAAGGCGCCACCTGGCAGATGATGCTGGGCAATGGCCATGGCTTCAACTGGAAGGGCCTTTACGTCACCAGCCTGGTCGACGCGCACTCGGCGTGGCGCGAGCGCGCCGACGAATTGTCGGACACGCTGAAGAGCACCATCCTGTTCGGCAAGTACGCGCTGAACAAGTATCGCGGCCATTACTACGCCAAGGCGCAGAACCTCGCCCGCAAGCTCACCGCCGCCTACGATTCGACGCTGGCCAAGTACGACCTGCTCCTGATGCCGACCCTGCCGCTGCGCGCCACCAAGCTGCCCGATCCTGCCGGCCCGCGCATGGACATCATCAACCGCGGCTTCGAGATGCTGCCCAACACCGCGCCGTTCGACGTCACGGGGCATCCCGCCATCACCCTGCCCTGCGGCATGAGCGAAGGGCTGCCGGCTGGCCTGATGCTGATCGGCAAGCACTGGAACGAATCGACCATCTACAAGGCTGCGGACGCCTACGAAAAGAGCCACGACTGGAAGACCGTCACCGCCTGACTGTCGTCGCCGGGCGCGCGCCATCCCGGCACGCGCCCCGAGAGGTGCAACAAAAGAGACCGTGCCACTGGAATGGCGTGGCCCCATGCATGCTAAAGTCGCCCTCAACGAGGGGAGACGACGATGCGGGTCATCGCGCTGCTGCTGGTGGCGATCGTGATGTTGAGCCACGTGGGCTTCCTGGTCCTCGAGATGTTCCTTTGGACCGATCCGGTCGGCCATCGAATCTTCGGTACGACACCGGAGTTCGCCGCTGCCTCGAAGGTGCTGGCGGCCAACCAGGGCCTGTACAACGGCTTCCTCGCCGCCGGCCTGCTGTGGGGCCTCATAAGCGGCCGGCGCGACCTGAAGATCTTCTTCCTCGCCTGCGTGATCGTGGCCGGCGTCTATGGCGGGCTGACCGCCAAGATGTCGATCCTCTACGTGCAGGCCCTGCCGGGGCTGCTCGCCCTGCTGGCGGTGCTGGCGACACCGGTGCCACGGGTGCGGCATCGGCTCTAAGTGTCTTCGAAAGCGAAGCGCGGATCGGGCTTCCTGCCGTCGGTCACCATCTCGGCCAGCAGCTCGCCGACACCGGCCGAATGCTTGAAGCCGTGGCCTGAGCAGGGCGAGGCGATGATGACGCGCTGGAAATCGGGATGGCGATCGATGATGAAGCGCGCGCCATCGACCCACGTGTAGAGGCACACCTTGTGCCGGACGCAGACCGGCGACAGGCCGGGAAAGAACGGTTCCACGTAGGTCTCGTACATCTCGCGCACCTCGTCGGGACCGACGGTGCGGGAAACCTGCTCGGGCGTGGTCGCCACGTCGTATTGCTCGGTCGCGAGCTTGACGCCGTCCTCGAGGCCGCCGGTGGCGGGAAAGCCGTAGATCGATTGCGGCGCCGGAAGCTGCCAGATGTAGACCGGGAAGCGCTCGGGCGAAAACAGTGCGTGTGCACCCTCGCTGCGGGCACGGAACCAGTAGAGGACCTGGCGGGTCACCATGAATCGGCTGGCGAGGTCGGGCTTGAGCATGCCGGGGAGCCAGGCGCCCGCCGCCACGATCAGCTGGCTGCCGCGATAGACGTCCTTGTCCGTCTTCACCGTGACCGAGTTGCCCTCCTGGGTGAACGAAACGACCCTCTCGCTGAGCCTCAGGTCGGCGCCGAGCGCGGCGGCAGTCTGCAGCTGGGCCTGCACGCAGCGCTCCGGACGCACGAAGCCGCTCACGCTGTCGTGGTAGGCCGAATCGCCCTCGGCAATGTTGAGGGCGGGGTAGCGTTGCCTGAGCGCCGCACTGTCGAGAAGCTCGTAGCTCACCTCGGCGGCCTTTGCCGCGGCCACCGTGGCATCGAGGAACCTGGCGACGCCGTGGTTGGCCGAGCGCTGGCCGGCGCCGGAGATCGCCAGGAACCCGTTCTGGGTCAGCAGGTCCAGGCCCGTCTCCCTCTCGAGCTCGCGCCAGATCTCGTGGCTGCGTGCGGCGAAGGCTGAGTACTCCGGCCCCTCGCCGCAGGCGATGCGGGTGATGCGCGTGTCGCCGTGGGTCGAGCCGAACTCGTGCGGCGGCGCGTACCGGTCGATGCCCAGCACCTTGGCGCCGCGCCGTGCCAGCTGATACGCCGCGGCCGCGCCCATCGCCCCCAGGCCCAGCACAATGGCATCGTAAGTCTCAGGCATGCGCCGACCTTTGCAAATTTCCTGCCGCCGATCTATAAAGGTCGTCATGTCGTTCCGCGCCAAGATCCGAGTCACCAAAAAAGTCGCCACCATCGGTGGGTCGGCAGGGGATTGCGCGCGCTAATCGTCAGGTAGAAGCGAACGAACCCTTGAAGGCCCCGCCGAGCAGACGGGGCCTTTGTCGTTCGCGGGCGCTCCGTCTCCGGCTGAAACCAGGAGAAGCGTCATGGCGTCAGAAGAACAACCGCAACCACCCCTTTCCGGCGGCCCCCTCTCGGTCGGCATCGTCGGCGCGACCGGGATGGTGGGCGAGCTCATGCGGTCCATCCTGGCCGAGCGGAACTTTCCGGTCGGCGCGCTGCGCCTGTTCGCCTCGGCGCGCTCGGCCGGCAAGCGCCGGGCCTGGCAGGACCAGGAGATCGTCGTCGAGGATGCCGAGACCGCGGACTATTCCGGGCTCGATGTCGTCTTCTTCTCGGCGGGCGGCGAGACGTCCCGGAAGCTGGCGCCGGTCGTGGCCGCCGCCGGCGCCATCGTCATCGACAACTCCTCGGCCTGGCGCAGCGATCCCAAGGTCCCGCTGGTGGTGGCCGAGGTCAATCCGCACGCGTTGAAGAACATTCCCAAGGGCATCGTCGCCAACCCCAACTGCACGACCATGGCGGCCATGCCGGTGCTGAAGCCCTTGCACAAGGCGGCGGGCCTGCGCCGCCTGGTGGCCAGCACCTACCAGGCCGTGTCGGGCGCGGGCCTGGCCGGCGTCGACGAGCTCGAAGGCCAGATGCTGAGCGCGGGCGTGGGCGCCACGGCGCTGGTGCATGACGGCAGGGCGGTCGAGTTCGCGCCCTCGGCCAAGTGGGCGGTGCCGATCGCCTACAACGTCGTGCCGCTCAACTACCGCATCGTCGAGAACGGCTACTCCGAGGAGGAGGTCAAGCTGCGCGACGAGAGCCGCAAGATCCTGGAGATCCCCGACCTCGCGGTGTCGGCCACCTGCGTGCGCGTGCCGGTGTGGACGGGCCATTCGCTGTCGATGAACGTCGAGTTCGACCGACCGCTGCCGATCGCCAAGGCGCTGGAGATTTTGCGCGCGGCGCCGGGTGTGGAGCTCTCAGACGTGCCCAATCCGCTGGAGGCGACCGGTCGCGACGCGGTCTATGTCGGCCGCGTGCGGCCCGATCCCACGGTCCGGCACGGCCTCGCGCTGTTCGTGTCGGGCGACAACCTGCGCAAGGGGGCGGCGCTCAATGCGGTGCAGATCGCCGAGCTGCTGCCGGCACGGGCGCCGGGCCGCCGCAGGCGGGCGCTGGAAACGGCGTAGGAAGTGTGAGCCGGAATTCCCTGATGGCGACTGGACCAGCAGGGAATTTCGGCCGGTCCCGACAGGCTCTACTGCGGTCGCGGCTGCACATGGTGAGACACCACGAGCCACTGGCCGCCCAGCTTTTCGTAGACATTGGTGACGATCCAATCGACCTTGCGCGTCGTGCCGTCCTTCATCTGCGCTTGACCGGTCTCGACACCGATCTCCCAGGCGAGGTTGCCGTTGACGTGGACTTGGTCGTCCACCAGCGCGACCGACCTCTGTGAGAACAGCTTGTTGAACTCGTTCCAATATTTCTTCTGGGCTTCCCAGCCGACGATGATCGATCGGCCTTGCGGTCCGACATAGGTGACGTAGGGAGTATTCGCCCATACCTTTTGCATGGCGCTGCCATCGTCGAGGATCGGCAGCGCCGAATAGAACGCTTTGCTCGCTTTCCTGACGGCATCGACATCGGACAGCGGCTGAGCGCCGACGCCGGTTGCCGAAAGCACGGAGACTATCGTCAGTGTCAGGATCCCTCGCCGGTCCATGCGGTCCTCCTCTGTCCCGTGTGAAACGTTCCTTGCCTAAAAGAAGAGGTCTGCTCTTCGTTGGTCGTGGCGCGACCTGACGGCGCTCAGTGCCGTGGCGCAGTCGGCGTAGCGTGTCGTTCCGGGCTCGATGCCGAACAGGGTGCAGAATGCCCGGTCGTCTTCGGCAACGGCCCGCGCGTTCTCGGCCTCCAGCGTCTCGCGAATTTGCCCACCCTTGACCAGGAATCCGGCGACAGCCACGATCGACGCAAGGCAGACGACGAGCGGCCCGCGGTTGATCCAAGAGCCCGGCGGGCCGGAAGGCGTGGCCTCGGGAGTTGACGTCGTGACCATGAGCAACCTCCAGGTTTCCAGCGAATGGCTGCCTCTCTGCCTGTAGCCCCTTTACAGCGACGCGATAATCCGCGATGGACTCCCGTCATTCGTGAACTGAATTCTTGAATATGGCCAATCCATCCCAGGAAATGGGCGTCTTCGAACGGGTGGCCGAGCGCGGCAGCTTTGCCGGCGCGGCCAAGGATACCGGACTGACGCCATCTGCCGTGTCGAAGCTGGTCTCACGCCTGGAGCAGCGGCTCGGCGTGCGCCTGGTCACGCGCACGACCAGGCGGCTGGCGTTGACGTCCGAAGGCGAGGCGTTTCTCAGGCGATCGCGCGAGATTCTTGCGGCGATCGACGCGGCGGAAGCCGAGGTGTCGTCAGCGCGTCTGTCGGCGCGCGGCCAGTTGCGTGTGCTGGCACCGCCCGTGCTTGCGGTCGAACAGCTCGCTCCGGCCTTGCCGGCGTTCCTGGCCCGTCACCCGCGGATCACCTGCGACTTCCTGGTCACCAATCGCGCCGTCGATCTGGTGAAGGAAAACGTCGACGTCGCCCTACAGACCGGCGCACTCAGCAGCTCGACGCTGGTTGCGCGCAAAGTCGCCAGCCTCACCCAAGTGATCTGTGCCAGCCCACAGTATCTGGCTCGCCACGGGTGGCCCGAGACGCCGTCCGACCTTGCGCGGCACTCCTGCCTCACCTTGAGCCGCAACCCGGAGGCGAGCGTCTGGCATTTTCGGGTGAACAATCGGACCGTCCCTGTAGGCGTCAAGGGATCAGCCCGTGCCGACAGTGCCGATATGCTGGTCAGGCTGGCCATCGAAGGCGTCGGCATTGTCCGCCTCGGCGAGATAGCGGTGACCGGCGCGATCCAGAAGGGCCTGCTGCAGCCCTTGCTTCAGGACACGCACCAGCCGGAAAGCTATCCGCTCTGGGCCGTGATGCCGCCGGGCCGTCAAAGGGCTCTCAAGGTCAAGGTGTTCCTTGATTTCCTGTCAGCCCACTTCGCGACGCAGCCGTGGCGAGGGGCCGCTGCCGTCAGCCGCACGGGTTAGCTGGCTGGGGCGCCAGGATTCGAACCTGGGAATGGAGGAATCAAAATCCTCTGCCTTACCACTTGGCTACGCCCCAATCGGCGCCGGACCATAAGGGGTCGAGGGTGGCGCGAAAAGCGCTAATCGACACCCCCGAGCGGAGCCGAGGGGCCTCTTCTTCCCATGACGAGGACCCTCCACTCCGCTTCGCTCCGGTCGGGATGACGGGTTGAGTCAGGCCGCCTGCAGCGCCTTCTTCAAAAGCTCGCCGTGGACGAAGGCGCCGTCGCAGTAGAGCAGCGCGTGGGCCTGGGGATCGAGGGCGATATCGACGATCTCGCCGATGTAGATGGTGTGCGTGCCGGCTTCGACCTTGGTCACCAGCTTGCAGTCGAACGACACCGGGCAGCCCTTCAGCACCGGTGCGCCGGTGGTGAGCATCGACCAGTCGCCCATGTCGGCGAAGCGCTCGTCGCCCTCCACACCGTCCATGCCGGCGAAGCGCTCGGCGATCTTGCGATGGTCGGGGGCCAGGATGTTGACGCAGAAGAAGCCCGCCTCGCCGATCGGGTCGTGGGCGCTCGCCGTCTTGTTGACGCACACCAGGATCTGCGGCGGCTCGGCCGAGACCGAGCAGACGGCCGTCGCCGTCAGCCCGCCGCGCAGCTCGCGGTGGCGGGTGGTGATCAGGGTGACGCTCGCCGCGAGGTGGCGCATGCCTCTCTTGAAGGCAGTGGCATCGACGCTCATGGGCCGACTTTAGGGCAGCGCGGCCATCGGCCGCTACCGGAAACAGAGTGGAAACGTCGGAGGCTAACCTGCGGCCCGGCCAGCGAAATCGGCCAAAAATGCAGGCAAAGTGCTGCTTGGCGGACGTCATAAAACCTTCATCAGACTGTCGTTCTTTGCGGTTGCCCGGCCTTTTCCGGCCGCTACGGTCGGCCCCTGCATGGCGCCCTTCGATACCGGACTTGCCCCCACGACCGCGCCCGACGTTGCGCTGCGCCACATCGTGGCCGACTGCCATGCCGACCTTCGCAAGTACCGCACCATCGTTTTGCAAAGCCGGCGGCCGATCGGCATCCACCAGACGCGGGTGTCCCTGCGCCGCCTGCGTGCGGCCTTCGGGCTGTTCCGCCATGCCGTCGACGGCCCGGTGGTGCGTGCGCTGTCGGCCGAGGCCAAGTGGCTGGCCGGCGAATGCGCGCCCGCGCGCGACCTGCACGTCTTCCTGACCGAGACGGCCGAGGACGTGCCGCCGGTGGTGACGCGGATCGCCCGGCGGCTCGCCGCCACCCATCTGCAGCGCGCCCGCTCAGCCCTTTCCGGTGCGCGGTTCGAGGCGTTCGACCGCCAGCTCCACATTTTCCTCGACCTGTCGCCTGCTCATCCCACCGACCGGCTCGATGAATTCGCCCGCGCCGAGCTCGATGCCCACCACGACAAGGTCATGAAGCGCGGCGCCAAGTTCGAATCGCTCGATCCCCACCGCCTGCACCGGCTGCGCATCGCCATCAAGAAGCTGCGCTATGCCGCCGACTTCCTGCGGCCGGCCTTTGCCTCGGCGGCAGCCAAGCCCTATATCGAGGCGACGGTGCGCCTGCAGGGCGCGCTCGGGGCCATGAACGACCGCGCGGTCGCCCGCCACATGCTGGCCGACCTCGCCACGGCGGCGCGTCCTACGGAGGACGTGAAGAAGCCGCTGAAGCGTATCGCCAAGCAGGCGGGAGCCGGCGACAAGCGTCGCCGCCGCAAGCTCGAGCGGGCGTGGAAGGAGTTCAGGAAGGCCGAGCGGTTTTGGTGAGCGCAAGCTCGCCAACCCCGAGCGAAGCGAAGCGTAGTCGAGGGGCCTCCTCTTCCGAAGACAAGGTCCCTCCACTCCGCGCCTGCGGCGCTCCGGTCGGGATGACGGTATTGGGATCGAGGGTTTTCATGAGCGACACGCAGACCGCCGCCGAGCAGCGCATTCCCGTCACGGTGCTGACGGGCTTTTTGGGCAGCGGCAAGACCACGCTGCTGAACAAGCTGCTGCGCCGGCCGGAGCTCGCCGACACCGCGGTGATCATCAACGAGTTCGGCGAGATCGGGCTCGACCACCTGCTGGTCGAGAAGTCCGACGACGAGGGCATGGTGACGCTGAACTCGGGCTGCCTGTGCTGCACGGTGCGCGGCGACCTGGTGCGCACCATGAGCGAGCTGTTCCTGAAGCGCTCCAAGGGCGAGGTGACGCCGTTCAAGCGCATGGTGGTCGAGACCACGGGGCTCGCTGATCCCGCGCCCATCCTGCACACGCTGATGACCGATCCCCTGCTCGCCTCGCGCTACCGGCTCGACGGCGTGGTGACCACGGTCGACGGCGTCAACGGCGCCAGCACGCTCGACAATCACGAGGAAGCGGTGAAGCAGGCCGCCGTCGCCGACCGGCTGCTGCTGACCAAGAGCGACATCGCCGAGGCAGCCCCGCTCTCGGAGCTCAAGAGCCGGCTGCACCAGCTCAATCCCGGCGCGCCGTTCTACTCGATCTCGAGCGGCGAGATCGATCCCAACGAGATCCTGAACGCCGGCCTCTACAACCCCGACACCAAGAGCGCCGACGTCAAGCGCTGGCTGCACGAAGAGGCCTACGACCACGGGCATGGCGGCGGCCACGGGCACCATCATCACGGCCATGGCCACGACGATCATGGCCATGATCATGACCAAGGCCACGAGCACGGCGAGCAGGACCCGCACAACGTCAACCGCCACGACGATCGCATCAAGGCCTTCTGCATGACCTTCGACGAGCCGATGAGCTGGTCGACGGTGGCGGCGGCGTTCGATGCGCTGGTGACCTATCGCGGTCCCGACCTTCTGCGCATGAAGGGCATCCTGAACGTCAAGGACACCGACAAGCCGGTGGTGATCCACGGCGTACAGCACGTCTTCCATCCGCCGGCCACGCTCGACGCCTGGCCCGAGGGCGACGACCGCAAGAGCCGCGTGGTGTTCATCACCCGCGACATCGCCGAGAGCACCATCCGCAAGGTCTTCGCCTCCTTCTTCGAAGCCGAGAAGAAGGGCTGGAGCGGCCAGGTCGACCAGCAGCAACAGTAGCAGCTCCGTTGGAAGCCCCTCGTGCGACCGCCAGGCGATGGGCTTCACGAAGTCAGAACGCGCCTTCCGAGTCGGAGCATCGCTCGAGTGATCTTCTTCGTGAGTGGTCGGGGACATCTCGTGTTGCTGCACGGCTTCATCAAGAAGACACAGAAATTGCCTGCCGCGGATCTTGCCTTTGGCGAAGGCCAACCGCGCCCGCTACCTGGAGGCCGACCGATGAAACGCAAGTCGACCAAGTCCAATCCTCATCACGGCTCGAGCTTTGAAGCCTTCCTCGACGAAGAGGGCTATCTCGAACAGGCAACCGCAAAAGCGCTCAAACGGGTCATGGCCTGGCAGCTTCAACAGGCGATGAAGGAACGCAAGGTTTCGAAAGCGGTACTTGCCAAGCGACTGAAGACGAGCCGGTCGCAACTCGATCGGATACTCGATCCGGCCAACGATCAGGTATCGCTGGCAAGCCTGGTGAGGACCGCACATGCCGTCGGCAAGCGGGTCCGCTTTGAACTGGAAGAGGCCGCATAGTCGCGGTGGCGCAAGCGCGCGCGCCATGGCATGACGACCGTACAGCCACGCAACCAACGACGTGGTGTCAGGGAGGATCATCATGCATCGCATTGCACGACGCAGTCTGCTGATCGGATCGCTTGCCGTCGCGGCCACGCCGGCGCTGGGCCAGGCCTGGCCCAGCAGGCCCATCAGGATCGTGGTGCCGTTCGGGCCGGGCGGGCCGGCCGACGTCTACGCACGCGTCCTCGGCCACGAGCTGGGCGAGGCGCTGAAACAGCAGTTCGTGATCGAGAACAAGACGGGGGCGGGCGGCACGATCGGCGCCGACATCGTCGCCAAGGCGGCCCCCGACGGCTACACGCTGCTGATGATGTCCAACACGCTCACCACCAACGAGACGCTGCTGGCCAACAAGCCCTACGCGCTGATGCGCGATCTCACTGCGGTGGCGCCGGTCAATTACTCGGACCTGGTGCTGGTGGTCTCGCCGTCGGTGAAGGCCAAGACGCTGCAGGAGTTCATCGCCCTCGCCAAGGCCGAGCCCGGCAAGCTCGCCTACGCCTCGGCCGGGCCGGGCACGCCCTATCATCTCTCCGTCGAGCTGTTCAAGACCATGACCGGCACCGACCTCCTGCATGTGCCCTTCAAGAACAGCGGCGATGCGCGCAACGCGGTGATCGGCGGACACGTGCAGATCATGCTGGATGCGGTCACGGCCATGAAGCCCATCATCGACGGCGGCCAGGTGCGCGCGCTCGCGACCACGGGGACCACGCGCTCGGCCGTGTTGCCCGACGTGCCCACCGTCAGCGAGGCGGGCGTGCCGGGCTACGAGGCGACCTTGTGGCTCGGCATCATGGCGCCCACGGGCACGCCCAAGGACGTCATCGAGCGGCTGAACAGCGAGATCACCAAGACCGTCGCCAAGCCCGCCGTCCGCGACGCCTGGGCCAAGCAGGGCGCCGTGCCCATGACCATGACCTCCGTCCAGTTCGAGACCTACCTCAAGGGCGACATCGAGAAGTGGGCCAAGGTCATCCAGCAGGCCGGCATCAAGGCGCCGTGAAGGCCGTACGCCTCCTGAGCGGCGGTGCCGCGCACGGCCTGGTCGAGCAGGTGCGGCCGGCCTTCGAAGCGGCGACCGGCTGCACCATCGACGGCGTGTTCGGCGCCGTCGGCGCCATGAAGGCCCGCCTGCTGTCGGGCGAGCCGGCCGACCTCCTGGTGCTGAGCCGGGCTCTGATCGACGAGCTGGCGCAGGTCGGCCACGTCGCGGCGCCGTCGGTCAGGGACATCGGCGCGGTGCCGACCGCGATCGCCGTGCGCGCGGCCGATGCGCCGCCCGCGCTCGACACGGCCGGCAACCTGCGCACGGCCCTGCGCGAGGCCGACGAAATCCACTTCCCCGACCCCGAGCTTTCGACCGCCGGCGTCCATTTCGCCAAGGTGATGCGCGAGCTTGGCCTGTGGGAGCCGCTCGCCGACCGATTGCGGCCGGCGCCCAACGGCGCCACGGCCATGGGCGCGCTCGCCGCCTCGACGAGCGCAAGAGCCATCGGCTGCACCCAGGCGACCGAGATCCTGTCGACGCCGGGCATCGTCGTCGCGGCACCTCTGCCGCCGGGCTGCGCGCTCGCGACGACCTACACCTGCGCCGTCACCGGCCACGCCGCGGCGCCGGAAGAGGCAGCGTCGCTGATCGCCCTGCTGACGAGCGACGCCGACCGCGATGCGCGTCGCGTGCTTGGTTTTGCCTGATCGTTTGATCTGTCTTCCGGCCCCCGACGTCTCCTGCCCGCCGGTAGCGATCACAAATCGACCTTGTGACCTGGCGTGATTTCGCGATTGGGCTTGATGCCGGCGCCGACCACGGATGAACGCCGTGACGCCACGTAGATACCGCCTCGCCGTGGCGCCTCTTCGGTCAGCGTCTGGCTGACAGTCGCCCGAAGCCGTTTGGCCTCCGGCCCGTCTTCGGCGAAACGCTTGGCCAAGGAGCGAATGAGCTTGCGATCGGCGGCGAGGCCCGGCACCTCGAAGCGAGCCAAGCCTCGTTGCTGCAACCGCTTGCGATAGTTCTTCACCGCGCGCGATCCTGTGCCGTGTCGGCCGCCTCCGTGATCCGTAATATAACCTGGATGGAGACCGACCGCACGGCGGCTGGCGAGCCTTGCTTGCCGCGCCGGGACGGCGGCAAACTCGGGCCCTATCACTGACACGAAGAGAACAGACATGGCCGTCGTCGAAACCGAACGTCACGGGCAGGTGCTCGTAGTCCGCATGAACCGGCCCGACCGGCTGAATGCGCTCAACACCGAGATGCGCACCGAGCTCGCCAGGATCTGGACCGACTTCCGCCACAGCAAGGAGCTCGAGGTCGCGATCTTCACCGGCGCCGGCCGCGGCTTCTGCGCCGGCGAGGACATGAAGGAATCGCTGCAGAAGGGCGTGGCGGGCGGCGAGCGGCCCAAGCAAGAAGACCCGTTCATGACCGGCGCGCTGGAGAAGCCGGTGATCGCCGCGGTCAACGGCTTCGCCATGGGCGGCGGCTTCATGCTGGTCGAGCGCACCGACCTCCGGCTCGCCGTACGCGAGGCGGTCTTCGAGGTCTCCGAGGCCAAGCGCTGGCTTCTGGGCGGCTACAATCACGGCCACATCGCCAACGTCCCCTACCCCATCGCCATGGAGATGGCGTTGGGCTTCCGCTTCACCGCGCAGCGCTTCTACGAGATCGGGTTCCTCAATCGCGTGGTCGATGCCGCCGACCTGATGCCCGAGGCGCTGAAGATGGCCGAGCATCTGCTCACCCTGCCGCCGGCCTCGCGCGTCAACACCGTGCACATGATGCGCCAGATGCGGCCCGCGCCCGGCCCGGAGATGCAGAAGCTCGCCGACGCCCTGCACGAGCACGGCGCCAAGAGCGACCTCATGGAATCGCGCGCCGCCTTCGCCGAGAAGCGCAAGCCCAACTTCAAGGGCTGGAACGATCCCGAGGACCGCTACAGGCTGCCGACGCTCAACTCGGTGAAGTGACGAGCTGCTGAGACTACCAAGCTGCCACAAAATTGAAGCGTGGTGTCTAGCCACCCTTCGAGGCTACTCAGCACGCCGTTTCTAACTTCGAGTTGCGCGTCTGATCGATTGAGGCGGCTGTCCGTAGAGGCGGATAAAGGCCCGTCTCATGTTTTCTGCGTCGCCGAATCCTACCGCCTCGGCGATGCGTTCGACGGGTTCGCCCGTCGTCTCGATCCGCCCGCGGGCGAGATCGGTGCGCAGGCGTTCCACCACACGCGCCGGCGTGGTGCCGGTCTGCGCCCGAAAGGCCCGGGCGAACTGGCGCAGGCTCATGCCGGCCGAGCCGGCGAGACGTTCGACGGTGAGCGCTTCGGCGATGTGGTCGCGCGCATAGCCGACAGCCGCGGCGATCCGGTCGTTCTTCGGCGCCAGATCAATGGACGCTGCGAACTGCGATTGCCCGCCGTGGCGACGATGGTAGACGACGAGGTGCTGGGCCACGCCCTTGGCGATCGCAAATCCGTGGTCCTCCTCGACCAGGGCGAGCGCGAGATCGATGCCGGCGGTGATGCCGGCCGAGGTCCAGACGTTGCCGTCGCGACAGAAGATGCGATCGGCCTCGACCCGGACGGACGGATACTCGCGCTGAAGCCGCGCGGCATAGCGCCAGTGCGTCGTCGCCCGACGCCCGTCCAGCAGCCCGGCCGCCGCGAGGGTGAACGCGCCGACGCACACGCTCGCCACCCGCCTGGTTCGGCTCGCGGTGTCGGCAAGACGGCCGAGCGTATCGGCGGGCAGCGGTGGATCGAGCCGTCCGCCGACGACCATGAGCGTATCAGGCACGGCCTCGTCGACCGACGCGGCAGCGATGGTCATGCCGAGGCTGTTGGTCACGGCGCCCGCTTCGGCCGCCAGGACGATGATCCGATAGGCGGGACGTCCGACCTCGCGGTTTGCCGCTTCGAACGCCCCGGCCGGACCGGCGAGATCGAGCATCTGGAACCCGGGCGAGACATAGAAACCAATCGTCTTCATGTCCGAATCCTAGGGAAGTATGACCTTTCGGTCATACTGCCTCAGCCGTAGCCTTGTCCACACAGGAGGACAGGACGATGGCACAGACAATCAGCGTGGTGGTGCCCGTGTATGACGGGGTGACCCAGCTCGACTTCACCGGCCCGCACCAGTTTCTCTCGCGCACGCCGGACGTGCAGGTCCGAGTGGCCTCGCTCGACGGCCGGCCGGTCACGGCCGACCGCCTCACCTTTTCCAATCTGGAGGACCTCGGCGCCATCGCCGCGTGCGACGTGCTGCTGGTGCCGGGCGGGGGCGGCTGCCTCAACGCGATCGAGAATGACCGCTTTCTCGAAGAGATTGCCCGGCTCGGCGCGACCGCGCGCTACCTGACGTCGGTCTGCACCGGATCGCTCATCCTGGGCGCCGCCGGGTTCCTGCGCGGCCGCCGCGCGGCCTGCCACTGGGCCTGGCGGGAACTGCTTCCTCTCTTCGGCGCCATCGTCGACGAGGGCCGCGTCGTGCGCGACGGCAATATCCTGTCCGGCGGCGGCGTCACGGCAGGCATCGATTTCGTGCTCGCCCTGATCGCCGAGCTGCGCGGGCCGCGCGTGGCGGAGATGGTCCAGCTCGGGCTCGAGTATGCGCCGCAACCGCCCTTCGATTCAGGCCGGCCGGACACCGCGCCGGCGGAGGTGCTGGAAGCGGTGAACGCGCGCCAGGCAGCGGGCCGGGCTGAGCGACGTGTGCGTTTCGACGCCTGGGCGGCCGCCCATCGTGCCGTCCAGGCGGCCTGATGTCATGGAGCAGGAAATGAGCACCAACGACAAGCCCGACTTCAGCGCGGCGCTGACCCTCGGCCGGGCGCTGGATCTGAAACTGCCCGACAGCGGCGCCGTCCGCGATGCCCACGACCAGGCACGGGCTGAATCGCCGCCCTGGCTTTTCAACCATGTGATGCGCTCGTGGATCTACGGCGCCAAGCTGGTCCAACGTCGCGCGCTCAGGCCGGATGCCGAGCTGGTTGCGGTGGCGGTGCTCCTGCATGACCTCGGCCTTGCGCGCGGCGGCTCTGCGGATCGGCGCTTCGAGGTCGTCGGTGCGGACCTCGGTCGCGCCTTTGCGCTGTCGCACAACATGGGGGAGCGCCGTGCCGAGACCGTCTGGGACGCCATCGCGCTTCACACCACGGCATCGATCGCGCAGCACAAGGGCGCCGACGTGGCCTGCTGCCAGCACGGCATCGCGTGCGACTACGGCGGGCTGGGTTATCAGGAACTCGGTGATGACGACAAGAGAGTCATCCTGTCCGCCTATCCGCGCCTCGACATGAAGAACGTGTTGACGACATGTCTTTGCAACATCGCCAAGAACCATCCGAACACGACAAGGGACAACTTCATCGCCGACTTCGGTCTGAAATACGTCCCAGGATATACGCGTCCGTCAGCGGTCGATTTTCTGCATCAATCGCCCTTTGCCGAGTGAGGGGAGCCATGAAGCACGCTGATTTCCTGGCCAGGGGCCTGATTTCCATCGCGACCGCGCTCTGGGTGCTTTGGGGAGGCATGTCGGGGGCAACTGCCATGACCGAGGAGCAGGCAAGGGCCATCATAGCGCCCTGGTACAGGCTGTTTAATCTGCCCGTACAGGGAGACATGAGAAAGCTGCAGGAAGAAGTCCTGACAACCGATTACCAATCCTGCGCCGGCTACCTGCCCAACGAATGCTGGGGGCGCGAAGCCTCCATCAAGATCGTCGGCGGCTTTGCCACGTCGATCCCCGATCTCAAGTTCCAGATACACGATGTGCTTGTCTCGGGCGACAGGGTGATCGTGCGCGGCGAAGTCACCGGTACGCCATCCGGTGTGCTGTTCGGCGCCCCTCACACCGGCAAGAGCTTCCGGATCATGGCCATCGATATGCAGACAATCCGAGACGGCAAGATTTCCAAGACCTACCACTTGGAGAACTGGCTCAGCGCCTTGGGACAGTTGCGCGCCCAGTAGGCCGTCGCAGGATCTTCGGTCAAATGGCGACCAGCAGCGAATGTCGGTCTCGGTGGTTGCGAGCCCTCGCAACCAGCTTTCGCACGATCCCGTGCGACAAACTACGAAAGACTACGACGGAGTACGCGAGAGCATCGTCGGAACAAATCGAGTCCTCACAGCGTCCGGTTTCTCGAGCTTGAACGCAAGGGCGCCTGCCCAGGCTGTCATTGCCTCTCACGCCGCGATGCATCTTCACGCCTGAGAACAGCACTCTTCAGGTTGATGGATCCTGGTCCTGCACATGCACGACGAGGTGATCGGCACGTCGACCTTCATCAAGGCCGCGGCAAGCTTCTGTTCAAGAGTCGGCCGCTCTTCTGTCTCGCCGCGACGCTGCAGGCATTCGACCAGACCGTGAAGCGACCAGACATTGTCGGGATGCTGGGTGCACCGCTGGACCCGCCCGCTCAGGCCAAGATCGTCCCGGTAAACAGCTTCGGCTTCGGCATGATGACCCTGCTCCAACAGCAGCGCGGCCAGCGCGTGGCGCGGCGGATGCATCCAGGCCCACGGCTCGGTGTAGTTGAGACTGTCGTCGCGGTGCACGGCCTCGCGCAGACGGGCATAGGCCTGATCGTAGTTGCCCCTGTGGTACTCGACCTCGCCGTCGAGCATGGCCTCGGCCACGCCCAGGGTGGCGTGCGCGAAGTTGCTCAGGAATTTATGGTCCACCGGCAGGCGGGCCACGGCTTGGTGGAAGAGCGTGCGTTCGCGGTCGGCGGCGACCGGGTCCTTGAGCGTTGCGTAGGCGATGCCGCGCGCATAGTGGTGCATCGGGGTCGAGACCTTGTAGATCGCCGGATCACCCGGCATCGGCTCCTCGATGATCTCGCGCCAACGTCCGAACCGGACGAGCACATGCATCTTCATCCCGTAGTAGGCTTCCGTCATCGCGACGAGCTTCGGACGGTCCTTCATGGTGAGGATGTCCTCGGTCATGATCTTTCGGATCTTGTCCGCCGCAGCGAGCGCGGGCGTGTATTGGCCCAGGAACATGCAGGTATGCATCATCAGATGCAGGTCGTGGCCGCGCGCCGTGACGTAGAAGTTGAGCGAGCCCGCATAGTCGGCGTACATGTCGTCGGCCCGGATCGACCGCTCGCTTACGACCTTGGCTTTCTCGTAGTCGCCGCACAGAGCGTAGATGTGCGAGGGCATGTGATTGAGGTGCCCGGCATCGGGCGCCATCGTCGACAGGAGGTCTGCGGAACGCAGCGCGTGCTCGGGATGGTGCGACATCTCCATTGCGTGAATGTGCAGATGAAGGATCGCGAGGTGCGGGCGCTGGCCGGCCTTGTCGGTCATCGCCACCGAACGGTCGCAGAGGGCGACGGCTTCCAGGGTGTCGGCGTTGCGTGCGGGAAGTCCCGTTTTCACGTCCCACAGCCGACGGGGCGTGCGCGTGATGAGGGCCTCGACCAGAAGCGCCATGATGTCGTGGTCGTCGGGAAAGGCATGGTGTACGCGGCGCATCGCGGCGGCGTAGTCGTCGTCCCACTTGTCGAACTGCTCGGGGCTGACGCCGTGCGGTTCCTGGAAGCGCCTGGTCAGCGCCTCGACCAGATGACGCTCCGCATCTTCCGCCTCTGCACTCAGCCTGAGAGCGATCTGAAGATGCTCGAAGGCAACCTTGGTGAAGCGATCGGCCTCGGCCTTGCCGTAGTCGCGCCAGGCAAGGTTGTAGAAGGGCCCCGAGCCGTAGGCGACGCCCCAGTGTGCCATGACGCAATCCGAATCGAACTCGAGTGCCTTGCGGAAGCACTTCACGCCCTCTTCCTGGTTGAAGCCGAAGCACCAGTTCAGGCCGAGATCGAACCAGCGCTGTGCCTCGGCGGAAGAGGTCCGGATCTTCCTGGTGTGAACGCCGAGATTGAAGCGATCCATTGCTAGAGCTCCCGATGGTCGAATTCGGATGATGCAGGCTCGGCAGGAAAGAAGCTACTTCAGCCATCCACGCTTTTCCGAAGGCAAAGCCTTCATCAGCCAGGTCCGGGCGGCGTCTCGTTGCGCCTGGGGCGGAAGGGCTCGCTCGATCCCCTCGACGCGGTCGCCTGCCTTGGCGGTGGCATCGAAGCCGGCTTTCGTCACCAGCCCACCCTCTTCCATTGGCTCGGAGCGGTCGGTGCCGGCGTGCGGCACGAGAAGCAGGTCGCGCTCGAGCTTCATGCGATTGACCCGGGCCCAATCGACCGCCACGGGATCCCAGGGATCGATGTCGGCATCGACCACCGTGACGCGTTTCACCAAGCTGACGGCTGAGAAGGCGGCGAACATCGCGCGCCGCGCCTGGCCAGGGCGTGGCGCGTCGAGCTGCACGACGATGTCGGTGCGGCCGGCCCCCGCTTCGGTTACCGCCACATCGCGTACGTTCGGCACGACGGCCGCGATCGCGCTTCGCAGGCTCGGCCGCGATCGGCAGCGCACCGAGATAGACGTGCTCGCGATGATAGCCGGGCTCGATCGCCTGGTAGATGGCGTCCTTGGCATGCGTCAGGCAGGAGAAGGTCGCTCGAAAGCCCGGTCCGTAATTCTCGTACATGCCATGGTATTCGGACACGAAGCCTTCCTCGAGCGGCTGGCGCGCGTCGATCTCGCCCTCGAGGACGATCTCGGCGTCGGCCGGCACCAGAAGATCGACGGTCTTCGCCGGCACCAAGCGGACAGGCGCGTCGAGCAGGCTGCCGGCACATTCGATTTCGTCGTCGCCCACGCCGAGATAGAGGCACGCCGCCAGCTGGATCGCGGGGTGAGCGCCGATGGCGACGGCAATCTGCAGGGCCTTCCCGGCTTCGGCGGCGCGCCGCGCAAAGAGCGCCAGATGGTGGTTCGGCGCAATCCCCACCATGGCGGTCCGCCCGTCATGAACGGCGAAGCGCGCAAACGAGGCGTTGCCCCGTCCGCTGTGAGGATCGCGTGCCAGGATGACGCCGGCAGTTATGTAGTGTCGCGCCTCGCGTTCGAAGAATCGGGGGACCGGCAACGCAGCCAGCGGGGCTTCCGTGACGGCGACGTCCTGGACGCGGCCGCTCGCCACTTGCACAGGCGTCACCGGGGCGCGGATCGCCTGGTGTATGCGCGGCACGATTTCGGAAACGTCGATGCCCAGGGCGGCGGCGATCCGGGCGCGGCTGCTCAGAAAGTTTCCGGCGACGCGCAGGGACGACCCTTTCACATTTTCGAACAACAGCGCTGGCCCTGCGTCGGCGGCCGAGAGGAACGCCGAGAGTTCGAATGCCGAATCGACAGGCTTGGGAATGCGCAAGAGCGATCCGCTCTTTTCGAGGGCTTTTAGAAAAGGACGGATGGACTGCTGATCGTCGCTCATAGTGCCCCTGCGCCGGCCGCCCGGCGGCGCCAGGCTGTTGGAACGCGGTCATGTTATCGCGTAAGTGCGCGTGGCCATACTCCCGCCAGGTGAGTGTCCGTTGTGCAGCTGGCTGGGAAGTGCCTATATCGAGGGGCCGATGATCGCCAACGCCCGCATGTATTCCGTCACGCCGCACGTCGCAGCGCTGTGGCGTGGCCTGCTTGACGCCATCCTTTCGGATACGGGCGTCGCCATCGAACTCGTGGATCACGCACCGCCCGCACCCATCTCCGCGCTGTGGGGACGGACCGACAAGGCGGCGGTGTTCATGTGCGGTCTGCCCTGGAGCCTGGCGACGCCGCAGCCCGAACTGGTCGCGGCGCCCGTGCCGTCACCCGCCGCGTATGGCGGCCGCGCCTGCTACTGGAGCGACGTCGTGGTCCGTGCCGACAGTCCATTTCAGACGATCGAGCAGACTTTCGGCCATCGCCTCGCTTTGACGACCCCCGAATCCCAGTCCGGCTATGCCGCCTTGCTGCACGCGCTGATGCCGCATGCCGCGAGCACGCCGCTCTATCGCGAGATCATAGAGCCGCGCTTCACGCCGATGGGAGCCCTGACGGCGGTCATCGAGCGCAAAGCCGAGGTGGCGCCGCTCGATTCCTATGCTTTCGCTCTCCTGGCCAGGCATGCCCCGGAGCTGACGGCACAGGTGAGGACCATCATGCGCACCGAGCCGACAGCGGTCCCGCTGTTCGTCGCGTCCGGTCCGGTGCACCCGGCGGTTCGCGCGGCTTTCCTCGCGTCGCGCGAGAAACCGTCGGCGGCCGCGCTGATGGACCAGCTCCTGCTTGATCGCTTTGCCCTGCCCGAGCGCCCGGCCTATGATGATCTCAAGGGGAGATTTGTGGCCATGCGGGCATTCTGGCGCCGCCATCCTCTGGCGAAGACGGCGCATCCAATGTTCGCGGCCGAGTTCGGTCAGGGTTGAGGGGGATATCATGAAGAAAAGCGTCATTGCCGCTGCTCTGGCGGCGGCACTGCTGTTTGCCGGCAACGCGGCCGCGCAGATCAAGGTCGGTTTCCACGCGCCGCAGTCCGGTCCGGCGGCCGCCGACGGCAAGTCGTCGACGATCGGCGCGGAGATCGCGCGCGACTGGATCAACGAGAAGGGCGGCGTGCTGGGCCAGAAGATCGAGTTCGTGATCTACGACGACCAGAACAAGCCCGATCAGGCCGTGCCGATCGCCAACAAGCTGATCGGCCAGGACAAGGTCGTGGCCGCGGTTTCCGGAAGCTATTCGGCGCCGACCCGCGCCGCCGCCGCCGTCTTCCAGCAGGCCCGCATTCCCTATGTCGCCGCTTACGCCGTGCATCCCGACGTCACCAAGGAGGGAAACTGGGCGTTTCGTGGCGTTCTGCTTGGACCGCCGCAAGGCAAGGGCGCCGCGAAGTTCATCGCTGACAAGTTCGGCAAGGTGAAGGTCGCGATGATCACCATGAACAACGATTTCGGGCAGTCGATCGCCGACGGCTTCAAGGAGGAGGCGCCGAAGCTCGGGCTGACGATCGTCAAGGAATACACGTTCGGCCTGGGCGAGCGGCAGTTCGGACCAATCGTCGCCTCGGTCAAGGCCGACAATCCCGACGTCATCTACGCCATCGGCTATTATTTCGTCGGCGGGCCGCTCCTGGCGCAGCTGCGCGCCGGCGGGCTGAAGCAGCCGATCGTCGGTGCTCAGGCCTTCGACTCGATGAAGCTGATGGAGATCGCTAAGGATGCCGCCGATGGCGTCTACGTGGTGGGAGGCATGGATCGCGGCCGCAAGACGCCGGCCGATTTCCAGGCGTTCCTGGCCGAGTTCAAGAAGCGCGCCGGCTACGACGCCGAGGCGGTGGCGGCCAACTGCTTTTCCTCGGTGATGCTGATGGCCGACGCGATCAAGCGCGCGGGCAGCACGGATCCAGCCAAGATCCGCGAGGCGCTGGCTGCGACCAAGGACTTCGCGTTGCTCACCGGCCCGCTCGGCTACTTCAACCCGGTGGGCGAGCTCTATTCGCCGCTCGAGGTGACGCAGGTCAAGAACGGCGCTTTCGTGGGCGCCACCGTCATCGACGACCAGTCCATCCTGGCGCCGCCGAAGTAGGCGCGACCCCGCGGCCGTAACCAGTCGATGCTTTTCGTCGAGCTGATCGTCAAAGGGCTGGTCTACGGCTGCATGTACGCGATGATGGCCGTGGGCCTGACCCTGGTCTACGGCCTCCTGCGCATCCTGCACATCGCCCACGCCGGCGTCTTTGCACTCGGCGCCTACATGGCGGTCACGGTCACCAACGCCACCGGCAGCCTGGCGACGGGCTTCCTGGTCGCGACGGTGGTGAGCGCGTTGGCGGGCATCGCCATCTACCGGCTCGCCTACCAGCCGATCCTGCATCACTCGGCCTTCGTGCCGATGGTCGTCTCGATTGGCCTGTTCATCGTGATGCAGGAGGCCTTCCGGATCATCTTCGGCGCCTACGGCATCGCCTTCGACAACAACCCCTGGTACGTCGCCAACGTCGATTTCGCCGGCATCAATCTCACCTACGTCGAGATCGCCATGGTGGTCATGGCGGTCGTCCTGCTGGTCGGTTTCGGCCTGTTCGCAGGCCTCACGCGCGCCGGCATCGGCTGGCGGGCCACGGTGAGCGACCCGCAGATGGCCACCAGCTTCGGCGTCGATCCGATACGGGTGCGCTACATCAATTTCCTGTTCGGCTCGGCCCTGGCCGGCATTGCCGGCGGCCTGGTCGGCCTGCTGAACAACTATGTCGAGCCGACGATGGGCGGCGCCGTGAGCTACAAGGCGCTGGCCATCATCGTCCTGGGCGGGTTGGGCAGCGTGCGCGGCACCCTGGTCGCCAGCCTCGTGCTGGGCGTGGTCGAGTCGTTCGGCGCGATCTATCTGGCCGACATCTTCGACCGCGACGCGATCGGCTTCCTCTTCCTGATCGTCGTGCTGATGGTGCGCCCGCAGGGTCTGCTGGGACGAGGCAGCGGCGCATGAGCGGTTACATCGCGAGCCTGGTCAGCGTCATCGGCATCAACCTGATCCTGGCGCTCAGCCTCAACATCATCACCGGCTTCTGCGGTCAGGTGAGTCTGGGCCACGCCGCCTTCTACGGCGTCGGTGCCTACACGGCGGCCTACCTTGCCAAGCTCGGCGCGCCGCTGCCGCTCACTCTGCTGGCGGGAGCGGCGATGGCGGGTGCGATCGGCATTGTCGTCGGATTGACGTCGCTGCGCGTGCGCCACGACTTCCTCGCCGTGACCACCATGGGCATCGGCTTTGTCTTCCTGGGCTTCGTGCGCAAGCAGAAGTGGCTGGGCGGCGAGCTCGGCATTTCAGGGATTCCGGGGTCCGGCCTCGGTCCCGAGGCTTATGCCCTGCTGATCGTTGCCTTCGCGGTGGCGGTGATGGGCTTTTGTCTCTGGATCAAGCGGAGCTGGATGGGCTTCACCTTCGACGCCGTGGCCGACGATGAGGATGCAGCGCGTACCGTTGGCGTTAATGCCTCGGCCTACAAGCTCACCGCCTTCGGCATCGGCACCGCGCTCGCGGGCCTCGCCGGCGGGCTCTATGTATACTTCGCCCGCATCATCCTGCCGGACACCTTCGACTTCGTTCAATCCATCGCCATCCTCACCATGGTGGTGATCGGCGGCACCGGCTCGGTGTGGGGCGTCTTCGCCGCGACCGTGGCGCTCACGCTCCTGCCCGAGGTGTCGCGCGCCGCGGCGGACTATCGACTGCTGATCTTCGGCGCGATGTTGATGCTGGTGATGCGGTTCAGTCCGGGCGGCCTCGCGGGCCTCGTCCGCCGCAGGTCGGCATGAGCGCGCTTGCCCGCATCGACGACCTGCACGTCAGCTTCGGCGGCGTGGCCGCCGCCAGTGGCGTGAGCTTTGCGGTCGAGCGCGGCGAGTTCCTGGCGGTGATCGGTCCCAACGGCGCCGGCAAGACGACGGTCTTGCGCATGGTAGCGGGCATCCTGCGGCCTGACCGCGGCCGCGTCTTCTTCGACGAGCGTGACGTGACGGGCCTGCCCGCGCATGCCCGCGTGCGGCTGGGCCTGGGCTTCACGCACCAGATCGTCCGACCCTTCCACAGCTTTTCTACCGTCGAGAACGTCATGCTGGCCGCCGGCCACCGCCAGACGCAGAGCCCATGGCGCGCCCTCACCAGCCGCTCGCGCGCCGCGGCGCGGGAGAAGGCGCAGGCGATTTTGCAGCGCCTCGGGCTGGCGGCACAGGCCGAGCGGTTGCCGCGCGCCCTGCCGCTCGGCCAGCGCAAGCGCCTCGAGGTCGGCCGCGCGATTGCCCTCGATCCGAAGCTCCTGTTGCTCGACGAGCCGCTGGCCGGTCTCAGCAGCGCCGAAGCCGCGACCATGGCCGATCTGATGCGGGCGCTTCCCGCGCAGGGCATCACCGTCGTGCTGGTCGAGCACAATCTCGGCGAAGTATTGCGTGTCGCCGACCGCCTCGTCGTGCTCGACGCCGGCAAGGTCCTGGCGGAAGGTGCGCCGAACGATGTCATGGCCCGCGCCGACGTACGCCAGGCCTATACCGGCGTTGTCTGAGAGGGGCCGCACGAGTGACGGCTCAGAGGGCGGCCGCGCTCGTGTAGGAGTGCAGCAGGTCGACGTCGCGGCGTGCGTTCTCGGCCGAGCCGGTGAAGACGCTGCGGCCGGAGGCCAGCACGCAGACCTGCTGGGCGACATTGAGGGCGCGCTCGGTGTTCTGCTCGACCAGCACGATCGTAAGCCCTTCTTCCTGGTTCAGCTTGCGCAAGGCGCCGAGGCAGAGGTCGACCATCTTGGGCATCAAGCCGAGCGACAGTTCATCGACCAGTAACAGCCTCGGCGCCGACATCAGCGCGCGGCCGATCGCCAGCATCTGCTGTTCGCCACCCGAGAGAGAGGCGGCGAGCTGGCCGCGACGCTCGGCAAGGCGGGGGAACAGGTCGAAGACGCGTGCGAGGTTACGCTTTTCGTCGGCGCGCGAGCGGCTGTAGCCGCCGACTGTCAGGTTCTCCGCGACGGTAAGATCGGAAAAGAGGCGACGACCTTCGGGCACCAGAGCCAGACCAAGCTCCGCGCGCTTCAACGCCGGCAGCCGCGTGATGTCGCGGCCGTCGACCGAAAGCGTGCCCGCCTTGATCTGCACGTGCCCCATGACGGCGAGGATAGTCGAGGTCTTGCCCGCGCCATTGGGACCGAGCAGCGCCAGAATTTGCCCGGCCTCGACTGCGAAAGAAAGACCGCTGGCGGCGATGATCTCGCCATAGCCGCAGGAGAAATCCTCGAGTTCGAGCAACGCCATGGCGCATTATAGGGGTATGGCATTGGCCAGCGCGCGCGCTTTTTCTAGAAGATGCCGGACAGGTCGTCAGCGCGCCGCCGATCGCTGAGATCGAACATCCGCGGCAGGCTGCGCGCAGCCACGGCCGATCCCTCGACGCGCGCCAGCTTTTCCGACACCGCCTGCTCGAGCGGCAGCTGGGTTGAGAGAATGCGCAGCAGCGTGTCAAAGCGGGTCTCGATCGTCGCGTTGGCCGGGCCGTCGCCACGGCTGAGCGTCGTGCCCTGCGGGCCGCCTTGCACCAGGAAGCTGGCGGACTTGCTGCCATGAGTCACACGCAGCGCGATCCTGCGTGCCGGCGTCGGCGTCTGGCGGGCGATCGCATCGAGGCCGAGCAGCACAGAGTCGGGCTCGAACGCGTCGTCCGGGCGCGGCGGAAAGAGAAAGTGACCGCCCCACCGGATCAGCTCGCGGATCGCCGGTTTCAGTGCCAGTCCGACCGGCGTCAGCTCGTAGGTCTGGGCATTGAAGGGCGCGGGCAGGGTGGCGCGCTGCACGACGCCGCTGCCGATCAGGGCATTGAGGCGGCCAGTCAGCACGGTCGGGCTGACGCCGCCCAGCCGCTCGACCAGGTCGCTGAAGCGTTTGGGGCCGAGCAGCAGCTCGCGCACGATGAGCAGCGTCCAGCGCTCTCCGACGATCTCGGCGGCGCGGGCGAGAGCGCAGAATTGAGGATAGTGCGTTTGCGTCAACTCCGGTGAGCCAGGGCGATCAATGGACCGACGACGCCGAGCCAGAAGGCGCGTGACATGGCGGCGTCCTCAGATCGCGACCTTGCGCCCGGCGTAGTAGGCTTTGACGGCGGGATGTTCCTTCACGCGCTCGGAGTGCTCGACGAGCCGCGGGGCGACGCGGTCTGGCAGGTCGACCGGGACGTGGTCGAGCTGCCCGGATTTCAGATGGCGGATCCAGACGAAGACCTTGAGATCCGCGACGGTGAGCCGGCCGTCGGCGAAATACTGGCCGCCATGCGCGACGAGACGGCGCTGCAGGCAGTCGAGGGAGTGGGACAGCGGCCCTGCGGCCAGACTTTCGCGTTGCGCCTTCTTCTCGGCCTCCGGCAGGCGCATGGTGCTCCATACCCTGGTGGCGATTTCCTCGACCGCGTCCATGGCTTCGTCGCAGAGCGCCGCCTGCCAGGCATCGCTCGGATAGAGCCCGGCGAGCTTGCCGACGTAGCGGTTGATGCCGTTGGACTGCGCCACCGTTTGCCCATCCAGCTCGAGCACCGGAAGAGCGCCAAAGGGTGTGCCGGGCTTGCGGCCTTCCCAGTCGGCGAACTTCACCCGATCATCCTCGAACGGCACCCCACCGATGACCATGGCCAGTCGCGCAGCCTCGCCTCGTGCGCCATCGATGTCGAAATAGACGAGTTTTGGCTTGCTCATATGATGTCCTCCACAAAAAGGAGTATATAGTCCTAAAAACGGAGTCAAGTGACACCGTCGATCCCAGGAACCCATCGATGCCGTACGATCCACGCTTGGCTGACCGCATGCGCACCGCCCTCGCGCGCCGCCCAGGCATCAGCGAGCGGGCGATGTTCGGCGGCTGCTGCTGGATGCTGAACGGCAACATGTTGTGCGGCGTCGAGGTCGGTCGCTTCATGTTCCGGGTCGGCAAAGAACTGGAGACAAAGGCGCTGACAAAGCCCGGCGCCGCGCCCATCGTCTTCAGCGGGCGGCGGATGGGCGGCCTCGTCTGGGTCGACGAGGCGGCCTGCCGAGGCCGTGCGCTCGCAAGCTGGATCGAGTTCGCCTCGCGCTTCGTCGGCACGCTACCGCCGCAGGCGCGCTGAACGTCAGGCCCCTCCGCGCCAAAGTGCCGGCTACGGACGAGCGCCGCCCAGAGCGGTTCGCCGCCTTCGTGCGCGACGAGGTCGCGCGCTGGGACAAGATCATCCGCGAGGCGCGCATCCCGTATTCCGACTGGCTACAACAGCCATTCGGCGAGTGTGTGCGGCGAATGGACGGCGACACCGGCAAGCCTGCGCCCGTAGAAGCGGCCGAAATGCGTGCGATCGCCCGTGACCAGCACGTCGCAGGTCATGCGCGCGGCCGCAGCAAGGACGGGTCGGTCTTTTTCGGGTAACGCCGAAAGGCCCTTCACCGACATAGGGTCGGCTTGCAACGGGGCAACCTCAAGTCGATCGAGCAAGGCGGCCAAGGCAGGCAGTCCCTGCCGGCCTCTCGCCGCGAGATTTCGACGTGCTTCCTCAGCGACGTAACCGTCCGCGCAAAGAACGTGGCCGTCGGCCAGAAGCAGCTCCAGAAGACGACGGACGAAGCCGTCGGACTTCGCCGCCGAGAACAGCACATTGGCGTCAAGAAAGATCCGCACCTCAGTTCGAGCGGCGGCGCGACGCTGGACGCTTGCGGCGCAACACCTCGCCAAGCTCGGCTTCGGCAGCATCGAACTCGGCGATGCGCGCGTCACTGTAGACTTCGACGGGCAATGTCACGGCCGGCCGCAGCAACAGCCCCTCCGGCGTCGCTTCGGCAATCAACTGATCGTCCGCCTTGATGCCGAGTTGTCGCCGCAGCTTTGCGGGCAGCGTGATGGTGCCGCGATCGGTAACAGTGAGTGTCGTCTTCATGAAGGCAGTATCGCAGATTTGCGGTATTTCCGCAATTCCGCAAACTGCCTAACTGATGCCAACGGCGATCAGCCCGAGCGCCGCCGCCATCAGCATCCAGCCGGGATGGCGGCCGCGCGTGCCCCACAGGTTGGCGAGCGCGCCCAGCAGGTAGAGGCTGCCGACGCAGAGGCCGGTAACCAGCCTCGCCTGCGGACCGAACCAGCCGGCGGCGGCGATCAGGGCAAGCCCGCCCAGCAGCCAGGCGATCGTGCTGAAGTGCACCAGCAACGGCATGAGCCGTCTGATCGCCGCCGGCGTCCTGGGCGCCGTTGCCAGGAACGCCGAGCACGGCCTGACCACGAGCCGCTGGATCAGCACGCCGTGCACCACCGCGGTGCCGCCGCCAACGAGCCCAGCCAGGGCCAGGAATGCATCCTGCCAAATCATGACCATACACCTCTGTATGGTCGGTACGCCGGATCATGGCCGCCGTCAATACACTTGTGTATGGTCGGGCGATGACCGATCGCCTCACCAAGTCCGACTGGATAAGCCATGGCCTTGCCACCCTCGCGAAGGACGGCGCCAACGCCCTGAAGGTCGGGCCGATGGCCGACGGCCTGAAGGTCTCGCGCGGCAGCTTCTACTGGCACTTCCAGGACATCGCCGATTTTCGTGCGCAGCTCCTGCAGGCCTGGCAGGAGCAGGCGACCGACCGGGTGATCGGGACCTCGAAGCCCGCAAGGACCGGCCGGATCGCCTGAAGCAACTCATGCGAAGCGCTTTCGCCAGCAAGCGCAGCCTGGACCGCGCCATCCGGTCGTGGGCCGCCGAGGATCGCGCGGTTGGCGCGATCGTGGCGTCGGTCGACGCCCGGCGGGTCGCCTACATCGCGAAAATGCTGACAGGGGCCGGGGTGGAAGGTCAGAAGGCGCTGCGCCGCGCGGCCTTCCTGTATTGGGCCTTTCTCGGGCAGCCCATGGTCATGGAGCCCCGGCATGCGTCGATCACGGCCACCGCCCTGGACGACATCGGCGACCTGTTTGAAAGATAAATGTCCCGAGCCCATGTAGGGACACGAATTCAAGCATCGACTGTGCACATGAGCGGTGCTGGAGAGTCCGGCCTGCCGCGTGCTAGGCCTTGAGCATGGCGAAATCGAAGGCACCGGCCGCCAAGGCAGCGGCCAAGGACAACGGCGCGGCAGCCAAAGCGGCGGCCCCGAACGGCGATACCAACGGCGGCGACAAGCCGATCCGCAACCTCTACCTGGTCGACGGCTCGGGCTATCTGTTCCGCGCCTACCACGCATTGCCGCCGATGACGCGGCCCGACGGCGTGCCGATCAACGCGGTCTACGGCTTCTGCCGCATGCTGGTCGCCGACCTTCTGGACAAACCCGAGGTCGATCACATCGCCATGATCCTCGATGCCGGCGAGGTCACGTTCCGCAACGAGATCTACGACAAGTACAAGGCCAACCGCCCGCCGCCGCCCGAGGACCTGATCCCGCAGTTCCCGCTGATCCGCGAAGCCGCGCGCGCCTTCAACGTCACGGTGTGCGAGCTCAAGGGCTACGAGGCCGACGACCTGATCGCGACCTACGCCCGCCTCGCCGTCGAGGCCGGCGCCACCTGCACCATCGTGTCGTCCGACAAGGACCTGATGCAGCTGATCCGGCCGGGCGTCGAGCTGATGGACCCGATCAAGAAGACCAAGATCGGGCCCGAGGCGGTGATGGAGAAGTTCGGCGTCACGCCCGACAAGGTCATCGACGTCCAGGCGCTGGCCGGCGATTCGACCGACAACGTGCCGGGCGTGCCGGGCATCGGCGTGAAGACCGCCGCCCAGCTCATCAACGAGTACGGCGACCTCGAGACGCTCTTGAACCGCGCCGGCGAGATCAAGCAGCCCAAGCGCCGCGAGGCGCTGCAGCAGAATGCCGAGCTGGCGCGCATCTCGCGCAAGCTGGTCACGCTCAGGGACGACGTGCCGACGCCGGCCGAGCCCGAGGCCTTCGACAAGAAGAAGCCCGATCCCAACGTGCTGCTGCCGTGGCTGGAGCAGCAGGGCTTCAAGAGCCTTCTGACGCGCTTCACCGGCGAGCTGGGCGAGGCGACGGCGCCCGTCGCCCCGGCAGCACCGGTCGCCAGGCCCGCCCTGCCCGCGCCCGAGACCAAGGCGGCACCCGCGGCGCGCGCCAAATCGAACCAGCCCTTCACCGCCGCCGACTACGAGCTGATCACCGACGAGAAGGCCCTCGACGACTGGATCGCCGAGGCCACGCGCGCCGGCACGATGGCCTTCGACTGCGAGACCGATGCGCTCGACGCCCAGAACGGCGGTCTGGTCGGCGTGTCGCTCGCCCTGCTCGAAGGCCCGTGGGGCAACGTCAACTCGACCAAGCGGCGCGCGGCCTACCTGCCGCTCGGCCATCGCAAGCCCGGCGCCGAGGCGCAGGGCGCGCTCGACCTTTCCGGCGACGGCGGGGCCAAGGACGCCGGCGACCTGCTGCCCGGCCAGATCCCGCTCAAGACAGCGATCGCCAAGCTGAAACCGCTGCTCGAGGACCCTTCGGTCCTCAAGGTCGGCCAGAACATCAAGTACGACATGTGCGTGTTCCGCCAGCTCGGCATCGAGGTGGCGCCGGTCGACGACACCATGCTGCTGTCCTTCGTGCTCGACGCCGGCCGGCACAATCACGGCATGGACGAGCTCGCCAAGCTCTATCTCGGCCAGGACACCATCAAGTTCTCCGACGTGGCCGGCAGCGGCGCCAAGCAGGTGGGCTTCGACAAGGTGCCGATCGACAAGGCGCGCGACTACGCGGCCGAAGATGCCGACGTCACCATGCAGCTGTGGGCCCAGTTCAAGCCCCGGCTCGCCCGCGAGCACATGGTCGGCGTCTACGAGACCATCGAGCGGCCGCTGATTCCCGTTCTGCTCGGCATGGAGCAGGCCGGCATCAAGATCGACGCGCCGCAGCTGCGCAAGCTTTCGTCCGAGTTCGAGAAGCGCATGCTCGAGCTCGAGCAGGAGCTGCACAAGCTCGCCGGCCGGCCGTTCAATGTCGGCTCGCCCAAGCAGCTGGGCGAGATCCTGTTCGACGAGCAGAAGCTGCCGGGCGGCCGGCGCAACAAGAACGGCTCGTGGGCGACCGACGTCAGCATCCTCGAGGACCTGGCGACCCAGGGCCACGCGCTGCCGGTCAAGATCATGGAGCACCGCCAGATCGCCAAGCTCAAGGGCACCTACACCGATGCCCTGGTGCGCGAGCTCGATGCCAAGACTGGCCGCATCCATACCTCCTACCAGATGACCGGTGCGGCGACGGGCCGGCTCGCCTCGACCGACCCCAACCTGCAGAACATCCCGGTGCGCACCGAGGAAGGCCGCAAGATCCGCCAGGCCTTCATCGCCGAGCAGGGCCACAAGCTCCTCTCGGCCGACTATTCGCAGATCGAGCTGCGCTTGCTCGCCCACGTGGCCGACCTCGCCACGCTCAAGGAGGCGTTCGCCCGCGGCGACGACATCCATGCCATCACGGCCTCCGAGATGTTCGGCGTGCCGGTCAAGGGCATGGACCCGCTGGTGCGGCGACGCGCCAAGGCCATCAACTTCGGCATCATCTACGGCATCTCGGCCTTCGGTCTCGCCAACCAGCTCGGCATCGGCCAGCAGGAGGCGCGCGAGTACATCGCCAAGTACTTCCAGCGCTATCCCGGCATCCGCGACTACATGGAGACGACCAAGGAGTACGCGCGCAAGAACGGCTACGTGAAGACGCCGTTCGGCCGCAAGATCCATCTGCGCTTCATCAACGACAAGAGCCAGGGCATGCGCGCCTTCGCCGAGCGCGCGGCGATCAACGCGCCTCTGCAGGGTGGCGCCGCCGACATCATCAAGAAGGCGATGATCAAGCTCCCGGGCGCACTGAAGGCCGCCAAGCTCAAGGGCCGCATGCTGCTGCAGGTGCACGACGAGCTCCTGTTCGAGGTGCCCGACAAGGAGATCGACAAGACCAAGGACGTCGCCCGCAACGTGATGGAGGGGGCCGCCACGCTCTCGGTGCCGCTGGTGGTCGATACCGGCGTCGGCGACAACTGGGCGGCGGCGCACTAGTCATGCGACGGCTATGGCCAGTGGTCGCCGCCGTCGGGCTTGTCGCAGCGACGGCGCAAGCGCAGCCGCAGCAGTGGATGCTGCCGTCAGCGGGTCTCCTGCACGGCTCGAAAGCTGCGATCGAGAACCAAGCCTGCTGCGGGCCGAGCCGCAACACCCGGGTCCATAGCCCCGACAACGCGGCGCTGGCAAAGTGGTCGGGCCTCGCGTCCCGCGACGGCCGCACCCTCATGCTCAAGCTTGCCGGCAGCCGCACGCTCAAGCTCACCGACTGCGACGACAAGACCGGCTGCGAGGCCGACGACACGCGCGTTCACCGCCTGGTCGACTGGTGGCCCGAGCATCGCCTCTACGTCGTGCTGGTCGGACTCTACGAGGAGAGCATGGCCTACCTCGTGTCGGAACGCGACGGCCGCACCTTCGTGGCGACTGCCCCGCCCGTGCTGTCGCCGTCCGGCCGCCAGGCGGTCGCCCTGGTGTCCAACCTGATGTCGGGCGTCGATCTCGAGATCATCGATCTCAGCCGCAACCCGCCCACGTCCACCAAGGTGGAGACAATGCCGGACTGCGGCGGCGCCGGCCCGAATTCGTTCCTGCGGCCGATCCCCGTCTGGACGAACGAGACTCACGTGACGTTCGAAGGCGAATCGCCCCTGCCCGACGACAAGCCCAACACCAAGCAGTTGCTGCGGGTCGAGGGCGGCAAGGGCCAATGGCAATGCTGATATCGAGGAGAGATACGCCATGAAGATCTGGGGCCGCGCCAATTCGATCAACGTGCAGAAGGTGCTGTGGGCGGCCGACGAGTGCGGCCTGAAATACGACCGCACCGACGTCGGCGGTGCCTTCGGCGGCAACGACCAGAAATGGTACCTCGACATGAACCCCAACGGCGTCGTGCCGACCATCGACGATGGCGGGCGCGTGATCTGGGAGAGCAACTCGGCGGTGCGCTATCTGTCGGCCAAGTACGCCGCCGGCACCATGTGGCCCAACGATCCCGGCCAGAGGAGCGACGCCGACCGCTGGATGGACTGGCAGCTCAGCACGATCTCCGAGCCCATGCGCGTCTGCTTCTGGGGCCTGATCCGCACGCCGCCCGAGAAGCGCGACATGGCGGCGATCAAGAAGGCGGCCGAGGATGCCGGCCGCCTGTTCGGCCGGCTCGACGGCTGGCTGGAGGGCCGCACCTACGTCGGCGGCCAGCACTTCACCATGGGCGACATCCCGGTCGGCTGCTTCGTCTATCGCTGGTACGCGCTCGACATCGAGCGGCCGGAGCTCAAGAACGTGCGCGCCTGGTACGAGCGCCTGGGCACGCGGCCGGCGTACGCCAAGAACGTGATGATCAAGATGACGTAGCTGAAGCGCGGACCTCCCGGTCCGCTCATGCTCTTCGTCTTTGCCGGGAGCGCGCCACTCCAGTGGCGCGTTCTTTGTCGAACACACAGCCCATGAGCGCCACTGGAGTGGCGCGCTCCCGGCAATGAGGCGGGCCTGGAGGCCCGCGCTCCGGCGAGAACTACTGCCGCTTGGGCAGGTTCTTCTGCTCCGCGAGGATCGCGCGGTCGATCACGGTGAACAGGTAGGCGTCTGGCGCCAGCGTGCAGCCGCCGCGCACCAGATGGGCGAGCTGGGCGCCCATCGGGCCGTCGGGGACCATCACACCGCGATAGCGGGCCGCATGCTCGGCCAAGTACACCGCCAACGCCTTGCGCGCCTCGGGATTCATCGCCTGCGCTTCCTTGCAGGTGACATAGGCAGCCTGGTCGAAGTTGAGCGGCTGCGCGACTGCCGCACCCGACGCCAGCAGCGCCGCACCGAGACCGGCGGCAACGAATGAGAGCTTCATGATGCCACTCCCTTACCTGTTGTCGCCAATGGCGCTGCCGCCGAGATAGCCCACCGCGCCGCCGATCAGGCCGGCACCGACCACCGCGCCGAAGCTGCCGCCGGCCACGGCCGCGATACCCGTGCCGAGTGCCGCACCGGTCACCGCGCCCTTCTGGCCCATCGTCATGTTCTCGCAGCCGCCGAGGAACCCGGCCACGACGAGGAGTGTGAGGATTTTCGTTTTGATCATGATCTGCTCCCGCTGCTTCGCCTCCCTCAGGGAGGCGTCATATCCGCCTTAACCCAGCCCTTGTCCGGGTTGAAGGATGCCATCACGCCCGCCTTCTCGGCCGTCTGCGGACCGAGGTCCTGCTGATAGACGACGCCGTCCTGGTTGACGATGAAGGTCATCACGCCCGTGTCACCGTAGCGCACCGGCCAGGCGATCACGCCGAAGCCACCGATCATGCGGCCGTTCACGAGGTAGTCGCGCGCCCTGCCCGGCGCCGCCGCCCCTTGCGCGTAGAGCAGGCGGAAATAGTAGCCGTAGTGGCCGTCGGGCGACTGGCGGTCGGCCTGCGCCTTGGCGACGGCCGGTCCCAGCGGGCTCTGCGCCTCGCCCGGCCTGGCGTCCCAGTAGAGCCCGTCCATCTTGCCCGGCGAACTCAGCAGGCGACGGGCATAGGACGGCGCACCGGTCTTCATCGGATCCATCGCCGCGTAGTCGGACTGCGCGTCGACGATGGCGAGCAGGGTCTGGATGACCGCGGCCTCGTCATGGCCGATGCGCCGGAACACCATCTCCTTCAGGCCGGCGGCCACGTCGAAGCGCCATTCCGCGCCGTCCTTGGTGAGCGGAATGGGCAACGTCCAGCCGGCCTTGCCGACCTCGATCTGCGCCTTGGCATCGCCCGACAGGATGACCTTGTGGTTCTCGTCCCACGCCTTGAGGAAGATGCCGCGCCGGCGTTGCACGTCGTTGTTGGTGCCGGGCACGAAGTCGCGCCAGTTGGCGCCCCACATCGCCGCGATCGCCTGCCGGTCGTTCTTGCGCACGGCGTCGGCCAGTGCATTGGCCGCGGCATCGGGAGTCGGGAAGCCTTGGAGCTTGGCCGCTGGCTGGGCAGCCTGTTGCGCCACGGCGCCGGCGGCGAAGCCCACGAACAGGACGGCGGCCAGCAGGCCGCGCCGGAACATCGCGCTCATCGCCGGCCTCCCCCATGGAAACCGCCGCCACGCTCAAAGCCGCCACCGCCACGGTCAAAGCTGCGGTCGCCCCACGACGAGCGGCCGCGATCGTAGTCGCGATTGACCTGCCCGCCGCGATCGACGCCGTCGAAGGCGCTCGAGCGATTCTCACTGCCGCGCGCCTCCGGACGCTGCTCCGCACCGCGGTTGGCTGCCCCTTCACGATTGGCCGCCGCGCCGGCATCGCGATTGGCCGCTTGGCCGCCGCGGCCATCGAGCTGGCCGCGGAACTGCTCGCGCTGCTGGGCGCCCGGCCGCGCCTGGTTGTAGCGCTCGCGCTCGGCGGACGTGCGATAGGGCACGCCGTCGCGATGTGCCGCGTCGTGTTGCCACTGGCCATCGCGATAGCGGTTGGCGTCGAAGTTGTTGGCGCTGATCGTCGTCGCGCGGTTGACGTTGACGGTCGTGTAGCTGGCGCCCCAGCCGCCGCCGCTCCAGCCCCAATGCCAGCCGCCGAACATCGCCGCACCCGCCGCGACGCCGAGGCCAAACATCATGCCGGTGGCCAACGCCGCGCCGTAGTTGGGCGGCGGCGGATAATAAACCGGCGGATAGGCGGGATAGGGCCACGGCCCGTACGCCCAGGTCGGGTTGTAGTACGGCACATAGACCACTTCGGGATTGGCCGGCTCGATGACGATGGCGCTGCCAGAACCGCCTGACTGGCCCGACGTCTGCGTCGTGACCTTCTGCTGCGGCGTCGTCTTGAGATTGCCGGCCGCGGCCGCCTTGGCGCGCAGGCGCTGGATGGAATCGGCGACGTCCTTCTGCTGGCCGATCATCGCGTCGCCGAGCTTCTGGGTCCAATCGAGGTTGTTGTTCATCATCGACAGCGTCTGCGGGAAGGCGACCAGCGACTTCACGCTGACGTCCCAGTCCTTGGTCTTGACCGCCTGGACGGCGGCGTCGCCCTTGAGGTTGGGGTTGGCCTGCGTCCAGCGCGCCGCCTCGACCACTTCCAAGGGATAGGTCGCGGCCATCAGGGTCTGCGACAGCAAGGCGTCGGGATAGAGCGCGATCGGCGCCAGGAGCTGGTCGAGCTGCTCGGGCGTGAAGGGCTTCTTGGAATCCTGCGCCCAAAGGACGGTCGGCCCCAGCGTCAGGGCCAACGCCGAAAAGCCCAGCAGATGACGCCTGTTCATCGGTCGCCCTTGTTTAGTGCTCGGTGACGTTCGCCCACACTACCGGTAGACGATGTGCGCCGTCCAGCACGTCACGCCAGACGGTACGCCTCGACCGGTTCGTCGTGGCCCTTGACGATTCGCTGCTCCGGCTTGAGGGGCCCGAGGCCCAGGGCATCGCGATCGCGCACCGCGCCCATGGTGCTGCCGCTGGCCAGCACGACGATCTCCTCGCCATCCTTCATGAACTCCTTGCCGAGCTGCTCGAAGCGCTGGGCGATGTTCACCGTGTCGCCGACCACGGTGAAGTTCACCCGGCCGGGCGCGCCGATATTGCCGACCACGACCGGGCCGGAATGGAGCCCGATGCGCACCCGGATCGGCGGCTCGCCGGCGGCGCGGCGCACGGCATTGTCCTCGGCGATCACCTGGGCAATGGCGAGTGCCGCCCGCACCGCATGATCGGCATGGTCCTCCATGCGCGACAAGCCGCCCCATACCGCCATGACGGCGTCGCCGATGTACTTGTCGATCACGCCCTGCTCGTGATCGATGCAGGCCCCGAGCAGGGCGAAGTGATGGTTCAGCAGATCGGCGGTCTGCTGCTCGGGCAGGTCCTCGGCCTGCGGCGTGAATTCGACGATGTCGCTGAACATCACGGTGACGTTGCGCCGGCGCGAGCGCACGGCGTCCTCGCCGAGCTCCATCAACCGGAAGACCAGGCGGTGCGGCACGTAGGCGCCGAACCACTTCAAGGCGCCACGCGCCTTGTCGAGGCTGTGCCCGGCGTCGTCGATCTCGCGCAGCCGCGAGCTGCGATGGAACGGCTGGTCGAACTCCAGGCGCTCGATCGACTCGGCCGCCGAGGTGATGGTGCGGATCGAGCGCGCCATGGAGAGCCCGATCAGCAGCGCCAGCAGGGCCGCGACCGCGAGCGTGGCGCCGCCAACGATGGCGCCGTTGGTCAGCCGATCGAGGTCGCTGGCGGCGTCTTCCAGCGGAAAGTACTGCCCGACCAGCCAGGGCTCGGGACTGTAGCCCTCGAGCTTGCGGTAGACGAACACCCAGCGTCGCCCATCGGCCTCGATGACATGGCCGATATCGCCGAGGCCGCGGCCGAGCAGCGGGTTCTTGATGGGCGGCGACCAGATCCGCGCCAGCACGGGATCGTCGACCTCCTTGATCGTCGGCAGTTCGCGTTCGGCGCTGAGGCCGAGGCCGCGCGGATCGACCAGGCGGCGATGCGCCAGCACGCGGTCGCGACCGACCAGGATGAAGTATCGGCCCTCGCTCTCGTGGCTCGCCTCGCCGATCAGCAGCGACAGGTCGCCCAGCGCCACCGTGGCCACCAGGCCGCCGATGAAGGCGTCGTCGATGCGCCGGATTGGCGTGCGCACATTGAGCACCGGCTGCTTCAGGCGTTCGTCCCAGAACAGCGCGCCCCAGAAGGTGACGTGCGAGGTCTGCAATTCGCGGAAGCGTTCCAGGCCGCGCGGCAGGTCGGTGAGCGAGATGGTGTCGCGGATCACCTGGCCGTCGGGCCGGCGGCTGACGCGCACCAGCTTGAGGTCGAAGGTGGCGAAGGCGGCACTGGAGATCGCCGGCACCTGGGTCATCATCACCCACAGCGCCTCGCGCATGTCGACCGGCGAGCTGATGTCGAGGCGGCCGCTGCCGGCGAGCGCGGCCACCATCTGCAGACGATCGGTGACGGCATCCAGCTTGATCTTGATCGACGCCGTCTGGGCGTCGACGACCCGACCGGCCCGATCGAGGACAAACTTCTCGGCGGTGTTGGTGGCGCCGGCCAGCACTACGATGTAGGCGATGCCGGAGATCAGCGACAGCGAAATGAAGGCAAGCGCCAGCGCTGCGATTAGCGGCAGGCGCAGCCGCCTTCTTACGGCGGCGCCATTGGAAGTCACGGTGGTCACTACCGGAACATCATAGGCGGTTCCGGTCGCCGAAAAAGGCGGTGTCCTGTTCATGGTCTTCCGGACCGCGAGCCTCCGGCTCGCTCATGAGTCTGAGCGAGCCGGAGGCTCGCGGTCCAGAAGAGCATGAAGGAGCTTAAGCCGCCGCCCTGATCGCCGCCTGCTTGACCTTGCCGTCGACGTGGCTCTCGAACTGCTGGAAGTTCGCCTCGAAGCGCTTGGCGACGTCGCGCGCGGCGCTCTCGTAGGCCTTCTTGTCCTTCCAGGTGTTCTTGGGGTTCAGCACCTCGCCCGGCACGTCGGGGCAGGCGCTGGGCACCTGCATGCCGAAGTGCGGGTCGGTCGAGCTCGCCGCCGCGGCCAGCGTGCCGTCGAGCGCGGCCCGCACCATGGCGCGGGTGTGCCGGATCGACATGCGCTCGCCGACGCCGAAGCCGCCGCCTGACCAGCCGGTGTTGACCAGCCAGCACTTCACGTGCTGGCGGGCCATCTTCTCGCCCAGCATCTTGGCGTAGACCGTGGGATGGCGCGGCATGAACGGCGCGCCGAAGCAGGTCGAGAAGGTCGCCTGCGGCTCGGTCACGCCCTTCTCGGTGCCCGCGACGCGCGCGGTGTAGCCGGAGAGGAAGTGGTACATCGCCTGCTCGGGGCTGAGCCGCGAGATCGGCGGCAGCACGCCGAAGGCATCGGCCGTCAGCATGACGATGTTTTCCGGGATGCCCGCCAGGCCCGTCTCCGATGCATTCGGGATGAACTCCAGCGGATAGCAGGCGCGCGTGTTCTCGGTGTAGCGACCGTCGTCGAGGTCGAGCGCGCCGGTCGCCGGATCGATCACCACGTTCTCCAGCACCGTGCCGAAGCGCTCGGTGGTGGCGTAGATCTCGGGCTCGGCCTGGCGTGACAGCTTGATCACCTTGGCGTAGCAGCCGCCCTCGAAGTTGAACAAGGTCTGCTCGCCCCAGCCGTGCTCGTCGTCGCCCAAGCAGCGTGCGCGACGGATCGGCCGACAGCGTCGTCTTTCCGGTGCCCGACAGGCCGAAGAAGATCGCCACGTCGCCCTTGTCGCCGACGTTGGCCGAGGCGTGCATGGGCAGCACGTTCTTGTCGGGCAGCAGGTAGTTCATGATGGTGAACACCGACTTCTTGATCTCGCCGGCGTACCAGGTGCCGCAGATCGCCACGACGCGCTCGCTGAAGTTCACCAGGATGGCGCAGTCCGACGCCGTGCCGTCGCTGTCGGGATCGGCCTGGAAGCCCGGCAGGTTGAGGATGGTGAATTCCGGCTTGAAGCCTTCCAGCTCCTCGCGGCGCGGCCTGAGGAACATGTTGCGGGCAAAGAGATTGTGCCAGGCGGTCTCGGTCAGCACGCGCACGCCGATGCGATGCTGGGGATCGGCGCCGGCCCAGCAGTCGCGCACGAACAGCTCGCGGCGCTGGGCATAGGCCAGCATGCGGTTGTAGAGCGCGCGATAGCGCTCGGGCGAGATCGGCTTGTTGGTCTTGCCCCAGTCGATGCGGCCCTTGGTCTGGGAATCCTCGACGAAGAACTTGTCGTTGGGCGAGCGGCCGGTATGCACGCCGGTGCGCACCACCAGCGCGCCGCCGTCCGCCACTTGGCCCTCGCCGCGACGCACCGCCTCTTCGTAGAGAGCGGGAACCGACAGGTTCCAATGGACGTTGCCGAGGTTCTTCAACCCCAGCGTCTCAAGCCCGAATTTGGGGACGACGAAGCCCGCCTGCTTCACGGCGTTTCTCCTGTTCATTAGCTTGATCAACGTATCCTAGGACAATTCTCACACGTTGACCCTTATGGGCTACTGGGACCAATTTGGGGTGGCAAGGGCGCCTCTACCACCTGCGACAGTTTAGTGCCGAGGATCATGTGGATCAGATTCCGCACCCGCGAAGAGGATGCCGCGCCGCGGAATCAGACCGCCCTCGCCTTGCCGACCAACGCCACCAACACCTTCCGGGCCTCGGAAGCCGCACTGAGCGGCGCCTCGAAAGCCAGGCGGGCCACCTGCCCGCTTCGCCGCAGGTCGATCCCCTCGGCGTCGATCCCGGTCATCCGCCAGTCACTGCCGGCAAGCCCCAGCAGCTTGCCGGCATAGAGCTGCACGGCGTCGGCATGGTCCTCGTTCATATGGCTGACGATGCCCGGCTCGGCATCGGCCAGGCCGCTTGCCGGCACCGCGTTCAGCTCGGCGGCCGAGAGCCATCTGATCTTGCCGAAGCCTGCCACCAGATGGGCGCGCTCGATAGCGACCCGATAGAAGTGGAAATCCTTGAAGCCGGCATACATCTCGGCATCGGGATGCCGAGCCAGGAAACGGCGTGCGAGGCGGGCATCGTCGGTGCGCGCCGCGCGGCCGACCAGCGTCACCCGCGGGCCGGTCAGCGGCTGGTCGAGGCCGTGGGTGCCGTCGAACAGCAGCGAGACGCGATCGTCGGCGGCGATGGCCTTGGTATGTTCGGCGAGGTCGCTCAACAGCAGGATCGGCGACAGGTCGTGGTCGACTGCCGCCAGCACCAGCGAGGCGTAGGGCCAGGTGCCGCCGTCGACCGGCAGGGCCGTGCCCAAAGCGGCGCGGTCGAGGCCGCGCACAAGGTCGCGGACGCCGCGGGGCATGTCTTCGGATTGCATGATTTTATGGGTTGGGAGCCAAAAGCGCCTTAATTCACTCACATCGATGGCAGATTGGGGCGGCGGCGGCAACGACCCGGACTGTGCTACCATTGTCCGCCCCGACAGGAGAAGCAACGCCGTGCGCAAAAACATCGCCCTGGTCGATGACGACCGCAACATCCTGACGTCCGTGTCGATGCTGCTCGAAGCCGAAGGGTTTCAGATCAAGACCTATAACGATGGCGCCTCGGCGCTGGAGGGCTTGAACCAGTCCCCGCCCGACCTCGGCATCTTCGACATCAAGATGCCGCGCATGGACGGCATGGAGCTGCTCAACCGCATCCGCAAGACGCAGCAGTTCCCGGTGATCTTCCTGACCTCGAAGGACGAGGAGATCGACGAGGTGCTGGGCCTGCGCATGGGCGCCGACGATTTCATCCGCAAGCCGTTCTCGCAGCGCCTGCTGCTCGAGCGCATCCGCGCCGTGCTGCGCCGCGCCGACGGCGGCGGCGCCAAGGGCGAGGCCGCGGCCGAGCGCATCGTGCGCGGCGAGCTGGTGCTCGATCCCTCCCGCCACCAGTGCACCTGGAAGGGCAAGGAGGTGCACCTCACGGTCACCGAGTTCCTGCTGCTGAAGTCGCTCGCCGAGCGGCCCGGTCACGTGAAGAACCGCGACCAGCTGATGGATGCGGCCTACGGCGAGACGATCTACGTCGACGACCGCACGATCGACAGCCACATCAAGCGCGTGCGCCGCAAGTTCCGCGAAGTCGACGGCGAGTTCGAGCAGATCGAAACGCTTTATGGCATCGGATACCGATACCGCGACGCCTGAGCCCGGACGACGGTTCGGACTGCAGGGTCTGCGGGCACGGATCGCCGCGGCGTTCGGGCATCGCGACGAGGCAGCCCCACGCGCCGCCGCCGGCGAGACGCCGTCGCTGCTGCGTCGCCGGCGCAGCGCGACGCGCCGCTATTCGCCGCTCACCCGCCGTATCCTGCTGCTGAACATCATCCCGGTGGCGCTGCTGACCTTGGGCGCCGTCTATCTCAGTGACTACGAAGAAGAGCTCATCGACGCCGAGCTCGCCTCGCTCGCCGTGCAGGGCGAGATGGTGGCGGCGGGCATCGGCGAAGTCGCGGTCGCCGGCGGCGAGACCACGGTCAACCGCCTCGACGCCGACGCCGCCCGCCAGCTCCTGACGCGGCTGGTCCGCCCGACCGGCGTGCGTGCGCGCCTGTTCAGCGAGACCGGCGAGCTTTTGGGTGATTCGGCCATCCTGAGCGACGCCGGCCGCATCCACATCATGCCCCTGCCGCCGCCGCAGGCCGTGCCCGGTGTCGAGCCGCACTGGGGCGACCGCGTCGGCGACTGGGTCGCCCGCCAGCTCTCGCGCGTCGATCGCTTCCCCGAGTATGTCGAGCGTGCCGTCCCCACGGTGCGCGACTTTCCCGAGGCGGCGAGCGCCTTGCGCGGCTTCAATGCCTCGGCGGTCCGCGTCTCGCCCGACGGCATGCTGATCATGAGCGCCGCCGTGCCGGTGCAGCGCTACAAGCAGGTGCTGGGGGCGCTGATGCTGACGCGCGACAACCGCGCCATCGCCGCCTCGCTGCGCGAGGTGCGCTACGACATGATGGTGATCGCCGCGGCCGCCCTCGGCATCACCGTGCTGCTGTCGCTCTACCTTGCCGGCACCATCACCCAGCCGATCGTGCGGCTGGCGCGCGCCGCCGACGAGGTCCGGCTGGCGCGCGAAAGCCGGCCGGAGATACCCGACCTCGGCAAGCGCGGCGACGAGATCGGCGACCTGAACGACGCCTTGCGCTCGATGACCGACGCGCTGTGGCAGCGCATCGGCACCATCGAGAGCTTCGCCGCCGACGTAGCGCACGAACTCAAGAACCCGCTGACCTCGCTGCGCTCGGCGATCGAGGTGGCGGCCCGGCCCAACCTCGAGCCGGAGCGGCGCGAGAAGCTGATGGGGATCGTGCTCGACGACATCAATCGCCTGAACCGCCTGATCACCGACATCTCGGAGGCCTCGCGGCTCGACGCCGAGCTGATGCGCGGCGAGGTGAAGCAGGTCGACCTCAACGCGCTGCTCGGCGACATGATCAGCCACTTCGCCGTCACGGCCGTGCAGAAAGGCGGCGTCGAGGTCGAGTATCGGCTGGCCGCCAATCCGCCGTTCCGGGGACACGGCCACGACGGGCGCTACGGCCAGGTCTTCCGCAACGTCATCGACAATGCGCTTTCGTTCAGCCCGTCCGGCTCGAAGATCGTGGTCGAGCTCAGCCGGGCGCCGCGCGGCGGGCCGTTCACCGTCACCATCGACGACGAGGGACCGGGCATTCCCGAGGATAACCTCGAATCGATCTTCCAGCGCTTCTACTCGGAGCGGCCGACCGAGCATTTCGGCCAGCATTCGGGGCTCGGCCTCTCGATCTGCCGGCAGATCATGGAGACCTACGGCGGCTCGATCTCGGCCTCCAACCGCCGGGCTCCTGACGGCCGCGTGCTGGGCGCGCGCTTCACCGTGCGCGTGCCGGCGGCCGACGGCCGCAAGTGATCCTCTTCCGGACCGCGAGCTTCCAGCTCGCTCATGGGAGCGCATTCACATGCGCGTCTGAGCGAGCTGGAAGCTCGCGGTCCGGAAGACCATGACTCTCGTGCACGCGACCTGCGTGGCGCTGCGCCAAGGCAAGACATGGCGCGCGGTGCTGCTGCGCGGTCCGTCGGGCGCCGGCAAGTCGGATCTCGCCCTGCGCCTGATCGAGACCGGCTGGCGCCTGGTGGCCGATGACCAGAGCGAGCTCAGCCGCCACGGCAAGCAGTTGATCGCCGCCGCGCCGGCTCGCATCGTGGGGCTGATCGAAGCGCGCGGGCTCGGCATCGTTAAGGTCGGCCGTGATCAATTGGTGAGACGCGCCGCCGTCGCGCTGCTGGTCGATCTCGCTCAGCCTGAGCGAATCGAACGCCTGCCCGAGCCAACACGCGAAAAAATCCTGGGAATCGATCTGCCGGTTGTTTCTCTGGCGCCGTTCGAAGCTTCCACCCCTGCAAAGTTGCGCCTTGCCTTGGCGCAAATCGCCAACGCATGATCGGCACGCTTCAGCCATGCCCGACAGCCCGGCAACCTCGACCATCACTGCCCAACGCGATACGCGCCGCCCCTTCGTCCTGGTGACAGGACTTTCCGGCGCCGGCCGCGGCACGGCGCTCGCGGCCCTCGAAGACATGGGCTACGTCGCCGTCGACAATGTGCCGGTGCCTCTGCTCAGTGACCTGATGCGATCGACCGCCGGCAGCCCCGGCGAGATGGCCGCCCCGCTCGCCTTCGGCGTCGACACCCGCACCTACGGCTTCGAGCCGCACGACCTCGTGCGGCGCATCCAGGACCTTCGTCTGCGTTCCGATATCGCCGCGCGGCTGCTGTTCCTCGACTGCGACAGCGAGACGCTGCAACGGCGCTACACCGAATCGCGCCGGCCGCATCCGCTGGCGCCCGACCGGCCGGTGAAGGACGGCATCGGCGAGGAGCGCAAGCACCTGGGCTGGGTGCGCGATTCGGCCGACGTCGTGATCGACACCTCGGCCCTTTCGCCGCACGCCTTCAAGCAGCTCCTGGTCGGCCATTTTGCGCTGGGTCACAGCCTCGGCACGCGGCTTGCGGTGATGTCGTTCTCCTACCGCCGCGGCCTGCCGCGCGAGGCCGACCTGGTGTTCGACGTGCGCTTCCTCAAGAATCCGCACTATGAGTCGGCGCTCAAACCATTGACCGGCCGCAATCCCGCGGTCGCGGGCTTCGTCGCCAGCGATCCCGGCTACCGGCCGTTCATCGATTCGCTCAAGGGTCTGATCGGACCGCTGCTGCCCCGATTCGATGCCGAGGGCAAGAGCTATTTGACCATCGCCATAGGCTGCACGGGCGGCCGGCACCGCTCGGTGGCGGTGGCCGAGGAGCTGGCAGAGTGGTTGCGCGGCGCGGGCCGCTCGGTCACTCTCTCGCACCGGGACGCCGACGCAGCCGGGGAGGCTGGCGGTGCAGGGTAGAGCATACGAATGATTGGCATCGTACTGGTGACCCACGGCAATCTGGCGCGTGAATTCATCGCCGCCTTGGAACATGTCGTAGGTCCGCAGCAATGTGTATCGGCGGTCTGTATCGGCGCCGACGACGACATGGAGAAGCGGCGCGCCGAGATCCTGGAGAGCGCCAAGGCCTGCGACACCGGCGACGGGGTGATCGTGCTCACCGACATGTTCGGCGGCACGCCGTCCAACCTCGCCATCTCGATCATGGAGCAGGCGCGCATCGAGGTGCTGGCCGGCGTCAATCTGCCGATGCTGGTGAAGCTCGCCTCCGTCCGCACCCGGCCGATCGCCGAGGCGGTACGCATGGCCCAGGAGGCAGGCCGCAAGTACATCACCGTCGCCTCGCGCATCCTGGCCAAGGAAGCTTCGTGACGGACGACGCGGCAGACGCAAGCATCGGAGCGCTGCGGCGCACTCTCCCCATCGCCAACAAGCGCGGCCTGCACGCCCGTGCCGCCGCCAAGTTCGTGCGCACCGCCGGCCAGTTCGACGCCCTCGTGCGCGTCTCCTTCAAGGGCCAGGAAGTCTCCGGCCTCTCCATCATGGGCCTGATGATGCTGGCCGCCGGCATCGGCAGCGCGATCGAGCTCTTCTGCTCGGGCCGCCAGGCCGCGGATGCCATGGCTGCCCTGTCGGCCCTGGTCGAGGGCAAGTTCGGCGAGGAATAGGCGGCGGAACGATCACCACCACCTCACCCTGAGGAGCGCCCGCAGGGCGCGTCTCGAAGGGTGGGCGACGCGAAGAATGGATACCGACGAACCGGGCGCGTACATCTACATGCTGCGTTGCGCCGACGGCAGTTACTACGTCGGGTCAGCGCGTCGTGGGGTTGAGCGTCGGGTGAATGAGCACAATCAGGGTGTCTATGGCGGCTATACGTCGACTCGCCGGCCCGTAACGCTGGTTTGGGCGGAGCACTTTCTCAACATCACAGATGCAATTGCCGTCGAGCGCCAGATCAAGGGCTGGTCACGCGCCAAGAAAGAGGCGCTCATCCGCGGCGACTACAGCGCCATCCAAGCCCTTTCAAAACGTCGTAGCTAGACCATGTCCCATTGCCCACCCTTCGAGACGCGGTCCTTCGGACCGCTCCTCAGGGTGAGGTAATACTGTTGCAGACGTCGATAGCTGCGCATAAAGCCGCGGGAATATCGGCATAAATTCTTGCTTATATGCGCATATGGCGCGTTGAGGCGGTGTCGGGGCGCTGATAAACACACGCCAACTTTCAATGCCGGGAGCGCCAAATGGCCCAGGATTACGTCGTCAAGGATATCGGTCTCGCCGACTGGGGCCGCAAGGAACTCGACATGGCCGAGACCGAGATGCCGGGCCTGATGTCGATCCGCAAGGAATACGGCGCCAAGAAGCCGCTGAAGGGCGCGCGCATCGCGGGCTCGCTGCACATGACCATCCAGACCGGCGTGCTGATCGAGACGCTGAAGGCGCTGGGCGCCGACGTGCGCTGGGCCTCGTGCAACATCTACTCGACCCAGGACCATGCCGCGGCCGCGATCGCCAAGGCCGGCACGCCCGTCTTCGCCATCAAGGGCGAGAGCCTCGAGGAATACTGGGACTACACCCACAAGATCTTCGAATGGGGCGACGGCGGCGAGCCGAACATGATCCTCGACGACGGCGGCGACGCCACGCTGCTGGTCCATCTCGGCGCCCGCGCGGAGAAGGATCCCTCGCTGATCGCCAAGCCGACCAACGAGGAGGAAGAGGTCCTCTACAAGGTGATCGCCAAAACCAACAAGGCCAAGCCCGGCTGGTACGCCAAGCTCGGCACCTCGATCAGGGGCGTCACCGAGGAGACGACCACGGGCGTGCATCGCCTCTACAGCATGGCCAAGGAAGGCAAGCTCCTGTGGCCGGCCATCAACGTCAACGACTCGGTCACCAAATCGAAGTTCGACAACCTCTATGGCTGCCGTGAATCGCTGGTCGACGGCATCCGCCGCGGCACCGACGTCATGATGTCGGGCAAGGTGGCGATGGTCGCGGGCTTCGGCGACGTCGGCAAGGGCTCGGCCGCCTCGCTGCGCCAGGCCGGCTGCCGCGTCATGGTCTCCGAGATCGATCCGATCTGCGCCCTGCAGGCGGCGATGGAAGGCTATGAGGTCGTGACGATGGAAGAAGCTGCACCCAAGGCCGACATCTTCGTCACCGCGACCGGCAACGTCGACGTCCTCACGCTCGACCACATGAAGGCGATGAAGCACCGCGCCATCGTCTGCAACATCGGCCACTTCGACTCCGAGATCCAGATCGCCAACCTGCGGAACTTCAAGTGGCACAACGTCAAGCCGCAGGTCGACGAGGTCGAGTTCCCCGACGGCAAGCGCATCATCGTGCTGTCTGAAGGCCGCCTGGTAAACCTCGGCAACGCCACCGGCCATCCGAGCTTCGTGATGTCGGCTTCGTTCTCCAACCAGACGCTGGCCCAGATCGAGCTCTGGACCAGCCCGGGCAAGTACGAGAAGAAGGTCTACACTCTGCCGAAGTTCCTCGACGAGAAGGTCGCGGCGCTCCATCTCGAGAAGGTCGGCGCCAAGCTCACCAAGCTGCGCCCCGACCAGGCCAAGTACATCGGCGTGCCCGAGGCCGGCCCGTTCAAGGGCGACCTCTACCGCTACTGATTGCTGCGACTGATCGGGCCATCGACCCACAGACGCCGCCCCTCGGGGGCGTGTTAAAAGTCGGCATCGGAGTACCGGTGCCGACTTTTTCTTTTTCCTTGCCCGACGAAGCCGCCACCGAGCGGCTGGGCGGTGTGCTGGCCAGGCGTCTCAGGCCGCGCGATGTCGTCGCTTTGCAGGGCGGCCTCGGCGTCGGCAAGACGACCCTGGCCCGCGCCATCCTGCGCGCCGCCTCGGGCGATCCCGGATTGATCGTGCCCAGCCCCACCTTCACGCTGGTCGAGGTCTACGACACGCGGCACGGGGCGTTCTGGCACTTCGACCTCTACCGCCTGGAGAGCCCGGAGCAGGTCTTCGAATTGGGCTGGGAAGAGGCGCGCGCCGACGGTATTGCGTTGGTCGAGTGGGCCGAGCGGCTGGGGATGCTGCTGCCCGCTGAACGGCTTACGGTGACGCTTGCCATGGAGGGCGACGGCAGGCGCGCCGATCTGCAGGGGGACGCACGGTTTGGCGATTTCTGAAAGGGACGGGCTGCGCGCAGATTTCGTTCGCCGCGCCGGCTGGGGCGATGCCGGCGAGCGCCTGCTGGCGGGCGACGCCTCGTTCCGAAAATATTTTAGGCTGAGCCGGCCTCGCGCCTCGGCCGTGGTCATGGATGCACCGCCGCCCCAGGAGGACGTGCGGCCCTTCGTGCGCATCGGCCGGCACCTGATCGGGCTCGGCCTCAGCGCGCCCACGATCCACGCCGTCGACGAGGACAACGGCTTCCTGCTGCTGGAGGACCTGGGCGACGACACCTTCGCACGCGTGCTGGCGGCCGGCGGCGACGAGGCCGAGGTCTACGCCCGCGCCACTGACGTGCTGGTCGTGCTGCATCGGGCCGGGGCGCACGCGCTGCTGCCGGGGCTGGGCGCCTATGCCGGCGAGGCGCTGATCGATGCCGCGATGCTGCTGCCGGAGTGGTACCTGCCGGCGGCGAGCGGCCGGCCGACGCCCGATGAGGAGACGACCGCCTACCGCGCCGCCTGGCGCGCCTGCCTGGCCAACCTGCCGGCGATGGCCGACACGCTGCTGCTGCGCGACTATCACAAGGACAACCTGCTGTGGCTGCCGACCCGCTCCGGCGTAAAAGCCTGCGGCCTGCTCGACTTCCAGGACGCCCAGCAGGGCCATCCCTCCTACGATCTGGTGTCCCTGATCGAGGACGCCCGGCGCGACGTGGCACCCGCCGTGCACGCCGCCTGCCTCGCCCGCTACCTCGGCGAGACCGGCCTCGACGCCAAGGACTTCGCCGCCGGTTTCGCCCTGATGGCCGCCCAGCGCCACGCCCGCATCATCGGATTGTTCGTCCGCCTGCTGGAGCGCGACGGCAAGCCCGAGTACCTGTCCCACCTGCCGCGCGTCTGGCGCATGTTCGAGCGCGCCCTGCGGCACGAGGCGCTGCGGCCATTGCGCGCCTGGGTCGACCGCCTGCTGCCGCCCCAGTTGCGGCATATTGGAGCTACATGATCGATACCGCGATGATCCTGGCTGCCGGCCGCGGCGAGCGCATGCGCCCGCTGACCGATGCGATGCCCAAGCCGCTGATCCCCGTCGGCGGCCTACCGATGCTGGAGCACACGCTGGCGCGGCTGAAGGCGCATGGCGTCGTCAACATCGTCGTCAACGTCCATCACTTCGCCGAGCAGATCATCGATCGGGTGAAAGGCCGTGCGCAGATCATCGTCGAGGACCGCCTGCTCGACACCGGCGGCAGCGTGAAGAATGCCCTGCCGCTCTTGGGCAACGGACCTTTCTTCGTGCTGAACGGCGACAGCCTGTGGCGCGACGGGCCGCAAGAGCCGACGCTCGAGCGGATGGAAGGGCGATGGGGCGCCGACCGCATGGACGCCCTGCTTCTGCTGCACCCGTTGCACAAGGTGATCGGGCGCGAGGCCAAGGATCGCGGCGACTACTTCATCGAACCGCGCGGCCGCCTGCGCCATCGCGGCCAGGCGCCGCTGTCGCCCTATGTCTTCGCCAGCGTGTCGCTCTGCCATCCCCGCCTGTTCCGCGATTCGCCCGATGGGCCTTTCTCGCTGCTGCAGCTCTGGCATCGCGCCGAGGCCGAAGGCCGGCTGCATGGCATGATCCACGACGGCGACTGGTTCCATATCGGCACGCCCCAGGCGCTCGCCGCGGCGGAGCGTGTGCTGGCGGCCAGCGTACCGGCGGCAAGCGTGCCGGCGGCGAGCGTGCCGGGATGAGTGTCTTCACCATCGCCATCGACCGTCGCTTCGCCGACGAGCTGGCGATGGGCGTGCTGGCGCAATATGGCGGCGATCCGCTGGCGCTGGCCGACGTGCTGATCCTGCTGCCGACCCGCCGTTCGGTGCGGGCGCTGCGCGAGGCTTTCCTGCGCGCCGCCGGCGGCAAGCCCACGATCCTGCCGCGCATGGCGCCGCTGGGCGATGTCGACGAAAGCGAATGGGAGGTGGCGTCGGGTGACGGTAGCGCGCTCGCCCTGCCGCCCGCCATCGAGCCCGCCGAGCGCGACGCGCTGCTGGCACAGCTGGTCGCCGCCTTCACCGACCGCGAGCTACCCATTGCCCAGTCTCCCGCCCAGGCCCTGTCGCTGGCGCGCGAGCTCGGCCGACTGCTCGACGAGCTCGCCATCGAAGGCATCTCCTTCGACCGGCTGGAAGGCCTGGTCGAGGGCAACTTCGCCAGCCACTGGCAGCGTACCCTGAAGTTCCTCGCCATCGTCGGCGAAGCGTGGCCTCGGGTACTGGCCGAACGCGGCCAGATCGACGCCATCGAGCGGCGCACCCGGGCGATCCGCGCCCAGGCGATGCGCTGGCGCGAGCAACCGCCGGCCACGCCGGTGATCGCCGCCGGCTCCACCGGCTCGCAGCCGGCCACGCGCGAGCTGCTGTCGGTCATCGCCGGCCTGCCGCAGGGCAGGATCGTGCTGCCCGGCCTCGACCGCGACATGGACGATCGAAGCTGGATGGAGCTCGACGAGACCCATCCGCAGTTCGGCCTGCGCGAGCTCCTGAAGGCGCTGGGGCGCGAGCGGCGCGACGTCGCCGACCTGCCTGCGCGAAGCCGAAGCGGCTTCGCTTCGGCGGAGGCAGGTTGGCCGGGCGGCGCCGGCTCGGCGCGGCATCTGTTGATCACCGAGCTGATGCGCCCGGCCGAGACCACCGAGGAATGGGTCCGCCCGCTGGCTTCCTCGCTCGAGCACGTGACCCGCGCCGACTGCGCGACGCCGCATCAGGAGGCATTGGTCATTGCCCTGGCGTTGCGCCGGATCCTGCAGGAAGAGCGCAAGACCGCCGCGCTGGTGACGCCGGACCGTAGCCTCGCGCGCCGGGTCGCCGCCGAGCTCGGGCGCTGGAACATCGACATCGACGATTCGGCGGGCACGCCGCTTTGCGACACGCCGTCCGCCGGCCTGCTGCAGGCGCTGGTTGCCGTCGTCGACGAGCGCTTCGCGCCCGTAGCCCTGCTCGCCCTGTTGAAGCATCCGCTGTGCACGCTGGGCGGCGACCGCGCCGCCGTGCTCGACGCCGCGCGCCGGCTCGACCGCAAGTGCCTGCGCGGGCTGAAGCCCATGCCGGGCCTGCCAGCGATCCGCGCCCGCATCGACAAGGCCCGCTTCGGCGACCTGACGGACCGGCTTGCCGTGCACGAGCTGATCGACCGGGTGGAGGCCGCGACAGGGGGGCTGGCGGCCCTCATGCAGGCTGGCGCCGCGCCGGATGTCCTGCTCGACGCCACCATTGCCGCCGCCGAGACCGTCGCTTCGACCGACGCGCTGTGGTCCGGCGATGCCGGCGAAGCGCTGGCCGACGCGCTGGCGCGCCTGCGCGCGGCCTGGACGGGCAAGGTTGCCATCGCCGGCGGCGAGTGGCCCGCCCTGCTCGCCACCATGCTCGAGCCCGAGATCGTCCGCCCAAGCTTCGGCCGCCATCCGCGACTCGCCATCTGGGGGCCGCTGGAGGCGCGCCTGCAGCGCGCCGACCTGCTGGTGCTGGGCGGGCTGAACGAGGGCACCTGGCCGCCGGCGGTCGAGACCGGCCCCTGGCTCAACCGGCCGATGCGCGCGACGCTCGGCCTGCCGCAGCCCGAGCGGCGCATCGGATTGTCGGCGCACGACTTCGTCGCGGCGCTCGGCGCCGAACGCGTGCTGCTGACCCGTGCCGAACGCGAAGGCGGCGCCCCGACCGTGCCGTCGCGCTGGCTGGCGCGGCTCGATGCCCTGTTCGGCTACGAGCCCGGCGGCTAAGTCCGCGCCGCCGGAATACATCCAGCGCGGCCGGCACGAGTATCTTGCCTGGGCCGACGCGCTCGACCGTCCCGGCGGCTACCGGCCGTGGCGTCGTCCCGAGCCCCGCCCGCCGCTCGAGGCGCGGCCGACGCGGCTTTCGGTTTCCAGCATCGAGCAATGGCGCCGTGACCCGTACGGCCTCTATGCACGGCGCATCCTGGGACTGGACGTGCTCGATCCGCTCGAGGCCGAGCTCGGGGCCGCCGATCGCGGCAGCGCGCTGCACGACGCGCTGGACGAGTTCCTGGCCACCCATCCGTCAGGTCTGCTGCCGCCCGGGGCTTTGACGGAATTCGAGGCGCTGGGCGAGAAGCATCTCGGCACGCTGATGACGGCGCCGGCCGAGCGCGCCTTCTGGTGGCCGCGCTTCCAGCGCCTGGCGCGCTGGTTCATCGCCACGGAGAACCAGCGGCGGCGCAACGGCACGCGACTGCTCGCCAGCGAGACCACCGGCAGGCTGACCGTCGGGCCGAGCAGCCGGCCGCTCACCATCGAGGCGCGCGCCGATCGCATCGACGAGATCGAGCCCGGCGTCTGGGACGTGATCGACTACAAGACCGGCCGCGTGCCGACCAATCAGGAGCTCGAAGCGCTGTTCGCGCCGCAGCTGCTGCTCGAGGCGGCGATGGCCGAGCGTGGCGGCTTCGACAAGATCGCAGGAAGCGCGACGGAGGTGCATCTCTCCTACTGGCAGGCCAACGGCCTCGGCGACGGCGGCAAGGTGAGCGAGATCAAGGCGAGCGGCGAGCTGGTCCCGGCCATGCTGGCCCTGGTCGAGAAGATGGCGGCGCACTTCGCCAAGCCGGGCACGCCCTACCCCGCGCTGCCGTGGTCGGCCTACATCCCGGCCTTCAACGACTACGAGCATCTCGAGCGCGTCGCTGAATGGTCGACGGCCGGCGGGGACGACGAATGAGCGTCTTCGACCCCACTCTCGATCCTTTGGCGCTCGCCACCGACTCGCAGCGGCGTGCGACGACACCCGGCCATTCGGCCTGGGTCGAAGCCAACGCCGGCACCGGCAAGACCAAGGTGCTGACCGATCGCGTCACGCGCTTGCTGCTCGATCGCGTCAAGCCCGAGCGCATCCTCTGCCTCACCTTCACCAAGGCCGCCGCGGCCGAGATGCGCAACCGGCTGGCCGGCCAGCTCGGCCGCTGGGCCATGGCCGACGATGCTGCGCTCGACAAGGCGATCGAGACGCTGATCGACCGCGCGCCCGAAGCGATCGAACGCGTCGTCGCCCGTCGCCTGTTCGCGCGCGTGCTCGACGCGCCGGGCGGCATCAACATCCTGACCATCCACGCCTTCTGCCAGGCGCTGCTCAAGCGCTTCCCGCTGGAGGCGGGCGTCGCCCCGGGCTTCGAGGTGCTGGACGAAGGCGACGCGCAGACGCTGCTGCGCCACGCCCAGGACGAGCAGATGGAGGCGCTGGCACGGCCTGACGCCCCGGCCGATCTGGCCGACGCGCTCGCTTCCGTCGCCGGCCGGATCTCGGTCACCGAGTATGCCGAGCTGATGACCCAGCTGCTCGGCGAACGGGCGTGGCTGCTGGCGCGCATCGGCGACGAGGCCGGGCTGCGACGCCTGCGCGAGCGGTTGGCGCGCGAGCTGGGCTGCTCGCCCGACGACTCGGCGGGCGAGCTGACGAGCGGTGCCTGTCTCGAAACGGCATTCGATGCAGCGGCCTTGGCCGCGGCCGCACGGGCCCTGGCCAGGGGCAGCAAGACCGACGTCTCGCGCGCCGCGCTGATTGCCGAGTGGCTGGCCGATGCGGAGGGCCGACCGCAGCGGTTGGCTGCGTACCGCGAGGTGTTCTTCACCGACAAGGGCGCGATCCTGAAACGGCTCGCGAGCAAGGCCGCGACCGTGGCCATGCCCGACATCGAGGACGTGCTGCGCAAGGAGGCCGACCGGCTGGCCGCGGTGCTCGATCGCATCGCCGGCGCCGCCCTGGTCGAGCGCACGCTGGCGCTGCTGCGGCTCGGCCTCGACATCGCCGGACGCTACACCCGCGCCAAGCAGCGGCGCGCCGCACTGGACTACGACGACCTGATCGTCGCCACGCGCCGGCTGCTGGAGAGCGCCGACAGCGCCGCCTGGGTGCTCTACAAGCTCGACGGCGGCATCGACCACGTGCTGGTCGACGAGGCGCAGGACACCAACCCCGACCAGTGGGAGGTGATCCGCCGCCTGACCGAGGAGTTCTTCGTCGGCCAGGGCGCGGTCGAACGCACGCGCACGGTGTTCGCCGTCGGCGACATCAAGCAGTCGATCTTCGGCTTCCAGCGCGCCGATCCGCGCAAGCTCAAGGAGATGCGCGAATGGTTCGCCGAGCGCAGCCGCATGGCCGACAAGCGCTTCGTGCCGGTCGAGCTCAATGTCTCCTTCCGCTCGACGCCGGCCGTGCTCGATGCGGTCGACTGGGTGTTCGGCGAGGACGAGGCGGCGCGCGGCCTCGCCGATCCGGGCAACGTGATCCACCTGCCCAGCCGCAAGAACGCGCCCGGCCGGGTGGAGCTGTGGCCGCTGGTCAGTGCCGAGGAAGAGGAGACCGACACGACGGAGCTGGAAGGCGCGGCTGACGCGGCGGCGGAGCCGCACCAGCGGCTGGCCCGGCTGATCGCCGCCCATGCCGGGAGCCTGATCGGCAAGGAACGGCGCGCCGGCACGGGCGAGCTGCTGCACGAAGGTCACTTCATGGTGCTGGTCCGCCGGCGCAACGAGTTCGTCAATGCGCTGGTCAAGGAACTCAAGCAGGCCAACATCGAGGTCGCGGGCGTCGACCGACTCAACCTCGGCGAGGAACTGGCCGTGCAGGACCTGCTGGCCATGGCGCGCTTCGTGCTGCTGCCGCAGGACGATCTCAACCTCGCCTGCCTGCTGAAGTCGCCGCTGATCGGGCTCGGCGAGGACGAGCTGTTCACGCTGGCCTGGAAGCGCGCCGGCCATCTGTGGCGAAGCCTGCGCGAGCGCGCCCGCGCCAAGCCGTTTGCCGCGGCGCATGCCCGGCTGGCCGGGTGGCTGCGGCGGGCCGACTACATCACGCCGTTCGACTTCTTCGCCCAGGCGCTGGGGCCGGAAGGCGGCCGCGCCCGCCTGCTGGAGCGGCTCGGCCACGAGGCCGCCGATCCGATCGACGAGCTGCTGGCGCGTGCCCTGCAATACCAGAGTGCCGAAGGCGTATCCCTGCAGGGCTTCCTGCGCTGGTTCGAGGCGGGCGGCGGCGAGATCAAGCGCGACCTCGACCAGAATCGCCGCCGCGAGGTGCGCATCCTGACGGTGCACGCCTCCAAGGGACTGCAGGCGCCGATCGTCTACCTGCCCGACACCACGCGCGTGCCCCGCGACGAGGGCCGGATCCTGAGCGCCGAGGACGGCGAGGCGCGCCTGTGGGTGCCGCGCGCCGACGACGCCAACGAGGCAGCGCGCGTCTGGCGCGGCAAGGCGCGCGAAAGCGCGCTCGAGGAACAAAACCGCCTGCTCTACGTCGCCATGACGCGCGCCGAGGACCGGCTCTATGTCGGCGGCTGGTTCGGCCGGCGCAAACCCGACCGCGGTTGCTGGTACGAGCGCATCGAGGCGGGCCTCAACGCCAGCAGCCAGGCCGAGATCTTCCCCGACAGCCCGCAGCCGCGCGGCCGCGCCGTGCCGCGCGAGTTCGATTTCCGCGCCCTGCTCAAGGACGACGGCTGGGCGGGTGAAGGCTACGAGCTGGTCAACGCCGGCATGATCGATGTATCCGAGCAGGCCGAGCTCAGCCTCGAGACCGCCTCCGACCTGCCGCCTTGGGCGCGCCAACCCGCGCCGGCCGAGCCCGATCCGCCAACACCGCTTGCGCCCTCGCAGCCATTGCCCGACGAGGCACTGGCCGGTCCGCGCGCCTTCAGTCCCCTGACCTCGGGCGATCCGCGACGCTGGAAGCGCGGCCAGCTCCTGCACGAGCTGCTGCGGCATCTGCCGGCGACGCCGCCAGCGGAGCGCCGGGACGCGGCACGCCGCTTCCTCGCCCAGCCGGCGCACGGTCTCGGCGACGAGGAGATCGCCAGCTGGAGCGATGAGGCGCTGGCCGTCACCGAGGCGCCGGCGCACGCCGCCCTGTTCGCCGAAAGCTCGCGCGCCGAGGTGCCGTTGACCGGCACGGTGCGCACCCGTCGCGGCACCTTCACCGTCAGCGGCCAGGTCGATCGCCTGGCTGTGTCCGCGCGCGAGGTGCTGATCGTCGACTACAAGACCAACCGGCCGCCGCCCGAGGCCGCTGCGCAGGTGGCGCTGGCCTACCGCCGCCAGCTCGCGCTCTACCGGGCGTTGCTGGCCGAGATCTATCCGTGCCGCACCGTCCGGGCATTTCTCCTGTGGACGGCTGTGCCGTTGTTGATGGAAATCGACGCGAAAACCCTCGATGAATCAATGCCCTACGCCGCTGCATCTTGACTCGGCCCAAGAGCGTTCCTAGCTTTGGCCCCAAGGGCGGCGCCGGTCCATCGACCGGCCTGTAGCGTTTTTGGGAGAACCCATATGACCGTCAAAGCGACCGATACCTCTTTCGAGCAGGAAGTCCTGAAGTCCGACACGCCCGTCCTGGTCGACTTCTGGGCGGAGTGGTGCGGCCCGTGCCGCATGATCGGCCCCTCGCTGGAGGACATCGCCAAGGAGATGGATGGCAAGCTCAAGGTGGTGAAGGTCAATATCGACGAGAACCCGACGACGCCGTCGCGTTACAACGTCCGCTCGATCCCCACCCTGCTGCTGTTCAAGAACGGCCAGGTCGCCGCCACCAAGATCGGCGCCGAGCCCAAGCAGAAGCTGGTGAGCTGGATCAACACCGTCGTCAGCTAGCGCGGGCGCTCAGCCGTTGCGGGCCAGCACGTCGCCCGCGAGGTAGAGCGAACCGCAGATCAGGATGCGCATCGGCGCGGGCTGGGTGGCCAGAAGGTCTTCCAGCGCCGCGCCGACGTCGTTTGCGGGCAGGCAATCCAGACCGACCTCAGCCGCACGCGCGCAGGCCTCCTGCGGCGTGTAGGCCGCGTGGCCTTCGATCGGCACGGCGCGCGCGGTGCGGGCGTAACGCCCCAACGGCCGCAGGAAGCCCGAGGCATCCTTGGTCGTGAGCATGCCGAAGACCACGTAGAGCGGCAGGGCGGCCGGCTCCCTGGCCCATTCGGCGGCCTGGCGCGCCAGCACGATGCCGCAATCCTCGTTGTGACCGCCGTCGAGCCACAGCTCGCCGGCCGGCGGCAGGGCGTCGACCAAGGGACCGCGCGTGAGCTTCTGCAGGCGGGCCGGCCAGTCGACCGACGCCAGGCCTGTCCTCACCGCCGTATCGTCAATGCGAAACTGCGCCGCGCGCAGCCGTTCGATGCAGGCGACGGCGGTTGCCGCATTGTCGATCTGGTGCGCGCCGACCAGTGCGGGCGCCGGCAGGTCGATGCCCAAAAGGTCGCTGTCGTAGCGGAAGCCGCCGGGTGTCGGCTTGACCTGCCATTCGCGTCCCATGCGGAACAGCGGCACGGCGAGCTCGCCCGCGCGGGCGGCGATCACCGAAGCACTCGCCTCGCGCTGGCGCCCGATCACCGCCGGCACCGCACGCTTCAGGATGCCCGCTTTCTCGGCGGCGATCTTTTCCAGCGTGTCGCCGAGGAAGCTCGTGTGGTCGTAGCCGATCGGCGTGATGGCCGAGAGTGAGGGATTGACGACGTTGGTGGTGTCCATGCGCCCGCCCATCCCGACCTCGATCACGGCAAGATCGGCGGGCACGCGCGCGAAGGCGAGGAATGCCGCGACCGTGGTGATCTCGAAGAAGGTGATGGGCTGCTCGCGGTTGGCCTGCTCGGCCTCTGTCAGCACATCCCCGAGCAGCTCGTCGTCGATCAGCTCGCCCGCGACGCGGATTCGTTCGTTGAAACGCACCAGATGCGGCGAGGTGTAGACATGGACGCGATAGCCCGCCGCCTCGGCCATGGCGCGCAGATAGGCGACCAGCGATCCCTTGCCGTTGGTGCCGGCGACATGCACCACCGGCGGCAGCTTCAAATGGGGTGAGCCGACGTCCGCCAGCAGCCGTTCGATCCGCCCAAGCTCGAGGTCGATGAGCTTGGGATGCAACCGCATGAGGCGGTCGAGGATCGCATCGGTCATGGACGTCGCCTTGGACGAAGTTTTAGCGGCCCGCGACGGCCAGGCTGCGGCCTTCGGCGGTCACTGGATCCATCAGCAGTGAGACCAGGCGGATCAGGGTTTCCCGGAGCTTGTGGCGATGCACGACGGCGTCGACCATGCCGTGCTCCAGCAGGTACTCGGCGCGCTGGAAACCCTGCGGCAGCTCCTGGCGGATCGTGTCCTGGATGACGCGCGGGCCGGCGAAGCCGATCAGCGCGTCGGGCTCGGCGAGGTGCACGTCGCCCAGCATGGCGAACGAGGCCGAGACGCCGCCGGTCGTGGGATCGGTCAGCACGACGATGTAGGGCAGGCCCGCTTGCTTGACCTTGCGCACGGCGATCGTGGTACGCGTGAGCTGCATCAGCGACAGGATGCCTTCCTGCATGCGCGCACCGCCGGAGGCGGAGAAGACGATCAGCGGCGCCTTGCGGGCGACGGCGAGATCGGCCGCCATCACCAGCCCCTCGCCCACGGCCGTGCCCATCGAGCCGCCCATGAAATCGAAGTCGAGCAGCGCCATCACCGTGGTGCGTCCGCCCACGGCGCCGCTCGCCACGACCAGCGCGTCGCTGCGGCCCTCCGACTTGGCCTGGGCCTCCTTGAGCTTGGCGTCGTAGCGCTTGGTGTCGCGGAACTTCAGCGGATCGACCGGCACGCGCGGCAGCGGATGCAGCTCATGTTTGCCGTCGTCGAACAGGTGCGGCAGGCGCTTCATCGGTCGGATGCGCATGTGGTGGCCGCAATGGGTGCAGACCTCCTGGTTGGCCTCCCAGTCGCGCATGAACAGCATCTGCTCGCACTTGGGGCACTTCAGCCAGAGAGTCTCCGGCGTCTCCTTGCGCGAGATCAGGGCCTTGAGCTTGGGTCGGACGAAGTTCGTCAGCCAGTTCATGGCGGCGGTATCGCACGAACCGGCACGCCGGCCAAGGCGCTGCAAATCACCGCCAAAAGAGACCGAACGGTGCGGTAATTTCCTGGGGTTTCTTCACTTGGCAGAACAATTTTCGCGCCTGGTAGTCGGCGCACAACGCCTGCGCCGTGGCAGGCTCGAGGTCGGCAATGATGGCGGCCTGCTTGGTGACCTTGTTGGAGGTGACCGGCAGGATCCATTCCTTGCCGAGGCGCGTGAAGCCGAGCCGCGCGATGTCGGACTGGCCGACATCGTAGGCATGCCGCGCCGAGCGCCAGTCGGGATAGGTGCCGAGCCAGGCCGCGTCGCCCGGCATGTCGTAGCGTATGGTGCCGCATTCGCCTTGGCCCAGCACCGTGGCCGGCCCCCCCTGGCCGTTGCGGATCTGCCAGATCCTGGGCCGGTTGCCGCCGGTCTTGAGCACATAGGCCTCGTCGAGCAGGCGGACGATGAACTCGTCGCGCAGATCGGCGCGGCGGAAACCGAAGGCCACGGCAATCAGCCGCCGGCCATCGCGCACCGCGCTGCCGACGATATTGAAGCCCGAGGCGCAGACGAATCCGGTCTTCAAGCCATCGGCATAGGGCGCGTAGAGATCGAGGAATTTGATGCCCGGTCCGACCTTGGTCTTGCCGAGGTAGAACTCCTGGGTCCGGAAGTAGCCGTAGTATTCCGGGAATTGCTTGAGCAACGCCATCGCCAGCAGCGCCATGTCGCGTGCCGTGGTGAGTTGCCCGGGATCGGGCCAGCCGCTGGCGTTGCGGAACTGGGTGGCATTCATGCCGATGCGCGCCGCGGTCTCGGTCATGCGCACGCTGAAGGCATCCTCCGATCCCGAGATCAATTCGGCGAAGCCCACCGCCACGTCATTGGCCGAGCGCGCCACCAGCGCCTGCAGGCCCTGCTCGACGGTGATGCCCTGGCCCGGCCCCAGGCCGAGCTTGGAGGGCGGCTTGGCGCGCGCCACCTCCGACAGGGCCATGGGCGTGGCAAGCGTGAGCCGGCCAGCCTTCAACTCCTCGAAGACGAGGTAGATCGTCATCATCTTGGTGAGCGAGGCCGGATGCCAGAAGGCCCCGGCATTGCGGTCCAGCAGCGTCTCGCCGGTGTTGGCGTCGATCACCACGTACGGGCCGGCCTGGACGGGACCGGACGGCGAGGTTACCGCGGCAATCTGGGCATGCGCGGGGGCTCGGAGGCCGATCAGGGTGAGGATGCAAAGCAGTAAGCGAAATTTCATTGCCGCCGACGCAGGAAGACTCCCCGCCGCCAGCATACGCCCTTCCGCGCGCCCGCGGGAGGCATTAGATGGGTGCGATGCTCAAAGTCATGATCGCCCCCGTCACCCCGTTCCAGCAGAACTGCTCCATCGTCTGGTGCGACGAGACCATGGAAGGCACCGCCGTCGACCCAGGCGGCGACTTCGAGATGCTGCAGGAGGCGATCGCCCGGCAGGGCATCAAGGTCACCAAGGTGCTGCTGACCCACGGCCACGTCGACCACGCCTCGGCCGCCGGCACCATGGCCGAGCACTACGGCGTGAAGATCGAGGGGCCGCACCAGGACGACCTGTTCCTGATCGAGGGCCTGCCCGACTCGGGCCGCAAGTACAATTTCCCGGCTTACAAGCCGTTCGTGCCCGACCGCTGGCTGACCAATGGCGAGACGGTGAGCCTGGGCAACCTCACCTTCGACGTCGTGCACTGCCCCGGCCACACGCCGGGCCACGTCGTGTTCGTGCACAAGCCTGCCAAGGTGGCGTTCGTCGGCGACGTCTTGTTCCGGGGCTCGATCGGCCGCACCGATTTTCCGCGCGGCAATCACGAGCAGTTGCTGACCTCGATCCGCAAGCGGCTGTGGCCATTCGGCGACGACATCACCTTCGTGCCCGGCCACGGCCAGACGTCGACGTTCGGCTGGGAACGCAAGACCAACCCCTTCGTCGCCGACCTGCTGTTCGACGACGACGAAGAGGCAGCGAAGGTCTAGCCCTACGTCGTCAGCGACTGCAGGTCCTGCTGGCCGGCTGCCAGCACTGCCGGCAGATCAGTGGCGTCATGCGCATGACCGTAGCGTTGCCGCACGTAGTCGAGGCCGTGACGCAGCATGTCCTTGGTGAAACGCGCGGGCTTTGCCGCAAGCGCTGCCAGCACGTCGGGCGAACGCTCGTCGATCGGCCGCGTGAAGGCGGCAAGCTCGACCTCGGCCACGAGATACATGCCGCAGGCCATCGCGCCCAGGGCGTAGGAGAGGCACTCCTCTTCCCAACGATCGGGTTCGCGGTTTTCGGTATCGAGAAGATCCAATGCAGCGACGAAGTTGGCGTGAAGCCTGTTCTTCCGTTCGACGTCGATCGCCTGCATGTTTTTCCTCCGCGTTGATCGACGCGCATATGGGCGCGAGATCGTGACCCGACAATGACGGTCGGGCCCGTTCCACGAATGGTCACAACACGAAGAGTTACGTCTTGCTTACGCTGCGCACGCCGCCTGCAAGAGCCTTGACGTCGGCAAACACGCCGGCGGCGAGGCCGGGCGTTGGCTTGCCATTGGCATCGAGACCGGCCTTCACGCGATCGACGATGGCGGTACCGACGACGGCGGCATCGGCATGGCGCGCCACGGCCGCGGCCTGTTCCGGCGTCCTGATGCCGAAGCCCACGCCCACCGGCAGCTTGGTGTGGCGCTTGATGCGCGCGACATGCGTGGCGACCGCTTCCTCGGTCGCCGACTTGGTGCCGGTGATGCCGAGCACCGAGACGAAATAGACGAAGCCCGCGGAATACTTCAGCACCGCCGGCAGACGCTTGTCGTCGGTCGTGGGTGCGGTCAGCAGCACCGTGTCGAGGCCGTGCGCCTCGGCGTGCGGCTTCAGCTCATCGGCTTCCTCAGGCGGCAGGTCGACGAGGATGAAGCCGTCGACGCCTGCAGCCGCGGCTTCCTTGCAGAAGCGCTCGGCGCCGCGCTGATAGACGAGATTGTAGTAGCCCATCAGCAGGATCGGCGTGTCGTCATCGCCGGTCTCCTTGCGAAAGCGGCGGACCATGTCGAAAGTGCCGTCGACCGTCATGCCGGCCTTGAGCGCGCGCTGGCCCGCGACCTGGATCGAGGGGCCGTCGGCCATCGGATCGGTGAACGGCATGCCGAGCTCGATCAGGTCGGCGCCGGCCGCCGGCAGGCCCTTCAGGATCTCGTAGCCGACCTCGGCATTGGGATCGCCGGCCGAGATGTAGATGACGAGCCCGGCGCGCTTGTCGGCCTTGAGCTTTTCGAAACGCTTGGCGATCCGGCTCATGATTGATCCTGTGGTGGCACGAGAGCGAGCGGAGGTCGAATGCGAATTCGCTCGTCTTCAAAAATCACTATTCTGTTCGTCATATCGATATCAGTGGCCAAGGCAAGCGCCCGAAGGGCCAACGCTTCGATCACCGTTTTGTTCGCATCACGCGGGCGCAGGACGATGGCTCCTGCGTGATCACTAGATTGAGTGGCGAGCTGGCCGAAGTCGCGGTCCAGGGTCAGCAGTAGCCGCCTTTCATGCACTACGACGCTCCATACAACTCGGTCCGACTTGCCAAGGAGATCTTCATCGGAGGCCGTGTGGACGTCATGACCGACCCGTCGCAGAGACTCCGCTAGAGGCCGCGGCATATTCTCGTCGAGCTTGAGCCGCATTATGCCGCCGGCTTGTCGAGCACCGGCAAGTCATCCTTGGCACTGTTCGCAGCGAAGGCGATAGCCGCCCTAATGTGATCGGGGGCAAGGGATGGGTAAGCCGCAATGATATCCGTAGCCGTCGTCCCGTCGGCGACGTCCGCGAGAACCTGCCGCAGGAGGACGCGCGTTCCTTTCATCGTTGGCAACCCGCCGCAAATTTCAGGGTCTCGAACGATGTGGTCTTGCCATCTGAAGGTCATGCTGCCTCCCGATCCAGACCTATTATACCTTCATGCCCAGTCGCTCGGCGACGGCGAACACGTCCTTGTCGCCGCGACCGCAGAGATTCATCACCAGCAGATTGTCCTTCGGCAGAGTCGGCGCGAGCTTGCTGACATGGGCCAGCGCATGCGCCGGCTCGAGTGCCGGGATGATGCCCTCGAGCTTGCACAGGAGCTGGAAGGCCGTCAGCGCCTCGTTGTCGGTCGCCGACACGTATTCGACGCGGCCCTGCTCCTTGAGCCAGGAATGCTCGGGCCCGATGCCGGGATAGTCGAGGCCGGCCGAGATCGAATGCGCCTCGGTGATCTGGCCTTCCTTGTCCTGCAGCAGGTAGGTGCGATTGCCATGCAGCACGCCGGGGCGGCCGCCGGTCAGCGAGGCGGCATGCTCGCCGGTCTCCACGCCCTTGCCGCCCGCTTCGACGCCAATGATGCGCACGCCCTTGTCGTCGAGGAAGGGATGGAACAGGCCCATGGCGTTCGAGCCGCCGCCGATGCAGGCGACCAGCGTGTCGGGCAGCCGGCCCTCCATCTCCATGATCTGCTTGCGCACCTCGTTGCCGATCACGCACTGGAAGTCGCGCACCATCGTCGGATAGGGGTGCGGGCCCGCCACCGTGCCGATGCAGTAGAAGGTCGTCTCGCAGGTCGCCACCCAGTCGCGCAGCGCCTCGTTCATGGCGTCCTTCAAGGTCGAGGAGCCCGACGTCACCGGCCGCACCTCCGCGCCCAGCATCTTCATGCGCACGACGTTGGGCGCCTGGCGGTCGACGTCGACCGACGCCCATGAAGACCACGCAGGGAATGTCGAACAGCGCGCAGGCCGTCGCGGTGGCGACGCCGTGCTGGCCCGCGCCGGTCTCGGCGATCACGCGCGTCTTGCCCATGCGCTTGGCCAGAAGCACCTGGCCCAGCACGTTGTTGATCTTGTGGCTGCCGGTGTGGTTCAGCTCGTCGCGCTTGAAGTAGATCTTTGCGCCGCCGAGATGCTTGGTCAGGCGTTCCGCGTAGTAGAGCGGGCTCGGCCGGCCGGCGTACTGCGCCAGCAGATAGTTGAGCTCGCCCTGGAACTGCGGATCGGCCTTGGCCTCGTTGTAGGCCTTCTCCAGATCGAGGATCAGCGGCATCAGCGTCTCGGCGACGTAGCGGCCGCCGAAAAGGCCGAAATGCCCGCGCTCGTCGGGGCCGGTGCGGAAACTGTTGGGTGAGGTTGGCATCGCAATTCCTGTCGGGAGGCGCGGACTTAGCAGCCCCGACAGGGGTCGGTCAAAAGCCCTGGAAGCACATTCCGACCGGCTGAAATCAGCCGGTCGGAATGTGCCCTTGAACAAGGTGCCCGAAACAACGCGTTTCGGGCAGATGGAACGGCATGCCGTTCCATCTGCCCGGAAGCCGCTTTACCTGCGCTTGCTCTTGGCCGATTTGCGCTTGCCCTTGGGAGCGGCCTTGCGGCGCGCGGCGGGCTTGGCGGCGGCGCGGCGGGCCGGCGCATCCTCGACTTCGACGATCACCTCGATCTCGACCGGGATGCCGCGCGGCAGCGAGCCCATGCCGACGGCCGAGCGCGCGTGCCGGCCGCGATCGCCGAACACCGAGACGAAGAGATCGGAGCAGCCGTTGATCACCTCGGGCTGCTCGCCGAACTCGGGCGTGGCGTTGACCATGCCCAAAAGCTTGACGATGCGCTTGACGCGATCGAGGTCGCCCAGCTCGGCCTTCATGACGGCGATCAGGCTGAGCCCCGTCTGGCGCGCGTACTCGTAGCCCTGCTCCTTGGTGAAGTCGCGGCCGACCTTGCCGACCGGCAGAGGATGGCCCGGCAGGCCGGGTCCCTTGCCGGCGAGATAGAGCAGGTTGCCGGTGCGCACGGCGTTGACGTAGTTGGCCATCGGCGAGGTCGGCTTGGTGAGCTCGATGCCGAGCTCCTTCAGCCGCTGTTCGGTCTTCATGCGGTCCCCCTTCAGAGCGCCTTCACGCGATCGAGGAAGGCGCGGATCAACTCGACCGATTTCACACCCCGGCTCGATTCGACGCCAGAAGAAACGTCGACGGTGTGCGCGCCGGTGACGCGCACTGCCTCGGCGACATTGTCGGGCGTGAGGCCGCCGGCAAGCAACCAAGGCCGCGAAACCTTTCGTCCCGACAGGAAAGTCCAGTCGAAGACCTTGGCGTTGCCGCCGGGCAAGGTGCCCACGGCTGCGTCGAACATCAGCCAGTCGGCGACGGTCGAGTAAGCTGCGATGCCGCGTTCGACATCGCTTGCCGTGTCCACGTTAATCACCTTCATCACGGGCTTGCCCGTGCGCGCCTTGATGGCCGCGACCCGCTCGGGCGTCTCCGTGCCATGCAGCTGTACCAGGTCGATGGCGCCCGTCACCAGGCGCTCCTCGAGCAGCGCGTCGTCAGGATCGACGAACAAACCGACGCGCGTCACGCTTTTGGGCACGCGTGCACCCAGCGCCTTCAGCACGTCGTTTGATGCGACGTAGCGCGGCGACGGCGGGTAGGTGTTGAAGCCCACGAAGCGCGCGCCGGCCGCGACCGCCGCATCGAGCGTCTCCGCTGTCGACAGGCCGCAGATCTTGGCCTCGACCGTCATAGGTCGTTGACCCCGGCCTCGCGGGCAATCGCCTCGGCGGCGGCGCGCGGATCGGCAGCCTGGTAGATCGGCCGGCCGACCACCAGGTTGGTGGCGCCGAGATCGACCGCCTGGCGCGGCGTCATCGCCCGCTTCTGGTCGTTGGCGGCGCTGCCGACCGGCCGGATGCCCGGCACCATCAGCACGAAGTCGGGACCGCACTGCTTGCGCAGGGCCGCGATCTCGAGCGGCGAGCAGATCACGCCGTCGAGGCCGCTGGCATGCGCCAGCGCCGCAAGCCGCAGCACCTGGTCGGACGGATCGGCATTCACGCCTGTCGCCTCGAGATCGGACCGGTCGAGCGACGTAAGGACCGTCACGCCCAGGAGCTTGGGCCGCGGCACGTTGTGCTTGGCAGCCTGCGTGCCGACCTCCTCGACCGCCGCCTTCATCATCTCGCGACCGCCACCGGCATGGATGGTGATGAAGGTCGGCGCCAGCTCGACGACGGCGCGGATGCCGCCGGCCACGGTGTTGGGGATGTCGTGCAGCTTGAGATCGAGGAAGAAGCCGACCCCTGTCGCGCGCACCGGCGTCGGAAAGGCGTAGCGCACGCCCGGCGCGCCGTGCGCCAGGAAGAATTCGAGCCCCAGCTTGATGCCGCCGACGGCTGGCTTGGGCCCGCCGGCGATCGACTGGATCAGCTTGGTGGCTTGCGCGAGATCGATCGTATCGACGCCGCAGTAGATGGGGTTGGCGCGGGTCCGCATGGCGGGCGCAACCTAATGGCCGAGGTCCTGCGGGGCAAGCGTTCGCTATTCAGCCGCGAACTTGGAATGCGTGCGCTGCCAAAGCTCGTCGACATGGAAGTCGATCAAGCCACTTGGCGTTTCCCAAGCCAGACTTTGACCTTCCGACTGGACGAACAGCCGATGCAGGAAAACAGCGGGCTCTCTCAAGTAGGACAACGCCTCGCCCTTGCCGATATCGGGGCGAAAATCGACAACGCTCTTTGAGCCGTCGGACCATTCGATCACGACGGTGAAGTCCGACTGCGGTGTTGCTCGCGCAATTGAATGTCGAGCCATCAGTCGAGTCTCCTGGGCGGCTTGCCAGCTCTGACTGCATTCCAATTTTCGATCAAATCGTCCCTATGAGCCAGGGTCCATTAGACGCCCCCGGTCACCTGCGGAAACGCGGCCTTCCACCTCGATAACTTCGCCGTCTTCAATGCGAATTCGTGCATGAAAATCAGCGCCTTGCGCATGAAAGTGCGCCGGCACGTGATCGTTGAAGTACAGCAAGATCAGGATGCCGTCGACTATGGCGATCGTCGGCATAGGTCAGGAACTGCGCACCCGGCCGCACAGCGTCCTTCCAGCCGGCATAGCGGCGGTCGCGCGAGGCGGCGTCCTCGGCCGGGCGGAAGGCGCGGTCGAGCGCCCAGGTCTGCGACAGCGCCTCCAGCGAGGGCCACAGGCCCGCGTGCAGACCGGCCAGGAAGGCCGCGCCCAAAGCCGTGGTCTCGGTCACCTTGGGCCGCTCGACGGGCACGGCCACAGTGTCGGCCAGGCGCTGCATCAGGGGATCGTTCACCACCATGCCGCCGTCGACCCTGAGCTCGTCGATCTGCGCGCCGTCGCCGCGCATGGCCTCGACCAGGTCGCGCGTCTGGAAGCACACCGAACTCGAGCGTGGCCGCGGCGATCTCGGCCGGGCCGGTGTCGCGCGTCAGCCCCAGCAGCGCGCCGCGCGCGCCGGCATCCCAATAGGGTGCGCCCAGGCCGACGAAGGCCGGCACCATATAGACGCCGTGATCGGGCTTGGCGTGGGCCGCCACCTGCTCGACGTCGGACGACTTGGCGATCAGGTGCAGGCCATCGCGCAGCCATTGCACCGCGGCGCCGGCGATGAAGATGCTCCCCTCCAGCGCATAGGTCCGCCGACCATCGAGCTGATAGGCGATGGTCGTCAGCAGCCGATTGTGCGAGCGCACGGCCATGCTGCCCGTGTTCAGGAGCGCAAAGCAGCCTGTGCCGTAGGTCGCCTTGACCATCCCCGGCTTGATGCAGGCCTGGCCCACGGTGGCCGCCTGCTGGTCGCCCGCCATGCCCAAGACCGGCACCGGTGCACCGAGAATATCGGCGGTGGCGACGCCGAGCTCGCCTGAGCAATCGACGACCTTGGGCAGAAGCGGCGCCGGCACGCCGAGCAGCTTCAGGAGACCTTCGTCCCAGGTGCCTTTGTGGATGTCGAGCAGCAGGCTGCGGCTGGCATTGGTGGCGTCGCTCGCATGCACCTTGCCGCCGGTCAGGCGCCACAGCAGGAAGCATTCGATGGTGCCGGCCGCCAGCGCCCCCTTCTCTGCCGCCGCCCGACTGCCGGCGACATGGTCGAGGATCCAGGCGATCTTGGTGCCGGAGAAATAAGGATCGAGGATCAGGCCGGTCTTCGCCGTGATCTCGCCCTCATGGCCGGCCTGCTTCAGCGCCTCGCAGCGGTCGGCCGTGCGGCGGTCCTGCCAGACGATGGCGTTGTGGATCGGCTTGCCGGTGCTGCGGTCCCACACCACCGTGGTCTCGCGCTGGTTGGTGATACCGATGCCGGCCAGCGCCTTGGCGTCGAGCTTGGCCTTGGCGAGCGCACCGCGGCAGACCTCGACCGTCGCCCGCCAGATCTCCTCGGCGTCATGCTCGACCCAGCCGGGGTTCGGAAAGATCTGCGGCAGCTCTTTCTGCGCGCTGGCCACCGGCCGGCCAGTGGCGTCGAACACGATGGCACGAGTGCTGGTGGTGCCCTGGTCGATGGCGAGGATGTGCTTGGCGGCCATCCCGCGTTCTTAGCAGGTTTTGAGGCGCCCGCTCAGTGCGCGCGGGCGATGGCGAAGTCGACGGCCTCGAGCAGGGCGGCCTTGAGCGGCTTGTCGGGAAAGAGCCCCAGCGCATCGCGCGCCATGGCGCCGTAGTGACGGGCGCGCTCCAGCGTATCGGCGATGGCCCCGTAGCGATCAAGCAGCACCTTGGCCTGTTCGAGGTCACCCTCGCGCTGGTCGAGCTTCTCGATGGTGCGCTTCCAGAATTCGCGCTCGACGGTGCGGCCGCGCAGGAAGGCCAGGATAATCGGCAGGGTGATCTTGCCCTCGCGGAAGTCGTCGCCCACCGTCTTGCCGAGCTCGGCCTCGCGGCCGGCATAGTCGAGCGCATCGTCGACCAGCTGGAAGGCGATGCCGAGATTCATGCCGAAGCTTTCGAGCGCCACCCGCTCGGGCCCGTCACGGCCGGCGACCATGGCACCGACCTCGGCGGCCGCGGCGAACAGCTTGGCGGTCTTGGCCTTGATGACCTCGAGATAGGTCGCCTCGGGCGTCGAGGTATCGCGCTGGCTGACGAGCTGCAGCACCTCGCCCTCGGCGATGGTCGAGGAGGCGCGCGACAGGACGCCCAGGATCTCGAGCGAGCCGACATCGACCATCAGCTCGAACGAGCGCGTGAACAGGAAGTCGCCGACCAGCACGGAAGCCTTGTCGCCCCACACCGCGTTGGCCGAGGGCTTGCCGCGGCGCAGCGCGCTGACATCGACCACGTCGTCGTGCAGCAGCGTGGCGGAGTGGATGAACTCCACGCAGGTCGCGAGCTTGATGTGGCGGTCGTCGCTCGACGCATAGCCGCACAGCCGCGCCGCCGCGACGGTGAGCAGCGGCCGCATGCGCTTGCCGCCCGCGCCCACCAGGTGATTGGCGAGCTCGGGGATCAGCGCCACCGGCGAGCGCATGCGGGCCAGGATCTCGCGATCGACCTGCGCCATGTCGTCGGCGCAGAGCGACAGCAGGGGCTCCAGGCTGGGCGTCTTGCGCTTGCCCTCGAAGGTGACGACTGTTGCCATGCCGCAAGAATAGTCGCCCAACCGAGTTTGGTTGTTGCGACACGATGTCGTGACATGATCCCCGATATGGAAGGCACCCTGACCGAAGACGCCCTGCTGGGGGGCCGCGTACAACTGTTACAACCGGCCCGCGGCTATCGCGTCGCCATCGATGCGGTGCTGCTGGCGGCCGCCGTCGATGCCACTCCCGGGCAGCGCATCCTCGATCTCGGCGCCGGCGTCGGCGCCGTCGGCCTGTGCGTGGCGGCGCGACTGGCAGGCTGCAGCGTCGTCGGCATCGAGCTGCAGTCGACCCTGGCCGAGCTGGCCGAACGAAATGCCAACCTCAACGGCATGGCCGACCGGGTACGAACGGTCGTTCATGACCTCGCCAAGCCGCTGCCGGCCGATCTCGGCCGCTTCGACCATGTCGTGACCAACCCGCCCTACCTCGCCGCCGCGGTCGCCGACCCCTCGCCCGATCCTTCCAAGGCGCTGGCAACCGTCGAATCCAGCGCCGGCCTGGCGCGCTGGCTGGCGGTGGCCACGGCGGCGGCGGAACCTGCAGGCACCCTGCTCATCATCCATCGCAGCGACCGGTTGGACGAAATCCTTGGCCACCTCGGCCGCTTGGGTTGGGGGGACGTCACGGTGAAGCGCCTGCCGCCCGCGGCGCGCGTCCTGGTGCGCGCCCGCCGGGCCGACCGGCCGACGCGGCACGACGCGCCGCCGCTCACGCTGCATCGGCCGGGTGGCGGCTACACCGACGACGCCGAGGCCATCCTGCGTCACGCCGGCCCGCTTGCCTTCTGAGGTCGCCGCGGAGACATTGCCGGTCATGCTGGGTTGGTTAAAGGACCGCTTCCGTCGCGGGCCCGTCGTTCCGGTCGTCCGCCTGTCGGGGGTCATCGCCTCGGGTGGTCTTCTGGGCAGTCGCGGTCTTTCGATCGAGAGCGTGGCGCCGCTGCTCAAGCGCGCCTTCGACATGCGCGGCGCCAAGGCCGTCGCGCTTGTCCATCAATTCGCCCGGTGGCTCGCCGGTGCAGTCGGCGCTGATCGGCCAACGCATCCGCCTGCTGGCGGCCGAGAACGACGTGAAGGTGATCGCCTTCGTCGAGGACGTCGCGGCCTCGGGCGGTTACTGGCTGGCCTGCGCCGCCGACGAGATCATCGTCGACCCGAGCTCGATCGTGGGCTCGATCGGCGTCATCAGCGCGGGCTTCGGCTTCCAGGACATGATCGGCCGCATCGGCGTCGAGCGGCGCGTGCATACCTCGGGCGAGCGCAAGGCGATGCTCGATCCCTTCCGGCCCGAGAAGCCGGAGGATGTCGAGCGCCTGCATCGCCTGCAGGCCGAGATCCACGACGGCTTCAAGGACTGGGTGCGCGAACGCCGCGCCGGCAAGCTCAAAGGCGACGAGGCAGCCCTGTTCAGCGGCGAGTTCTGGACCGGCAAGCGCGGACTGGAGCTGGGCCTGGTCGACGGGCTGGGCGAATTGCGCGCCGTATTGCAGGCGCGCTACGGCGCCAAGGTGCATCTGCCGGTGATCGGACCGCGGCGCCGCCTGCTGTCGCGCTTCGGCCTCGGCACATCGGTTGGCGGAACGGGCATCGACGGCATTGGCCCAGCGACGTTGGCAGCGATCGAAGAACGCCTACACTGGCAGCGGTTTGGACTATAGGAACTGGCGATGAAGCTGCTCAGCCCCGTGCATTCCGACGATATGGCGGCCGTTCGAACGTGGTTCGAGACGTTGTCCAAGCACTGCCGCGACGTCGACTACGAAGGCGCGCGACCGATCTTCGCCGAGGACATGATCGCCTTCGGTACCTTCACCGACTTCATGACCGGCCGCGATCTCGCAGAAGAGAAGCAGTGGCGCAACGTGTGGGGCACCATCCGCAACTTCCGCTACGACCTCGACAGGATCGAGGCCATCGTCTCGGCCGACCGCCTGACCGCGGTCGGCATGGGCGTGTGGCAGTCCGACGGCTTTCATCCCAACGGTGACCGCTTCGACCGGCCGGGCCGCACGACGGTGACATTGGGGCGCAAGAAGATCGGCGATCCCTTCATCGCCACCCATACCCACATGTCGCTGTTCCGCGGCACGCCCGAACGGAGCTACGGCAAGTTCGGCTGATCGGAGGTCACACCGGGCTGGTGAGCTTAAGGCCGACGATGCCGGCGACGATCAGGCCGATCGACGCCAGCCTCATCGGTTCCATCGATTCGCCCAGCAGGAGGATGCCCATGGCTGCCGTGCCGACCGCGCCGATGCCGGTCCACACGGCATAGCCCGTGCCCACCGGCAATGTCTTGAGCGCGATGCCGAGCAGGACGATGCTCACGACCATCGCGGCGATGGTCAGCACCGACGGCACCAGCCGCGTAAAACCTTCGCTGTATTTCAGCCCGGTCGCCCAGCCGATCTCGCAGAGACCGGCGATGAGAAGAATGAACCACGCCATTTGACCCTTCCCGTCCTGGTAGTCGCATTGACCGGGACGTGGGACAGCCGACGGTTGCTTTCAAGGCGTGGTGATCGTGCTTGTCGGTTTCGCCGGCGAGACCACAACCATCATCAGGGATCCAGCGCGCCCTTGCGGTCGACGATCATGCGGTACTGATCGGGCTGGCGATGGACGGCGAAGTTGAAGGTCGTGCGCTTGTAGCTCTGGCCAGCGTCGAGATCGCAGCGATGCACGATGAGCTCGTCGGCCTCGCCGCCGGCGCGCGCCACGACCTTGCCCGAGGGTGCCACGATCATGCTGTCGGCCAGCGAGGGCACGCCCTCCTCGTTGCCGCCCTTGGCGACGCCCACCACCCAGGTGCCGTTCTGGTAAGCGCCGGCCTGCATGGAGAGCTGGTTGTGGAACCATGAATGCTCGTCGTGGTCGGGCGAGGGCGCGTTGTGCAGCGGCGTGTTGTAGCCCAGCAGCACCATCTCGACGTTCTGCAGGCCCATGACGCGGTACGTCTCGGGCCAGCGCCGGTCGTTGCAGATGCACATGCCCATGTTGCCGCCGAACGCCTTGAACACCGGGAAACCGAGATTGCCGACCTCGAAGTAGCGCTTCTCGAGGTGCTGGAACGGCCGCTCGGGCTCATGCTCGGCATGACCGGGCAGATGGACCTTGCGGTACTTGCCGACGATCTCGCCATTGCGCTCGACCAGGATCGAGGTGTTGAAGCGCCGCACGCGCCCGTTCTCGCTGGCAAGCTCGGCGTAGCCCAGGCAGAAGCCCATCGAAAGTCGCTTGGCTTCGGTGAACAGGGGCGCCGTCTCGTTCGACGGCATCTCCTGCTCGAAGAAAGAATTGATCTCGGCCTGGTCGGTCATCCACCAGCGCGGAAAGAACGTCGTCAGCGTGAGCTCGGGGAACACCACCAGCTCGCAGCCCATGCGCTTGGCCTCGCGCAGATGCGCGATCAGGCGCTCGACCACGTCGCGGCGCGTGTGGCTGCGCTGGATCGGGCCCATCTGCGCGGCGCCCACGGTCAGGAAGCGAGTCATGTCGCACCTGCCGTGGCGTGAAGCTGCGCATTGAGGGCGCCCCAGGTCTTCTTGCGTGCGATTGCCTCGAGCGCGCCGGTCTGCGAGTTGCGCCAGAACGCCGATTGACCGGGCAGCGACAGCCCGGTCACGCGCTGCGTGCCGGCTTTGGCGCCGCCTGGTGCCAGTTTCGGGTTCAGGAACCAGGCATCGAGCACGCCGTCGTCACTTGCGACGGTGGCGAAACCTTCTCCCTGCGCACCGGATGTCACATACATCCGGCAAGCCTAGAGCGGTTTCCGGTCGGATGGAACCGCTCACGGTTCCATCCGACCGGAAACGCGCATGGGAGAAGTCGAATTCTACGGTCCGGCGCGCTTCACGTCGTTGGTGAATTCTGAGGCGCAGAAGGTGCCGCCCTGGAACACATCGCCGACCGGATCGGGTCCGATCTTCGCCTGCTCGGCCTCGGCGTGGGCGCGGTGATCCTCGGCCTTGCCCTTGGGGCGGTAGCCCAGCGCCTGGGCACGCGAGTTGTCCCACCACGCCGCTTCATTGTCTGGACGCGCCATACAGGATCTCGAAGCGGATGTCGGGATGATTCAGGCCAATACCGATCAACTGCACGATGTCCTCGGGCGAGATCCAGATCGACAGGCGCCGCACGTCGAGCGGACGAGGGCCGACATTGCCGATGCGCAGGCAGGTCACGCTCATGCCGTGCTTGTCGGAATAGAGCGCGCCCAGCGCTTCGCCGAACGCCTTGCTGACGCCGTAGCGGCTGTCGGGCCGCACCGTGACATCGGTGCCGATCTTGCGCTTGCGCGGATAGAAGCCGACGGCGTGGTTGGACGAAGCGAAGACCACGCGCCTCACACCGGCCTGGCGCGCCGCCTCGAAGAGGTTGTAGCAGCCGATGATGTTGGCCTGCAGGATGGCGTCCCACGGCCCTTCGACCGAGTAGCCGCCGAGATGGATCACGCTGTCGGCGCCCTTGACGGCGGCCGCCACCTCGTCGGGCTTGGTGAGGTCGGCGGCGACGAACTGCTCGGACGGCAGCAGGTTCTTGGGCGCCACCTTGTCGCTCAGCACCAGCCCCGGATAGAGCGGCGCCAGCAGCGGCCGGATCATCGTGCCGATGCCGCCGGACGCGCCGGTGAAGACGATGCGCCGTGCACTAGCGTCGGCCATTTTTCTCTCCTTGTGCCAGTCTGCGATAGCGCTCGAGCGAGCGCGTGAGATGCTCGCGCATGGCGCGCCGCGCCTCGGCAGGATCCTGGTCGGAAATACCGGTGACGATGCGCGCATGCTCGTGCTGGATGCGCCCGAGATAAGCCCGCCGCTCGGCCGGCGTGTCAACCGAAAGCCGCACGCTCTGGCGCGGGATGACCAGGCTTCCGAGAAAGGCAAGGAAGCGCGGGAACTGCCGGTTGCCGGTGGCCTCGGCGATGGCGCGATGGAAGGCGAAGTCCTCGGCCACCGCGCCCTCGCCGCGATGGAGCGCCCGCTCGATGCCGCGCCATGCCGTGCGGATGGCGCCGACCTGGCGGCGGTTGGCGCGCTCGGCGGCCAGCGCCGCCGCCTCGACCTCGACCGCCAGTCGCAGCTCCATCACCTCCAGCACGTCGTGCAGGGCCGCGGCCTTGGGGGCGGCGATGCGGAACGGTCCCGCCGTCGGATCGGCGACATAGGCGCCCGAACCGCGGCGGGTGACGACCAGCCCATCGGCGCGCAGGGCCGCAACAGCCTCGCGCACGACGGTGCGGCTGACACCCAGCGCCGAGCTGAGCGCCTGCTCGGTCGGCAGCCGCGCACCCGGCTCGAGCCGGCCGCTCCTGATGTCGTTGGCAAGCCGCGCTATCACCTGCTCGGCGAGATTGCCGGGCGGGTCGAGCGGACTGAGGACGGACAGCTTGGCGGACACGGACTTGTCGAGTGGGGGAGATGCTGGGGTTTGTCAGGTTGTCAGACAACTTTAGAGCAACGGCAGAGGGAAGGAAACCATGCGCCTGAGCAAATCCCGATCGCCCCCTTGGCGACCGCCGCCGCCCTCGCGGTGGGCACCGCTCACGCCAAGGAGTTCCGCTCGTCGGACGTGCATCCGCTCGACTACCCCACGGTGCAGGCCGTGATGTACATGCGCAAGCTCATCAGCGAGCGCAGCGGCGGCAAGAACAGCGTCAAGGTGTTCGGCCAGAGCACGCTCGGTTCGGAGAAGGGCACGATCGAGCAGACGAAAATCGGTGCGCTCGACATGGTCGGCGTCGGCGCGCTGATCGCCGCCCTCCTGCTGGTCACCTATGTGCCGGCCTTCTCGCTCGCCCTGCCCAACCTGTTCCTCGGCAAGTTCTGAGGTAAAAGGCCGGCATGTCCGGCCACATCCGCCGCGCCCGTCTCGAGGAACGGCCTCGCATCAGCGAGATCCGCTTCGCCGTGCGCGAGAACCAGCTTCTAGATCCCTCGCGCGTCACCGACGCCGACTACCACTGGTTCTCCGAGAACCCGGGCATCTGGGTGTGGGAGGAGAAGGGCCGCATCCTGGGCTTCTCCGCCGCCGACACGCGCGACGGCACGATCTGGGCGCTGTTCATCGATCCCGACCACGAGGGCCGCGGCATCGGCCGGGCGCTGTTGGCAAAGGCCTGCGACGTGCTGCGCGAGGCCGGTCACCGCAGCGCCACGCTCGGCACCGAGCCCCGCTCGCGCGCCGATCGTTTCTATCGCGAGGCCGGCTGGATCGCGCTCGAGATCGACGAGCGCGGCGAGCAGACCTTTCGCCTAGCCCTCTGAGGCGAGCTCCAGCATCAGGTTCGCCAGGACCTGCGCGCCGGCCAAGAGGTCGACGGCCTCGGTATGCTCCTTGACGTTGTGGCTGAGGCCGGCGACCGAGGGCACGAAGATCATCGCCGTCGGGCAGATGCGCTGCATCATCTGCGCATCGTGGCCGGCGCCCGACGGCATGCGCCGCGTCGTCAGCTTGAGCACGCCGGCGTGACGCTCAACGCGATCGACCAATGCGGTGTCGAAGATCACCGGCTCGAAGCGCGCCAGCACCTTGGCCTCGACCTCGACGCGCTCGGTCGCGGCGACTTCGGCGATGTGGGCCGCAACGCGCGCCTCGGCCTCCTTGAGCTTGGCCTCGTCGGTATTGCGCAGGTCGACGGCGAACACCGCGCGGTTGGGCACGACGTTGATCAGGTTGGGCCGAAGCGACAATGCGCCCACCGTGCCGACCTGGTCGCCGCCCATCTCACGCGCCAGGCCGCGCACGAAGACATTGACCGAGGCGGCGAGGTAGCCCGCGTCGCGCCTAAGCCGCATCGGCGTCGTGCCGGCATGGTTGGAGACGCCGGTCACCGTGTACTCGGTCCACGAGATGCCCTGCACGCTCTCGACCACGCCGACCTGGACCTTCTCCTCGTCGAGGATCGGGCCCTGCTCGATATGCAGCTCGACGAAGGCGTGCGGCTTGAGCGCGCCCGGCCTGGCCGCGCCGAGGTAGCCGATGCGGCGCAACTCGTCGCCGACCGCAACGCCGTCCTTGTCGGTGGCGGCATAGGCCTCGTTGAGGCCGAGACCTCCCGCGTACACCAGGCTGCCCATCATGTCGGGCTGGAAGCGCGCGCCCTCCTCGTTGGTGAAGAATGCGACGGCGATCGGCCGGCGCGTCGTGGCCTTGGCCTCGTCCAGCGCGCGCACGACTTCGAGGCCGGCCAGCACGCCGTAATTGCCGTCATAGCGGCCGCCGGTGCGCACCGTGTCGATGTGGCTGCCGGTCATGATCGGGGCCAGGTTCTCGGCGCCGGCGCGAACGCCGATCACGTTGCCGATGGCATCGATGCGCACGTCGAGGCCTGCCGCCTTCATCCAGGCCACCACAAGGTCGCGACCGGTCTTGTCCTCGTCGGTGAGCGCGAGCCGCGCGCAGCCGCCGCCGTCGATGGCGCCGATCTGGGCCAGTTCGTCGAGCGCGCCGAGCAGGCGCTTTTCATCGATACGCAACATGATTTCCCCAATGATGCCAAGACCTTAGACTTATGTACCGGACGGCGCAAAATATCACGCGCGGGTGATCCGGATTGCCTTGCAACAGCGTAGGTCGAGCGTCACTTACTAGGCTCCCATGAAGCGTCTGCTCGCCCTTCTTCTGGCATTGCTCGCGGCGGCTCCGGCCTTCGCCCAATCGGTCGTGCAGACCGAGAACGTGCGCGCCGAGCTTCTAGCCGATGCCTCGGCGATCAAGCCAGGCGAGCCGTTCTGGGTCGGGCTGCGCCAGACCATCCGGCCGAAATGGCATACCTACTGGAAGAACCCCGGCGACTCCGGCCTGCCCACCGAGATCACCTGGAAGCTGCCGGAGGGCGCCAAGGCCGATCCCATCGTCTGGCCGCGGCCGCATCTCTTCGACTTGAGCGGCGTCATCAACTACGGCTTCAAGGACGAGGCCACCCTGCTGGTGCGCATCACGCCGCCCGCCAACGCCTCTGGCAGCTTCAAGCTTGCAGCCGAGGCCAACTGGCTGGTGTGCGAGGACGTCTGCATCCCCGAGGACGGCAAGTTCGAGCTCACCCTGCCGGTGACGGCGACCGGCGCGGCCGCGCCGCCCGCCACCCGCGCGATCTTCGACAAGGCGCGCCAGCAGCTGCCGATGCAAAGCCCGTGGCCGGCGCGCTACGGCGTTGCCAAGTCGGGCGATCCGACGCTGATCGTCGAAGCCAAGGGCCTCAAGGCCGACACCATCCGCGACGTCTATTTCTTCCCGGCCGATTGGGGCCCGGTCGCCAGCATGGCCAAGCAGACGGCCAGCATCGACGCCGAGGGCATCCGCATCCCGCTGAAGCGCGGCGATGCCAAGGCTTCGCTGCCCGCCGACCTTTCAGGCACGCTGGTGCTCACCGAGAAGACGGCCGACGGCGAGGCGAGGCAAGCCTTCGATGTCACGGCCAAGCTCGATCCCAACTTCGTGCCGGCCCCGTCGCTGGCCGCGGCCGCGGGCGGCGAGCAGCTGTCCCTGATCGAAGCGCTGCTGTTCGCGTTGCTGGGCGGCCTGATCCTGAACCTGATGCCCTGCGTGTTCCCGGTGCTCGCCATGAAGGCCGCGGCCTTCGCGCGGCTGGCCGGCCACGAGAGGAGCGCCATGCGGCGCGATGGCGTCGCCTACACACTGGGCGTGCTGGTCTCCTTCGCTGTCATGGCTGCGATCGTCATCGCCATCCGCGCCAGCGTCGGCGACGTGAGCTGGGGCTTCCAGTTCCAGTCGCCGGTGTTCTCGCTGCTGATCGCCTATCTCTTCTTCGTCGTCGGCCTCAACCTCTCGGGCGTCTTCGAGTTCTCCAGCCGCTTCGCCGGCATGGGCCAGGGCCTTGCGGCCCGCGGCGGCACCGCGGGCGCCTTCTTCACCGGCGTGCTGGCCGTGATCGTGGCCACGCCCTGCACCGCGCCCTTCATGGCGGCCGCTCTGGGCTTTGCCCTCAGCCAGCCCGCGCCGCAGACGGTGGCCGTGCTGCTGGCGCTGGGGCTTGGTCTCGCCCTGCCCTATCTCGTGCTGTCGATCACGCCCGCCCTGCAGCGCCTGATGCCGCGGCCCGGCCCCTGGATGGACCGGCTGCGCCAGTTCCTCGCCTTCCCGATGTACGCCTCGGCCGTGTGGATGATCTGGGTGCTGACCCAGCAGACCGGCGCCGACGGCGTGATCTATGCGCTGGGCGGCATGATCCTGATCGCCTTCGCGATCTGGCTGCTGAAACTGGGCAGCGGCGCGTCGGTCGCCACCTGGGTGCGCCGCGGCCTCGCGGCCGCTGCGGTGCTGCTGGCCTTCGCCGCGGCGCTGAAACTCGAGCACGGCGCGGCCACGGCCGCATCGGCCTCCGGCGGTCCCGCCGCCGGCGTGAACTTCGACGGCTGGGAGCGCTTCTCGCGCGCACGCATGAATGAGGCCGTCGCTGCCGGCAAGCCGGTGTTCGTCGATTTCACGGCGGCATGGTGCATTACCTGCCTGGTCAACGAGCGCGTGGCGCTCGAGACGCAAGCCGTGCGCAACGGCTTTGAACAGGCCGGAGTCGTGAAACTCAAGGGCGACTGGACCAATCGCGATCCCGAGATCACATCTTCGTTGAAGGAACTGGGCCGCGCCGGCGTTCCGCTCTATCTTTTCTGGGTCCCGGGTGCTGCGCAGCCCAAGATCCTGCCGCAGGTGCTCACCGAGTCGTCGATTCTTTCGGAACTGGCCGCGCTGCCCCAAGCCAAGCGTTAGGCCCCAAGCGCCAGGAGGCAACATGTCCAATCTCGTCGTCGCCCGTCGTTCGCTGCTGCTGGGCAGCGCCGCCGTCGCCCTGATGCCGGCCGTGGCCTTCGCCAACGGTCCCGACATCGGCAAGCCCGCGCCGGCGTTCAGCGCCGTCGACAGCAACGGCAAGACCTGGTCGCTGGCCGATCTCAAGGGCAAGGTCGTGGTGATCGAGACGACGAATGACGGCTGCCCCTACGTGCGCAAGCACTACAACGCCAAGAACATGCAGGACCAGCAGCGCGAAGCCGCCGCCAAGGGCGTGGTGTGGCTGATCTCCGCGTCGTCGGCCAAGGGCGAGCAGGGCTATGTCACCGCCCAGCAGGCCAACGACCTCATCAAGAGCTGGGACGCCGCACCCGCCGCCGTGCTGCTCGACCCGCAGAGCAAGATCGCCCGCGCCTACGGCGCCACGGTGACGCCGCACATGTACATCATCGATGGCAACGGCGTGCTGGTCTACAAGGGCGGCATCGATTCGATCGCGTCGTCCAGCACGGCCGATGTTCCCAAGGCCAAGCAGTATGTGCGCGTCGCTCTCGGTGAAGTTCTCGCCGGCAAGCCGGTGAGCGAAGCCTCGACGCGCGCTTACGGCTGCACGCTGAAGTACCCGCGCACCTCGTCCTGATCGCGCAGCCATGCCGCACGACGGCTGGCATCCGCACGATCACGGGGACGGGCACGGACACCCGCACCACCATGCGCACGAGCGGCCAACGCGGCGGCTCGTGCTGGCGGCAGCCACCTTCCTGCCGTTCGGCGGCGCCAGCGCGCAAAGCGCCGACGCCCAGCAGCGCATCGCCGACCAGGCAAATCGCTATCTCGCCCTGCTCGACGACCGCCAGCGCCGCCAGGTCCTGATCGCCTTCGACTCGGCCAACCGGGTCGATTGGCACTACATTCCGCGCAGCCGTTCGGGCCTCAGCCTGGGCGAGATGAATGGCATGCAGGCCGACGCAGCGCGCGCCCTGTTCGCCACCGTGCTCAACGAGCAGGGCGTTAGACTTCTCGACGGCGTGCGCCTGCTCGAAGGCGTTTTACGCGAGCAACAGGGAAGCTGGCGCGATCCCGGCCGCTACTATCTCTCGGTGTTCGGCACGCCCGGTCGCTTCCCGTGGGGATGGCGCTTCGAGGGCCATCACCTGTCGCTGAACGTGGCGCTGCCCGCCGCCGGCCATGTCGCCGTGACGCCGTTCTTCGTCGGTGTCCATCCGGCGACGGTGCGCGACGGGCCGAACAAGGGCTTCCGCCTGCTCGGCAGCGCCGAGGACCTGGCGCGCCAGATCATGGTCGGCCTCAACGACGTGCAGCGGCGCACGGCGCTGATCGCCAACCGCTCGTTCGGCGAGATCGTGGCCAGCCCGCAGCGCGAGCAGGATCTCGGCCAGCCGCGCGGGCTCGAGCTCGGCGCCATGGACGGCCCCTCGCGCCAGCGCGTCGAGGCGTTGATGGAGACCTTCCTGGCGACCCTGACACCCGATCTCGTCGCCAGCCAGAAGCAGCGCGTGATGCAGCAGGGCCTCGACCGCTTCCGCTTCGCCTGGGCCGGCTCGCTCACGCCAGGCGAGGCCTACTATTTCCGCGTGCATGGACCGGCGACGCTGATCGAGCACGACAACACCCAGAACGGCGCCAACCACATCCACTCGGTGTGGCGCGACCTTGCCGCCGACTTCGGCCACGACGCCCTGGCCGAGCATTACCGGCACCAGCCGCACCGCTGACAGTCCTTGTGCTCGACCGCCAGCGGGGAACTGACGGCTGGGCACGCGGATCGCCGCCAGCATTGTCTACCTCTCGAAGACCAGGCAGGTCGTCGTGGCGTGCGCCAGCAGCTTGCCAGCGCGGTCGGTCAGCCGGCCCTCGGCCGAGCCGACGCGGCGGCCCATGCTCAGCACCATGCCTTCGCCGCGCACCAGGCCGGTCTCGGGCGTAATCGGCCGGATGAAGGCGATCTTGAACTCCAGCGTCGTCGAGCCGGTGCCGGCGCCTGTCAGGGTGCGCACCGCAAGCCCCATGCAGCTGTCGAGCAGCGTCGCTGCCAGGCCGCCATGCACCGTGCCCTCGGGATTGAGTTGCTCGGCGGTCGGCAGCGCCGCCACAACGACGCGTCCTTCCGATGCCTCGACGACGTCGTAGCCCAGGGTCCGCGCCATGGTGTTGAGCGGCAGCGTGCCGTCGACCAGGCCGCGCACGAACTCGAGGCCGGCCTTGGCGCGATCCTCAGCGCTCGCCGTGCCGTAGCGCTTTGTCCCTGCGGTGGTCATGGGCGGTCACCGTTTGGACGGACGTTGCTCTAGGTATCGGCGAAGCGCTTGCCGGTCTGGGAATCGAACAGGTGCAGATGGCCAGGCTCGGCCTTGAAATGGCGCATCTCGCCCGGCCGGGCGATGACATGGCCGCCCTGGCGCACCGTCACCAGCTCGCGCGCCGCGCCGAAGCGGCCGTGCAATAGCGTGTCGGCGCCCAGCGGCTCGGCCAGCTCGACCTCGAACTGGAACGGCCCGTCTGCCGCAGGATGGAGATGCTCGGGCCGCACGCCCAACGCCACCGCCGTGCCAACCGCCGCCGAGGTCGGCTGCGCCAGGGGCAGGCTGATCGCGCCGTTGGCGTTCGTGCCGGCCAGGTCGACCGACTTGCGGTCCTGGCCGACCTTGGCCGCCAGGAAATTCATCGCCGGCGAACCGATGAAGCCCGCCACGAAGACCGAGGCCGGCCGGTCGTAGACGTCCATCGGCGTGCCGATCTGGTCGGCCACCCCGGCATTCATGACGATCAGCCGGTCGGCCAAGGTCATGGCCTCGACCTGGTCGTGCGTGACGTAGATCGAGGTGACGCCGAGCTCGCGCTGCAGGCGCTTGATCTCGAGCCGCATCTGCACGCGCAGCTTGGCATCGAGGTTGGAAAGCGGCTCGTCGAACAGGAACACCGCTGGCTCGCGCACGATGGCGCGGCCCATGGCGACGCGCTGGCGCTGGCCACCCGAGAGCTGGCGCGGCAGGCGCTGCAGGAACGTTCCCAGTTCGAGGATCTTGGCCGCCTTCTGCACCCGGCGCTCGATCTCGTCCTTGGGCATCTTCTTGATCTTCAGCCCATAGGCCATGTTCTGGTACACGCTCATGTGCGGATAGAGCGCGTAGTTCTGGAACACCATGGCGATGTCGCGATCCTTGGGCTCGAGCTCGTTGACCACGCGGTCGCCGATCGCCACCTCGCCGCCGGTGATGCGCTCCAGGCCGGCCACCATGCGCAGCAAGGTGGACTTGCCGCAGCCCGACGGGCCAACGATGACGATGAACTCGCCGTCGGCGATCTCCATGTCGATGCCGTGGATGACCTCGATCTTGTTGTCGTAGGTCTTCTTGACGCCGCGCAGGTGGACTTGCGCCATGGGCCTGTTTCTCCGTCTCGCCTACTTCTCGGTTTCAACCAGGCCGCGCACGAACTGGCGCTGCATGAACACCACGACCAGCACCGGCGGCAGCATGGCCAGCATCGCCATGGCCATCAGCAGGTTCCAGCTCGGCACCGCGTCGAGCACGTTGGCCTGGCGCGAGACACCCATCACCACGGTGTAGAAGCTCTCCTTGGTCGTGATCAGCAGCGGCCAAAGGTACTGGTTCCAGCCGTAGATGAACTGGATCACGAACAGCGCCGCGATCGAGGTCCGGCTCATCGGCAGCAAGATGTCCCAGAAGAAGCGCATGGGCGAGGCGCCGTCGACGCGGGCTGCCTCGGTGAGCTCGTCGGGGACGCTGAGGAAGAACTGGCGGAACAGGAAAGTGGCGGTCGCCGAGGCGATCAGCGGGACGATCAGGCCGGAATAGGAATCGAGCATGCCCAGCGCCGCCACCACGCCGTAGGTCGGCACGATGCGCACCTCGACCGGCAGCATCAGGGTGACGAAGATCGCCCAGAAGAAGAACATGCGCAGCGGAAAGCGGAAATAGACGACGGCGAAGGCGGCGATGATGGAGATCAGGATCTTCCCGATCGCCACGCCCAGCGCCATGATCATGCTGTTGGTGAGCGTGATGTAGAGCGGCACGGTGCCGGGGCGATTGCGATAGCCCTCGGTCAGCACCGCCCAGTAGTTCTCGAACAGGTACTTGCCCGGCAAGAGCGGCACCGGTGACCGCAGCATCGTCTCCTGGTCGTGGGTCGAGGCGACGAAGGTCATCCACACTGGAAAGGCGATGATGAGCAGCCCGACGATCACCGTCAGGTGGCTGAGGAAGGTCACGAAGGGACGGTTCTCGACCATCAGTAGTGAACCCTTCGCTCGATGAAGCGGAATTGCACGAAGGTCAGTGCGATCACGACAATCATCAGGATCACCGACTGCGCGGACGAACCGCCGAGATCCTGGCCACGGAAGCCGTCGTTGTAGACCTTCCATATCAGGATGTTGGTGGCCTGGCCGGGACCTCCCTGGGTCAGCGAGCCGATGATGCCGAAGGTGCCGAAGAAGGCATAGATGATGTTGATCACCAGCAGGAAGAAGCCGGTGGGCGACAGCAGCGGGAAGACAATGTCCCAGAAGCGCCTGCCGGGGCCGGCGCCATCGATGGCGGCCGCCTCGATCAGCGACTTGGGGATCGACTGCAGGCCGGCAAGGAAGAACAGGAAGTTGTAGCTGACCTGGTTCCACACCGCGGCGAACACCACCAGCAGGAGCGCCTGGTTGCCGTTGATCACATAGTTGAACTCGATGCCGATCGCCGCCATCGCCCAGGCAACGACGCCGACCGAGGGATTGAACAGGAAGCCGAACAGCACGCCAACAACGGCCGGCGCCACGGCATAGGGCCAGACGAGGATGGTCTTGTAGACCGAGGCGCCGCGGATGATGCGATCGGCCATCACCGCCAGCAGCAGAGAAATGGCGAGGCCGAGCGAGGCGACCAGGAAACTGAACAACAACGTCAGGCGCGCCGCCGAGTAGTAGTGCGGGTCGCTGAGCAGGTGCACGAAGTTGTCGAACCAGACGAACTTCGTGTTGCCGCCGAAGGCGTCCTCCGAGATCACCGATTGCCAGATCGCCTGTCCCGAGGGCCAGAAGAAGAAGACCAGGGTGATGACGATCTGCGGCGCCACCAGGAGGTAGGGCAGCCATCGCTCATTGAAGGTGACGCGCTTTTCCATGGACTAGCGGACACTTCGCGCGTCATGCACCCGCCGACTCAAGCTCCTCTCCCCCGATTGGGGGAGAGGTTGGGTGAGGGGGTTACGCACGTCGTTGCCCCCTCACCTAGCCTCTCCCCCTGACGGGGGAGAGGAACATGAGGCGGATAGACCTGAGTTCACGGAATGGGCTGACAAGCAGAAGCTCTACTTGTTCGCTGCCTCGAAGCGCTTCAACTGCTCGTTGCCACGCTTCACGGCTTCGTCGAGCGCTGCCTTGGCGTCCTTCTTGCCGGACCACACCATTTCTAGCTCCTCGTCAACGATGTCCCGGATTTGCACGAAGTTGCCGATGCGCAGGCCCTTGGAGTTCTCGGTCGGCGGGTTGAGCGTCAGCTCCTTCACCGCGACGTCGCGGCCCGGGAACTTCTTGTAGAAGCCGTCCTTCTCGGAGACCTCGGCGGCGGCCAGGGTGACCGGCACGTAACCCGTCTCCTGGTGCCACTTGGCCTGGATCGGCGCGCTGGCCAGATAGGTCAGGAACTTGGCAACGCCCTTGTACTCGGCGGCGGGCTTGCCCTGCAGCACCCACAGCGTGGCGCCGCCGATGATCGAGTTCTGTGGCTTGGCGATGACGTCGGGCGAATAGGGCATCATGCCGATGCCGAACTTGTCGGTACCCAGCGCCTTGTCGATCGCCGAGGCGGTGGCCGACGATGCGACAAAGAACGCGCAGTCGCCGGCGGTGAACAGCGTGTTCGATTTGCCCTCGCGGCCGCCGTAGACGAAGGTCTTGTCCTTGCCCCAGTCGGCCAGCATCTGGATGAACTTCACGCGGGCCGGGTCATTGAACTTCAGCTCGATGTCGATGCCGCCGAAGCCGTTAGCCTTGGTCGCGTACGGCAGGTTGTGCCAGGCGCCGTAGTTCTCGATCATGGTCCAGGTCTGCCATTGCGGCGTGAACCCGCACTTGGCGCCGGCGGCCACGGCCTTCTTGGCCATCTCGCCCAGTTCCGGCCAGGTTGTCGGTGGCTTGTTGGGGTCCAGGCCGGCCTTGGAGACCAGCTCCTTGTTCCAGTAGAGCACCGGCGTCGAGGAGTTGAACGGCATCGACAGGAGCTTGCCGTCGGTCGTCGAGTAGTAGCCATAGACCGGGCCGATGTAGGCCTTGGGATCGAACGGCTCCTTGGCGTCGGCCATGAGCTGGAACACCGGATAGACCGCGCCCTTGGCGGCCATCATGTTGGCAGTGCCGACCTCGAAGACCTGCACGATGTGCGGCGCCTGCTTGGCACGGAAGGCGGCGATCGCGGCCGTGAGCGTCTCCGTGTAGGTGCCCTTGAAAACCGGGTTCACCTTGTATTCCGTCTGGGACTTGTTGAAGCCCTCGGCCAGGGCATTGACCGCCTCGCCGAGGTTGCCGGGCATGGCGTGCCACCATTGGATTTCCGTCTGCGCCCAGGCCGCCGGCGTGCTCGCCAGGACAGCTGCCGCCGCGACGGAAGACAATAGAATCCGTGTCATAACCTCACCCTCCCTAAGACCCCGCCGTATATCGATGGGTGCCAAGACTGCGATGTGTCTGTTTTATTGCAGTCTCATGACAGTCCACCAAGGCTGTGTAAAGAACGCAACCCATATTTGGGAGCGCGGGCCTCTGGCCCCGTGAAGCCTAACCCAAAGCCGCCAGAATGATATCGGGTGCGTCGGTGATGACCACGTCCACCCCCATGCCGACCAGCACCCGCGCCAACTTGGGGTCGTCGATGGTGTAGACGCCGAGCACTAAGCCGGCGTCCTTGATGGCGCAGGTCCAGGGCGCCGTTAGGCGCTCGCCGTTGGTGTTGACGCCCACCGCGCCGACCGCGTCGACCCTGGCCCGCCAATCATCGACGAACCTGCCGAGCAGCAGGGAGCGCGCGAATTCCGACGCCGCGGCGCGGGCGGCTGCCAGGGACTCGTCCGTGAAGCTCGACAACAGGGGAGCCGGCAGATGGGCCGGCCAGCAGCGGCGCAGCGTCTCGACCACGACGCGGCCGGTCTCGGCCTCGCGGCCCGGACAGGGCTTGATCTCGACATTGCAGCCCAGCCCCTCCTCGCCGAAGCAGGCGATGGCCTCCTCGAAGGTCGGCACGCCCGGCGGCAGCTCGGCGCGCGGCGTCTTGGCGACCAGGCGGTCGACGCCCGTCGTGCGCTTCAGCGAATCGTCGTGCATGACGATCGGCACGCCATCGGCGGTGAGCTTGATGTCGGTCTCGACCCAGGTGGCGCCGCGACGGCGGGCCTCGCGGAACGATTCCAGCGTGTTTTCCGGGGAATAGGCCGCCGCGCCGCGGTGGCCGATGACTTTGGGCAGTTGCAGCATTCGCCAATACAAAGCTAACTCGGATCATCGCAATAGACGAATGTCCCGCCCCGTGTCGATTTTTCCCGATCAGTTCCGCCTCGACGGCCGCACGGCCCTCATCACCGGCTCCGGCCGCGGCCTGGGCTGGGAGATCGCCCAGGCGCTGGCCCAGGCCGGAGCCCGGGTGCTGCTGCACGGCCGCTCGGCCGAGCGGCTGGCGCCGCGGCTCGCCACTCTGCGCAGCGCGGGCTTCGCTGCCGATGCGGTCGCCTTCAACATGGCCGACCGGCCGGCCATGCGCGCGGCGGTGGGAAGCGCGGGCCCGATCGATATCCTGGTCCACAACGTCGGCGAGCGTGACCGCCGGCCCTTCGCCGAAATCGAGCCCGAGGACTTCGCCCGCCTGATCGACGTCGACCTCGTGGCTGCCCACGCGCTGGTCAAGCTGGTGGCGCCCGGCATGATCGAGCGCGGCTGGGGCCGCCTGATCCTCGTGACCTCGATCGTGGCCGACCTCGCGACACCCGGCGCCTCGTCCTACACCGCGGCCAAGGGCGGCCTGTCGGCGCTGGCCCGCGCCCTTGCCTCGGAGCTCGGCGCCACCGGCGTCACCTCCAACGCCCTGTCGCCCGGCTTCTTCGCCACCGAGACCAACGCAGAGTACCTCGCCTCGCCGGCCGGCGATCGCAATCGCCAGCGTTGCCCGGCCAAGCGCTGGGCCGAGCCGCACGAGATCGCGGGCGCCGCCCTGTTCCTCGCCTCGCCCGCCGCGTCCTACGTCAACGGCCACACGCTCACCGTCGACGGCGGCGTGTCGGCGACGTACATGGCCTGACGCACTGAACGAGCGACTGCTGCTCGCTGCCATCGGCGTGGTGGCGATGCCGTCGCGTTTGCCGAGTGTGTAGAACGATGGCCTAATCGGCCACTTCTAGGGCACACTCCGGCCCTGGTCGGGACGGCACCCGAACAAGAAGCACCGAGGGGAGCGGATGCGGTACATCAGTCTGGCAGCCTTCCTGTTTGCCTTCTGGCTCGCCTTGTCAGGCCACTATACGCCCGTGCTGGTCGCGAGCGGTGCGGCGTGCGCCGTCCTCTGCCTTCTCGCCGGGCTTCGCATGCGGGTGGTCGATACCGAAGGCCATCCGATGGAGCTGTTCGTCCGCGCCGTCACCTACATCCCCTGGCTGGCGAACGAAGTCGCCAAGTCGGCGTGGGCCGTGACGAAGATCATCCTCCATCCTCGCCTGCCGATCTCGCCGACCATGACCGTCGTGCGTGCGAGTCAAAAAACCTCAATCGGCGTGGCGACATACGCCAATTCGATCACGCTAACGCCCGGCACGATCACGGTCGGCGTGGACGGCAATGACCTCGTCGTCCATGCGCTGGTGCGCGAGGGTGCGCTCGACCTCGAGGCCGGCGGCATGGACAGCCGCGTCAGCCGCTACGAGGGCACGGCCTGATGTTCTCCGCCGCCGCCGCCGCCATCGTGGTTGCTCTCGCGCTGGTGATCACCCGCGCCATCAGGGGGCCGACCGTGTTCGACCGAGTGCTGGCCGGCAACTCGGTGGGCTCGCTGGCGATCATGCTGCTGGCGGTGGTCGGCTTCCTGACAGGCCGGCCCGAGTTCCTCGACATCGGGCTGACCTACGGACTGCTCAATTTGATCAGCACGCTGGCCGTGCTGAAGTTCTTCCGGCACGGCGATCTCGCCCATGATCCGCAGAACGGCACGGGATCATGACGCTCGCGATCGACATCCTGAGCTGGGCACTGATCCTCCTTGGATCGTTCTTCACGCTGGTCGGCGCTCTCGGAATGATCCGCATGCCGGAGGTCTTCACCCGCATGCACGCCGCCAGCGTCATCGACACGCTGGGGGTTGGGCTGCTGATTGCCGGCATGGTCCTGCAGGCAGGCTTCACCCTGGTGACGCTGAAACTCTTCTTCCTGCTCGGCCTGTTCGTGATCACCGGCCCCGTCGTCACCCACGCGCTTGCCCAGGCCTGCCTGCACGAGAAGGTCCAACCGAAGCTGGCCGAGGACCGTCGCGGCCGCGGCCGGTCGGACGGCGAGAAGCGGGAAGGCGGGAGGCCGACATAGAAGCCTTCCTGAACATGGCGCTGCTGACGATGCTCGCGGTGGTGACGCTCGCTGTCATCTACCAGCGCAGCCTGTTCGGCGTCGTCGTGCTGTCGGGCATCTACAGCTTCCTGATGGCGACGCTGCTGGTCGTGCTCGATGCAGTTGACGTGGCGATGACCGAGGCGTCGGTCGGCGCCGGCCTGTCGACCGTGCTCCTTCTCGCCACGCTGCACCTCGTCAGGACGACCGAGATGCGGTCGATCCGGCGGCGCACCCTGCCCTTGCTCGTCGCCATCGGCACGGGCGCCATCCTGGTATGGGGCACCTACGCGCTGCCGCCGTTCGGCAGCAGCGAAGGCGCGATCCATCGCCATGTCGCGCCCTTCTATATCGCTGATACCGTCAAAGCCACGAACGTGCCCAACGTCGTGACGTCGGTGCTCGCCGATTACCGCGGCTACGACACGCTCGGCGAGACGACGGTGATCTTCACGGCGGGCATCGGCGTGCTGCTGCTGCTGCGCGGCATGCGCCGACGCGGCCGGCCGGCCGCGAACGAGGACAGGCGATGAGCCTCGACCTCATCCTGCGCGTCGGCACGAAGCTCATCCTGCCGTTCATCCTGCTGTTCGCGCTCTACGTCCAGTTCCATGGCGACTTCGGCCCAGGCGGCGGCTTCCAGGCCGGTGTGATCACCGCCGGCATGGTCATCCTGGTGGCCATCACTTTCGGCCTCAGGGCCGCGCTGCGCATCGCGCCCAAGGGGCTTGTCGAGCACATGATCCCGCTCGGCGTGCTGATCTATGCCGGCACCGGCGTCGCCGGGCTGCTGCTGGGCAAGAACTTCCTCGACTATTCCGTCCTTTCCCACGATCCGGCGCATGGCCACGAACTCGGCATCTTCCTGGTCGAGGCCGGGGTCCTGATCACCGTGTCCGGCACCATGACGGCGCTGTTCTACGCCTTCGTCGAGCGGGGACGCTGATGTCGGCCGTGGCAGACCTCATCGGGCACTACAACTACGCGATCACCATCTTCCTGATGATGGCGGGCCTCTACATCGTCGTGGCCCGCGGCAACATGGTGAAGAAGCTGATCGGCCTGTCGATTTTCCAGACTTCGGTCTATCTCCTCTACATCGCGCCGGGAAAGATCGTGGGCGGCACCCCGCCGATCATCGATCCGGCATTCACGGTCTACTCCAACCCCCTTCCGCACGTCCTCATCCTGACGGCGATCGTCGTCGGCGTGGCGACGCTGGCGCTCGGCCTTGCCCTGGTGGTGCGCATCAACGAGGCCTACGGCACGACCGAGGAGGACGAGATCCTGGAGAAGGATCGCGATACATGAAGGCGCTGTGGCCGCACCTCCCGGCCCTGCAAGTCGTCATTCCCCTCATCGGATCGCTGCTCGCGGGACTGCTGCGGCGGCCGGCTGCGGGCTTTGCGCTCGCCGCGGCCGTAACCTGGATCGCCGCGGCCATCGCGATCGCCCTGCTCTGCCAGGTGCTGCGGACCGGGCCGATCTCCTACCATCTCGGCGGCTGGGCGCCGCCCTGGGGCATCGAGTACCGGGTCGACGTGCTGAATGCCTTCGTGCTCGCCCTGGTGACGGTGGTCGGCGCGGTCATCATGCCGTTCGCGCGTCGGTCCGTCGCCTTCGAGGTCGGCGAGGACCGCGAGGCGTGGTTCTACTGCATGTACCTGCTGTGCCTCACCGGGCTGCTCGGCATTGCCGTGACCGGCGACGCGTTCAACGCCTTCGTCTTCCTGGAGATCTCGTCGCTTTCGAGCTACGTGCTGATCGCCCTCGGCGCCGACCGGCGCGCGCTGCTGTCGTCGTTCCAGTATCTCATCATGGGCACGATCGGCGCGACCTTCTACGTGATCGGCATCGGGCTGCTCTACCTCGTGACCGGCACGCTCAACATGGTCGACATGGCGGCGCGCCTGACTGCCGCCTGGAGCGAGTTCTCGCGACCGATCATCGCCGGCCTCGCCTTCATCACCGTGGGCATCGGCCTGAAGCTCGCGCTCTTCCCGCTCCATGTCTGGCTGCCCAATGCGTACACCTATGCGCCTTCCTGGGTGACCGCCTTCCTGTCGGCCACGGCGACCAAGGTCGCGATCTACCTTCTGGTGCGGTTCCACTTTTCCATCGCCGGGGGCGTGATCGACGTCCGGGCGCTGCCGATCGACGAGGTGATCGTCGTGCTCTCGCTCGCCGCGATCATCATCGCCTCGCTGATCGCGGTGTTCGAGCGCAACCTGAAGCGATTGCTCGCCTATTCGTCGGTCGCCCAGATCGGCTACATCACGCTGGGCATCGGTCTTGCCAACCAGGCGGCCCTGACCGGTGCCCTGGTCCATGTCGTCAACCATGCCCTGATGAAGGCCGCGCTCTTCCTGGCGGCCGGCGCCGTCTTCTATCGGGCCCATACCACCCAGCTCAGCGAGCTGGCGGGCATCGGCCGGCGGATGCCTCTCACCTTCGCCGCCTTCACGATTGCCGGCTTCGGGCTGGTCGGCACGCCGGGAACCAGCGGCTTCATCTCCAAGTGGTATCTGATGGTCGGCGCCCTCGACGCCGGGCAGTGGCTATCGGCCGCGGCAATCGTGGCGGGTTCGCTGATCGCCCTGGTCTATGTCGGCAAGGTCCTCGAGATCGTCTGGCTGCGCGAACCATCGGCGCCGACGGCCGAGGTCGGCGATCCGCCAGCCGCCATGCTGCTTCCCCTCGTCGTCCTCGCCCTGGCGACGATCTATTTCGGCATCGACACCGACTGGACGGCGGGCATCGCGGCCAAGGCGGCGGCAAGCCTGCTCGGAGGGCTGCGGTGAGCAACGAGCGGCTGGTCCTGCTTGCCCTGCTCGTACCGTTCGCGGGCGCCATCGTCATCCCGCTTTTCGGCCGCCGCCCCAACCTGCGCGAGACCGCGACGCTGGTCACCGCCGGCGCGCTTTGCGCCGTGGTCTGGGGCCTGCTCGCGCCGGTGCTGGCGGGAGCGCGGCCGGCGGCGTCGATCATCGAGGTGCTGCCAGGCATCGCGCTCGCCCTCAAGGTCGAACCGCTCGGCCTGCTGTTCGCTCTCGTGGCGTCGTCGCTGTGGATCGTGAACTCGCTTTATTCGATCGGCTACATGCGCGCCAACAACGAGCCGCGCCAGACGATATTCTACGTCTGCTTCGCCATCGCGCTCGGCAGCACCATCGGAATCGCCTTCGCCAGCAACCTGTTCACGCTGTTCCTGTTCTATGAGGCGCTGACGATCTCGACCTATCCTCTGGTCGCCCACAAGCAGGACGCGGAGGCCACGCGCGCCGGTCGCGTCTATTTGCTGGTCCTTCTGGGCAGCTCCCTCTTGCTGTTTCTTCCGGCCATCGTCGCCACGTGGGTGCTGGCGGGAACGGTCGACTTCGCGCCCGGCGGCATCCTGGCCGGCAAGGCGGGCGGCCCGGTGATCGCCTTGCTGCTTGCACTCTACGTCTTCGGCATCGGCAAGGCCGCCGTCATGCCGATCCATCGCTGGCTGCCGGCGGCCATGGTGGCGCCGACGCCGGTCAGCGCGCTGCTGCACGCCGTGGCGGTGGTCAAGGCCGGCGTCTTCACCATCCTCAAGGTTGCCGTCTTCATCTTCGGCATCGACGTGCTGGCCGCGGCCGGCGTTTCGACATGGCTCACGATCGTCGCCGGTGCGACGATCCTGATCGCCTCGATCCTCGCGCTGAAGCAGGACAACCTGAAGCGCCGGCTGGCTTATTCGACGATTTCGCAATTGTCCTATGTCGTCCTGGGAGTGGCCATTCTGGCGCCAGTGTCCCTGGCCGGCGCCGCCATCCACATAGCGGCGCATGCGCTCGCCAAGATCACGCTGTTCTTCGCGGCGGGCTCGATCTACACGGCGGCCCATCTCACCGAGATCAAGCAGCTCGACGGCATCGGGCACCGCATGCCGTGGACGATGGGTGCCTTCGCCATCGGCGCGCTCGGCATGATCGGCGTTCCACCGACCGCCGGTTTTCTCGGCAAGTGGTTCATCGTCACCGGCGCCATGCAGACCGCCAATTGGCTGGCGCTCTGCGTGATCGTCGCAAGCACGGTGCTCAACGCGGCGTACTTCCTGCCGATCGTCTATCGCGCCTTCTTCTGCGACCCACCTTCGGCCGCCGGGCACGGCCATGGTCGCGAACCGGGCGAGGCGCCCTGGCCGATCGTGCTGGCGCTGGTCATGACGGCGGCCGGCACCATCGTGCTGTTCTTCTGCCCCGACATTCCCTTTACCCTGGCACGGCTGATGACTGGACGGTGATGCCATGGACGACCACTGGCTTGTGCGCTCGACGACCATCCGGCGGCTGTGGATCGCCTTCATTGTCGTGTTGTTGGCGACCGTGCTCGCCGATCTTGTCGTCGAGCATCATTCCTATTTCGGCCTCGACGGCACATTCGGCTTCGGCGCCTGGTTCGGCTTCGCGAGCTGCGTCGTGCTGATCGTCTTCGCCAAGGGGCTGGGCGTGCTGCTGAAGCGGCCGGACACCTACTATGACAGCTAGCTTCGCCGTCCTGCCGAGCCTGTTGTTGATCGCCTGCGGGCTGGTCCTGCCGCTGCTGCGCGGGCCGCTGCGTGGCCGCTGCCGTCCTCGCTCTGCCGCTCGCAGCCCTCGGCCTGGTATGGCAGGTCCCGGACGGCGTCGCGCTCGCCGTCCCCTTCCTCGGCTATGAGCTCGCGCTCGTCAAAGGCGATGCGCTGTCGCGGCTGTTCGCCACCGTCTTCTCGCTGATGGCCTTCGCGGGCGGGCTGTTCGCGCTCAACCAGAAACGGACCGTCGAGCTGTCCGCCGCCTTTTGCTACGCCGGCGCCGCCATCGGCGTGGTGTTCGCCGGCGACCTCGTGACGGTGTTCATCTTCTGGGAGCTGATGGCGATCGCCTCGACGGTGGTCATCTGGAGCGCCGGCCCGACCGCCCGGGCCGCCGGACTGCGCTACGCCGCGATCCATCTGTTCGGCGGCATCCTGCTGATGGCCGGCATCGCCGGCCAGATCGCCGACACCGGTTCGCTGGCCTTTGGCCGGATGACGCTCGATTCCGTGCCCCGCTGGCTGATCCTCGCCGGTTTCCTGGTCAATGTCGCCGCGCCGCCCTTCTCGTCATGGCTGCCCGATGCCTATGTCGAGAGCTCGTGGAGCGGCATGGTCTTCCTGTCGGCCTTCACCACCAAGACGGCGGTCTACGTTCTCTTGCGCGGCTTCCCCGGGACCGAGCTCCTGATCTATCTCGGCCTGTTCATGGTGTTCTACGGCATCGTCTACGCGATCCTGGAGAACGACATGCGGCGCATCCTGGCCTACAGCATCGTCAACCAGGTCGGCTTCATGGTGACGGGCGCCGGCATCGGCACGGAAATGGCGCTCAACGGCGCGGCCGCGCATGCCTTCGCCCACATCATCTACAAGGCGTTGCTGCTGATGTCGGCGGGCTCGGTGCTCTACATGACGGGCAAGCGCAAGTGCACCGACCTCGGCGGCCTGTTCCGGACCATGCCCATCACCGCCGCCTGCGGCATCGTCGGCGCCCTGTCGATCTCGGCGTTCCCGCTTGACGTCAGGCTTCGTCTCCAAGTCGATGATCTCGGAGGCCGCCGGCATGGCCCACCTCGAGGTGATCTGGTACCTCCTCGCGGCAGCCTCGGCCGGTGTCTTCCTGCATGCCGGCGTGAAGTTCCCGTGGTTCGTCTTCTTCCAGAAGGATTCCGGACTGCGTCCCCCCGATCCGCCCTGGAACATGCGCGCCGCCATGTTGCTTTTTGCCGCCCTCTGCATCGCGCTGGGCGTCGTGCCCGGGCCGCTCTACGCGATGCTGCCGTTCAAGGTCGACTTCGTGCCCTACACCGGATCGCACGTCGTCTTTCAATTGCAGCTCCTGCTTTTTTCCGGCCTCGCCTTCTTCCTCATGCTGGGTTGGCTCCAGCGTACGCTGACCATCACGCTCGACATCGACTGGCTCTACCGAAGGCTCGGCGGCGTCGTGCTCCGGCAACTCGACCGCTGGGTGCAGACGTCCTGGAACGGACTTGCCGGGGCGGCAGCTCGCAGTACGCGCGTCGTCTTCGAATGGACGTACCGGCATCATGGTGCGGACGGCATCCTGGCTCGTACTTGGCCGACCGGGCTCATGGCGTTCTGGGCCACCATCGTGCTCGCCGCTTATCTGGTTCTGTCCTACCTGTGACTCGCCGTGACGGCGACCTGCGCCCTGAAAGTGAATGACGCTGCCGAAAGATGAGCAAGCGCCGGCACCATGGCGGCGAAAAGGCACCACAGCTCGATGGACAAGATCCGCCTCCTTGACTCTTCCACTGCCGAATCTGGCACGACCACCAGCAGAATGCTCGCCAGGAGCGTGTCGGGGCGAACAGCTCGGCCAGATAGCCTTCCGGCATCAAACTGATGCGGTCTGCGGCAATGCCTCCTCCCCCAGCCCCGTGTAAAACGCACGGGAAAGGAAGGGACTTCAACATGCTTCCCCCGGTAGGCATCGGTCTTCGCTCCC
>CAWEIE010000024.1:0-50490 GCA_963809025.1 uncultured Alphaproteobacteria bacterium | reverse complement strand
ACGAGAAGACCTACGAGCATTCCAACGAATGGCGCGGGCCGTTGAAGCCGGGTGACTTCGTGCACGACATGTCGATCCGGCTGACGGTCGACCATCGCTTCACCATCGTCGACGTCGAGGCGGTCACCGACAAGTCGCCCTACAAGATCTGCGGCAACGTCGCGCCCGACTTCAAGAAGCTGATCGGCCTGCGCATCGGCGGCGGCTTCCATCGCAAGGTGAAGGAGCGGCTGGGCGGCGTGCACGGCTGCACCCACATCGTCGAGCTTCTGGGCCCGGTGGCGACCACGGCGTTCCAGACCGTGTCGTCGGGCAAGGCGCGCGACCTGACGCTGGCCCATCGCCACAAGATCGGCAAACCGCCCAAGCCCGTCGATCCCGATGCGCCCAAGCAGAAGCCTTACGTCATCGACAATTGCTACGCCTGGGCCGCGGACGGCCCGGTGGTCAGGCGCTGGGCACCGCACTTCTACACGGGCCCCGACGCCGAAGCCGTGCACGCCGCCGCGGCCGGCAAAGACTTCGAGATGGATGGCTGAGCGACGCACCGAAGTCGTGACGACAAGACTGTCATCCCGAGCGTAGCGAGGGACCTTTCCTGCAGCCTTAAAGGTCCCTCGCTACGCTCGGGATGACAGCGTGCGCCTGTCCTCTTCCGGCGTCAGCGTCGTCAGCGCCAGCGCATGCAGGCCGGCATCGAGCTCGGCCTTCAGCGCGGCATAGACCAGGCGCTGGCGCGCGACGCGGCTCTTGCCTTCGAACGCGGCCGACACGATCTCGACGCGAAAATGGCTCTCGCCGCCTTCGCGGTAGCCGGAGTGACCGTGATGGCGCGAGGACTCGTCCTCGACGGCAAGGCGCACCGGCGCGAACTCTGCCCGGAGCTTGTTGTCAATCGCGTTAGCGACCTTGCCCATCACTCGCCTCTCTTGCCGCGCCAATCTGTTGAACACATATTATCCGAATGCCTCGACGGCGAGCGAAACCCTTGACGGCCACCGACGGCGCAGCGCTCCACCAGCGGGTCTGCGAAGCACCGGGCTGCAGGCTCGCCGGCGAGTTCCGCGCCCCGCGCGCCCGCGACCGGCTGAACGAGTATCGCTGGTTCTGCCTCGAGCATGTGCGCGAATACAACAAGAAGTGGGACTACTTCAAAGGCCTTGGCGCCGAGCAGATCGAGGCGCATATCCGCGCCGACACGACCTGGCGCCGGCCGGTCTGGCCGCTCGGCGCCCGCCGCAGCAACGGTCCCTACGTCCATCTCCATGACCCGTTCGACCTTGCCGACGATGCGGGCCTGGGCGAGCGGCCGCAGCCCAAGTTCGATGGCAGCGAGCAACTGACCCCGGCCGAGCGCACAGCCCTTGATGTCCTTGAACTTTCCTGGCCCTCGACCCGGGCGGACGTGAAATCTCGTTACAAGGAACTGGTCAAACTGCACCATCCCGACGCCAACGGCGGGGCGCGCGATGCCGAGGAAAAACTGAAGGAAATCAACGCCGCCTATTCCACTCTGCGGGCATCGGAGCACCTGCCAGCCGAGTGATTAGCCCTATTCAAGGCAGCCACGGCAATTGGTCGCTTGCGGTGCACAAAATGGCCTGCGATCATTGTTTTTAGCCCGCAATTTGGCGGGCTTTGTTTTGTAGGACGACTTGTGATGGCCTCTACGACGACCGCGGCCCGGCAGAACGTCTCGGGCATGCCGGATATCAAGGTTTCAGCCCGTCAGCTCTTCGGCATCGACACCGACATGGAAGTCCCGGCCTTCAGCCAGGCAACCGAGCACGTGCCGGAAGTCGACGACGCCTACCTTTTCGACTCCGACACCACGATGGCGATCCTCGCGGGCTTCGCACACAACCGACGAGTCATGGTCCAGGGCTACCACGGCACCGGCAAGTCGACCCATATCGAGCAGGTCGCGGCCCGGCTGAACTGGCCCTGCCTGCGCGTCAACCTCGACAGCCACATCTCCCGTATCGACCTGATCGGCAAGGACGCGATCGTGCTGCGCGACGGCAAGCAGATCACCGAGTTCCGCGAGGGCATCCTGCCGTGGGCGCTGCAGAACCCGACGGCTTTGGTGTTCGACGAGTATGACGCCGGCCGCGCCGACGTCATGTTCGTGATCCAGCGCGTGCTCGAGGTCGACGGCAAGCTGACGCTCTTGGACCAGAACAAGGTGATCCGCCCCCATCCGGCATTCCGCCTGTTCTCCACCGCCAACACGGTGGGCCTGGGCGACACGACCGGCCTCTATCACGGCACCCAGCAGATCAACCAGGGCCAGATGGACCGCTGGTCGATCGTGACCACGCTGAACTACCTGCCGCACGACCAGGAAGTGAACATCGTCGCCGCCAAGACGCCGATGTACGACACCGAGGACGGCCGCAAGATCCTGTCCGCCATGGTGGCGCTGGCCGACCTCACACGCGCGGGCTTCATCGCCGGCGACATCTCGACCGTGATGTCGCCGCGTACGGTGATGACCTGGGCCGAGAACGCCCGCATCTTCAACGGCGACATCGGCTTTGCCTTCCGTCTCACCTTCCTCAACAAGTGCGACGAGGTCGAGCGCAGCACGCTCGCCGAGTACTATCAGCGCTGCTTCGGCAAGGAATTGCCGGCTTCGAGCGGCAAGGGCGGCAAGTTGCACTGACGAGGTGGCCTAGTGGCCAAGGATACTACGCCGATCGAGGAATTCCGGCGCGTCACCGCCACCACCATGCGGGCGGTGTCGCGCAAGGAAGTGAACGTCTCCTTCGTGCCCGACGGCGGCTCGCTGCTGGGCAGCGAGGCGCGCATCACCGTGCCGGCCCGCGACCTGCCGGTCGAGGATGTCAGCCGCGTGCGCGGCGAGGCCGATTCGATGGCGCTGAAGCTGCGCCATCACGACCGCAAGACCCATCTGCGCCGCGTGCCCAGAGGCGAGACCGCGCGGGCGATCTTCGAGGCCGTCGAGCAGGTCCGCGTCGAGGCCTTGGGTGCCCGCCGCATGGCCGGCGTCGCCGACAACCTCGCCGCCCTGTGGCGCCAGCGCTCCGACCAGCGCGGCCATGCCCGCATCAAGTCCAAGGACGACGCCCCGATCGCCGACGTGATCGGCCTGATCGCCCGTGAGCAGCTTCTGGGCGCATCGCCGCCGGAGGCCGCCAAGGCGATGGTCGACATGTGGCGCGCCGATGTGGAGTCCGCTGCCGGCCGCGACTTCCAGAAGCTGCGCGAGTCGCTGACCAACCAGGAATCGTTTGCGCGGGCCGCGCGCCAGCTCATCCGCGACCTCAAGCTCGGCGATGAATCGGCCGACCTGCAGGACGAGGACGACCAGGAATTGCAGGACCAGGAGAACGCCGACGGCCAGTCGAACGAGACCGGCGACGACCAGAGCGATTCGAGCGAAACCCAAGGCTACGGCGCCCAGGGCGAGGAGAGCGAGGACGCATCGGATCAGGAAGACGCCTCCGAGACCGTCGCCGACCAGGCCCAGACCGAGATGCAGATGGGCTCGGGCGACGAGGAGGAGCCGGGCCGCGCCGAGCGTCCCTGGCTGCCGCCGGGTGCGCTGTCCAACGAGCCGCTGGGCCAGCAGTATCACGCCTATACGGTGAAGTTCGACGAGATCGTCGATGCCGACCAGCTGTGCGATGCCGAGGAGCTCGGCCGCCTTCGCAACCACCTTGACCAGCAGCTCAGCCACCTGCAGGGCGTGATCGGCAAGCTCGCCAACCGCCTGCAGCGCCGACTGATGGCGCAGCAGAACCGCTCGTGGGACTTCGACCTCGACGAGGGCACGCTCGATGCCGCGCGCCTCGCCCGCATCGTCGCCAATCCCATGCACGCCCTCTCCTTCAAGAAGGAGAAGGAGACCAACTTCCGCGACACCGTCGTGTCGCTGCTGATCGACAATTCCGGCTCCATGCGCGGCCGGCCGATCACGGTGGCGGCGATGAGCGCCGACATCCTGGCCCGCACGCTCGAGCGCTGCGGCGTCAAGGTCGAGATCCTGGGCTTCACGACGCGCGCCTGGAAGGGCGGCCAGAGCCGCGAGCAATGGCTCGCCGCCGGCAAGCCCGCCAACCCGGGCCGCCTCAACGATCTCCGCCACATCATCTACAAGCCGGCCGACGCGCCGTGGCGCCGGGCGAGGAAGAACCTCGGCCTGATGCTGCGCGAGGGCATCCTCAAGGAGAACATCGACGGCGAGGCGCTGCTGTGGGCGCACAACCGCCTGCTGCCGCGCACCGAAGAGCGCAAGATCATGATGGTGATCTCCGACGGCGCGCCGGTCGACGATTCGACGCTGTCGGTCAATCCCGGCAACTACCTGGAGCGGCACCTGCGCGACGTCATCGACTGGATCGAGACGCGCTCGCCGGTGGAGCTGATCGCCATCGGCATCGGCCATGACGTCACGCGCTACTATCGCCGCGCCGTCACCATCGTCGACGCCGACCAGCTCGGCGGCACGATGATGGAGCAGCTCGCCTCGCTGTTCGACGAGGAAGAACTCAAGGACATCCGTGCGGCGCGCGCGCCGCGCGGCGGCAAAGGTGGCAAGGCACCCGCCGGCAAGTCGGGCCGTCGCGCCGCCTGAACTTGCGCTCCATCCTCCGCTCGCTGTTCGTCGTCTGCCTGCTCGCCACCGCCTGCGCCGGCGCCTCGCCGCCGCCGGCGGTGGCGCAGGAGCAGACGCTCGAGATCAGGACTTCCTCGCAGCCCTTCAAGATCGACGACCCGTCGGCCAAGATCATCGGCCGCCTGGTGTGGCGCGGCGGCCTCGTGCTGTCGGCCAACACGCGCCATTTCGGCGGCTGGTCGGACCTGCACGTCTCGCCCGACGGCAAGACCCTGACCTCGATCTCCGACGAGGGCGCCTGGCTCACCGCCACCATCGAGTATGACGGCGAGGCCAATCTCGCGGGCCTGAGCGGCGCCCGCATCGGCCAGCTGCACGGCCTCGACGGCCGGCTGATCGCGAGCAAGGCGGAGGCCGACGCCGAGGCGATGGCGCGCCTGCCCGACGGCTCGTGGCTGGTGGCCTTCGAGCGCGATCACCGGCTGTGGCGCTACCGGACGCTGACCGCGACGCCGACGCCGGTCGAAGGCCCGGGCGAGATCGGCCGCCAGCCGGCCAACGGCGGCATCGAGGCGCTGGCGGCGCTCGACGACGGCCGCGTCATCGCCATCAGCGAGGAATACAGCGAGCAGGCCGGCACGGTGATGGGCTGGATCGGCACGCCGTCAGCCGGCGGCCGCTTCCAGTGGCGCTCGTTCAGCTACGCCACCATCCCCGACTTCCGGCCGACCGCCATCGCGCGGCTGCCCGACGGCTCGTTCGCCGTGCTCGAGCGGGCGTTCGATTTCGCGCGCGGTGTGCGCTGCCGCGTCATGCGCTTCGCCGCCAGCCAGCTCGTGGCCGGCGGCAGGGTGCAGGCCGAGGAGCTGGCGCGCCTCGCCTCACCCTATGCGGTCGACAATCTGGAGGGCATCGCCGCGACCCGCGGGCCGCGCGGCGAGACGCTGGTCTGGCTGATCTCGGACGACAACTTCAATCCGCTTCAGCGCAACATCCTGCTGCTGTTCGAGCTGACGCCGTAGGCGTCAGGTCCCTCGCCTGCGGCTCGGGATGGCAGCTACGCTGCCACCTTTTTTGCATCCTTCTTGGCCTTGGCCGAGACGACGCGGCGCTTCAGGACCTTCATCTCGGGGCTGAGCTTGCTGTCGTTGGTGCCCAGGAGGTAGGCGTCGATGCCGCCGTTGTGCTCGATGGTCTTCATGCCGCGCGGGGTGAGGCGCAGCCGGACCGTGTGACCCAGCGCATCCGACAGGACCGACCCGACCTGCAGGTTGGACATGAACCGGCGCCGGGTCTTGTTGTTGGCGTGGCTCACATTGTTGCCGTATTGCACGGACTTGCCCGACAGGGCGCAACGACGAGGCATGGCGGCTTCCGCTTAAAAAACGATCCCGCCGGAAGGCGGGAAGGCCGGCTTTTTAAGGGTCTGGCAGGCGGGCCGTCAAGCGAACCAGTTCGCGTCTTACGCGAACCAGTCCACCACCCGCTCGCTGATATCCTCGACCTGGTCCTCCGGAATCACCCGTCCGCGGGCCGAGATTCCCGCAGCATGCACGGTTTCCGGGTCGCCCGAGACCAGGGGGTGCCACCAGTAGAGGTCCTGCTTGAAGTGGACCAGCCGGTAGCCGCAGGTCTTGGGGAGCCAGTCCATCTTGGCCACCACCTTTGGGGTGAGCTGGATGCAGTCCGGCACGATCTTCTTGCGGTTCTTGTAGTCCCGGCAGCGCGCCGTCTTGGGGTCCAAAAGCTTGCAGCAGGTGTCGGTCTGGGCGAGCTCGCCGGTGCCCTCGTATTCGAGCTTGTTGACGCAGCACATGCCGCAGCCGTCGCAGAGCTGCTCCCACTCCTGCTTGGACATCTGGGCAAGCGTCTTGCGCTTCCAGTACGGCAGCTCCTGCTGGGCAGCGGCGGCACGGCGGGCGCGGCGGACGAAGGACTTAGCGGCCATGGAATGCCTCTAGCATACGACGGGCCGCAGCGGCGGGGGTTGCGCGGCCGGCTTCGACCTCACGCTCCAGGCCCGACACCAGTTTCTTCACTCCGGGATGCTTGCGCAACTCGGCCAGCAGGGTTTCCCCCACCTCGTTCCACATCCAGGCGCGCGCCTGGTCGGCGCGGCGGCGGGCGACGCCGTTCTCGCCCACGGCCTTCATGAAGCGCCCGATGACCTGCCAGACCTCGGCCACGCCCTCGCCGGTGAGAGCCGACGCCGTCGTGACCTCGGGCGTCCAGCCGGCCGTCGGCGAGCGCAGCATGCGCAGCGCGTGCTGATAGTCCGACGCCGAGCGCCTGGCGGTGGCCAAAAGGTCGCCGTCGGCCTTGTTGACCACGATCAGGTCGGCGAGCTCGATGACGCCGCGCTTGATGCCCTGCAGGTCGTCGCCGCCCGCCGGCAGCAGCAGCACGATGAACATGTCGACCATGTCGGACACCGCGGTCTCCGACTGGCCGACGCCCACGGTCTCGACGATCACCGTGTCGAAGCCCGCCGCCTCGACCAGCAGCATGGTCTCGCGCGTGCGCCGCGCCACGCCACCCAGCGTCGCGCCCGCGGGCGACGGCCGGATGAAGGCGCCATGCCGGCGCGACAGCTCCTCCATGCGCGTCTTGTCGCCCAGGATCGAGCCGCCGCCGCGCTTGGACGAGGGATCGATGGCGAGCACGGCAAGCGAGCGGCCCTGCTCCAGCAGCGACAGGCCGAAGCGCTCGATGAAGGTCGACTTGCCGACGCCCGGCACGCCGGTGATGCCGAGCCGCACCGACTTGCCCGCGTGCGGCAGCAGGGCGCCCAGCAGCACGTCGGCACGCTCGCGATGATCGGAGCGCGTCGATTCGATCAGGGTGATGGCTTGCGCGAGTGCGCGGCGGTCGCCGGCCAGCAGCGGCTCGAGCAGCGGGTCGACTTTCATGCTGCGGCAGCCTTATCAGCGGCGTCGGTGGAATGCCAGCAAGGCGCAAATCCCCGCGATCAAATAGAAGACCGCGAGCGTCCAGCCGAGGCCGGGATCTCCGACCGCATCCATCGCAGCACCCGCGAGCGGCCGGCCGACCAGGCCGCCCAGGATGTAGAGCATGCTGAAGGCGGTGTTGGCGCGCGCGATGTCGCCGCCGCCGATGCGCTGGCCGAGCAGCGCCAGACCGACGGGATAGATCGCAAACGACAGCCCGCCCCACAGCGCGATCACGCCAATGACCATCAACGACTGCGCCGAGACGGCCGACAGCAGCACGACCAGCAGGGTGCTCGCGAGCGCACAGCCCGCCAGCACCAGGCGCCGGTCGAAATGATCGGCCATCCAGCCGATCGGCCATTGCAGGACCACGTTGCCGATGACGAACGTGGAGAGCCAGAGCGCGCCGATCTCGGCCGACACGCCGGCGCCGACGGCATAGACCGGCAGGAAGCTGAAGGCGACCTGCTCGCCCAACCCGCAGGCGAAACCCGCCAGCATGGCAAGCGGCGCCAGGACGACGACCTGCAGGTAGCCGCTGTCCTCGGCATGCTCGATCTTCGGCGCGGTCTTCCAGTAGGGCAGCAGCGGCAGCGCCACCAGCAGCGCCAGGACGGCACAGATGATGAACGGCTTGGGTCCGTAGACGCCGACGATCTGCAGCACGAACGGCCCCAGCGCCAGGCCGAGTGCCACCAGCATGGAATAGACCGCCATGACCCGGCCGCGGCGCTTCTCCTCGACGACCACGTTCATCCAGATTTCGCTCACCACCCAGGGGATGCCGCCCGTGACGCCATGCAGCAAGGTCAGGATGAACCAGATCGCGACGCTGTCGGTCAGCGTGTAGGCGACGGTGATCGCCGAACCCGCGACCACGGCGCCGACGATGAACGGCACCGCGCCCCAACGCGCCGCGAGCCGCGGGATGTGCGAGGCGGTGGCCAGCATGCCGACGCCCCAGGCGGCGGCGACGATGCCGATGGTGAGCTTGTCGTGGCCCATGCGCTCGAGCGCCAGCGGCACCAGCGGCATGGCCGTGCCCGCCTGCAGGCCGATCGCCGCGCAGGCGGCGAAGACGGGCAGCAGCGTACGCCAGGAAGACGCCGCGACGGTCGTCATGACTGGTCGATCATTGACTGAACGGCGCTTCTCATGGCGGACAGATCGTCGACGACGATCCGCCAGACCTCCGCATCCGCAACGTCGCCGTATTCGTGTCGTAAAACATTGCCGATGTCCGCCAGATTTGCGCGATAGGTCTCGAGCGTATGGCCGCTCGTCCAAAGACGTATCCGCTCGATGTTGTCGAGCATTTGCGCCAAATAGAGCTGCGAAGCCGGGGCAGCCATCAAAAGATCTTGATGGCGTCTTCCACCATCCGCTCGCGCACCAGCGGGTTGAGGGTGTCGCGGCGGCTGACGTCGACCGGCAGACTGAGGGCATCGCCGAGCAAATGCATGACGCCGATGCGATCCATCAGGGAAAAGCCGGATTCGTCGGCGACATCGATCAGCACATCGACATCACTGGCCTCGCTCCGGTCATCGCGGGCAGACGAGCCCACGAGAGCAAGCGACTTCACACCCACCCGTTTCAGGGCAGTTTCCTCGGACCGAATCACGGCGATGATGGCGTCACGACGCATCTGCTTATTCTAGCACATCTCTATCCGGACCGCGGCGCTAGTCGGCGACACGCAGATGCCCCTCGGCGCGGAACGAGGGCGGTTCCTCTTCCTGCACGACGTGCCGCTCGGCCTCGCGGGCGGCCTCCTGCTGGCGGCGCCACATGTCGGCATAGAGGCCGTTGCGGGCCAGCAATTCGCCATGCCGTCCGCGCTCGGCGACGCGGCCGCGATCGAGCACGACGATCTCGTCGGCGTTGATGATGGTCGACAGACGATGGGCGATCACCACGGTGGTGCGGCCGCGGCTCACCTCTTCCAGCGAGCGCTGGATCTCCTGCTCGGTGCGCGTGTCGAGGGCGCTGGTCGCCTCGTCGAACAACAGGATGCTGGGGTTCTTCAGGATGGTGCGGGCGATCGCCACGCGCTGCTTCTCGCCGCCCGACAGTTTCAGGCCGCGCTCGCCCACCGTCGACTCGTAGCCCAGCGGCAGGGCCATGATGAAGTCGTGGATGCGCGCGAGCCGCGCCGCCTGCTCGACCTCCTCGCGCGTGGCGGCCGGCCGGCCGTAGCAGATGTTGTAGTAGATCGTGTCGTTGAACAGGACGGTGTCCTGCGGCACCACGCCGATCGCCGCGCGCAGGCTCGACTGGGTGACGTCGCGGATATCCTGGCCGTCGATCCGGACGCTGCCCGCGGCGACGTCGTAGAAGCGGAACAGGATGCGCGAGACCGTCGACTTCCCCGCCCCGCTCGAGCCCACGATCGCCACCGTGTCGCCCGGCGCCACGCGGAAGCTGACGTCGTGCAGGATCGGCCGGGCCTTCTCGTAGTGGAAGTCGACATGGTCGAACACGATCTCGCCGCCTGCCACCTTGAGGGCCGGCGCGCCCGGCTTGTCGGCGATCTCGGCCGGCACGTCCATCAGGCCGAACATGCTCTCCATGTTCACCAGCGCATTGCGGATCTCGCGATAGGCGAAGCCCAGCATGTTCAAGGGCATGTAGAGCTGGATCAGGAAGGCGTTGACCGCCACGAAGTCACCCAAGGTCATGGTGCCGGCCTTCACGCCGTAGCCCGCCATGACCATGACCGCGACCAGCCCGCTGGAGATGATGGCGCCCTGCCCGACGTTGAGCAGCGAGAGCGTGCGGCTGGAGTGTATGGCGGCCTGCTCGTAGCGACGCCGGCCGACATCGAAGCGGCGCGCCTCGTGCTCCTCGTTGCCGAAATACTTCACCGTCTCGTAGTTCAGCAGGCTGTCGATCGCCTTGGCGTTGGCCTCGGTGTCGGCATCGTTCATGCGGCGCACGAACTTGATGCGCCATTCCGACAGGATGACCGAGAAGGCGATGTAGCCGCCGACGGCGGCCAGCGTCACCGCCGAGAAGCGCCAGTCGTAGAGGCTCCACAGCACGGCGCCGACCAGGCAGATCTCGAACAGGGTCGGCAGGATGTTGAAGGTGGTGAAGCGGATCAGGAACTCCATGCCGTTGGTGCCGCGCTCGATGACGCGGCTCAGACCACCGGTCTGGCGCTCGAGATGGAAGCGCAGCGACAGCGCATGGAGATGGTGGAACACCTTGAGCGCAATGTTGCGGATGGCGCGCTGCGAGACCGGCGCGAAGATGGCGTCGCGCAGTTCGCCGAAGGCCTGCGCCAGGACGCGGGCCACGCCATAGGCCAGGATCAGGGTCACCGGCACGGCGACGGCCTGCGCCGTGGGCTCGCCCAGGGCATCGACGGCGTACTTGTAGAGCACCGGGACGTAGACGTTGGTGACCTTGGCCACGATCAGCAAGACCAGCGCCACGACCACCCGGCAGCGCAGGCCGGTCTCGCCCTGTGGCCACAGATACTGACCGACCACGCGCAAAACGGCCCAGGTGCGCCTTAAACCGAGCTTGGGTACGCCATGTTTGGCGGCTAGCGACATCAGTGCAAAATGCCTTTCGGGGCGCGCGAGTTCAGTAGCGTGGGGGGCGACGGCCTTCTATCGTGGACATACGGCCGAAGTAAGCCCCTGGTAGGAAGGGATTTCATGAGATTTCGTAGGGCCTTCATCGTCTTGGCCGCGTGTCTGGCGCCGCCCGCCGTGGTTGCGGCCCAGGACGCCCGCCAGGTCGACATAGCCTATGAGATCACCTTCGCGGGCATTTCCGGCTTCCGCATAGACGTCACTGCCCGCTTCAACGGATCGAAGTACGATGTCGAGACCACCACCTTCAAGGAAGGCATGCTGAAGGCCGTCACCATGAACTACGTCGGCCGCAACCGCGCGTGGGGCGGCTTCACGACCCAGGGTGCGCAACCGGCCGCGGGATCGCTCTCGATCAGCGTCGACGGCAAGCCACGCACCTGGCTCGCGCAGTACGGCGCCGCGGGCTTCCTGCAGGAGACCCATACCCCGGTCTGGAAGCCGACGCCGCAGCAGACGATCAGCGACGCCGACCGCAAGGACTCGCTCGACCCCTTGTCGGCTGCGCTCAGCGTCGGCTTTGCCGGCGATGCCGCCTGCGACAAGACCGTGCGCAGCAACGACGGCAAGCGGCGCATCGACGTGCTGTTCCGCAAGATCGGCATGGAGCCCGCGGCCGCGACCGGCATCCCGGGCGCGATCGGCGACGTGCTGGTCTGCGAGATCTACACCAAGCGAGTCGCCGGCGAGTTCGACGAAGCGCCCAAGGAAGCCGAGACCGAACGCGAACGGCCGATCAAGATCTGGCTGGCGCGCTTCGACAACACGCAGATCCGCTATCCCGGCAAGCTCGAGGCGCAGACCCTGTTCGCCACCATCCGCGGCCGGGTCCTGTCGTTCCGCGAGCGGCCGCTGACGCCGGCCGAGGCCGAAGCCATCCGGCGCTAAGAAGGCGACACGATCTGCTTCAAGATCGAGTTCGCTGCAATTCCCAGGATTGTCGTCCAACCTCTTGCTCCATCGATCCAATCGGCCGGTGCCAGCAGTGCCTGCCTGTCGCGTAGGTTGCGACATTTGCGACATTTGCTTTTCCGCTCCAGATTTTACTAACTGTAGTTATTATTCGCCATAACGACCGTCCTGTCCAGTCGATCTCGGCGCCACCGCCCGTCCTCTTACTGTTTCTTGGCTGCGTCCAGGTCTACGTGGATGGCACGCCCCGGCACGTAGGTGGTGCCGGTCATCAGCGCCGCCTGGTCCTCCGGCGCATAGAAGAAGTCGCCGGGGCGGAAGTCATGGCCGAGGTCGCCCAGCAGGCGGCGCTGGCGCGGCGTGCAGCGCTCGAACAGCGCGGCGTAGGGCGCGCCGAAATCGTACGGCCGCATGAACATCTGGCAGTAATTGTAGAGGATGGTCTTGCGCGCCTTGCCCGAGCGGTTGGGCGACGGCCCGTGCCAGATCGCGTGCGGGAAGACGTAGGCGTCGCCCGCCTTGCCGAGCAGCGGTACCGCGCCCGGCATGTGCGGGTTGGGGATGCGCTCGGCGCGCTCGGGGAACGGCCTGAGGTGGCTGCCGGGAAAGATCGTGAAGTTGCCGCTGTCGGGCTCGGTGACGTCGGTCAGCAGGTACATCACCTTGACCGCCAGCGGCCGGCTGGTCTCGGTGACGCGGATGGCGCGCTGGGCCTCGCCGCCGTCGGTGTGGGTGTAGCCCGGGAACGTCTCGGTCGAGGCGCGCACGATCGCCTGGCTCATCGAGAACTGGATGTAGGGGCCCATCAGGTCGAGGATCAGGTCGAACACACGCGGCCGGTCGATCAGGTCGAGGAAGGCCTGGTGATAGGCGAGCAGATCGCGCCGGTCCATGAAGGCTTCCGGGTTCGGATCGGCGTGGTCGACCCAGGCATAGTGGCCGCGCGGCAGCTTGCCCGGCGCAGGCTCGTAGCCCGGCTGCGTCCGCACCCGGTCGATCTGCCGGGAGAAGAAATCCACTTCCGCCGGGCTGAGCGCGCTCTCGAGCTGCAGGTAGCCGTCGACCGCCCACTGCTCGCGTTGCTCTTCGGTCAAAGCCCGTGTGGTGTTGGCCAGCATGCTGTCCTCCTTGCTGGCCGCATTTAACCGCCGCCGATCGCCCAGCGTCCAGAGTGGGGTATGCGGCGTGATCTCGCTCTGCGACGTCGGCGGACGTCAGACGGCGCGCGTGTCGAACATCAGCATCTGCACGCCCGCCTGAGCGAACGTCGCGACGTCGGCTGCGGTCGCCTGGCCTTGGCTGGACGCGAAAGCCGCGCCGATCGCTTCCATCGAATCACGCGTTGTCGACGGCGTGTCCTAACTTGGCCTAGTAATGCGTCCTGTCGAGGCGTCGACGTGCCTCCTCAACTCTACGGTCAATCGCCTCGTTTTCCGGTTTCGGCGGACGTATCAGTTTCGTCAGCCACACAACGGCAGGCACGGCCAGCACCATGGCGAAGATCGCGACGATGATTAATGCCGTATGCATCGATATCTGTCGTGCCTGATCGCCCACGCCAGGACGCAACGACCGGCGCCGACAGGGCGTAGCCTGTCGGCGCGCGGCCGGGCTGTCATTTCTGATACTGCTCGAACAGCTGCTTGATCCGCTTGGCTGCTTCGTCGGTGGCCTGTTCCGGGGTCATGTTGCGTTGCGTGATATTGGCTTCCGCCTGCGGCCAGATCTGCTCGGACAGCACGGCCGAATAGGCGGGGTTGTAGGACATCCACCACGGCACCGTCGGCTGGGTCAGCCCCATATCCACCGCAACCTGCCGGTGCGGATCCTTCGGGTCTGTCCAGTACGGATCGTTCTTCACGATTGAAGCCATCACCGGCAGATAGCGCGCGCGGGTTTCCTTCAGATAGGCGTTGATGTTCGCCGGCTTGACGAAATCACGCAGCAACGCCCTGGCGGCGTCGACGTTCTTCGACCCTTTCGGGATGATGGTGGGGGCAATCGCCAGCAGGCTCGCCACCGGCTTGCCGTCATTGCCCAGGGGTACGCCGCGGGTGATGATCTCCTTGTAGTAGAGATCGGGCTTGTCCATCTGCGCCGCGGCGATGGAGATGGTGGCGTTGGGCGTCATCACGATCTGTCGGGCGAAGAAGGCGTTGTTGTTGTCGACATCGCCCCAGTTGATCGCACCTGGCGGCACATAGCCTTTCTTGAACGGCGTCGTCAGCCGCTCTAGCGACGTGATCGCCGCTTTGCGCACGGCGGGATCGTCGATATTCAGCTTGCCATCCGGCAGGACGATGCCGACGCCGCCATAGCTCACCAGGAACTGGTGGAACAGATTGCCGGCGTCCGCCTCCTTCGCCGCCATCGAATAGCCGAGGCCGAAAATACGCTTGCCCTTGGAGCGCAGCTTGTCCTGCACGGTCTGGAAAAAATCGTAGAATTTGTCCTGCGTGTTCGGGATATCGGCCGCGCCGAAGCCGGCTTCCTCCACCAACGGGAGCCAGACCGAATTCATCAGCGAGGAGCCTTTGGTCGGCACGCCGTAATACGAATATTTCTTCTGCTTGGCGTTATAGAGGCGCGCACTGACAAGCGCGGTTTCCGTGAACTCGGCCTTCTGCGATTCCACGACATCGGAGACATCTTCCAGCTGGTCGTTCCAGGCCGCGCGCGGCACCAGGAATCGGTCGCCGGTGACGGTGTGCACCACATCCGGCACGTCGCCCACCTGCATGCCGGCGATCAGCTTGGTGATCACATCCGGCCCGTTCATGATGGTCAGATTGACCTTGGTGTTGTTGCGCTTTTCCCAGTCCGCCATCCAGGCGATCACGGCATCGTTTTCGGCCTTGTAGAAACCCTGGGTCCACCAGACCGTGAGCTCGCCGGCCGCCTTGGCGCGGCGCGGCATCAGTCCGGTGCCCGCCGTGACCGCGGCACCCGCCGCACTTGCGCCAACCAACGCCCGCCGCCGTGTAATGCGCTTCATCTTTTTCTCCTCCCAGGACGCCCTGCTTCCACGCCAGATGGGGGCGCCGCGTTTATCCTTTCACTCCGCCCATGGTCAGGCCGCCGCTCATCTTGCGGCGGAACCCGTAGTAGATGATCAAGGGCGGAATGGCGTAGACGATTGCCGCCGCCATCAGGTAGTTCCAGGGTGCCTCGTCGCCCACCAGGAACTTGCCGAGCGCCACCGGCACGGTGATGACCTTGCCGCCCGACAGCAGCAGGAACGCATAGAGATATTCGTTCCATGACAGCAGCAGCGCATAGGTGCCGATCGCCACCAGGGCGGGGGCCATCAACGGCAGATAGATGCGGAAGAAGATCTGCAGCGGCGAGGCGCCGTCGATGCGCGCCGCCTCGTCCAGCTCGAACGGGATCGAGGCGCTGTATTGCTGGAAAATGAAAATCGCATAGGGCGTGGCGAAGGTCACTTCGACCGCGATCACCGCGATCGGATTGTTGGTCAGGCCATACTTGCCCATGATGCCGTAGAACGGGATGGCCAGGAACGACATCGGGATCACATAGGTCAGCAGCGCCGCATTGGTCAGCATCCAGCCGCTGCGGATGCGCATCCGGCTGATGGTGAAACTGGTCAGCGACCCGATGGCCAGGACCAGGAATGCGACAATGACACCGATATAGAAGCTGTTGCCCATCTGGTTCCAGAATGTCTCCAGCAGCCAGAAGGCCTGGCGGAACACGACGCTGAACGCATGCGGGCTGGGCGCGACCGGGAAGACGGAGGTGCTGAGCACCTCCTCCTTTTCCTGGATGGACACGCGGATGATGTTGTAGATCGGCAGCAGCGTCCAAACCAGCAGCACCGCCGACAGCAACCACACGCCAATGCTGCTGATCGCGCGGTCCCGGCGTTGCGCGGTCATATCGTGACCTCGCTGCGCCGCAACTGGCGCATCAGCAGGATCACCAGCGGGATCAGCAAAGGCAGCGCCGTCAGCACCGTCGCCATGCCCAGATGGGGATCGCCCAGCTCGAAGGCGTTGCGGATGCCCAGGGTCGCCAGCACATGCGTCGACAGCGCCGGCCCGCCGCCGGAGATGAAGCGCACGGCGTTGAAATCGCCGAGCGCCCAGATGGTGGAGAGCATGGTGCAAACCAGGTACATCCCGGCCATCAGCGGCAGGGTCACGTACCTGAATTTCTGCAGCCGGCTGGCGCCATCGACCTCCGCGGCCTCATACAACTCGAGCGAAACGGCCATGCGCCCGGCGAGGAAGATCAGGGTCCAGAAGGGCAGCCATTTCCAGATGTGGCCATAAATGACCGAACCCAACGCGAAGCCGTGACTGTCGAGCCAGGGCGGCCCATCGACCTGCGCCACGTTCCAGATGATATTGTTGATCAGCCCCCATTGCCCGTTCAGCATCCAGTTGATGGAGAGGTAGCTCGGCAGCGCCGGAATCGCCCAGGGCAGCATGAAGATCAGCAGCAGGATCTTGGTCCACCAGCCCTTGCGCATGAAGAAGCCCGATAGCAGCAGCGCCAGCAGCAATTTCAGGTTCACGCCGAACAGCAAGTAGAGCAGCGTGTTCACCACCGTGCGCGGATAGACCGGATCGCTGAACAGTGAGCGATAGCTGGCCGGATCGCTGCCCAGCCACAGCCCATAGCCGATCGGATAAATCACGAAGGCCACGAATACCGCGACGTAGGGGGTGACAAAGGCCAACGCCCAGAGTTTGTCGGCGGCAAATGTGCCACGTCGCCGCCGCGCCAGAGGCGTGGTGTTCGTGGTCGCGGCCGGGCTGTCGATCGAGGTCGTGACCACCATCGTTCGGCTCCTTCCCAGTGGGCCCCGCGTTCTGGCGCGCGGTGGCATTCCTGTCCGTTCGGCGAAGGCGGCCCCGTTCGTCGGGGCCTGCCTCGGCCGCTCAGTCTGAGCACGAGTGTGGCAATTCGCCCGGTGCGACACAACCAATCTTGCCGGGGCGTCGCTGCATGGCCGCTTTGCCTCGAAAAGCGGACATCCCGGATTTACGAGTACTCACCCTCGCTGAGCGCCGCTAGCGATTACGCGAAGGGCGCTCGCGATTACGCGAAGGGCGCTCGCGATTACGCGAAGGGCGCTCGCGATTACGCGAGCGTGGGCAGCCCGAGCGCGATCGCGTCCTCGGCCAGCGTGTTGTCGACGGCGGTCTCGAACGTGGCGCCAGGCGAAACAAAGCCGCCGGACACCAGCCCGTCGCGCAGCCGCTCGTAGCCGGCGCGCGGCAGGATCGGCGTCGTGCCCCAGATGCCGAGCGCCTTGTAGCGCGTGCAGGCCGCCGCGAGGATCGCGGGCGGGACATCGGCGAAGTAGCCCGCAATCGCGCCCGCGATCTCGGAGCCACTCGCGGTCGCCACCCACTTCTCGGTGCGGTCGATTGCGCGCACGAGGCGCAGAAGCTCGTCGCGCCGCGCCGCCAGCGTGCCGCGCCGCGCGTAGAAGCAGGTGTAGGAGGTGGGACCACGCTGCGCCGCTTCGTACCAGACGTGCGCCGCGCCCTCGGCCAGCAACAGGCTGGGGAACGGTTCGAATACCTGAATGACGTCGACGGCGCCCGCCTTCAGCGCCGCCACGTTCTCGATCATCGTCCGGCCGGTCACACGCCGGATGCCGGCGGGATCGACGCCGGCCAGGCGCAGGTCGTGCTGCAGGCAGAGCCAGGGCGTCGGCACTTCGCTCACCGTGGCGAGCGTGACCGACGCGAGGTCGGCCAGGGTGAAGTCGGGTTTGGGCGCGCGTCCCATCAGCAGGAACGGATCGCGCGTCACCACCTCGCCGAAACAGACCAGGTCGCAGCCGGCGAGCTTGTGATAGGTCTCCATCACCCGCATCGGCCCGCCCCAGCTCACATCGACCGTGCCGTCCATGACGCGCAGCGCCGTCTCGTTGGGATGCGGCGAACTGGTGAAGCGGATCTCCACGCCCTCGCCCGCGAAGGCATCGCGCGCCAGCGCCACGTAGAACGGCGCGTAGAACAGGCCGCGCAGCGCTTCCTGGAGGATAAGGGGCATGCAACGGTCCTCATTACGGTCGGGAGAATGTCGCGCGGCGAGAGCCGAAGTCACAACCAGTGGGCGTGATGTCCGCTTTACCCCAGAAAGGGGACGTCGTCCTACTCCTGAGCGATGTCAGCTTGGGGCAAAAAGAGGTCATCGGCGTGTGCCTGAGCACTGTTCGCTACTCTCCGCACTCCGGGCTTGTTCCGACCCATCCACCTCAATACTGTGACTGCCTCGATGGCTACAGGGGGGGACATGAATAGGCGCTGCGCACTTGGCATTGGTGCGATTGCACTACTTGCAATTTCTTCTTACTCAAACAGCGGCGTTGCCCAGGAAAAGCCACTGAAGGACCAGCTAGTTGGAACGTGGATCTACGTTTCGAGTACGGCTAAGCGTGATGACGGCAGCAACGTTCAACGGCCGAGCTTGCAGGGCGCGGTGACGTATACCGCCGATGGTCGCTTTCACTTCATAACAACGCGTACCGATCTTCCCAAGTATGTATCGAGCGATTCTGCTCGCCCTTCGGCGGACGAGGCCATGGCAGTTGCTTCAGGATCGATCGCCTACACCGGTACCTATACGGTGGACGAAAACACAAAGACAATTCAGGCAAACGTTGAAACGAGCACGTTTCCAAATCTTGTCGGAGCCCCCAATCAGCGCAGAATTGTTACGTCAATTTCCGCCGACGAAATGAAGTTCACAAACCCGCGCACACCTGCCGGCCTGACCCTGGACATCGTGTGGAAGCGGGCGCAGTAGGACGACGAAGGCACTGGGCATTGAAGTATCCATTTCTGTTCTGGCTCTTGCCGACGACTTGATCGAGTAAGGTGGGCGGCCATGTCCGCTGTGGGTCATTCGCTACAGGTCGCGTTCGGCAACGCTGCAGGCCAAGTCCGAACTGATCCAAATGCTGACCTAATTCTAAAGCCTTAACCGGCGGTCCCATCCTCCTCGGTGTCTGTAACCGAGGAGGATGACTATGCAAGATGAAGTGATCGCTACCCAGACGCCCCAGCGCGTGCCCTGGAACAAAGGCAAGCTGACAGGGGCAAAGCCGCCGCTGCGACCAAAACACGTCTGGGCGATTCGGACGAAACTCCAGATCGAAGGCCGCACTCGCGACCTCGCAATGTTCAATCTGGCGATCGACAGCAAGCTTCGCGGCTGTGACGTCGTCACCATCCGGGTCGAGGATGTCGCCGCCGGCGGCTACACGGCGGATCGCGCAACGGTTCGACAAAAGAAAACCGGGCGGCCCGTTAGATTTGAATTGAGTGAGCAGACCCGCCAAGCCATCGATGATTATCTAAAGGCCGCCAACAAAAGACCCGGCGAGTTCCTGTTTACGGGTAGTCGTGGTCCCCAAACCAATATGACGACCTGCCAATATGCTCGCCTTGTTTCGGAGTGGATCGGGAGCGCTGGACTTGACCCGAGGCTGTTTGGGACCCATTCGTTGCGGCGCACAAAAGCTACCCTGATCTACCGGCGGACAGTAAATCTCAGGGCCGTTCAGCTTCTGCTTGGACATACCAAGATCGAAAGCACCGTCAGATACCTGGGCATCGAAGTAGATGACGCCCTGGCAATAGCGGAACAAGTTGATGTCTGAAGTACCCGGGCAGAGCGGACATGCTCTGCCCGACCCTCAACCGCCGTTTCGGGCCATAAGCAGATATTAGCTGCAAGCGGTGACTTGCGCCCACGCCTGCGCCATTGGATCGAAAACGGCGGGATTTTTCCGTACAGTGACTGACCAAACTGGCATGGTGAACGTTGGATCGAGGGTCAATACCCGTTCGACAACTGATCTCGCCTCCTCGACGCGACCGAGCCGGGCGAGAGCGACCGTCAAAAGGACTTGCGGCACGCTAAAGGAGGGATTTGCTTCGACAGCGCGCGCTGCCGCGTTGAGCGCTTCCTCAAAATGGCTCGCATGAAACTCAGTCACCGCGATCGCCATGTGAGCGATCAGCGTATCCAACGGACTCACCTCCAGAGCACGTTGCGCCAGTGTGAGCGCAATTTCGCCGTGGCCCATGAACGCATGAGCGAATGCGCTGTTTCCCAAAGCAACGACATTCGAATGACTGATCGATAGTGCGCGGTCAAACACCTCGAACGCGGTAGCGAAGTCGGCATCGGCAAACCAGATCACAAGGCCTGCAGCACCAAGCGCGGTCGCGTCATCACTTCTCGTCGCGGCGCGAGCATAACGAACAGCAGTGACACGATCTGCCTCGTTCAGACCGCTACGGCTGAATCTGATCTGAAAACATCGTGCGAGCTGCGCCTGGGCTGCGGAATATTCGGGTTCGAGCTCCAAGGCCTTCTCCAACAGAGGAATGGCTTCACCAGCTCCCGTGGGCATGGTCGTGCGCATCGAGGAGAGCGCCCGCAAGAACAGGTCATAGGCGTCAAGACTGTTGGGGCGCTCTCTTCGAACTCGGCTGATCTCGATTTTGCGCAAGTTCGGCTCGAGAGCCCCGATCAGACTCATTGCGATCGCATCTTGGACCTCGAAAATATCATCAAAACGACGATCGTAGCGTTCTGCCCACAACGCCACGCCGGTTTCAGATTCCACCAACCTTGCCGTAATCCTTATGCGGTTGTCGGCCTTTCGCACACTTCCTTGAACGAGATAGCGGCACCCCAGTTTCCGCCCGATACTCGCCAGATCGCCGGAGCCTGCCCCGAACAGCAAGCTCGACGTTCCGCCGACCACGGACAGCCCAGTGATCCGCGAAAGCCCTGTGATGATGTCCTCCACAATACCGTCCGCAAAGTAATCTTGGCTGGAATCGCCACTGAGATTGGCGAACCGTAGAACGGCAACCGAGGTACCGCGCGCTGGTGTCCCTCCAGAGCCTGAATACGCCGGCACGTCGGAGCCAATATCGATCCCGACCAGGCGATAGCCTCTTCCCGGGGCCGTGACGACATAGCTGTGACCGTCACTTCCGCGCTCAAGTGCCTTGCGCAATGCGGACACATGCACTTGGAGCGCATTCTCTTCCACCACGCGGCCAGGCCAGACCTTTTCCATCAAGTGATCCTTGCTGACCACTTCGCCTGGGACCAAAGCCAATTCGCACAGGATATCGAGTGCCCGGCTTGAGAGCTTGACGGGCTCTCCCGAACAGGTCAGCCGCCGATCGATGAGGTCCAGTGAAAACTTTCCAAATCGAACGGCATCTCGGTCCGGTTTCAGATTGGTTGTCATGCTTCTTCAGAACTCTTCAGACTCTGAAACAAGGACCTTAGGCGTATGCGTCTCCTAGTGTCCATCGAACCCGACAAACCGCTGGGTCGGGCGGGACGAGGAGACGCCGTCATGCGCACCACGAGTTTGGCTCTGGGAATCCTGACGACAATTGCTTTGTCGATTACCGCATCGCCGGGCAACGCCCAATCCTGGCCGACCCAGGTAGTGAAGATCATCACTCCATTCCCGGTCGGCAGCGGTGGCGACGTCACGGCGCGTCCGTTCGCCGAAAAGCTGGCGAAGCGATGGGGCAAGCCCGTCATCGTCGAGAATCGTCCAGGGGCCGATGGCATCATCGCGGTGACTACTGTGCTCAATTCAAGCGATGGGCATACTCTGCTCTATACGAACGGAGGGCCCCTCACGAGCAACCTGGTCTCGCACATGGGTAGCCTTCCTTATGATCCCGATGACCTTCTACCTATCTCGGCCGCAGCTGAAGTCTATGTCGCAATCGGCGTTCCCACCTCCCTCGCGACGAACTCGCTGTCTGATTTTGTCGCGCAGGCGCGCTCAAAGAAAGGCCAATTCAACTGGAGTGGAACTCCAGGCAGCCTTGACTATCTGGTGCCGGGCTTTTTGAGGCGGGCTGGCATCGACCTCCAGCGGGTTTCATACCGAGAAGTGAGCCTGGCAATGCAGGACCTCTCCCAAAATCGACTTCAATTGTACGTTGCCGCTCTGGCGACCCAGTTGCCCATGGCGCAAGTCGGCAAGATCAAGATCATCGCCATTACGAATAGTCAGCGATCGCCTTCCCTGCCCGATGTCCCCACGGCTCGCGAGTCAGGTTTCCCGGAACTTGGCTTCGACGCGTTCCTTGGTTTCTTCGCACCGCGCGGAACGTCGCTGGAGCTACGTGAGCGCATCAGCGCCGATCTGCAAGCGATCGCGAAGGATGGCGACTTGGCTGACCGTTTCAACGCGATGGGTATGGGGGTGCGCGTCACCTCTCCTGCGGAGTTGCAAAAGCTTGTCACCAACGAGCGTGCGGCGCTTCCCCATCACAATGAGGCGGCGCCGCGATAGCGGAGACACAAGCACTGCCAACAGGAGCATATCCTTATGACCGGCGAACACCCGCGTGCTGCTCGGCTTTTCGAAATGGGCAGCGCCTATCGGCAGGCGAAAGTCCTACTGAGCGCGGTGGAGCTCAAGGTCTTTTCGGTGCTGGCAAGTGGCCCACTCGGCGCGACCGAGCTCGCCAACCACATTCAGGTACACAGTCGCGCAGCTCGCGACTTCTTCGATGCGCTTGTTGCGATGGGTCTGCTCACGCGAAATCGCAAAGGGCAATATTGCAACACCGAGGAGAGCGATCACTATCTTGATCAGGCGAAGCCGACTTATCTGGGCGCCAGCTTCCATCAGTACAACCGCCGCGAATACGCAATGTGGGGATCACTGACGCAGGCGCTACAGACCGGCAGTCCGGCGGCCGAAACTCATGGCCAGGATCACTTCGCGTCATTGTACGCCGACGCGGCGAGATTTCAGACCTTCGTCGCCGCAATGACTTCCGGCAGCTTGCTAGCGGCTCAAAGCATCGCTCGCCAGTTCCAGTGGAAAAACTATGAGACGCTCTGCGATGTAGGCACTGCTCAGGGCTGCCTGCCGGTCCAGGTCGCGTTGGCACATCCGCACGTCCGTGCGGATGGCTTTGACCTCCCTGCGTTGCGTCCGCCTTTTGAAGCGTACGCTATTGAATGGAAGGTTGCGGATAGGGTGAGTTTCGTCGAGGGAGATTTTTTTAGAGATCCGTTGCCTGTGGCTGACGTGGTCGTGTTTGGTCGCGTCCTCCACAATTGGGACCTCGCGACCAAAAAGATGCTGCTCGCTAAGGCATATCAAGCAATCCAGAAAGGTGGGGCTATCATCGTCTATGATATGATGATCGACGACGACCGACGAACAAGCACAGCTGGCCTGCTCTCCTCTCTCAACATGCTCCTTTGGACGTCGGGAGGGTTTGGATATACGGCAACGGATTGCACTAGCTGGATGCGTTCTGTCGGGTTCGTAAAGACGGCCGTGCGCAACCTTCCGGGTGGAAATTCCATGATTATCGGTAAAAAATAGAATCAGCGAGGTACTTTGTCCGTGTCCGCTCCGGGTCATTGACAGAAGTGTCGGCCGATCGGTGTCATGTCCGCTTTACCCTTGGGAGCGGACCATCCCTCCGCATCGAGGTGGGGATCGACTTGGGATGTCTCGCAAGTCCGTACTGCACTTCATGCTACGTCGCCTCTGTCCGGAACCGGACCCAGCGGCGTCTTGAATTGCAAGGGCATCAGGTCGGGACTGTCACCGGCGCCATCGCGCCAGCGACCGGGGCTGAGGCCGGTCACCCGCTTGAAGGCGCGCGAGAACGCGGCTTCCGATTCGTAGCCGACGTCGGCCGCGATGCTTGCGATCGGATCGGGCCCGTTGCGCAAGCGCCCGGCGGCAAGCTGGATGCGCCAGCCGATGACGTAGTCGATCGGCGGCCGCCCCAGCAGGGCATTGAAGCGTTCGGCCAGGACCGTGCGCGACGCGCCGGCTTCGCGCGCGAGGCTGTGTGCCGTCCAGGCGCGCGCCGGATCGGCATGGACCAGCTTCAGGGCGCGGCCGACGACGGGATCGTGCATCGCGGCCAGCAATCCCTTGCTATCCCGGGGCAGGCTGGAAGCATGGCGGCGCAGCATCTCGACGAACAGAAGCTCCATCATGCGGCCAAGCATGATCTCGGCGCCCGGCGAGGCCGCATCGACCAGCGCCATGATGTCCCGCACCGTGGCGATCACCAGCTCGCCGGCCTTGAAGTCGCCCGGCCGGGCGATGACGAACTCCGGAAGGGTGCGAAACAGCGGCGTCGCCAGGAACTCAGACGATTCCAGGAAGCCGCAGACCAGCCGCGTCTCCGGACCGCCGCCGCCATGGTCGGACGTCCACAGGCCGGGCTGCCGGCCCTGACGGACGGTGGTCTCGACCGGCACGATCCGGGCGTCGTCGCCTTGCCAGAACTGGTGCTCGTCGGCGAACGGAATCAGGAGAAGATCGCCGGCGGTGAGCCGGCGCCGGATGCCGCTTGCCGGCTCGAACATGCAGGTCCCTGCCGTGAGCAGGTGAAAGACGCTGACGTGCCGCAGGTGCGCCATCGGCATGGCCGGGTCGAAGCGCCTGGTCGACCTGATGCCGAACGGCGCCGTGTAGCGGCCGCTGAAGAACACGGCGCCGGTCAGCCGCAGGGCGCGCAGCATGTCCACCAGGACATCCGGCGTTTCGGCAGGGGAATCCGGCTTTTCGGTCATTGTCGATGGGCCCCTGTCGACACAAGCTCTTGCACAACGAATGCCAATCAAAGGATGTTTCGATGTCTGTTGCAACCGTTCCACGCCTGGTTTCTGACACGACCTTCGACTGGCGCACGACGCTCGCCGAGCTCGGCCCGCGCCTGGAGGCAACGGAGAAGCGCTGCGATCAGGCGAAGGAATATGTCGCCGACAACATGGCGTTGCTCCGCGAGCATGGGTTCTTCGGCCTTGCCGTGCCGAGCGAGCTGGGCGGCGCCGGGTTGCTGCCGGCCGAGCTGGCCGAATTCCTGCGCACCCTGGCGCGCATCTCCAGCGCGACGGCGCTGACCATGGCCATGCACACGCACCCCGTGGCCTTCGCCGCCTGGCGGTGGCGCCACCAGAAGGCGCCGACCGATGCCCTGCTGAAACGGATCGCCGCCGAGCGGTTGCAGATCCTGACGTCGGGCGGTTCGGACTGGCTGCCCGGCTCGGGCACGGCGACCAAGGTCGAGGGCGGCTACAAGGTCAACGGCCGCAAGGTCTTCGCCAGCGGCGCGCCGTCGGCCAACCTGTTCATGACCATGGCGGTGGAGGAGACGCCTGAGGGACCGACGGTGATGCACATCGCCGTTCCCCTCACTTCCCTCGGCATCAGCATCGTCGAGACCTGGGACACGATGGGCATGCGCGGCACGGCTTCGCATGACGTGCTGTTCCATGACGTCTTCGTGCCGGACGCCGCGGTCTCGGTGCGCCGCCCGTCCGGCGCCTGGCATCCGATCATGCATCTGATCTCGATGGTGGCGTTTCCGCTGGTTTATGCCGTGTACACGGGCGTCGCGGAGGCGGCGCGCGACGTCGCGATCGCAGCGGCCAAGCGCAAGGGGACGGCCTCGGTCGAGCTGGTCGGCGAGCTGCAGACCGAGTGGACGGCGACGCGCATCGCCCACGACAGCATGGTGGCTTTCGCCGACACGGCGCAGCCGGGCGAGACGACGACCAGCGAGATCTTCACCCATCGCAGCCTGGTCGCCCGCAGCGCGCTCAGGACTGTCGAGCTGGCGCTGGAGGTGGCCGGCGGTGCGAGCTACTTCCGCGAGCAGGGATTGGAGCGGCTGTTCCGCGATATCCAGGGCGCGCGCTTCCATCCGTTGCGTCCCGGCGATCAGCGCAAGCTCGCCGGCCGCGTGGCGCTGGGACTGCCGGTCGATGACAGGCCACCGGGGTGAAATCGGTCCTGGGCACGCGGCCCATCAGCACAAGGGACCACGCATCACCACCTCGCCTAGGCAGGTCACCCGTATCGGCCCGCCCCGGGTCGCGTCGACCGTCCCGTCCATCACTCAGCGCCGTCTCGTCGGGATGCAGCGAGCGGGTGAAGCGGATCTCCACGCCCTCGCCCGCGAAGGCATCGCGCGCCGGCGCCACGTAGAACGGCGCGTAGAACAGGCCGCGCAGCGTCGGCCATTGGCGCTGCGTTCGCTTCACCCACGGGACCGGACAGCGTCCTCACGAAACTCGCACCATCAATTCCTTCATCAGACTATGTCAGGACGTTGCGTGCGGTATCGCGCATGCGTTTACCGACGGTGGACGAAATTCTGAGGTTCCTTGGCTCGGGCCTGAACATGAAGTCGTGATCGTGATCGTCGTGCTTGCCGTCCACCACGTCTCCGGGGCGGGTATTCAGCAGGCAGTGGCCAAGCTCATGCCAAAAGGTATCCGCCGTATCGACGGTATGCCAATTCGCGATGATTACCGTGAACCCCGGATGGCCAGGGCCGGGAAGGTACGACGCTCCCCAAGGAGTCACCGCGGCCGTCGGGAAAGCGGCGGTATGGTACACCGTGACCCGGCTCGGCGAGCCGGGACGAAAGGCTCCCAGGCGCTCGATCTCCGCGCCCCCCTCGTTGATCGACTTCGCCAAGAGTTCGCTGCGGCACCAGGTACCAAGCGTGCCACGCTTGTGCGCTTTGCCCCTGTTCTTCTCAAAGATGTCACAGGCCGCCGTCCCGGCTTCATGCTGCAGCACGGTCGCTCCGAGGCTGACGGAGATGCCGACGCGGTTGTACATGGCATTTGCCTTGCGAAGGTATCGTGGGATCACGTCGGCGCGTAAGCCGTCGGGGAACAGAACAAAATCCACCTTCACATCGATCAGCTTGAGTTTCCCGGACGGTGATCTTGGATCGTCGGCAAAGAGCAACCGGTCGAGAGCGCCCAGGGTCTTGTATCCGACAACGCAGTCAGGGACGAGCGGCCGCCCGGTCTCATCCTTGCATTCTCGCTGGAAAGCCAGAACGGCGGCGTTCGTCTCGCTGCCATAGACGCCATCTGGACCGAAGCAGGGAAGAAGCAGGCCTGGTTGCCTCTTCATGTTGATCCCCCAGTGGCGGAGTGCGAGCTGCACGAGGTGCACGGCGCCGTTGGGCCCGTCGTCCTTGCATCCATCAGCGAGAGTCATCTGGTTGAGGCGGGACTTGGCCAGGTCGCGATTGTTGAACCAGAAAGGCGCAAGGGGGAGCGGAGCGTAAACTCCGGCAAACGGGTCGATAGGCCGAGGCCCAAATACAGGACTGCACCTTTGCACGTTGGCTGTTCCTTGAATCCGGTTGGGTGTTTTACCTGTCGGCCACCGTCACAGTTCGACAACAAGGGATATCTGTCGCGTCGTCTTGAGCGCCTGGAAAAGTGGATCCCAATCCTGGAGGATCACGATGCACCGCGGATTGCCGCAAGGTGGTGGGCCATGAATATGGATGGCGCCATCGAAACGCTGGGCGTATTCTCCCGGGTAGTCGTAGATCTCGGGCGTGGTGTTCTCGGCGACGGTCAGCCTGTTGCCGATCGCCGCCGCCCACTTGCCCACACGAAACTCCTGCGACTTGTTCCAATCCGTGACATGGGCCGGGACGGTCGCGCTGGACAGGACGGCCTGGCGCCATGTTTCTACGTCCATGCCGGCCTGTCTTCGCAGGGTCGCAAGCCGGATCAACTTGCCGGCCACCATACCGAAGACGGCCCCTTCGCGCGGGCGATATGTGAGGTGAGCGCTCATCAGCGACCCTCGATCCCTGAATGCCGAAGGATAGCGCAGCGAGGGTCCCGGCTGACAGGGCAGCCTAGGCCGCCCCTAAGTCACGCCCACCGTAAGCGCTAAGCCTTGAGGTTTACGGCAGCTTGCTTGCCGCGTTCTTCCTGAACTTCATAGCTTATCTTCTGGCCCTCGTTGAGACCGTTCAGTCCGGCGCGCTCAACCGCACTGATGTGAACGAACACATCCTTGCCGCCGCCGTCGGGTTGAATGAAGCCGAAACCCTTTGTGGCATTGAACCACTTGACCGTGCCTGTAGCCATCGTTCGTGTCCTCGAAAGTGAGCGCGCATCGACTACGCTAGGCTTCTGGTCTGCCGTCAGCAACCTATCCCGGCAGTGTGCACACTATTCGCATTCCGCAGAGGGCCATGGAATTCGCGGAGCGACGCATCCCGCCGGGAGGGTCAACGGACGACCAGCGTGCGCGCCACACGGAAGCCTTTCCAATTGCGATCTTTCGGATCGCTTACGCCGCGATGCGCGGAACGGACATACACCGGAACGTCATTCCACGCACCGCCGCGATGAACGCGGCTGGTGCAATTCTCTGGACTATGCGCCGAGCCGTCCACGGGCGCGCCGTCGTAACCGTTCTCGTAGCAATCCTGGACCCATTCCGGCACGCTGCCGTGCATGTCGTGGAGACCAAAGCCGTTCGGCGCGAAAGAACCGACCTTGGGGGCACGCTCGCCATAGAAGTTTGCCTGGGCCGTGGTGATGATGTCGCCGAAGGCGTATTTCGTCGACGTTCCCGCGCGGGCAGCATATTCCCACTCGGCTTCAGTCAGCAAACGATAGGCGCTCGCTCCTGAAACGCCGAGCTTGCGGTTGAGCCACGGCAGAAACTCCTCGCGCGCCTCGATCCACGAAACATGCATGACGGGCCGTGTGCCGCGTGTCCGGTCCCCTGGATCTTCGGGCCGGCGCTTGCATCCGCCGTCGGCTAGGCAGAAGTCCCACTCATCGAACGTGACCTCGAATTTGCCGACCGCCAGTTGATATCCGATCGTGACTTCGCGCTGTGGCGTCTCGCTCCTGAAGGTGTCGGCCTGCGGGTCGTCCTTGCTCAATCGCGCCATGTCGGCGGCCGAGGAGCCGCGCATGCCGCGCCCCTTGGGCAGCGCGACCATTGCCGGCCCGCAGAAGCCGTTGTTGCAGTCGCGGAAGTCTCGTCGTGCCGCATCGCCCGGATCGAGGCACGTCTCGCCGGCACCGACGACTTCCACGCGCAGGCCCTTGCAGGCCGCGGCCTCGTGCGGTGGCGGAGGGGTGGTGTCCTTCCGGGCCGATGCTCCCGCAGGCCCGCCCGGCTCCGCGCCCGCCGCAGGCTTGCAGTCGAAGCCGACCTTGCACTCGATTTCATTCGCTTCATGGAAGCTCGGCTGCTCGACCTGCAGCGGTTTGGCTGGATTGCTGTAGATCTTCGCGAAGGCCGTGCCCGCGTTGCCGTCCGTGGTCCTGACCGCATAGGCGCAGTAGAATCTCACCGTCACATAGGTACAGCCGATGCTTCTTCTGATGGTCTTGATGAACGCTTCGGAGCACTCCGATTCGCGGACGCAGCGGGAGGCTCCGACTTGCGCAATGTCGCTGCGGGCGAGAATGGCCATTCCGCCTCCGTCGAGACGCGCGGCCACGGCGCGCCGGGGACGGTCCACGAACGCCTCATTGAAATGCCCGGTCCGCTGCTCCGCCGAGAGACCTGGAACATCCCACCAGGCCTGCACCCATCCCCAGTGGACGGCAACGACACCCACGGCCAGGCCGCCCAGCCACAAACCAATGGACCACTTCCGTGTACCGGCCATTCCCGATCACCGACGCTGTGGACGAGGACTTCCGGGCGCATGGTAGGTTGCCAACCGCTGAGGTCAACGAGCCGGGTTGAAAGCACCAGCCAGCCGTCATCGATCAGAGGGGCATGACGACGATCCTCGTTCGGGCAGGACCGTCAGGATAGCGCGTCATCCGTTGGCCGTGCCACCGCACGGCACGGCCAACGGCTTTGCGCGTTCAGGCGGCACTCACCAGTTGTTGCGCGCCCAGGCGATCAGCGACGACAGGGCGCTGCCGCCCGCCGCAACGTTCTGCTTGGGCTCGCCGAAATTGTCCTCGCCGCCGGAGTGGGTGCCGATGACGTAGGGCTTGCCGTCCCACCAGCCCCACACCGGCCCGCCGCTGTTGCCGCTGTTGGTGTCGGCCTTGTACTCGAGCTCGACGCCGGCGCCGTCATTGTCGTCGTCGGTGATCGGGAACCAGTAGTTCGCCGAGGGCCGCTGGGCGTTGGCGACGTCGCCGGGATAGCCGGCGAGCGTCCAGTAATTGCCGTCCTCCCAATCGTCGTTGTAGGTCTTGTAGCCGAAGTAGCCGAGCCAGTCGCCGAGCGGCTGGGCCAGTCGCATGACCGCCATGTCGTCGCCCTGGCCATGGTCCTTGTAGCCGCGCGCCGAGGTGATCCACGAGGCGGCACTGGCCCCGTACAGCGAGGCGCCGTCGTAGTAGGCGGGCACGAACAGCGCCTTCCAGTTCGAGCCGCTGTTCCACGGCACCACGTGGCTGGCCGTGAGGATGGCGTTGCGGCTCACCAGGCCCGCCGATCCCGACCACGCCCAGTTCGGCGACGACGCATTGCTCCACACGAAGATGCGGCCGACGATCCGCCACGGGTAGCTGCTGGGATAGTAGACCTGCCGGCCGTCCGGCGGAAAAACGTACTCGGGCTGCACGCGCGCGCCGCTGCGGCGGCGCAGGACCACCGGCGACGGCAATCCCGCCGCGCGCGGGGCATAGGACACGCCGCTCCAGCGCGGACGGAACGGTTCGGAGTCCTTCGGCGTCGCACTCACGGCCTTGGGCAGAGGCACGGCTTCGAGCGCCCCGCCCAGCTGGCCGAACACGGCGCCGGGATGGTCGATCGTGAGCGCGCCGCCGCCGCCGCGCAGCGGCACGAGCGCGGTCGAGCTTCCCCTGCGGGCCTGCGCCTGCCGGCCATGGTCGATCACGAAGAAGTTGCGTGGCGAGTTGAGCTGGACCGGCGGGTCGTCGCGATCGGCAATGTCCGCCTGCGAAAGGAGCATGTCGCCCAAGACCGGACGATCGCCTGACGTGCGGGCGCCCGACGTGCGGGATTTCCTGGCTGCCATGATTGCTCTCCTGGGTGATGAAGCGACGTCCACGTCGTCGATGCGGATTGTTCGCCGGTCTGGGCATCGAGAGTCGGCCCCGCCGCACGATCCGTGGACGGAGTCACCATCCGCTACAACCATGGGTATAGATGTGGCTAAACCCACACTTCGGCAGGCTCGCTACGGGAGCCGGCGAAGTCACCGGTCGGTCACAGCGCGGCGATCAGTTGCCTTGCCGCTGGAGAGTGACGACGGAAGGGCGCTTTGGGCGCGCGCGTCTTCTCACGGTATCAGTCAAGGGGCAGTGGCCGGATCTCCGCCTTCGCGACCGCGCCGAGCGTCAGCATGCGCCGGGCGACAACCAGGGCTTCGCCGGCCGTGCCCACGACGGCGGCCGCGAGCCGGTCGTGCGCTGCTCTCATGGCGAACTCGACCGCCGTGCTCATCAGCGCGGTCGAGGATGCCAGGAAGAGCGAGCGGGTCATGACCCGGAAGAGGCTGCGCAGGCTGTGGCGCAGGCCATAGACGGCCATGAGATCGCGGATCAGCATCACGCTCAGCACCAAGACCACGACGGCATCGAGCGCCGGATGCGGACAGGACGAGACGCCGAAGGAGGCGCGCAGCGCGGCCTTCTGGATCTGCTGATCGGCCTGCCGGTCCATCGCCGTGAAGATCTCGCGATTGAGCAGCTCGATGACGTCGCGGTCCGAGTGATGGGGCTGCAGCGCCAGGGCGGCGGCATTGAGCTTGCCCAGGACCAGCGGCTTGTCCGAGTACACCGCGCGCAGGGCGGCCAGCAGCCGCATGCCGCTGCCGGCACCGTCCAGCTTGGCGAGCTGCCCCGCCATCTCACGGGCGCGCTCGGCGGATTTGAGCTTTCGCAGCGCCCGCGTCTGCTGGGCGACCAGCCACAGCAGGGAGCCGACCAGCGCGACGAGCGCCACGAAATAGAGGCCGTCCACGACGCTGCCCTCGCGGATGGCACCGAGCGCCAGCGTCACGGCCGAACTCGCGGTGATCAGGGCGAAGATCAGGGCCATCGACCCCAGCGCCAGCCAGGCCGCGAGGCTCACGCGGCTGCCCCCTGGGGGGCGGCCGGCCGGCTCCTCGATGATCGAAGGCGGCGGTTCGGCGACCGGCAGTTCCCCGGGCCGGAACTCCCTGTCCACGAGCTCCCTGTCGGCGGCGGATACCGTCATGTCTTGCCTCTCATTGGGCCTCTCATTGGGCCTCTCAGGCGATCAGCGATTGCAGGACCTTGTCGAGATTTATGTGCGGCAACGGCCTGTCGAAAGGGGCGCCGAGCCGCGGCGGCGCAAATTCCCGGATGTTGAACACGAAGCTGTTCCAGCCTCCGCGGTCGGGGATCTGCCCCGGGATCTCGCCCGGCCTCACTTCGACCACGTCGGACCGTCCGTTCGGAACGCCGCGCACGAATTGCAATGCCTCGCCCTGCCACAGCCGTGTCTCCTGCGTGGTCGCTCGCACCGACGCGATCGCCAGCAGGCCGGATTGGCGGGCATTGGCGCGCATGAACGGCTCGCCCAGCATGTCGCGCAGCAGGCCGACGAGATTGTTGAGCTGGCCCGACGTGATGTGATCGGCCTTGGTCGCCACCAGGGACAGCCGATCGAGCCGGCCCACCGGCAGGACCTTGGCCAGCGGGTGGCGCAGTTCCTCGAAGGCCTCGACCACCGTGCGAGTCGCGAGCGCGAGATCGGCGAACGATTCCTGCCCCCGTTGCAGCGCGGTCAACAGATCGACCAGCACGACCTGCCGGCGCAGCCGGCCGAATACCTCCCCGTAGAAGCGCCGGACCAGCTTGCGGTAGGCCTCGTAGCGCCGCGCCAGCACCCCGCCGTTCGTCGCGCCGCGCACCCCGCGCGCGCGGCTGAGCGGAAAGAACAGCTGCTCGAGCGGCGTGGTGCCGGCGAGGAACCGGCCAGGCTGCAGGTAGGAGAGCCCATCCGCGCGACATCGCTTCAGATAGTCCACGTAGGCGCCGCCGATGCGGGCCAGCGCAAACGGATCCTCCGTCGCTGCGGGATCGAGCGCCTGCGCCTGTGCCTGCCAATCGACTGACAGCGCCGCCCGCGTGCCTGCGTTGGCCAGCTCCTCCATCTCGACCGACCATTGCTCGTAGTCGAGCGCCAGCAGCGGCAGATCGAGCAGCCACTCGCCGGGATAGTCGATGAGATCGAGATGGAGCGTCTGCGGCTCGAGCAGGCGGCCGAGCCGCGGCGCCGGCGCCAGACGCAGCCGCACCCTCACTCCGCTCAACCCTTCCGTCGGCGCCGGCCAGCGCGGCGGCTCGGCCAGGAGGTCGGCGAGGCGTTCGGCGTAGGGAAAGCGTGGCAGGCCCGGGATGTCCAAAAGCTCGACAGCGCGCACGCGCTCGCGCCAGGGGAAGAACGGAAAGGCCTCGATCGGCGCGTCCTTGGCGTGCAGCAGCGCATGCACGAAGGAAGTCACGAACACGGTCTTGCCCGCGCGCTGCAGGCCGGTGACGGCGATGCGATACGAGTTGCGCTGGAGCGGCGAGGCACTGGCGAGCGCAGAAGCGATGGCATCCAGGGACGCGGCGGCAAGGCCTCCGAGCCGGGAAAACGGTGTCATGGCTGGCTGGAACGCGCGAAGCTAGTTTGCTTCACAGGGCACAATCCAGGACGCGTAGGGAACGAAACACATCACGTCAGTCTAGCCCGCTCTGTGGCAATTTGCCGGCTTTGGCCGCCATCCGTTCGCACTTTCCGGCGCAAGCCATCTCCGAGGTCATCGGTTGAAAACCAGCCAGTCGTCCGCGTTGCCGGCCGACGATACCGGTGACAAGATCGCTCGGTCCGATCAGCACCGGAGCCGCCATGACAGCGAATGGCGGCTCAAAATCCCGCCCGGGCAGGGTGCGGCCTTGGGAGAGACGCCGTGTGCCTGCTGACGCTGCTGTTGATTCTGTGCCTGTGGGCCGCTGGCCCGGCAGCCGCGGGGCCGCTTGAAGATGGGGTCGCTGCTTCCCGCAATGGCGACTACGCGACAGCACTCCGCCTGTTGCGTCCGCTTGCGGACGAAGGCAACGCCGTCGCCCAGCTCAACCTCGGCTTCATGTACAATCTCGGCCGCGGCGTGCCGGAGGACCTTGCGGCGGCTGTGTCGTGGTATCGCAAGGCTGCAGAGCAGGGCGATGCCCGTGCCCAGAACAACCTCGGCACCATGTACGACACTGGCCAAGGTGTGCCGCTGGACCATGCGGCAGCGGCATCATGGTATCGGAAGGCCGCAGAGCAAGGTGTCGCCACGGCCCAGCTCAACCTCGGCTTCCTGTACAGTCACGGTCGCGGCGTGCCGCGGGACCCTGCGGCGGCGGCGGCGTGGTTTCGCAAGGCTGCCGACCAGGGCTATCCCGAAGCCCAGAACAATCTCGGCGTCATGTGCGAGCGGGGCGAAGGCGTGCCGAAGGACTACGCGGCGGCGGTGTCGTGGTATCGCAAGGCAGCCGAGCAGGGCCATGCCAGGGCCCAGCATAACCTCGGCCTCATGTACAATCACGGCCGTGGCGTGCCGCGGGACCACGCGGCAGCGGCGGCCTGGTATCTCAAGGCTGCCGACCAAGGCGATACCGCCTCCCAAGTCAAACTCGGCATCTTTTACGGCACCGGTCAGGGCGTGTCGCCGGACCCTGCAGCGGCAGCATCGTGGTTTCGCAAAGCTGCCGACCAGGGCGAAGCCGCCGGCCAGTACAACCTTGGCATCATGTACGCCAGCGGCAAAGGCGTGCCGCTGGACTACGTCCAGGCCCACAAGTGGTTCAGCCTCGCGAGCTTACGCTACGATGCGTCCGACAAAGAGAGCCGCGAGGACGCCGCCAAGAACCGCGACATGGTCGCCACGAAGATGACGCCCGTACAGATCGCCGAGGCGCAGAAGCTCGCACGAGAGTGGAATCCCAAGCCGGACGACAGCAAGCCGTGAGATTGCCCCGGGGGCGCCAGGGGATCGGACGTTCCGGACCCGGTCCGCAACGCACGATGGTGCTTCAGTCAGCAGTCTTTTCGCTCGAGCAGCAACGCTCTCTGGCGCGGAATGACGATGCATGTTGCAGCAGGCACGATGAGTTCAGCTGATTCCAGCTGAACTCATCGTGTTCTAGCTGCGCAGCGATGCGATCACCTCGCGGGCTGCCCGCAGGCCTGTCTGGACTCCCGAGTTCAGGAAGCCGCCCTGGTCGGCGGTATGCTCGCCGGCGAAGAAGCAGTTCCCTTCGCGCTCGCGTTCGATGCCGAGAACCGTCGTCTGGTAGCCCGGCGAGTAATAGCTGTAGCTCCCGAGCGACCAGGGATTGTTCTTCCAGGCATCCTTGATCATCAGGCCGGTCCAGATTTCGCTCAGCCCCGGCGTGATCGGCGCCGCATCGCTCATCACTGTCGAGGCCAGGGTGACGGAATCGGTCTTGCCGGCGTTGATGGCCCGCGTGCCGCCGGAGAAGAAGTTGAGGATGCCCCGCGTGCCCGGCTGCGCACGGCTCACCTCCCAGGTCGTCTGGAAGGTCTGTGACGGCACGCGCATTTCGCCGCTGCAGCCGACGTCCGTCCAGGCGCGGCGCGTGAACTGGAGCTGGAACTTGGTCGAGGCACCCATCGGCAGCGTTGCGATCGCCTGGCTCTTCAGCGGGCGGAACCCGGCCTGCTTGCAGTCCACCGCAACACGCATCACCGAAAAGGGGAGCGCCAGGATCACGCGGTCGTAGACAACATCGCCAACGCCGCGGTCGCGCTTGAAGCTGAGGCGAACCCTGCCGTCGGGCAGGCTCGCGATCGCGACCAGTGGCGCTGCCATGCGTATGTCATCGCCAAGCGACCTGGCCAGCAGGGTCGCGATCTGGTCATTGCCGCCGCGGACATGAAAGCGCTGATCGCTTTCGGTGCTGTAGAGATTGAAATGGCTTCGCTTGTCGGCGGCCAGAACGGAGATGACGTTGAGGGCGCTTTGCTGATCGGAGTCCGCGGCGTTCTCCTCCGAGAAGGCGGTTTCAATGAGCTGTCCGAGCTGTCCGCCGCGACCGCCAGGGACATAGGCGCCGACCCATTGCGCGATGGTCATCGCATCGAATCGGCGGGCCTCGGCGTTGGCGCCCTGGTAGCTGTACTCGCCGATCGCGGCGTTCTGCGCCTGCAGGATGGGGTAGAGAGGCTGCCAATCGCGCGTCGCCTCGGCGAGATCGTAGGGCCTGTCGTTGAAGACGTAGAGCGAACGCGTGTTCGGGGGTTTCGCCTTCAGCACGTCATCGAGGGTCAGGCCGAGGTTCTTGGCGAGATCGCGTATCTCCTTGTGGTCGCTATCAATGAACTCACCGCCATGTTCCGCGACCTGGCCGTCACCGAAAATGCCGCGCGCCGAATAGCAACGGCCGCCGATCCGGGTGCTGCCCTCGTAGACATCGGGGTTCAGTCCCGCCTTGCGCAGTTCGCGCGCCGCCGTCAGACCAGCCAACCCCGCACCGACAACGGCGATCCGCGCGGTTGCCGCCAGGCCGGCGAGCGGCAGCGCAGAGGCAAGGGCGATGCTTGCCGCACCGCGCAAGACCGTGCGACGGCCAATCGCGGCGAATCCTGGTTGGTTTCCGGCGCGCTCCGATCGTTCGGCTGCGGCCCGCTCCCGCGACAGGTTCAGGAGCATGTTCAGCAACGGGGTGCGGGCGATGGCGACGTCCTTGCCGGATCCGATCTTTTTCGATCTTAAGGACGTCGCCTGTGGGCAGGCAATCCAATCTGCACGGGCAGAGCGGACATGCTCTGCCCGATCCTCAACCGCCGTTTAGGCCACGACCCGACAAGGGTCAGCAGCCGTTAGAGTAAACGTCTGGAGCCAGGTTGCCAGATTGCGCATAGTATCCCGGCCCCAGGCCCAGCGAATTCGTCTCACTCCTCCACCCGTCCCTGCAGCTTCGCCCTGAGCCCGTTCGCCCACTCGATGCTGAGCTCGATGGTCTTGTCGCCGAACACGTGCGTCACCCGGGCCACGTCGTCGTTGCCCAGCGCCTGGACCTCAAGCACGAAGCTCGCACCGTCAGCCGACCAGGCGCCGCGCGCGGCGCTCGGTCCGTAGGGCGTGCGCCCGCCCACAGCGAAGCGACCGTCGAGGCCGACCGGTCCGCCGAACCGGCCCACCGGAGCGTTGGGCGGACCGCCGCCGAGCTCGTACTCGTAGGACGGCTGCGGATCGTCGAGCTTCAAGGTAAGGGATTTGACGCGCAGCGGATCGCTGTTGGCGAACCGCCAGATCTTGCCGGAGACGGCCTTGGCCATCGCCGACGGCCCGCTGGTGCTGGTGCTGGTGCTGGTGCTGGTGCTGGTACTGGCGCTGGCCGGCGCCGGCTGCTCGAGGGCGGCCGCCTTCACGCGCTCGGCGAGCTCGGCCGCCGCCGCTTGATTGGCCGCGAGGGCTGCGTCGGCGGTCACGGCGGCGGCGAGGTAGCTCACCAGCGTGCCGAAGCGGTAGCGCGGCGTGCTGACCGTGTTGCGGCTCGGGCCGATGAAGCGCTGCGAGCCGGTTACCACCGCCACGATGTCGAGCTTGGGCATCACGACGATGAGCTGGTGGTGTCTGCCGACCGCCATGAAGGTGTCGCGGCCCGGCATCGCCCAGAACTGGCGGCCGTAGCGCAGGTCGATCGCCCAGCTCTCGCGCATGTCGACGTCGGCGGCGCGCACGCCCTCGATCCACGCCGCCGGCAGGATCTGCCTGCCCTCCCACAGGCCGCCGCGCAGCCAGAGATAGCCGATCTTGGCCATGTCGCGCGGCTGCAGGTGGAGGCCCCAGCCGCCGACCGTGATGCCCTGCGGGTCGGCCTGCCACAGCACGTCGTCGATGCCGAGCGGCCCGAACAGCTTTTCCCGCGCATAGTCGTTGGCGCTCCGGCCCGTGACCTTGCTGAGGATGGCCGACAGCAGATGGCTATTGCCGCTGTTGTAGTAGAAGCGCGTGCCCGGTGCGGTCACCAACGGTTGGTCGAGGACGAATTGCTGCCAGTCGGGACTGCGCGCCATGGCCATGGGGGAGTCGATGGCGCTGGTCAGGCCCTCCGTCCATGCGAGGCCCGACGTCATGTCGAGCAGCTGCTGGACCGTGATCGCCTTCTTGGCATCGTCGAGGTTGGCGATCGTGCGGTCCGGGAAGAAATCCACGACCCGCCGGTCGGTGCTGTCGAGCAGGCCGTCGCCCAGCGCCATGCCGACCAGGGTGCTGGTGACGGACTTGGTCGCCGAGTAGACGTGATGCTTCAGCCCGGCACGGAACGGCGCGTATGTCGCCTCCAGCACGATCCGGCCGTGGCGCGTCACCAGCACGCTGTCCATGTCGTTGAGGCCGCCGAACTCGACCAGGCTGGCGAGCCGTGCAGAGCTCATGCCCTGCTCCTCGGGCGAGGAGACCTCCCAGCCGCGGGTCGGCCAGGGGTGCGTGGTCTGCTGCGCCGTGGCGAGCGGCGCTGAGAGCAGCGCCGAAGTGGCCAGCAGGATCGCCAGAATCGTGTTCGTGAGCCGATGCATCGTGGCCACCGTCCTCGTGTCGCCAGAGGCTACGGGCGACCGAGGACCGGTTCAACCATCTGTTGTGGCCCTCGTGGGCGCCGCCGCCCTGGAAATTCATGCTATGCTCCCAACCCGTTTGGGAAGGGAAGCGTGCCCTGTCACCTCGATACTTGGCCGGCGCAGGAGCGCTCCTTCTCATCATCGGCCTGCTCGCCGTCGCGCCTGCGGAGGCGCAGGAGCGAGGCTCGGCGTCAGTCTCGATCGACGGCACGACTGTCAAACTCAGCACGGTCACCTACAAGCCGACCGGCGACGGACCGTTCCCAACCCTGATTTTTCACCATGGCTCGGGCAACTTCGATCGTCCATACGATCCCAGGGCAGTGGCGCAATGGTTTATGGCGCGGGGCTGGGCGGTGATCGCGCCGTCCCGCCGCGGTCGTGGCGGCTCGGAGGGCGTGAACGAGGAAGGCGCCTCCTGTTCCGAAGCGGCGTCAGCCGAAGGCGCCGACCGGGCACTGGGCGACATCGACGCCATGACGCGGGTGCTGATCGCCCAGCCGTTCGTCGATCGCAGCCGTATCGCTGTCTCTGGTCAATCCCGCGGAGGCCTGCTGAGCGTCGCATGGAGCGGAAAGCATCCGGAGGTGCGCGCCGTCGTCAATTTCGTCGGCGGCTGGGTGGACACCAGGACTTGCCGGCATGGCCGCGCAATCAACCTGAATCTCTTGAAGCGCGGCGTCACCTGGGGACAGCCGTCGCTCTGGCTCTACGGTGACAAGGATCTCTTTTATCCGCTGGAAGACACGAAGGCCAATTTCGACGCGTTCCTTGCAGCGGGTGGCAAGGGCGTGTGGCACGACTACATGCCGCCGGGGGAAGGAATGAACGGCCATCAGATCCAATGGGCGCCGGAATTGTGGAGCGCCCACCTCGAAGCCTATCTCGCAGAACGTGGCCTACCATCGAAGCGCGGGAACTAGCCACTGGTGGGGAGGCCCAACGATAGGTTCATTCCAACCTATGATGGAAGGTAAGCATGCTCGATCGCCCGATCGACGTGCAGGCTGACGCACGCGTGCCCCAGCAGCGGGCAGGAGGGCCAATTGGCCGCGGCAGCCTGCGCAAGCTGATGCGGCGCAAATCGACCATCGCCTTCCTGATGACCCTGCCGCTGTTGATGTTGACCATCGTGCTCGTGGCCTATCCCGCGGGCTTCGCGATCTGGCTCTCGATGCTCGACAGGAGCATGATCAGGTTCGTCGGGCTCGCCAACTTCGCCTTCCTGGTCGGCCGTGACCAGTTCTGGATGGTCGTCTACCAGACCTGCGGCTTTGCCATCACCGTCGTCGTCTTGAAGGCAGTCATCGGCTTTGCCGCCGCCCAGTTCGTGCACAACCTCCCGACAAAGGGTCAGCGCAAGTGGCGCGGCATGCTCCTGGTGCCGTGGGTGATTCCGGCGGCCATGAGCATACTCGGCTGGCGGTTGCTGTTCGAACCGTCCTTCGGCGCCTTCAACTGGATTCTCGAGCACTTGGGCATGGACCGCGTCATCTGGCTGGGCGAGACTGGCTGGGCGCGCTTTTGCGTCATCCTGGTGAGCGTGTGGTTCGGCGCGCCGTTCTTCATGGTCATGTACCTGGCGTCGATGAAGTCGGTGCCCCTGGAGCTCTACGAGGCGGCCTCGATCGACGGCGCCACCTGGTGGCAGCGCACGCGGTACGTGACGCTCCCGATGATGCGCAACATCATCGCCCTCACCATGATCTTCTCCCTGATCGGCAGCTTCGCGGGCTTCACCATCGTGGCCGTGCTGACCAACGGCGGCCCGCTGGGGACGACCCAGGTGTTGGGCACGGCGGCGTTTGCCGTCGGCATCATGAGCGGCAATCTCCCGATGGGTTCCGCCGTGGCGCTGTTCATGGTGCCGGTTCTGGCGGTGGCCGCGATCTACATCCTCCGAGGCATCGCCAAACGGGGGAGTGAAGTGTGACTCATGCTCTTCTGGACCGCGCGCATCCTGCGCGCTCAAGCGCGTTCACATGCGCGCATGATTCATGAGCGCGCAGGATGCGCGCGGTCCGGAAGACTATGAGGGCTAAGCCGCCCGCTTCTGGCCGCGTTGGCGCAGGATCGACAGGATTTCCGACGCCGCGGCCGGGATGTTGGTGCCGGGGCCGTAGATGGCGGCGACGCCCGCCTTCTTCAGGAAGTCGTAGTCCTGGGCGGGGATGACGCCGCCCACCACGACCAGCACTTCCGACCCGCCCTGCTTCGCAAGCTCCTCGATGAGCTGCGGCACCAGGGTCTTGTGGCCGGCCGCCTGGCTCGACACGCCGATCACATGCACGTCGTTCTCGATGGCCGCACGCGCGGCTTCCTCCGGTGTCTGGAACAGCGGGCCGATATCGACGTCGAACCCCAGGTCGGCAAACGCCGTGGCAATCACCTTGGCGCCGCGGTCGTGGCCGTCCTGGCCCATCTTCACGACCATGAGGCGCGGCCGGCGGCCCTCCTCCTCGGCGAACGAGGCGATCTCGGCGCGGATGCGCTCCAGCCCCTGATCACCCTCCCACTCGCTGGCATAGACGCCGGCGATGGACCGGATGGTGGCCTGGTAGCGGCCATAGACGCCTTCCAGCGCCGAGGAGATCTCGCCCACCGTGGCGCGGGCCCGCGTCGCCTCGATGGACAGCGTCAGCAGGTTGCCCGTGCCGTTGCGCGCCGCATCGCCCAGCGCCTTCAACGCGGCGACGCACTTGGCCTCGTCGCGGCTGGCGCGGATCTTGTTCAGGCGGCTCACCTGCGACTCGCGCACCATGTCGTTGTCGACATCGAGGATCTCGATGGCCGGCTCTTCCTTCAACTGGAATTTGTTCACCCCGACCACGACTTCCTCGCCGCGGTCGATGCGGGCCTGGCGGCGTGCCGACGCCTCCTCGATGCGGAGCTTCGGCATGCCGGCCTCGACCGCCTTGGTCATGCCGCCCAGCGCCTCGACCTCGTCGATCAGTTTGCGCGCCTCGGCGATCAGGCTCGAGGTCAGGGCCTCGACGTAGTAGCTGCCGGCCAGCGGGTCGACGACCTTGGTGACGCCGGTTTCGTGCTGGAGAATGAGCTGCGTGTTGCGCGCGATGCGGGCCGAGGCCACGGTCGGCAGCGCGATCGCCTCGTCGAACGAATTGGTGTGCAGCGACTGCGTGCCGCCCAGCACCGCCGCCATCGCCTCGTAGGCGGTGCGGACGATGTTGTTGTAGGGGTCCTTCTCGGTCAGCGACACGCCCGAGGTCTGGCAGTGCGTGCGCAGCGACAGCGAATCGGCCTTCTTGGGCTCGAACGGCTGGACAAGCTCGGCCCACAGATAGCGCGCGGCGCGGAGCTTGGCGGCCTCCATGAAGAAGTTCATGCCGATGCAGAAGAAGAACGACAGCCTGGGCGCAAAGGCGTCGATGTCGAGGCCCTTGGCCTTGGCGGCGCGCACGTATTCGAGCCCATCCGCGAGAGTGAACGCCAACTCCTGGACAAGCGTCGCCCCCGCCTCCTGCATGTGATAGCCGGAGATCGAGATCGAGTTGAACTTGGGCATGTGCTGCGCGGTGTGCTCGATGATGTCGGCCACGATGCGCATGGAGGGTCCGGGCGGATAGATGTAGGTGTTCCGGACCATGAACTCCTTGAGGATGTCGTTCTGGATCGTGCCGGCGAGCTTCTCCTGCGGCACGCCCTGTTCCTCGGCGGCGACGATGTAGCCCGCCAGCACCGGCAGCACGGCGCCGTTCATGGTCATCGACACGCTCATCTTGTCGAGCGGGATGCCGTCGAACAGGATCTTCATGTCCTCGACGGAGTCGATCGCCACGCCCGCCTTGCCGACGTCGCCGACGACGCGCGGGTGGTCCGAGTCGTAGCCGCGGTGGGTGGCGAGGTCGAACGCCACAGACAGGCCCATCTGGCCGGCCGCGAGGTTGGCGCGATAGAACTTGTTGCTCTCCTCGGCGGTCGAGAAGCCGGCGTACTGGCGTACCGTCCAGGGGCGGCCGGCATACATGGTGGCCTTCGGCCCGCGGGTGAACGGCGGGAAGCCCGGGAGGGAGCCCACGGATTCGAGGTTCTCGAGGTCTGCCGCCGTGTAGAGCGGCTTCACCGGGATGCCCTCGGGGGTCATCCAGTCGAGCGACGACAGGGGCTTGTCGCGCAGCTCCTTGGCGGCGAGCTTTTCCCAGTCGGCCGGGGTCTTCTTCGGAAAGTCAGCCATACGGAATTATGTAACGCAAAGAGGCGGTTTTGCCACCCGTCCGATATGGCTATTTCCGCCTCATGTTCCTCTCCCCCTAGCGGGGAGAGGAACATGAGGACAGTTGCGAAGCAGCGATCACTCGTTGGCCAGGATCGTGTTCCGCACCAAGGGATAGATCTGGCTGGCCCACCGCCTGCCGCTGAACACCCCGTAATGGCCGACGCCGGCCTGCATATAATGCTTTTTGCGATACGGCCGCAGGCTCGTGCAGAGATCGTGCGCTGCCACCGTCTGGCCGATCGAGCAGATGTCGTCGCGTTCGCCCTCGATGGTGAACAGCGCGGTGCGGCGGATCGCCTTGGGATGGACGCGGCGGTCCCGCCAGTCGAGCTGGCCGCGGGCCAGGCGGAATTCCTGGAACACCCACTGTACGGTCTCGAGATAGAACTCCGCCGTCATGTCGAGCACGGCGAAGTATTCGTCGTAGAAGTCCTTGATGATCTTGGCCTCCGCCCGCTCGCCCTTGGCCATCGCCTTGTAGAGATCGACCTGCGCCTTGATGTGGCGCTCGGCGTTCATGCTCATGAAGGCGGTGAGCTGAAGGAAGCCGGGATAGACCCGCCGCGTCGCGCCGGGATAGCGCAGCGGCACGCGCGCGATCAGGTTGCGCTCGAACCACGAGATCGGCTGGCCGGTCGCGAGCTCGTTCACCTTGGTGGGATTGATGCGCGTGTCGATCGGCCCCGCCATCAGGGTGAGCGACAGGGGCTGGCAAGGATGATCGTCCTCGGCCATGAGCGCCGCCGCCGCCAGCGCCTGCACGCAGGGCTGGCACACCGCCACGACGTGCGATCCCGGCCCCATGGCGCGCAGGAACCAGATCAGGTGTTCGACATATTCATCGAAGCCGAAGCGGCCGTGCCAGATGCCGACATCGCGCGCATTGGCCCAGTCGGTGATGTGCACGTCGTGCTCGGGCAGCAGCACGCGCACCGTATCGCGCAGCAAGGTGGCGAAGTGGCCGCTGAGCGGCGCCACCAGCAGCACCTTGGGCTGCGTTGCTGCGCCTTCCTTGGCGAAGCGCAGGAGCGTGCCGAACGGCGTGGCGAAGACCTCCTCCTCGCGCACCGGCACCACGCGGTTGCCGACCTTCGATTCGGTGATGCCGAAGGAGGGCCGGCGATGGGTGAGCGCAGCCCGGCTCACCATCTCGCAAAGGGCGCCGGCGGCCCGCCAGCTCTCCAGGTCGCCGCCGGCCGACAGGCCCTGCCCGGCAGCCGTCGCCCAGACCCGCATCGGCAGCATCATGTCGGCGGCGGTCTGGTACAGCGAATAGAGCATGGGCAGCGACCGGCTCGGATTTTGCATCCCCAACCGCATGGCCGAGGCTTCGCTGACCGTCAGTAGCAAGAACTATTCCTCTTGGTCGCTGCGCGGCTTTCTTCTGTGCCGCATGGCCGGGCTGGAGTTCGCAGAGCGGGTGGCGCCGATCGACGATCCGGCCACCCGGGCCGAGCTTTTGCTGCTTTCTCCGTCATTCCTGGTGCCCTGCCTGGAGCACGGCAAGGTCAAGGTCTGGGATACGCTGGCGATCGCGGAGTACCTGAACGAGATCAAACCCGAGGCAGGCCTGCTGCCCACCGACCCGGTGGCCCGTGCCCATTGCCGGGCAATCTGCGGCGAGATGCACTCGGGTTTCGCCAACCTGCGCTCGGCGCTGCCCATGAACCTCAAGGTGCGGCACCAAGGCTTCAAGGTGTGGGCGGGCGCCCAGGCCGACATCGAGCGCGTGACGGCGATCTGGCGCGACTGCCTGCAGCGCCATGGCGGGCCCTACCTGTTCGGCAAGCAGCCGACCATGGCCGATGCCATGTACGCGCCGGTCTGCTCGCGCTTTGCGACATATGACGTGAAGCTCGATGCCGCGTCGGCCGGCTACCGCGACCTGATGCTGAAATTCCCGGCGATGCTGGAATGGACTCTGGCGGCCAAGTCCGAGCCCGAGGAGGTCGAGGAGCTCGACGTGGAGTTCTGATAAGGGAGCGCGGGCCTCCGGCCCGCTCATGATGCGGGCCGGAGGCCCGCGCTCCCAGCCCCTTGCCTCCCTTTCGATCACCGCTCAGACTTCGAGCAACGATCGGGAGGAAAAACTTGAGCATCACGCGTCGCGTAGCCGTCGGCGGATTGGCGGCCCTGCCTTTTGTCCAGACAAAGGCCCAAGCCCAGCAGACCTTTCCCAGCAAACCCTTCACCCTCGTCGTGCCGTTCCCGGCCGGCGGGCCGGCCGACATCTTCGGCCGCAACCTCGCCGAGCGCATGTCGCCGTTCCTCGGCCAGCCGGTGCTGGTCGAGAACAAGAGCGGCGCGGCCGGCGTCACCGGTGTCGACTTCGTCGCCAAGGCCGGCAGCGACGCGCACGTCATGGGCCTGATGAGCGCCTCGGCCGGCGCCATCATGCAGAGCCTGATGCCCAAGATGCCGTTCGACCCGGCCAAGGACATCGCCCCGCAGGTCCTGGTGGTGCGCGTGCAGGAGGTGCTCGCCGTCAACAGCAAGCTCGGCATCAACGACCTCAAGAGCTTCATCGCCTACGCCAAGGCCAATCCTGGCAAGGTGACCTGCGGCTCGGCCGGCACCGGCGGCATCACCCATCTCGCCATCGAGCTGTTCAAGCGCGAGACCGGCTGCGACATCCTCCACGTGCCCTATCGCGGCGCCGCACCGGCGACCAATGACCTTTTAGCCGGCACGGTCGACACCGTGCTGCTCGACATCTCGATCCTGCTGCCGCATGCCCGCTCGGGCGCCATCAAGATCCTGGCCGTGACCTCGGACACGCGCGCGCCGCTGCTGCCCGACGTGCCGACCATGCGCGAGATGGGCTTTCCCAAGGTCAATTCCGACAACTGGTATGCCTTGATCTCGCCCGGCGCCGCCCCGCCCGAGGCGCGCAAGAAGGTCTTCGATGCCGCCACCGCGGCGCTCAAGACCAAGGAGATCGCCGAGGCCTATGAGAAAGTGGGCGGCGTCGTGGGCGGCGGCACCACGGCCGAGCTGCAGGCTTTCCTCAAGGAGGAAGTCGTCAAGTGGGCCGCCGTCATCAAGGCAGCCAACGTCAAGCTCGAGTAAGTAGAGTAGCGTGTGACCCTGAGCATCGATCGCGGCCTGGCCAAAACCTTCGCCGGGCATATCCATTGGCGGGCCTGCGGCAGCGGCAACCCCAACGCCCCTGTCGTCATGGTGAGCCACATCAACCAGCAGAGCTCGGCCGTCATGGTCGAGCTGTTGCAGGCGCTGGCGCCGCACTTCCGTGCCATCGCCATCGACTATCCGAGCCACGGCCATTCCGACCATATCGACTGGCAGCCCGCCATCGAGGATTACGCGCGCTGCGTGGTCGAGGTGATGGATGCGCTCAGGATCGAGCGCGCCTTCGCCATGGGCGAGGCGGTCGGTGCGGCAACGTCGATCGCGCTGGGTGCGCGCTGGCCGCAGCGCATCGACAAGGCGGTGCTGATCAACATTCCCTATTTCAGCGACGCCGACACGGCCAGGAACGACATCGCCGACATCGCCAAGGTGCGGCCGAGCGACGACTCGGGCTTCCCCGCGCCACGCTCGATAAAATTCCTGCTGGAGAACGATCCCGAGCATGCGCCGATGCAGCCGACGCAGTCGTGGATGGACCGCATCAACACCGCCCAGCTCGAGATCGGCCGCGACCGCTGGCAGGCGATGGGCGCGCTCGCCAAGTTCGACACGCTGGGCGGCCTGGCGGCGCTGAAGCTGCCGGTGCTGATGCTCTACGGCGAGAACTTCATCTACGGCAAGCACCGTGCGCTGATGCAATCGAAGTGCCCGCACGCCAAGCTCGAGATCGTGCCCGGCGGACGTTTCTGCATGAGCTGGGAGCGCGCGACCGACATCGCCGCCCACGCCAAGACCTTCCTGGCCTGACCATCATGAGCCGCGACGCGATCGGCCGCCTGAACGACGCGCTGTCGCGTTTCGGCCGCGTCGGCCTTTGCACGCTGCCGACGCCGCTTGAGCCGATGACGCGGCTCAGCCGCCACCTCGCGGGCCCGCGACTGTGGGTCAAGCGCGAGGACTGCACCGGTCCCGGCTTCGGCGGCAACAAGCTGCGCAAGCTCGACTACGTGCTGCACGAGGCGCTGCGCGCGGGTGTCGACACGCTGGTCTCGGGCGGCGTGGTGCAATCCAACAGCCAGCGCCAGGTCGCGGCCGCGGCGGCGAAGCTCGGGCTCGACTGCCATCTCGCCGTCTACCACGGCAGGCTGGCACCGCCCTCGGCCGAGTATGGCCGCACGGGCAACGCGCTGCTCAACCGCCTGTTCGGCGCCACCCTGCACGACGTGCCGTGGAACGGCGATCGCAACGGCGCCATCCGCGAGCTTGCTGAGAAGCTGCAAGCCGAGGGCCGCAAGACCTACGTCGTGCCCTACGGCGTTTCCAATCCACTGGGCGCCGTGGCCTATGCCTCGACCGTGGCCGAGATCGCCGAGCAGTGCGCGGCGCTGGGGTTCGTGCCCGGCGCCATCGCCCATTGCTCGGGCAGCGCCGGCACGCAGGCCGGCCTGGTCGTCGGCGCCCGCGTCTGCCTGCCTGCGACGCGCATCGTCGGCATCGACATCGATGCCGAGCCCGAGCGCGTGCGGACCGACGTGGCAACCTATGGCCGCGCCGCCGCCGAGTTGCTCGACCAGCCGTTCGACGAGGCCGAGGTCGAGGTCGTGGCGGGTCATGCCGGGCCGGCCTACGGCGTGCCGCACGACGCCACCATCGAGGCGATTCGGCTCGCCGCGCGGCTCGAGGCGCTGGTCCTCGATCCGGTCTATTCGGGCAAGGGTCTCGCCGGCCTGATCGCGCTGATCCGCGCCGGGCGCTGGTCGACTGACGACGACGTCGTCTTCCTGCATACCGGCGGCGCCCCCGCCCTGTTCGCCTATCGCCATCTTTTCGACCCGGAGTGACCGATGCTCGACGCCGAAGCCCGCATGCTGCTCGACCTGATGGAGAAGGCCGCCCAGGACGGCCGCCCGAAGCTCAGCACGCTGCCCTATGCCGTGGGCCGACAGGCAGTCGACAAGATGTCGGAGGACAGCGAGGCCGATCCGCCTCAGGTCGGCGAGGCCATCGATGGCGATTTTGCCGGCCCGGGCGGCAAGATCCGCTTCCGCCGCTACCGGCCGCAGGGCGCCGCGGCAGGGCCGCTGCCGACCTTGATCTACTATCACGGCGGCGGCTTCGTGATCGGCAACATCGAGACCCATGACTCGACCTGCCGGCGGCTTGCGAACAAGAGCCGCTGTCAGGTGATCTCGATCGACTACCGCCTGTCGCCCGAGCATCCCTTCCCGGCGCCGACCGACGATGGCGTCGCGGCCTTCCGACATATCCGCGACAACGCGGCTTCCTTCGGGGCTGACGCCAAGCGTCTCGCCGTCGGTGGCGATTCGGCGGGCGGCGCCATCGCCGCCGTGGTCTGCCAGGTGCTGCGCGACTCCGGCGAGCAGGGCCCCGCCTTCCAGATGCTGATCTATCCCGCCACAGATTCCAGCAAGCAGAGCGCCTCGCGCGTGGCCTTCGCCGAGGGCTACTTTCTCACCAAGGACCTGATGGACTGGTTCTGGAAGGCCTATGTGCCGGCCGGCACCGATCTCGCCGATCTGCGCCTGTCACCGCTGCTCGCCAAGGACTTCAAGGGACTGCCGCCGGCCTTCGTGCTGACCGCGGGCTACGACCCGTTGCGCGACGAAGGCCGCGCCTATGCCGACAAACTGATCGAAGCCGGCATCAAGACGACCTACGTGAACTATCCCGGCACGATCCACGGCTTCTTCTCGCTGACGCGGTTTCTGAGTCAGGGACTCAAGGCCAATGATGAAGCGGCGGCGGTGATGGCGGCACATTTCGGGACGTGATGTGGCGCGGCGACGAATTGCTCGTCATCCCGAGCGCAGCGAGGGATCTTTGAAGCGATCCAGTGGAAGGTCCCTCGCTATGCAGACGGGATGAAACTGCCTTCGTTACGCATCAGGAGCACTCAACCGCACGAAGCCGATCGGCTCGCTGAAGCCTTTCAGCGCCACGCTCTCCGCGTGCGCCTTCAGTCCTGCCACCAGCGGCTGCACGGCGGGATCGTCGGCGACGGCGCGGCTCAGCACGATGTCGCCGCCCGCGCTCTGGCCCTGCAGGCGGGCGGCCATGTTCACGGTCGAGCCGAAATAGTCGAGGCGGTCATTCAGGGTCACGACCACGCTGGGACCGGCATGGACGCCGAGCTTCAGCACCAGGTCGTGGTCGACGATCCTGGCCTGCATGGCCAGCGCCGCCTTCACCGCGTGCGCGGGATCGCCGAACGAAGCCATGACCGCATCGCCGATGGTCTTGACCACCGCGCCGTCATGGTCGCGCACGATCGAGGCCAGCAGCGCGAAGTGCTCGCGCACCATGTTGAAGGCGGCGGCATCGCCCACCCGCTCGTAGAGCGCCGTCGAGCCCTGGAGGTCGGAGAACAGCAGCGCCACCTGGCTGACGCCAGCCTCGTCGCCCGGCCGCAAGGTCGCCGCGGCGAAGAGATCGCGGAAGGCTTGCAGCGAGATCACCTCGGGGGCAGTCAGCGCCTCGCGCGTCCAGGTGCGGTCCTCGATCAGCGCGGCCAGCGCGAAGCCCGCATCGTTCACGAAGACGATCGTGCCGGCTTCGCCGGGCGGCAGCGCCTCGACGCCCTTGTCCGTCGCGCGCAGGCCGGGGAACGCAGCCCCTTGATGCTCGACGTCGACGAAGGCGCCCGGATGCAGCGTGCGCAGGCGATAGGAGCCGGCCGGCAGGTCGAGCGCCACGCTCCTCTTCTCGCCCGGCGCCAGCAGGAGCTGCACGGCGACGTGCGGCGTGGCCATCGGGCCCGAGAGGCAGAAGCCGCCGACACCCAGCGGCCGCACAGCCGGCGCGGGCGCGAAGGAGAGCTCGACGTTCTTCTCGAAATCGCGGTCGTAGTCGATGTTGCAGGATGGACAGTGCGCGCCGCGCGGCAGCTCGGAAAGCGCCGAGGCCGTGAGCTTGGCGCCGCGGCAGTTGGTGCACAGCAGGTCCCATTTCATGGTCAACAGGCCCGCGCGCGTGCCGGCGAGGCACGCCTCGATGGCGGCACGCTGCGGCACTTCCAGATCGTGCGCCAGCTTCTTCGGCTTGAGACGGCCGAGATCGGTCGCCATGCCGGTCAGCACAAGATCGGCGAGCTGGCGGCCGAGCCCGTTGCCGTAGGGGCTGCGATCGATCTCGGCGGCCAGCGCCGCCGCGCGTTCGCGTGCGCCCTCGGGCAGCTCGGGCGGCGCGATGTCGAACCACGTCGGACGCTCGCCCTTGGCGAAGGCGACGGCTTCGAGGATGCGCTTCTCCACCACGCCGCCGGCCTGCTTGGCCAACCGTGCGCCGAACAGGCGGCCGGTCAAGGTGAGCGGCTCATACTCCAGGGCGTAGCTGACGCGCGATCCGCCCTTGCCGTCGGATTCGAGATCGAACACCGGCCCGAAGCGGCGGAACGGCCCCTTGGTGAATTCGCGGGACTGGCGGAAATGCCGGCCCTCGATCCACTCGTAGGGCTTCTCCTCCCATTCCAGCGTGAAGCCCGCCGCCTTGCCCTTGCCGCGCCGCAGGACGGTGCCGTTGGGTTGCGGCGTCTCCTCCAGCACATAGGGCGGCAGGCCCATCGCCTCGTTGAAGCGGTTGGTGTCGGCCAGCACCGGCCACAATTCATGTGGCGAGAGGTCGAAGGTCCATGTCCAAGTGCTGCGGGGCATGAGAATGGTACTGTAGCATCTCTGCGGCAGATGCCTCTCGGGGGATCACAGGGTGGTGAG
>CAWEIE010000023.1:0-35914 GCA_963809025.1 uncultured Alphaproteobacteria bacterium | reverse complement strand
ACCAGGGCGTCGTCGCGGTGCGTTGTGACGCGAGGGGTGACGACGCGGCTGAGCCCGAAACCGTTTCCCGACCAGACCGTCGCCGTCGCGCCGAAATCCCGGGCGGGTGGCTCCGGCAAAGCCGTATTGAATATGGAAGCGTACCAGTCGTGCCACGCCGCGAACTGCTCGCGCACTGGCAGCGCATGCGTCGTGAGTGTCACCGGCGTCATGATGCCCTTCAAGCAGGAACGGCCGATCGTAACCTGATCCCCGGGGCAGAGTGATGTTCAAGAATGCATTTCTTGCGTACGCGGGCTTTGCGCGAGACCGACCAGAGGAGACGGAGCTCGGCGGCGGCGAGTGTGTGAGACGGGCGGTACGACTATGAGACGTAGCGACAGGCAGGCTTGCGGCATTGGCCGATGTTTCACGTGAAACAACTACAGTTATTGACAGACACTGTGGTGCTGGTCTACAGTTGGGCCAGCTGCCGCTCTATGCATCGTTCATCTGACGACATTGGAAGTGGGACTCCCCAGGGAAGCCACCGTGCCCGCGCGCGAGCACGAGGCTTCTCGGGGCCCCGCCGAGACGTCGCTTGCGTCCGACGCTGGTGCTCCTGCCCCCAATCCGTAGAGGCCCTTGCTTCAATGCAACACTACGCTCTCTGTCGGAAATACCGGGAATGCCGAAAAGTCCGGTTTTCGCTGGCAATGCATGCATCCAGAGCGGTCTGCGAGCGCGCAGAGGGGGGTGCCGAAACTGCGGGAACTGCGCAAACCCCCACGCTGGCCTTTTTACTCGGCTGCCGTCCTGAGAGCTGCCGTGCGCGTCTCGTCGATGCTGCGTCCGTCCTTGGCGATCGCCACGGCATAGTCGCGTTCGGCGGTCGCCGCGCTCACCACGCCATCGCGCACGTCGCGCAGCACGCGCGCGGGATCGCGGGTGCGCGGATCGCCGAAGCCGCCGCCGCCCGGCGACAGCGCGCGATAGGTGCCGGGGCCGTGGCGCTGCACGCCGTACTTGGGCGCGTTGATCTTGCCGCCGTCGGCAAGCGTGAGCGTGACCTCGCCGCCCACGCCGGCGCGGCCGCCGGCGGCGCCGAAGCTCGACGGGGCGCCGACGCCTTCGCCGCGGAAGGCGTAGTCGGCCGGGGTGAAGACCTCGACCTCGTAGTCGCAGCCCGCGCCGCCGCGGAAGCGGCCGGGGCCGGCGCTGTCGCAGCGCAGCTCCTGGCGATGGAAGCGCACGGGATAGAGCTGCTCGTAGGTTTCGAGGTTGGGCAGCGTCAGGCCGCCCAAGGTGATGAGGTGGCCGATCAGGTGGAAGCCGTCGCGGCCTTCGACGCCGCCGCCGGCCGGCGCGCCGGCCCACTGGTACATCACGTAGCGGCTGCCGTCGTCCTTGACGCCGGCGGTGACGGCGTGGACCGCCTTCGACCAGCCGGCCGAGGCGCGCTCGGGCAACGCCTGGTCCAGCGCCTTCCACAGCGCATGGATGATCTCGTGGGCGATGAACACGGTGTTCATGGTCATCGGCGCCGGCGCCCGCGCATTCACCATCGTACCCTCGGGCAGGCGGATCTCGACCGAGCGGAAGGCGCCTTCGTTCTTGGGCAGGTCGGGCTCGAAGAACGACGACAGCGCCATGAACACCGCCGAGGTCGAGTTGGCGATGGAGCTGTTCTTGAAGCCCCTGAGCTGCGGCGAGGTGCCGGCAAAGTCGACGATCAGGCCGTCGTCCTTCACCGTCAAGGTCACGGCGACCTTGCCGTCGATCGGCTCGAAGCAGTCGTTGTCGACCGGCTCCTCGGCGCGCCACACGCCCCTGGCCAGCCGCGCGACGCAGCCGCGGAAGCGGCGGTCGGCATGGGCCAAAACGCCTTCGAAGAAATCGGGCGCGCGCTCGACGCCCAGCTCCTCGACCAGGGCCGCCAGCCGCTCGGCGCCGATGCGCGTCGAGCCGATCATGGCGCGCAGGTCGCCGTCCTGCGCCTCGGGCAGGCGCGTGTTGAGCATCAGGAGGCGCCACAGGTCGTCGCGCATGCGGCCGCGCTCGATCAGCTTCAGCACCGGCAGGCGGATGCCCTCATGGAAGATCTCGGTGGCCGCCGAGTTGTAGGTGCCGGCGGCACCGCCGCCGATGTCGGCCTGGTGGGCGCGGTTGCAGGCGAAGGCGATCAGCTTGCCCGCGACGAACACCGGGCGAGCGATCACCCAATCCGGCAGATGGTTGCCGCCCGCCGTGTAGGGATCGTTCAGCAGGAAGACGTCTTCCGGCTCTATCTGGTCCTTGAAGTCGCGCAGGATGGCGCGCACGGCAAAGCCGCCGCCGCCGGTATGGATCGGGATGCCGTCGGCCTGGCTGATCAGCGTGCCGCGCGAGTCGGCCAGGAAGCAGGAGAAGTCGTGGCTCTGGCTGAAGATCGGCGAGCGCGCGGTGCGCGTCATCACCCAGCCCATCTGGTGCGAGATGTGATCGAGCCGGTTCTGCACCAAGGCCAGGGTGACGGGATCGAGTTCGGTCATGCGATGGCTCCGACATGGACCAGGAAATCGTCGCGTGGGTCGACCTCCAGCCGATCGCGCGGGCCGACGAAGGCGGTGGTGGTGCGCTCCTGTATCAGCAGCGGGCCGTCGAGTTTGCAGCCCGGCCGGAGATCGGCGCCCTCGTAGACCGGCACGTCGTGCCAGCCGTGGGCGGGATCGATCCAGACCTTGCGCTTTTCGCGCGGCTTGGGCGCCGAAGCCTGCGGCGAAGGCGCCTTGGGCGGCGTCCAGTCGAGCAGGCCGCGGCCGATGACGCGCAGCGCGGTGATGCCGAGCTTCCCGCCCGGCTGGATGTGACCGAACAGCCGCTGATGCTCGGCTTCGAATTGTTGCCGCGCCGCGGCGGCATCGAAGGCAGCACCCAGGGCCACGCGGACCGGCCATTGCTGGCCGTCGTAGCGCAGATCGATCTCGCGCGAGAGAGCGGCCGAGCCGTTGGCGAAGCCCTCGCGGCCGAGCGCTTCGCGGGCGCGCCCTTCGAGCTCGGCGAAGCCCGCGTCGAGGCTCGTGCGATCGACCGTGTCGAGATCGGCCAGGAAGACGTGCATGTAGTCCTGGCGCACGTCGGACTGCAGCATGCCCATGGCGCAGAACGCGCCGGCCGCGCGCGGCAGCAGGGCGCGCTTGCAGCCCAGTGCGCGCGCCACTTCGGCGCCGTGCATCGGCCCCGCGCCGCCGGCGGCGACCAGGGTGAAGGTCGCGGGATTGTGGCCGCGCTCGATGCTGAGGCGCTCGACGGCGTGCAGCAGGTTCTGCTCGAGGAGCCGGATCACGCCCGACGCCGCGTCCTCGACCGAGAGGCCGAGCGGCTCGGCGAGCTTGGTCTCGATCGCCTGGCGCGCGAGCTTGCCGTCGAGCGTGACGCCGCCGGCCAGCGGACCGGGACGCAGGCGGCCCAGCACGAGCTGCGCGTCGGTCACGGTCGGGTTCTCGCCGCCCAGGCCGTAGGCGGCGGGGCCGGGCCGCGCGCCGGCGCCTTGCGGGCCGACATGCAGCAGGCCCGCATCGTCGACCCAGGCGATGGCGCCGCCGCCCGCGCCGACCGTGTGGATCTCGACCGACGGCGTGGTGAGGTGGTAGCCGTCGATGACAAGCTCGTCGGCCACCGGCACCTGGCCCTTGGCCATCACCATGACGTCGCAACTGGTGCCGCCGATCTCCATCGAGATCAGGTTGGGCTCCTCGCCCGGCGCCGCGCAGCCTTTCAGCGCGCCGACGCCGGCGGCCGGGCCGGACAGGACCAGCATGACGGGGCGGCTCGCGACCTGGTCGACCGACACCGCGCCGCCGTTGCTCTGCAGCAGCAGCAGCGAGCGCGGCAGGCCGAGCTGGCGCAGCTGCTGGTCGAGGGCGCCGAGGTAGCTCGTCACCTTGGGCGCGATGTAGGCGTTGACCACGGCCGTCGAGCTGCGCTCGTACTCGCCCATGGTCGGCATGACTTCGCTCGACAGCGAGATCCAACGGCCCGCCCAACTCTTGGCGAGCCGCGCGCCGGCTGCGCGCTCATGGGTGCCGTCGAGGAAGGAATTGAACAGGCAGACGGCGACGGATTCGACGCCTTCCTCGGCGAACACCTTGGCCGCCGCGTCGACGTCCTCGGCGACCAGCGGCGCCAGCTCGCGGCCGTCGGCGTCGATGCGTCCGCGCACGGCCAAGCGCAGGTAGCGCGGCGCCAGCACCTCGGGGAACGGCGCGCGGTGGTCCCACTGGTTCTCGCGGATGCCGCGGCGGATCTCCAGCGAATCGCGGAAGCCCGCGGTGGTGAGCAGGCCGACCTTGGCGCCTTTCTTCTCGAGGATGGTGTTGGTGGCCACGGTCGAGCCGTGCACGAACAGCGCGCAGTCGCGCAGCAGGGCGGAGAGCGGCAGGTCGAGCTGCTGGGCGGCGAGCCGCAGCACGCCCAAGACGCCCTCGCTGGGATCGGCCGGCACGGACGGCGACTTGAAGATGCGCACCGCGCCCTGGGCGTCGCGCAGCACCATGTCGGTGAAGGTGCCGCCGACATCGACGCCGATGCGCCAGGGAGCGACCAGGGAGGGCAGGGATGAGGTCATCGGAGGTGCCGAGCTTAGCGGCCCGTCCGCGATGCCACCTAGCGGTTTCCGATGGTCGTTTCGCTCATTGCTGGGAGCGCGGACCTCCGGTCCGCATGAGCGCATTCACATGCGCGTCTGAGCGGACCGAAGGTCCATGCTCCCCAATCAGTGCACCGTCGGCAATTCGAGCCGCGCCAGCTTCTTCTTGTCGGCGTCCGAGCCGCGGTCGTCGATCATGGCCTTGGTCCGCTTGTGCAGGCCCATGTATTCCTGCTCGATCATCTTGCAGTCGGAAATCTCGCGCTCGCTGGCGCCGGGAGCCTTGGCGGCCTTGGCCGCGCTCGCGAGCCGGGTCGCCTTCTCCTCGAGCTCCTTCAGCATGCTTTCGCATTCGGTCATCGCTGCCTCCGTGGCGCATCGCCCAAGGACACAACGCATGGTGTGCGAAACGGTTTCGCCCGATTTCTAGGCGGCGGGACCGCGGCGCACGCCGGCGAGATTGGTCTCGATACGCGCGCGCAGCGATCCGGCGCCCTGGCTGGTCGCGAGCTCGAGTGCTTGCCGATAACAACGCTCGGCTTCGGCAGAATCGCCGAGAACGGCGAGGAGCTCGCCTCTGATGCGCAGGATCTCGGCATCATAGAAGCGGACCTCGGCGTGCAAGGCACAAGACGCCGCCCCGTCGAGAAACGCCAGCCCTTCGGAATAGCGGCCGAGCATGCGATGGGCGTCGGCAATCAGCGTCAGCACGTAGGGCTTGAAGAGCTGGGCGCCGGTTTCCTCGTAGGCCCGCAAGCCTGCGAGCATCGTGTCCAGGCCGGCCTCGAGCCGCCCCTTGCGGGTCATCGTCCAACCCTGAAGCGTCGTCGCCCAGGCGCGCCAGTAGGCGAAGGCATTGCGGGCGGCGAGCGCTATCGCTTCACTGGCGAACTCGTGGGTTGCCTCGACATCGTCCAGGCCCTGCGCGACCGCCGCTGACATGGTCAGCGCGTAGGCGAGACTGAGCGGATGGTCGAGCGCCCGAGCCGCCTCGCGGGCACGGCGGGAATATTCCCTTGCCCGGTCGACGTCGCCGCCGAACCATTCGACCCAGGCGAGGTTGATCGATCCCAGGACGCCGGGATCGGCGTTGTGGACGTCGACATAAGTCTTCGCCTTCGCCGGATCGTAGAGATTGGCGGCATGAGCGAGATGCTGGCGGCCCTCGGCGATCAGGCCGTAACAGAAACAACACCAGCCAAGCCGCCGATAGGCGCCGGCGATCAGCACCAGGTCCTCGGTGCCTTTGGCCAGATCGACGATGCGAGTGGCGAGGCTGAACGCTTCTGACAGCGGTCCGCGGACCTGGAGATAAGCCAGAACGCCGTTCAGCGAGGCGATGAGCTCGTGCATCTGTCCGCTTTTTTCGGCGAGTTCGCTCGCCCGGTCGTAGACGGTCCGTACTTCCGGCGCGGCATAGCCGTGCGTGGCGATCAAGGTCGATCCCAGGGCGACGGTGATGTGGATTTCATCCCGGAGCGACTTCGGCGTCGTGGGCAAGGCCTCGAGCTGGCGCAGGCCTTTCCTGAAGTGGCTCGCCGCCTCCTGGTAGGCCGATTGCGCGCGCGCCCGCATGCCGGCGAGGTACCAATAGTGGGCCGAGTCCTCGCGGACGCCCGCCCTTTCGAAGTGATGGGCCACGATCTCCGGCTGAGTGTCGACGATGCGCGGCGCTGCGCTGAGGTAGGCGCGCGCGACCTGGCCGTGATAGTCCTGCCGGCGGGATCGCAACTGGATCTGATAGGCGGCTTCGTGAACCAGGGAGTGCCTGAAGGCATAGGTCGTGCCCGCGCCGATGCTGCTTGGATAGATGATGTCCGACTGGGTCAGTTCGCGGAGCCCGTTGTTCAGTTGCTCCCGGCTCATGAGCGCCACACCCGACAGGACGCTTATCGGGAATTCGCGGCCGATGACGGCGGCGATCTGGGCGATGGTCTTGCCGACCGTCAGGCGATCGAGGCGCGCGGTCAGCAAGCCGTGCAAGGATCTCGGAATGTCGAGATCCTCGTGGACATCGCGGCCGCCGGCATCGGCAAGGCCGATCGCTCCCACTGTTTCGTAGATCGTCTTGACCTGTTCCTCGAGGAAAAGCGGGATGCCGTCGCTCCGTTCGACGACCTGGTGACGAAGCGAGTCCGGCAGCGCCCGGGTTTCGGTCAAAAGGCCGCAAAGCTGCAGCATGTAGTCGGGCGGCAGCCGTTCCAGCGTGATCTCCCTGGCATTCGAGAGGGGAGCCAGGAGGTGGCTGGCGTCGGAACGCATGGTCAGCACGATCATGAGTTTGGAGATCATGACGTTGCGTGAGACCAGTTCGAGCCATTCGAGTGTCGAGGCATCCGCCCAATGGAGATCCTCGAGGACGAACAGGACGGGACGCTCCTCGGCCCGGCGATAGAACCACAGCATGAGCACTTCCATGACGCGCTGACGCAGTCCCTCAGGGGACAGGCGAGGCGGCTCGACGCCCGCGGGCAAGGGCACGGGCAGGAAGGCCGCCAGCACGTCGACCGCGTCGTCCGGCATCGCCATCTCGTCGAGTGCTTCGACGAGATGATGATAGGCGTTTTTCCGCTCGTCGGTGGGTCCAAGACCGAACTCGGCCCGCGCCATCTGGATGACGGGGAAGAACGCGCTGTTGGCGTTCTCGCGGCTGCAGTAGCAGCTTAGCGTCTGGCCGCCGTCGCCGGTGGCCATTGCGGTCAAGTTTCGGGTCAGCCGGCTCTTGCCGACACCGGGTTCACCCGACAGGACGAACAGCCCGCCATTGCGCCGCTTGGCGCGGGCCCAGCCGTCTCGCAGCAGGCCAAGCTCGACTGTGCGATCGACCAGCGGGATCGAATTGCCCACCTGACCCTCGAGGCCGATGAGGCGCCCCATGGCTTCATCGACGCGATAGATATCGACTGCACGAGAAATGCCCTCGATGCGCTGCGACTCGAGGCGGATGCAGCGAAAGTGAAATGCCACGAGGTCGTAGGTGGCGCCGCTGATCAAGACGGTATCGGGCGGGGCGAGCTTTTCGATGCGTGCCGCGACGTTGGGCGTTTCGCCAACGACGCCGTGATGCTCGACCATCGGCCCCGAGCCGATGTCGCCGACGACGACCAAACCGGTATGAATGCCGATATGGCTTTGCAGTGGCGACATCACGGGCAGCTTCAGGCGCTGGGCCAGCGTCCCGATCTCCTGGACGATGCGCAGCCCTGCGCGGACGGCGCGGACAGCGTCGTCCTCCTGGGCATGCGGATAGCCGAAATAGATCAGGATGCCGTCGCCGACATAGCGGGCGACATAGCCGCCGAGGTCGGTCGCGATGTCGCGGGCCGCGCTGCGATAGGCGAGGATGACGGTGGTCAGGTCTTCGGGGTCGAGTTGCTCAGAAAGCGGCGTGGAGCCCACCAGGTCGCAGAACATCACCGAAATCTGCCGCCGCTCGGCGCCGCCGCCAGTGTCGGCCGGGGCCTTCAGTCGATGGCCGCAGTTGGCGCAGAAATTCGCCGCCGTAGCGTTCGACGATCCACATGCCGAGCACTCCATTACCGTTTCCCCGCCATCAGACGAAATGCGGCATCCGGCCGAAGGTCGCATGCCCGCGCCGGAGCGACAATAGTGTGTGCGCGGTTGGCCGACCCTCTTGCTCTTGAAGCCGATGGTTGCGATGGTTGGCACTAAGAGGTGACATGACTCCGCAGTTCGACCGTCCCCCGAAAGTGACCTTCGCCTTTACCGAGACCTGCAACCAGGAATGCCGGCATTGCTATGCCGACTGCGGGCGGAAGAGAAAGCGGCGGGAACTGTCGACCGACGAATGGCTGAAGCTGATCGACTATTTGCCGAAAACGGCGTCATCCAGACCTACATCGAAGGCGGCGAGCCGCTGCATCGGCCTGATTTCCTGAAGATCCTGCGCCACACCAGCCGCCGGATGATGACGCTCCTGCGGACCAACGGAACGTTGATCGATGCCGCCATGGCCCAGCGCCTGAATCGGGCGGGTGTCGGCCACGTCCTTGTCGACCTGATGGGTTGCCGCGCCGAGACACACGACTGGTTCGCAGGCGTGGCGGGCAGTTTCACGCGTGCCTGCGCCGGCATCCGCAACCTGGTCGAGGCCGGCGTCAAAACCGATGTGCTGACGATCCTGAACAAGCGCAACGCGAGTGAAATGCAGGCAATCCTCGACCTTGCGCACGGGCTCGGGGCAGAGCGCGTCGGCGTGCTCAGGCTCTACCCGCTGGGGCCGGTCAAGCATCGCTGGAGCGATCTTGCGTTGTCGCTCGACGAGCAGATGGCCGCGATCGCCTCGCTCAAGCCGCCGGCGGGCCTGAAACTGATGCAGTCGTGGCATCCGCGCGATCGTAACTGCTGCTGGCAAAGCGCCACGGTCAACGCCTACGGCGATTCGATCGGCTGCCCGTATCTGCGGGAGTACGTCAATTTCGGCAACGTGCGCGACACGCCGTTCATGGAGATTTGGGACCGCGACCCGCTCTACCGCACGCTGCGCGCCGGCGAGGTCGAAAGCTCATGTTCGACCTGCGATGCCAACGAGGGCAGCCGAGGGGGCTGCCGGTCGGCCGCCTATGCCTTCCGCGGCCGCTGGGACGCGGCCGATCCGTTTTGTCCGACTGTGAACGATGGAGTTGACCTCCGTGTCCTTCCCGACTGGATCTTTCAGGCGAAGCCGAGGGCTCCGACTTAGGCCGCTGCCTGAGCGGGAAGTCTGCTTCGTCTATGTGCCGAAGAGGCCCAACCTCTACACGCTGAATGCGACCGCATGGATGATCCTGGAGTTGTGCCGGGGACAGCCGCTGAAGGACCTGCAGACGGAATTTTACGACAATATCGAGCCCTTGATGTCGCGACAGGAGGCAGCAGACTATGTTCTCGCCTGTTTGGATGAATTCGTGCAAAACCTGATCGTTGAAGTTGTACCGGCCACCAAGCAGAAGACGACGGGGAGAAGAGCATCATGAAAGGCAAGAAGCATCTTGAACTGGCCCGCAGGCTGGCCCTGCGGCGGGGCGTTCCGAAGGCCCCTTCAGCCAAAGAGGTCCCGACCGAAGTTCGTTCCAACAGCTTCGTCGCGATCGACGAGCCGCCCAGCATGGACACCTCGTATGCGGTCGGCAACGCCGTCATCGAATGGACCTACCGGGTCCAGCCCGCGGAGTTCCGCGCCTTCACCTCCTTCCTGGCCGACAACGAAGCCATGATCGCCGCGTCATGTGGGAAGCTGATGGAGGGCGTGCACTATCGCGGCACGTTCCTCGTCACCGACCATGGCCGGTTCGAGTTCCGTACGTACTGGGCCTACGACACGAGTGCGGCCGAGAAGCAGTGGGACAAGGCTCTCGCCAATCCCAGCTCGAACTTCGCCCGGGCGGTGGCGCACCTGCGCACCTACTGGCTCAAGGATTCCAACGCTTCGCACCGGCACATGACCCTGGGCGCGCTGCTTGGCAACAAGACGCTGGGCGCGTTCTTCAAGTTCACGTTGGACGTGGCCGAGGGATCCGGCACGGCCGCCGCCAGGACCGCAGCGACCCGTAAGCGCGGGAAGAAGTAGCTGACGCCTTCTTTTCGGATCAGCTCTTGATCATGACCTCGATCAGGCTCGGGCCATCGGTTTTGGCCAGAGCCTTGTCGAGCGCGCCGTCGAAGCCGGCCGCCGTGTCGACCCGCTCGGCCGCCACGCCGAAGCCGCGGGCGATGGCGGCGATGTCCATCGGCGGATCGTTGAAGTCCATGCCGATCGGCGTGTCATTGCCGTGAAACAGCTTCAGGCGGATCTTGAGGATCTGGTAGCCGGCATTGTTGGCGATGATGAAGACCACCGGCAGCTTCTGGTTGGCGGCACTCCACAGCGCCGTGATCGAGTACATGGCGCTGCCGTCGCCGATCACCGCCACCACGCGGCGGGCCGGGTGGGCGATCTGCACGCCGACCGCCGCGGCGATGCCCCAGCCGATGCCGCCGCTGACATTGCCGAAGTAGCTGTTGCGGTCGCGGAAGGGGAAATAGTTGAACAGCGTCGTCGTGCTGGTGAGGCCTTCCTCGACCAGGATGGCGTCCTTGGGCATCTTCTCGACGAGCCGCATCATCGCCCATTCGGCGTGCAGCGGCTTCTCGCTCGCGGGCTGGGTGAGCTTGGCCTTGCGCGCGGCGCGCTGGGCACTCCAGTTGCGCGTCGCGATCTCGGCCAATGACGCCTTCGCCCTCTGGGCCAGGGCGTCACCGCCCAGCTTCTTGAGGAGCGGCACCAGCGCCTTCAGCGTTTCCTTGACGTCGGCGCGCAAGGCAATCTCGGCCGGGAAGTTCTTGCCCATCTCCCAGTCGCGCAAGCCGACCATCGCCACCGCCGTGGTCTCGGGCAGCGGCTCGGTCTCGCTCCACACCGACATCTTCAAGACGTCGGCGCCGACGCAGAACATCAGGTCGTAGTCGCTGAGGATACGGCGCACGTTCTTCTGGTCGCGGTTGAGCGCGCCGAGATAGGCCGGATGCTCCGACGGGAAATGCGCGCCCCACGCCACGGTCTGCTGCAGGACCGGCGCGCCCAGCGTCTCGGCGAGCGCCGTCGCCTCGGCGAAGGCGTCGGAGGTGGCGATCTCGTGGCCGGCCAGGATCACCGGCTTCTTGGCGCCGAGCAGGCGCTTGGCGAGCTGCTCCAGCGCCGCATCGGAGGGCCGCACCGCGGTGTCGACGCGCGTCGGCGCCGCCATGTCGATGGCCGCCTCGTTGTTGAGAATGTCGCCGGGCAGCGAGACGAATACCGGGCCGGTCGGCGCGGTGGTCGCGACCTTGGCGGCGCGCCGCAGGATGCGCGGCAGGTCTTCGATGCGATTGACCTCGGTCGCCCATTTCACGACCGGCGAGGCGATCGGCACCAGCGGGGCGTAGAGCAGGGGCTCGGTGAGGCCGTGGCCCTGCTCCTGCTGGCCCGCCGTGACGATCATCGGCGTGCCCGACATCAGCGAGGTGTAGATCGAGCCGATGGCGTTGCCGAGGCCGGGTGCCACATGGACGTTGCACGACACCAGCTTGCCCGAGGCGCGGGCATAGCCGTCGGCCATGCAGATGACGACGGCTTCCTGCAGGCCGAGGACATAGCCCATCTCGGGCGCCGAGGAGAGCGCGTGCATGATCGGCAGCTCGGTCGTGCCGGGATTGCCGAACATCTTGGTGACGCCTTCGTCGCTCAGCACGCGAAGAAAGGCGTCGCGGCCGGTGATGGTGTTCGAGACGCGCGCGTCGGGCATCGGTTTTCCTCCCTGCTCTCTCTTCCTCCCCCGTCTTGCGGGGGAGGGTACGGAGGGGGAAGGCCACAAGCGAGATCGCATGATCGCCTCATGATCGAGATCTCGACTGAGGCTTTCCCCCTCCGGCCCTGCGGGCCACCTCCCCCGTAAGACGGGGGAGGCTATGAACGCAAGCTAGCACATGAAATGATCGGAACTCTGGAAGGGCGCGTCGCGATGCGGAAGGACGCATGACTGAACTGGAAGAGAAGGTCGCCAATCTTGCCTGCTGGAAGAGCCCGGTTGAGCCGGTGCCCCTGAAGGGCGGGCTCACCAACCTCTCGTTCGTGGTCGCGCATGGCGGCGAGAAGTTCGTCGCACGCTGCGGCGCGGACATCCCGGTCCATCATGTCTTCCGCGATCGCGAACGGGCGGCGTCGATGGCGGCGTTCGAGGCGGGCCTGTCGCCCGAGATCGTCCACGCCGAGAACGGCATCACCGTCCTGCGCTTCATCGATGGCCGGACCTTCGGCGAGGCCGACCTGCGCGCCAACGTCGGACGGTTGGCGGCGCTCCTGCAGGAATGCCACGCCAAGGTGGGCCGCCACCTGCGCGGTCCGGCCAACACCTTCTGGGTGTTCCACGTCATCCGCGACTACGTCCGCCTGATCGAGGCCGATCCGCGCTACCTCGCCGTCGCCGACCGGCTCGAGCAGGCGCAGGCGCCCATGCCGATCGTGTTCGGCCACCACGACCTCCTGCCGGGCAACTTCATGGACGACGGCCGGCGCCTGTGGCTGATCGACTGGGAATATGGCGCCTTCGGCACCGCGATGTTCGATCTCGCCAACCTGTCGTCGAACGGCGCGTTCGATACGGCCGAGGACGATGCGTTGCTCGATGCCTATTTTGCAGGCAAGGCTGGTGACGCGCTGCGCCATTCGTTCGCCGCCATGAAGGCGGCCAGCGCGCTGCGCGAGGCGCTGTGGGCGATGGTCTCCGACGTCCATCTGAAGACGCCTGGGGTCGACTACAAGGCGCACGCCCAGGACTATCTCGCGCGGTTCGAGAAGCTGATGCCGGTCTGAGCGGCGGCCCACTCCTTGCATGACCTCCGGCAATCAGGAGTTCATGCCATGAAGAAATGTCTGTCCCTCGCCGCGCTGGCGGCCGTCTCGGTGCTGGCGCTATCGCCCGCGTCGGCGCAGGAGAAGGTGCTGCGCATCGGCATGACGGCGTCCGATATCCCGACCACCACGGGCATGCCCAACAACGGTTTCGAGGGCATGCGCTTCCTGGGCTTCCCGATCTTCGAGGGGCTGATCCTGTTCGATCTTACCAAGACCGATCAGCTCGCCACCCTGCGGCCGGGTCTGGCGGAAAGGTGGGAGCAGGCGCCCGACGACAAGAAGACCTGGATCTTCCACCTGCGCAAGGGCGTGAAGTTCCACGACGGCACCGATTTCAACGCCGACGCCGTGATCTGGAATCTCGAGCGCATCTTCAACAAGGACAGCGCGCAATTCGAACCGGGCGCCGTCGGCATCATGCGCTCGCGCGTGCCGATCCTCGTCTCCTACAAGAAGATCGACGACTTCACCGTCGCCATGACGACCTCCATCGTGGCGTCCTACTTCCCGTGGATGGTGCCCTATATCCTGAACGCCTCGCCGGCCTCGTGGGAGAAGGCCGGGAAGGACTGGGCCAAGGTCGCCATGCTGCCGCCCGCCGGCACCGGGCCGTTCCGCATGACCGCCGTGGTGCCGCGCCAGTCGGTCACGCTGGCGCGCAACGATGGCTACTGGGACCCGGCCAAGAAGGCCAAGGTCGACCAGATCCTGCTGCTGCCCATCCCCGAGGCCAACACGCGGCTCGCCGCCCTGCGCTCGGGTCGTGTCGACTGGATCGAGGTGCCGCCACCCGACGGCATTCCTTCGCTCAAGCAGGCGGGTTTCGTCATCTCGACCGGCTCCTATCCGCACGTCTGGCCGTGGTTCTACAACATGGCCGCCAAGAACAGTCCGCTGGCCGACGTCCGCGTGCGCCAGGCGCTGAACTACTGCATCGACCGCGGCGCCATTGTCACGCTGCTGAACGGCACGGCCGAACCGTCGGTCGGCTGGCTGAAGCCCAACGACCCGGCCTTCGGCAAGCCCGAGAACCGCTACACGTTCGATCCCGCCAAGGGCAAGAAGCTCCTGGCCGAGGCCGGCTTCACCGACAAGAAGCCGCTGTCGTTCAAGGTCATGATCTCGACCTCGGGCTCGGGCCAGATGCTGCCGCTGCCGATGAACGAGGCGCTGCAGGAGAACCTGAAGCAGGCCTGCGGCGTCGACGTCCAGGTCGAGGCGGTCGAATGGCAGGTGCTGCTGAACGCGGCCCGTGCCGTGCCCGACGATCCGACGCTGAAGGGCGCCATGGCGCTCAATGTCAGCTCGCCGTCGAGCGACGTCGGCATGATGTTCCGCTACTTCGCCTTCGCCAACTCCTCGCCGATGGGCTCGAACTGGGAGCAGTGGAAGGACGACAAGTTCGAGGACGCGATGAAGACGTTGTCCGAGGCGACCGACGAGGCCACCATCCAGAAGCATTTCGCGATGGCGCACGAGCGGCTGGTCGACAATCCGCCCTGGCTCTTTATCGTCCATGACCTCAACCCGCGGGCATTCAGCAAGAAGGTCAAAGGGTTCGTCTCGCCGCAATCGTGGTTCGTCGATCTGACGCTGGTTGACTTGCAGTAGGCGAGGAAAGGTCCCTTCCTTCGGCTTCGCTCAGGACAGGCGCTGCGCTCGGGATGACAGGTGCTGTGTGATCCACGCACTCCTGTCATCCCGAGGGCGAAGCCCGAGGGACCTTTAAGGCCTTGGTAAAGCTCTCTATCCTCCGGCCGAGAAATTGATCGGAGGATGCGCCATGGACGGATCCGCGACGACACGCGTCGACTACGGCTCCGAAGAAGCCGCGATGCAGGCCTATCTGCACGAAGGCGAGAAACGCGCCGCGCGCCTCGGCAATCGCGGGCCGATCCGCTTCACCGCCGCGGGCGCGCTCCATCCCGACATCCTCGACGCCTACTGGCGGTGCGGCTTCTACGTCTTCGAAGGCGTGCTCAAGGCCGACGAGCTGGCCGACATCGAACGCGACGTGCACGACATCCTCGACCGCCTGCCGGCCGAGCGTGGCGCTGCGCTCGACGCCAAGGGCCGGCCGGCGCTCGCGGCCGACTGCAAGGGCCCGAACCTGCTGTGGTCCAAGCCGCTCGGCGATCCGTTCGGCGGCACCGATCTCGCCAACGGCCGCCATCCGGTGAAGATGTACGAGCCCAAGGCCGCCGCCGGCGCGCCGCAGGAGGTCGTCTATCTCATCCTGGGCTCGCTGCAGTTCTCCGAGGCGGTGCTGCGCGTCTATGGCCATCCCGAGCTTCTCGCCGTTGCCGCCGCGATCAACGGTCCGGACTTCACGCCCTTCAACGAGGCGCTGTTCATCAAGGAGCCGGGCCGCGGCGCCTCGGTCGCCTGGCACCAGGATGGCGTCACGCACTGGAACAGCCCCGACTGGGACCAGGGCAGCCACGGCTTCAACTTCATGGGTCAGCTCTACGGCTGCACGGCGGCCAACGGCGTGTGGGTCATGCCGGGCTCGCACAAGCACGGCAAGGCCGACATCAAGAAGATGGTCGCCGAGGCCGGCAGCGAGCGCCTGCCCGATGCCGTGCCGATCATCGCCAGGCCAGGCGACGTCGCCATCACCAACCGCCAGGCGCTGCACGGCTCCTTCGCCAACACCAGCAAGGACTGGCGCGTCACGCTGAACATGGGCTTCCACCGGCGCCGCTCGGTGCTGGGCGTGAAGGGCGGCGGCGTGCACAACAAGGAGGCCGTCTACGACGCCGAGCGCATCCGCGAACGCGCGCGCCTGATCGGCTACGGCATCGATGCGCGCCGTCAACGCTTCCCGGGCGAAACGCCCTACGCCTACAAGCCGCACGCCGACGAAGGCCTCACCTATCGGTGGGACGAGAAGGCCAGGGCCGACATCAAGGACTACAACCTCCTCGATCTCAGTATTTGATTGCGCACCGAGGCATGAGGCAGAGTGGGCCGGTGAGAACCATGCCCTGATGCCAGTGCCACGCTCGATCTGGGCACTGCTGTTGCTGCCGCTTTTGGCCCTGACGGCATGTGAAAGCATGGGGCCGGGGACGGTGACCCGCGATCGCTTCGACTACGCCGGCTCGGTTGGCGAATCGTGGAAGACCCAGATGCTCCTCAATCTGGTGAAGATCCGCTACGGCGACATTCCCGTCTTCCTGGACGTCGGCCAGGTCGTCGCCGGCTACTCGTTGCAGCGCACGCTGTCCGGCACGGCCAGCATCAACACCTTCAACCAGGGCGCCCCGTTCCAGGCCATCACCGGCTCGCTCGGCCCGACGGCCAGCGTCACCTACAACGACAGCCCGACCATCACCTACACGCCGCTGCAGGGTGAGCGCTTCGCGCGCTCGATCATGGGCAGCATTCCGCCGCAGTCGATCTTCAACGTCCTGCAGGCGGGCTTCCCGGTCGATGTCGTGTTCCGCCTGGCTGTTCAATCGATCAACGGCATCGACAACCGCCGCGTGGCGGGCGGCATGTCGCGCGAGCACGTGCGGCCGGCCAATCCCGAATTCTACGTGCTGCTGGAGCATCTCGGGCGCATCCAGAACGCGGGCGACCTCGGCGTGCGGGTGAGCCCGAAGGGCGACCAGCTGACCCTGGTGTTCCGGCGCAGCCACTCCGCCGCCGTGCGGCAGGCGGTGCGCAACGTCACGAACATCCTGGGCCTCGATCCGGAGACCAAGGAGTTCACGGTCGTCTTTGGCGCGGTGCCGTCGAACAACAAGGAGATCGCGATGGTCACCCGGTCGATCTTCGAGGTCCTGCTCGACATCGCCTCGACCATTGCCGTGCCGGAGACGCACGTGACGGAACGCCGGGTCAGTTCGACGCCTGAGGGAGACCTCGGTCCGCACGGTACGATCGCGCCGCTCATCAAGATCACGAGCTCGTCCGAGCGGCCGGGCGACACCTTCGTGGCCATCCCCTATCGCAACCAGTGGTTCTCGATCGACGACCGCGATCCGGCCTCCAAGAACCTTTTCTCCTTTATCCTTATGCTGTTCACGTTCGTGGAGACCGGCAGCAAGGACATCGTTCCCGTCCTGTCGATCCCGACAACGCGATGAACCGTCCGGACCGCCAGCGTCATCCGATGCGCAGGCAGTTGGTCCTGAAGGGCATCGGGCTGCTGGCGGCCGGGCTGGTCGGTGGCGCCGGACCGGCAGCGGCGCAGGGCCGCTCGATGGTCATCGGTTACCAGGAGCAGCCCGACTGGCTGCTGTTCGTCGCCCGTGACCTGAGGCTTTTCGAGAAGGCCGGCCTTTCGCCCACGTTCGTGAAGTTCGACGCCGGGCCGCCGATGATCGAGGCGATCCGCAACGGCACCATCGATCTTGCGAGCGTCGGCTCCGTCGCGTTCCTGATCGGGCTGTCGCAGGGCCTCGACTGGACGATGATCGGGATCAATCCGGAAGGCGCCTATGCCCAGGGGCTCGTGGTCCGCAAGGACAGCAACATCCTCACGCCGACCGATCTCAAGGGCAAGCGGGTCGGGCTGGTCCAGGGCGCGACCGTACAATTCGGCTTCCTGATGATGTTGCGCCAGCACGGCATCCGGCCCGAGCAGGTGACGGTGGTCAACATGGCGCCCGAAGCGCAGCTGCAGGCGCTGGCGGCCGGCCAGATCGATGCCGCCATGGTGTGGGAGCCGTGGATGCACCGGATGATCCGGAGCGCCAACGGCCGGATCCTCGAAACCGAGGGCAATCTCGGCATCTACACCAACGTGTCCTGCTACAGCGTCCGGCGCGGCTGGCTCGCGGCCAATCGCGACGCGGCGCTGCGCTTCCTGAGGGCGCTGGTCATGGCGAACGCCGCCGTCAGCAAGGATCACAGGGTCGCTTATCAGGCGTGGGCCCGCGACGTCGGGCTCAACACGGCGTCGGCCGAGGCGATCTTCAACGTTGTCCCGCCGCCCCTGATCTACGAGTGGACCAACCCGCGCTACACCTACTCGCTGGTCAGGAACGGACCGCTCTACCAGCGGCTCGGTTTCCTCGCGGGCTACATGATCCGCTACGGCATCATCGCCCCGCCGGTGGAGCTGGACGATGCCATGGACATGTCGCTGATCGCCGAGGTGCTGAAGGGCAGGAAGCCGCCTTGATCAGTCCCGGAGCGGCCCTGTCCTAGTCTAGCGCCGGCACAGAAGCGGCAGCCTGGACAAGACCTCGATCGAGCAGGTCTCGGCGGGAAAGGCCGCCCACAGCCCGAGCAGGACGATCAGGATGAGGAGAGCCGGCTTCAGTAGCCGCAGGACCGTGGGCACGACCGAGCGCAGGGCCAGGTAGGCAACAAGCAGGCCCACGATCACCGCGATCACGCGATACTGGGTGCTCCACGAGTCCCAGGTGGCTCCCAGATCGGCCCGGTTGGCCAGTTCCTTGAGGTGTTCCACGATCAACGGACCGGCGACACAGACGACACAATTACTTCCGATTGCAACATGGTAAAGATACCGTGAGCCGTTAAACAAGCTTCCGTCACATCAGGCGGGCTCATTCCCGCATCTGGCGTGGCTTGGTCCGCCTTGGACAGTGAAGCTTGAAAGGGGAAGCCATGTTGCACATGAATCGCCGTATGTCGTTGAAGTTGTTGGGAGGCGCCGCTCTCGCAGCGACGACCCTGCCGCTGCCAGTTGCCGCGCAGGGCCAAGACCTCGTCGTGCCGAACACCTACCAGAACTTCAAGCGCGGCACGATCCACAGCCTCCATCCGGAGCGCCGCATCTTCAACATCGTGTGGGAAGACCTCGGCCGCGTGAAGATGCGCGCCGCCGACCTCGTCACCAACTACCCGTCGCTCAAGGTCGGCAACATCGTCGACACCCAATGGTACGACTACCTCGACTTCATGGTCGCCCCGAAGACCGCGCCGAACGACGCCCAGGCCAAGGCCATGCTGGCCAAGGGCGCGCGGCTGCAGGGCATTCCCGGCATGCAGGAGCCGATCAAGCTGTGGCGCATGGACGGCATGGTCACCAAGGTCGATGGCAACACCATCTATCTGATCAATGCTTCGGGCGGCAGACCGGAGGAGCCGTCGCCCGACAGCGGCGAGGTCGTCCAGCTGCCGGCGGTGCAGTCGCCTGCGGGCCAGGCGGCCGTGAAGTCCGTCAAGGTCGGCGATCAGGTGATTACCGTGTGGAGCCAGCAGACGGCGATCAAGGCCACCGTCATCCGCTAAAGCGGCTTCCTCAGAAAACCGTCGGCGCCCCGGGACCTCGCGGTCCTGGGGCGTCGCGCCAGCGCCTTGTCTTGTGCTGCCTGCCCCGTTGCACCGCCCCGCCGAGCGGCAACCGGTGAAAGGCCAGAACGCCAGCTACCCGCCCTTTCTGGCACTATCCTTGTGCGCGCTAAGTTTTTCCGTCGGCGGCCGGGCTCGTAGTTCGAACAGGGACTCCGGCCCGCCAGCGGCACGTGTCATCTTAGTCTGTCGGCTTCGTTAAGCTGCGCGAACAGCAACAGCGCCACGACCGGATTACACGTTGAAGTGTAACCGACGTCACATACGCCTACCAAGGTCGCTGTTAACCTCGTGGGACCCTCGTCGGATTCCAGCAGGGGAGTTAAGCCGATGGCCCGCCGATTGTTTGATGAGATCTATGCGGCTGGGGACAGCTGGTCGGACAGCGGGGTGCATTTCGGGCTCAGCAGTCAGCTGCTCGCCCTCGCCGCCGCCGCTGGCGTCAACACGGACGGGCTAAAGCCCATCCCGTTCCCGCCTTACGCGCACAAATATTCCAACGGACCGGTGTTCCCCGAAATCACCGCGGACCTGCTCGGCGCAGAGCTCACCAATTTTTCGGGCGGCGGCGCCCAAGCGCTTGGCACGTTTCCGTTCGGTGTAATCGCCGGTTTTGTGTATCCCCCCGAGGTGGTAGCGGCCGTCGCCTCGTCCCCGGAGGGCCAAGCGCTTCTCAATCAAAATCTCAGCCTTCCGGGCCAGGTCGCTGACTTCGTCGCGGCGACCTCGGCAGAGCCGCCTTCGAAGCATTCGGCGCTCGTAAGCATGATCGGGCTCAACGACATAGCGGTTCTTCAAGCCAATCCGGGCGCCTTGATCGGCGATGCGTTGGACCTGGCGGGGCAGATCGTTCAGGCCAATCTTGATCTCGCCCACACCGCCTTCGACCAAGGAATCGGCACGGTTATCTTCGACACGCTCCCCGCAACCACTTTCCGCCCGAGCGCACGCCTGTTTCCGCCTGAAGTCCAGGCGATCGGCGATGCCGCGGTCGACGCCGTCAATCAGGGGCTCAAGGCCGGCGCGCTCGAGCTGCGCCACGAGGGCCATGACGTCCGCATCGTCGATCTTGCAAGGATGGCAGACGAGGTCAGCGCAGACTTCGGAACGTTCGGGTTCCTGAGCCTCGACGAGCCGGTGCTGCTCGGGGACGGTCACGGTGTCGTGTTCACCGTCAACCCCGACGCCCCGCCGGTTCAGCAGGCCGCCTTTTTCGATCCCGAGCATCCGACCACGAACCTGCACGGCGTGTTCGGCGCGTTCTCGGCTGCGTCGCTGACCTCTCACACCGACTTTCGCGGCGCGGGCAACGACTGCATCATAGGTCGTTCTGGAGACGACTTCGTCCTCGCCGGCGCCGGCAACGATCAGGCGAAGCTCGGTGCGGGCAACGACATCATGTTCGGCGGGCTCGGCAACGATGTTGCCTATGGCGGGGCGGGCTCCGACCTCGTCGCCGGGGGCGCGGGTAACGATCGACTTTCGGGCGGCGCTGGATCGGACGTGCTTGCCGGCAATGCGGGCGACGACAGGGTGGACGGCGGGGCCGGCAACGACGCTCTGATCGATGGGCTCGGCAGCGACAGGCTGTTCGGCGGCGCCGGCAACGATTGGTTCTTCGCCACCCAGGCGCAACTGCTCGGCGGAAGCGGCAACGACATCGACCGTTTCGACGGCGGCGCCGGCTTCGATACGCTCGTGCTGCTGCTGCCCGACCAAGCGGCGCTCGAAGACGCTCAGGCCGACGTCGAGAACTTCGATCCGGGGCATGCTTTCACGTTCAGCAGCATGGACCTCAAGATCACCGGGATTGAGCGGATCGTGCTCACGACCGAGTTCGGCTTCACCGACGTGTCGCTGCCCGGCGGCGACCTTGGCGTGCGGCTTCATCAGGCCGACCTGTTCGGTTTGGTTTAGGCTCGCCGGTTGCTCCGATACCGTCGGTCACGGCGATAGCGGCAGGTGCAAGCGGCAGGTGGCGACGCGCTTGGGCCTATCACGGCGAGCTTTCAATCGCGCACGCTGCCCGCGCACGACGCCATGCCCATCCCTGGCGTTGCGGGCGAGCGCGAACGCTCCGCGGATCAGGGCTGCGGCCAAATTCGGGCAACTTCCACAGGGTAGGTGGCATTCGGTCTGTGCCGACGTCCTATGTCACTGTCGGTGGCCCGCCTTGGTGTGCCGATTGATCCACCCCTCTGGGACAATCAGCTAGGGCGGGCCTTTCTCCTTCGTGATCTGCAGACGCCCTGCTCCTGTACAGGTGCCGAGCGGAACGCCGATAGCGATACGCTTTTCTCCTGGCACCAGACAGCCACGACGCCAGGTGCCGCTGAAAGACACGCCGTCGATGGTCACGATGCCCTGTCCATTGGGTAGGTCGTCGGCGTAGGTGCTCTCGAACTGGTCTCCGGTCGGCCAGTCGTAGCGGCCAAAGTCTTCGTACTTGCCACGACGGTGGCGCCCTTGAAGCGATCGATGGGCAGGAAGGACCCGGCTGCAAACGCATTAGAGGTCAGCTCTGCCTGACGCTAGCTCTGCGGGTCGCCGGTGATGAAACAGAAGACCTTGCCGTGGATTTCGTAGAGAACTGTGTGCCGCGGTCAGGCGTCGGCATGGTGATGACCTTGTTCCTGGGAACGACCAGCCATTCGCGTCTGTCCCAGGCACGGAATTCGTCGCGATCACGTCGTTGCGGTGCAGGACGGCAACGTGAATAGGCAACCATTGCCGAAGCAGATCGCAGCCGAACTGGTGGGGTGCAGCTGGCAACAAGTTGAGACCTGGCCCGCTGCGGTATCGCTGAGGACGTGTATGCAACTCTTGTTTAAGTTCCCTTATGGGGTCAAACTTCCAACTGGGAGAGCGTGATCGGCAGCCTGCGTTCGTTGTCAGTCCTTCTCGCGGCTCCGTTGCCGGCTCGCGAGTTCCAGATGACACCACAGGACTTGCTTCGCCTCCATCCGTTCTTCTCGGCGCTGCCGCCGACGGACATTGACAAGCTTCTGATGCGAACGCGTCGCAGGCGCGTTCTGGCCGGCAAAGTCCTGTTTGAGAAGGATGCGCCCGGCGACGGACTCTATGGCGTGCTGTCCGGACGCATCGCCTTCACCGTGGATTCGGCGGGCGGCAAGGAATTGACGCTCAACGTGCTCGGTTCCGGTGAATTCTTTGGCGAGATCGCTCTGCTGGACGGCAAGGGGCGCAGCGCGGCGGCGACGGCGCGAGACGCGTCCGAGTTGCTGTTCATCCCGCGCCATGAGTTCCTGTCCTTTGTCCGCGAACGGCCGGACATGATGCTTCACATCATGGCGGTGGTCTGCGGGCGACTGCGACGCTCCACGGAATATATCGCAGATGCGGCCTTCCTGGATTTGTCCGGGAGGCTCGCCAAGCAGCTTGTTGTCCTGCTCAACGGCCATGGCGCGTCACCGGAGGCGGGGCTGCGCATTTCCCATGCCGAGCTCGCCTCCCTGCTGGGCGCCTCGCGGGAGCGGGTGAGCCGCCTGTTGGCGGCGTGGGGCGACAAGGGAATTCTTGACCAGGGCCGTGGCCGCCTCGTGGTCCGCGACCCGCAGGCCCTCGAGCAGCTGGTCGGCGATGGTTGAGGGCCGCCGCCGACGGCTGGGCTCTGCCGGAGTTGGCGCCGGGATTTTCGTCGTTGTGTGCCCCGGGTCACACGCGAGGGAAGCACTGCAAATTATCCTCTCGGGGGATTGGGGGAGCTCGGTACACCCGTTGGAGACCGCGCGCCGGCCGGCCGGCGCGCCGCGCAGGAGTCGGCCGCGACGCGCACCGGGCGCCTCGCCCGACTTGAAGGCAGACTAGCGATGTCGACCCATCGCCGCAGGCTTTCCGCCATCCTGCATGCCGATCTCGCCGGCTTCGTGCGGCTGATGGAAGGCGGTGAGGAGCGTACGGTGAGCCATCTCAGATCGGTCCACGACGAGATCTGGCGCCCCGCCATCGCGACCGGCGGCGGCTCGGTGGTCGACCTCGCGGGCGATTCCATCCTGGCCGAATTCGACTCGGCGATCGCCGCGGTGGCGACGGCGATCGACATCCAGGAGCGGATGGCGCGCTTCAACGACATGCTCGACGAGGATCAGCGGCTCATGTTCCGCATCGGCCTTCACCTGGGCGAGGTGATAGTCGACGAGAAGACCCAGGCCATCTTTGGCGACGGCGTCAACATCGCCGCCCGCATCCAGGCCATGGCTGACGCCGGCGGCATCGCCGTCTCGCGCGCCGTGCGCGACGTTACCGAGCTGCAGGTCGAGCACGCCTTCGTCGATGGCGGCGAGCACCGCGCCAAGAACGTCAGCCGCATGCTGCAGATCTACCATGTCCGGCCGCACCTCGGCACGTCGAGCGGGACCACGACCTCGGTGGTGCCCGCGCGCACGCTGCACTTCCGGGGCACCGACCGCAACGGCCGCAAGTATGGCTTCGACCTGGTTCTCGACAAGCTGATGGGCCAGCGCAAGGGCGTGGTCATCGGCCGTGACATCGATCAGTCCGACGTCGTGCTGCCGCATACGACCGTGTCGCGTCGCCATGCGCGTCTCCTGCTGGCCGGCGGCGTGCTGCAAGTCGAGGATCTCGGGTCGACCAACGGCACCTCTGTCGACGGTGTGCGGGTCCCGGCCGGCAAGCGCCGGCCGCTGCAGTCCGGCGGCATGCTCAAGATCGGCGAGATCACCCTTGCCGTCGGAGCGGGCGAATGACCGACGATGGTCCGAATAGAGCAGAAGACAAGGTCGGCAATCTGCGCGGCGTGCTGCCTGCGGGCACGACGCTGCGCGGCTACGAGCTGAAGTCGATCCTGGGCCAGGGCGCCTTCGGCATCACCTACCGGGCGCGCGATCTGACGCTCAGTCGCGACGTCGCCATCAAGGAGTACCTGCCGACCACCTTGGCGCTGCGTGAGGGCCGCACCACCGTGTTGCCGCGTTCGCCCGACCACGCCGAGCAGTTCGCCTGGGGCCGCGAGCGCTTCCTTGAGGAGGCGCGCACCCTGGCGCGGCTCGACCGCACGCCGGCCATCGTGCGCGTGCACGACTACCTCGAGGCCAACGGCACCGCCTACATGGTGATGGGGCTGGTCGAGGGCGAGACCCTGGGCAAGCGCCTGATGCGCGAGCAGCGCCTGACGCCGGAGGCCGTCGAACGCCTGCTGTTCCCGCTGCTCGACGGGCTGGAGGAGGTGCATGCCACCGGCTTCCTGCATCGCGACATCAAGCCGGCGAACATCATGGTCGATTCTCATGGTCGGCCCACCCTGATCGACTTCGGCGCGGCGCGCGCCGCGATGGCGGGACGCTCGACCACCATGACGGCGATTTTCACGCCGGGCTATGCGGCGGCCGAGCAGTACACCTCGGCCGAGCTCGGGCCGTGGACCGACATCTACGGGCTGTCGGCCACGCTCTATCACGCAATCACCGGCAAGATTCCGCCGAGCGCGATCGAGCGCATCCTGAAGGACGTCTACCAGCCGCTGGGCGAGCTCAATCCGGAAGGCCACCCGCCGGAGCTTCTGGCCGGCATCGACGCTGGCATGGCCCGCCACGTCGACGACCGGCCCCAGGGCATCGCCGAATGGCGGCATGTGCTGCGCACCGGAGAACACCAGCTCGCGGCCCGGGAGGCGACACAGGTCGAGCACAAGCCGCGCCGGCCCAGGCGCAAGACGGGCATTGCGCTTCGTGGTCCCGCTTTGTGGGCCTCGGCCACGGCTGCCGCGATCCTGCTGGCTGGCGGCGGATACCTCGCCTTCACGGCCAGCGAGCCAGCCACCGTCGGCACTGCCGCGCTCAGCCTCTCGGCCGAGCAGCTCGAGCAGGCGCTGGCCGAGCGGCGCAAGGCCGACACGTTCGCCGCCGAAAAGCGCCGGCTGGAAGGCGAGGCGCGGCAGAAGGCCGAGGCGGACGCCGAAGCCAAGCGGCAGGCCGAGGCCGAGCTGGAACAGGCGCGACAGGCGCGGCAGAAGGCCGAGCAGGAGCTGGCCGAGCTCAAGGCGCGCATCGCGGCGGGCAATACCCAGTCGCCCCAGAGCGACCAGGCGTCAGCGGCTGAGCAGCGCGCGGCCGAGGAGGCAGCCCAGCGCAAGGCGGAGGCGGACGCCGCAGCCCTGCGACAGGCCGAGGAAGAAGCCACAAAGAAGCTGGAGACCGACGCCGAGGCGAAGCGGCAGGCCGATGAGGCGCTGGCCATGGCGGAGGCTCAACGCAAGCAGGCGGAGGCGGATGCGCGCGCCAAGGCCGAGGCCGAGACGGCGGCGCGGCGCCAAGCCTCGGAGGAAGACCAGCGAAAGGCCGAGGCCGAGGCAGCGACCCGGCGCCAGGCCGACGAGGCCCAGGCCAAGGCGCAGGCCGAGCGCGAGAAGGCCGAGGCCGAGGCGAAAATCAAGGCGGAGGCGGACAAGGCGGCCAAGGTCAAAGAAGATGCCGAAACGGTGCAGAAGGCGTTGCGCCTCGAGCCGGCGGACCGCCAGCGCCTGCAAGTGGCGCTAACGTCTCTGGGCTTCGACACGCGCGGCAGCGACGGCGTCTGGGGCCCGCGCTCGCGCGAGATGACAATGGGCTGGCAGCAAAAGGTCGGTGCGCAGGCAACCGGCTACGTCACAGCAGCTCAGCGCGAACAGCTGCTGCGTAGCGCGGCACCCGCGATCGCACGCTGGGAGGAAGGGCAGAAGAAGGCCGAGGAACAGAAGAAGCTCGAAGAAGAGGAGAAGAAGGTCAACGCCGAGAAAGCGGCCGCGGCGGTTCCTCCTCTTGCATCGCCAGCTCCAGGCGGGCCCGGCGCGATCCCGCAACCAAATGTAAGTGCCGTGCCACCAGGACCTGCCCGCCCGGCCCAGCGGCCTGATGCAAGCCAGCAGACTACGACAGCGCCGATACAGACCAGCGTATTTCTTCAGCAAGCGTCGGATAATATCTCTAGCTGTAGGATTGTCGGGAACTCCCTTGCAGTTAGGCTCTACCCCAACAGAATCGAAGTGCAGATGGTTTGGGGTTGGGAAGCGTTCAAGATTAATGCCGATGGTTCATTTTCCGGAAGCGTCAGTGGCCCAGGGTCATTCTCCGTAGGAAACACTTATTCAAGAATAAGATTGTCGATTCAGGGAAACGCAAGATCGAAAGTCATGCGCATTGAAAGTCTCGACTACTACCGCTGTGCTTGGTCAGGAACCATCTCCTGACAGCTGGCGCTGTTTCACTAATCCGCGTGCCTTGAGGAGCGCTGACGTGCCCGATCCCGACGTAACCAACGCCGAGTTGCGCAAGGACATACGCGGCGGCCTGCCCGTGGGCACGATCCTGGGCGGCTACGAACTGCGGTCCATCATCGGCAAGGGCGCCTTCGGCATCACCTATCGGGCGCGCGATCTTACGCTCGGCCGCGACGTCGCCATCAAGGAGTACCTGCCGACCACGCTGGCGTTGCGCGAGGACCGCACCACCGTGCTGCCGATCTCGGCCGATCACGCCGAGCAGTTCGCCTGGGGCCGTGAGCGCTTCCTCGAGGAGGCGCGCACGCTGGCCCGGCTCGACCGCACGCCCGCCATCGTCCGGGTGTACGACTTCTTCGAAGCCAACGGCACCGCCTACATGGTGATGGGGCTGGTCGAGGGCGAAAACCTAAGCAGGCGCCTGATGCGCGAGGGCCGGCTCACGCCGGAGGCCGTCGAGCGCCTGCTCTTCCCGCTGCTCGACGGGCTGGAGGAGGTGCACGGCATCGGCTTCCTGCACCGTGACATCAAGCCGGCCAACATCATGGTCGATGCCCGCGGCCGGCCCACCCTGATCGACTTCGGCGCGGCGCGCGCCGCGATGGCCGGACGCTCGACCACCATGACGGCGATCTTCACGCCGGGTTATGCGGCGGCCGAGCAGTACACCTCGGCCGAGCTCGGCCCGTGGACGGATGTCTATGGCCTCGCGGCCACGCTTTACCACGGCGTCACCGGCAAGATCCCGCCGAGCTCGATCGAGCGCATCCTGAACGACACTCACCAGCCGCTGAGCGAGCTCAGGCCCGAGGGCTACCCGCCCGAGCTTCTGGCCGGCATCGACGCCGGCCTGGAGCGCAGCGTCGACGACCGGCCGCAGGGCATCGCCGAATGGCGGCATGTGCTGCGGACGGGTGAGCGCCAGTCGCGGCCCTGGAGGCGACCCAGGTCGAACGCAAGTCCGGGCCGTCTCGCCCGCACGGCGAGCCGCACCGCGCAAGGCCGGCCTAACGCTGCGCGGCCCCGCGCTGTGGGGCGCGGCGGCCGCGGCCGTACTCGTGTTGGCCGGCGGCGGTTACCTCGCCTTCACGGCCGGTCCGCCCACGACGGTCGGCACTGCTGCGCTCAGCCTCTCGGCCGAGCAGCTCGAGCAGGCGCTGGCCGAGCGGCGCAAGGCCGACACGCTGGCCGCCGAGAAACGAAGGCTGGAGGAGGAGGCGCGGCAGAAGGCCGAAGCCGAGACCGAGGCCAAGCGCCAGGCCGAGGCCGAGCTCGAGCAGGCGCGGCAGGCGCGGCAGAAGGCCGAAGAGGAGCTGGCCGAGCTCAAGGCGCGGATCGCGGCAGGCAGCGCGCAATCGGCCCAGCCCGACCAGGCTGCGGCGGCCGAGCAGCGCGCTGCCGAGGAAGCCGCGCAGCGCAAGGCGGAGGCGGACGCCGCAGCCTTGCGGCAGGCCGAGGAAGAAGCCCGCAAGAAGTTCGAAGCCGAGGCCGAAGCCAAGCGGCAAGCGGAAGAGACGCTCGCCAAGGCTGAGGCCGAGCGGCGTCGGGCGGAAGAGGAAGCCCGGGTCAAGGCCGAGGCCGAGCAGGCCGCGCTGCGCCAGTCCTCGGAGGAAGCGCAGCGCAAGGCTGTGGCCGCGGAACGCGAGAAAGCCGAGACCGAGGCCAAGGCCAAGGTCAGGGCGGAGGCGGAGGCGGACAAGGTTGCCGCCAAGCAGAAGGAAGAAGCCGAAGCGGCCGAGAAAGGCGTGCGTCTCGAGCCGGCGGATCGCCAGCGCCTGCAGGTGGCGTTGACGTCGCTCGGCTTCGACACGCGCGGCAGCGACGGCATGTTTGGCCCGCGCTCGCGCGACATGATCGCGGGATGGCAGAAGAAAGCAGGTGCGCCGCCGACCGGATTTCTGACGGCAGCCCAACGCGACCAGCTTCTGCGTTCTGCCGCGCCCGCCATCACGCGCTGGGACGAGGAGCAGAAGAAGATTGAGGACGAGAAGAAGAAGCCCGACGCCACGCAGGCCGCAACAACGCTCAACCAGTCCGGCACCGGAGCATCCGCTCCGCCAGCTTCCGGTCCATCCGGGTCCGGTGTCGCGGGTGCCGGGTCGTCCAGGGCTACCGCGCTCCGAGATGGGACCTATGGCGGTGGGCTGGCCATTTACACACGTGCGTTGAGTTTGGAATTGAGAATGCACAACGGCAGTGGCACTGGCACCGTCACCAGTTCCACCTGCGGCGCAGGCCCGATGTCGCTCACCGGCGATGCCTCAGGCAACGTCACCGGCGAGATGAAAGTTCTCACTGGCGGGGGTGCCGGAATTTGCGACTGGGTATCCGCGCGCATCACGGGTCGGGCCGACGGCGGCAAGCTCCTGCTCGCCGTCAAAGGAAGCCACATTGGTGGTGCATCAATTGGCGAGGCTACACTTGTCCTTGGTGGAGCCTCCCAAGCGGCGGCCGCAGGCCCGCCAGCGTTACCCTCGCCGGACGGGCGGTGGCGGGGGACCTATGCATGCAGTGGTTCAATCGGTTTATCTCAGACATCCCAAACCACCGCGTTTACCATCAATCTGGAGTTGCAGCTGGCAAATGGCTCGGGTTCGTGGAAGGCCTCGAACGTTAGCGGCTACTTGGGTCTGACTTTCGAAATACGAGTTTCAGTGGGATCTACCGGCGTCAGCGTGACGCGGCTCTACGGAGGAGGAGGACACGGAGGTACGCAGGGCACCATTTCGGGGCAATACGAGGGCAGCACCATTCGCGCGACCGGATGGGAGACACCTAATGGCGTGCGGGAGTGCACCATGACGCTGACACGGGCCTAGTATGTCGGGCGTCGCCGACGAAGAAGGTGACGATGGGCAGGGCGAGCTCCTGGACGTGCTGCCCGCTGGCACGACGCTGCCCGGCTACGAATTGAAATCGCTCCTGGGCCACGGCGCCTTCGGCATCACCTACCTGGCGCGCGGCCTTACCCTCGAGCGCGACGTCGCCATCAAGGAATACCTGCCGACCAACCTGGCGGTACGCCGGGGCCGCACCACGGTGAGGCCACGCTCGGCGGCCCATGCCGAGCAGTTCGCGTGGGGTCGCGAGCGGTTTCTCGACGAGGCGCGCACCCTGGCCCGCCTCGATCGCACGCCGGCCATCGTGCGCGTCTACGACTTCCTCGAGGCCAACGGCACCGCCTACATGGTCATGGCCTTGGTCGAGGGCGAGAACCTCAACAGGCGGCTGATGCGCGAGGGCCAGCTGACGCCCGAGGCGATCGAGCGCCTGCTCTTCCCGCTGCTCGACGGGCTGGAAGAGGTCCATGCCATCGGCTTCCTGCACCGCGACATCAAGCCCGCCAACATCATGGTCGACGCCCGCGGCCGGCCGACCCTGATCGACTTCGGCGCGGCGCGCACCGCGATGGCTGGTCGTTCGACGACCATGACAGCCATCTTCACGCCGGGTTACGCGGCGGCCGAACAGTACGCCTCGGCGGAACTCGGGCCCTGGACCGACATCTATGGGCTTTCGGCCACGCTCTATCACGCCATCACCGGCAAGATCCCGCCGAGCTCGATCGATCGCATCCTGAACGACACCTACGAGCCGCTGAGCGAGCTCAAGCCCGAAGGCTACCCGCCCGAACTCCTGGCCGGCATCGACGCGGGCATGGAGCGGCACGTCGGAGAACGGCCACAGAGCATCGTCCAATGGCGGCACGTGCTGCGCACGGGCGAGCGCCAGGCCTCGGCCCAGGAAGCGACGCAGGTCGAGCGCAAGCCGCGCCGACTGTTTCTGGCGGCAAGCCGTAACCGGAAGGCGGGCATTGCCCTGCGTGGTCCGGCGCTGTGGGGCGCGGCGGCCGCGGCCGCGGTCTTGCTGGCTGGCGGCGGCTATCTGGCGTTCACCGCCAGCCAGCCCGCGACCACTATCGCCACGGCGTCGCTCAATTTGACGACCGAGCAACTCGAGCAGGTGCTCGCCGAGCGGCGCAAGGCCGACACGTTCGCGGCCGAGAAGCGAAAGCTGGAGGAGGAGGCGCGGCGGAAGGCAGAAGCCGACGGCGAGGCCAAGCGGCAAGCCGATGCCGAACTCGAGCAGGCGCGGCAGGCGCGGCAGAAGGCCGAAGAGGAGCTGGCCGAGCTCAAGGCCCGCATCGAGGCACAGCGACTGGGCGATTCGGACCAGCGCGATCAGGTGGCGGCAGCGGCGCTCCGCGAGGCCGAGGAGGCAGCGCAGCGCAAGGCCGAGGCGGACGCCGCAGCGCTGCGGCAGGCCGAGGAAGACGCCAGAAAGAAGGTGGAGGCCGACGCCGAGGCCAAACGACAGGCTGATGAGGCGCTGGCGAAGGCGGAGGCCGAACGGCAAAGCGCCGAACAGGCAGCGCGCGCCAAGGCCGAGGCCGAGCAGGCCGCATTGCGCCAGTCCTCGCAAGAAGCCCAGCGCAAGGCTGTGGAAGCCGAGAGCGTGCGCCAGGCTGAAGCCGGGCGAACAAAGGCCGAGGCCGAGCGCCAGAAGGCGGAGGCCGAAGCCAAGGTCAGGGCGGAGGCGGAAACTGCCGAGAAAGCGCTACGCCTCGACCAACAAGGCCGCGAACGGGTGCAGCTTGCGCTGACCTCGCTGGGCTTCGACACGCGCGGCACCGACGGCATCTTCGGACCGCGCTCGCGCGAGATGCTTTCGGCCTGGCAGAAGGCCCGCAATCAGCCGGTGACTCGATTCCTGAACACCGCACAGCAGGAGGCACTGCTGAATGAGGCCGCGCCGGCGCTGTCCAAACACGACGAGCAGAAGAAGGCCGAAGAAGAGGCCAAGGCACAACTCGCCGCCGCTGCGCCTGCACTGGGTTCCATTGGTGCGCCGACGGAGCCATCGAATGGGCTGTGGCGAGGGACCTTCGAATGCAACAGCGGAAATGATGACAGGGCCGCACCTTTCAAGCTGAGTCTTGAAGCGCGTCTGTCGAATGGGGTGGGGGCGTGGTATGCCGCCAGCAACTCTCCATCCACTGGATACACCGGCAGCGTGAGGATCAGCGTCGACGGCGCCAACGTAACAGCTGTACGTGGGTCCATTGGCGGCCGGACCTACGCGAGCTCTGCGCCACTGACTGGGCAATTCGAAGGTAATTCCATCCGGGCGAGCAACAGCTTCTGCACCATGGTGCTGACGCGAGACGGGTCGCCGGGAGTCGCAGCGACGACTTCTACGCCGGCAGGATCGGGTTCTGTCAGTTTGCCGGATGGAACCTACAGCGGTGCGTTTCAGCAGCGCAATGGGCCGCTCAACTACCTGTCCGTGCAACTGAAAGACGGTAGCGGCACAGGGTCTGTGATGCGCGCAGGCTGTGGTTCAGCGCCGATTTCGGTCAGGGTGGATCCTTCGGGAAACGTTATAGGCGATGCGACGCTCTTCAACCCGAGCTGCAGTACAATGACAAAACAGTGGAGTGGTCGAGTCGACGGAAGCCGGTTGGTGCTGACCATCCCTGACCAGGGCGAATTTGCCCGCCAGGAGGTTGCTCTCAGCATCGGGGCTGGCGTACCGGGGGATAGTGCAGCGGGTGCGCCTAGCGCCGTTCAGGCTTCGCCCACGAGCGCTTCCCAGCCGAGCAACACTACTTTTGACGGAACCTATGCGGGTGGGACTGTTGCAGGCAGCTCTGTGGGTGGGATACCGCGCCATGCCGCGTCGCTTCAGGTGTCCAATGGGAGAGGCTCCGGCACCTTGACACGACCGGACTGCAGTCCCAGTCAATTCTCGGTCACGATTTCGCCCACGGGCAATGTCATTGGCGAAGGATATCTGAACTGTGCGATCGGAGCGTCCGGCGTAGGTACGTACTCCGCTGGCCCTCTAAAAATCTACGGCAGTAGCAAAGACCGCTCTCTCCACTTGGCGTTTCGCACCGATCAGAGGGAGTTCGCGGTGGTGTTGACGCCGGGCGGCGCGGCGCTCAAAGCACCGCCTTCGCCGGACGGATTGTGGCGCGGCACTTATAGCTGTGATGCAGGTCCAACTCTTAACGTTACCGACAAGGAGTTCAGGATCAATATCGAGCTGCGCCTGTCAAATGGTTCGGGTAGTTGGCGAAGCGCAAGTCCTGCCATGGACAACGGCTACAGCTTTGAGGTGAGCGTCGCCGTCCAAGGAAATGTCGTCAACGCCACGCGCTCGTATCTCCGTTCAAATCAAGCGACAGGGGTTGGAGGTCGGGGCTTAATGACAGGGCGATTCGAAGACGACGTCATAAGTGTGACGGGCACGGAGCTCAATCCTGCTCGACAGTGCAGGCTGGCCCTCACACGCCTGTAGCGGCGACGTCACGCACTCGATTGTCAAGCCGGCTCAAGCTGGGCAGATCGGATCACGCGCTGCCATTTCGCTTTCTCGCCGGCGATGTGCCGTACCAGTTCGTCGGCGTCTGCCGGGCGCGCGGCGGCGCCGCAGTCCCTGATTTTCCGCAGCGCTGCTTCGGAAGGGATGCCCTTCACCAAGTCGTCCGACAGCCTCTTCACCAACGCGAGCCGAGTACCGGCCGGCGCTGCGATATGCCACCAGAGCGTCGCCTCGTAATCCGGATAACCTTGTTCGGCGACACTCGCCACATAGGGCGCACACTCGCAGCGCCTGGCGGATGTTACCCCGAGGGCGCGCAGTGCACCCGACCGGATGTGCGCCAGATACGCCGGCAGGTTGTCCATCGCGACGACAACTCGGCCCGCAAGCAGATCCCTGATCATGCGTGATCGGCCGCCATAAGCGAGGTGGCGCAGCCGGATGCCGGCCTGGCTTTGAAAATACTCCATGAATAGGTGGCCGGTCGCGCCCGTTTCCGGCGAGGCATAGGACACGCCGTTGGCACCCAGCCGTTTGCAGTGCTCGACGAAGGCCGCGAGCGTGTGGGCGGGGAAGGCCGGATGGACAAGCAGCACGTTGGCCACCTCGCCGACCAGGGCGACCGGCGTGAAGCTCCCCTCGGCGTCATATTCCAAGTGCCTGTAGAGGTAGGGGTTGGTGACGGCCGTGCCGAGCGTGCCGAGCAAAAGGGTTCGTCCGTCCGCGGGTGCGCGGGCGGCGATCTCGGTACCCAGACTGCCGTTGCGGCCGCTCCGATTGTCGATTGTGTACTGCGCGGCCAGCAACTCGTTCAGGATCTCGGCGACGACGCGTCCGAGGCCATCCGCAGTGCCCCCGGCGGCAAACGGCACGATGATGCGCTGGCTGCCAGCGGCCGGGCGGAGATCCTTGGCAAAGGCAACTCGGGGGAAGAGCGGCGCGCACGCTGCTGCACCCATCGCGGCCAGGGCGACGGCTGCAGCGCGGCGGTCGTGTCGCCATCGGGCTCCTCCATCGCCGTCAGAGTTCCTCGACCTTGAGTTCAGCCTCGCGGCGCTTCAGCCGGATGAGGTGGCCGAATTCCTGGCGGGCTCGCGCGACGTCGCCGCCCTGCCAGGCCTGCATCGCCCACTGGAAGTAAGCGGGCATATCGTCGATGAGCGGCTCGGCCAGCGGCGCCTGTCGGCCGCCGTCGTCCTGCTGGCGCGAGGGGGCCAGAAAGGCAGTGGCGACCGCCAGGACGAGGGCGGCGATCAAGGCGGTCGTCGCCGTCCGGTCAGGGAGTGCAGGGCCGGCTGGCATAGTTTTGATCGGCCACCGAATAGGCAACCGGCCCGCAAGGAGAGGCTTTGCCGGCCTCGGTTTTGGGTGTGGGCGACGTCCAGGGAAGACCGACGTGCTCCTGCTCGGCCACCGAATAGGCGACCGGGCCGCACGGGCAGCCTACCGAATCGGCTTTCAGGACGTCTGGCGTCCGGGCACGTTCGCGCGCTTCTGCTCGCCCTTCGAAAGGGCGGCGGCAGCGCAGGTGACCTCGGTCTGCGCGCTCCACCGGCGCCTGGATCAACATCGAAGCCGTCATGGCAGTCACGGCAGTCACGGCAGTGAAGGTGCTGAGAACGAAGAAGATGCGCATTGTCGAAACCTCATGGTGGGACGTGAACGACGTCACCATGGCGGCGTCCGTTATTTGAACCCGTTCCCTTCCCCATATATTCCCCGAGCGCGGGTGGCCGGCGCAGGCCGCCGCGCTCGCCGTTTCACAGCCGTTCGAGGGCCTTGCGGTCACGGATCGTCGAGCCGGCGCCGGCCGAGCTCGACGATCTTCGCGTCCCGCCACAGCGTGAGCTGCTTGCTCACGAATTCGCGCGACACGCCCAGCATGCGGGGCAAGGTCGTTTTGCGAGAGGTGGAGGGTGGCGGAAATGTCGCCCTGGGGTCCGCCGGCACCGGCCAGGGCGACGATCTGCCGGGCCAACCGGGTGGAGACATCCAGAAACAAGGAATCTTCGACCAGGTGGGTGACGCGACGCATGCGGGTGCAGAGGAGCTCGACAATGCGCAACATCGCCTCGGGCCGCTGCTTGAAGAAGCCCATCAACCGGTCGCGGCCGATATGGAGGAGCTTCGAGGGTTCGTAGGCGACAGCGCTCGCGCTGCGGCCCTCGCCGTCGAGCAGGGAAACTTCTCCGAAGAACTCGCCCGCGTCGTGCTTGTTGAGCACGAGCTCCTTGCCCTCCGCGGAGTCGACCACGATCAGCACGCTTCCCGCCAGTACGCCATAGAGCCCATCGGTCGGGTCGTTGCGCAGAAAGACGATTTCGCCGGAGCCGACCAGCCGGCAGCGCGCGCCCTTGAGCAGCGCCTGCACCTCGGCGTCCGTCAGGGCGCCGAGGAAGGGGTGCAGTCGCAAGAGGTCTTGCGGGGTCATCGTTGGGACTGCCCATAACAAAACGACTTCTGCAGCCTTGCACGGACAAGCCCGCCGATGTGTGACCCCGTTCACACAATCGGGCCAAAGATGTTTGACGACCGCGGCGGGCTGGTGCCGCAGGACGGTGACTAGGAAATAGTGCCGAAATCGTAGAGAGCCCAGGCTGCGCCTAAGGCCGTAAAATTAGACCAGGCCAACGTTTAAAGGCTGTTTCGCCTAGTAGCTCGTCACAGGGGTTTTGATGAGTTGATGTGAGGCCAATGAGTTTGCCAGCATTGCTGGCACCTCAGGCCCGGCCCTCCATGGAACGAAAAAATTCGCGAGCCGGGCCGGACGCAAGCCCGCGGCAGGGTCGCCAGCCTTTCCCCCGCGTCCGAAAAACCGGTAGCGCAACTAGCGTAACTGTCCGAATCCGCCGGCGAGCCCCATCGATAGCGGGTCGGCGTCCGAGGTACCGCTGCTGCCGAAAATATGGGAATGCCCAAAACCAACTCGCCGCACCGAGGAACGCGCAATGTCGTTTCTGTCCCTGCTTAGCGGACAGCGTCCGGCCACCGCCAGAGGCGTAAAGATCTGCGTTATCAATGATTTGTGGGAATTTCCGCAGAGCCGCCGCGAAGGCGATTCCGTCTGCCGTTCAGCCAGTCAAATCCCCTGTGCAGAGCTACT
>CAWEIE010000022.1:0-29377 GCA_963809025.1 uncultured Alphaproteobacteria bacterium | reverse complement strand
GGACAGGTCGGCGGTTCGATCCCGTCATCGCCCACCATCCTGCTTCGCGCTACGCGCTTCGCAGGATTTGCCGCCTCACAGCGCGCGAAGCAGGATGCCCTCCGAAGCTTTGGCGAAGGAGGGCTGCCTATGCGCGGCCCTCTATTCAGCCATGGTTTCGCTGCTTGCCGCCAACATGCGGAAAGCGTCGATATTTCCGGCACTTACGCAGGCCTTCGCGACTGCGGTAAGCTTGACACCATATAGGGGGTCCTATATCTCTCGCCGCGCCGTTGGGGACTTACGCGGGCGTAGTTCAGTTGGTTAGAACGCCGGCCTGTCACGCCGGAGGTCGCGGGTTCGAGTCCCGTCGCTCGCGCCAGTCCCAACGCTGGCAGCCCGAACGGGCGCCACACGGAGCGAAGGGGTGGCGATGGAAGATCTTCTCAGGGAATACCTGCCGATCCTGATCTTCCTCGGCCTCGCGCTGGTCATCTGTTGTGCCGCGGTCGGCGGCTCCTACCTCATCGCCCGCCAGAACCCGAACTCCGAGAAGCTGTCGCCCTTCGAGTGCGGCTTCGCCCCCTTCGACGACGCCCGCGGCCAGTTCGACGTCCGCTTCTACCTGGTCGCCATCCTTTTCATCATTTTCGACCTCGAGGTCGCGTTCCTTTTTCCCTGGGCTGTGGCGTTAGGTGACATAGGCCTGTTCGGCTTCTGGTCGATGATGCTGTTCCTGGCCGTACTCACGGTCGGCTTCATCTACGAATGGCGCAAGGGAGCATTGGAATGGGAGTGACGACCCCGACCACCCGGACAAATCCCGCCGCCGAGGCGGCGCTGTCGCGCGCGCTGAACGATGAGCTCGCGGACAAGGGCTTCGTCGTGGCCCAGCTCGACAAGCTGATCACCTGGGCGCGCACCGGTTCGATGTGGGGCCTGACCTTCGGTCTCGCCTGCTGCGGCGTCGAGATGATCCATTGCTGGATGAGCCGCTATGACCTCGACCGCTTCGGCTTCGCGCCGATGCCGAGCCCGCGCGCCGCCGACGTCATGATCGTGGCCGGCACGCTCACCAACAAGATGGCGCCGGCTCTGCGCAAGGTCTACGACCAGATGGCCGAACCGCGCTACGTGATCTCCATGGGCTCCTGCGCCAACGGCGGCGGCTACTATCACTACAGCTACTCCGTCGTACGCGGCTGCGATCGCATCGTGCCGGTTGACGTCTACGTGCCGGGCTGCCCGCCAACCGCCGAGGCACTGCTCTATGGCGTCCTGCAGCTCCAGAAGAAGGTCCGCCGGACTGGGACGATCGTTCGGTGACCGAACCGCTGCAAGGGCTCGGCGAGCACATCAAGCAGGCGACGGGCGGCGCGGTCATTGCCGCGACTATCCGCCTGGACGAGCTGATGCTAGACACGACGCCCGACAAGCTGATCGCTCTGCTGACTTTCCTGCGCGACGATCCGCGCTGCCTGTTCAAGCAGCTCGTCGATGTCTGCGGCGTCGACTGGCCCGAGCGCGAGAAGCGTTTCGACGTCGTCTACAATCTGCTCAGCCTCAAGAACAACCAGCGTGTGCGCGTCAAGGTCGCGACCGACGAGGCGACCCCGGTGCCGTCGGCCGCACCGGTGTTCAGCTCGGCCGGCTGGTTCGAGCGCGAGACCTACGATCTCTACGGCGTGTGGTTCGCCGACCATCCTGACCTGCGCCGCATCCTCACCGACTACGGCTTCGAGGGCCATCCGCTGCGCAAGGATTTCCCGCTGACCGGCTTCGTCGAGGTGCGCTGGGACGACCTGCAGAAGCGCGTCGTCTACGAGCCGGTGAAGCTCACCCAGGAGTTCCGCCGTTTCGACTTCCTGAGCCCGTGGGAAGGCGCGCACCAGGTGCTGCCGGGGGACGAAAAGGCCGACGAGAAGGCAAAGAGTTAGCGTCATGTCCGACGTCGAGATCAAAACGCTGACGATGAACTTCGGGCCGCAGCATCCGGCGGCCCACGGCGTGCTGCGCCTGGTCGTCGAGATGGACGGCGAGATCGTCGAGCGCTGCGATCCGCATATCGGCCTGCTGCACCGCGGCACCGAGAAGCTGATCGAATACAAGAGCTACCTGCAGGCCGTGCCGTACTTCGACCGGCTCGACTACGTCTCGCCGATGAACCAGGAGCACGCCTACGCGCTGGCCGTCGAGAAGCTGCTGGGGATCACTGCGCCCGAGCGCGGCCAGTACATCCGCGTGCTGTTCTCAGAGATCACACGCATCCTGAACCACCTGCTGAACGTCACCACCTTCGCCATGGACGTGGGCGCGCTCACCCCGCCGCTATGGGGCTTCGAGCAGCGCGAGCTCCTGATGGAGTACTATGAGGGCGTCAGCGGCTCGCGCATGCACGCGGCCTATTTCCGTCCCGGCGGCGTGCACCAGGACCTGCCCGACGGGATGCTCGATTCCATGGAAGCGTGGATCAAGCAGTTCTACCCGTTCATGAAGGACATCGAGAAGCTGCTGAACGAGAACCGCATCTTCCGCCAGCGCACGGTCGATATCGGCGTCGTCAACCCGCAGCAGGCGCTCGACTGGGGCTTCTCGGGCCCGATGATTCGCGCCTCCGGCCTGCCGTGGGATCTCCGCAAGTCGCAGCCTTACGACGTCTACGAGCGCATGGATTTCGACATCCCGGTCGGCAAGACCGGCGACTGCTTCGCGCGCTACCTGGTGCGCATCGAGGAGATGTATCAGAGCGCCCGCATCATGGAGCAGTGCGTCGCCGCGCTGCGCACCGTGACCGGCCCGGTGCGCGTCGACGACCGCAAGATCTCGCCGCCGCGCCGCGGCGAGATGAAGGACTCTATGGAAGCGCTGATCCATCACTTCAAGCTCTACACCGAGGGCTACAAGGTGCCGGCCGGCGAGACCTACACGGCCGTCGAGGCGCCCAAGGGCGAGTTCGGCGTCTATCTCGTGTCTGACGGCACCAACAAGCCCTACCGCTGCAAGATCCGCGCGCCGGGTTTCCCGCATCTCGCTGCATTGGACATGATGACCAAGGGCCACCAGCTCGCCGACATGTCGGCGAACATCGGCTCGCTCGACATCGTGTTCGGCGAGATCGACCGCTAGGAGGCGATGACAAGTCGATGATCACCGCCGATCCCAAGGACGTCCCGCACGTCGAGAGCTTCACCTTCGACGCCGAGCATCTCGCCAAGGCCAAGGAGCTGATCGCCAACTATCCGCCGGGCCGCCAGGCCAGCGCCGTGATCGGCGTGCTCGATCTGGCGCAACGCCAGCAGGGCTGGCTGCCGCGCGTGGCGATGGACGAAGTGGCCAAGCTTCTCGATATGGCGCCGATCCGCGTCTACGAGATCGCGACCTTCTATACGATGTTCCAGCTGCGGCCGAAGGGTAAGTACCTGCTGCAGGTCTGCACCACGACGCCGTGCTGGCTGCGCGGGTCGGACGCCATCATGAAAGCCTGCGAGCATGCCGCCGACGGCGAGACCTTCTCGGTGCAGGAGGTCGAGTGCCTGGGTGCCTGCGTGAACGCGCCGGTCGTGCAGATCAACGACGACTTCTATGAAGACCTCGACGAGGCCTCGCTCAAGAAGGTGCTCGATGCCTTCAAGCGCGGCGAGACGCCAAAGTCCGGACCGCAGGTCGACCGCCAGACATCGGCGCCCGAGGGTGGCCCCACCACTCTGATGCCCGCCACCTTGAGGAGCGAGTAGGCGATGCTTGCCGACAAGGACCGCATCTTCACCAATCTCTACGGTGCCCACGACTGGCGCCTGCCGGCTGCCCGCGCGCGCGGGTCGTGGGACGGCACCAAGGCGATCCTCGAGCGCGGTCCTGACGCCATCATCGATGAGATGAAGAAGTCCGGACTGCGCGGCCGCGGCGGCGCGGGATTTCCGACCGGCCTCAAGTGGTCCTTCATGCCCAAGGAGGTCAAGGACCGGCCGCACTATCTCATCGTCAACGCCGACGAGTCCGAGCCCGGCACCTGCAAGGATCGCGACATCATGCGTCACGACCCGCATCTGCTGGTCGAAGGCTGCCTGATCGCGGGCTTCGCCATGCGCGCGAACGCGGGCTACATCTACGTGCGCGGCGAGTTCTACAACGAAGCGCAGACCCTGATCGCAGCGATCAAGGAGGCCTATGACGCCGGCCTCCTGGGCAAGAACGCCTGCGGCTCGGGCTGGGACTTCGACCTCTACGTCCATCGCGGCGCCGGCGCCTATATCTGCGGCGAGGAGACCGCGCTGCTCGAAAGCCTCGAAGGCAAGAAGGGCATGCCGCGGCTGAAGCCGCCGTTCCCCGCCGGATCGGGCCTCTATGGCTGCCCTTCGACGGTGAACAATGTCGAATCGATCGCCGTTGCGCCGACCATTCTGCGCCGCGGCGCCACCTGGTTCGCAGGGATCGGCCGACCCAACAACACCGGCACGAAGCTCTTCTGCATCTCCGGGCACGTGAACAAGCCGTGCAACGTCGAGGAGGAGATGGGCATCCCGCTGCGCGAGCTCATCGACCGGCATTGCGGCGGCGTGCGCGGCGGCTGGGACAACCTTTTGGCGGTGATCCCGGGCGGCGCCTCGGTGCCGCTGCTGCCCAAGTCGATCTGCGACACCGTCCTGATGGATTTCGACTCGCTGCGCGACCAGAAGTCGGGCCTGGGCACGGCCGCCGTCGTCGTCATGGACAAGTCGACCGACATCGTGAAGGCGATCGCGCGGCTTTCCCAGTTCTACAAGCACGAGAGCTGCGGCCAGTGCACGCCGTGCCGCGAAGGCACCGGCTGGATGTGGCGCGTGATGGAACGCATGGTGGTGGGCAATGCGCGCATCGACGAGATCGACGCGCTCGAGGACGTCACCAAGCAGGTCGAGGGTCACACGATCTGCGCGCTGGGCGACGCGGCCGCCTGGCCGATCCAGGGCCTGATCCGCCATTTCCGGCCCGAGATGGAGCGCCGCATCCGCGCGCGCACCGAAAAGCTGGCGGCCGAGTAGGGCAGGGAGCAGGCAATGCCCAAGATCAAGATCGACGGCGTCGAGATGGAGGTGCCGGCCGGCATCACCATCCTGCAGGCCTGTGAGCTGGCGGGTCTGGAAATCCCGCGCTTCTGCTACCACGAGCGCCTGTCGATCGCCGGCAATTGCCGCATGTGCCTGGTCGAGGTGAAGCCCGGCCCGCCCAAGCCCCAGGCAAGCTGCGCGCTGCCCGTCGCCGACAAGCAGGAGATCTTCACCACCACGCCGATGGTGCAGAAGGCGCGCAAGGGCGTGATGGAGTTCCTCCTCATCAACCATCCTCTCGACTGCCCGATCTGCGACCAGGGCGGCGAGTGCGACCTGCAGGACCAGGCGATGGGCTACGGCTTCGACCGCAGCCGCTATCACGAGAACAAGCGCGCCGTGCCCGACAAGGAGCTGGGCCCGCTGGTCAAGACCTCGATGAACCGCTGCATCCATTGCACGCGCTGCATCCGCTTCGCCACCGAGGTGGCGGGCGTGGAGGAGCTGGGCGCGACCGGCCGCGGCGAGAGCATGGAGGTCACGACCTACGTCGAGCATGCGCTGTCGACCGAGCTTTCCGGCAACCTGGTCGATCTCTGCCCGGTCGGCGCGCTCACCTCGAAGCCCTATGCCTACGAGGCGCGGTCGTGGGAGCTCACCAAGACAGAGTCGATCGACGTGCTGGATGCGCTGGGCTCCAACATCCGCATCGACACCCGCGGCGCGCAGGTCATGCGCGTGCTGCCGCGGATGAACGACGACGTGAACGAGGAGTGGATCTCCGACAAGACCCGTCACGCCATCGATGGCCTGCGCTACCAGCGGCTCGACCGGCCGTATGTGCGCAAGGCCGGCAAGCTCGTCGAGGCGACGTGGGACGAGGCCTTCAGGACCATCGCCGAGAGGCTGGGCAAGCTCGAGGGCGGCAAGATCGCGGCCATTGCCGGCGATCAGTGCGATGCCGAATCGATGGTGGCGCTGAAGGACCTGATGGCGAACCTCGGCTCGCCGAACATCGACTGCCGCCAGGACGGCGCCTCGCTCGACGGTCCGCGCGGCAGCTACATCTTCAACCCCGGCATCCACGGCATCGATCAGGCCGATGCGATCCTGCTGGTCGGCACCAATCCGCGCCTCGAGGCGCCGGTGCTGAACGCGCGCATCCGCAAGCGCTACCTGCACGGCGGCCACGTGGCCATCGGCAGCATCGGACCCGCTGCCGATCTGACCTATCCGGTCGAGCGGCTGGGCGCGGGCCCGGCGACGCTCGGCGAGCTGGTCGAGGGCAGGCATGGCTTCTTCGAGAAGCTCAAGGCCGCCAGGAACCCGCTGATCATCGTCGGCATGGGCGCGCTCGCCCGCGAGGACGGCGCCGCCGTTCTGGCGCTGGCGCGCGAGCTTGCCGACAAGCTCGGCGCCGTGCGCGAGGACTGGAACGGCTTTGCCGTGCTGCACACCGCGGCGGCGCGCGTCGGCGGCCTCGATCTCGGCCTGGTGCCGGGTCCGGGCGGCCGCGACGTCGAGGGCATCCTGGCCGGCTGCGAGAAGGGCGAGATCGCCGCGGTCTATCTGCTGGCGGCCGACGAGATCGACACCAAGCGCCTGGGCAAGGCCTTCGTGGTCTACCAGGGCCATCACGGCGATGCCGGCGCCCATCGCGCCGATGTCATCCTGCCGGGCGCCGCCTACACCGAGAAGCCCGGCACCTACGTCAACACCGAGGGCCGTGTCCAGCTCGCCTTCCGCGCCGCCTATCCGCCGGGTGACGCCCGCGAGGATTGGGCCATCCTGCGCGCCCTGTCGGAGCGCCTGGGCAAGACCCTGCCGTACGACACGCTCGACCAGGTGCGCACGCGGCTGGTCGCCGTGAACAGCAGCTTCGCCGCGCTCGACCAGCAGGCCGCCGGGCATTGGGGCAGCTTCGGCACGCCGGGCCAGCCCTCCGACCAGCCGTTCGCCTCGCCGATCAAGAACTTCTACATGACCTGTCCGATCAGCCGTTCGTCCCGCACCATGGCGGAGTGCACGGCTTCGCGCGCGCAGCTGATGGCGGCGGAGTAGGCAATGACCGCCGATCTCATCCATTTCTTCACGCACAACTGGCTGGGTCAGGCGATCGTCATCGTGGCGCAGTGCCTGGCCGTGACGATCCCGCTGCTCGTGTCCGTGGCCTACATGACCTATGTCGACCGCAAGGTGTGGGCCTCGATCCAGCTCCGCCGCGGGCCCAACGTGGTGGGTCCGTTCGGCCTGCTGCAGCCCATGGCCGACGGCCTCAAGCTGGTCCTGAAGGAGACCATCGTCCCGTCGAGCGCCAACGGCGTGCTGTTCATCATCGCGCCCATGATCGCCTTCATGACGGCGCTGGTCGCCTGGGCGGTCGTGCCGTTCGACGATGGCTGGGTCATCGCCGACATCAATGTCGGCATCCTCTACCTGTTCGCCATCTCGTCCCTTGGCGTCTACGGCATCATCATCGCCGGCTGGGCGTCGAACTCGAAGTACGCCTTCCTGGGCGCGCTGCGCTCGGCGGCGCAGATGGTGTCCTACGAGGTCTCGATCGGCTTCGTGCTGATCGCGGTCCTGCTCTGCGTCGGCTCGCTCAACCTCTCCAAGGTGGTGCTCGCCCAGTCCGGCTGGTTCTTCAACTGGTTCTGGCTGCCGCTCTTGCCGATGTTCGTCATCTTCTTCGTCTCGGCGCTGGCCGAGACCAACCGTACGCCGTTCGACCTGCCGATGTCGGAAGCCGAGCTGGTCGCGGGCTTCCACACCGAATACTCGGCCATGACCTTCGGCCTGTTCTTCCTCGGCGAATACGCCAACATGATCCTGTTGTCGGCGCTGGGCGCGGTGCTGTTCCTGGGCGGCTGGATGTCGCCGGTGCCGTACGCGCCCTTCACCTGGCTCCCCGGCATCGTCTGGTTCGCCCTCAAGATCGCGTTCCTGCTGTTCGTCTTCAGCTGGACCAAGGGAACGCTGCCCCGCTACCGCTACGACCAGCTGATGCGGCTGGGCTGGAAGGTTTTCCTGCCCGTGTCGCTGGGCTGGGTCGTCCTCACCGCCGCCGTGCTGCAGTTCGGCGGCTGGGTTCCGAAGCTTTAGGGAGCAGCACAAATGGCCTCTCTTGACCGCACCGCCCGCTCCTTCCTGCTCTCGGAACTGGTCGGCGGCTTCCTGCTCACCTTCAAGTACATGTTCAAGCCCAAGGTGACGGTGAACTATCCCTACGAGAAGGGACCGCTCAGCCCGCGCTTCCGCGGCGAGCACGCGCTGCGCCGCTATCCCAACGGCGAGGAACGCTGCATCGCCTGCAAGCTCTGCGAGGCGATCTGCCCGGCCCAGGCCATCACCATCGAGGCCGAGCCGCGCGACGACGGCAGCCGGCGCACCACGCGCTACGACATCGACATGACCAAGTGCATCTATTGCGGCTTCTGCCAGGAAGCCTGCCCGGTCGATGCCATCGTCGAGGGCCCCAACTTCGAGTTCTCGACCGAGACCCGCGAGGAGCTGATGTACAACAAGGACAAGCTGCTCGCGAACGGCGACCGCTGGGAGCCGATGCTCGCGGCCAACCTCCACGCCGACGCGCCGTATCGGTGAGCCGGGGCGGGTAGGGGGAGACAATGATTCTTCAGGCTCTGGCCTTCTATGTGTTCGCGTTCGTGGTCATGGCGTCTGCCGCCATGGTCGTGGTGTCGCGCAATCCCGTCTACTCGGTGCTGTTCCTGATCCTGGCCTTCTTCAACGCCGCCGCGCTGTTCGTGCTGATCGGCGCGGAGTTCATCGCCATGATCCTGGTCATCGTCTATGTCGGTGCCGTGGCCGTGCTGTTCCTGTTCGTGGTCATGATGCTCGACATCAACCTCACCGAGCTGCGCGAGGGCTTCCTGAAATACCTGCCGGTCGGCGCGTTGATCGGGCTCGTCCTGCTGGCCGAGATCCTGCTCGGACTGGGCGTGATCGGCAGCGGCACGACCAGCCTGGCAGGCCTCGACAAGGCCACGCCGCAGGTCATTGCCGTCGACAACACCCGCGCCATCGGCCGCGTCCTCTACACCCAGTACTTCTATCTGTTCCAGGTCGCAGGCTTGGTGCTGCTGGTCGCCATGATCGGCGCCATCGTGCTCACCCTGCGTAGCCGGCCAGGCGTGCGCCGCCAGCGGATCAGCGAGCAGCTCTACCGGCCCAAGGGCGACGCCGTCACCGTGGTCAAGGTGCCGACCCGGGGAGGCGTGTGATGGTGATCGGGCTCGGCCATTACTTGTTCGTCGCCGCGGTGGTCTTCACCCTCGGCATCCTGGGCATCTTCCTCAACCGCAAGAACGTCATCGTCATCTTGATGTGCGTCGAGCTGATGCTGCTCGCGGTCAACATCAACCTCGTCGCCTTCTCGGTCTTCCAGGGCAACATCGTGGGCCAGATCTTCGCCATGCTGGTGCTGACGGTGGCCGCCGCGGAGGCGGCGATCGGCCTTGCCATCCTCGTGGTCTATTTCCGCAACCGCGGCACCATCGAGGTCGAAGACATCAACGCGATGAAGGGCTAGGGGCGAACGTACCATGGATCTCGCCATCAAGCTCATCGTCCTGCTGCCGCTGCTGGCCGCCGCCATCGCCGGGCTTTTCTGCCGCGTGATCGGCGATCGCCCGGCGCAGATCGTCACCTGTGCCGCCCTGCTGATCGCCGCCGCCCTGTCGATCTTCGTCTTCATCAAGACCGGCTTCGGCCCGGAGAACGCCAAGCTGGTCGTGGTCAAGCTCTTCACCTGGATCGATTCCGGCACGCTCGACGTCGCCTGGTCGCTGCGCGTCGACACGCTGACGGCCGTCATGCTGATCGTCGTCACCGGCGTGTCGTCGATGGTCCATGTCTACTCGATTGGCTACATGGCGGAGGATCCCGGCATCCCCCGGTTCATGTCGTATCTCAGCCTGTTCACCTTCTTCATGCTGATGCTGGTGACGTCGGACAACCTGGTGCAGCTCTTTTTCGGCTGGGAGGGTGTCGGTCTCGCCTCGTATCTGCTGATCGGGTTCTGGTACGACAAGCCGTCGGCCAATGCCGCGGCCATCAAGGCCTTCATCGTCAACCGCGTCGGCGACTTCGGCTTTGCGCTGGGCATCTTCGCGGTGTGGATGCTGTCGGGCTCGGTGAACTTCGCAGAAATCTTCGCCAAGGCGCCTGAGATGGCGCAGATGCGCATCTACTTCCTCGGCATGGACCTGCCGGCGCTGGAGACTGCCTGCCTGCTGCTGTTCGTCGGCGCCATGGGCAAGTCCGCCCAGCTCGGCCTGCACACCTGGCTGCCGGACGCCATGGAAGGCCCGACGCCGGTCTCCGCCCTGATCCACGCTGCCACGATGGTGACGGCTGGCGTCTTCATGGTCTGCCGGCTCTCGCCGCTGTTCGAGCTGGCGCCGACCGCCTCGATGGTCGTCACCCTGATCGGTGCCGCAACGGCGTTCTTCGCCGCCACGATCGGCCTCACCCAGTTCGACATCAAGCGGGTGGTCGCCTACTCGACCTGCAGCCAGCTCGGCTACATGTTCTTCGCCGCCGGCGTCGGCTCCTATTCGGCGGCGATGTTTCACCTGACGACCCACGCCTTCTTCAAGGCGCTGCTGTTCCTCGGCTCGGGCTCGGTCATCATGGCCCTGCACCACGAGCAGGACATGCGCAAGATGGGCGGCGTCAGGGAGAAGACGCCGCAGACTTTCTACCTCATGTGGGTCGGCACCTTGGCCTTGTCGGGCATCGGCGTGCCGTTCCTGTTGGGCAACGGCATCGGCTTCGCGGGCTTCTACTCCAAGGACATCATGCTCGAATCGGCCTACGGCGTGCACACCACGGTGGGCCTGATCGCCTTCTGGCTGGGCACGATCGCGGCCGGCCTGACGGCGTTCTACTCGACCCGCCTGATGTTCATGACCTTCTACGGCAGGTATCGCGGCGACCATCACACCTGGGACCACGCCCACGAATCGCCCGCCGTCGTGCTGATCCCGCTCTATGTGCTGGGTGCTGGTGCACTCCTGTCGGGCTTCATTGCCTACGACTGGTTCGTCGGCCACGACTGGACCCATTTCTGGGGGACGACGTCGATCGCCACGAAGTTGACCGGAGAAGTGCTGCATCACGCCCACGAAGTGCCGCTGTGGGTGACGCTGGCGCCCCTGGTCTTCGCGCTCTCCGGAATTGCGGTGAGCTACATGTACTACATCGCCATGCCGTGGCTGCCGGCTGCCACCGTGAAGGCCTTCCCGGGCATCCACGCGCTCTTCTACAACAAGTGGTACTTCGACGAGCTCTACGACGCGACCATCGTCCAGCCGGCGCTCCGGATCGGCCGCTTCTTCTGGAAGAAGGGCGACGGCGCCACCATCGACGGTCTCGGCGCCGACAATATCGCCGCGCGCGCCCAGGACATGGCGGGCGTGCTGATGCGCTTCCAGTCGGGCTACCTCTACCACTACGCCTTCGTGATGCTGGTCGGCGTGGCTGCCCTCGTCACCTACTTCATGTTCGTGAGGTAGGGCGATGACGAGCTGGCCCATCCTTTCGCTGGTCACCTTCCTGCCCCTGGTCGGCGCGTTCTTCTGCCTGATCGTCAACGGGCCGAAGGAGGCGGTGGAGCGCAACTGCCGCAGCATTGCCCTCGTCACCTCGGGCGTCACCTTCCTGATCTCGCTGCTGCTGTGGGCACGCTTCGACGCCACCAAGGGGGGCTTCCAGTTCGAGGAGAAGATGGACTGGGTGCCGGCGCTCGGCATCGGCTACCACATGGGCATCGACGGCATCTCGCTGTTCTTCGTCCTGCTGGCGACCCTGCTGACGCCGATCTGCATCCTGGCAAGCTGGGAATCGGTCCATGTCCGCGTCAAGGAGTACATGGTCGCCTTCCTGGTCCTCGAGACCTTCATGGTCGGCATGTTCTGCGCGCTCGACCTCGCGCTGTTCTATGTCTTCTTCGAGGGCGTGCTGATTCCGATGTTCCTGATCATCGGCGTCTGGGGCGGCCCGCGGCGCGTCTATGCCGCCTTCAAGTTCTTCCTCTATACGCTGCTCGGCTCCGTCCTGATGCTGCTGGCGATCATCGCCATCTACTGGCAGCTCGGCACCACCGACCTGGTCGTGGCGATGGAGCGCCTGCAGCTGCCGTTCATCTGGCAGTGCTATCTGTGGCTCGCCTTCTTCGCCTCGTTCGCCGTCAAGGTGCCGATGTGGCCGGTCCATACCTGGCTGCCCGACGCCCACGTCGAGGCGCCGACGGCGGGCTCGGTCATCCTGGCCGGCGTGCTGCTGAAGATGGGCGGCTACGGCTTCCTCAGGCTCTCGATTCCGCTGCTGCCCGAGGCGACGCAGTACTTCGCGCCGCTGATCTTCGGCCTCTCCATCGTCGCCGTGATCTACACCTCGCTGGTGGCGCTGGTGCAGGAGGACATGAAGAAGCTGATCGCCTATTCGTCGGTCGCCCACATGGGCTTCGTGACGATCGGCGCCTTCGTGCTGAACATCCAGGGCGTGCACGGCTCGCTGTTCCAGATGCTGAGCCATGGCATCGTCTCGGCCGCGCTCTTCCTCTGCGTCGGCGTGGTCTACGACCGCATGCACACCCGCGAGATCGCGGCCTACGGCGGCCTGGTCCATCGCATGCCGCGCTACGCCTTCACCTTCCTGTTCTTCACCTTGGCGAGCGTTGGCCTGCCGGGCCTGTCGGGCTTCGTCGGCGAGTTCCTGGTGCTGCTGGGCGCCTTCAAGGCCAACACCTGGGTGGCGACGCTCGCGGCGACCGGTCTGATCCTGGGCGCGGCCTATGCGCTCTGGCTCTACCGCAAGGTCGTGTTCGGCGAGCTCACCAAGGATTCGCTCAAGGGCATTCTCGACATGAACCGGCGCGAGATCGCGGTGTTCCTGCCGCTGGTGCTGCTGAGCCTCTGGATGGGCGTCTATCCCGCCTCCTTCCTCGATCCCATGGCAGCCTCGGTCGACAAGCTGGTCGGCGACTACCAGGCAGCCATCAAGCTCGCCCGCACGGCGGCGTTGCCGTGACCCGGGAGTGACGAACATGGTTGTCGGTCTCGAATCCTGGACACTGGCCCGGCCGGAGCTTTTCCTCGCCGCCGTCACCGCCTTGCTGCTGATCTACGGCGTGGTGCGCGGCGAGGCGTCGACCGCCTTCGTGTCGGTCTCGACGTCGCTGGCGCTGCTGGTCACCGCTGTCCTGCTGTTCATGCCTTATCGCGAAGGCACCGCCTTCGCCTCGCTGTTCATCGTCGACCGACTGACCACGACCATGAAGGCGCTGGTGCTGGTCGGTGCCGCCATCACCGTCCTGATGTCGCGGACCTACTTCGAGGACGTCAAGGCCTGGCGCTTCGAGTATCCGCTGCTGGTGGCGCTGGCCACGCTGGGCATGATGCTGATGATCTCGGCCAACGACCTGATGGCGCTCTATGTCGGCCTCGAGCTGCAGTCGCTGGCGCTGTACGTGGTCGCCGCCTTCCAGCGCGACAGCGTGCGTTCGACCGAGGCCGGCGTGAAGTACTTCGTCCTGGGCTCGGTCGCCTCGGGCATGCTGCTGTACGGGGCCTCGCTGATCTACGGCTTCTGCGGCGGCACAGCCTTCGTCGAGATCTCCAAGGCTCTGCTCGACGGCCGGGGCGCCGAGAGCGGCGTTATCGTCGGCCTGGTCTTCGTGGTCGCGGGACTGGCCTTCAAGGTCTCGGCCGTGCCCTTCCACATGTGGACGCCCGACGTCTACGAGGGTGCGCCGACGCCAGTGACGGCGCTGTTCGCCGTCGCCCCCAAGATTGCCGCCGTGTCGCTGCTGGTCTCGGTCCTGATGGGCCCGTTCAAGCCCCTGTTCGCGCAGTGGCAGCAGATCATCGTCGTGGCCTCGGTGCTGTCGATGGCGCTCGGTGCCTTTGCCGCACTGCGCCAGCCGAACATCAAGCGCCTGATGGCCTACTCCTCGATCGGCAACGTCGGCTACATCCTGCTCGGCCTGGCCGCCGGCACCGAGAAGGGCATCCAGGCGGTGGTCTTCTACCTGGCCATCTACCTGGTCATGACCCTGGGCGTGTTCGCCACCATCCTGCTGATGAAGCGCCGCGGCATCATGGTCGAGGGCGTCAACGATCTGGCGGGCCTGGGACGCACCCATCCGATGATGGCCTTCGCGCTGCTGCTGTTCATGTTCTCCCTGGCCGGCATCCCGCCGCTCGCGGGTTTCTGGGGCAAGCTCTACATCTTCATGGCCGCAGTGGAGGCCAAGCTCTACTGGCCCGCCGTGCTCGGCGTGCTCGCTTCCGTGGTGGCCTCCTACTACTACCTGCGCATCGTCAAGGTGATGTACTTCGACGAGCCGGGCGAGGCGCTCGACCAGCCGGTCTTCGGCGTCAACCGCGTCGTAGCCTTTGCCGCGGCCGTCATCGTGGCGGTGTTCTCCCTGGCGCCGCAGCCGCTCAGCGTCGTCGCCGCCGCCGCCGCCAAGGGCCTTTTCCCGTGAGGTCCACACCCGTCCTGCCGGACGGGTGGCGGCTCGTCGCGCTCGACAGCGTCGGCAGCACCAACGACGAGGCCGCGCGCCTGGCCGACGGCGGCGCTCCCGAAGGCACCGTCGTGTGGGCGCGCGAGCAGACCGGGGGCAGGGGCCGCCGCGGCCGCGCCTGGGCCTCGCCCGTGGGCAACCTCTACATCTCGACCATCCTGCGCCCCGACTGTCCGGCGGCCCGCGCGGCCGAGTTGGGGTTCGTTTCGGCTCTGGCCGTGGCCGACATCGTGCCGCCTGGCCGGGCGGTCCGTGTAAAGTGGCCCAACGACGTGCTGGTCGACGGCGGCAAGGTTGCCGGCATCCTGCTCGAAAGCGCGATCGCCCAGACCGGCGCCGTGCAGCACGTCATCGCCGGCATCGGCGTCAATGTCGGCTTCGCCCCCCAGCTGCCCGAGATGCGTTATCCCGGCGCGGCCTTGGGTGGCTCGGTCGAGACGGCGCTCGAGATGTTCACCGCGGCATTCGCCCAGCGCCTGGCCGAATGGCGGCGCGAGGGCTTCGAGGCGGTGCGTGCCCATTGGCTGGCCAAGGCCGGCCCGCTGGGCGGCGAGGTCGATGTGAAGCTGGGCGATGAACTGGTGCGCGGCCGCTTTGGCGGCGTCGACCACGAGGGCGCCCTGCTGCTGGAGACGTCGTCCGGTCCGCGCCGGATCGTGTCGGGTGAGTTGTTGGGCCGCGCGGCCTGAGTTGAGTAGGAGGACGGCATGCTGCTTGCCATCAACTGCAACAACACGAACATCAAGTTCGGCGTGGTCGACGGCGACCGCATCGTCGGCGAATGGCGCCAGCACACTTCGGCCATGCGCACGGCCGACGAGCACGCCGTCTGGCTGTTCGAGCTCATGCGCATGGAAGGCATCGACCCCAAGACGGTCACCGACGCCATCATCGGCAGCGTCGTGCCGCAGGCGAACTTCAACCTGCGCCGGCTGTGCACGCGCTACCTCAATTGCGAGCCGCTGCTCATCGGCGAGCCCAACGTCGTCCACGGCATCAAGATCAAGGGCGTGGGCGCGGGCGCCGACCGGATCTGCAATACGGTCGGTGCGAGCCTGATGTTCCCACGGACGCCGGTGGTCGTCGTTGACTTCGGCACCGCGACCAACTTCGACGTCGTCGACGAGGAGGGCAGCTATTGCGGCGGCGCCATCGCACCCGGTCCCAACCTCAGCATCGAGGCCCTGGTCGCGGCCGCGGCGCTGCTGCCGCGCATTGTGGTCGAGAAGCCGGAGAAGGTGATCGGCACGACGACTGTCGCCTGCATGCATACCGGCGTGTTCTGGGGCTATGTCGGCCTGATCGAGGGCATCGTCACGCGCATCAAAGCCGAGTTCGGAAAGCCCATGAAGGTGGTCTCGACCGGCGGTCTCGCCCCGGTGTTTGAGGGCTATATTTCGGTGATAGACCAGGTGGCACCCGACATCACCGCGCGCGGCCTGATCGAGATCTGGAAGCGCAGCAAGAAGGCGGCATGACCGTTCCCGGCAAGGACGAGCTCCTCTTCCTCGCGCTGGGCGGCGCGGGCGAGATCGGCATGAACCTCAATCTCTACGGCCATGCCGGCAAGTGGTTGATGATCGACCTCGGCATCGGCTTCGCCGACGACACCATGCCCGGCGTCGAGGTCGTGATGCCCGATCCGGCCTTCATCGAGGAACGCCGCGCCGACCTTCTGGGCATCGTGCTGACCCACGCCCACGAGGACCATCTCGGCGCCGTCGCCGATCTCTGGCCACGACTGAAGGCGCCGGTCTATGCCACGCCGTTCGCGGCCTCGGTGCTGCGCCGCAAGCTCACGGAGGCGGGCCTGCTGGACGCCGTGCCGATCACCGAGATCCCGCTCGGCGGCAAGTTCAGCTTGCCGCCGTTCGAGCTCGAGCTGATCACCATGACCCATTCGATCCTCGAGCCCAATGCGCTGGCGATCCGCACCAAGTTGGGCACGGTGTTCCACACCGGCGACTGGAAGATCGACCCCGAGCCGCTTTTGGGCGAGGTCACCGACGAGGCGGTGCTGCGCCGCATCGGCGAGGAGGGCGCGCTCGCCATGGTGTGCGACAGCACCAACGTTTTCGTCGAAGGCGAGGCGGGCTCCGAGTTCGACCGTGCGTGCCAATCTCGAGAAGCTGGTGAAGACCGCCAAGTGCCGCGTCGCCGTCACCTGCTTTGCCTCCAACCTCGCCCGCGTCGAGAGCGTGGCGCTGGCGGCAGTCGCGGCCGGGCGCCATCCCGTGCTGTCGGGCCGCGCCCTGCAGCGCATGGTCGATGCGGCGCAGGAATGCGGCTACCTGCTCGACTTCCCGCCATGCATTCCCGAGCAGCAGGCGGGCTACCTGCCGCGCGACAAGGTGCTGTTCATCTGCACCGGCAGCCAGGGCGAGCCGCGCGCCTCGATGGCCAAGCTCGCCAACGGCGATCATCGCGACCTGGTGCTGGAGGAAGGCGACACGGCGATCTTCTCGTCGCGTGTGATCCCGGGCAACGAACGGTCCGTCGGGCGCCTGCAGAACGCCCTGCTGGGGCGCGGTGTCGAGGTCGTCACCGACAGCGAGGCCAATATCCACGTCTCCGGCCATCCGGCGCGCGACGAGCTGGTGCGGGTCTATCAATGGATCCGCCCGCAGATCGCCCTGCCGGTCCATGGCGAGGTCCGCCACATGGTCGAGCATGCGGCACTCGCGCGGGCCTGCCAGGTGCCGGAGACCGTCGTGGCGCCCAACGGCAGCCTGGTGCGGCTGGCACCCGGTCCGGCGGAGATCATCGATCACGTCCATGCCGGCCGACTGGCGCGGGACGGCGACGGGCTGGTGGCGCTCGACGGCGAATCGCTGCGCGAGCGGCGCAAGCTTCTGTGGAACGGGGCGGCGGCGGCCACGCTGGTGATCGACAAGGGCGGCCGGGCGATGGCGCCGCCCAAGGTCTCGCTGCGCGGCATCGACGATGGCGATGGTGCGCTGGGCGAGGCCATCACGGCGGGGCTGAGCGAGATGCTGGCCGACTTGAGCGCCGCCGAGCGGCGCGATGACGGCCGAATCGAGGAGGCGGCGCGTCAGGCCGTGCGCCGCGTCGTGCGCGCGCACCTCGGCAAGAAGCCGTTGACGGACGTGCACATCGTCCGCATCTAAGGCCTTGGAGAGCCTGATGATCGGACGCCTGAACCACATCGCCATCGCCGTGCCGGACCTCGCCAAGGCCGCCGAGCTCTATCGCACCGTGATGGGCGCCAAGGTGAGCGCGCCCAAGGCGCAGCCGGCCCACGGCGTCACCGTGGTGTTCGTGGAGCTGCCCAACACCAAGATCGAGCTGCTGCATCCCCTGGGCGAGAAGTCGCCGATCGCCAACTTCCTGGCGCGCAATGCCGACGGCGGCATTCACCACGTCTGCTACGAGGTCGAGGACATCTACGCCGCCCGCGACAAGCTCAAGGCGCAGGGCGCGCGCGTGCTGGGCGACGGCGAGCCCAAGATCGGCGCGCACGACAAGCCCGTGCTGTTCCTGCATCCCAAGGATTTCACGGGCACGCTGATCGAGCTTGAGCAGGTTTAGAGATCACCGACGATGTCATCCCGAGCCAAGCAGCGGCCTCATTTCTTTTCCTCGCCCGTATGACGGGGGAGGAGAATCAGAAGCCATGAGCTGGGCCACCGGCCTCATGGTCTACCTGGTGATCTGGTGGACGATCCTGTTCGCGGTCCTGCCGCTGGGCGTGCGCCGGGTCGAAAATCCGGGCAAGGGCGAGGAACGGGGCGCTCCGGAGCGGCCTCAGCTGCTGCGCAAGGCGATCATCACCTCGATCGTCGCCGCCGTGCTGTGGATCGGGTTCTACTTCCTCCACCAAGCGGACGTTTTCAGCTTCCGCAGAATGGTCGAGTGACTTAATCCAATCTCTTAAGTTCGCGAGCTAAGTGATTGCCTAAAAAAGAAACAGCGGGCTCTTGGCCCGCCGTCCCTCTACCCCCGAAACTCGTCACAGGCGGCTTGCGCCGCTCTCCTCCCTAAACTCGGGCTGTGCCCAAGACCCAGGCTACTTAGCCGGAAGCCAGCGTCTTGCCAAGACCTTTTCTTTCGATCGCCAGCTGCCAATTAGAACAATTGTAAGCAGGCAGATCGTTCGACGACAAACAAATGACCGCGCTCGATGTGTGATCATCCGATGACCACATACTTGATCACGAACAGCACAGCGAGAATTCCGACTGCCGGATGAACATCGCGATAGCGTCCGGTCGCAAGTTTGATGGCGGTGTACGAAATGAATCCGAACGCGATGCCTTCGGCGATCGAGAAGGTGAAGGGCATCGTGATCGCAGTGATGACGGCGGGTGCGGCTTCGGTGATGTCGTCCCATTCGACTTCGGTGAGGCTTCGCGCCATCAGGCAGGCGACGTAGAGCAGCGCCGGCGCCGTTGCGTAGGACGGAATGGAGCCGGCGAGCGGTGCCACGAACAGCGCCAGGAGGAAAAGGATCCCGACGACGGCTGCGGTGAGGCCGGTGCGGCCGCCGGCATTGATGCCCGATGCGCTCTCGATGTAGCTCGTCGTCGTCGAGGTGCCGACGGCGGCGCCGATCATGGCGGCGCCGCTGTCCGCCATCAGGGCGCCGTGCAGGCGCGGCACCGTGCCGTCGGGCCGCATGAACCCGCCGCGATGGGCCAACGCGATCAGCGTCCCGGTATTGTCGAACAGGTCGACGAACAGGAAGGCGAACACCACCGTCACCAGGCCGACCTTGAGCGCGCCGGCGAGGTCCATCTGCAGGAACACCGGCGCGATCGATGGTGGCACGTCGACGATGCCGGCGAATTTCTGCTGGCCGGCCGCGATGGCGATGATGGTCACGACCAGGATGCCGATGATCACCCCGCCCATGACGCGGCGGTATTCCAGCGCGACGATCAGGACGAAGCCCAGCGCCGCCATGACCACGGGGAAGCTGGTGAGCTCGCCGTGCGTCACCAGGGTTGCCGGGTTGTCGACGACGACGCCGGCGTTCTTGAGCGCGATCAGGGCGAGGAACAGGCCGATGCCGGCGGCGATCGCCATCTTGAGCGACTTGGGGATGGCGTTGACGATCCACTCGCGGATCGGCAGCACGCTGATGATGAAGAAGATGACGCCCGAGATGAACACGCAGCCCAGCGCCACCTGCCAGCTGTAGCCCATGCCGCCGACCACGCCGAAGGCGAAGTAGGCGTTCAGCCCCATGCCGGGCGCCAGCGCGATCGGGTAGTTGGCGAGGAAGGCCATCAGGAAGCAGCCGATGGCCGCGGCCACGCAGGTCGCCGTGAACACCGCGCCGAACGGCATGCCGGCCGCCTTCAGGATCTCCGGATTGACGAAGATGATGTAGGCCATCGTCAGGAAGGTCGTGATGCCGGCCACGACCTCGGTCCGGACGTTGGTCTTGTTCTCGCTGAGCTTGAAGACCTGCTCGAGCATTGTTGTTCTCCCCCGGTTGTCGCGTGAAGTGTGCGGGCATCGGCCTGTGCAAAGCCAGCCGCGACGTCTTCTCCTCGCGAAGCAGGTGTCGCGTCTCGCCCACGGGGAGAGGAGCATGACAGGCTTGACGCGTTGAGCACATGGACGGCGGCTGTTTGCCTTTAGAACCCCCGTTTCCTACAGTCCGCGGCCACCTCGGCAGCCCAGCAAGGACCGAACCAGAATGCGGATGAGTCAGTACTTTCTGCCGACCATGAAGGAAAACCCGGCAGAGGCGCAGATCGTCTCGCATCGCCTGATGCTGCGCGCCGGCCTGGTCCGCCAGACCTCGGCCGGCATCTATGCCTGGCTGCCGCTGGGCTTTCGCGTGCTGAAGAACATCGAGCGCATCGTGCGCGAGGAGCAGGACCGCTCGGGCGCCCAGGAAGTGCTGATGCCGACCATCCAGTCGGCCGACCTGTGGCGCGAGAGCGGCCGCTACGACGCCTACGGCCCCGAGATGCTGCGCATCAAGGACCGCCACGACCGCGAGATGCTGTACGGCCCGACCAACGAGGAGGTGATCACCGTGCTCTTCCGCGACGGCGTGAAGAGCTACCGCGACCTGCCGAGGAACCTCTATCACATCCAGTGGAAATTCCGCGACGAGGTGCGCCCGCGCTTCGGCGTGATGCGCGGCCGCGAGTTCCTGATGAAGGACAACTACTCCTTCGACATCGACAAGAAGGGCGCCATCCACTCCTACAACAAGATGTTCGTGACCTACCTGCGCACCTTCGCGCGCATGGGCCTGAAGGCGATCCCGATGCGCGCCGACACCGGCCCGATCGGCGGCGATCTCAGCCACGAGTTCATCGTGCTGGCCGACACCGGCGAGAGCGCCGTGTTCTGCCACAAGGGCCTGGTCGACAAGGACATCCTCAGCCGCAAGATCGACTACGACTCGCGACCTGCAGCCGATCGTGAACGAATGGACGTCGCTCTATGCCGCGACCGACGACATGCACGACAAGGCAGCCTTCGAGAAGATTCCCGAAGGCGAGCGGCTTGCCGCGCGCGGCATCGAAGTCGGCCATATCTTCTACTTCGGCACCAAGTATTCGGAGCCGATGAAGGCGGTCGTGGCCGGTCCGGGCGGCGAGCAGATCACGGTCGAGATGGGCTCCTACGGCATCGGCGTGTCGCGCCTGGTCGGCGGCATCATCGAGGCGAGCCATGACGAGGCCGGCATCGTCTGGCCGGAATCGGTGGCGCCGTTCAAGGTGGCGATCGTCAACCTCAAGCCCGACGACGGCGCGGTCTCGGGCGCCTGCCAGAAGCTCTATGACGGGCTCGCGGCCAAGGGCATCGATGTCCTGCACGACGATCGCGACCTGCGGCCGGGCGCGAAGTTCGCCGACATGGACCTGATCGGCCTGCCCTGGCAGGTGATCGTCGGGCCCAAGGGCGTGGCGGCCGGCAAGGCCGAGGTCAAGAACCGCAAGACCGGCGAGCGCGAGGAAGTGCCGTTCGACCAGGTCGTCCAGCGGTTCGGCTGAGCAGGCGCCATCATGGCCTTTGCCGCCGTCGAACGCCTCATCGCCTTCCGCTATCTGCGCGCCCGCCGCGAGGAGGGCTTCATCTCGGTGATCGCCGCCTTCTCGCTGGTCGGCATCACGCTGGGCGTCGGCACGCTGATCGTCGTCATGTCGGTCATGAACGGCTTTCGCGTCGAGATGCTGCGCCAGATGTCGAGCATCAGCGGCCAGCTCGGCGTGCAGGGCAGCCGCGGCGGGCTCGACGCCACGCCCGAGCTGCTGGCCGACATGACGAAGGTGCCCGGCGTGCTGAGCGCCACGCCGACGGCCGAGGGCCAGGTCATGGCCGTGGCCGGCGACAAGGTGAGGGGGGTGGTGCTGCGCGGCATGCGGCCCGAAGACTTCAAGGCGCGCCCGCCGCTCTCGGCCGCGATCGAGGGGCCCGCCGAGCTGCGCGACCGCTATCGCGGTCTGTGCCGGGCCGAGGACGACAAGCCGATCGATTGGGGCATCGCTGAAGGACTTCGGCAACGACTTCTCGGTCGTGATCGGCCGCCGCCTGGCCGACCTGCTGAAGCTGAAGGTGGGCGACAACCTGCAGCTCGTCTCGCCGGTCGAAGTCGCCACGCCGCTGGGCGTCATGCCGCGGTCGGTGCAGGCGCGGGTGGCGGCGGTCTTCTGCGCCGGCATGTACGACTACGACGCCAACTTCGTCTACGCGCCGCTGACCGACGTCCAGCGCCTGCTCAACTTCGGCGACAAGGTCACGGGCATAGAGGTCTTCGTCGCCGACGACTGCCTCGGTCGGCGCCGCGCGGCGCCAGCTTTCGCAGGTCGTCGGCATGCAGGGCTGGGTGTTCGACTGGTGGCAGGCCAATATCGGCTTCTTCGCCGCGATCCAGGGCCAGACCAACGTGATGTTCCTCGTGCTGACCATGATCGTGCTGGTCGCGGCCTTCAACATCGTGTCCAGCCTGGTCATGCTGGTGCGCACCAAGACCGCCGACATCGCCATCCTGCGCACCATGGGCGCGAGCACGCGGCGCCATCATGCGGGTCTTCCTGCTCGACGGCATGGCGATCGGCGGCGTCGGCACGCTGCTCGGCGTCGTGCTGGGCCTGGCCTTCGCGCGCAACATCGAGGCCATCCGCCAGTGGCTGCAGCGCACCTTCGACATCGTCCTGTTCGACGAGACGCTCTACCTGCTGGCCGAGATGCCCTCGCGCATCGAATGGGGCGAGATCGCCTTGATCGCCGTCATGGCGCTGGTCTTCGCGCTGCTGGCCTCGCTCTATCCCGCGGCGCGCGCGGCGCGGCTCGACCCGGTGGAGGGCCTGCGCCGTGAGTAATCCGGTCCGCGCCGTCGAACGCTGGCTGGCCTGGCGCTATCTTGCGACCCGCCAGCGCGAAGGCTTCGTCTCCTTCATCGCCATCTTCTCGCTGATCGGCGTGGCGCTCGGCGTGGCGACGCTGATCGTCGTGCTGTCGGTGATGGGCGGCTTCCGCGAGCAACTTCTTGGCCGCATCATCGGCATGAACGGCCACATCGTGATCACCGCTCGGGATGGCGGCATGGCGCAGGCCACGCCCGAGCTGCTGGCCAAGCTCAAGGCCTTCCCCGGCGTGCGCGCCGTCAGCCTGACCCTGGAGCGCCAGGCGCTGGTCACCGCCGGCAACCAGACGCGCGGCGCCCTGCTGCGCGGCGTGCGGCCGGAAGATCTGCAGTCGCGCGACATCGTGACCAGGAACATCGTGCATGGCGACCTCGGCGCCTTCGGCACGCGGCCCGGCGTGGTCATGGGCGAACGCCTGCGCCAGGCTTTGAATGTCAGGGCCGGCGACAAGATCACCCTGGTGACGCATCGGGTGAACGAGAACGGCACGATCGCGCCGCGCTATTCCGACTACGAGGTGCTGGCGAGCTTCATGACGCGGCGCTACGAGTTCGACAACGGCCTGGTCTTCGTGCCGCTGCCGATGCTGCAGGACGACCTCGAATACGGCAACGAGGCGGTGAGCTCGATCGATATCGACATTGCCGATCCGGCGGCGGCGCCGCAGCGTCGCCGAGGAGCTGCGCAAGTCACTCGGCCGCGACGACCTGCGGGTCGCCGCACTGGCTCGGCCTCAATGCCCGCTTCGTCGGCGCGCTGCAGGTCGAGCGCGTGATGATGTTCATCATCCTCACCCTGATCGTGGTGGTGGCGGCCATGAACGTCGTGGCGAGCTTCACCATGCTGGTGCGCGTCAAGCGCGGCAGCATCGCCATCCTGCGCACCATGGGGGCGGCACCGCGGCACCATCGTGCGCGCCTTCTTCCTGTCGGCGGCGGCGGTCGGCCTGGTCGGCACGGCGGTCGGCACCGGCGCTCGGCCTGCTGGTCTGCGCCAACATGCAGGCGCATCGGCCGGCTGCTCGTGCTGCTGACCAACGCCGGCGGCGCCGGGGGCGGCTGGAGCGAAGTCGAGTTCATCACCTCCGTGCCGGTCCGGGTCCAGCCGGCCGAGGTGCTGTCCATCATCGCCGTCGCCATCCTGCTGTCGCTGGCGGCGGCGGCCTATCCTGCCTGGCGCAGCACGCGCGTCGAACCGGTCGAAGGGCTGCGTCATGAATGATTCGGCGTTTCCCCTGTCGTTGCGCGACATCAAGCGCACCTTCGTGCAGGGCGACCGCCGCCTGGAAGTGCTGCGCGGCATCACGCTCGACCTCAAGCCGGGCGAGATCGTGGCCCTGGTCGGCCAGTCGGGCAGCGGCAAGTCGACCTTGCTGCATATCGCCGGACTGCTGGAGCGGCCGGACGAGGGCGACATCATGGTCGACGGCAAGTCGGCCGGCACGGCGGGCGACCGCGAGCGCACGGTGATGCGCCGCCAGTTCCTGGGCTTCGTCTACCAGTACCATCACCTGCTGCCCGAGTTCTCGGCGATCGAGAACGTGATGCTGCCGCAGATGCTGAACGGCCGATCGCGCGGCGAGGCGCGCGCGCCGCGCCGCCGAGCTTCTGGCCATGGTCCAGCTCAAGGAGCGCGCCGACCACCGGCCGGGCCGGCTGTCGGGCGGCGAGCAGCAGCGCGTGGCGATCGCCCGCGCCGTGGCCAACGCCCCGCGCGTGCTGCTGGCCGACGAGCCGACCGGCAATCTCGATTCCTCGACCGCCGATGCCGTGTTCCGCCAGCTTCTGGGCTGGTGCGCGAGACCGGCATGGCGGCGCTGGTCGCCACCCACAATCCCGAGCTGGCGGCGCGCATGGACCGCACCGTGACGCTGAAGGACGGGGTGCTGTCCGGTTAGCGCACACTGCGGCGATCGGCCGCTGTCACCCCGAGCGCAGCGAGGGGCCTTTAAGGCCGCAGGAAAGGTCCCTCGCTGCGCTCGGGATGACGGGTGTTGTCGCGTCGTTGCCTCTATCCTTGGTTTCGCCTCGTTTTTCCACAAGATGGACACGCAATAGTGGCCCGTGGCCATCGCCGATTTCGTCCATCTCAAAGTCCGGTCCGCCTATTCGCTGACCGAAGGCGCCATCAAGATCGACGCCATCGTCTCGCTGGCCAAGGCGAACGCGATGCCGGCCGTCGCCGTCACCGACCGCAACAACCTGTTCGGCGCCCTGGAGTTCGCCCACTATGCGGCCAAAGCCGGCATCCAGCCGATCATCGGCTGCGACTGGGCATCCGCCGCGAGGAGGAGGCACCGGCATCGCGCCGCCGGGCAAGATCGTGCCGGCCGACTGGCTGACCCTGCTGGTCCAGAACGAGACGGGCTACCGCAACCTGATGCAGCTGGTGAGCCGGGCGCATCTCGAATTCAAGGCCGGCTCGCTGTCGGCGCTGCCGCTGTCTGAACTGGAGGGCCACACCGAGGGCCTGCTGGCGCTGACCGGCGGCGCCGGCAGCGCGCTCGGCCGGCTGCTGCTGGCCGGCCAGACGCCCGCCGCGCACGCATCGCTCGAGCGGCTGCAGTCGCTTGTTCGACGGCCGGCTCTACATCGAGCTGCAGCGCCATGGCGAGGACGCCGAGCGGCGCATCGAGCCGCCGCTGCTCGATCTCGCCTATGAGCGCGGCCTGCCGCTGGTCGCGACCAACGACGCGCATTTCCCCAAGGCCGCGATGTACGAGGCGCACGACGTGCTGCTGTGCATCGAGCAGGGCGCGCATATCGAGGACCCCAACCGCCGCCGGCTGACGCCCGAGCACTATTTCAAGTCGGCCGCCGCAGATGCGCGAGGTCTTCGCCGACCTGCCCGAGGCCTGCGACAACACCCTGGCGATCGCCCGGCGCTGCGCCTACATGCCGGAGCCGCGCAAGCCGATCCTGCCGCGCTACACCAAGCTCGGCGGCCGCGCCGAGAAGGACGCCCTGAAGGAGATGGCCGAGACCGGGCTCGACGGCCCTGAAGGCGAGCGGCCGGCTGTCGGCCGACATCGAGCTCAAGGCCTACCAGGAACGGCTGACCTACGAGCTCGACATGATCGAGCAGATGGGCTTCTCCGGCTACTTCCTGATCGTCGCCGACTTCATCCAGTGGGCCAAGGACAACGGCATCCCGGTCGGGCCGGGCCGCGGCTCGGGCGCCGGCTCGCTGGTCGCCTGGTCGCTGAAGATCACCGACCTCGACCCGCTGCGCTGGGGCCTGCTCTTCGAGCGCTTCCTCAATCCCGAGCGCGTGTCGATGCCGGACTTCGATATCGACTTCTGCCAGGACAAGCGCGACCAGGTGATCCGCTACGTGCGCGACGAGTACGGCCACGATCGCGTCGCCGCCATCATCACCTTCGGCAAGCTGCAGGCGCGCGCGGTGCTGCGCGACGTCGGCCGCGTGCTCGGCATGCCCTATGGCCAGGTCGACCGCATCTGCAAGCTGGTGCCCAACAATCCGGCCAAGCCGGTGACGCTCGCCCAGGCGCTGGAGAGCGAGCAGCTGCTCAAGGAGCAGTATTCGGCCGACGAGGAGATCAAGCGCCTGATCGACCTGGCGCTGCAGCTCGAAGGCCTCTACCGCAACGCCTCGACCCATGCCGCCGGCGTGGTGATCGGCGACCGGCCGCTCGACGAGCTGGTGCCGCTCTATCGCGATACCGACAACAAGGAATCGCTGCCGGCGACCCAGTTCAACATGAAATGGGTCGAGACGGCCGGCCTGGTGAAGTTCGACTTCCTCGGGCTGAAGACGCTGACCGTGATCGAGAAGGCCTGCGAGCTGATCGGCCGCGGCAAGATCGATATCGCCAAGATACCGCTCGACGACGCGCCGACCTTCAAGATGCTGGCCAAGGGCGATGCCTACGGGGTCTTCCAGATGGAAGGCAGCGGCATGCGCGACATCCTGGGCAAGCTGAAGCCCAACCGCTTCGAGGACCTGATCGCGCTGGTGGCGCTCTATCGCCCCGGCCCGATGGACGACATCCCGACCTATATCAGCGTCAAGAACGGCCAGGAGAAGCCGGACTACCTGCACCCCTCGCTGAAGCGCATCCTGGAAGAGACCTACGGCATCATGGTCTACCAGGAGCAGGTCATGCAGATCGCCCAGCGTGCTGTCGGGCTATTCGCTGGGCGGCGCCGACCTGCTGCGCCGCGCCATGGGCAAGAAGATCCAGTCGGAGATGGATGCCCAGCGCGCCCTCTTCATCGAAGGCGCCGCCAAGAACAACGTCGAGGACGCGCGCGCCTCGATGATCTTCGACAAGGTGGCGAAGTTCGCGGGCTACGGCTTCAACAAGTGCCACTCCGCGCCCTATGCGCTGGTCGCCTACCAGACGGCCTATCTGAAGGCCAACCATCCGGTCGAGTTCTTCGCCGCGTCGATGACGCTCGACATGGGCAACACCGACAAGCTCGGCAATTTCCGCCGCGAGCTGGAGCGCCTGCAGATCCCGCTGCTGCCGCCCGACGTCAACAAGTCGATGGCCGAGTTCGCCGTCGAGACGACGGACGAGGGCAAGTTGGCGTGCGCTACGCCCTGGCGGCGATCAAGGGCGTCGGCCGCGACGCCATGGCCCGGCTGGCCGAGGAGCGCACGACCAACGGCCCGTTCAAGGATCTGTTCGACTTCGCCGAGCGGCTCGACCAGCGCGTGATCAACAAGCGCCTGCTGGAGAGCCTGGTGAAGGCCGGCGCCTTCGATTCGCTGAACAAGAATCGCGCCCAGACCTTCGGCGCAGTCGAGGCTCTGACCCGCCATTCGCAGGCCACGCACGAGTTCGCGCGGCAGCAACCAGAACAGCTTGTTCGGCGACGACACCGCCCAGCGTCGGCCGCCGCTGCCCAAGGTGCCGGACTGGGCGCCGATGGAGCGGCTGCAGAACGAGTTTGCCGCCATCGGCTTCTATCTCTCCTCGCACCCGCTGGCCGCCTACGAGCGCAGCCTGGAGCGGCTGGGCGTGACGCGCGCCGCCGACCTGCAGGCGCTGCTGACGCGCGGCGCGCCGGGGCGCATCAAGCTTGCCGGCACCGTCATCGATCGCCAGGAGCGCACCTCGGCCAAGGGCAACCGCTTCGCCTTCGTGCAGTGCTCCGACCAGTCCGGCGCCTTCGAGCTCACCGTCTTCAGCGAGCTTTTGGGCAGCAAGCGCAATCTCCTGGAACCGGGCCAGGCGATTCTGGTCTCGGCCGACGGGCGGCTCGATGGCGAGCAGGTGAAGCTGACGGCCCAGACGGTGGAGAAGCTCGACGACGCCGTCGCCAATGCCGCCGCCGGCCTGCGCATCGAGCTGTCCGATCCGGCGGCGCTCGAGCCGTTGCGCAAGGCACTGGAAGGCAAGCGCGGCCGCAGCCGGGTCACGCTGGTCGTGCCGATGCCGGACGACTCCGAGGCCGAGGTGACCTTGCCCGGCAGCTATTCCATCGCGGCTGGCCTGCGTGACACCATCGGCGGCCTGCCGGGCATCGCGCAGGTGGAGGAGATTTGAGCCGGCAACCCGGCCTGTTCGAACAATCCGCACCACCGCCTCGGCGGCGCGCCTCGGCGGGCGAGGTCAGGCCGGCCTGGGATTCGCCGTTGCTGCACCGCGCCCGCGCTGCCGAGCGACATCCGGCTCGGCACCTCGTCGTGGTTCTTTCCCGGGCTGGCGCGGCCTCGTTTACGACGGCGTCCATCCGCAGGTCGCGCTCAGCAAGCAGGGCCTGGCCGCCTATGCCCAGATCCCCTTGCTGCGCACGGTCAGCCTCGACCGGACGTTCTATGCGCCGATCACGACCGTGCAGTACCAGCGCTACGCGCAGCAGGTGCCGGACCACTTCAGCTTCGTCGTGAAGGCGCCGGCCTTGGTCTGCGACGCCGTGATGCGCGACGAGGAGGGGCGAGGGAAGGTGCCCAATCCGCACTTCCTCGACGCGGCCATTGCCGCCCGTGAATTCGTCGTGCCCTGCCTGGAAGGTCTGGCGCCAAGGCGGGTCCGCTGGTCTTCCAGTTCTCGCCGCTGCCGCGCGGCCTGGTCGAGGAGGCGGCGACCCTGATCGAGCGGCTGGCGGCGTTCTTCGCCGCTTGCCGCACGAACTGGGCCGGCATCGGCCAATCTACGCGCTGGAACTGCGCAATGCCGAGCTGCTGACCCCGCGCCTGATGAAGATGCTGGCGACAGCAGGCGTTCGCTACTGCGTCGGCCTGCACGACCGCATGCCCGAGGTCGAGCGCCAGGCGGCGGCCCTCAAGGCCTGGACGGCGATACGCCGGGGCCGCTGGTGGTGCGCTGGAACCTGCACCGGGCTTCCTCTACCAGGCGGCCAAGCAGCGCTACGAGCCGTTCGACCGGCTGGTCGACGAGGACGGCGAAAGCCGGCTGATCCTCGCCAGGATGGCGGCTGACGCCTTCAAAGCCGGTCAGAAGGTCTGGATCACCGCCAACAACAAGGCCGAAG
>CAWEIE010000021.1:0-36972 GCA_963809025.1 uncultured Alphaproteobacteria bacterium | reverse complement strand
TCCAGCTTGGCGCTCCCTACGGGATTCGAACCCGTGTTTCAGCCTTGAGAGGGCCGCGTCCTGGGCCTCTAGACGAAGGGAGCGAGGCCGGAAGGCGCTTGATAGTCGAAGGGCCGCGCTGGCGCAACCCCAGCCATGCGGCCGACAATTTGCGATGACCGCGCGCCAAGCCTAAGCTTGGCCAACCCGCGCGGAGGATTCCCCCATGGACATGCATATCGCCCAGGACGTGCCGCTGACCGGCATCGACGTGAATTCCCTGCCGCCCGCCGAAGGCGAGGCCATGCTGCGCCGCCAGCTCGCGGCGGCCTATCGCCTGGTCGATCATTTCGGCTGGACCGAGCTGATCTACGGCCATCTCACGGCGCGCGTGCCGGGCGAGCAGGCGCACTTCCTGATCAACCCGTTCGGCCTCAACTACGACGAGGTCACGGCCTCGAACCTGGTGAAGATCGACCTCGACGGCAACAACGTGGGCGAGTCCAAGTATCCGGTGAACTACGCGGGCTTCGTCATCCATTCGGCGGTCCACATGGCCCACCAGGCGCGCCACAAGGTGGTGATGCACACCCATACCCGCGCCGGCATGGCGGTGTGCGCGATGAAGGAGGGGCTGCTGCCGGTCTCGATGGCCTCCACCGCCTTCCACGGCAAGCTCTCCTATCACGACTACGAGGGCCCCAGCCTCGATCTCGACGAGCGCGGCCGGCTCCTGAAGAACCTCGGCAACAACCAGGCGATGATGCTGCGCAACCACGGCATCCTGACGACGGGCCGCACCGTGCCCGAGGCGTTCCTCCGGCTCTATCGCCTGGAGCGCGCCTGCCAGATCCAGGTCGATGCCGGCGGCGCCGGCACGCTCAACATCCTGGGCGACAACCTGGCGGCCAAGTCGGGCGCCGACATGGACGGCTTCTCGGAGAGGGAATCGGGCGGCCTCGGCGACCTCGAATTCGCCGCCCTCATCCGCAAGCTCGACAAGGTCGACACGAGCTGGCGGCACTGACGCACGGCGCAGGCCACAACAACACTGTCATCCCGAGCGTAGCGAGGGACCTTTCCTGTTGCCTGAAAGGTCCCTCGCTACGCTCGGGATGACAGCGGATTACTTCCTGTAGAGCTCGCTCAGCGTCCCGCTCGGCCACTTGATGTCGGTGATGCGCCAGCCCATGCCGGTGCGCACCAGGTCGAGCGTGATCTCCGTGGGCTTGCCCTGGTTCTCGAAGCTCACCAGGCCGACCGCCTTGGGTCCGTCGGCCTTCACCGATATGGCGAGCTTGGCGATGTCCCAGTCCTGCGCATCGACGAAGGGATCGCCGTCGAGCCTGGGCACCTCGCCGCGCCGCTTGGCCTCGCGCATGTCGGCCTCGATGGTGCGTGCGAGGTCGGGGGCGAAGAAGCGGTCGACCTGCCAGAACGGCTGGCCTTTGAAATCGTGATTCGGATAGGGCGTGTAGATGCCGCGCAGGAAGGCTTCCGGCGTCACCGTCTCCTTCGGCCCCTGGCTCTGTGCCTGGGCCCGCGCCTGGGCGGGCAGCGCGCCGATGGCGGCGAGGATCAGGCGCCGGCTAGGCACGGAACGAACTCTGGGTGCCGTCGTACAGCACCTTGGCCGAGCGCTCGACGGCCGCCTGGTGCGCCGCCAGCGCGGCCTCGTCGAGGTCGCGCTTGGGCGCGGGATCGACGTCGAAATTGCCGTAGCGGTCGGTGCCGCGCACCAGCATCGCCGAGTCCCGCGCCTTGATCTGGCGAACATGCGGGGGGATGTAGCGGATGGCGTAGCCGATGCGCCGGTCGGCGGTGGTGTTCGGCCCCGAGCCGTGCGCCAGCAGCACGTGATGCAGCGACATCTCGCCCGCCTTGAGCGGCACGTCGACACCCTGGCCGTCGGGCACGTCGACGGCGATCTCCTGGCCGCGGCTCAGCAGGTTGTCGCTGGCGAAGGTGTCGCGATGCTCGAGCTGGTTCTTGAGATGGCTGCCCGGCCAGAACTTCATGGCGCCGCTCTCGACCGGCGCGTCGGCGAAGGCCACCCAGGCGGTGATGACGTCGTTGGTGCTGAGCCCCCAGTAGGTCGCGTCCTGGTGCCACGACACGAAGGAGGGCGAGTGCGCCTCCTTGGTGAAGAAGGTCGTGCTCCAGCACAGGATGTCGGGCCCGATCACGTCCTCGATGGCGTCGAGGATCTTGGGGTGGCGCGCCAGCTCATTGGCCCAGGTGAACAGAAGGTGCGGCTTCTGGCGCATGTTGCCGCTGAGCGGCCCGCCCAGCGTGCGCTCGTTCGCCTCGAGCCGGTCGCGGTAGGACCGCGCCTCGGCTGTCGACAGCACGTTGACCGGGAAGTGGAAACCATCCCGGCGGTAGTTCGCCACTTGGGTGGCGGAGAGAACCTTGGGCATGGCCGAATCATAGCCGAGCCCGCTCCCGGGGCCACGGCAAATCGCAGGTCGGCCGATCAACATACGAAATTTCGGTCTCCCGGTTGCCGTCCCGGCCTGTAACGATGTGAAGGCAGCCCTCGTCTTTCCTGAGAGATCAGGAGGCGGGAATGGACAAGGGTTCGGTTTGGCATTGGGTGGCGGCCCTCGTTGTCTTTTGTGTGCCGATCTTGTTGCTGGTGCGGTATCGCGAGCCGCGGACTGCCGCCGTGGCGAAAGCTCCGCCCAAAGGCATCGGCGGGTGGCTCGCCCTGTTCGCCTTCATCCTTTGCCTTGGCCTCATGCGAAGCGTCGCGGACCTTGTGCTGGGAATGCCCGACTATCTGGCAGGCTTCCGCAATAAGGCGGCGCATGGTCCGCTCGTGGCCGTGGGTCTGATGGCCCTTGCGGCGATGGCTGCGCATCTTTGGGCCATCGCCGCGCTGTTCCGGCAGAAGAGAGCCTTCAAGACGGCCTGCGCTACCTTGTGGGTCCTGATGTTGCTCACTCAACTCTCGCTGCTTTTGATGCTTACGGTGCCCGGTGTAACGATCGGCATGCTCCTTCCGGACGAGGACATCGCGAGGTCGATCGCCGCCCTGGTCTTCATGGGCCTGTGGTACTGGTATGTCCGCGTCTCGGTGCGTGTGAAGAACACGCTCGTGAACTAGGTCGTGAACCCATGAATTTGCCGGAGGGCGGTTTGTCAGAGTCCGCTAGCCCCGAAGGACCAACTCAATAAAAGCCTTCTTGCCTAGAGTGTATGTTGAACGATCCGAAATCTGAGCGTCAATGAGACGACGTTTTTGTTCGACATAGAGCGCGACCAACTCAGGATTCGCAGTAAGTCGATCACGGAACTTCCGTAGCCTATCCACCTCGGCGCTACTCTCAGGAATCAGATGAACCTTAAGCCGGAAGACGGAGTCATCGACTGTGAAGCTGCAGGGAAGCATTCACAGGATTCCAACCTCTTGCTTCATACCGACCGCATAATACCTTGGCGGCACGACAATTCGAAACCGCCCCGATCTCTCCCGCTCACTCCCTGGCTCAGAAGTACTTCCAGAAGACCACGATAGAGATGGCGTAGATGGCGCAGATCAGGCCGGCACCCAGCAAGTTGGCTCCCAACACGTTGCCTTTAGGGAACATCCACCAGCCCATGCGGTTGGCCACCCAGGGCACCATGAAGCCCGTGAGCGCCACGCTGAAGATGTTGCCGATGAACAGGTTGACCGCCCACGGCAGGTTGAGCTGGTTCTGCAGGATCGGCGTGCCGGCGAAGACTCCCCACAGGAAGACGATGGGGTAGAGCAGCAGCAGCACGATCATGTCCATCTTCCACACGGACAACGGGCCGCCGCCCTTCGACTCGTCGCGGAACCACTGCTCGAAGCCGGTGCCCACGCGGGCGTGGAATTCCTCGGTGAGCGGATCGGCCTCCTCGACCAGCTTCTTGCGCACCGGCGAGTTGAGCCATGCCTGGAGGTTGGTCTGGGTGTCGAAGCGCAGGATGGCGACGTAGTCCTCCTGGACGCCGGGCACGGGCGGCTCGAAGCGGTAGCCCTGCAGGCCCGGCGCCTTGGTCTGGGCGGCGGCGATCTTGCGCTCCCAGGCGCGGTACTCGGCGTCCTTGCCGGGCTTCACGCGGGTGCTGATGACGGCCGAGACCGGCGCGGGCTTCCGGCCGCCTTCGTCGTCGCGAACGATATGGACGTCGTCGCGGCCGATCAGGAACGGCGCCGCGCCCTCGATGCGGGTCTGGCGCTCGCTCGAGACGAGCCAGCGCTGCGCGTCCTCCATGGTGTGGAAGCGCTGCAGGATGACCCAGTCGACCTGCAGTGGCGGGTTGGGCGGCATCAGCCGCTGCTCGACGAAGCCCGCGAAGCTCGAGACCATGTTGCTGGTCTCGCCCTGCCAGCGGGCGAAGTCCTCGGATCGCTCCGGTCGCACGCTGGTCTGGGTGACGATGCTGACGGTCATTTGGCCCTGGTCAGTCCGCCACCGAACAGGCGGTCGGGTGTGAAGGGCAGGTGGGCAAAGCGCACGCCGGTCGCGTTGGCCAGCGCATTCGACACCGCCGGCGCCACCGGGTTGATGCCGCACTCGCCCTGGGACTTGGCGCCCAGGGGACCGATGGCATCGACCGTGTCGGCAAAGAAGATGTCGGTATGCGGCGTGTCGGCGAAGGCCGGGACGCGGCAGTTGCGCAGCTGCGGGTTCACCATGTGGCCCTCGTCATGGACCATGTTCTCGATCAGCGCCCAGCCGTAGCCCATGGCGACCGCGCCGTCGAGCTGGCCGCGGCACTGCATGGGGTTGATCGGCCGGCCGATGTCGGCGGCGTGCACGCTGTGCAGGATGCGGACCTCGCCGGTCACACGGTGCACCGCGAGCCGCACGCCCTGCACGTTGAAGGCGATGGTGCGCGGCGACAGGTAAGCCCTGCGGCTGACCGTGAAGCGGTGGTCGACCTTGGCGCCGGCGGCGTGGAGCTCGCTGAGCGTGATCCGCTTGTTGCCGCAGACGACCGCGTCGTTCTCGAGCCGGCACTGGTCGATGACGACGCCGGTGTGGCGGCAGGCGAAGTCGAGGATGTCGGCCTTCATCGCCTCGGCGGTGGCCAGCACCGCCTTGCCGGCGACGACGGTGCCGGTGCTGGCGAAGGTGCCGGTGTCGTAAGGCGTGCGGTCGGTGTCGGCATTGATGATGGCGACGTCGCTCGCGCGCACGCCGACCACGGCGGCGGCCATCTGCTTGTGCGCCGTGGTGATGCCGTTGCCCATCTCCGACGAGCCGCAGGCCAGATGGTACCTGCCGTCGGGCAGCAGCTTCATCTCCGCACCCGAACGGTGCTCGGTCGGCGGACCGCATTCGAGCATGGCGAGTGCCGCGCCCGTGCCCTCGAGCCAGTCGTCGCCGTCGGGCTTCTTGACGCCGTTGCCCTTCTTCAGCTCGCGCTCGACGATTTCCAGGCACTGGTCGATGCCGTGGCTGCCGAAGCTCGCGTCGCTCGGCTCCTTCCAGATCGATTCGACGTTGTCGCCCGGCCGCACGACGTTCTTGCGGCGGATCTCGAACGGGTCGAGGCCGAGGATCCTGGCCAGCTCGTCCATGGCGCATTCCATGGCGAAGGTGGTCTGCGAGGCGCCGTAGCCGCGGAAGCCGCCGCCCGGGATCATGTTGGTATAGACGACGCGGCCGATGCCCTTCTTGTTGGTGCAGCGATAGGCCGCAAACGGGCTCGCCATGGCGGCGGCCAGAGTCTCGCTGGCGTGGTTGCCGTAGGCGCCGGTATTGGAGACCACTTGGACGTCGAGTGCCACGAGCGTGCCGTCCTTCCTGGCGCCGATCTTGACCTTGGTCGTCATCTGGTGCCGCGTCGTGGCGCCGATGAACTCGTCCTCGCGGGTCCACTCCCATTTCACCGGGCGGCCGTCGAGCTTCATGCTGGCGAACAGCGGCAGGTCTTCCGACACCATCTCCTGCTTGCCGCCGAAGCCGCCGCCGACACGCTCGGTGAAGACGTGGACTTGGGCAGCGGGAACGCCCATCAGGTAGGCGAGCTTGGTGCGTACCGAGAACGGGCCCTGCGAGCTGGTGCGGACGTGCCAGCGGCCGTCCTTGCCCTTGTAGGCGATCGAGCCGTGGGTCTCGAGATGGACGTGCTGCACGCGCGAGGTCGAGTAGGTGTTCTCGTGGACGACGTCGGCCTCCTTGAAGCCCTTGGCCACGTCGCCGATTTCGCCTTGCAGGGTGCAGAAGATGTTGCCGTTGTCGGTGACGACCTCGTTCTTGTCGTGGAGGATCGGCGCGCCGGGCTCCATGGCGGCCACGGGATCGAACACCGTCGGCAGGATCTCGTAGTCGATGACCAGGGCGCGCACGCCGGCCTCGGCCGCCGCCTCGCTCTCGCCGATCACCGCGGCGAGACGCTGGCCGACGAAGCGGGCGACGTTGTCGAGCATGTAGGTGTCGTCGGGGTCGACCAGATGGTCCTCGTGCAGCGCCGTGCTGTAGAGCCGGCGCGGCACGTCCTCCCAGGTGTAGACGGCGACCACGCCGGGGACGGCGAGGGCCTTGCTCTTGTCGATCTTCTTGAGGCGCGCGTGGGCATGCGGCGAGCGCAGCACCTTGAGGTGCAGCATGCCCTCGATGGCGATGTCCATCGTGTAGTGCGCCTTGCCCGTCAGGATGTCGTCGGTGAACGGGTTGGGCAGGCTGGCGCCCAGCGCCTTGCCGGCGACGTCGTCCTCGATGTTCTTCTTGCCCTGCAGGGCATCGACGATCGAGCGGTAGCCGGTGCAGCGGCAGATGTTGCCCTTGAGCGCGTGCGGCAGGTCGGCCTTGTGGGCCTCGTCGAACGCCGCCGAGGCCGTGGTCATCATCATGCCGGCGGCGCAGTAGCCGCACTGGAAGGCCTGCGCGTCATGGAAGGCCTGCTGGATGGGATGCAGCTTGCCGTTCTGGGCGAGGCCTTCGATGGTGGTGATCTTCTTGCCTTCGCCGCGGAAGGCCGGCACCAGGCAGGAATGGAACGGCTTGCCGTCCAGCCACACCGTGCAGGCGCCGCAGTCGCCGGCGTCGCAGCCTTTCTTGACGCCGAACACTTCCAGGTCGCGCAGGAAGGTGCGCAGGCACTGGCCGGCCTTCGGTTCGGCCGAGTACAGGCGGCCATTGACCTCGTACTTGCTCATGACAGCTCCGCGCGAATCTGTTCGGCGAGATAGTGGGTGACGTGGCGCTTGTAGGGCGCCGAGCCGTGGACGTCGTTGAACCAGGCGTCGGGCGGCAGGCGCTCGTCGATCGCCTGGCGCAGCTCGCTGGCCGACGGCGTCTTCTTGAAGCGGATGTGGACCGGCCGCGGCGTCGCGGCGCTGATGGTCAGCAGGAAGTCGTAGTCGTTGTCGCCGACCGTGGCGATGATCAGCGCGGCCGAGCGGCCGTGGTGGGTGAGCGACACCTGGCGCATGGCGAAGCGCTTGGTCAGCGCCGACGCCGGCAGGAAGATCGAGCGCAGCAGCTCGCCCTTCTGCAGCACGTTGGTGTGCATGCCGGTGACGAAGTCGACGACGGCGACCTCGCGCGGCTTGCCGTTGCGCGGCCACAGGTTGCAGATGCCTTCGAGCGCGGCGGTCAGCGAGATCATGGCGCCGGCCGGCAGGGACATCACGACGTTGCCGCCGACGGTCGCGGCGTTCCAGATCTTGAACGACATCAGGAAGGCGTCGATGCATTTGTCGAACAGCGGCACGGCGCGCCATTCCGGCGGGCCCTTGAAGTCGTGCAGCTCGACGATCTTGCAGGTCGCGGCGATCTCGAGGCCCGACGGCGTCTCGGTGAGCGCAGGCCAGCCCAGCCGCTCGAGGTCGACCAGCGTGTCGGTGCCGACCTGTGGCTCGGAGAACAGCCAGGTTCCGCCGCCCAGGAAGGCGTGGCCGTCGCGCCATTCGATCTCCTCGAACGACTTCGGCCGCTTCACGTCGACGATCGTATTGAGGTTCATGCCATCCCTCTTGCGTGTCGCTTCTTGGTGGGGCGGGCGGCAGCGCCCGCCCCCGTCAGGCTGTTGATGCCTACTTCAGGTCGTCGAGCGAGGTCGGGCCGGGGCCCGGCGTGACCAGGGTCGGCCACTGCTTGGAGCCGAACGGCACGGCGGGCGGCAGGGTGGGCTGCTTACCGCGGCGCTGCATCTCGGAGATGATGGTCTTGCGGCCGTCGCCCCCCATCAGCTCGAAGTCCATGATCTTGTAGTTGCCGAAGAACAGCTCGCCGACCGAGCGGTCGCCGATGATGCGGGTCATCGCGACCAGCATGTCCTCGGCCGTGGTGGTGAAGCCCATCGTCTCGATCAGCATCAGCCGGTCGTTGATCGCCTCGGCGCCGAAATACTGGGCGAGCACCGAGAACAAGACGTTGTTCTGGCGCGCCACGTAGATCGTGTTCGATGCGGCATAGGTCTTGGCCATGTCGGGGCCGAGCATCGCCGACCACTCGTCCATCACGCCCATCCAGTGCTTGACCTGGGTCGAGGCCGCCCAGTTGATGATCAGCTTGATGTTGGGCCCCTGCTTCTTGGCGAAGGCGAGCAGGGGCTCGAGCGTGACCACGCCCTTGGCCAGGCTGTCGTCCATGTAGGCGACGTTGTTGGCCAGGATCTCCTTCACCGCGGGCTTCCAGTCGGCCTGGATGTCGTTGCTGGCGTCGAGCCCATCGAGCGCGGTCTTCATCTGCGTGCGATAGGCCGCCATCGGCGCGATCCAGCGCTTGTCCGCGGCATTGTTGACCGACGGGATGACGACCTGGCTGATCGCCATGGTGCTGTGTCCGACCGACTTCAGGATCTGGTAGACCTTGGGCACCTGCGGCGCGGTGATCGGCGCCTGGCCGGGCCGGAACAGCATCAGATTGCCGCCCTGGTTGCTGAACATCGCCAGGATGATGGGATGCTTGCCCAGGATGTTGCGGCGGTAGATGTTCGAGGCCCTGTCGTAGAGCGTGAACATGCCGATATCGAGCTGCAGGAGATCGCGCGTGGCGACGTCGCTCGGCGACGACGCCGTGTTGCCCGAGATGTTGGCGAGATAGTCGGGGAGGCTGGTCGGCGCCTGCGCCGATGCCGTCCCGGCGGCAAGCCCGGCCGCAACGATCCCCGCGGCGACGGTCAAAAGTCGTCTTTTCATCAGTCCTCCATTCATGGCCCGCGATAGGCCGTCGACGTGATTGATACGCATCAGAAGAGCACGGTGAGTCGTAGCGTTGTCGCCAGCGCGCCGGGCAGTGTAGGTGACAGGCCCGGCGTCGGTATGTAGGAAACGGTCGGCTGCAGAAAGATCGAGGCGAAGAGATGCGCCTGATAGTAGGCCTGGAACATCAGCTCGCTCTGCCGATGGAAAAGGTTCTGGTTCAGTCTTCGACAGCCCCACGCCGAAGCCCATCGAATCGGAGGCACGGCTGCCGATCAGGCCGAAGCCGGTGATGCCGCCGCCGTAGTACTGGCTCATCGGCAGGGTCCGCGAGGCGTTGGCGCCCAACTGGTAGAAGACGGAGATCGACGAGTTGTGGACGCTCGGATTGACGCCGTAGGCCACACGCTGCGAACCGAACAGGTAGAAGCCGCCGGTGCCGTCCTCGGTGACGCCGCCGAACGACAGGATGCCGGTCTGCCGCCACAGGCCGACGGCGAACTGGCCGGGATGGTTGCCCTCGCCGAGCAGCCAGTTGACGCCGACCTCGCCGATACTGAACCAGTAGCCGTTGAACATCGGCGGATTGACGCCGGTCTGGACGCCGCGCGCGCGATTGCCGTCGTAGACGCCGAGATTGACGTAGAAGGATTTGGTCGGCGTGAAATTGACGGTCACGCCGTTGCCCGGGTTGTAGAAGCCCATCATCGCGCCGATCATCGAGGGGTTCACGAAGACCGGGGAAAAGAGCAGGGCGGTCACGGCCGGAATGTTCTGGTCCGGATCGGCGAGCGCGATGGGCCGCGAGACGTTGCCGAAATCGTAGGACGGCATGCTTCGGCCGATCCGCATCGACAGCACCTCCGGCACCATCTCCTGCCGGTACCAGGCCTCGAGGAGCTCGGTGCGGTTGAGCGGCGGCAGGCTGACGATGCTGTTGTAGCCCGCGATGCTGCCCGCCTGCTCGTTGGTCTCGCCGCCGTTGAACTGCAGGAACTGGACGCCGAACGACGCGCCGCGCCAGCCGACGAGCTTCTCGGCTTGGACATTGAGGCCGACGACCAGGGCCTGGTTGTTGGTCCAACCACCGGGCTGGGCGCCGCCGGCGACCAGGACGTTGGTGTCGGCGAGCCACAGGCCGCCGAGCTTCACGCCCCACTCGTCCTTCAGTCCGAGCGTGCGGCCGAGCCAACCGGTGCCGGTGATCCCGACGTCCGTTGCCGCCGGGTTGCCGCTGACGGAGGCGACCTTCTCGGGTGGCTTGGGATTGGCGGCCGCGTCCGGCGTCTGCTGGGCGAGCGCGCCACTGGCCACGGCCAGGAGCGCCATCAAGCAGGATGCCCCGAACCGCGCCAGCCGCAGCCGCCAGCCGCCACCGCCCCCGCAGCGATGGCGGCCGGACAGCCTCTCCCCAAACGTCCCCCCAATTGCCATGCCTTGCCCCGCAGCCTGCACGACCTCTCACGAACTCCCCAGCAGGATGCAGCATGTTCGTGCGTGAGGCGTGCTTTGGGGCGTCAAGAAAAGATCAAGATTTGGTAAAGGCCGGTGTGCAACGAGCGCTGCCGGAGGTCGCTTCGGCTGGCAAGAAACCTGCATTTACAGGGCGTTGGCTTGCAGACGGCAGGCGACTGGCCGGCTAGGATACGGACATCAGGAAAAAAACTCAGATTGGGCGAAGCCGCTGGGGCATGTCGGTATACGCGTTCGGTCCTTTCATCCTTGATCCCCGTGAACGTCGCCTGACGCGCGACGGCCACCGGCTGGCCGTTCCGGGCAAGGCTTGGCGGATCCTGGTGATCCTGGCTGAGGCCGGTGGCCGCCTGGTTCCCCATGAGACGCTGCGCGCCGAGCTGTGGCCCAACGTCGTGGTCGAGGACCGCACGCTCACGGTCCATGTGTCGACCCTGCGCAAGGCGCTGGCCAATGGCTCGCCGGCCGAGATCATCGAGACCGTGCCGCGGGCCGGCTATCGCCTGGCCCTGCCGGTGCGGCTCCTGTCGCCAGCCGACGCCGCCGCGCCGATCGCCGAAGCCACGACCCTTGCCGTGCGGCCCTTTGCGACGAGCGACCTGGCCGCGGCCGACGGCTATCTCGGGGTCGGCATCGCCGACGCGGTGAGCACGGCGCTGGGCACGGTGCCGGGCCTTGCCGTGTCACCGGTCGATGTCGCGAACGACCTGGCCGGCGCGCGCTTGCTCGGCGTGGGGCACCTCCTGGAAGGCACCGTGCAGCGCAGCGACGAGGGCCTGCGCGTTTCCGCTCGCCTCGTCGACGTGGCGAGCGGCCGTACCGAATGGAGCGAACGCTTCGAGCGGTCCCAATTCGATGGTACGGCGCTGCAGGACGCCATCGCCCGTCGGGTCGCGACCTCGCTGCCCGACGCCGCGGCGAACGACCATGAGCTGCACAGCTATCGCCCGCGCGCGGCGGAGGCCTACTTCCTGCAGCTCGAGGCGCGCGCCCATCTCAAGCCGTTTACCCGGCTGCCGCTGATCAAGGCGCTGACCCTGTTCGAACAGGCGTTGGCGCTCGATCCCGACTATGCCATGGCCCATGCCGGCCTGGCGTCGACCTACCTGCTGATGGCGTCGACCGCCATGCTGCGGCCGTTGCAGGTCGACGAGGCGATGCCGATGGCGCGCCGGCATGCCCAGCGGGCGATCGCCCTCGACGAGGGGCTGGCCGAAGCATGGGCTGCGCTCGGCCGCGTGAAAATGGAGTACGACTGGGATTGGGACGGCGCCGAGGCCGATCTCACGCATGCCGTCGCCCTCAATGCAAGTTCGGTCGAGGCGCTTGGCACGTTCGGCCGGTTTCTGTGCGCGCTGGGCCGCCACGACGAAGCGATCGAGGCCATGGAGCAGGCGCGGCGGCTCGATCCGCGCAGTGTCGAAACGCAGCAGCATCTCGCGATCGCCTACTGGATGTCAGGCCAGGGCGAGCGCGCGCTTGCGGCGGTGGACGACAGCTTGAAGGTCCTTCCCGGGTCTCCGCGGGCGCACTACGGGCGCATGTTGATCCTCGACCAGCTCGGCCGCCATGACGAGGCGATGGCCGAGCGCCTGACCACGATGCGCGGGTTGGCCATCGCCGAAGGTCTCGCCGAGCACGTGGAGGGGCTCGCCCGCAGCCAGGGCTGGCGCGCGGCGATGGAGGTGTGGATCGGCCTGCTCGAGCGCACCAATCGCTGGGAGGGCGCGGCCCAGCAATGGATGGCCGTCGGCGACTCGTCACGCGCGCTCGATGCCCTCGAGCACTGCGTGAAGGCCCGCACCACCTACCTGTGCTTCACGGCGCAGAACCCGTATTTCCGTCCGCTGCACAACGATCCGCGCTTCCAGGAAATACTGCGGACGCTGAAGCTCGACGGACACGGCGCGTAGCCCGTTAAAATCCCGTCATCCCGACCGGAGCCGAGCGCAGCGAGGCGTAGTGGAGGGACCTGTTTTGTCGCTGCATCGGCAAAATAGGTCCCTCGACTGCGCCGCCCTTCGGGCGGCTCCGCTCGGGATGACGGTCAGCCGCGGCCGGCAAACTCCGGCAGGCGATGCGCCGTCACTGCCGGCGCCGGCCCGTCGAAGCGCTCGATCTCGACCAGGCAGGTCTGGGCGATGCAGCCCTGGCTGAGCTTCGACGCGCCGATGTCGAGCGTCAGCGCGTTGGGATTGCCGTGCTTCTCCAGCGGCTGGTTGGAGCCCGAATCCGCCGGGTCGAACCACGCGCCGGTCGACAGACGCACCACGCCGCGGCGGATGCGGTCGCTTAGCCTCGCCGCCGCGAGGCAGGCGCCGCGATCGTTGTACACGCGCAAAAGGTCGCCGTCGGCGATGCCGCGCGCGGCGGCGTCTGCCGGATGCAGGGTGACCGGCTGGCGGCCCTTGACCTTGGTCGCACTCGAATGCGGGCTGTGGTCGAGCTGGCTGTGCAGCTTGTCGGCCGGCTGGTCCGACAGCATGTGCAGCGGATAGCGCTCGGCCGTCTTGGAGCCCAGCCATTCGGCGGGTTCCAGCCAGGTCGCATGGCCCGGGCAGTCGTCGTAGCCGAACGAGGCGATCTTCTCGGAGAAGATCTCGATCCGGCCCGACGGCGTCTTGAGCGGATGTCTTGCGGGATCGGCGCGGAAGGCCGCCAGCATCACCGGCTCGCGGCTCTCGCCCTTGGCTTCGGCGATGCCTTCCTGCCAGAACTCGTCGAACGCCGGGATCGCGACGCCGGCCTCGGCCGACTTCGCGCGCGACAGCTCGTAGAGATGCTTCAGCCACGCCATGGTGTCGCGGCCTTCGGTATAGGCCTCGCCGTGGCCGAGCCGGCGCGCGAGCTCGGCGAAGATCCAGAAGTCGTCGCGCGCCTCGCCGACCGGCTCGCGCGCCTTCTTCATGGCGATCAGGTAGGGCTCGCGGCTGCCGTAGCCGATGTCGTCGCGCTCCAGGCTGGTGGTGGCGGGCAGCACGATGTCGGCCATGCGCGCGGCCGGCGTCCAGAACTGCTCGTGGAACACGATGGTCTCGGGCTTGCGCCAGGCCAGCATCAGGCGGTTGAGGTCCTGGTGGTGATGGAACGGATTGCCGCCCGCCCAGTAGACCAGCCGGATGTCGGGATAGACGAGGTCGCGGCCGTTGTACGGCACGGTGCCGCCCGGCTGCAGCAGCATGTCGGTGAAGCGCGCGACCGGGATGAAGTCGCTCACGGCGTTGGTGCCCTGCGGCAAGGTCGGTCCGCTGTATTTCGGAAAGGCGCTGCCCATCAGGTTGACCGGGCCGTAGCCCACGGCGAAGCCGCCGCCCGGCAGGCCGACCTGGCCCAGCATGCAGGCCAGCGTGATCATCGCCCAGAACGGCTGCTCGCCGTGATGGCTGCGCTGCAGCGACCAGTTGATGCTGACCGTGGTGCGCGTCGCCGCCATCTCGCGCGCAAGGGCCACGATGCGCGGCGCGGGGATGCCGGTGATCTTCTCGGCCCACGCGGCGTCCTTGCCGCTGAGGGAGGGCGCGAACTTCTCGAAGCCCACGGTGTAGCGGGCGAGGAAGTCGCGATCGTGCAGGTTCTCCGCCAGCAGCGTGTGGCAGAGCGCCAGCATCAGGGCGGTGTCGGTGTTGGGCCGGATCGCCAGCCACTCGACGGCGCCGCCGGTGTCGAGATCGTCGGCCGTCGGCGTCACGTTGACGAAGCGCACGCCGTTGGCGCGCATGCCGTAGAGGCCGCCCTTGACGTGATGCTTGGTGGCGCCGCCGGCATTGATCTGGCTGTTCTTGTGCGGCACGCCGCCGAAGGAGACGAAGAGCTTGCAATGCTCGGCCATCACGTCCCACGGCGTGTGCAGGGACATCAGCTCGTCCATCGGCGCCACGATGTGCGGCATCAGCACGCGCGCCGCGCCCAGGCTGTAGGAATCCTGGTGGCGCACGTAGCCGCCGACCGAGTTCAGGAAGCGATGGACCTGGCTCTGCGCGTGATGGAAGCGGCCGGCGCTCGACCAGCCGTAGGAGCCGCCGAAGATCGAGCGGTTGGAGTGCGTGTCCTTCACGCGCTTGAGCTCCTTGGCGACGAGATCGAGCGCTGCGTCCCATTCGAGCTCGACGAACGGCTCCTGGCCGCGCTTTTCGGGAGCGGCGCCCGGACCTTTGTCCAGCCAGCTCTTGCGCACCGCCGGACGGCGCACGCGCAGCCGCGTCACCTCGTCGGACAGCATGTGCAGGCCGATCGGCGAGGGATCGGGATCCTTGGAGAAAGGATGCAGCCGCATGGCCTTGCCGTTGTCGTCGTACTCGACCTCGTAGACGCCCCAATGGGCGGCGGTGAGGGTGCGCTGATGGGTCATTGGGTACTCACGCTGTAGATGTCACGCCGATTTGGCAATTGAGAGGAAGCGATCGACGTCGGCCGGATCGGTGTCGAAGGCGGTGACCAGCCGGAAGGCGCGCTCGCCCGGCCGGTCCGACGGCCAGGGATGATACTTGGCGCCGCCGTCCTGCAGGGCATCGTGCATGTGCGCCGGCATGACGACGAAGATCTCGTTGGCGTCGACCGGATACATGAGCTGCGTGCCCTTGAGCGGCGTGAGCCCGGCCACCAGCCGGCGCGCCATGGCGTTGGCGTGGCGGGCGTTGTCGAGCCACAGGCCGTCGCTCAGGTAGGCGTCGAGCTGGGCCGACACCAGGCGCATCTTGGAGAGCAGATGGCCGCCGCGCTTGCTGCGGAAGGCGAAGTCGCGCGCCAGCTCGGCATTGAAGAAGACCACGGCCTCGGCCGCCATCACGCCGTTCTTGGTGGCGCCGAAGCTCAGCACGTCGACGCCCGCCTTCCACGACAGCTCGGCCGGCGAGCAGCCGACATAGGCCACGGCGTTGGCGAAGCGTGCGCCGTCCATGTGCAGTTTCAGCCCATGGCGATGCGTCGAGGTGGCGATCGCCGCGATCTCCTCGGGCGCATAGACGGTGCCGCATTCGGTCGCCTGGGTGATGCTGACGGCGGCGGGCTGGGCGAAATGCGGCACGCCGTAGACCGGCTGGGCCAGCGCCTGGGCGAGCTTCACCGGATCGACCTTGCCCTCGGCACCGTCGATGCGGAACAGACGCGCGCCCCCCGTGTAGAATTCCGGTGCACCGGTTTCCTCGGCGGCGATGTGGGCGGTCGGATGGCAGAAGATCGCGCCCCACGGCGGCGTGCAGCAGGCCAGCGCCAGGCTGTTGGCGGCCGTGCCGGTGACGACAGGGAAGGCCACGAGGTCGGGCTTGTCGAACAGCTCGCGCAGCCGGCGCTCGACGCGCTGGGTCCAGTCGTCGGCGCCGTAGGAGAAGGCGCTGCCGCTCGAGAAGGCGCGGCTCACTGCCTCGATGATCGACGGATGGGCGCCGACCTCGTTGTCGCTGCGGAAGTTCATGCTGAAATCCTCGGACCGGCGCGTCACGGCCTCGAGGCGATTGCCGTCGGGATCACGCACGAACGCGGCGTAGTAGTCGGGACTGTAGGTCTCGCGGATGCCGGGGGAGCCGTCGTCGCTGCCGCCGTTGGCGAGCGCGGCGGCGTGGAAGGCGCGCACGGCGGCGCGGCTCGGCGCGCGGAAGCACCAATGGCGGTTGTCGGCCACGACCGTGTCGCTGAGATAGACCGAGAGATAGCAGGGCGCGCCGTCGACAGGCCGGCGCTCGCCATAGCCGATCGCCCGCTCGCGGCGATTGACGCGCGGCACGCCGAGCGGCGCCAGGATGGCGTCGTAGAATTTCTGGGCGCGATCGAGGTCGCTCGCCGTGATCGAGAGATGGTCGAACATTATCGGTTCGCTGGGGGCGCGCCACTCCAGTGGCGCGTCATGGGAGCGCGGACCTCCAGGTCCGCATCATGATCATGAGCGGACCTGGAGGTCCGCGCTCCGCAAGACCATGACGCGCCACTGGAGTGGCGCGCCCCCGATGACACAGTCTCTCTGGTCACCGCCCGATCCCCGGCGCGAATTCGACCGTGCCCAGAAGCGCGCCGTTGCGCGGATCGACGATGTAGGCCGAAGCGGGCCCGCCCGGCGTCTCGACGTGGACGACGACGCGATCGCCCGCGGCCGTCACCGACACCACGCGCGCGCCGGCCGGCAGCGCGATGCGCTCGGTGAAGCCGGTCGTGGCGGCTGGCGAGCGGGCGGCGTTGGGCGTAGACATGCGGCGGGCAATCTCGGCCGCGATGACCACGAAACCCGCCACGATCAGCAGGCCCATCACGATGACCAGCACCTTCAACCAGAGCGGTGCGTAGGCCGGAGCAGGGGACGCCACGAAAACTCCATGAGCGACCGCCACGTCGTGACCGTCGATGAAAGCGCCTCGGGCGAGCGGTTGGACCGCGCGCTGGCGGCTGCCCTGCCGGACCTCACGCGCAGCCGCGTGAAGGCGCTGATCGAAAGCCGCCGGGTGGCGCTTGAAGACGGCCGGACGATAGAAGAGCCGTCCCGCAAGGTCAAAACGGGCGAGCGTTTCATTGTCGACATCCCCGAGCCCGAGCCGGCCGAGCCCCAGCCGCAGGCGATCGATCTCGACATCCTCTACGAAGATTCCGATCTCCTGGTCGTGAACAAGCCCGCCGGCCTGGTCGTCCATCCCGCGCCGGGCAATCCCGACAGCACTCTGGTCAACGCCCTGCTGGCGCACTGCGGCGACAGCCTGTCGGGCATCGGTGGCGTGCGCCGGCCGGGCATCGTCCATCGCCTCGACAAGGACACGTCCGGCGTCATGGTGGTGGCCAAGAACGACCGCAGCCACCAGGCGCTGGCCAAGCTGTTCGCCGCCCACGACCTCACCCGCATCTACCAGGCCGTGGTCTGGGGCGGCCCCAAGGCCCAGAAGGGCACCATCGAAGCCGCCATCGGCCGCCATCCGGTCGACCGCAAGCGCATGGCGGTCCGCACCAGCAGTGGCCGCATGGCCGTGACCGACTACTGGGTCGAGCGCCGGTTCGGGCCGCCGCTCGCCCCCATGGCCAGCCTCCTGGGGGCCAAGCTGGGCACCGGCCGCACCCATCAGGTGCGTGTGCATCTCGCCCATCTCGGTTGCCCGGTGGTCGGCGACCCGGTCTATGGCCGGAAGTCTCGGAACGCCAGCCAACCCGCCTCGTTGAGAACCTTCGGACGGCAGGCGCTTCACGCTGCCATCCTGGAGTTCCGTCATCCGCGTACGGGTAGGGAGATGCGCTTCGCCACAGAATTGCCTCAAGATATCAGGATGTTGGTGGCTGAGCTGAACAGCGTTAAGTAAACCCCTAATACCCGAGGGGATTAGTCGGATTTTCTTGACCGGGGGTTTATCGGACCCTTAGAGTCGGCTTAGCAGTCGACGGGTGTGAGTGCTAAACGCCCGTTCAGCCTAGTACCAGAAAGGGGGAGCCATGAGTGCTACCACCGCCAATCTTCCCGCCCTGCCGTCGTCCCTCACGCCGGAAGGCAACCTCAGCCGCTACCTGCAGGAGATCCGGAAGTTCCCGCTGCTCGAGCCGCAGCAGGAGTTCATGCTGGCCAAGGCCTGGCGCGAGCATGGCGATTCCAAAGCCGCCCATCAGCTGGTGACCAGCCATCTGCGTCTCGTGGCCAAGATCGCCATGGGCTATCGCGGCTACGGCCTGCCCGTGGCCGAGCTCATTTCCGAGGGCAACGTCGGCATGATGCAGGCGGTCAAGCGGTTCGACCCGGACCGCGGCTTCCGCCTGGCGACCTATGCCATGTGGTGGATCCGCGCCTCGATCCAGGAATACATCCTTCATTCCTGGTCGCTGGTGAAGATGGGCACCACGGCGGCGCAGAAGAAGCTGTTCTTCAACCTGCGCAAGCTCAAGGGCCAGATGCAGGCCATCGAGGAGGGCGATCTGTCGCCCGAGCAGGTGACCAAGATCGCGACCCGCCTCGGCGTGCCCGAGGAGGAGGTGGTGAACATGAACCGCCGCCTCGCCGCGCCCGACTCTTCGCTCAACGCCCCGGTCAAGGCCGAGGGCGACATGGAGTGGCAGGACTGGCTGGTCGACGACAGCCCCAACCAGGAAGCCCGTCTCGCCGAGAGCCAGGAGCTCGGCCAGCGCAAGCACATGCTGGCCAACGCGCTGAAGCAGCTCACCGATCGCGAGCGGCACATCATCGTCGAGCGCCGCCTGGTCGACGAGCCCAAGACGCTGGAAGACCTGTCGGCCAAGTACGGCATCAGCCGCGAGCGCGTGCGCCAGATCGAGGTGCGCGCCTTCGACAAGCTGCAGAAGGCCATGAAGAACATGGTGGTCGAGGCGGCCAACCGCCCGGGCAAGCAGCAGATGGCGGCGGCGACCTGATCGGTCGCCTTCACGATCAACGAAGAAGCCGCCGGTTCCGGCGGCTTTTTCTTTGCATCAGAACTCTTCCAGCCGGCTCACTCGCGGCGGCTCCTCGCACGCGCGGCTTCACTCGGCGAAGTCATGGAGGCCGGCTGGAAGCGACAACTACTTGTTCTCTTTCAAGGTCTCTCCCTGCGCCTGCTGTTCGGATTTCAGGGAATGCATGACCGGCGGCGGCACGCCGACGAAAGCGAGCGCGACGAACACCGGCATGAAACAAAGGAAGAGAAATCGCTTGATACTCACCGCGCTGACGTGGTGTTGCCGTGACTCGTATCAAGGCCTGCCGAGTGCATCCCGCGCGCTCGTGGTGGGACTGCAACACTGGGAGCAACCGTGAAAACCACTGACATCACCCGCGTGCCCAACAAGACGTTTCCCGCCAAGTCGTCGGTGGCGACCTATCGACTGCCGGGCGGCGGCGGCTTTCTCTGGGCGGTGGCGACCTCGCCCGATCGCACGCAGGACATTCGCGTTCAGACGCTGGGCGCGCTGGGCGTCATCGACACGTACCTGAAGAACGCCGGCCTCGACCGCACGCGCATCGTCAAGGCCGAGGTCGTGGTGACCGACCACGACAACAAGCCGGCCTTCGATGAAGCCTGGGCGACCTGGATGCCGGCGGGCCAGGGGCCCGTGCGGTCCTTCGTGCAATCGGTGATGCCCGAAGGCGATCTGATCGAGATCATCATCACCGCCGCCTTGCCGGCCTAGCGGGCCACTGCACCCGTTTTCGTGGCGACTTCTATTTGTGCAGCCAGACCTTTACCGCCGAAACCAGCAGGATCACGGCCAGCAAGGGCAGCAGCACGGCGCCGGGAACGATGCCCAACAGCGCGCCGCCGATGAAGCTGCCGACGATTGAGCCGGCCGCCATGACCGCCACGAACCAGCGATTGCGGCCCAGCACGGCAAAGGTGCTGTCGCGGCTGTAGCGGGCGAAGCCGACCAGCATCGTCGGCAGGCTCACGGCCAGCGACAGGCTGCCGGCCAGCTTCACGTCGGCGCCGAACAGCAGGATCAACGTCGGTATCAGCAGCTCGCCGCCGGCGACGCCCATCAACGAGGCCACGACGCCGATCAGGAAACCGGCGACGATCCCGGCGACCAGTTGAACGCCGCCCGTGAGCAGCGGCTTGCCGCCGCTGTCCGCGTCATGACCGACGAACAGGACGACGGCGATGGCGACCAGCAGAACCGCCAGCACCCGATAGAGCGTTTCCGACTTCAGCCTGGTGGCCCATGACGCGCCGACCCAGGCGCCGATCAGGCTGCCGGCGAGCAGGTTCGCAATGATGGTCCAGTGGCCGGCGACGACATCGAAGGAAACCGTACCCGTCCGAAACGGCAGCGCCGAGGCAACCACGATCAGGCTCATCGCCTTGTTCACGATCACGGCTTCCAGGGCGGCGAAGCGGAAGGCACCGATCAGCAGGGGCAAGCGGAACTCGGCACCACCGAGCCCGATCAGGCCGCCTAGAACGCCGATGCCCGTGCCACCGACGAATGCACCGACGCGGCTTTTCTCTGCGGTCATCCAAGCATCCTGCCGTTATTTCCAGTGGAATACTACGGTACTGGCGCTCATGTCTTCCGGACCGCCGGCTTCCAGCGGCTCATGCTCATGAGGTCGGCTGGAAGCGGCGGTCCGGAAGAGCATGAGAGTGGCGCGCTCCCGGCAAACAGCACTAGGCTCGGCTGAACACCGGGAGCCTGCCATGACTGATCCCATCCTCTAGCTGCCGGTTCCGGCGGCTTTTTTCGCCGCTCGTCAGCCAAATCGATCTGGGCTCTTTCGCGGCTACCCGCCAGCAGCTAAACTGGTCGGAATTCTGGTTGGAGTTCTTGCCATGATTACGGTCGGTGCCTTTGAGGCGAAAACGACGCTTTCGGCGCTCCTCGAACGGGTTGCCGCAGGCGAGGAAGTCCTCATCACGAAACACGGTCGGGCGGTGGCACGCATAGTACCCGCCGTCGGTGTCGATCGCGTCACGGCACGAAAGACGATCGCCGCGATTCGTCGCGAAGCCAAGGGGCGGCGATTGCGAGGCCTCTCGATACGTCGAATGCGGGACACCGGCCGGGCGTGACAGCCTTCATCCTCGATGTCTCGGTGACGATGGCGTGGTGCTTCGAGGACGAATTGTCGGACGAGACATGGCGTCTTCTCGATCGGCTTGCCGACGATACGGCGCTTGTTCCCGGGATATGGGCGGCCGAAGTCGCCAATGTCCTGCTGGTCGCCGAAAGACAGAAGCGCCTTGTGCGCGCCCAGTCTCGGGCGTTTGCCGCCCGCTTGCTGTCTCTGCCGATCCTCGTTGAGGAAGCAGCGCCGTCACGCTTGCTGAACGACGTACTGACATTGGGCCGCGAGACGGGGCTGGCCTCGTACGACGCGATGTACCTTGATCTGGCGATCAGGCACGATCTGCCCCTTGCCACCCTGGACCGGGCTCTGCGCACTGCGGCCCGGAAGAGCCGGGTGCCACTGTTGCCCTCGTGACGCGGGAGTACACGATGACCGATCCCATCCTCTACGACACACTGCCGTACGGCATTGCCCGCATCGTCCTCAACCGTGCGGACACGAGGAACGCGCAGGACACGGCGTTCCTCTACGCCCTGAACGACGCCTTCGATCGCGCCGCGCAGGACGACACGATCAAGGTGATCGTGCTGTCGGCCAACGGCCCGCACTTCTCCTCGGGCCACGACCTGCGCGAGGTCGACGGCCACGGCAACATGCGCAAGCACGAGACGGTCGGCACGTGGTCGGGCTTCGGCAAGCCGGGCGCCGAGGCGCAGTACGCGCGCGAGCAGGAGATCTATGTCGGTTTCTGCGAGCGCTGGCGCAATATCCCCAAGCCGACCATGGCGCTGGTGCAGGGCAAGGTGATCGCCGGCGGCCTGATGCTGATCTGGCCGTGCGACCTGATCGTGGCTTCCGAGGATGCCGAGTTCCTCGACCACACGGTAGCGATGGGCGTGGGCGGCGCGGAGTTCTTCGCCCATCCCTGGGAGCTCGGCGTGCGCAAGGCCAAGGAGTTTTTGTTCACGGCCGATTGGATTAGCGCCAAGGAGGCGCATCGGCTGGGCATGGTGAACCACGTCGTGCCGCGCGCCGAGCTGGAAGCGTTCGGGCTGGCCATGGCCGAGCGCATCGCCCAGAAGCCCTTGTTTGCGCTGAAGCTCACCAAGCAGGCGATCAACGCCGCGCAGGACGCCCAGGGCCGGGTGAGCGCCATGCAGACCTCCTTTGCGCTGCATCACCTGGCGCATGCCCACAACATGCTGGCGCACGGCAAGCTGGTGGACCCCACGGGCTTGATGCCGGCGATCAAGAAGCATCAGAAGGCGACGGGCTGAAGGCCCGTCGTCTCGACCAAGCGCCGAAGGCGCGCGCGGAGAGACCTTCTCTCGACGATATGCAGCCAGCGTGTAGAGAGAAGGCCCCTCGGCTTCGCTCGGGGCGACGGGAGGGCGAGGAGGGCGGGGGTGGGCTTCCCGTGATCCCCTCACTTTTGTATGTTCCGCGCCACCATGAACGCCAAGAACATCGCCCCCAGGAACATCGCCATCGTCGGCGCCACCGGCGCGGTCGGAGTGGAAATCCTCCGCGTCCTCGAGCGACGGAACTTCCCGGTCGCCTCCCTCAAGCTGCTCGCCTCGGCCCGCTCGGTCGGCAAGACGCTCGCGTTCAAGGGCAAGCCGTACAAGGTGGAAGAGCTGAAAGCCGACGCCTTCAAGGGCGTCGACATCGCCTTCTTCTCGGCGGGCGCCACGCGCAGCCGCGAGTTCGTGCCGGCCGCGAAGGCTGCGGGCTGCGTCGTCGTCGACAACTCGTCGGCCTTCCGCATGGACCCCGACACGCCGCTGGTCGTGCCCGAGGTGAACGGAGGCGACCTGGCGAAGCACAACGGCGTCGTCGCCAACCCCAACTGCACCGCCGCCATCCTGTCGGTCGCCGTGTGGCCGATCCACCAGGCCGCCGGCGTGAAGCGCATCATCGTCTCGACCTACCAGTCGGCCTCGGGCGCGGGCGCCGCCGCCATGCAGGAGCTGGAAGACCAGGCGCGCGACTTCTCGGCGGGCAAGGAGATCAAGCGCGCGGTGTTTCCGCACCAGATCGCCTTCAACGTCTTCTCGCACAACACCAAGGTGGCCGAGAACGGCTACAACGAGGAAGAGAACAAGGTCGTCGAAGAGACGCGCAAGATGTTCCACCTGCCCGAGCTGCCGATCGCGCCGACCTGCATTCGCGTGCCGGTGCTGCGCGCGCATTCCGAAGCGATCACGCTCGAGCTCGAGAAGCCGCTGTCGCCCGAGGAGGCGCGCGCCATCCTCGCCAAGGCGCCGGGCGTGAAGGTGGTCGACGATGCCGCCGCCAACCACTTCCCGATGCCGCTCGAGGCCAGCGGCGATCTCGACGTCCATGTCGGCCGCATCCGCCGCGACCTCTCCAATCCCAACGGCCTGATGCTGTGGGTGGCGGGCGACCAGCTGCTGAAGGGCGCCGCCTGGAACGCCGTGCAGATCGCCGAGGAGCTGGCCAAGCTCTCGGCCAAGCCGGGCGCGATGGCAGCCGAGTAGATCCGCCGGCGGCCACTACTGCTTTGGCACCGGGATGGGCAGGATGCTGGAAACCTTCCAGCCGTCGGCCGTCTTGCGGAGGATCTGGTTCATCAGAAACGTCGTCGTCTGCGCAGGCTGGCCGGCGCTTCCAATGGTGAAGGCGATGGGCACGAAGAGCTGGGCGACGCCCTCGCCGATCATCGTCACCTTGAGGCCGGATGGGTCCGGCGCGAGCTGCCAGGTGGCCTGGAACAGCCCGGAGAATCGCTTCATCGCCTGATCGTGCCCCCAGACGGCCGTTCCGCGGGTGATCCAAAGGAAGTCGGGCGAGTTGAGCAACAGGCCCGCGAGGGCCTTCTCGTCGTGGGCGTTCTGGGCGGCGAGGAAGCGTTCAAAGGTGGCGCGCACTTCATCTTCCGATGCCGCGAGGGCCGGCTGGCGGCCCATCGCTCCAAGCAGTAACGCCAGGCCGATCAAGGCGGCCAAGGAAGCGGTTCTGAGTGCAAGTGGCATTGACCTCTCCTCCTGTCATCGTGAGGATGGAAGAGTGGAACAGGCCACCATCGAAATCTTTGGAGATTTTTTGGATTCCTGCGATGGCCATCCCGGCAAATGAGGTCTTCGAATTCGGCGACTTCACGCTTGATCCGGCGGATCGGCTGCTGTTGTTGCGCGGTCGACCTCTCCGGCTGACGCCAAAGACATTCGACCTTCTGGTGGTGCTGGTCCGCCATCGCGGAAGCCTGATGACGAAGGATCGCCTTCTGGACCTGATTTGGCCCAAGGTCTTCGTCGCAGAGATCAATCTCAGCGTGAACATCTCGGCCTTGCGCAAGCTCCTGCGGCGCAATCGAGGCCGGCAGACCTTCATTGAGACCGTGCCAACCCGCGGCTATCGGTTTGTCGCCCCGGTGGAGGTCAGAAGTGGCACTGCCACGCTGTTCTTGCGTACCGGCTCCGCTCGATCCGACAAGCGCTCACAGGCCGGCGACGACGCGCGTCGGGCCTGTTTGCAAGGTCGCTATCACTGGAACCGGCGGACAGTCGAGGGCCTGGACAGGGCGATACAGCACTATTGGCGTTCCCTTGCCTTCGACGCCAACTTCGCCCCGGCGCATGCCGGTCTTGCCGATGCCCACGCCGCAAAAGGATACCTGAGCTACGTGGCGCCTGCCGAGGCGTTCCCGGCGGCGGCTCGTCATGCGGCGATGGCTCTCGATCTCGATGACACGCTTGCCGAGCCGCATGCTTCATTGGGCTACGTCAAGCTCTATCATGCCTGGGACTGGGATGGCGCAGAAAGGGAGTTTCGTCACGCCATCGCTCTCGACCGCTCGAATGCAGCCGCCCATCAGTGGCTGGCGACCTTTCTGCTGGCGACCGGAAGAGCCAACGAGGCGCTGGATGAAATCAGGCGGGCCCATGCGGGCGAGCCGTTGTCACGCGCCATCAATACCGACGTTGGATTCGTTCACTACTACTCGGGCCGGTACGATGAGGCGATCAAGCAGCTCGACGCCGTGCTGGAGATGGATCCTGAATTCCCGGCGGCACACCTTTGGAAGGGTCGTTCGCTGCAGGAACTCGGGCAGCACGACGCCGCGATCGCCGCCTTTCAGCGCGTCGATGGCCAACTGAAAGGTTGGCCGGTTTCCATCGCCGCTCGCGGACACGCCCAGGCTGTTTGCGGCAGAACCTCAGCAGCGCACGAATCGATAGCCGAGTTGCGCCAGCTCGCGACCCGAACGTTCGTAACATCGTATGGCATCGCTCTGGTTTACGCTGGACTGGATGAGACCGATGCGGCTTTCTCCTGGCTCGATCGGGCCTTTGAGGAAAGGTCGCACTGGTTGGTCTGGCTGCGCCTCGATCCTCGCTGGGGCAGCATGCGAACCGAGCCACGCTTCCTCGAACTTGTTTCCCGGCTGAACCATCGAGGCACGGGAGTGTCTGCCCGCTAATAAACGTGGGCCTCCGCCGGTGCGGCCTCCGACTTCGATCTATGGGGACACTTCCTAGTTTAGATCTTCTCGATCACGGCGGCCCTGAACCGCTTCATCTCCGCCAGCGTCGCCGCCGCATCCGGCCGCCCGCCGAAGTCGACGTCGATCGCCGTGACGCCGATCTCCCTCGAGCGCACGGAAGTCGGCGATGATGTCGGCTTCGCTGCCCGAGAACAGCCGCCGCTCGCCGTCCGTGGCCTTGGGCGGCACCGCCGCGCCGTAGCGCTTGACGCGAAAGCTGACGCCCACCGACTGAGGCTCGCGGCCGGCGTCGGCGACGGCCTTGCGCAGGCGGCCGATGCCGGCTTTCAGCCGCGGCAGCGTGTCGAGCAGGTGCTTGTTGTTGGAGCCGATCGGATACCAGGCGTCGCCGACGCGCGCGACACGGCGCAGGGAAGGGCCGGCCTCGCCGCCGACCCAGATCGGCAGCGGCTTCTGTATCGGCTTGGGCTCCAGCACGATGCCGTCGAACTTCGTGTAGCGCCCGGCGAAGCGCGGCGCCGCCTCGCTCCACAGCACGCGGAAGGTGTCGATGTATTCGTCGGTCACCGCGCCGCGTTCCTCGAACGGCGTCGTCACCACCGCATCGAACTCGGTCTTCAGCCAGCCCGCGCCGATGCCGACGACCAGCCGCCCGCCCGACAGCACATCGAGCGTCGCCAGCATCTTGGCGGCGAGCACCGCCGGCCGGTGCGGCACCACGAGGACGGCCGCGACCAGGCGGATGCGCGAGGTCTTTGCCGCGATCCAGGTCATGCCGACGATCTGCTCGTGCCGCTCGAGCGGCGCGTCCTCGTAGAACTGGCCGGATTCGGAGTAGGGGTAGCCCGGCACCTTGGTGTTGGGCAGCACGACGTGGTCGGTCAGCGTCAGGTAGTCGAAGCCCATGGCCTCGCCTTCGCTGGCGATGCGCGTCATGTCGGCCGTGGCCGACAATGGCCCGGAGTTCGGCAGGTTGAACCCGATCTGCATGGCTTGTGTTTCCCCCGACAGCACGCCTGTCGGAACGGTCCGCAGGCGAGTTTTGAACAAGTGCGATTGGGGCCACTATAGTCGACCGATTCAAAGCCGAGGAACGCTTGATGCAGAATCCAGTTTCGCCAGTCCTTGCCAGCCCGCAGGAGCGGGCGAGGGCCGTGCAGGCGGTGCTGGACAAGGACGGACCGGAGATGGACCGCCGCCGCGAGCTGACGCAAGAGGTCGTCGATGCGCTGGCCGGCCAGGACCTGCTGCGCATGCTGCTGCCCAGGAGCATGGGCGGGCAGGAGGTGGCTCTCGTCGACTACGCCAAGGCCTGCGAGGCGCTGGCCTGGGCCGACGCCAGCACGGCCTGGTTCGTCAACCAGTCGAACGTGTCGATGGCGACGTCGGCCGCCTCCATGCCGCACGAGGCGGCCGCGGCGATGTTCGCAGGTCCCTATGCCGGCCTGGCCTGGGGCGCGCGCCACGACAAGAGCAAGGCGATCCGCGTCGAGGGCGGCTATCGGCTCAGCGGCACCTGGAGCTTCGCCAGCGGCGGACGCCACACCAGGATGCTGGGCGCGCACAGCGCCGTGCAGAACCCCGACGGCACGCCGCATATCCGCTACGGCCGGCCGGACGACCGCTCGTTCGTCTTCCTGCGCAGCCAGGCCAGGATCATCGACGACTGGCACGTGCTCGGGCTGCGCGGCACCGGCAGCGACAGCTACTCGGTCGAGGACCTGTTCATCCCCGACGCGCATGCGCCGGCGCGCGACGTCGACGACGAGCGGCGCGAGCAGGGGCCGATCTATCCCATCGGCTCGACCTTGCTCTACGCCAGCGGCTTCTGCAGCGTCACCATCGGCATCGCCCGCCGCATGCTCGACACCTACGTGACGGTGGCCAAGGGCCGGCACAGCCGCGCCTCGCCGACGGCCATGGCCGGCAACCAGGCCGTCCATCGCGAGATGGCGATCCTCGAGGCGCGCCTGTCGGCCACGCGCGCCTTCCTGCATGAGGCGGCGGGCCAGGTCTACGACGCCTCGGCCGCGGGCACGCTCGACGTCGACCTGCGCGTGCGTCTGCGGCTCGCCACGACCTGGGGCATGAACGAGGCGACCGACGTCTCGATCGCCTGCTATCGCGGCGCCGGCACCATGGCGATCTCCGAGAAGGCGCCGTTCGAGCGCCGCTTCCGCGACGCCATGAGCGCCAGCCAGCACCTGCAGGGCATGTGGCCGCACGCGGAGATGGTCGGCCGCCACCTCATCGGCGCGGAGAACGTGGTGCAGTTCGTCTGATGCGCTGGAGGCGGAGTAACCTCCGCCGTGTGTCACCTCATGCTCTTCCGGACCGCGCGCGTCCCGCGCGCTCATGATTCATGAGGCGCGCGGGACGCGCGCGGTCCAGAAGACATGACGTGCCACCAGCACCTACTCGCGCACGATCACGTTCAGCAGCGAGGAATGCACCTTCAAATCGCCGTTGTATTCGATCAGCCCGAGCTTGCGGAACTTGTTCATGAAGTAGTTGATGCGCGAGCGCGTGGTGCCGACGCGCGCCGCCATCACCTCCTGGCTGATCGGCGTCACCACCGTGCGCAGCTCGGCTTCCTGGCCGACCTGGGCCAGCATGATCAGCAGGCGGGCCAGGCGCTTCTCGCTCGAATTGAACAGCTGGTCGACCAGGTCCGATTCGATCTGGCTGTTGCGCTCCAGCAGGTACGCCATGAAGCGCTGCGACAGCTCGGGATGCTCATGGATGGCCTGGACCATGGTCTCGGCCTCGACCCGCACGACGGTCGCCTCGGTCGAGGCGCGGGCCGACGCCAGGTAGACCGGCTGGCCGCCGAGGCAGCCTTCGCCCATGAAGCTGCCCGGCCCCAGCAGGCCGACGACGCGCTCCTTGCCCTGGCTCGACACCACGCTGAGCTCGATGTGGCCCTGCTGGATGTAGTAGACCGCGTTGCACTTGGTGCCTTGCCGGAAGACGTAGCTCTTGGGCCGGTAGGTCGCGACCGTCCGCCCGACGCCGACGGTGGTCAGGAACAGTTCGGTGTCGAAATCGTTCGACGGCCTGGTCCTGGCTTTTCCCTTCCTGGCCGATCCGCTGCGCGTCTTTTGGCCGTTCCTTGCTGTGGCTGTGCCGCCTGCTGGCATTCACTCCTCTCCCAAAGCTCGTGTGAGTTCGCCGGGAACTCTGCCGGACTGTCCACTATTGGACAGTTCGATTTTGAACAGTCGGCGGAATTTTTGCCGCGTAGTCTTGTGGAGATCAACAGCGGGGGAAGAGGGCGGGTTGCGTCCGCCCACCTTTTGTGGGCGGACGGCACCGCAGCGATGCGATTCCCATGGAAGGGGGAACCTGTCATGCCCATCAGCCAAGAACTCATTCTCCCCGGCCGGTCCTACCGCACCGGCGCCAACGAGCTGCGCGAAGTCAGTGCCGTTGAACAGGACGAGGTCGTTTACCATTCGGTGTTCCCCGGCAGCGCCGGCCTGATGGTCCGGACGCCCGACAAGCGCCTCGCGCTCGCCCGCTTCGCCGCCGAGGCCCAGGCCGAGGTCGAGCGGACCTTGCATCGGCCGAACGGCGCGGCCTGACCGCCAGGTCGCGGCGTTGGGGGAGGGGCGATCCGTCCGGCCGGGGGCAGCCGGACGGATATGCCCTGCGAAACAGCCGTTTCCCGCGCGCGGTTCCCTCCGATGGCAAACCGCTCTAGCCTCCCGCGCAGCAAAAGCCAGGGGAGGGTGCTCGCGTGCCGACGATCGATGTCCAGGTCCACGTCTACGAGCGCAACCATGCCGGCCGGCCGTGGGCCGCCGTGCTGCACGGTCCGCCCGAGGTCACTGGCGACCAGATGGTGGCGGCGATGGACGAGGTCGGCGTCGACGGCGCCATCCTGGTCTCGCCCTACACCCAGTACCGCTATGACCCGAGCTACGCTCTGGAAGTGCGCAACAAGCACCCCGGCCGCTTCGCCGTGGTGAAGCCGGTCGATCCCGCCGATCCCGGGGTCGCCGACACCATCGCCGACTGGAAGAAGACGCCGGGCACGGTCGGCATCCGCATCATGATGGCGGCGGGCCCGCTGGTGGCGCCCGACGATCCCGGCGTGAACCGCGTGCTGGCCGCGGCGGCAAAACATTCGTTGCCGGTCAACGTGCTGAGCTGGGGCCGCGTCGAGCAGCTCGGCCCGCTTGCCGCGCGCAATCCCGACACGCGCATCGTGATCGATCACTTGGGCCTCCTGCAGCCCTTCGAGCCGCCGAAACCCGCCGAGCCGTGGGCCGACCTGCCCAAGCTGGTGGCGCTCGCCAAGCACGACAACGTCGTGGTCAAGATCAGCGGCGCGGGCACGCTCAGCAAAGAGCCGTTCCCCTACAAGGACATCTGGGACCCGCTGCGCCGCATCTTCGACGCCTTCGGCATCGACCGCTGCATGTGGGGCACCGACTGGACGCGCGCGGTGGCGTTCCTGACCTACAAGGAGGGCGTCGATGCCTTCGGGCTCGCCGACCGCCTCAGCGACAGCGATCGCGCGACGCTGATGGGCGGCACGGTGCAGAAGGTCTACGGGTGGGCTCCGTCAGGCAAAGCCTCCTGATCTGCAAGCGCCGTTGATCAGGGCAGCGCCGCGGACTCGGACCTCGCTTTGCGTCGCACAACGGCTCAACGGTGGCGTTGTTCTTTCCAGAGCGGTGCGTCGGCCACGCGAACGTGTCCAGCTCCGTAAACTCGTCTACCCGGCGCATTTCAGAAAGTTCCCGCGCGTCAACGGTGCAACGGGCGAGATCGAAGTCGGGATCTAGCGGCATCACGAAGTGGTGCAGATCGTTTGTGCGGAATCCCACGTACGTTTGCAGGTGACCGCCCTATGACCTGCGTTGAGACCGCCTTGGCGACCGGCATCCGACGGTCGCGGCCAATGTCTTCCAGCCATCTCCTGCAGCAAGCCTCGAGGTCATCCACGAACAAGGGTGAGCCATGACACTCTTCAAGCGTAGCAACGATGTGGAAGTCAGCATCAGTCCGGAATTCGACAAGGAGTATCAGCCAGGAGAAACGCCCGTCCGGCCTGGCATTTATCGCTGCCGCGGGTGCGGCTGTGAAGTCGTTGCCGACGCCTCCAGACCGCTTCCGCTGGACAAACACCCCAGGCACTCGTCGGCTCAAGGTGCAATTCGATGGCGACTGGCTGTCGCTGCGCAGCCGGATCCGCACTAGCCGCCCGGTCATGCCAACGTTAGCCGCCGCTCCATCCCGAGCGCGTCAACTCGTACCAAACTTCGCCTTCTTCGCTACCTGGAATGGGATCGGGCCGATCGACATGGTCCGTGCGAGCATGGGTCATGCCGACCTTTTCCATCACACGGCGCGATGCGTGGTTCACCGCCATCGTGGTTCCTACGATCTTGTCATACCTGCCGCTTCTGAACCCCCAGTTCACAAGAGCTGAAGCTCCTTCCGAGGCCAGCCCCTGACCCCAGTCCATCCGGCGCAAGCGGTAGCCGAGTTCAGCCAACGTCTCATTCTCTGGCCATAAGCAAAACCACCCGACGAATGCATTGTTGGTCGTGCGACGGGCCGTCCAAACATGAGCTTCCGTTCCTCGCGGCATGAGGAACGGCGCGTTCGGGTCGATCTGCTCAGGGTTCACGGGATGTCCGCCATTGAGAAAGCGCATGACCGCCGGATCAAGCTCGAGGTCGATGAAGTCGACACGATCTTCCGGACAGCAGGGAGTGAGCGTCAGACGCGTCGTCTGCAAAACGACCATTGTCGAACATCCCCCAATCAGCTCAGCGACGTTTGATAAGGGACACAAGGTAGCGGATGCGCTGACAGGTGTCGCAGATTCGCGTCGGCATGGTGCCGCAGCAGCTTGAAACAGTCGCACGTCGCGGTGCGCGCCCAGCTCTCCGCCATACCCTCCGGGGTTCGCCGATGACGAGCTCAGCTGCTCGATCACGCCATCGAAGCCACCCGCTCGCCGCCCAACGATCGCAAGGGCTAGCGCTGCTCTCCGTCAGGCTGGTCGGGATCCTGCGCCGTCAGGAGCGCGTCGATGTGCTGGAGAAGGTCGAGCGGCCGATAGGGTTTGGCGAGAACGGGAATTCCGTCGGCCGTCGGCGCGACGGCCGCCGTGAGCAACAGCTTCGTCTCCGGATAATGGCCCCCGATCCAGCGCGCCAGCTCGAGGCCGGACTGATCGCTTCCGACGTTCACGTCGAGCAGGACCAGGGCAATCCGCCGATCGGCATGCAGGGCGCGGCGGGCTTCGGCCTCGCTGAAGGCCTCGACGACATCGTAGCCCCACTGGCGCAAATCGGCTGCCGTTTCCATGCGCAGCAGGAAGTCGTCCTGCACGATCATGATCCGATAGCGCGGCGAGGAGTCATTGGCCGCAGCTTCCCGACATCGCGAGGTCATTTCGGCCCGTGGCCGTTGGAGCGTCCCGCTGTCGTTTTCTTGTTCTGCAACATCACCACTCGGCCACCGATTCTCGACCCTGCGACATGGAACAATTCGCTCGCCCCGCCCGTTGCTGGGCCATGACACGGGCCACGGAGCGATCAACGCCGGAACCACGCACTTTGTTGCTCGTCCACGGCGACATCCTCGTGCGCACGGCGCTGGCCGCTTATCTGCGCGAGTGCGGCTACGACGTCGTGGAAGCCGGCACGACCGAGGAGGCCATCCAGGCGCTGCGCCTGGACATGAAGTTCGACCTCGCATTCCTCGACGTCGAGGGCGACGAAGGCGCGGGCTTTCAGCTGGCCCAGACCATCCGCAAGCACCGCCCCGCGGTCCGCGTCGTGCTGGCGGCCGGCGTGCCCCGCGCCGCGGCCGAAGCCGGCGAACTCTGCGAGCAGGGGCCGATGCAGCGCAAGCCCTACGATCACCGGACATTGGAACGGCACATCCGCCGATTGCTCGCGCGGTGATCCGCAAATGTGGCTGCGCTCTCGAGGCGCGCACTAGGTTTCCCGGCCGCTTCGCCGTGGTCAAGCCGGGGCACGACTGGCAGCGCGCGGTGGCGCGACCTACTGGGAAGGGGTTGAGGCGTTCCGCTCGGCCGACCGGCTGGAGCGAAATGACCGGGAGGGATCGCTCGCCGGCAGCTCCCCGCGCCGGGAAGGACCGGCGGCATCCGGACTCGGACAGGTCAAGAAGTCACGGAGATTTCCGCCACTGGACGGCCGTCGGACTGATTCGAGGGACGCAGCTCCCCAAGTCGCGGACGGGGTAGAGCGGAATGACGGTGTGTGTTGCAGCAGGCACGATGAGTTCAGCTGATTCCAGCTGAACTCATCGTGTTATAGGTCGAACAACGACAGGTGCCACATGCGGCCACCAGTGCTTCCGGTCAACGACAACGCCGTGGTTGCCGAACGCGTGCGGCTGCGCGTGCTCGTGGTTGACGACAACGCGATGGTTGCCGACGAAGTGGCAGCCATGCTGTCGGCCGCGGGATTGGAAGTTGTCGGGCCGGCGACCACGCCTGAAGACGCCCTCGACTTCGCCTTGCGCGCCGCGCTCGACGCCGCCGTGCTGGACGTCAGGCTGCGTGACGACACCGTCTTCCCCGTCGCGAAGGTGCTGCAGGTGCGTCGCGTGCCGTTCATGTTCCTGACCGGCGTCTGGTCCGCCGTGCTTCCGGTCGAGTTCGAGACCGTCCCCTTGCTGGCCAAGCCTTTTCGCCGGCAGGCCCTGCAGCAAGGCGTGTGGCAGCTCCTGGCCGGCCCTCGGGCGTAAGCCCCGACGGCGAAGCGTCAGATCGGCGGCCTGATGCCGACGACGCCGGTCCTCTTCACGTAGAGCGTGTCGTAGGTGGATTGGGACAGGTACGAAGTGACGTAGGACTTGAAGGTGGCCTTGTCCTTGAGCGCGATGTGGAAGTAGTTCGGGTCGAAGAGGTGGTACCGGTTGTCCCGGCCGTGCCGTAGCGCGATCGCGTGCGCCCCGCCAGGGCCGCTGAGGTACACGCCATAGCACCCGTAAGCCTGTGCCATGATGGACCACAGGAAATCGGCGGTGGGCTTGGTCGCGCGCGATGCGCGCAGCCCGTCCGACAGGCTACAGGTGAAGGGGGCCATCGCTACCTTCCACCAGCCGGTCCAGTCGGCGCTCTTGCTGGCGTCGGACAGGTTCTGCGCCTGCGTCGATTGCCACGGCGGGTTGTCGCACGTCTTGTCGGCGGCGACCGGAAAGTTCTTCCCTTGGTATTGCAACGCGACCCAGTTCGCGCAGAGACCGATGCAGTAACCGTCGAAGGCCGAGCCCCAGGGACCCGGCTGCGTCAGTACGGCGGTCTGGGCCTGGTCCACGGCGAAGACGAGGTGCCCCTTCGCCTTGGCGTCGTTCTGGATCGCATCCCAGTTCATGGTCGTCCTCCCTCCTCAAACCCGCCTGCCGGACGACGCACATCGAACATCCGCCGCGGGTCATTGCGCCAAGTCGTTTACGTCGGCAATTCCGCGCTTAGTGGACGCCGTACTGCGCGGCGACAGCCAGTCGCCATCGAATGATCCCTTGAGCCGGTGCGTGCCTGGGGTGTTCCTCGAACGGGAGCGGTTTGCGGGCCTCGGCAACGATTTCACACCCGCATCCCCTGCATCGATAGATGCCGGAATGGACAGGCGTTTCTCCGGGCTTGTACTCCTTGTCAAACTCCGGACTGATGCTGACTTCTATGTCATGGCTCCGCCGGAAGCGTGTCACGGTTCGCTCTCCTTCGCCTAATTCGACGCAAGCAATAGCGCTGTCTCCCGCGGACAGACGTGGGATTCCGCACAAACGATCGGCGAAATCTGAAAAGCCTTGGCGCCGCCCGTCGACCTCGTGTCCGGGCAGGTTCCGGACGGCGCTCAAGGAGCGCGCTTTGGCGGCTGCTGCAGCAAGGTCTTGAGCTCGGCAATCTCCCTGCGAGTGGCCTTCAGCTCGGCGCTGAGGATCTCCAGGCCGGTGGCGATGACGCTGAGGCCGTTGAACAGCACCCAGTCGTCGCCGGCCCCCGGCTTGCTCAGCGCGTGGTGCACCAGGCTCTTGTGGGCCATCTCGAAGAACACTTGGCTGTCGTCTCCCGAAGGGCCGGCCATGACATTGTCCTTTCCTGGAATGTCGAAGGGGTGCGATCCGCTAGGCCTTTTGCACGACGATGTACTCGAACTGCGCCGGCACCGGGACCTTGCTGTGGCCGAAGGTGAGGCGCCAGAACGGGCTCGCCCTGCCGTTCGTCCAGCTGCGATCGACCGCGATGGTCACCGGCGTCTTCGGCACCAGCGATGCCAATCGGATGATGTCGCCGACCGTCAGGTCGGTCAGCGGTTTGTTGTTCTGCTCGAACACCGCATCGTCGGGCACGTCGCCTCTCTTGAAGTCCGTCACGACCTTTATCGACACGCAGCTCACGCCGCGCTTGTGCAGGACCTCGCGCACCGTCGAATACTTGAAATCCGACGTGGCCGTGGCGTGAACGGCGCCGAGCAGGAGGACGCCCTTGTCGCCGAGGTGCAGGCCGCGCGTCCTGAATTCGTCGAGGAAGTTCTGCGCCAGCACCGCATCGCGAGTGTCGTCGTCGATGAGCGATCCTATGCTCAAGATGTAGCGCGGCTTGGCCCGGATGAAGTCGAGGACCGGCAGGTAGCGGCGCACCAGCACGCGCTTGCCGATCTCCTCCATGTCCAGGCCGGTCTGTTTCGGATCGAACGCCGGCGGCAGCGTCTTGGTGCGCAGGTAGTCGTCCACGCCGCGCTGGATCTTGCCCTTGTTCAGGTAGCTCTCGTTGGCGAAATACTTGCAGTTCACGTCGGCGAGCAGCTCGAGCAGCAGCCGCACCGCGGCCTTGGTGCGTATCTCCGAGTCGGTCGTCTTCAGGAAGGCGTGCGTCTCGCCGACGATGACGACGTTGTGCTTTTCCTTGATCACGGTGGTCGGCGTGCTGTTGAGAGCGATGTAGTCCTTGAGATCGTCAACCAGCGCCATGTCCTGCTCCTCGTCGCTGCGTCTTGTGAGCCATGGTTGGCGCTCGATGACGACGGCCATGCGGCCGCCTGGACGCGGATCGGCCAGGTCCCCCGATGGTGGCCGTTCGCTCGGGCGGGCACAGTGGCAAAGCGCACAGAGCGCCGCCGGCGGCGGCTTTGGCCGACGCACGCCCTCGGCCATCCTGCCGTCGGTTGTATTTGTGCTGTTTCTCACATATCGCGCCGACAGGGGCTGCTAGCCTGGCGATCCTGCCGATCGACGGTTTGCCGCGATGCAAGGCGGCGCCCTCCCATTGCGTCCGTTGTCAGCACCACCGGCATCGCCTTTCCATGCACCGGCTTGACGATCTCATTCGGTGACGTGGTCAGGATTGTGAAGAGTTCGTGTTTCCCGACAACGGGATTCTTTTTCGTCCCGCGCGTGCCTTCCCACGCCGTCCATGTTCCTGCGAAGAAGAATGGCTTGCCGTCAGGTCTGGCAAACCACCGCTTTGCCTTGGGCGAGGGGCCGTCCTGATACTCACAGAAGGCATCCGCCGGCACGAGACATCGCATACGCGCTGGGCGCTTGGGCCGGACTTTCTTGGACGGCTCGGACCACTTGTGCCTTCTGGCTTGCCTGCCGCATGTCTTCAATTGAAGCTGGGGATGGCCAGCGTGGCCATCGTCGCGCCGCCCGGTCGCGCCTGATGCAGCACTCAAAGGCGGTGAAGGCACTCTTCGAAGCTTGGAGCACCTGACGCGGCCTTGCTCATCGACGGCATGACGGGTCTGCCCACAAGAGCGGCTGCACGAGCGTCGCTCGGGCTCACACCGAACTCCCGGCGGAACGCACGGCTGAAGCTCGACCCATCGGCGAAGCAGAGCAGCTCGGCGACTTTGCCGATCGAATCACCGTTCGACGGATCGCACAAAAGCGCAAAGCTCTCCGTGAGCCGGCTACGCTGGATGTAGCGCGCCACGCCGCCTTCGCCCTCGAGCAAGCGATAGAGCTGCGAGCGTGACGTTGCCGCCTCCCGGCACAATGTTTCGGGCCCGAGCGACCGTGAGCGCAGGTTCTTGCGAACAGCACGCCGCACCCTTTCCATCAAGGTCACGTCGATCGGCCTTCTGGCCTCAGCCATCGCGTCGGCGGACGGTGCGAAACAGGCCGCGACCATTGCCTGAATGGACAACGCCAGCCTTGGTCCGTGCTCCGCGCGCAGGTGCGGCATGTGCCGCTCCAGCAGCAGGATGAAATCCGATAGCAGGCGGCCACCCGGCGATTCGAACGCGATCCCCACGGCGGCATCGAGGACAGGCGCAACCGGCTGGAAGGTGTCGCGAGCGAGATAGAGCTGAAAACGCACCGCCGACCGCTCGCTCCACATGTCTTTTCCCAGGGAATACACATAGGGCACCGTGGCCGCTGCCGACCCCGCACGATCGCCGATCCTGAAGTGGGTTGCGCTTTCCTTGCTGAGGCCGATGCACCAGTGATCCACCGGATTGCGGCGGA
>CAWEIE010000020.1:0-12874 GCA_963809025.1 uncultured Alphaproteobacteria bacterium | reverse complement strand
CTGGACGTGGCTGGAGGGCGACAAGCCCAGCCGCAGTGCGCCGACGGCGCGGGATAGCCCTATGGACTACGACTGTCCTGGTCTCGGCGGTTACGGTGACGGCTTCGCGCCCGGCTCCACGTCCTATTCGTCACCCTATGACCTGCCGTTTGTCGAAAGGCCAAGCGATCAAGACGTCGGCGCATTCGACGGCTTGCTGACCTTGGCCGAGACCTTGTCGCCGTCGTCCACGCTGAACGTGTTGTGGATGCACGGCATGTGTACGCACCGCTCGGATTGGATAGACGAGCGGCTGAAAAAGCTTGCAGCGGCGCTTGGCGGCACGCCCCACGAGCGGCAGCATCGCCCGCGACGTCTTCGATCTGTTGTCACGTCTCCTCAGCTATCGGGTCGCTCCGAGCCATCTCGCCGGGAGCCTGCGCGTGTTCCGCATCGTCGATGTGATCGTGTCCAACGACACGACGTGCTTCAACGACGTCGAGCGTCCCGGCAAGGCTCATTGCGGCTACGCCCGCAATCCCATGTGCTGAGCATGATTGTGCCGGGATATCAGGCCGGGAAACCGTCGCCCGCGATCGCGGCCCTGTCGGGCGCCTGCCCGGATTTCATCAGCATGCCCGACAGCCGACTGTGAACGATCACCCGTTGTAGGCCCGGCTCCCGGAATCGCGCAGCCACAGCCGCACCAGCAGGCGCTTGCGCTCGGGCTCGGGCCAGTCGCGGAACGCCGTGCGCTTGTGGCCGATCGCGCGGTTGTCGATGATCTGCATCTGGCCCGGCTGGAACTGGAAGCAGGCCGACATGCCGGGCTCGTTCAGGATGGCCTCGAAGGCCTGCAGCGCCGCCGCGCCCTGGCGGTCGAGCGGCTCGCCGGCGAGCTTCTGGCCATTCTTCACCTGGAAATGCGACAGGCGGGCGATCAGCCGGCCGTCCCTGTCCTCGAGCATCGAATGATGGGTCGTCATGACGTCATCCGGCGCATGCTCGCGCTGGCGGTCGAAGTAGAAGGGTTGGTAGAGCCGCGGCAGCAGCTCGGGATGGCGCTTGCGCATCTCCTCGTGCGCCGTGGCGAAGCTCACGATGCCGCTCACCCCGCCTTCCATCGCCGTGCGCAGGCACATCAGTCCGACATAATGCGGCGGCACGTTGTTGTAGCTGTTGTCGGTATGGAAGTTCTGCTCGGCATTGGTGATGTCGGGCCGGACCCCGTTGCCGGGCGGGCGGCCGAGGTCGGTGACGTCGTAGATCGAGGTGCCGTCCCACTTCTGCGCCACCGGCCGCGCCACCAGCGACGCCAGCAGCCACCACACCGCCCGTGCGCCGTCTGCGGGCCAGCGCTCGACCGGCAGGCGGTCGACAATGGCGAAACCCGGCCCGTCGTCGATGGTGCGCTTGACCTCGCGCATGAAGGCGCGCGAGGCGTCGAGATCGAAATCGTCCGGCCGCAGCAACAGCAGCGGCAGGGGATCGCGGTCGAGCGCCGCGACAACGCCGTCCAGTTCTTGTCCGACCTCGGCCGGCAGCGCGATGCATCCGGCGTCGGCGGGCAGTGTGTCGCCGCGCCACAGCAGCCGTTGCGGGAGCGCCTGGCCGATCATCGCGTCAGTCGCGCAACAGCTCGTTGATGGACGTCTTGGAGCGCGTGCGCTCGTCGACCGTCTTCACGATCACCGCGCAGTAGGTCGAGGGTCGGTCGGGGCCGCCACCGATGTTGCCAGGCACCACGACCGAATAGGCCGGCACCTTGCCGACATGGATCTGGCCGGTGGCGCGGTCGACCACCTTGGTGGTGGACGAGATGAACACGCCCATCGACAGCACCGCGCCGGTGCCGACGATCACGCCCTCGACGACCTCCGAGCGCGCGCCGATGAAGCAGTTGTCCTCGATGATCACCGGGTTGGCCTGCAAGGGCTCGAGCACGCCGCCGATGCCGACGCCACCCGACAGGTGGCAGTTCTTGCCGATCTGGGCGCACGAGCCGACGGTCGCCCAGGTGTCGACCATGGTGCCGCTGTCGACATAGGCGCCGAGATTGATGAACGAGGGCATGACCACGACCGACGGCGCCACGTAGGAGCCGCGGCGGATCACCGAGCCCGGCACCGAGCGGAAGTTCGCCTTGGCAAAGCGCTTGGCGTCCCAGCCGGTGGTCTTGAGCGGCACCTTGTCGAACCACGGGGCCGCGCCCAGGCCCGGGAACGCCGCACCGCCGTCCATCGGCACGGAATCATAGAGCCGGAAGGAGAGCAGCACGGCCTTCTTCAGCCACTGGTTGACGACCCATTCGCCGCCAACTTTCTCTGCGGTACGGAAGCTGCCGTCGTCGAGGCCGGCGATCGCGGCCTCGATGGCGTCGCGCACTGGCCCCTTGGTGGCGCTGTTGATGCCGTCGCGCGTCTCCCAGGCCGCGTCGACGGCGGCCTCAAGCTGCTTGCTCATCGTTTACCTCGAAAATTCCGCCGGACCATAGCGTTGGGAGGCAGGGAGTCAATGTTCGGGCTATGCTGGCGCCATGGCCTACAAGATCCCCGAATCGGTGCTGGTGGTGGTCCATACGCGCCAGCTGGAGGTGCTGCTGCTGCAGCGCGCCGACGGCGGCTCGTGGGCTGAGTGGGGCGCTTGGCAGTCGGTGACCGGCTCGCGCGAGCCGGACGATCCCGATCTCGAGGCGACGGCGCGGCGCGAGCTCCTGGAGGAGACCGGGCTCACGGTCGGCACGCTCACCGACTGGGGCCACGTCAACCGCTACGAGATCTGGCCGCAGTGGCGCGCCAGGTACGCGCCCGACGTCACGCACAACACCGAGCACGTGTTCGGCTTCCTGGTCGACAGCGCCACCGTCGCCACCCTCGATCCGGCTGAGCACACGGCCCAGCTCTGGCTGCCGTGGCAGGAGGCCATGGAGAGGACCTTTTCGCCCACAAATCGCGAAGCGATCAGCCAGCTGCCGCAGCGGCTGGGCAAACTTTGACATGTGCAGCACATGCAACTATCATTTTCACATGTCGACAATGATCCAAATCCGCAACGTACCCGACGCGCTGCACCGCAAGCTCAAGTCGCGAGCGGCGCTGGCCGGCATGTCGTTGTCCGACTACCTGTTGCAACAGATTCGGCAAGTAGCCGAGCGACCGACGATCGAGGAGATGCGGGCGCGTCTGGCGCGCCGATCGGCCGTCACGCTTTCCGTCGATACCGCCGACGCCGTGCGCGCGGAACGCGATAGCCGGTGATCGTCGTCGACGCCTCGGCTTTGCTCGAGGTCCTGTTGCGCACTCCTCGAGGAGAAGCCATCGAGGCCCGATTCTTCGATGGGTCTGAGCCGCTTCATTCACCTCACCTGCTCGATGTCGAGGTTGCCCAGGTAATCCGGCGGTTCGAGATGATTGGGGAAATCGATACGCTGCGGGCGCAATCGGCTCTCGACGATCTCGTCGATTTTTCCATCCATCGCCATCCGCACGGTTTTCTGCTGCGCAGGATATGGGCTCTGCGCGCAAATCTGACGGCCTATGATGCCATTTATGTCGCCTTGGCAGAGACTTTGGAGGCGATGTTCCTCACTCATGATCGGCGTCTTGCCTCCGCAGCACGACGATATGTGACGGTGGAGCTTGTATGACGCACCGGCAGATGAACGCTCCACCCAAGGAGGCCTCCAAGCTCGGCCAGTACAGCTGGGCCCTCTTCGACTGGGCCAACCAGCCCTTCTTCACCGTCATCACCACCTTCATCTTCAGCCAGTACTTCGCCAACGTCATGATCGGCGACCCGATCAAGGGTCAGGCCGAATGGGCCTTCACGCAATCGACCTCGGGCATCATCATCGCGGTGCTGAGCCCCTTCCTCGGCGCCATGGCCGACGCCGGCGGCCGCCGCAAGCCCTACATCTTCTTCTTCCAGTGCCTGGTCGCGGTCGGCTGCTGCACGCTGTGGTGGGCCTATCCGCATCGCCCCGAGCTCGTGTCATTGATCAGCTGGGCGGTCGTGGTGGCGACCATCGGCGCGGAGATGTCGATCGTGTTCAACAACTCGCTGCTGCCCACCATCGTGCGGCCCGAGCGCATGGGCCGGCTGAGCGGCTTTGGCTGGGGACTGGGCTACTGCGGCGGCCTTTTGGCGCTGTTCGCCGTGCTGATCGTGAGCCGTCCTTCGATGTTCGGCCTGGCGGCCAACGACCAGCCGCTGTTCGGGCTCGATCCCGAAACCTACACGGTCGAACGCCTGGTGGGTCCGGCATCGGTCGTCTGGCTGGCGCTGTTCGTGATTCCGATGTTCCTGTTCACGCCTGACGGCAACCAGCAGCGGCGCCTGTCGCTCGTCGACGCGGCGAAAGACGGCGGGCGGGCGCTGCTGCACACCGTGGTGAAGCTTCGCCACTACCGCAACGTGCTGCTCTATCTGCTCGCCTTCATGCTCTACAACGACGGCCTCGCCGCCATCATCGCCTTCGGCGGCATCTATGCCGCGGCGATCTTCGGATGGGACACGGTAACCATCGGCATCTTCGGCATCATCGTCACGATCTTCGCCATCCCCGGCGCCTTCCTGGGCGGGTGGGTCGACGACCGCATCGGCAGCAAGCGGACGGTGCAGCTTGCCGTGTTGGGCGTGATCATCGCGACCATCGGCATCGTCAGCCTGAGCAAGCAAGGCGTGTTCTTCTTCGTGTCGGCACCGGAGCTGTCGGCGACGCGCAGCCTGTTCGGCTCGCTGCAGGAGCAGGTGTTCATGGGCTTCGCGCTGCTCTTGGGTTTCTGCATGGGACCGATGCAGGCGGCGAGCCGCACCATGATCGGCCGGCTGGCGCCAGAGGGCATGACCGGCGAGTTCTTCGGCCTGTTCGCCCTGTCGGGGCGGGCCACGGCGTGGATGGCGCCGCTCGCCATCGGCATCGTCACCACGGCGACGCAATCCAATCGGCTGGGCGTGGCGTGCGTGCTGTTCTTCCTGGTGCTAGGCTTCGTGTTGCTGCTGGGCGTGCGCGAAGAGCGAACCGAAGCCCGAGGAGGGACCGCATGATCACCGCCATCGTGAACTTCAAGCTTCCCGCCGACATCGACGCCAGGAAGGCCGCCGAGCTGTTCAAGGGTTCGGCGCCCAAGTACCGCGGCATGAGGGGGCTGGTGCGCAAGTACTACCTGTTCGACGGCAAGAACCGCATCGGCGGCGGCGTCTATCTCTGGAAGACCCGCGCCGACGCCGAGGCCGTCTACACGCCGCAATGGCAGGACTACATCGCCGACCGCTATGGCGCTCCGCCAGACATCCGCTACTTCGAGACGGCCGTCGTGGTCGACAACGAGAGCGACAAGATCCTGGCCGACGCGGCGTAGCGCGGGTCGCCTACTGCTTGACGATCTCGACCCGCCGGTTCTTGGCTCGTCCCGCCTCGTCGTCGTTTGCCGCGACCGGAGCGATCAGGCCGGCGCCGACGGGTTTCAGCCGGTCCGCCGAGATGCCGTAGCTCTGGATGAGCTGATCGACCACTGATTTGGCGCGGCGCTGCGAGAGGCTCATGTTGTAGTCGAAGCCGCCGGCATTGTCGGTATGTCCGACGATATAGACCTTGAGATTGGGCTCAGCCTTCAGCAGCTTGCCGATCTCGGTGAGCGACGGCGCCGATTCCGGCTTGAGGTCCGCCTTGTCGGTATCGAAGTAAAGCCCATAGAGCGCGACCCGTCCGGTCGACGCGATGTCCTTGGCCATCTTCGCGGCGTCGACCGTCACCATCTTCGCCTCCATCGGCTTGTCCTCGACGACGTCGAGCAGCACGGCGACGCGGTCCTTGGTCTCCGGAAAGGCGGTGCTGCGGTCGACGGCGACGTACAGCGAGACCGCAAGCGGACCTTCGGGGCGCGCCAACGTCGCGGCAAGGTAATGCGGCTCCGCCGGGACGTTGAGGGCGACCTTGGACAGCTCGTTGTTCTGCAATGCCTTGGTCGGCGGGTAGAGAACCCGGTAGAGCTCCGCCCCGACCGACTCGCACTGCTCCTCGCCGGAGCATTTGAAGAGGATGGTGAAGCCTTTTGCCAAAAGCTCGTTCTCATAGTTGCGGAACACCTCGAGCGAACTGCGCTGTGGCGGCGCGAGGTAGAGCAGCCGTGTGTGCCGGCCTTCCAGTTCCCGCACCGAATCCGGAGCGGGCTGTCCGTTGTCGCCCAGCGTGAGCTTGCCGACGATCAGCTTGGCGCTATCGAAGGGCTTGCTGTCGTAACCGATGAGGCGCGATCCCTCGTAGCGCTTGATGAGCGGGAAGTCCCTCGCGCCCGCCACTTCCTGCTGTGCAATCGCCCCCGCCGACAGCAACAAGGCACCGGCAAGAACGACGACGGCAACGCGACCATGGAACATTCGACCCTCCGACGACTGATGGCGGCGCGGCCATCGTGCCTGTGTCGTCGCGCCAAGGCTACAGTGCCGTCGTCTTGCCCTTGAACAACCGTGGGAAGCCGGCGACGCAATCCGTCCAGCTGATCCCAGCTGGACGGATTGTGCTCTGGCGCTCCGCGATCAGGCGCTGGCCGTCGCGGGTCCGATGATTGCCGATACCTCGGTCACGAGATCGGGCCGGGAAGCCGCCCTCGCGCGCGTGGCGGCGGGTATCGCTGGCGGCATGGGCGCACACGAACGCCCATGTCGCGGGCTGCGGCGGCGCTTTCGGTCAAACCGTCGTCTTCGCCTTGAACTGGCGTCGACACGGGCTTGCAGACGACACCGGGTGCACGTCGACCGCCATAAATGGGTGTCAGCCAGCGTGGGAGTGGCGGGCGCAGCAGCGGGCAAAGAATGGTCAGTAGGTCTCGGCAAGCGCCGAGGTTGTAGCCAGTTACCGGTTTGTCGCGGGCTTTGTCGCCACTCTCCTCACCGCATCAATAACAGTTTCTGGCCGATCAACCTGGACGTCGTGGCCACTACCGTCCGCCACGATGAAGGTGGACTGAGGAGAAAGGGTGGTCAGTTGCTGCTGCAATCGCATCAAGGTCGGCTCCCATTCCTTGAAAAATGGCCCGTGATCCGTTGCGGCAATAACCTCGATCGGCACATCCGGAAACAGCCCAGCGGCCATGACCTGCCTGTTGCTTTCGGGAATGCCCTCTTGCTCGAGATATGCCGCCGTACCGGGCTTGAGGCGGGCGCGTGTCTTCAGTTCATTTGGTGCATCGGTGCTCGAAGAGTCCAACAGAACAACACCAGACACCTCCTTCGGGTACTTTCTGGCAAACATCTGGACGTAGAGGCCGCCGAGTGAGTGACCAACCAGGATGTAGGGCGGAGCGATGCCCGCAATGTTCAGCAACGCATGTAGACTCGTGGCAACTTGATCCGCCGTGACGGGAGAACGCGTATTCGACATCGGCAGACTCTTTCCCAGTCCGGGGCGATCGTAGAGCACCACTTTGGCAAACGTAGCGATCGGACCGACAACGGACTTCCACGTTGTCGAATCGTTGCCCAGTCCGCCTTCAAAGACGACCGTGGGTCCGGATTCTCCCTGCGTTTCCAGGTGCAGCTTTTGTCCACCAATGTTGAGAAGGAGGTCCCGACCGCTTGCGAAGCGTATGACCAGACTGCTCAGGCCTGTCGCCAGTGAAGTCACGAGGATGGTTCGCCTGTTGAGCACCCGCGGCCCCCCGTCTGCTCTTATCAAAATAGCAGTAACGGCCAGTTCGGCCGAGGCGTTTGCTTGCACTGCTGCGCGCCCCCAATGCCGCACCGTTTGCTGTCAGATGGAAGTAGTACCTAGACTGGGACGACCGTAGGCAAAGCCCGCCAGCTTGCGGCCTTCCAACATGAGGCTGGTGAGAGACTGCGGACCTTCAATGTTCACGAATGTGCCGTCGAACTTGCCCGCCAACTGTTTGCCGGCGATCGACGTCTGGCCGAAGCGTGTGGCCTGTCCTGTTTTGACGCACTCCATAAAAGTTCTGCGCACAACATCCGCTCGGAGGGTTCGGTGCGGTGGACTTGAGAACCTAGTGGTTGTTTTAGGGCGCCTCAGAAAATCGACTTCGCCGAAACGTTCGGTTCGAGGTTACTAAAAAAGTTCCTCGATGCGTCGGTCGTCAGTTGTTCGTCATACCTGAGTGCGGCGATCGACGGATTTTCCGAGTCTGAAATGCCTCGCTGAATGTTCGTAATGTCTCACTTGCGTCACGTCTCATGCGAGAAGTGAGCCACACCTTTGTCATTTATCACCACTTCTCATGGCGGACGGTGATTGGTAGGGCTGGATCAGTGACGCGGGAGATGAGTGCCCCGATGTCGCAACATCGACGGCGAACTATCATGACGCAGCGGCTCAAGGCGGCAACGCTCACGCCATCGCGACAGTAGTGCCGGGCACGCAAAGTCCCGCCATCGATGGGCGGCGGCCAGCGCGGCATGTGGCCGAACCATTCAGGGGTTTACATCTACATGGCAACTCTCAATGTTGGGGCCGGGCAGGCCTATGCGACGCTTTCCGCTGCGGTCGCGGCCTCGCGTGACGGCGATGTCATCGCCGTGCAGGCCGGCACCTATGTGAACAACTTCGCGACGATCTCAACAGATGTCACCATCGTCGGTGTCGGCGGCATGGCGAATTTCGTCGCCACGGTGGCGCCGCCCAACGGCAAGGGCATCCTCGTCACACAGGGCAACGTAACGATACAGAACCTCAGCTTCTCCGGCGTGGCCGTCGGCGACGGGAACGGCGCGGGCGTCCGCTATGAAGGCGGCAACCTCGTCGTCATCGACAGCTATTTCCACGACAATCAGATGAACCTCCTGGCGAATAGCGTTCCCAACGGCACGATCCGCATCGTCGGTTCGGAATTCGGCGCCACTCGCGACAGCAATTCCCTCAATCACAACCTCTATGTCGGCAACATCGGCTCGCTGATCGTCGACGACAGCTACTTCCACGATGCCAATGACGGCCACCAAATCAAAAGCCGCGCGCAATCCACCACCATCACCAATTCGCGCATCCATGACGGCACCGGCGCGGGCAGCTACACCATCGACCTGCCCAATGGCGGCGTCGGCGTCATCCGCAACAACGTAATCGAACAGGGGCCGAACTCCGATAACCCCTTCGTCATCGCCTACGGCGAAGAAGGCGGTGTCCATGCCGGCTCCAGCCTGCTCATCGAGGGCAACGTCGTGGTCAACGACTTGTCCGGTTCGGGCGGGCGTTTCCTGTACAATGCCGCCAGCGCCACCGGTATCGTCAGCAACAATGCGGTTTACGGCCTCACCGCGGGGCAGATCGCGTTCGGCAGCGCCACGGTGTCCGGCACCACCTTTCTCTCCACGCGTCCCACGCTCGACACCAGCGCGCCCTGGCTCGATTCCGGCGGTTCTGACACCATCTTCGGCACGGCTGGGGCGGACAGGCTCGCGGGCACGCCCGGGGCCGACACGATGGCAGGCCTCGCAGGCAACGACGAGTATGTCGTGAACCATGCCGGGGATGTCGTGGTCGAGGCGAACGGCCAGGGCACGGACACGGTGCTGAGCTCAGTGAGCTATAGCCTGGCGAACTACATCGAGAACCTGACGCTGGCGGGCAGCGGCAACATCAACGGCACGGGAAACTCGCTGGCCAACGTGCTCACCGGCAACTCGGGCAACAATGCACTCGATGGCGGGGCCAACGCCGACCATATGGCAGGTGGCGTGGGCAATGACAGCTACCGCGTCGACAATGTCGGCGACGTCGTGGTCGAGGCGAACGGCCAGGGCACGGACACGGTGCTGAGCTCAGTGAGCTATAGCTTGGCGAACTACATCGAGAACCTGACGCTGACGGGCAGCGGCAACATCAACGGCACGGGAAATTCGCTGGCCAACGTGCTCACCGGCAACTCGGGCAACAATACGCTCAATGGCGGTCTCGGCGCGGACACGATGACGGGCGGCGCCGGCAACGACACCTACACCGTCGACAATGCCGGCGATGTCGTCACCGAGTCGAGCAACAATGGCACGGACCTGGTGCAAAGCTCGATCAGCTTCAGCCTGGGCGGCAAGCAGGTCGAGAACCTGACCCTCACGGGTAGTGCCAACATCAACGGCACGGGGAGCTCGTCCGTCAACAAGCTGGTCGGCAACTCGGGAAACAACGTGCTCAATGGCGGATCTGGATCGGACACGTTGACTGGACTGGGAGGCAGCGACTCTTTTGTGTTCAATACAGCGCCTGGCGCCACGAACGTCGACACCATCACCGACTTCAGCGTCGTAAATGATACAATCCAGCTGGAGAACTCGATATTCAGCGCGATTGCCGGGACCGGGACACTGACCGCGGCACAGTTCACAGCCAACACCAGCGGCATGGCTGCCGACAGCTCCGACCGCATCATCTACGAGACTGATACGGGCAAGCTGTTTTACGATAGCAATGGCAATGCCGCCGGCGGCGCGACGCAATTCGCCCTGTTGAACGCCGGTCTCACGCTGACCAATTCGGACTTCTTCGTTATCTGAATTGCAGTCGGCCGTCGCCCGTGTGGTAGCCCCAGCAGCAGGGCGCCGATGTGCGACCAGCTGCCCTCGGGATCGGTCCAGCCGACGACGACGAACTCCTCGCGGTTGAAGCACTTCGACTTGACCCAGATCCCTCGGTTCCAGTCCGAACTTGCAGGCGTGCTCGCGAAAGCGGGGGCCATCACTAACCGTCAGGTTTAGCCGAATCTGCTTTACTGGCTGATAGTCCGGATCGTTCACAAAATCATGACCGCGTGTTCGGACGGAAATCGCAGTACGACGACGCCTTTCGCCGGATTGCCTTGCAGCGGCGTTGCATTCAATTCGCCAACGACAAGTTCCGCCTTATGCTTCGCCAGAAACGGCATCACTTGAGCGACGCACTCTTGAAAGCACCTTTCAGCGTCGGTTACGGTTTGGGTGAGAATGTAGCAAGTGCTCATGTTGTCCTCCCCTGTATTGCGGCCGCCGAGACGGTGCCGAGAGAGTGACGTTGCACGTCCTTACGTCGCACGCCACGGGCGGTGTGACGAGGCGGCGGACTGCTGATGGGCTATGCCGTCGTCGCTCTGGAATCGAATACGCTGGCTCAGGAGTCGATTTGCCGTGCGGCTGGACTCCGGGCCTCACCGACCCGGCAAAGTGCTCCAGTGAGTTCAGATTTTGACTCTGGCGGCGCATCTTCCTAGCCTCGTGAGCCAAAGCTCTGGCTGACCCACGATGGCGCGGGAATACTGGAATTGCTCGCCGGTTGGAATGCGCTACACGCGAGGAGGATTTATGTCCGAGGAAGATCTAAAGGCGGAACTTGAACGGCTCAGAAATGAAAACGCCTCGCTCAAAAAGGGTGCCGCAACCGGAATCAGAATGAAGGTGAGCGAAAAGGGTGCTCTGTCCATCTATGGCATGGGTCGCTTTCCTGTAACTTTGTACAAAGAGCAGTGGTTGAAGCTGTTGGATATGTCGCCCGAAATTCGAAACTTCATTGCGGAGAACGGCGCGCACCTAAAGACGAAGGAGTGACTTGAGTGCGTTTGCCCGCGTTACCCCAGCGAAGGGGCTTCGGGCCGCTTGTCAGTCCGTCGACCTCAGGTCCTATCGTAGGCCCTGGTTGTGGCGCTCGCGGGCTGGTTCAGCCGGCGCCAAACAATCACCGATCGCGACACGATCAAGCAGGGCGGCGTCAGCTATCGCCTCTATGGAGTTGATTCTCCGGAGCTAGAGCATGATGGGTCCAGCTGGAATCGGCTGGACCCATCATGCCTCCTGCAACACGCAATCCGCTCCAGTCTAGCGCAAGCGAGCCGAAGAATTTCCACGCAGTACATGCACGGATGTGCACGTCATGGGGTATTATCGGGAGCCGCCGGCCCCTCAAGGGGCAGCTAGTCTTGCAGGCCCTGCCACCAGTGACGATGCCCCGATACTTCCATGGAGTTGTTAGCCGGTTTTCCGCTGGCCGCCGCAGCCTGTCATTGGGCGACCGGCAGGCAGTAACCTCTTTCCTCCAGCGGTCGGATATTTCCTTTCAGGGCATCCAGCAGTTTCTTGGCGGGGAAGGCGTTACGAATGTCGGCGATCGGCACAAGCTAGTTGCGAAAGTGGGCGAGTTGCTCGACCCGAAGCGAGTCCTGCCGGTCGGTCACGCGGCGCTGCTGCCGCCGGCGGTGCAGTCTGCGCGCGAGGCCACGCGGCGCGCCCAGAAGCTGCAGGATCTTGGTTTCTCCGCCACGGGTGCACAACAGTTCGTCGGAGGCCTGCCGATGAACGGCGCGGACGACCGCCAAATTCTCCCGCAGATCGTCATCGCCGCTCTCCGCAGCGCGCTTACCGCCCACGGTGGCGGGTACAACCAAATGACGCTCGACGATACGAGGGGCAAGGAGAAGTAGTTGCCTGCCAAGCGAAGAAGACGAGTTCACCTGTCCGGTCTTCATCCATCGCGGCCTGCAGACGGCTGAATGACGCCACTCCGTCGGGATGGAGCGCGCATAGCCCATCGGGGTAGGCCGACTTTACCTTCAATGCGCCAAGCGCTTCGATCGTGCGGCGGTAGCGGTGCGACCAGTCCAAGTCTGTCCGAGTCAGCACCTTGATGTCGCGGCCGTCGATGCGCGCATGCATACGGTAGCCGTCGTCCTTGATTTCGTGCAGCCAGCAGTCGCCGGACAGCGCCTCGTCTACCAGGCGCGTAAGCTGCGGCTTGATCGTTGCAGGAGGCATGATGGGTCCAGCTGATTCCAGCTGGACCCATCATGCTCTAGCCAACGAGGGCAGCCCGATTGCCTTCCCCAGCGGAAATAGCCCGCCACCCCGATGGCAGCGGTCAATGTGGTTTGAGGGAGAACTCGCGGCGCGCTATCGCCACTTTGCTGCCAACCGTCTACGCTAGATG
>CAWEIE010000019.1:0-448186 GCA_963809025.1 uncultured Alphaproteobacteria bacterium | reverse complement strand
GCGCCTAGCCCAGGCTGCCGGGTTGTGTTTCACGTGAAACAACCACAGTTATTGACAAGCACTGTGATTATAGTCTACAGTTGGGCCCGCTGCCGCTCTATGCATCGTTCATCTGACGACATTGGAAGTGGGAGATCCCCAGGGAAGCACCGTGCCGCGAGAGCACGGGGCTCCTCGGGGGCCCGCCGATAGACATCGTTCGCGTCCGACGCGGTGCTCCTGCACCCAATCCATAGGGGCTCCGCCTTCCGCGCCACACCACGCTCTCTGCCGGAAATACCGGGAATGCCGGAAAGTCCGATTTCTGCTGGCAGTGCATGCATCGCGCGGCGATCCAACAAGGCTTTCACTACATCGTCGCGAACATGGCGACCGCGGCCACGGTCATCACCGCCGTCGCCGCCCAGCCCAGCACGAGCTGCCAGGGCGGGCCACGAACCGGCCCATCAGCCTGCGCCGGCTCGCCATGATCATCATCGCCGCCATCATCGGCACGACGATGACGCCGTTGACCACGGCGCTCCAGAACAGCGCCTTGATCGGATCGAGCGGCGAAACCGACAGCCGACGCCCAGCAGCATGGCCGCGCGATCACGACGTAGAACGCCTCGCCTGTTAGCGGCAGTTCCAGCCCGGTCCGCCAGCCGCGCGCCTCGCCCACCGCATAGGCGACCGATCCCGCCAGCACCGGCACGGCCAGCAGGCCGGTGCCGATGATTCCGAGGCTGAACAGCAGGAACGCGAAGTCGCCCGCGATCGGCCGCAGCGCCTCGGCCGCCTGCTCGGCGGTCTGGATGTCGGTGTGGCCGTTGGCGTGCAGCGTCGCCGCCGTGGTCATCATGATGAAGAAGGCGATCAGGTTGGAAATCGCCATGCCGACCCAGGTCTCCCAGCCGATGCGATTGAGCTCTCGGGCGCCTGCTCGGGCTGATATCTCAGCGGCGCCGCTCGGGATCGGCCTCCTCGTCCTCGACCTCCTGCGAGCTTTGCCAGAAGAAGAGATAGGGGCTGATCGTGGTGCCGAACATCGCGACGACCAGCGTCAGCGCTTCACCCGACAGTTCGAGCCTGGGCACGAAGGCGCCGGCGCCACCGCCAGCCAGTCGATCTTCACCGTGAAGACCACGCCGACATAGGCCAGCAGCGAGAAGGTGAACCACTTCAGCAGCCCGACATAGCGGTGATAGGGAATGAACACGCTGCCAGCAGGGAGAAGAGGGCGAAGACAGGGTGTAGAGGCGCGCGCTGCCGCCCACCACCAGCTTGGCGGCGTCGCCCATCGCCGCCAGATCGGCGCCGATATTGATGGTGTTGGCCACGAACAGCAGCAGCACCAGCAGCGTCACGACGCCGCGCGGAAAACCTTCACCATGTTGCCGGCGAGGCCCCGGCCGGTGACGCGGCCGATGCGGGCGCTGACCGACTGCACCGCGACCATCAGCGGCCAGGTCAGCACCACGGTCCACAGCAGGCCGAAGCCGCACGGGCGCCCGCCTGGGAATAGGTGGCGATGCCGCTGGGATCGTCGTCCGCCGCGCCGGTGATCACGCCCGGCCCCAGTTTCTTGAACAGGGCCTGGAGGCTCCATCGCGAACTGGGCGGGGAGTGGGCGACCGTCATTGCAGCGTTCGAAACGGCTTCGGGCCCTTGTAGGTTCCGATGTAGCTGACATGGGTCACGAGGCCCGTGCCGGCCGCCACAGGTGGAGCGCGAGGCCGGCGGCTCCATCATCAGCGAACGCGGCGCCGTCGTGCAGATCGAGCGTCGCCTGATGGGCGGTGCTGGGCGCGATCGAGGCCATGGTGCCGGCCCACCGCACCTGGATCGGCCGATGGACGTGGCCGCACATCACGCGCTCGACATGGCCGTGGCGGCGGACGATCGCGGCCAGCCGCTCGCCGCCCTCGTTCAGCTTCATGCCGTCGAAGGCATCGATGCCGCAATCGAACGGCGGATGATGCATGAACAGCGCCGTCGGCCGGTCGCTTTCGCCGAGCCGCGCCTCCAGCCAGCCAAGCCGCTCGTCGCACAGCGCGCCGTGGCCCTTGCCCGGCACCAGCGTGTCGAGCGCGATCAGGCGCACCGGCAGGTCCTCGATCGTGTACTGCAGGAAGCCGCTCTTGGGCAGGTAGGTGTGATCCGGGAAGGCCTCGCGCATGGCGTCGCGCGCATCGTGGTTGCCGGGGATGAGATAGACCGGCATCGGCAGCGGCGCCAGCAGCCGGCGCAGCAGGGCGTATTCCTCGGGCTTGCCGCCGTCGACCAGGTCGCCGGTGGCGAGCACGACGTCGGGCTTCGGGTCGAGCGCCATGACATGCGCCACGGCGCGCTCGAGGAAGCCCGCCGTGTCGATGCGCTTGTACAGAAGCTCGCCCGGCGGCTTGACGTGCATGTCGGAGATTTGCGCGATGAGCATGTTCACCTCAGTCTTCCTGAGCTCGAAGTATCTCATATCACCTCAACTAGCATGCGCTAGCAACGCCATGAGCTCCTGCGCTGCGTCCGGATGACCTTAGCCTCGAAACCCGTTGACGATCGGATAGCGCCGCTCGCGGCTGATGAGGCGTGAGGTGATCTTCACACCGGGCGGCGCCTGGCGTCGTTTGTACTCCGCGCCTTCGAGCAGGCGCCACACCTTGTTGACGATGGCGAGGTCGTGGCCTTCGGCGGCCAGTTCCTCGGCCGACAGGTCGCGCTCGATCAGGCCCTTCAGGATGGCATCGAGCACCGGATAGGGCGGCAGCGAATCGGCGTCCTTCTGGTCGGGCCGCAGCTCGGCCGACGGCGGCTTGGTGATGATGCGTTCGGGGATCACCTTGCCCTTGCGGCCCAGCGCGCCCTCCGGGAGATGCGCGTTGCGCCAGTGGCAGAGGTCGAACACCGTCGTCTTGTAGACGTCCTTCAGAACGTTGTAGCCGCCGCACATGTCGCCGTAGAGCGTGGCGTAGCCCACCGCCATCTCCGACTTGTTGCCGGTCGTCACCACCATGCCGCCCAGCTTGTTGGACACCGCCATCAGCATGACGGCGCGGGCGCGGCTCTGGATGTTCTCCTCGGTGACGTCCTCTTTGCGGTTGCCGAAGAGCGGCACGGTCATCGCCCGAAAGGCTTCCATCGCCGGCTCGATGCCCACGATGTCGTAACGCACGCCGATCGCCTCGGCGCAGGCCTTGGCGTCCTCCAGCGAATGCGCGCTGGTGTAGGGCGACGGCATCATCATCGTGTGCACGCGGTCGGGGCCGAGCGCGTCGGCGGCGACGGCGGCGGTCAGCGCCGAATTGACACCGCCCGACAGGCCGATCACGACCGACGGGAAGCCGGTCTTGTTCACGTAGTCGCGCAGGCCCAGCATCATCGCCTGATAGATCGATTCGATGTCGCTGAGCTCAGGCGCGATCGGGCCGGGCTGGCACTCCCAGCCGCCGCCATTGCGGCGGAACTCGATGGTCGCGACCTCCTCGCGGAACGAGGCGAGCTTGGCCTTGAGCGAGCGGTCGGCGCCCAGCGCGAACGAGCCGCCGTCGTAGACCACCTCGTCCTGTCCGCCGACCTGGTTGAGATAGACCAGCGGCAGGCCGCTCTCGACCACGCGGTTGACGGCGAGCTGCACGCGCACGTCGGTCTTGCCGACCTCGTAGGGCGAGGCGTTGGGCACCAGCAGGATCTCGCCGCCGGTCTCGGAGATGCATTCGACGACGTCGGGCGTCCAGACGTCCTCGCAGATCGGCACGCCGATGCGCACGCCCTTGACCACCAGCGGCCCCGGCATCGGACCGGGCGCGAAGACGCGCTTGTCGTCGAACACGCCGTAGTTCGGCAGGTCGACCTTGTAGCGCTTGCCGATGATCTCGCCTTTGTCGAGGCAGATGATGGCGTTGTAGAGCTTGCCGTCCTCGCGCCACGGCGTGGCGACGAACAGCGCCGGCCCGCCGTCCGCGGTGTCGGCGCGCAATTCCTCGACCGCCTCGTGGCAGCGCTTCACGAATGACGGGCTTCAGCACCAGGTCCTCGGGGAAGTATCCCGCGAGGACCAGCTCGGCGGTCAGCACCAGGTCGGCGCCTTGCTTTGCCGCCTCGGCGCGCGCCGCCCGCACCTTGGCGAGATTGCCCGCGACGTCGCCGACCTTGGGATTGAGCTGGGCGAGCGCGACCTTGAGAGACTGCGTCATCCTCTTATGCTATTTTTGAGCATAATTGGTGTCAAGAGCTAGCGTGCCAAGACGTCACTTCGCAGCGCCGAAGAACTGATAAAGCGCGTAGTAGCGGACGCGCGCCTGGGCGCCGCTGCGGGCCGCATCGCAGCCCGACGCCGGCGCGACGCCGCCCTTGGTATCTGCCCGGCGGATGAAGGCCACGGTCGACAAGACCCCCGATCCTTGATTGCTCTTGGCACGCAGCAGCAGCCAGGGAATGGCCCCGCCGGCCGGCGCATCGGCCCTCGCGGCGACTTCCCCGACAACGGTGCTGCCGTCGTCCGCCTTCCACGTCGGCCCGGCGAAATGGGTGCCGATCTGCAGGTTCTGCGTGTTGAACAGGTTGGCTTCGGGCGCCTTGAAGACCCATTCGAAGCCCTGGCCCTTGGCCTCGCAGGCGTAGATCTGCACGCCGTCGGCGGCCACTTCGAGAAGCATGGGCGCGCCCTGCGGCGCCGGCACCAATGGATCGGCGGCGTGGGCGACGCCTGCGACCGCCATGGCCGCAACAAACCAGCCGGCAATGCTTCGCATGTGCGTCTCCTCCCTGCTTCGTCACTTCGCCGCTATCACCTCGACTTCGACCTTCATGTCGGGCTCGGCCAGGCCCGAGACGATCACCAGGGTCGAGGCGGGGAACGGCGCATCGGGGAGGCAGCGGCGCGCGCCTCGCGATAGGCCGGCATGTAGCGCGGGTCGGTGACGTAGGCGTTGATCTTGACGATGTCGCGGTAGGTCATGCCGCCCGCCTTCAGGACCTGGCCGATGTTCTTCCAGGTGAGCTCGCATTGCTTCTCGATGGTCGCGCCGAGCTTGCCCTTGGAATCGAGGCCGACCTGGCCCGAGACATAGAGCACGCGCGAGCCCGCGGGCACCTCGCCGCCCAGGCTGTACTTGCCGGCAAGAGCGACGGTCGGTGGATTGTGGAACTTGTTGGCCATTGTGGGCTCCCCCATGTAAGGAGGCGCACGGTTTCAGGTCGGACAGGATGACGTCAAGCGCCAAGCCAATACATATCGTCGGGGGCGGGCTGGCGGGCTCGGAAGCGGCGTGGCAGATCGCGTCGGCCGGCGTTCCCGTGGTGCTGCACGAGATGCGGCCGGTGCGCGGCACCGATGCGCATCTCACCGACAGCCTGGCCGAGCTGGTCTGCTCCAACTCCTTCCGCTCCGACGACGCCGCCAACAACGCCGTCGGCCTGCTGCACGAGGAGATGCGGCGCGCGGGCTCGCTGATCATGCGCGCCGCCGATGCCCACAAGCTGCCGGCGGGCGGCGCGCTCGCCGTCGACCGCCACGGCTTCTCCGCCGCCGTGCAGCAGACGCTGCTCGCCCATCCGCTGGTCGAGCTCAGGCGCGAAGAAGTGGCCGGCCTGCCGCCGGCCGAGTGGGACAGCGTGATCGTCGCCACCGGCCCCCTCACCTCGCCGGCGCTCGCCGAGGCGATCCGCACGCTGAGCGGCGAGGAAGCGCTCGCCTTCTTCGATGCCATCGCGCCCATCGTGCATCACGAGAGCATCGATCTGTCGATCGCCTGGAAGCAGTCGCGCTACGACAAGGGCGGCCCGGCCGGCGACGGCGCCGACTATCTCAACTGCCCGCTGAACAAGGAGGAGTACGACGCCTTCGTCGCCGCCCTGCTGGCGGGCGACAAGACCGAGTTCAAGGAGTGGGAGCACAACACGCCCTACTTCAACGGCTGCCAGCCGATCGAGGTGATCGCCGCCAGCGGACCGCAGACACTTCGCTTCGGGCCGATGAAGCCGGTCGGCCTGCGCGATCCGCGCACCGGCCATCGCCCCTGGGCCGTCGTGCAGCTGCGCCAGGACAATGCGCTCGGCACGCTGTGGAACATCGTGGGCTTCCAGACCAAGCTGAAGCACGGCGAGCAGACCCGGCTGTTCCGCACCATCCCCGGCCTGCAGGGGGCCGAGTTCGCGCGGCTGGGCGGGCTGCATCGCAACACCTTCCTCAACAGCCCGCGCCTGCTCGACGCCACGCTGCGCCTGAAAGCCATGCCGCGCCTGCGCTTCGCCGGCCAGATCACGGGCTGCGAAGGCTATGTCGAAAGCGCCGCCGTCGGCCTGATGACGGGCCGGTTCGCTTCTGCCGAACGGCTCGGCCTCGCGCCGGCCGCGCCGCCCGCGACGACGGCAATGGGCGCCCTCCTCGGCCACATCACCGGCGGCGCAGACGCCACGACCTTCCAGCCGATGAACGTCAACTTCGGCCTGTTCCCGCCGATCGAGGGGACCCTGCGCGGCAAGGAGCGCAAGCAGGCCCTTAGTGCACGCGCCCTGCGCGATTGCGATCGCTGGCTGGCGCCGACTCCGCTCGCAGCCGACTAGACCTTCGCAACGTTTGGTAACCAAACGTTATTTCCCTCGGACTCTCGATTGCGGTTTGATGTCATCGGCGTCATTCGGCGGAGAGTGATTTGCAGAGCACGGTTGACTTGGTTGCCGACAAAGCGGAGCGCGTGTCCCTCCAGTTGGACGTGATGCGCGAGATCCGCCACCAGCTGCTGCCCTACCAGGTCGGCGACAGACCGATCACGGGCACCACGGTCATCTCCGACGGCTCGACCATCGATTCGCTGACGCTCATGGACATGATCATGGCGCTCGAGGACCGGTTCGACGTCTCCCTCCCCATCAACCTGATCGCCGAAATCCGCACCGTGGACCAGCTCGCCGACACGATCCTGACGCTGTGCGGCCGGGCCTGATGGCCCCATGAGATAAGCTCGCGCGGGGACCAGCCAAACTCTGTCATCTTGGCGAAGGTTGTCAGATGACGGCAAGGTCGTATCTACGCGAGTAATCTATGAGTCCCGCCGAGCGCCGGCAGATGATGCTGGCCGGGCCGATCGTGCCCACCATTCTCGCCCTCGCCATGCCCAATGTGCTGAACGTGGCCATGCAGAGCCTGGTCAGCATTTCCGACGGCTGGTTCGTGGGCCAGCTCGGCATCGTCGATCTCGCCGCCCTGGCCCTGGTTTTCCCGACCCAGATGACGCTCGGCATGATGTCGGCCGGCGCCATGGGCGGCGGCATCTCCTCCTCGGTGGCGCGGGCGCTGGGCGCGGGCAATCGCGCCGCGGCCGAGGCAGCGGCCGTCCATGCGCTCGCCATCGCGCTCGGCATGTCGGTGCTGTTCGCCGTCGTCTTCGTGGGTTTCGGCCGCACGATCTACGGAGCCCTGGGCGGCAGCGGCGCCGCCCTCGATCGGGCCGAGGCCTTCGCCACGGTGCTGTTCCTGGGCTGCGCCGCCCACTGGGTCGCCAACTCGATGGCCTCGGTGCTGCGCGGCACCGGCGACATGAAGACTCCCGGCTATGCGCTGGTCGCCACCGCGGCGCTGCAGATCCCGCTCACCGGCGCGCTGACCTTGGGCTGGTTCGGCCTGCCCGCGCTCGGCATCCGCGGGCCCGCGCTTGCCGCCGTGATCTCCTTCGCCCTCGCCGCCGTCTGGATGCTGAGCAAGCTTTTGGGCCCCCAGGCGGCGCTGCGCCTGCATTGGCCGCAGGGCGGCTTCAAGTGGGCGGCCTTCCGCGACATCCTGAAGGTCGGCCTGATCGCTTGCCTGGTGGTCATCCTGACCAACGGCACCGTGCTGGTCGTCACCGGCCTGATCGGCCGCGAAGGCGACAGCGCCATCGCCGGCTACGGCATCGGCAGCCGCCTGGAATACATGCTGATCCCCATCAGCTTCGGCATCGGCGCCACGCTCACGGCCCTGGTCGGCACCAACATCGGCGCCCGCCAGTATGCCCGTGCCCAGCGACTGGCCTGGACGGGCGCCGCCATGGCGGGCGGCATCGCCGCGGTGATCGGCATCGTCGTGGCGATCTGGCCTGATCTCTGGCTCGGCCTGTTCACCGCCGATCCCCAGGCGCTGGCCTCGGGCCGCCACTATCTCAGCATCGTCGGCCCGGCCTACGGCTTCTTCGGTGTCGCCATGGCGCTCTACTTCGCCTCGCAGGGCACGGGCGAGATGTATTGGCCGGTCGCAGCCAATCTCACCCGCATCACCATCGCCGCCGGCGGCAGCCTGCTGGCCCTCGACAAGTTCGGCTGGGGCGTGTCGGGCCTCTATGCCTGCGTCGCCGTCGGCATCGTGGCCTTCTCCGCCCTGCTCGCCTTCTCGACGACGCGGCGGGCCTGGACGGGCGCCTGAATCGGGGCGACAAGGCCGGCATGAAGAAGGTCCTTGTCATCGGCATCGGCGTCGGCGATCCCGACCAGCTCACGGTCCAGGCCGTGCAGGCGCTGAACCGCACCGACGTCTTCTTCGTCATGGACAAGGGCCTGGCCAAGACCAAGCTGCGCGCCCTGCGTGAGGAGATCCTGCGGCGCCACGCCAAGGATCGGCGGTATCGCATCGCCGAGGCGCCCAGCCCGCCGCGCGATGCCGCCCCCGCCGACTACCGCGCCTCGGTCGACGAGCTGAACCAGGCCAAGCAGGCCGTGTTCGAGAGGCTGATCGCCGAGGTGAAGGACGGCGAGACCGGCGCCTTCCTCGTCTGGGGCGATCCCATGCTCTACGACAGCACCATCCGCAATCTCGATGCGCTGAAGGCTGCCGGTCTCGCGTTCGACTACGAAGTGATCCCCGGCATCACCGCCATCCAGGCGCTGGCGGCCGCGCACAAGATCCCCCTCAACCGTATTGCCGAAGCGGTCACCATCACGACGGGCCGCAAGCTCGCGAACGGCTTCCCGCCGGGCATCGACAGCGTCGTCGTGCTGCTCGACGGCGAGGACACCTTTGGGCGCTTCACCGACCAGGACATGGACATCTACTGGGGCGCCTATCTCGGCACGCCCGACGAAATCCTGATCGCAGGAAAGGTCAAGGACGTGGCCGAGGAGATCCATCGCCGACGCAGCGAGGCGCGCCGCGCCAACGGCTGGATCATGGACACCTATCTGCTGCGCAGAGCGACTACGCCATCTTCTCGATGATCGCCTTCATGTCGCCTGCCGAGAACAACCGCAGCGTCTGGGTGCGGATGTTGCCCAGCGCGCCGACGCTCAGGGCCAGCGAGGTGACGGCAAGCTCGTCCGACGCCTCGAGAATGGTGACGACGTCGTACTGGCCTTGCGCCCAGTAGACGTCCTTGACCGTCACCCCGCATTTCCTGGCCATCTCCTTGAAGGCTTCTGCCCGCTTGGGCGAGTCCTTGGCGTTGCGGACTCCCTGTTCGGTGAAGCTTCCCAGCACGCAATAGATCGCCATCGCAATCCTCCCTCGATCGATTGGGAACGGACTTAACGCACGGCACGCGCTCGCGACTGCCCTGGGCAGCCGCATCGACATTATCCGCCGATCGGTCGGGGGGCGACAGGACCCTCTAACGGCCCTTGTTGGCCGTCTTCACCTCCGGATCCTTGCCGTGGGCACGAAGGCAACCGCGCACGATCGGCGCGCAGACGCCCTCCTTGCCGACGAAGTCGTCGTTGTCGCCGGTATAATTGACCTCGGCGACCTTGCCGTCGACGACGCGGATGATGGCGTGGCAGTAGGACCCGCTGCCCGCGAGCTTGAAGCCGCCGCCGACCAGCGGAACTTTGAATTCCATGCCGCCGACGTTCTCGTTCTTGAGCTCGTAGGAGAGGATCTCGGTCCGTGGATCGAGGCGCTTGGTGCGGGTTGGAATGCCGGCACAGGCCTGGAATGAATTGGCATCCAGGCCGATGACCGCGCGACGACCGTCCGTCGCGACGTCTTGGCCGGATGCGCAGCCACCAACCAGAAGCATGACGAACGCTGAACGCAACAAAACCGACACCTTACGCGTCATGAAAACTCCCTTCACGACAGTCCGCGTTTGCTCGAAAGGTAAGAGACGCGTGCGGCAAGTCGAGGGGACTGCCTGTGACCAACGGCGTGCGCGTCACCCCAGGCGCAATAGCGGCACTGCTGCCGCTGCCAGCAGCACGGCCAGGATGCGCGTGCGCGTGAAGGGCTCCTTCAGCCAGACGACGGCGATCAGGATGGCGAACACCGCGCTGGTGTCGCGCAAGGCGGCGGCCGGCGCGATCGGCGCATGGCCCCAGACCCAGAGGATGAGCAGATACGAGGCGACCGACGCGAACGCGGCGGGCACGGCCACCAACCACTGGCCCTGCAGATGCGCCCACGGTGCACCATTGTGGCGCTGGCGCCAGCACATCGCCGCGGCATTGGTGATCGAGACGACGAAGCCGTAGGCCCACGGCGAGCCCGACGCGCGCACGCCCTGGGCGTCGCACAGGATGTAGCCCGCGGCACCGACGCCGGCGGCGAAGATCCAGGCCAATGCCTGCAGGGGCACGCCGCGGTCGCGCACGGTCTCCCAGGCGAGCAAGGCCAGCGACAGCGCAATCACGGCAATGCCGCCCAGGGCAGCGGGCCCCGGCCAGCCGCCGGCGAAAACGGCGACCAGCGGCACGACCAGCACGACCGCGATGGCGCGGGCGACAGGATAGACCAGGCCGAATCCGCCGAGCTCATAGCCGCGCAGCAACGCCCCGACGGTGACGACGCTCATCAGGGTCGACCCGGCGATCCACGGCCATGCGGCCAGCGGCGGCAGGCCGGACCACAGGAGGCCCGGCAGCACCAGCACGGCGCTCAGAAGCATCTGCGCGGTCATGGCGCGCGGCGGATCGCGGCTCGCCTTCACCGCGGCATTCCAGCCGGCATGCAGGACGGCGCTGGCGAGCGCGGCGGCGACGTCGGTGGCGTCCATCACGGCCGGTGGTCGATGATCACGGCATAGCGGACGGGCTTGGCCGTCCGGTTGCGGAAGGTGATCGGCTGGTCGAGCACCATGGCGAGGCAGTCGCCGGCGCCGAGTTCGTGGCGGGTCTTGCCCAAGCGTCACCTCGAGCGCGCCCTGCAGCACCCAGATCTGCTGATGCGTCACGCCCGGCCGCGCGCCGGTCTCGTAGGCCACGCGCGCGCCGGGTGGAAAGGCGACCTCGACGATCTGCAGTGGGGAGGCAAAGCCTGGCGGCGAGACGTTGCGCCGGACGTAACCCGAGGCGGGATCGCGCCATTCGACCTGGTCGCGGCGGCGCGACACCGGATCGGCCGGTGCCGCCGGCGCATCGAACAGCGAGGCCAGCGGCACGCCGAGCCCGGTCGCGAGCTTTTCCAGCACTACCGCTGTCGGGCTGCTCTCGCCGCGCTCGATCAGGGAGATCATCGAGCGGCTGACGCCTGAGCGTTCGGCCAGGGCGTCGAGCGCCAAGCCGAGCCCGTCCCGGATCTGGCGAACGCGCGCGGCAATGCGGTCGTTGATATCCACTATACTGGATATTCATCCATCATGGTGGAAGCGTCAAGCCGCCACTCAGAAGCGCGGTGTCGGGTCCTGGTTCCAGTCGGGATCGCTCGACGGGCTGAGCGGCTTGTCTCCGACCAGGAGGCCCTTGCCGGGAATGAAGTTCACTTCCAGGCGGATGCCGTCGGGATCCTCGAACACGATGTAGTAGTAGCCCGGCGCCCAGTCGCCGGCCATCGGGCCGCGATCGATATGGGCTCCCATCTCGCGCAGCTTGGCGGCGACGCGATCGACGTCGTCGCGAGACCGGGCGCGTATGCAGAAATGGTGCAGGCCGACGCGGCTGGCCACGAAGCGCTCGCCCTCGTGTTCCTTCGCCGCCCGCTGGATGCCGACCGCCGTACGGCCGCCGACGTGATAGAGGAAATTGTTGCCGTCATAGACCTTGGTGAGGCCAAGGAAGGGCAGCAGCTCGCCGTAGAAAGTATGCGCCTTGTCCCACTGGCTGACTGTGAGGATGACGTGCGCCATGCCGTTGACTTCGATCATGCTCTCTCTCCAGGCGAAGCGGACTCCGCCCTCTACGGTACCGGGCACGGCTTGGCACGCCAGATTTCGCTCGCGTATTCGGCAATGGTACGGTCGCTGGAGAATCTCCCGGAACTCGCGATGTTCAGAATGGCCTTACGCGTCCATTCCTGCGGATCGGCATACAGCTCCAGCAGCCGTCGGTCGGCCTCCAGGTAGGCGGCAAGATCGGCCAAGTGCATGTAGTGGTCGCGGCCCATCAGGGGGTCGCGCAACGGCTCGAAGATGCCCGGCTCCTTGGCATTGAAGTGGTCGGAGAAGATCAAGTCGAGCGCCTTACGCGTCTCCGGCTCGTTGTCGTAATGCCATTGCGGGGTGTACCAGCTGCGGCCGCTCGCCACTTGATCCGCGCTGAGCCCGAACAGAAAGAAGTTCTCCTCCCCGGCGGCTTCGGCCATCTCGATCGTGGCGCCATCGCGCGTGCCGATGGTCAACGCTCCGTTCATCATGAATTTCATGTTGCTGGTTCCGCTCGCCTCGTAGCCGGCGGTCGAAATCTGGTTGGAGACGTCGGTCGCCGGTATCAACCGCTCGGCAAGCGACACGCAATATTCGGGCAGGAAAACGACCTTCAGGCGGCCCTGCATCACGGGGTCGGCGTTGATCGTGTCGGCCAGGCTGTTGAGAAACTTGACGATCAGCTTTGCCAATCGATAGGCAGGTGCCGCCTTGCCCGAAAAAAAGAACGTCCGCGGCGCCGTTGCAAGATGCGGGTTCTCGCGCAGCTGGTTGTACAAGGCCACGACGCGCAGCCCGTTCAGCAATTGCCGCTTGTACTCGTGGATGCGTTTGACCTGGCAGTCGAAAATGGAATCCGGGTCGACGTCCAGGCCGGCGGTCGATTTCAGCCAGTTCGTGAAACGCGACTTGGACTGGCGCTTGGCTTGGCGGACGGCGCCACGAAAGCCCGCATCGCCGGCGAACGGCTTCAACATCGCCAGCTTGGTGAGGTCGTTGATCCAGCCGTCGCCGATCGCCTCGGTAATGCAGCCGGCGAGGGCCGGGTTGGCCATCAAAAGCCAACGGCGCGGCGTGATGCCGTTGGTCTTGTTGTTGAAGCGTTCGGGGAACAGGTCGGCCAGATCCTTCATCGTGGCGGTGCGCAGCAGCCGCGAATGGATCGCCGCAACGCCATTCGTGCTATGCGAGCCGACGACGGCAAGGTTGGCCATTCGAATTTTTCGCTCACCCTCTTCCTCGACCAGGCTTACCCGCTCGACGCGGTCCGCCTCGCCGGGGAAGCGCGTCCGCACCTCGTCCAGGAGGCGCTGGTTGATGCCCAGGATGATCTCCAGATGACGCGGCAGCATCAACTCGAACCACCTCAGCGGCCATTTTTCCAATGCCTCGGGCAGGAGGGTGTGGTTGGTGTAGGCAAGCGTGCGCCGCGTGACGTCCCAGGCTTGGTCCCATCCAAGGCCGGCTTCGTCGAGCAGGATCCGCATCAGCTCCGGAACGGCCAGGCTGGGATGGGTATCGTTGAGCTGAATCGCGACCTTGGCCGGCAGCGTGCTCCAATCGGCATTGTGCCGCCGGAAGCGCCGCACGAGATCCGCCAGGGAGCAGGCGACCAGGAAATACTCCTGCACGAAGCGCAGACCTCGCCCCAGGGTCGTCGAATCGTCGGGATAGAGAACCCGAGTGATCGAGTTCGGCTGCGAGTCGCTGGGCCAGGGCGGTTACGAACGCACCGGTGCTGAACGCTTTGAGGTCAAAGACATCGGATGTGGCGGCTGCCCATAGCCGAAGCGTATTGATGGTTCGGCCGCCGTATCCCACGATCGGGCGATCGTACGGAACACCCAGCACGGTCGACGGCTTGCCGAAGACTGCGCGAAGGGTTCCCTTGTGCACCTTGAACGAGCAGCCGAGCTCGATTTCAACTGTCTCCTGCGGCCGGGCGACCTCCCAAGGATCGGGGTGTCGCAGCCAATTGTCCGGGTGCTCGTGTTGCCAGCCGTTCTCGATGGTCTGGCGGAAAATGCCGTACTCGTAGCGCAGCCCGTAGCCCATCGCCGGGAGCTGCATCGTTGCCATCGAATCGAGGAAGCACGCCGCGAGGCGGCCGAGCCCGCCATTGCCGAGGCCGGCGTCGGGTTCCTCCTCGAGAATGGCCGTCCAGTCGAGCTTCCTGTCGTCGACGATTCGCTGGGCAACGGGATCGAGGCGCAGGTTGAGGATGTTGTTGGCGAGCGACCGGCCGATCAGGAACTCCAGGGAAAGATAATAGATTCGCTTGGGGTTCTCGCGATCGTAGGTTTGCTGCGTGAGGCGCCAGCGCTGGGAGAGGATATCCCGCATCGACCGTGCGAGCGCCTCGTACTGCTGGCGCACACCGACTTCGGTGGCATCGGCCACGTTGTCGAAGGTCAGATGCTGCTCGAACAGCGCATCGCCCGTGCCATTGAACTGGATCGGCCCGCTATATTGCTCGAGGAGGTTGGCGAGCGGCGGCGCGTTCCGTCCTTCGGCGACGGCCGTCATGGTTTTTTTCCGTGTCATGATTTCGGTCGTTGTGTTTGTACTGCCACAGATGATCAGGGATTGTGATCCCAATTGGGATCATCGCCGGGACTGAGCGGCTTGTCGCCGACCAGCAGCCCTTGCAGGGATGAAGTTCACTTCCAGGCGGACGCCGTTGGGGGCCGAGAATACGATTTAGTAGTAGCCCGGCGCTCAGGCAACACCTCCCTGGCGTCGCCGTGGACGAAGGCTCAGTCGATGACCCAGAATTCGTGCGGCAGGTCGACCGTCACATCGAAGTTGGCTTCGTGCTCCTGCGCCTTGTGCAGGTGGTAGCGCTTCTGGCTGACCTCGACGATCGCGCGGTTCTCGTGGCGCTCGATCACCGTGCCGCCGAACGGGTCGCCGTCGGGCAGGCTGCCATAGAATGTGTCGCCGCCATGCAGGGTGGGGATTTCGTTCTTGTCGGTCTTGTCGCGCTGCAAAACCAGCACTGATCCGGTGCTGAGGGTCTGCATCAGGAGCGACGCCTGCCAGTTCGCCATCCGAACCTCCGATGTTGGCCGAGCATAGCGTCCCTTGGAGCGGGATGTGCTAACAATGGATTCATACATCGATTAGCCGGAGGACGACCATGAGCACAATCACCGGGCTGCAGCTTCGCTCGCAGATCAGCAAGGGCGGCGAGCTCGAACTGTCGCTGTCCGAGGTGACGACCCCCGAGCCGGGTCCGGACCAGGTCGTGGTCAAGGTCGAGGCGACGCCGATAAACCCGTCGGACCTCGGGCTGCTCATCGGACCGGCCGACATGGGCACGGCCAAGGCCGCGGGCAGCGGCGCCGGCACAAAGGTCACCGCCAAGGTGCCGGGTCAGGCCCTGCCCTTCATCGCCGCCCGCCTCGACCAGGCGATGCCGGTCGGCAACGAGGGCGCGGGCACTGTCGTCAAGGCGGGCTCGTCCGAAGCGGCGCAGGCGCTGCTCGGCAAGACGGTGTCGATGATCGGCGGCGGCATGTACGCCCAGTATCGGCTGCTCAAGGCCACCGACTGCCAGCCCCTGCCCGCCGGCACGACGGCAGCCGAGGGTGCGTCGTGGTTCGTCAATCCGCTGACGGCGCTCGGCATGACCGAGACCATGAAGCGCGAGGGCCACAAGGCGCTGGTCCACACCGCAGCCGCCTCCAACCTCGGCCAGATGCTGAACAAGATCTGCCTGGAGGACGGCATTGCCCTGGTGAACATCGTGCGCAGCGCCGAGCAGGCGAAGCTGCTGCGCGGCATCGGCGCCAAGCATGTCGTCGATTCGACCTCGGCCAGCTTCACCGAGGAGCTGACCCAGGCGCTGGTCGAGACCGGCGCCACCATCGCCTTCGATGCGATCGGCGGCGGCAAGCTTGCCAGCCAGATCCTGACCGCCATGGAGATGGCGCTGAACAAGACCGCCGCGCAGTACAGCCGCTACGGCTCGACCACGCACAAGCAGGTCTACATCTACGGCAGCCTCAACACCGGCGCCGTCGAGCTGACGCGCAACTACGGCATGGCCTGGGGCGTCGGCGGCTGGCTGCTCACGCCGTTCCTGCAGAAGATCGGCCGGCCCGACCAGGTCCGCCTGCGCGAGCGCGTGGTCAACAGCCTGAAGACCACCTTCGCCAGCCACTACACCAAGGTGGTGTCGCTGCCCGAGGTGCTCGACCTCAAGAACATCGCCGTTTATGGCAAGCGCGCGACGGGCGAGAAGTTCCTGATCAATCCGAACAAGTAAGGTTGTCCTGCCTCCCCAACGCTACGCGTTGGGGAGGTGTCCGCGTGAGCTCCTTCACAGGCGCGTTAGCGGACGGAGGGGTCATGAGCATCCCCACTGTTGCTCATGACCCCTCCGCCCGCGAAGGCGCGGGCACCTCCCCAGCTTCGCTGGGGAGGAAACGCGACTCGGCTGGCACGATTGACGACGATCCGATCAAGCACCATCTGGCCGAAGGAGTGACATCAGACCGGGAAGAAACGCATGCGAACCCTCGCGCTTGCGATTGTCGTCACGGCAATGGCCTGTTCATCCTTCGCGCAGAATGTCGGCGCCCAGCAGTCCGTGCGAAGGATTATCCAGAATGAGATTCTGAGCCTGCTGCCTGCGGACGGCGCCGGCGGGATAGCCATCGCCGTTCACATCGATGGCCGATTGATGTTCTTTGACGAGGGTTTTGCCGATCTAGGCGAGCGGCGGCCGATCACGCCCGACTCGCTGTTCAACGTCGCTTCACTGCGCAAGCCGTTCGAGGCAACGCTGCTCGCCCTGGCCGTTCAGCAAGGCAAGATGGCGCTCGACGATCCCATCTCGACCTACCTGCCGGCGCTGTCCGACGGCGGCGACATCCGCCGCGTCACGGTGGGTCAGCTCGCAACCCATACGTCGGGGCTTCTGCTGCCGCACGACCATCCACCGTGGCCGACAACACGCTACACGCCGGCGAGCTTCATCAAGGCCCTCAAGGCCTGGAAAGCCGATCCTGCGCACCAGCCCGGCCACCAACATATCTATACGCACGCCGGCTACATCCTGCTCCAGCTCGCGCTCGAGCGCGGGCTGGACTCTTCCATTGGCGACCTCGCCGAGCAAAAGCTCTTCGAGCCTCTCGGCATGAATTCCAGTTGGATACCCAGACACGGCAAGGACGGCCGGAGCGATTTGCCGCCACCGCTGCTAAATCGCGCCGTCCAGGGCTATTCCGAGGACGGCATTGCCATCGGCCGACCGGGGGACCAGCAGACCTACTACGACTGGCCGGGTACAGGTCAGATGTACAGCTCAGTGCGCGATCTTGCTGTCTTCCTGGACGCCAACATGGGCGAAGGCCGCATCACACCGCCGCTCGCCCGAGCGATGGCCCTGGCGCAAACGCCCGGATTCACCACCGGCCCACACAGCGCCCAGGCACTGGCATGGGAGATCGACAATGGCACCGCGCCAACCTTGACCGACAAGAACGGTGGGCTCAACAACGCGTCGGCCTATATGGGCATGATGCCGGCCCGCAGGCTCGGCATCGTCGTCCTTTCCAATCGTGGCGGCATCGATGTCGCCCAAGCCGGCCGACGAGCGCTTCGCCAACTGTCCAAGGGCCGTGCGCCGTCGCATTGAAGCACCGTCCGATCGTGGCGCCATGGCGGCCACTTGGTGACCGCCGCGCAGCGGACAGCGCCTCGCAACCAGCCTCCGGCTTGGCCGTTCTATCGCCAATGGTTCACGAGGAGGCTTTCATGTTGCGTGTCAAATCCTTTGCCATCATCGGCGCGCTGGCGCTGGCCACCGCGGCCTGCGGCGAGCGTCCCGTCGACCGCGCCTTGACGGGCGGCGCTATCGGCGCCGGCGGTGGCGCCTTGGTCGGCGCGGCTGCGGGCAATCCGGTGGCTGGCGCAGTGGTCGGCGGCCTTGGTGGTGCGGCGATCGGTGCCGCCACGGCCCCCCGACAGTACTACTATTAAGTCACGGCCCTCAGGCGACCGACGCCGCATCGTGCATGTAGAGCCAGCCGATATTGGCGATCGAGCGGTCGCCTGAGGCCGCCATCGCTTCGTCGCGCTTCTGCTGCTCGGGCCCATCGGGGAGATGGAAGCGTGTGCGGTTTGCAGCACTTGCCTCCTGCAAGCGCGTCGCCCGCGGTTTGCGCACTTCCTCATAGCGATTGAGCGCGCCGGCCACGTCGCCCGGCATCGTCGCGAGCAGCGACGCCAGCGCCGCACCGTCTTCGATCGATTGAGCCGCACCCTGCGCCATGAAAGGCAGCATGGGGTGGCAGGCGTCGCCGAGCAGCGTGACCCGGCCGTCGGTCCAGCGCGGCAACGGCAGGCGATCGTGCAGTGCCCAGACAAAAGTCTCCGGAAAGGCCTTGATCAGGCCGCGCACGGTGGGATGCCATCCTTCGTAGCGCGCCAGCGCTTCTGCGACGTCACCCCTGGTGGTCCACGATTCGTCCGTCCAGGTGCCGTGCTCGGTGACGCAGACGACGTTCATGAACTGTCGCGACGCGACCCAGTAGTGCACGACGTGACCGTCCGGCCCCATCCAGTTGTGCGAGGCGACCTCGATGCCGAGATGCCTTATGCGCTCGGCCGGCACCAGGCCGCGCCAGGCGACGCAGCCGGTGAAGCGCGGCTGCTCCGCCCCGAAAGCGAGGTCGCGCACGCGCGAACGGATGCCGTCGGCGCCGACCAGAAGGTCGGCTTCGATGGAGGTGCCGTTCTCGAACCGAGCAATCGCCCGCTCGCCCTTCTGCTCCAGGCCGACCAGCCTGTGGCCGACATGCAGACGCTCGGCCGGCATGGCGCCGCCCAAAAGCTCGGCGAGATCGCCGCGATGGAAGTGATAGTAAGGCGCGCCGAAGGCCGTCTCTACGTCCGGTCCCAGCGGCGCCCTTTGCAGGGTGCGGCCATCGTCCCAGCGTCGCTGATTGACGGCAGCCGGCCGCACGCCGACGCGATCCATCGCCGGCTTCAGGCCGAGCCGTATCAGGAGGCGCGAGGCGTTGGGGCTGATCTGGATGCCGGCGCCGATCTCGCCGATGCGCGGCGACTGCTCGTAGACGTGGACGTCGAGCCCCGCCTTCAGCAGATGCAGCGCCGCGGACAGGCCGCCGATGCCGCCGCCGATGACCGCGATCCTCATGCCTGCTCCTCTGGTCGGCGTTGGGCGTAGGCTGCCAGAAGCTCCTTCACGCCGACACCGGCGATCTGCATGCCGTTGAAGTTGCAGTTCGACGTGATCACGGTGTTGCTGAAATCGATGTCGTCGAACCTGGCACCGGCCAGGCTGACGTTCTCGAACGACGCGTTGGCGAGCGTGACGTCCTTGAACAGTGCGTTGTCGAGCCGCGTGCCGATGAACACCTTGGCTGGGCCTTCGGACTTCACGATCACGCGGCGGCCAGGATCGAACGGCTTGGCGGTTCCGCCCAGCTGTCCCGTCAACGCTTCCAGGCCGAGTGGCCGTCCCCCCACCCAGCTGCCAAGGTCGATGCTGGCGGGCGTGGCGTCGCCGCCAACGCCGATCTCCAGTCGCCGTTCGGCCGGCGTGCAGACGATGGTGTGCATGGTGCCGGACCCGGTGGTGTAGCGGTGATCGAAAACCGGCGACAGCGAGTCGTTGAACGCCCTGAACAGGCGGTCGGCCGACAGCCGCTCGCGGGCGAATTTCTCGAGCGTCGGCAAGCGCCGATACGAGCCGGGATTGCGGCGATTGAAGGCCTGCTGTGACGGCGAGACGAAATGATTGCTGCAGCCCAGCTGCTCGCCCTCGCGCACGACGACCGCGGCCGGCGAGGCCTCGACCACGGCAGCGCTACCGCCGGCATCCATCAGCGAATAGTTGAAGGAAAGACCGTGCGGGATCCGTCGCAACAGGGCGACGGCTTCGCGCGTCGTGGCGCATTGGTCGAGCACGATGCGCACGATCAGGATACAGACGAGGCCCGGCCGCGCCGCCGCCTGGCTCACCTGGTGCAGACCGACACAGAGCCCATGCTCGTTCATGCCGTCGACGCGGCCGGTGAAGCGATCGGAGAAGCCGATGCTGGCGTGGACGCCCTTGGGCTGGACGGCGACCAGGATCCGGTCGTAGTGGCGAACGTCGTAGTCGTAGTTGCGTCCATAGAGACCCGCGCTCATCACCGCCGAGCAGCCGCGCGGCGGATAGCGCAGGCGGCCGTTGGAATATTCCGCGACCGCGCGCTCGAGCGGAATCTTCAGGCCGTCGGCCAGGCCGTGCAGCTCCTCCCAGATATTAGGCGCCCAGGCTTTGAGGGCGGCCTCGGCGTTCCGGAGGCTGAAGGCGAAGGGCCGGCGTTCCTTGCGACGCGCATAGGCGCGGCCGCGCGGCGTCTTGAGAAAGCCTTCGGCGAGCTGCTTGCCGACATCGTAGGAACTTCCCCGGCACTCCAGCACGTCGACAGTCCATGCCTTGATCATTTGTCCACGCTTCGCCCATTTGTCCCGGCATGCTGTTGCCGCCGAGCGGTGGATCGTCAATCAAGCGGCCAGCATAACCGGTCCGCGGCAGCGAAGCTTTATCGCCAGGGCAGCGAGCGCTATACTCCTCAAATTGCAATTTCAATTCGCGGCCAGCGTACGATCCCAGCCGGAGCGGCTGTCGTCCATGCGCGGCGACCGTTCGTAGAGATGGACGTCGAGTCCCTGCCTCAGCCTTGCTTCTTGATCATGAAGCACCGTCGCTCAGGGATCCATTTACGTCCGTCGATGCTCTCTGGCGTCTTGCCCGCGATCACCTGGCGGACATCGGCGATCACCTCGTCGCGGCGCCGATAATACTGGTGCCGTGCGTCGGTGATGGACGCCGTCTCCGAAACATCCGTGCAATCGACCAGCACCACCTTGTGCGGCAGCGAGGTGAGCGTGCGTGGGCCGGTACTGCCCAGCCGGTCGGGTTGCGCCTTGGTCTTGTCGCTGATGGTGAGAGCGAGGTCGTTGCGCGCGAAGTAGACATGGACTGCCTCGGCAAGCTCGGGCAGCCGGGCGAGCTTCGCCGAATCCTCAAAGGCGTCCGCATCCTCGTCGGCTGCCATCAGGAAGATGTTCTTGAAAAGGCGTGGCAGGGTCTTCTCGCCCACGTCGGACAGAAGCGCCTGCAGGGTGTTGCGCAGCATGTAGTTGCCCATCGAATGGGCGACGAGGTGGAAGTCGGCCTTGCACCAGTCATCCTTTTTGACGCCGCGCATGTATTCCATCAGCCGTCGAAGCGCGCGCGCCACGGCCTTGGCCGACTGGCGGGCGTCGTCGCGGTCGGAGGCGTAGTCGAGGATCGGCCGCATCTCCCCGTTGGCAGGCCAGGAGAAGACGGCCGATTCCAGCACCTTGTCGTTGGGCGCCCATTGGTTCTTGAGCAGCGCGGCGTTGGCAAAAGCGTCCTGCATCGTGCAGGCGTAGCCGTGCAGATACATCAGCAGGTCGGCATTGTTCTCCTTCAGCCGCAGCCGCAAGCCTTCGAATACGCTGTCGCTGCCCAGGACCTTGTCGGCACCGGCGGCGGCCGTGTAGCTCGGGATCTGCTCCGGCGCCACGTGCATCTCGGCAATCGTGGAGGGCGCGGTTATCTCCGCAGTTCCATAGCGCACGTAGACGGGCGATTTCGGGTTGAGCCGTTCGGTGAAGCCCACGACACGGTCACCCTGGTACACTTCCTCGCGATTCGTTGCGAAATGAATCAGCGTCATCGATGCCCCCGCTCAGGTGTAGTCCGAGATCAGATTATACACTCAAAAGTTGCGTCTCCGCGAATCGTCGAGGACGCGTCGCCATACCAGCCGGCCGTCGGCGCAGCTATTGCCGCGCCAGGCGACATGGGTGTCGGGCCGCACAAGCACGAGCCTGGCCTCGTAGATCGGCGCCACCGGATCGTCGACCATCACGATGTCGAGCGGCGCCGACGCGGCGTCGATCAAGGGCGACGGATCGGCGTTGCCGAAGACCAGCAGCGTGAACCACGGGCCGAGCCGGTCGTAGAGCGCGCTGCCGTCCTGCAGGAAGGTGCTGGGGAGCCGCGCGCCTGGTGCCGTCGTCGGTTCGTATCTCACGGGATCGGGCTCGACGCCGTCGTAGCGATAGCCGAACTCGATGCCCCAGCTCTCGTTTTCGGCATTGCCCAGGGTCGCGATCTCGCGCGCCAGGACGTCGGGATCGCTGATGCGCTCGTAGAGCTCGCCGATCTTGATGCGCACGCCGGTATGGCGCTCCGAGGCCAGCCGGTTGCGATAGCCGACCGGCCGGCGCTCTGCTTCGTAGGAGGCGAGCAGGCCCGGGCCGGCGAAGCCCTTGACCGTCGCGGCAAGCTTCCAGCCAAGATCGACGGCATCGCCGATGCCGGTGTTCATGCCGTAGCCGCCGGTCGGGATGTACTGGTGCGCGGAGTCGCCGGCCAGGAAGACGCGGCCGCCCCGGTAGCGGTCGGCCAGCAGCAGATGCGTGAACCAGGGATTGGCGACCAGGATCTGGCGCGCGAACGGCCGGCCGACCCACGCTGCGAGCACGGCGTCAGGATCGAGGTTGGGCACGTCGACGCCGGGCGGCGGCCGCGTCTGCAGGGTCCAGGTGTCCTTGTCGTCCTGAGCGATCAGGGTGCCGCGCGCCGTCTGGTAGTGCCAGGCGATGCCGAAGGCCTGCAGGATGTCGCGCGCCTCGGAGCGGAAGTGGATCATGTAGCGATGGGCGACGGCAGCGCGGCCTTCCAGGCCGATGCCGAGCTTGTCGCGCACGATGCTCGAGCCGCCGTCGCATCCGGCGAGGAAGTCGCAGCGCACCTGTTCGGTGGCGCCGGTCTCCATGGTGCGCAACGTCGACGATCACCCCATCGGCGTCCTGCCGGAAATCCTCTAAGGCCACGCCCCAGCGCGCATCGACCAGCGGATGGTTCAGGACGGCGGCCTGCAGCACGGGCTCGATCATGACCTGGCTGACGCGCATGGCGGGTTCGCGCGGCTGGGTGCCGTCGTTCGTGGCTAAAATCTCGGCACGCTTTTCGACGACGCTGGGATAGCGGAAGCGGTGCAGCTCGCGACCGGTCAGGGATGTGATCCAGGAGACGTCGAAGTTGTTCTCCTCGGCCACGGCGACGGCGCGCAGCTGGTCGACCAGGCCGAGGCGCCGGAACAGCTCCATCGAGCGGCCGTTGGTGATGTCCATCTTGGGATGCCGCGTGGTCGTGGCGTTGCGCTCGACCAGCAGGCAGCGGATGCCGAACGACGCCAGCGTGCGGGCAAGCGTCATGCCGACCGGCCCGCCGCCGGCGATCAATACCTGCGTGTCATGCTGAGCGGAGCGAAGCATCTCATCGCCGCCGATGCAGGGCTCGTTGAAGTGCCATGAGATCCTTCGCTTCGCTCAGGATGACTTGGCGGCCGCCGCTTCCTTCTCCGCCATCTTGGCTTTGAGCTGCTCGGGCGTCAGGCGGACGATGTGTTCGTTCTGGTGGCTGTAAATGTCGTATTTCTGGACGTCGAGGTCTTCCAGCACGATCTCGCGCGCCATCACCTTGCGCTTCCACTCGGCGTGCTCGGCCTCGGCGGCGTGGAACTCGGGCATGACCTCCTTGGCGAACAATTCCAGCGAATCGCAGATGTCCTGGTGGCTGGTCTTGCCGGCCTGGTTCAGGAGGATGACCTGGTCGACACGGCTCTGCTGGAACTGGCGCAGCTTCTTGCGGATGGTCTCCGGCGAGCCGATCAGGCCGGAGTCGAGCGCCTTGCGCTCCTCGGGTCCGCCCTTCCAGCTCTGGTACTCCTTCCACAGGTCCGACGTGCCCGGCGCATCGACGCCCTTCCGGCCGTAGTAGGAGAGCGCGAAGATGAAGAAGGTCCAGCCGGCAGCCTTGGCCTCGGCCTCCTCATCGGTGGCCGCGCACATGAAGCCCGACACCATGGCGACGTTGGGATTGCTCGGATAATCCGTGAGCTTCTGCGCGTTGTTCAGAAGGTTGTTGTAGTACTTGTGCACCCAGGCGCGCGCCGCCTCGGGCGTGACGAAGGTGAAGCCGAGCGCGCCCATGCCCCATTCGCCGGCCTTGCCGATGGTCTGGATGTTGGAGCAGGCGACCCACAAGGGCGGATGCGGCTTCTGGTAGGGCTTGGGAATGACGTTGCGCGCCTCGAAGTCGTAGTACTGGCCGTGGAACTCCCAGCTTTCCTTGGTGAACATCGGCACGATCGCCTTGACCGCCTCCTCCCAGCGCTCGCGCTTGTCGCGCACGCGGATGTTGAAGGGATGAAGCTCGGCCGGCCCCGCCGCCTCGCCCATGCCGAGATCGACACGGCCGCCCGACAGCAGGTCGAGCGTGGCAATGCGCTCGGCGACGCGATGCGGCTGGTTGGTGGTGAGCTGGACCACGCCGTGGCCCAGGCGAATGCGCTTGGTGCGCTGGCTCGCGGCACCGAGGAAGACCTCGGGCGCCGAGGAGTGCGAGTACTCTTCCAGGAAGTGATGCTCGACCTCCCAGGCGTAGTCGTAGCCCAGCTTGTCGGCGAGCTCGATCTGGGTGAGCGAATCCTGCAGGAGCTGGTACTCGCTGTCGGGTCCCCACGGCCGCGGCAGCTGGTGCTCGTAGAAGATGCCGAATTTCATGGATGCTTCCTCAATAGTGATGTCATCCCGAGCGCAGCGAGGGACCTTTAAGGCAACAGGAAAGGTCCCTCGCTACGCTCGGGATGACAGTGTTGTTGTCTCGACGGCAATTTCATTTGCCCTTGCAGAACCCAGCGATGCGATCGACGAGAGTGGGAATCAGCTGGCTGGGAAAGTCATGGCCCCAGCCGGGATAGGTCTGGATCTCCGCACCCGGGATCAGGCGCGCGACGTCGCGACCGCACTCGACGGGCAGCAACGGGTCTTCCTCGCCGTGCAGCACAAGAGTGGGCGCCTTGATCGTCTTCAGGAGATCGACGCGATCGCCGGAGGCGATGATCGACAGGTACTGCCGCGCGCCGCCCTCGGGATACCAGCGCCGGTCGACGTTCTTCTCGACGAAGGCGCGCAGTGCGGCCTCGTCGGACGGATAACCGGGGCTGCCGATCACGGTGCGCAGCTTCATGCCGTGCTTGACGCGCTGCTCGCGCGAGGGTCCTTCGGGCTGCGCCGTCAGCATGGCCAGCGCCTCGGGCTTGCCCGGCGGCAGGCCGGGCCGGCCGCTGGTCGAATAGATCGACACCAGCGAGCGCGTGCGCCCGGGCCACAGCGCGGCCACGGTCTGGGCGATCATCCCGCCCATCGAGGCGCCGACCATGTGCGCCTTGTCGATGCCGAGCACATCGAGGAGGCCGATGCCGTCGCCCGCCATGTCCTTCACGAGATAGGGCGCGTCGACCTTCTTGCCCATCATCACCTTGCCGATCGCCTCGGCGATGTTGGGCACGCCCCACGCGCCGAAGTCGGTCGTGAGCCCGGTATCGCGGTTGTCGTAGCGGATGACGAAGAAACCCTTCGACGCCAGCCCCTCACACAGGGCGTCCGGCCAGATGGTGAGCTGAGCGCCCAGGCCCATGATCAAGAGCAAGGCGGGATCGGTCCTGCTGCCGCATGTCTCGTATTCGATCTCGATGCCGTTGGCCTTTGCGCGCACCACGTTGCCTCCGCTGTCCTATCGGTCCTTCAACGCCCCATCCAGCCACACCACGGCTTTGACAGCGGCGCTCAAGGCGTCGTCCATCGAGGAATAGGCGGCGCCCGAGTAGTACGCAACCGGCGTCCAGGCGCCGGCGTCCTCGACGTCGCGGCGGAACTCCTCGAAGCCGAAGCTGCCGTCGGGCCGGCGGAACAGGTCGACACAGCGGTCGTGCTCGCCGTTCTCGATGCTGCGCAAGACGACCCACGATTTGTCGATGCGCCGGGACATGCGGATCAGTATCTGCCGCGCCGGGCCGCCCACCAATAGGCGAGCGGCTTGCGCCAGGCGCCGATGTCGCCGAGCGAGAGGGCCGGCAGCAGGATCGGCAAGGCTGCAGGGTCGACCTCGCGGCGCAGTGCGCGCGCTTCAGCCAGCAACGCGTCGCGCTCGGGCCCCTCGCCCATCAGCCAGGCCGCCGCGACGCGCACGCGCTGCGCGCCGGCTCGCCTCGTCGCCCACACCCAGCACGGCGAGCTCGAGGTCGGCCAGGGCATGGCCGGCACGCAGCACGTCGAGCGGGCCGTCGATCTCCTCCTCGCGCGCGTCGATGAGGGCGACGAGGTCCTGCGGCCGCAGATGACGACGCCGCACGGTTTCGCCCAGCGATTCGACGATGGGTTGCGCGCGTGGCTTCCCGGCACTGGCGGCTTCGGCCACGGCCTCGCGCCACCATTGCAATCGAATGCGCGCCAGCATCGGCTCGCGCGTGACAGAACGTGTGCGAGCAAGCTCATGATTGAAGGCCAACAGCGCCAACAAATCGGTGCGCGCCGGCTCAGGCGCGAACAGCGCGCCGAGGAAGCGATCGCGATCGGCGCTGCGCACGAGGTCGAGCACGTAGCGATGCGATGCTGCAGGCGCGAGGTAGGCGTCGCTCATGCAGCGGAAAACTCCGGCGTGCGACCGTTGAATGCAGAGGCTTCTGCGCGTACAATGCGCAATTGGAGATTCACCAAGCCCATCAACAAGATAAAAGGGATACCTAACATGGGTGCCATCTTCACATCGCCCGGACGCACCGTCACCGCCGGGGTCGTGCTGATCATAGCCATCGTCATCGTCGTCGGTCTGATCACGGGACAGATGACCAAGGTCGACCACTCCTATGCCACCTTCATCATGCGCTGGCTGCACGTGATCAGCGGCGTGCTGTGGATCGGCTTGCTGTGGTACCTCAACTTCGTGCAGGTGCCGACCATGCCGACCATCCAGCCGGTCGAGCATCGCGCGGCGATCAGCAAGTTCATCGCGCCCAACGTGCTCTTCTATTTCCGCTACGCCGCGCTCGCGACCGTGATCACCGGCCTGCTGCTCGCCTGGATGCTGGGCTACATCGTGGGCGCGCTGACGCTGCGCCCGGGCTTCGTGATGATCGGCATCGGCATGTGGATGGCGCTGATCATGGCGTTCAACGTCTGGTTCATCATCTGGCCGAACCAGCAGAAGATTCTGGGCCTCGTCGAAGCAACGGCCGAGCAGAAGGCGGCCGCCGCCAAGCCCGCGCTCTACGCCAGCCGCTTCAACACCATGTTCTCGATCGGCATGCTCTACTGCATGGTGGCGCAGCAGAACGCGCCCGTCTGATCGATACCCAAGAGGTCAAGGAAACGGGGCCCAGATGGGCCCCGTTTTCATTGGAGCGCGGGCCTCCGGCCCGCATCGTGAGCGGGCCAGAGGCCCGCGCTCCGGGAAGAACGCATGTCTGGGGTGCCTTGCAGGCTCTGCCCCCTACATATCGTCGACGATTGAGTGAAGCGGGACCTCTCCGCTCCCGCTGAAACGGCAATGCGATGCCTTTCCTGGGCAACGACATCGCCGCGAACATCATGACCTTCATCAAGGGCCTCGGTGGACAAGGCCTGGTCGGCCTGGTCGCTATCGCCGTGGTCTTCTACATCCTGAACCGCAAGTAGCCCGACGCGGTCCTGCCTGAAGGAAGCCTCGCCGTTCGCGGCGGGGCTTTGTTATTGGAGCGCGGACCTCCAGGTCCGCGCTGCGCTAGATTGGAATAAGCGCCGCCGCCACGCGCCGGCCTTCGGCCAGCAGCACATTGTAGGTGCGACAGGCCGAGCCCGTATCGACCACCTCGAGCGACAGCCCGGCCGATTTCAAAGATGCGCGCAGCGCCGGCGGCAGGAACACCGCGCGCGGCCCGCAGCCCACGACCAGAAGCTCGGTCGGTGTCGGCGCCTCGCTGAGCGTCGCCAGGTTCTCGAGGGCGAGGTCCTCGGCGCGCGCCACGTTCCAGGCGGTCGTCCTGGTCGGCGTCACCAGCACGGGCGAGCGCCATTCGCGCTCGCCGATCTTGAAATGGCCGGGGCCGTAACTGCGGATGAGCTGGACGTGCGCGGCGTCCGGCGTCGGCAGGGTCTTGTCCGACGGACCCTGCGTCGGCGGCTTCACGCCGTGGCCTTCTCGGCCTTGTCGTCGTCCGGCCGCAGCTGTTCGGGCCGCAGCTTCAGGTAGACCAGGCCCGCGCAGGCGACCCAGATCGACGAGTAGGTGCCGACGATGACGCCCCACAGCATCGCCACCGAGAAGCTGTAGAGCACCGGCCCGCCGAACAACACCAGGGCCGCCACCGCCACGAACACCGTGCTCGAGGTCATCAAGGTGCGCGACAGGGTCTCGTTGATGCTGAGATTGAGCAGCTCGATCAGGCCGAGCTTCTTGTAGCGGCGCATGTTCTCGCGCACGCGGTCGAAGATCACGACGGTGTCGTTGATCGAGTAGCCGGCGATGGTCAGCACGGCGGCGAGCGCGGTCAGGCTGAAATCGAGCTGCAGCAGCACGAAGATGCCCAGCGTCGAGATCACGTCGTGCAGCATGGCGATCAGGGCGCCGATCGCGAACTGCCATTCGAAGCGGAACCACACATAGATGGCGATGGCGGCCATGGTGGCGATCACCGCCAGGATGCCGCTTTGCATCAGCTCTTCGCCGATCTTGGGGCCGACCGATTCGGTGCCGCGCAGCTCGTACTTGTCGCCGATCACGTCCTCGACGAGCTTGATCGCGACCTGCTGGCACCATTCGGCCTGCTGCTCGGGCGTCATGTCGATCTTGGCGGTGTTGACCGTGCCGCGCGGAAGCTGGCGCTCCTGGACGGTCAGGCCGGCGCGGCTCACCGCATCGCGCCAGGCCACGGCGTCGAGCGCGGCGGGCGAGGTGAACTCGACGTCGCCGGTGCCGGCCGCGCCGGGCTTGACCTGCCAGCCGGGACCGGCGCGCTTCAGCATGACCTTCTGCGCGCCGGCGACGCATTGCGCGCCGCCGTCCTGGCGCTGGACGCGGATCAGCGCGGTGCTGGGATCGCCGAACTCCTGCAGCGCGACCTCGCCGACGCCGAGCCCGCCGACCGTCGCGCGCAGCTCCTCCAGGTTGGCCGCGCCCTGCTTGGCGCGCGCCTGGATGGCGATGCCGCCCTTGAAGTCGATGCCGAAGTTGAGGCCGACCGTGAATACGCCGATCAGCGCAACGATATTGATCGAGGGTCGACAGGATCAGCGCGGCCTTGCGCTTGCCGAGGAAGTCGAACTTCGTCTTGAAGGTGAACAGATGAACGGGCTTCCACAACATGAGGGCGCCTCAGATCACGAGTTCGGTCGGCCGCCGCCAGCGAACCCAGACGGCGAGCAGCATGCGGGTGAAGATGGTCGAGCTGAACATCGAAGTGACGAGACCGAGCGAGAGCGTGGTGGCGAAGCCGCGGATCGGCCCCGAGCCGAAGCCGAACAGCAGCACGCCCGCGATCAGTGTCGTGAGGTTGGCGTCGATGATGGCCGACATGGCGCGCTCATAGCCGGTGGCGAGCGAGCTGAAGGCCGAGCGGCCGAGCGCCTTCTCTTCGCGCACGCGCTCGTAGATCAGCACGTTGGAGTCGACGGCCATGCCCACGGTCAGCACCAGGCCGGCGATGCCCGGCAAGGTCAGCGAGGCGCCCAGGATCGACATGCCGGCGAACACCATGAGGAGGTTCACCAGCATGGCGAGGTTGGCGAAGCCGCCGAAGATCGGCCCATAGGCCACGAACATGAACAGCGCGACCAGCGCCGTGCCGACGAGGGCCGCGACGGTTCCGTCACGGATGGCGTCGGCGCCGAGGTCGGCGCCCACCGTGCGCTCCTCGATGATGGTGAGCGTGGCGGGCAGCGCGCCGGAGCGCAGCAGCAGCGCCTGCTCCTGGGTCTGCTGGGTGGTGAAGGTGCCGGTGATGATGCCGCTGCCGCCGCAGATCGCACCCTGCACGACGGGCGCGCTGATGATCTCGTTGTCGAGCTGGATGGCCAGCCGCTTGCCGATGTTGGCGCGCGTGGCGGCGCAGAAGGCGCGGCCGCCCGCGGCATTGAAGGTGAAGCTGATGATCGGCCGGCCACCCTGCTGCTGCTCGAAGGTGGCCTTGGCGTCGTCAAGATCCTCGCCCCCCACGACCACGCGCTTCAAGACGGGCAGGCACTGCGGCTGGAAGCGCCGGCAGATCTGCTCCGGGCTCATGCGCGGGTTGGCCGCCTGGATCTCGTCCCAGGCCTTGGGATTGCTGCGCCGCAGTTCCTGCATGCCCTCGCGCGTCGGCACCATGTAGGTGGTAGGCGGCACGTTGGCGCCCGGCCCCGCCGCCGCCACGTCCTCATTGACCAGGTGGAAGGTGAGCTTGGCGGTCTGGTTGATCTTGCGCTTGAGGTCGGTCGTGTCCTTGATGCCCGGCACCTGCAGGAGGATGCGTTCGTCGCCCTGGCGCACGATGGTGGGCTCGATGGTGCCGGTCTCGTCGACGCGGCGGCGCAGGATCTCGATCGACTGCTCGATCACTTCCTTCTTGCGGCGGAACAGGTCCTGGTCGGAATAGGCGAGACGGATCGTGTCGCCCTGCCCCGACACGGCGAGCGACGGATCGAGGTTGCGGATCGCCTCGATCGCCTTGGCGCGCTGGCTCTCGTCGCGCAGCACGACGTTCACGGCGCGTCCCTGCTCGACCGTGATGTCCTTGAACGGCACCTGCTGCTTGCGCAGCTCGCCGCGCACGGTGTCGCCCAAATTGGTGAGGCGCTCGGTCAGGACCGACCGCAGGTCGGCTTCGAGGAGGAAGTGCGCGCCACCGCGCAGGTCCAGGCCGAGATTGATGCGGCTCTGCTGGTACCAGTGCGGCAGATGGTCGAGCACGCCGGCCGGCAACAGGTTCGGCAGGGCGAACACCCCGGACAGCACCGTGATCGCGATGATGACGATCGTCTGCCAGCGCGGAAGATTGAGCATCCCGACCTACTGCCTCAACAACAAGGCTATTTCCTGCCGCCGAACAGGCTGCCCAACAGGCTCTTGCGCTCGCCTGCCGGCGCCGCAGGGCGGCAGCATCGGCTTCTCGTCGTCCTCGGTCTCCTTGGCGCCGCGCACCGATTCGCCACGGCTGACGATGTCGGTGATGGTCTGCTTGATGATGCGCACCCGCACGCCTTCTGCGAGTTCCACCTGGAGCTCGTTGTCGGAGATCACCTTGGTGACCAGGCCGATGATGCCGCCGCCGGTGACGACGCGGTCGCCGCGCTTGACGCCGCCCAGCATCTCGCGCTGCGCCTTGACCTTGGCTTGCTGCGGCCGGATCAGCAGGAAATAGAAGACGACGAAGATCAGGATCAGCGGGAAGAGCTGGACGAGGAAATCGCTGCCGCCCGCGCCGCCACCCGCCTGGGCCCATGCTTCCGATATCAACATCTTGCGCTCCGATCCTCATTCTTCCGGCGACGTCTTGCCGGGCCGAAAAGCGCGCGGACTATAGCGAGCCCGCCCCGCTTTGCAACGCAACAGCGGGAGCGTATGGTCGCCCCCTTTCACGCCGCCGGCAACGATGGATCAAGACCTTAAAGCCACGCTTTCACGCATTGCCGAAGCGCTCGACCGGCTCGCCCCGCCCGCTCCTCCCACCGCCGACATCGCCGCCGCCGAGGCCTATGTCTGGCATGCCGCCGGCCATCGTCTCGAAGCCGTGCCCAAGGTCAACCGGGTCGACCTCGACCTGCTGATGGGCGTCGACCGGCAGAAGGAGATCCTGCTCGACAACACGCGGCGCTTCGCCAAGGGCCTGCCGGCCAACAACGCCCTGCTGTGGGGCTCGCGCGGCGCCGGCAAGAGCTCGATCGTGAAGGCCGTGCACGCCCACGTGAACCGCGAGATGGGCGGGCCGCCCGGTCCCTTGGCGCTGGTCGAGATCCATCGCGAGGACATCCCCTCGCTGCCGGCGCTGCTCTCGATGATCCGCACCTCGCCGCGCCGCTTCGTGGTGTTCTGCGACGATCTCTCCTTCGACGGCCAGGACGCCGCCTACAAGTCGCTGAAGGCGGTGCTGGAAGGCGGCATCGAAGGCCGGCCGGACAACGTGGTGTTCTACGCCACTTCCAACCGGCGCCATCTGATGCCGCGCGACATGATCGAGAACGAGCGCTCGACGGCGATCAATCCGTCGGAGGCGGTCGAGGAGAAGGTGTCGCTGAGCGACCGCTTCGGCCTGTGGCTGGGCTTCCACAATGCCGACCAGGATACCTTCTTTGCCATGATCGAAGGCTACGCCAACCATTATAAGCTCGGTGTACCGGTCGAGAGCCTGCGCAAGCAGGCCATCGAATGGTCGGTGACGCGCGGCGCTCGCTCAGGCCGCGTCGCCTGGCAGTTCATTCAGGAAGTGGCGGGCCAGCTCGGCAAGAAACTGGAGTAGCGATGAGGATCCTCGGATGACTGGGCCCGAAGACGTCATGTTCTCGCCCGCGGTCAAGGCGGAGCAGCTGCGTCTGGGATCGCGAACCCTGTTCGAGGACCGCGACTGGAAGACCGAGATCACCGACGACCTGCGCCAGTTCCTGGGCGCCATCGACACCTTCTTCTTCGCCACCGCGAGCGCCGACGGTCAGCCCTACGTCCAGCATCGCGGCGGGCCGCCGGGGTTCGTGAAAACCATCGGCAGCCATACGCTCGCCTTCGCCGACTTCGCCGGCAACCGGCAGTACATCACGCTCGGTCATCTCAAGGAGAACGACCGCGCTCACATCTTCATCCTGCATTTCGCCACCCGGCAGCGCGTAAAGCTGTGGGGCCGTGCGCGGGTGGTCGAAGGCGATCTCGAGCTGATGGAGCGCCTGGTCGACCCGCGCTACAAGGCCAAACCCGAACGCGCCATCGTCTTCACGCTCGAAGCCTGGGACGTGAACTGCCAACAGCACATCATCCCGCGCTACAGCGAGGCCGAGATCGCCCCTGCCGTCGACCGGCTGGGGCAGCGCATCAGGGAGTTGGAGGAAGAAGTGGCTCGCCTGAAAGGCACGACCGGCAGCTAAAGCCCCGCTGTCACCCCGAGCGAAGCGAGGGGCCTTTAAGGCCACAGGAAAGGTCCCTCGCTACGCTCGGGATGACAGCAAATCGCGGTCCGTCCTGCGCTACACTTCCACCATGAAAATCCTTGTCGCCAATCCCAACACCTCAGTCGGCGTCACCGATCGACTTGTCGCCTCGGCCAAGCTGGTGGCAAGTCCCGGCACCGAGCTCATGCCGATGACGGCGTCGTACGGCGTGCCCTACATCGCCACGCGGGCCGAGGCCGCCATCGGCTCCACTGCCATGCTCGACATGCTGGCCGAGCGCCGCGGCACCATCGACGCCGCGATCGTCGCCGCGTTCGGCGATCCCGGCCTGGGCGGCGCGCGCGAGCTGTTCGACTTCCCGGTGGTCGGCATGGCGGAGGCGGCCATGCTGATGGCCTGCACGCTCGGCCGCCGCTTCGGCATCGTGAGCTTCTCGCGCTCGCTAGAACCGTGGTTCGCCGAGATCGTGGCGTGGCACGGCATGAGCGGCCGGTGCGCGGCCATCCGCACGCTCGACGAAGGCTTCCGCTCGATCGACGAGGTGCAGGAAGAGAAAGAAGCCGTGCTGATCGAGCTCGCGCTGCGCACGGTGAAGGACGATGCCGCCGACGTCGTCATCCTGGCCGGCGCGCCGCTCGCCGGCCTCGCCAACAAGATCCGTGACCGCGTGCCCGTGCCGCTGGTCGACGGCATCCAGGCCGCCGTGGTGATGGCCGAAGGGCTGGTCCGGATGAACCCGCGCAAGGCCACGGCCGGCACTTACCGCCGGCCGGGTCCGAAGGAGTTGAAGGGCCTGTCAGCGGCGCTCGCCAACGTGATCGGCCACCGCGACAAGTAACGCTGTCATCCCGAGCGTAGCGAGGGACCTTTAAGGCAACGGAAAGGTCCCTCGCTACGCTCGGGATGACAGCGGGCGCTACTTCCGCGGCCGCACGATCTTGATGGTCGAAGTGGCATGCGCGACGAGGCGGCCTTTGTCGTCCTTGATATCGCCGTCGAGGAAACCCACGGAGCCGCCCCAGCGCAACACGCGGCCATCGGCGATCACGAAGCCCGGGCCGGCGGCCTCCAGAAAGCTGATCTTGAGCTCCAGCGTCGGCACGGCGAAGGCGAAGCTGCCCTTGGCCATCGCGGCGTGGGCCATGGCGGTATCGACCATGCCAGTCAGGAAGCCACCCTGGCAGATGCGGCCCTGTGAATGGCAGAAGGCAGGCACGATCTCGAAGCGAAAGCGGCAGAAGCCGCGCCTGGAATTCGAGCTCGAGGACCTCTCCGTTCAGGACCTTGACCGGCTCGTTGAGATTGGCGTTGAGGACTTCAGCGCCGCGGCGTCGCTCAGTGGGGCGATGTCGATGCCGGCAAAATCGGGATGGGTCGAATTCATGCGGCGCGGACTATAGCGACCGTGCGCCGGTATGCACCTTCTCCAACAGGTCGATCAGGACCCGGATTTCGGCCGCCGAAAGCTGCGAGGCGATGCGTTTCTCATGCGCCCGCACCAGCCGGGCGAAGCGCGCCAGCGCCTTCTCGCCGGCCTGCGTCAGGGCCAGCGCATGGGTGCGGCCGTCGGTCGGCGAGCGATGGCGCATCAGGAGGCCGCGTTCCTGCAGGCGGTCGAGGATCGGCACCAGGGTCGAGCGGTCGATGCCGAGCGCCCGCGCCAGCGCCATCTGGCTCAGCCCCGCATTGCGGTCGACCAGCACCAGCAGGCCGAACTCGCCCGGCGTCAGCGCTTCGCCCGCCTTGGCGAAGGTGTTGGCGAAATCGTCGAACACCGCCGACTGGGCACGGCGCAGCACATAGCCCAGCAAGGAGGGCAAAAGACCGCGATCCAGCGATGCGGGCGGTTTGGCGGGTGGACGGCCCATGCCGGGAGTGGTAAACGGAGATTGTTTGGGGATCAAACAAATTCTCGCGTTTGCCCGATGAGCTTCAAAGTCCGTATCGTCCAGGCCGAGCGTAGCATCGAGGTTCCGACCGGGGCCACCATCTTGGGTTCCGCGCTCGACGCCGGCATTTCCTATCCGTTCGGCTGCCAGTCCGGAAACTGCGGCGCCTGCAAGTCGCATCTCGTGAAGGGCGAGGTGACGATGGAGGGCTATTCGGAGTTCGCGCTGTCCGACGAGGAGAAGGAGCGCGGCCTGATCCTCGCCTGCCGCGCCGTGCCGTGGGAGGACAGCGAGGTCGCCTGGCTGGAGGAAGACGATCTCATCGTCCATCCCCGTCGCCTGCTCGATTGCGAGGTCGTCGGCATCGACGCCGCCACGCACGACATCAAGCGCATCCGGCTGAAAATCGCCTCCGGCGGGCCGTTCGATTTCTCCGCCGGCCAGTTCGCCTCGGTGACCTTCGAGGGCTGCCCGCCGCGCGACTACTCGATGGCCAACGTGCCGGGCGATCCGATCCTGGAGTTCCATGTCCGGCGCACCGAGGGCGGCGCCACCTCCATCCACGTCTCCGAGAAGCTCAAGATCGGCGACCACGTGCGCGTCGAAGGTCCGTTCGGTCCCTCCTACCTGCGCGAGACCCACCGCGGGCCGATCATCGCGGTCGCCGGCGGCTCGGGCATGGCCCCCATCAAGTCGGTGGTCGAGCGGGCGCTGCAGAAGGCGCTGCCGCAGCACATCTACTTCTATTTCGGCGTCCGCTCGGAGCGCGACCTCTACCTGCACGACCATTTCGCCAGGCTGGCCGAGACCCACAAGAACCTTCACTTCATCCCGGTGCTGAGCGAAGGCGACAGCGAGGCGCGGCGCCAGGGCCTGGTGCATGAGGCCGTCGCCCAGGACTTCGACGAATTCGACGGCTGCAAGGCCTACCTCGCCGGTCCGCCGGTGATGGTCGAGGCGGCGACGAAGCTGTTCGAGCAGCGCGGCATGCGGCGCATCGATATCCATGCCGACGCGTTTTATACCGCAGCGGAAATGGCCAATGCGGGCAAGAAGACGGGAGCGGAACTATGACGGGCCTTCTCGAAGGACGCGCGGCCATCGTCACCGGCGCCGGCCGCGGCATCGGCCGCGCCATCGCCGAATCTCTGATCGCCGAGGGTGCCAGCGTGATCGTGGCCGACAACGGCGCCTCGATCGGCGGCGAAGACGGCGATCCGACGGTCGCGGGCGAGACCGCGGCGGCGCTGGGCAAGAAGGCGATCGCCTTCGCCGACAGCGTCGCCTCGCCAGGTGCCGCCAAGTCGCTGGTCGAGCTGGCCATCAAGAATTTCGGCGGCATCGACATCGTGGTGAACAACGCCGCCATCCTGCGCGACGCCTTCGTCTTCCGTGCCGATCCGCGCGACTGGGATGCGGTGATCCGCAACAACCTGTCGGCTGCGTTCTACCTCATCAACGCCGCCTCGGCGGTGATGCGCGACCAGGGCAAGTCGGGCCGCGGCGGCCCAAGCAGCGACAAAGGGGGTGGCTACGACTGGGGCCGCATCGTCAACATCGTGTCGTCGGCCGGCCTCTACGGAAACCTCGGCCAAGCCGCCTATGCCAGCGCCAAGGCCGGCCTGTTCGGCCTCACGCGCGTGACGGCGATGGACCTCGCGCGAGCCCAGATCACGGCAAACGCCGTGGCGCCGTTTGCGCGCACGCGCGTCACCGACATCATCCAGCCAGCCAACGAGGCGCAAAAATCCTACAAGGAGCGCGCGCTCAAGATCGGCGCGCACCATGTCGCCAATCTGGTGACGGCGCTGTGCTCGCCGGCCGGCAAGGCCATCACCGGCCAGCTGCTGGGCGTGCGCGGCCGCGAAGTGTTCCTGTTCGGCCAGCCGCGACCCGTCGCCCGCATCGAGGCCGGCGGCACGCTGGCGCAGGATCTCAGCGCCAAGCTCTCGGACAAGTTCACCGACCTCACCACGGATCTCGAAGCCTTCAACACCGAACCTCTCGTCTGAGGAGACCACCGTGAGCGCTCCCATCGTCGTCAAGACAGTCGAAGAGCTGAAAGCCGCTCCGCAAGAGTATCGTGAGGCCGTGGCCAAGCTGGTGATCAGCCATGCCGTGAACGAGCTCTACGGCGCGCAGGTGTTCGACGAGCCCGCCATCGCCTATGCGCCGACGCCTTACGCCAAGTGGCTGACCTGCCGCGTCGCCATGGAGGAGTACGGCCACCACGTGCGCTTCAAGCAGCTCGGCGTGCAGATGGGCATTCCCGAGGAACGCATGGTCCCGGGCGGCGGCAAGCGGCCGCTGTCGATCTTCGAGTTCCCGCTCAAGACCTGGGAGGAGTTCGTCGCCATCAAGCTTCTGGCCGACCTGGCCGAGATCCTGCAGGTCGAGGACCTGCTGCATTGCACGTTCCATCCGCTCCGCAACCTCGCCCGCGCCACCATGCCCGAGGAACGCTTCCACGCGCAGTTCGGCGAGGACTTCACCGCCGAGCTGATCAAGACGCCGGAAGGCAAGGCCACCTTGCAGGCGGCGATCGACGAATACTTCCCCTACCTGCCCTCGTTCTTCGGCGGCTCGCAGTCGAAGAACAACGAGGTCTTCCGCAAGTGGAACATCAAGCAGCGCACCAACGACGAGATGCGCGCCGACTTCATGAAGCGCGCGACCGAAGTCGCCAACAAGTACGACCTCACCCTGCCCGAGGTGAAGCAGGCGGCGTGAGGATGGTCGACAGGCCTCGACTGCGGCCCATGCTTCGAGACGCGCCCTACGGGCGCTCCTCAGCATGAGGCGCGTTCAGAACCGACCTCACCCTGAGGAGGGCGCGAAGCGCCCTTCGCGCATTCACATGCGCGACTCTCGAAGGGTGGGCAACGTCAAGGAAGTGGCCACGCTTCCCGTCAAGCTGCTCGAACGAGTCAAGGAAGAGACCCGAGCCGCCGCCTGGTTCGCCGCCCTGGGCGAGCCGCTGACCGACGGCGATCGCAGCGACGCCACTGCCTACGCTATCGCCCTCGGACTGGGACCGCTGCGCGTCGTGCAAGCCCACGACTGGCCGGAAGCCGAGCGCGTCTTGAAGGCGCCCGACTGGTCTCCCGCGTGGTGGGATCGCGAGGAAGAGTTGCGCCAACGCCTGCTGGCCGACGCCGACGCGCGCTATCCCGAGCGCGAGCTATGGACGGCGCTCACCGAGCTGACGACCGACGCGGGCGAGATCGTGCACGGCAAGGCCGCCACCGCCGCCTCGCGCATGGGCGGCGCGGCCAAGGCCTCGATCCATGTCGCCGCCGGCGCCGCCGCGCAGGCCGCCTATCAACTGGCGCTGGCGCGCCTCGCCGAAGACGCCGCGTCGCCCTTCGAAAGCAAGTTTCGTCTGTTCGCCGCGGGCCGCTGGCCGTTGGGCGTCGTGGGCTCTACGCTCGTCCTCTTCTGAGAGGACTTTGGTTCCATGACCCACAAGGCGCCGGCGCGCAGCGTCGGCCGATTGAAGCGGCCGTTCGGCGACCTCTACTATGAGGTGTCGGGCAGCGGACCGGCGCTGTTGTTCGCCCATGGTCTCGGCGGCAATCACCTGAGCTGGTGGCAGCAGGTCGCGCACTTCGCGCCGCATTACACCTGCGTGAGCTTCGCCCATCGCGGCTTCGCGCCGTCCACGGCGATCGACGGCGGCCCCGATCCGGCCGACTATGCCTCCGACCTCGCCGCCCTGATCGATCACCTGAAGTTTCCCGACGTGCGCCTGGTCGGCCAGTCGATGGGCGGCTGGACGGTGCTCGAATACGCGATCGCCCATCCGGCGAAAGTGAAGGCGCTGGTGCTGAGCTCGACCTCCGGGACGCTCGATCGCCGCGGCTGCGATCCGTCGGGCGGCTCCGTCTACGATGCGTGGGCGAAGGACGCCGAAGCAAAGACCGCCGCCGGCCTCGCCAACGGCATCCATCCCGCGATGGGCATGGCAGCGGCGGCGCGCTCGCCCGCCCTGCACCTTCTCTATGCCAGCATCGACACCATGGCGGGCGCGCTCGACAAGGCGAAGGTGCGCGAGGGCCTGCGCCGCACCGCCCGCCGGACCGTCACCGAACTGAAGGACTTCCGTGTCCCGACGCTCCTGATCGCCGGCGGCGCGGACGTCGTCTTCCCGGCCTTCCTGGCAAGCGCCATCGCGGCAGCCCTGCCCTGCGGGCAAGCACACCTGATCCCCCATGCCGGCCACTCGCCATATTTCGAGGAGGCCGCTACGTTCAACGGGCTGGTCGAAGCGTTTCTGGCGCGCCAGCGCTAAGGAGAAGACGTGTCGCAGGACAATCCGCGGATTGCCGTTCTGAGCTTCGCCATCGAGTGCAACCGGTTCTCGCCCGTCAGCACGGCGGAGGACTTCCAGACGGACGTCGACATCCGCGGCAACCAGATCGTCAGCGAAGCGCGCTCGGGCGCCTCGATCACGCTCCCCGACCTGCCCGGCTTCTTCACCGAGATGGACCGCATCGGGAACTGGACGCCGGTGCCGCTGCGCGTCTCGCAGGCCCAGCCCGGCGGCCCGGTCGAAGAGACCTTCTTCAAGGCATTCTTGGCCGAGATCGAGACGGGCCTGCGGGCCGCGTTGCCGCTCGACGCGGTCTTCGTCGCCGCCCACGGCGCGGCCCTGGCCGAGGGCACGGACGATCCCGACGGCGACCTGTTCGAGGTCATCCGCCGCGTCGTCGGACCGGACGTGCCGGTCGTCTCGACCTTCGACCTGCATGCCAACGTCTCGCGCAAGATGACCGACAACCTCTCGGTGTTCGTCGGCTACCTCGAGAACCCGCACACCGACATCTACGAGCGCGGCGTCGAGGCCGCCAAGCACATGCGCGAATGCCTGGCCGGCGCACGCACCGCGGTCACCATGGTCAAGGTGCCGCTGGTGCCGCCGCAGATCTCGCTGCTGACCGCCAAGGGCCCCTATGCCGACCTGATCAAGTACGGCCAGACCAAGGTGGGCGGCGATATCCTGAACGTCTCGGTGATGGCGGGCTTTGCCTACAGCGACAGCCCCAAGAACGGCCTGACCGCCGTGGTGACGGCGCGCAACGGCAACCGCCAGGCGGCGGCCGACCTGTCGCTCGACATCGCCAAGCGCGCCTGGGGCATGAAGGAGCGCTTCAAGCGGCAGATGACGGCGATGGCCGACGCCGTGCAGCTCGCCACCTCGGTCGGCCGCGACCGCCGCCGCAAGGCCATCATCCTGGCCGACGTCGCCGACAATCCCGGCGGCGGCGGGCGCGGCAACACCACTTATCTGTTGCGCGCACTCAAGGCCGCCCGCGCCCAGCATGTGATCTTCGGTGTGTTCAACGACGCCGCCGTCGCCGCCAAGGCGCACGAGCTGGGTGAAGGCGCCATCTTCACCGCCTCGTTCAACTCCCAGGAACATCAGGAATTCTCCCTGCCCTTCGACTGCGAGGCCAAGGTCGCGAAGCTCAGCGACGGCAAGTATGTCGGCCGGCGCGGCGTTCTGAAGAACGTGTCGTCCGACATGGGTCCCTCGGCCCTGCTCGACCTCGGCGGCATCCAGCTCGTGGTCATCTCCAACCGCTGCCAGTGCATGGACCCGATGCAGTTCGAGATGTTCGGGCTCGACATCGCCCAGGCGCGGGTGGTCGTGGTCAAGAGCCGCGGCCACTTCCGGGGCGGTTTTGACGAGTTCTTCAATACCGGCCAGATCTACGAAGTCGACTGTCCGGGCTTGACGTCGCCGATCCTGGCGAACTTCACTTGGACCAGGTTGCCGCGGCCGGTCTATCCGCTCGACGAAGAAACGAGCTGGACGCCACCCACTGGCGTCTGAGGACCGCCGCCCATAGGGAGGCTGTCATGCTGCGTCGGTCGTTGATTGCGCTCGCGGGCGCCGTATTGCTCTCCGTGCCGGCGTCGGCGCAGTCGTCCCAGACGCTGCGCGTGGTCATGCATTCGGATCTGAAGATCCTCGATCCGGTGTGGACCACGGCCTACATCGTGCGCAACCACGGCTACCTGATCTACGACACGCTGTTTGCGATCGACGGCAAGTTCGAGCCGCAGCCGCAGATGGTCGAGAGCTGGACGGTGAGCGACGACAAGCTCACCTGGACCTTCAAGCTGCGCGACGGGCTGAAGTGGCATGACGGCACGCCGGTGACCTCGGCCGACGTCATGCCCTCGATCAAGCGCTGGACCGAGAAGGATGCGCTGGGCGGCCTGCTCGCCAAGTCGACCCGGGAGATGAAGGCGGTCGACGAGCGGACCTTCCAGATCGTGCTCAAGGAGCCGTTCGGCATGATGCTGAAGGCGCTCGCCAAGTCGGCCTCGGTGCCGCTGTTCGTCATGCCCAAGCGCGTCGCCGAAACGCCGGTGGCGCAGCAGATCGCCGACACCACCGGCTCGGGGCCCTTCATCTTCAAGAAGGACGAATGGAAAGCGGGCGAGAAGGTCGTCTATGTCCGCAATCCCGACTACAAGCCGCGCTCCGAGCCGCCGTCGGGACTGGCCGGCGGCAAGGTCGCCAAGCTCGACCGCATCGAATGGCGCTCGATCCCCGATCCGCAGACCGCGGTCAATGCCCTGTTGTCGGGCGAGATCGACATGATCGAAACGGTGGCGCACGACCTCCTGCCGGTGCTGGAGAAGGACAAGGACGTCAAGGTCGTCGTCCTCGATCCGTTGGGCCTGACCTACGTGCTGCGCTACAACTGGAAGCAGCCGCCGTTCAACGACGTGCGCTACCGTCGCGCCGCGACGCTCTCGCTCAACCAGAAGGACTTCCTGCAGGCGACGATCGGTGATCCGCGCTATTACAAGGAATGCAAGGCGATGTTCGGCTGCGGCACGCCGCTCGAGAGCTCGGCCGGCATGCAGGGCCTCCTGGAATCGCGTTTCGAGGAGTCGCGCAAGCTCCTGAAGGAGCTGGGCTACGACGGCACGCCGCTCGTCGTGCTGCAGACCAGCGACAACCCGGTGCTGACCAACCTCGCACCGGTCACCAAGACCCTGCTCGAGCGCGGCGGCTTCAAGGTCGACGTGCAGTCGATGGACTGGCAGACGCTGGTGGCGCGGCGCGCCAAGAAGGATCCCGTGGCGCAAGGCGGCTGGAACATCGCGCAGACCGCAGCGGCCGCCGTGCTGCTGCTCGATCCGGTCAACAACCACTATGCCGAGGCGAGCGGCGATCGCTCGCAGTTCGGCTGGCCGCTCGACGAAGAGATCGAGACGCTCCGGATGCAGTTCATCCGCGAGGGCGATCCCAAGAAGCAGCTCGAGATCGCCGATAAGGTCCAGACGCGCATCCTCAGCGAAGGCGTCACCGTCCCGCTCGGCCAGTTCCAGCAACCGATGGCACGGCGCAACACCGTGAGCGGCAACGTCGTGTCACCGGTGATTGTGTTCTGGAACGTCGAAAAGAAATGAGTTCTGTCGTCCTGAGCGAAGCGAAGGACCTCATCGCCGCTTGCAACCGGCATGAGATCCTTCGCTTCGCTCAGGATGACTAGCGCTCCGGCAGCGGGATGAACTCCGGATCGCCCGGCACCTTGGCGAAGCGGCCGTCGCGCCAGTCGGCCTTGGCCTGCTCGATGCGCTCCTTCGACGACGACACGAAGTTCCACCAGATGTGACGCGGGCCGTCGATCGTCGCCCCGCCCAGCAGCATGACCTTGGCCCCGTCGGGTCCGGCGATCGCATCGACCGGCTGGCCCGCCTGCAGCACGGCGAGGTCGCCAACCGTCAGCAGCCGGTCACCGATGGTCACGCTGCCTTCGGCGACATAGGCCGCCCGCTCGACATGCTCGGGCGACACCGCGATCTTGGCCGCGGCCGGCATCTCCACCGCGACATAGAAGATCGGCGAGAAGTGCGTGGTCGGCGCTGTGCGGCCGCCGTAGGTGCCGACGATCAGCCGGAACGCCGCGCCGCCGTCCGCCCAGGCCGGCAGCTTGCCCTTCTCGACATGCTCGAACGAGGGCGCCGTCTCCTCGTGGCTCTTGGGCAGCGCCACCCAGGTCTGGACGCCGTGCATGCGAAAGCCCGAGCGCTTCATCTCGGGCTCGGTCCGTTCGCTGTGGGCGATGCCGCTGCCGGCGGTCATCCAGTTCACGTCGCCCGGGCGAATCGCCTGCGCATAGCCCAGGCTGTCGCGATGGAAGATGCCGCCGTCGAACAGATAGGTGACGGTGGCGAGCCCGATATGCGGATGCGGCCGCACCGCCATGCCGTCGCCGCCGGGTGGCACGACCATCGGCCCGAAATGGTCGAGGAAGATGAAGGGTCCCACCATGCGCCGCTTGGCGCTGGGCAGCACGCGGCGCACCGCGAAGCCCGGCCCCAGCTCGTGCGCACGTCCCTGGATGAGAAGCTCGATCGGATCGGCCATCTTGTTCTCCTATTCCGCCTGTGCTGCAACGGCGCGACATGAGCGATCGCGACCTCTCGCCGTTGTTCGCGCCCAAGAGCACTGCCTTCGTCGGCTTCGGCGAGCGCGCCACGTCGTCAGGCGGCGCCATCATGCAGATGCTGCGTCAGGCCGGTTATGGCGGACGCGTGGTGCCCGTCAATCCCAAGGGCGGCACGATAGTCGGTTACGAGTCGGTGACCTCGATCGCCGCCATCGCCCCGCCGGTCGACCGCGCCGGAAGCCGCTGCTGCACGGCATGATGGGGACGTTGCCCGGCAAGACCGAATGGTTCGCTGCGATGGAGCGCGCCGGGGTGCCAACGTTCAATGACGTTGAAGAAATGGCCGAGGCCGCCGGCCTTCTCGCGCACCATCCGCGTCTGCCCGATCGCGCCCGCAGTGACAACTTGTCCGACGTGCGATTCAGCGACCGTCGCGGCGCTTAACCGTCGCCCCATATGGCCTAACGGGCCATTTTCACGGGTGTTGCATTTTTGCAACTTTTTGTTGGACTTGTGGATTATCCGTGGCCACACTTGGCCTTAGCAGGGCAAAAGCGTGGGGCGCCGATTGGGGGATCGGTGAATTCGCTGTTGGCCTTAGAGAGACTTGAGTTTGCGTTTCAATGGACCGGGAGAAGGCTGATGGCGTTCAAGACGACGCGAGATCAACGCGCCCAGCGCTGGCGAATTGTCCCGAGCCTAATCGTAGCAACCTTTGCTTTTTCCGCCTGTCAGTTCGTTTGTGCCTCCGGGTCGATGGCCCAGATCAAGGCGCCCAACAAGAACCACCTCAAAGCCCCCGCCAAATCGACATCGACGGCCCCCTCGGAAGACGTCCAGCCCTTCGCCATTGGCACGGACGGCTCGGTGGCCGACCAGCTCACGGCCCTAAAGATCGACCCGTCCGACGCCCGGGCAGCGGCAGACGCCGTCACCAAGGCGATGGAGCAGCTCGACAGGAAGACCACCAACTCGGGCCGCGCGGTCCTGGCATCGCAGGGGGCCGACAAGCCCAAGCGACTGGTCGCCCTGCAGCTCTATTCCGCCAAGTCGCTGGCCGTGGAGCTGCATCGCGGCGCCGACGGCAGCTACGGCTTCAAGCTGGCGCCTAACGCCACCGAGAACGACGACGAGCGCGTCTCCAGCCTTCCGAGCACGAGCCAGGCGGCGGGCCCCGGCTCCCGGTCGGTGGTCGCGGGCTCGGTTGCCCTGGTCAAGGTCAGCGCCAGCTCGGGCCTCGCCACCAGCCTTGCTTCGACCGGCGCCAGCAGCGCCACCCTCAAGGAGCTCAGCGAGGCGCTGGCGGGCTTCACCGGCGCCAAGGTTGAGGTCTGGAAGGGCCGCACGGTCGATGGTGCGCCGCGGCTGCTTGCCGCCGCCATCGGCGAAGGCTCGGCCAAGAAGTCGTTCTGGTGGTTTGCGCCACCGAACGAGCCGGAAGGCTGGTTCGACGAGAGCGGCCGCAGGCTTGGCGGCACGGCGCTCACGGAGCCCAGCGGCGGCGCGCGCGTCTCCTCGCCGTTCGGCACTCGCCGCTATTACGGCCGCTCGAGCGGCGGCGGCTTCCACAACGGCATCGATTTCGAGGGCAAGACCGGCATGCCGATCTATGCGGCAGCCGACGGCACGATCAATCACCAGGGCTGGTACTTCAACTACGGCCGCACGGTGAAGATCAGCCATGCCGACAACTTCGAGTCGCTCTACGCCCACATGTCGCGCTTCGCCGACGGCATGGGCCCGGGCAGCCGCGTTCGCAAGGGCGACCTGATCGGCTACATCGGCTCGACCGGCCGGTCGACTGGCCCGCATCTGCACTTCTCCGTGATCGTGAACGGCCAGTTCGTCGATCCCCAGCCGTACATCTCGGGGAAGGGCTTCAACAGCGTCCTCGTCAACGAGAGCCTGGTCGCCTACCGCCAGTGGCAGCAGGAGATCCGCAAGGCCGCCGGCGCCAAGGACGACGGCAACAACCGCTTCCGCGGCCTGCAGGGCGCGGAGCCGTGGAGCCACAACCCGTTCTCCTCGCGCAACGTGGATCGCCTGTAATCTGGCGGCCCGCAAATCGCCTGGAGCGGTTTCCGGTCAGATGGAACCGCGAGCGGTTCCATCTGACCGGAAACGCGCGCACGGGGGTTAGTTGTTGCAGCAGGCATATTCCGTTCGGCTGATTCCAGCCCAACTGAATATGCTTTAGGTTGAGCGACGCCTGCCGTTGCGCGGGCCGATTTGATCGCCTAGGAATCGCGCCAGCGTCGTCCGCGGCCGGCTGAGGCCTGACAGGACGGCAGAGGCAACCACGAAGGGAAGGACGAAATGTTCAAGAAGTATATGGCCGCCGGCGTCGTCGCGGCCACGCTGGTCGGCGCTGCGGGTACAGCGTTCGCCGGCAAGGATCTCGACGCCATCAAGGCGCGCGGATCGCTGGTCTGCGGCGTCAACACCGGCGTTGCGGGCTTCGCCCTAGCCGACAGCCAAGGCAAGTGGACCGGCATCGATGTCGATGTCTGCCGGGCCGTCGCCGCCGCCATCTTCGGCGATGCCGACAAGGTCAAGTACGTGCCGACCACCGCCCAGCAGCGCTTCACCGCGCTGCAGTCGGGCGAGGTCGATCTGCTGGTCCGCACCACGACCTGGACGCTGACGCGCGACACTGCGCTCGGCTTCGACTTCACCGGCGTCAACTACTATGACGGCCAGGGCTTCATGGTGAACAAGAAGCTCGGCGTGAAGAGCGCCAAGGAGCTGAACGGCGCCACGGTCTGCGTGCAGCCCGGCACCACCACCGAGCTCAACCTCGCCGACTACTTCCGCGCCAACAAGATGACCTTCAAGCCGGTGGTCATCGAGAAGCTCGAGGAAGTGCGCGCGCGCGTTCTTCGCCGGCCGCTGCGACGTGTTCACGACGGACGCCTCGGGCCTCTACTCGATCCGCGCCGCCAATGCGCCGAACCCCGACGACTACATCATCCTGCCGGAGATCATCTCCAAGGAGCCGCTGGGCCCGGTGGTGCGCCACGGCGACAACCAGTTCGCCGACATCGTGCGCTGGGCGCTGTTCGCCCAGCTCGAGGCCGAGGAGTACGGCATCACCTCGAAGAACGTCGACGAGATGCTGAAGAGCGAGAATCCCGCCATCAAGCGCATCCTCGGCGTCACCCCGGGCATGGGCAAGGCGCTCGGCGTCGACGAGAAGTGGGTCTACAACATCATCAAGCAGGTCGGTAACTACGGCGAGATGTTCGACCGCAACGTCGGCATGGGCTCGCCGCTCAAGATCGCCCGCGGCCAGAACGCGCTGTGGACCCAGGGCGGCCTGCAGTACGCGCCCCCCGATTCGCTGAGGGCGATCGGCCAACGCATCATCGAACTGAAACGAAGCCGCCGCCCGCAAGGGCGGCGGTTTTCATTTGGACTGTTGCTTGCCGGCCATCGCAACTACACTCGCGCCGGGGAGTCAGGGAGCAGAGGGGGTTCAATGCACAAGCTCATCGCCGCCGCGGCCGGCCTAGCCGGTCTGTTGTTGTCGGGCACCGCCATGGCAGGCAAGGATCTCGATGCCATCAAGGCGCGTGGCATGCTGAATTGCGGCGTCGGCATCGGCACCGCGGGCTTCATGCTGGCCGACAGCCAGGGCAAGTGGAAAGGCCTGTCGGTCGATGTCTGCCGCGCCGTGGCGGCAGCGCTGTTCGGTGACGCCGAGAAGGTCAGGTACGTCCCCCTCACCTCGCAGCAGCGCTTCACCGCCGTGCAGTCGGGCGAAGTCGACATGGTGATGGGCAACGCCACCTACACGCTGACCCGCGACACCGCGCTCGGCCTCGATTTCACCGGCGTCTTCTACTACGACGGCCAGAGCTTCCTGGTGCCCAAGAAGCTCGGCGTGAAGAGCGCCAAGGAGCTGAACGGCGCCACGATCTGCGTGGCGCCCGGCACCACCACCGAGCTCAACCTCGCCGACTACTTCCGCGCCAACAAGATGACCTTCAAGCCGGTGGTCATCGAGAAGGTCGACGAGATCCGCGCCGCCTTCTTCGCCGGCCGCTGCGACGTCTACACCACCGACGCCTCCGCCTTGGCGGCAACGCGCGCCGCCAACGTGCCGCCGCCGCGCACCTTCGACGACTTCCTGATCCTGCCGGAGATCATTTCCAAGGAGCCGCTGGGGCCCGTCGTGCGCCACGGCGACAACCAGTTCGCCGACATCGTGCGCTGGGCGCTCTATGCCATGATCGAGGCCGAGGAATACGGCATCAATTCCAAGAACGTCGACGAGATGCTGAAAAGCGACAACCCCGCCATCAAGCGCATCCTTGGCGTGACGCCGGGCATGGGCAAGGCCTTGGGGGTCGACGAGAAGTGGGTCTACACCATCGTCAAGCAGGTCGGTAACTACGGCGAGAGCTTCGACCGCAACCTCGGCCCGGATTCGCCCCTCAAGATCGACCGCGGCCTGAACAACCTGTGGACCCAGGGCGGCCTGCAGTACGCCCCGCCGATCCGGTAGGGACGGGCGCCTCCCCCTCGCCCTCTCTGATCTTCATGTTCCTCTCCCCCGCTAAGGGGAGAGGCTGGGTGAGGGGGAATCGACGTGCGTAGCCCCCTCACCCAACCTCTCCCCCTAGCGGGCCCCTAGCGGGGGAGAGGAGTCCGACGGCCGAAGAGATGGGCGGGAGGCCGACAGTCCGCCATTTGGCCTGTTGCTTGCAGGCTCCCAACATCGGAAACTCCCGCATAGGGAGTAAGAAAAAGGGGGCTTGAATGCGCAATGTAGTGATGGCGGCGGCAGCCGGGTTTGCCGCGACCATGTTTTCGACCGGCGCCATGGCCGGCAAGGATCTCGATGCGATCAAGGCTCGCGGTTCGCTGGTATGCGGCGTCGGCACCGGCACGGCGGGCTTCATGCTGCAGGACAGCCAGGGCAAATGGGTCGGCCTCGACGTCGATGTCTGCCGCGCCGTGGCGGCCGCGATCTTCGGCGATTCGGAGAAGGTCAAGTATGTGCGGACTGACCTCGCAGCAGCGCTTCACCGCGCTTCAGTCGGGCGAGGTCGACGTCCTGTCCAACAACACGACCGAGACGCTGACGCGCGACACCGCGCTCGGCCTCGATTTCACCGCCGTCACCTACTACGACGGCCAGGGCTTCCTGGTGAACAAGAAGCTCGGCGTGAAGAGCGCCAAGGAGCTGAACGGCGCCACGGTCTGCGTCGCGCCCGGCACCACCACCGAGCTCAACCTCGCCGACTACTTCCGCGCCAACAAGATGACCTTCAAGCCGGTGGTCATCGAGAAGGTCGAGGAAGTGCGCGCCGCCTTCTTCTCGGGCCGCTGCGACGTCTACACCAACGACGCCTCGAGCCTCTATGCCACGCGCGCGGCCAACGTGCCGCCGCCGGCCAAGGCCGAGGACTTCATCATCCTGCCGGAGATCATCTCCAAGGAGCCGCTGGCCCCGGCAGTGCGCCACGGCGACAACCAGTTCGCCGACATCGTGCGGTGGACCCAGTACGCCATGATCGAGGCCGAGGAGTACGGCATCAATTCCAAGAACGTCGACGAGATGCTGAAAAGCGACAACCCCGCCATCAAGCGCATCCTTGGCGTCACGCCCGGCATGGGCAAGGCGCTCGGCGTCGATGAGAAGTGGGTCTACAACATCATCAAGCAGGTCGGTAACTACGGCGAGAGCTTCGACCGCAACGTCGGCATGGGCTCGCTCCTCAAGATAGACCGCGGCCTGAACAACCTGTGGACCAAGGGCGGCCTGCAGTACGCGCCGCCCATCCGCTAGAGCGATTTCCGGCCTGATTGAACCGCCAGCGGTTCAATCAGGCGGCAAACGCGTACGCGTTCCGAGTCGAGTAAACCGTACGGGCGTCGATACGAGAAACGCTGTCATCCCAAGTGACACGAGGGGCCCTTGCTGCTGTCTGCAAGGTCCTTCGCTGCGCCCTTCGACCGCATGGACGAGGCATTGGCCGCCTTCCTGGCCGGTCGCTGCGAAGCGCTGGCGGCCGACATATCTGGGCTTCACGCGATCCGCGCCGGCAGTGCCCAGCACGCCAAGGGCGCCGTCTTGGCGCAGGCCATCTCCAAGGAGCCGTTCAGCCCGTCGGTGCGTCAGGGCGACGATCAATTTGCGACATCGTGCGCTGGACGCTGTTCGCCATGATCGAGGCCGAGGAGTACGGCATCACCTCGAAGAATGTCGACGAGATGCTGAAGAGCAGCCATCCCGCGATCAAGAGCATCCTCGGCGTGACGCCGGGCCTGGCAAGGCGTTGGGGGCCGACGAGAAATGGGTCTACGACATTGTCAGGCAGGCCGGGAACTACGGCGAAAGCTACGATCGCAACCTGGATGCGGCTCGCCCTCAAGATCCCCGCAGCCTCAATGCGCTTTGGACCAAAGCAGCCATTCCGTACGTGCCGCCGCTCCGGTGACGATCCACTGGCGCGGCCGCTGCGAGGCCGCTGACGGGCGGCAATCCGGCTGAAAACGCGAGCAAGAACCAGACCATAGCGGCCCGACTTTTGGCCGGTTGCAAGTGCGGAATTCCCTCTTACACTGCCGCCAAGATCATTCGTCAGAAGGCCGTGGAACAACCGCGGTCGGCAGGGGGACAGAGCGGATGGCAGTCGAGGCATTGGGCTCCGCGCCGCGTGTGAAAGTGGCGCCGTGGAACGACCCCGTCATCCGTGGTTGGGTCTTCCAGATCGTCGTGGTCGGCTTGGTCGGCCTGCTCGCCTGGTACCTCGTCTCCAACACCATCGACAATCTCGAGCGTCAGAAGATCGCCAGCGGCTTCCACTATCTGGACCGCGAGGCGGGCTTCGAGATCGGCGATACGATGATCGAGTATTCGCCGGCCAGCACCTATGCCCGCGCCATCTGGGTCGGCATGCTGAACACGCTGAAGGTGTCCGTGCTGGGCGTCATCATGGCGACCTTCCTCGGCACGGCGATCGGCGTCGGCAAGCTGTCGAACAACTGGCTGCTCGCCAAGATCTGCGAATGGTACGTCGAGGCTTTCCGCAACGTGCCGCTGCTGCTCTGGCTGTTCCTGTTCTACAAGCTGATCAGCGAGGCATTCCCGGGGCCGCGACAGGCGATCGGCGCGTTCTGGAATACCGTCTACCTGTCCAACCGCGGTCTCTACTTCCCGGTGCCGATTGCCGATCCGATCTACAAATGGATGGGTGTCGCGCTGTTGATCGGCATCGCCGGCGCCTGGGTCTTGCATCGCTGGGCGAAGAAACGCCAGGAGCTGACCGGCCAGCCCTTCCCGTCGATCTCGGCGGGCTTCGGCGTGGCGCTCGGCCTGCCGCTCATCGTGTGGCTGCTGGGCGGTGCGCCGCGTCACATGAGCTGGCCGGAGCTGAAGGGCTTCAACTTCGACGGCGGCACCGTCATCCAGCCGGAGTTCACCGCACTCCTGCTCGGCCTGGTGCTCTACACCTCGGCCTTCGTCGCCGAGATCGTGCGCTCGGGCATCCTGGCGCTGCACAAGGGCCAGAGCGAGGCCGCCATGGCGCTCGGACTGAGCCGCGGCCAGGTGATGCGGCTGGTGCTGCTGCCGCAGGCGCTGCGCGTGATCGTGCCGCCGATGACCAGCCAGTATCTCAACATCACCAAGAACAGCTCGCTGGCCATCGCCATCGGCTATCCCGACCTGGTGGCCTCGATCAACGTCACCATCAACCAGACCGGCCAGGCGATCGAGAACGTGCTGATCATCATGGCGGCCTACCTCTCGGTCAGCCTGTCGATCTCGGCGTTCATGAACTGGTACAACAAACGCATCGCCTTGAGGGAGCGCTGAGCCATGACCGACATGCCCGTCGGCGAGCGCAAGCAACTCGCTCCTCCGGTAGACGACAGCGGCCCCCTCGGCTGGGCCCGCAAGCACCTGTTCTCGAGCTGGGGCAACGGCATCACCACCGTGGTGCTGCTCGTGGCCATGGCCTGGATCCTGTCGTGGTTCCTGGAATGGGCGCTCTTCACCGCCAACTTCACCGCCTCGACCGGCTCTGAGTGCCGCGGCGGGGGCGCCTGCTGGGCGCTGATCCGCGAGAAGGCCCGCCTGATCTTCTTCGGCACCTTCCCCTACGACCAGCAATGGCGGCCCTTCTTCGCCGTCATCATCATGCTGGCGATGCTGGTCATGACCTCCGACCGGCGCATGTGGAAGCCGTGGCGGCTGCTTGTGATCTGGAGCATCGGATCGTTCTTCACCTTCCTGCTGATGTTCGGCCAGCTCCACATCCCGCTCAGCCTGTTCCTGGCCGCGGCGCTGGTGATCGGCGGTGTCGGCATGGCCTTCCGCAAGGGCATCGCGCAAGCCGGCGAGATGAATGCCTATCGCACGCTCGCGGCTATCGGCCTGGTCGGCCTGGTGCTGCTCGTCGCGGGTGTCCTGCCGAACTGGAAGCTGCCGATCGCGCCCTTCAGCTACGTCGAGACGGGCCTGTGGGGCGGCATCCCGGTGACGTTCATCCTCGCCACCTACGGGCTGCTGTTCGCCTTCCCCTACGGCATCCTGCTGGCGCTGGGCCGGCGCTCGAACCTGCCGCTGATCAAGGGCCTGTGCGTGGGCTTCATCGAGCTGATCCGCGGCGTGCCGCTGATCAGCCTGCTGATCATGGCCTCGGTCATGCTGCCCCTGTTCCTGCCGACGGGCGTCACCTTCGACAAGTTCCTGCGCGCCCAGGTCGCCGTCATCCTGTTTGCCGGCGCCTACATCGCCGAGATCATCAGGGGCGGCCTGCAGTCGCTGCCCAAGGGCCAGTTCGAGGCGGCCGATGCGATGGGGCTGAACTACGTGCAGAAGACGGCGCTGATCGTCCTGCCGCAGGCGTTGCGCGTGGTGATCCCGCCGCTGATCAACACCTTCATCGGCTTCTTCAAGGACACCTCGCTGGTGCTGATCATCGGCATCTTCGACTTCCTCAACACCGCCAACCAGGCGCTCGTCGACCCGGCGTGGGCCGGCTACCCCGGCGAGGTCTACCTGTTCGCCGCCTTCGTCTACTTCGTCTTCTGCTATTCGATGTCGCGGTATTCCAAGTACCTCGAGATCGAGCTCAACAAGGGAACCCGCCGCTAGGCGGCCAAGGAGAACCGGTCATGGCCGCCACGGCACGCGATCTCAGCAACGTCCCCTCGGTGATCACGCTCCGAGGCGTGAACAAGTGGTTCGGGCAGTTCCACGTGCTCTCCGACATCAACCTCGACGTCAAGGAGGGCGAGAAGATCGTCGTCTGCGGGCCGTCGGGCTCGGGCAAGTCGACCCTGATCCGCTGCATCAACCGCCTCGAGGAGCATCAGGCCGGCGACCTCGTGGTGCACGGCGTGCCGCTGACCAACGACGTCAAGAACATCGAGATGATCCGCCGCGAAGTCGGCATGGTGTTCCAGTCGTTCAACCTCTTCCCGCACCTCACCATCCTCGACAACCTGACCTTGGCGCCGATCTGGGTGAAGAAGATGCCCAAGAAGGACGCCGAGGAAATCGCCATGACCCTGCTGACGCGGGTGCGCATCCCCGAGCAGGCCCTGAAGTATCCCGGCCAGCTCTCGGGCGGCCAGCAGCAGCGCGTGGCGATCGCCAGGGCACTCTGCATGCGGCCCAAGATCATGCTGTTCGACGAGCCGACCTCGGCGCTCGACCCCGAGATGGTGAAGGAAGTGCTCGACGTCATGGTCGAGCTTGCCCGCGAGGGCATGACCATGCTGGTCGTCACCCACGAGATGGGCTTCGCCCGCGCCGTGGCCGACCGTGTGATCTTCATGGACCGCGGCGAGATCGTGGAGCAGAACGAGCCCGAGGAATTCTTCGCCAATCCTCGGAACGAGCGCACCAAGCTGTTCCTCGGCCAGATCCTGCGGCATCAGTGAGCCGGGCTGGCGCCTTGGCGTCGCCTTGATCGCGATCTAATCAGCCCGCCATGAAGATCCTGGTCACCGGCGGCGCCGGCTTCATCGGCTCGGCCGTCGTTCGCCACATCATCCGCGACACCGACTGGGCCGTGGCGAACGTCGACAAGCTCACCTATGCCGGCAACCTCGAATCGCTGGCCGAGGCGCGCGACAGCAACCGGCACACGCATTTCAAGGTCGATATCGTCGATCGGGCCGCAGTCGACGCCATCTTCGCGAGCTTCCAGCCCGACGCCGTCCTGCATCTTGCCGCCGAGAGCCACGTCGACCGCTCGATCGACGGCGCTGCGCCCTTCATCGAGACCAATGTCGGCGGCACCTACACCCTGCTCGAAGCCGCCCTCGCCTACTGGCGCAAGCTCGACGCCGACGCCCGTGCGCGCTTTCGCTTCCAGCACATCTCCACCGACGAGGTGTTCGGCTCGCTGGGCGCCACCGGCAAGTTCAGCGAGACCACGCCCTACGCGCCCAACTCACCCTACGCCGCCAGCAAGGCCGCGTCGGATCACCTGGTGCGCGCCTGGCATCACACTCATGGCCTGCCGACGCTCGCCACCAACTGCTCCAACAACTACGGCCCCTACCATTTCCCCGAGAAGCTGATCCCGCTCACCATCATCCGCGCGCTGCGCGGCCAGAGCCTGCCGGTCTACGGCAAAGGCGAGAACGTGCGTGACTGGCTGCACGTCGAGGACCATGCCGAGGCGCTCACGCTGGTGCTGCGCACGGGCAAGCCTGGTGAGACCTACAACGTCGGCGGCGACAGCGAGCGCAAGAATATCGACGTCGTGCGTACGATCTGTGCTCTGCTCGACGAGATGGTGCCAGGCAGCCCGCACCGGCCTCACGAGCGCCTGATCGAGTTCGTCACCGATCGGCCGGGCCACGATGCCCGTTACGCCATCGACGCCGCCAAGATCGAAGCCGAGCTCGGCTGGCGGCCGCGCCACGGCTTCGAGGACGGCCTGCGCCAGACCGTACGTTGGTATCTCGACCACAAGGGCTGGTGGGAACGGGTCATGAGCGGGGCATATCGCGGGGAACGACTCGGGCTCGGCTGAGTTGTAGCGACATGAGGTACGTCGCCGTCATCATTGTCGCGGCGCTGCTCGCGGCCTGCGCACGCGACCCCTACATGGCACGCAAGGGGGGTTACCTCCCCGGCGAGGCATACCACCACCAGAGCGGGCTTTACCCCGGCATGATCGTCAGCCGAGCTGGCGGTTGAACTCGGCCGACAGCGAGAACACGAGTCGGTCGATGCCGAGTTCGCGGTAGCGCTTCAGGCGACCCCAAACTCCTGGGTGTGCGAAAAGCCACAGATAGGGCATCCCCGCCCATGGTTCTTCGTGACGGGGAAAGCAACCGAGGGTGGTTATGACTCAAGCGAAATCAACGCTAGTCGCCGGCATGGCAGCGACGCTGCTCGGCGCATGCTCCTCTGTGCCGGACGTCCAATACAACTACTATTTGCCCAGGGCGAGCAGCACGGTCACCCTGACGCGGACGGTCATCTGCAACGCTGACAAGACGGACTTCATTTTCGTCGACGCTTCTTCGGTGAACACGTCATATTCCGCGGACCGCTCGGTAGAGCCGGTGAGCATCAGGATCAAGAGTATCGAAGGCGGACTCGCCGTGTTCACAGACAGCGACATGGGCTTGACCTTCTACGATGACGGCCGGCTGAAAGGCGTCAACCAGAGCACGATCGGTCAAGGTGAGGCGATCATCAAGGCAGCCGCCAGCATCGCGGCGACAATTGCGCCATTGGGCATGCTGGCGAACGTGAAGAAGACATCGCAGTCCCTGCCGGACTGTGACGTGATCGCGCGCTGGGGCGACAACAAGCCGATTTCCATGGTCTACGCCAAGGGCCTCGACCTCCTGGCTTCCACCGGCTCTCACGATCTCGACGTCGTTCCCGGGAGCGCGCGGCTCAAAGCTGAGTTGCCCAATCTGCCGCCGCTCGCGGTCGAAGTCGGTCAATTCCAGGCAAATGGCAGCGGCGCTCGTTTTGCACGTCCGCAGGTCGACAAGGACATGGTTCCTTTGACACTCCGCGAGGTCGGTCACGTCAGGGTCGAGGTAAAGGACAAGAACACCGGCAGGACCATCTCGGCAGCGGCCGCCATGGTGCCAGGCACCAGGACGTACGAATTGCCCATTCCCAAGGCCGCCCTGTTCGGCAAGCAGTCCTTCGCACTTGTTCTGGCGGAATCAGGCGCCATAACGTCGATCAGCTACGGCAAGACCGCGGGCGCAGCAGGCGTGCTCAATTCCGCCAACACGATCGTCAATACTGTCGATCCGCCGGCGGCGGCCAAGGCGGCCGCCGTGAAGGCCGAAGCGGACCTCATCCTGCAGCAGCAACGTCTGCTGACGTGCCAGACGAAGCCGGCGGACTGCAAATGATCGGCCATCCAGGAGCCGCTGCAATCCGCCGGCATGATCCTGCCGAGCTCGCTGACCCGAACCGGCTGCGTGAGGAAGCTCATCGAGCTGGGCCACGAGCGGGCATATCGCGGGGAACGGCTCGAGCTCGGCATGCGGGTCGACCAGCCGGCGCCTGATCCCGGCTTGCGCCCCTGCCCCACTCGTTTCCCGCAGGCTCGAAGGTATGCTACTTTAGAGTGCATATCTCGTTGAAATGCTCGCATCTTATGGTAGTATTCAAGCCATAAGCAGCCGTCGGAGGGGAAATGGCACAGGAAAAGCCGGTGCAATATGTCGTGATGCCGCCACGCGGCGTTCGCGACGATATGATGCTCAACCCGATACTGCGGCCAGCGCCGGAATCGAAAGCTCTTCCTGCCATGATGATGGCGATGTCGGCGAACGGTCTGCCGAAGAAGGTCACCCCGCGGATTCGCGTCATCGACTCGATACACGAGGACGGCCTGAAGCTCGTCGAGATGCCGGAAGAAGCCGTCCGTGCACTGCGTCGCGCCATGCCTGGCGTGCGCCTGGTGCCGCTGGTCTACTACCACAGGGCGGAGCAGCCGCGGGCAAGGGTGGAGAAGGCGGCCAAGCAGGCGGCCGGGGTCACGTCGCTGCAGATCGTCTTGCGTTCGAAAGCCGACGCAAAGCCGATCGCGGGCGCGCACGTTGTCGCCTTCACCGATTTTGCCAACAGGATCGGCGCCGAAGGCGACAGCAATACCCAGGGTAAGGTCACCCTGAAGCTAGGCGGCTTGAAGGCCAATCTCGACGCCCTCTACGTCTATCCGCCGCATGGCTTTTGGGGCCGCTACGCCAGGAAGCTGAAAGTGTCGAGCGGCGATGTGCTGACCATGTCGCCAATCGATCTCGCCGTTCCGGACTTTGCCGCTGCGCTCTATTCCGGAACGCCTCTCACTGCAGGCAACGGCGTGACGGTCGGAGTCTTGGACTCCGGGATCGCGCTCAACCATCCAGACCTAGCGGTCGCCGGCGGCATGAACACGGTGACCGGTGAGCAGCCGACCGACTTCGGGCCCGCCGGAGACCACGGCAGCCACGTCGCTGGCATCATTGCGGCCCGTGGCACGGCGCCGACAGGCGTGCGCGGCATCGCACCAGGCGTGACGCTGCGCAGCTACCGCGTGTTCGGAGAATCGGCGGAAGGCGCCAGCAACTTCGACATCGCCAAGGCCGTCGACCAGGCCACGGCGGATGGCTGCGACTTGCTCAATCTCAGCCTGGGCGGCGGTTCCCCCGAAGCGACGCTGGCCGAGGCTATAAACGACGCCTTCCAGCGGGGCGTGCTCTCGGTTTGCGCCGCCGGCAACAATGGACGCTTGGCGGTCAGCTTTCCCGCGCAGCTTCAGCAGGCGCTCGCGGTGTCGGCCCTCGGCGAGAAAGGGACTTTCCCGGCCGACGCAGTTGCGGCCGGCGACATCGAGAAGCCCTTCGCGACCAGCAATGCCAAACGCTTCATCGCAGCTTTCTCGAACATCGGCATGGAGATCGATCTTACCGGGCCTGGTGTCGGCATCGTCTCCACTGTTCCCGACCGTGCTTATGCGGTCATGAGCGGGACCTCGATGGCCTGCCCAGCGGTCACAGGCCGCATCGCCGCAATGATGTCACAAGAACCGGACCTGCTCGCGTCGGCTCGGGACGACAAGAGGACTCGAGCGATCATGAAGCTGGCCTTCGACAGTGCCAAGCTGCAGGGCTTTGGTGCCAACGATGCCCACTTTGAAGGCCAGGGGCTAGTTTGATAAGATGAGGCCATGCCGCGTTTCATCATGCGCTACAAGGGCGCCGGCGCCAAACCAGCCGATGACGTGCGGCGCATCCGACGTGTGCCGTCGGTCGACGTGGTCGACGAGACGCCACGCATGGTCCTGGTCGAAAGCGACGCTGCGACGGCGACGCATCTTGCCCAAGAATTCGGCGAGTGGTCGGTGGCACCCGACACCCGCATCCCGCTCCCGGACACGCGCCACCGCGTCAAGCGTTCCCCGTAGAACGGCGTTGCGCTTCTCTCAGCCGTCCAGCCCGCGCTGGAGTTCCGCCCACTGGTCGAGGATGGGCATGATCCTATCCTCCTTCTCGGCCGGCAGCGAGAACACGACTCGGTCGATGCCGAGTTCTCGGTAGCGCTTCAGGCGGTCGAGGTCGTCGCGCACGCGGAAGGTGCTGATCGACAGGCTGGCCGGATCGCGGCCGGCCTCCTTGGCCATGGCACGGAACTTGTCGAGCACCTCGATGCCGTCGCGGTCGAGCCAGTCGTCGCGCGGGATCCAGCCGTCGCCGTAACGCACGGCGCGGCGCGCCGCGTAGGGGAAAGCGCCGCCGACGATGATCGGCGGATGGGGCTTCTGGAACGGCTTTGGCCACTGCTTCATCTTGCCGAAGCTCACGAACTCCCCGTGATACTCGGGCTCCTCCTCGGCCCAGATCGTCTTCATTGCCTCGACACGCTCGCGGGCGAGCTTGTGGCGGCTTTCGAAGGCGGTGCCGTGGTTCTCGATCTCGTCCTGGTTCCAGCCGTTGCCGACGCCGAACAGGAAACGGCCTTGGGAAAGCTGGTCGATGGACGAGACCATCTTGGCGGTGACGATTGGATCGCGCTGGGTGATCAGCGCGATACCCGTGCCGACTTTCAGCTTGCTCGTCACCGTCGCGGCCGTGTTGAGCGCCAGGAACGGATCCATCAGCTCGTAGTAGGCGCGCACCAGCCCGCCGCTCGCCGGATAGGCAGAGCGGAGCGAAGACGGGATATGCGTGTGCTCGGGAACCCACAGCGATTCAAAACCGCGTTCCTCCATGGCGCGCGCCAGCGGCGCGGGTTGCATGGAAGCCGTGGTGAAGAACATGACCGCGCCGATTTTCATGGTTCCCTGGCTCCGCATTCTGTCGTCGATGGCGGGATTGTGGCGATTTTTCAGGCTTTGGGAACCGTCGAACGGCGAGCGGGTTGTTGTGGCAATCGAATGAGGAGATCGCCATGAAACCCGTCGGCTCGATCGTCATCCTTGCGGCACTGGCCGCCTCCGTCGCCGCCTGCTCGGTGCAGGAGCGCACCTACTATCCGCGTCAGCAGTATGCCTACGCTCCGGCCACCACGGCCTATTACAGCGCACCAGGCGCCACCGTCGTCGCCACGCCGGCACCCGCCTACTACAGCTACGACCAGCCGAGCTTCCAGAAGTCGAACGTGTACAGCTCGCGCTGGGATTACTACCGCAACTACAAGGGCATCCACGACGGCCCCGAGCGGACCGGCTACTAGCTCAGCGTAGCGTCGCCCGGACGACCGCCGCGACCTCGTCGACGGCGGTCTCCGGCATATGCGCGCCCATCGGCAGGCTGAGCACGGTCTCGGCCAAATTCTCGGCCAGCGGAAAAGCACCTTTGCCGACACCGAGATCGGCGTAAGCCGCCTGCAGGTGCGGCGGGATCGGATAATGGATCAGCGAGCCGATGCCGGCCTTGTCGAGGGCCGCGATCAGCTCGGCGCGCCGGTCGGTGCGCACGACGTAGAGATGCCACACCGGTTCGGCCCATTGCGGCGCGCGCGGCAGGCCGAGGCCGGGAATGCCGGCGAGCTTGTCGTCGTAGCGCGCGGCCAGCCGCCGCCGGCGCTCGTTCCAGGCATCGAGCCTCGGCAGTTTCACCCGCAGCAGGGCGGCCTGCATCTCGTCGAGCCGCGAGTTGAAGCCGCGCTCGAGGTTCACGTACTTCACCTTGCTGCCGTAGTTGCGCAGCACGCGGAGCCGCTCGGCCAGCTTGGCGTCGTCCGTTGTGACGGCGCCGGCATCGCCGAAGGCGCCGAAATTCTTGGTCGGAAAGAAGCTGTGTGCGCCGGCGTCGCCCAGCGCCCCGGTACGCCGGCCGCGCACTTTGGCGCCCTGCGCCTGGGCCACGTCCTCGATCACCTTGAGCCCGTGCTTGCGCGCCAGCGCCATGATGGCGTCCATGTCGGCCGGCTCGCCGTAAAGATGGACCGGCATGATCGCCTTCGTGCGCGAGGTGACCGCGGCGGCGATGCGCTCGGGATCGATGTTGGGACCGGCAGGTGTCGGCTCGACCGGCACGACCTTGGCACCGACGGCCGTGATCGCAAGCCAGGTGGCGATGTAGGTGTTCGAGGGAACGATCACCTCGTCGCCGGCGCCGAGGTCCCAGCCCCGCAGCACCAGCTCCAGCGCCTCCAGCCCATTGCCCAGGCCGACGCAGTGTCGGGTGCCGCAGAAGGCGGCGTACTCGGCCTCGAAGGCCTCGACCTCCTTGCCGAGCACGAACCAGCCCGATTCCATGACGCGCGCGAAGGCCGCGTCGAGCTCGGGCTTCAGCTCGGCGTAGACCGATTTCATGTCGAGGAAGGGGATCATGACCTGCTTGCCGCCTCGCGCTTGAAGGCATCGTAGTCGCGCAGATACTCGGCGTCCTCATAGAGCGTCGAGGCGATCACCAGGATCGCCGCCCCGGCCGAGAAATCAGTGAGCTCGTGCCATACCCAGGTGCCGACATAGAGCGCCCGCGCCGGATCGTCGATGGTCACGCTCTCCTTGACCTTGGCATCGTCGAGATGAACGCGGCAGCCACCGTTCATGGCCACGAGCACCAGCCGAGAGTCGCGATGGCCGTGCCGGCCGCGCCACTGACCGGGCGCGATATGATGCAGCCAGAACAGGCGCTGCGGCTGGAACGGCAAATCCTTGCCCGCCTCGAGGAAGTTGAGACGGCCGCGCTCGTCGACGGCGCCGCGCACGTCAATCCAGTGGCAGTTCCTTGTCTTCAGTCCGGCAACGCTCATCGGGGCACCGTCCGCAGCTTGCGCCATTGCATGTAGACCACGCCGCTCAACGCCACGAGGCCGCCCACGATCTGGTAGGCATTGGGGACGAAACCATAGGCCATTGACCACAATACGGCGAAAAACGGCACCAGATTGACCCACAGCGAGGCTACCGCCACGCCGAGCCGGCTGGCGCCGATGTTCCAGAAATAGCCGCCAAGTCCGCTCGCAAGGAAGGCGATGGCCAGCAGCTGGGTCCATACCCAGCCGTCGCTCACCGCCAGCGGCGAACGCGACCAGCCGAGGGCGATCAGCGCCACGCTCAGCAGCGTCGTCCAGGCGAACGCCGACAGCGAGGCCACGTAGGCGCGGTGGAGCTGGCTCGCGCGATCGAACCAGGCCTGCGCCTTGATGCTGTAGAGCGTCCAGATCGAGTTCGACAGCAGCACGACGATCTCACCGCCGCCAAAAGTCACCGACCCGCTGCCGACCAGGGTCGAGGAGACAAGGATGGCGCCGCCCAGCAAGGTCAGCGCCAGCGCCACCGGGAAGCCGGGATCGAACCTGAGCCCGGTCACCAGCCGCACGGTCACGGCCGACACCAGCGGGCCTGCGACCGCCACGGCCGCGGCGGTGATCGGATTGCTGAACTGCAGGCCCAGCGTATAGACGGCGAAGAAGCCGCCCATCATCAGGCCGAGCAGGGCGAAGCGGCGGAAATCGAGGTCGATGCGCAAGGCCTTGCCGCCCTCGACCAGGAGCAGCAGCAAGCCCAATGCCGCGCCGGCCACCGCCGTACGGATGGCCGACATCGGGATCAGGTCGAAATGCGCCAGCATCACCTTGCTGACGGGGACGTTGGCGCCCCAGCTCGCGCCGACGAAGATCATCGCCGGGAAGGCGACCAGCGTGTGACCGCGATTGTGCATCAACGGCGTCGCACGGCCTCGTAGCCGACGCGGCAATCCTTGTAGACGTCGGGCTTCTCGGTCGAGACGCGTGCCTCGACCACGCCGGGCTGGGCGAGACAGAGGTCGAGGATGGCGTCGACCAGCGCCTCCTGCAGGTTGAAATGCCGGCTGCCGGCCAGCTTGGCGATGCCGCCATGCACCGTGTCGTAGTTCAGCACGTTGGCGATGCGGTCGTTGTGCGCCTTGTCGGCCGGCTCCAGCAGCAGGTCGACGTTGACGACCACCGTCTGCGGCCCCTCCTTCTCGAAATCGTGGATGCCGATCGAGACTTGCAGGCGGAAGTCGCGGATGAAGATGCGGCGTTCCATGTCACGCCTTGCCCTTGCGATCGAAGGCGACGTCGCGCGGCCGGCCGCTGAGATGCTCGCCGCTGTCGACGATCAGCGTGTCGCCGGTGAAGGATGGCGTCTGCAGGATGAAGCGCAGCGCCCGCGCCAGGTCGTCGAGCGTGACGCCGACGCGCAACGGATTGTCGGCGTGCTGCTCGGCGAACCGCGCGTCGGTCTGGCTGCCGCTGCGCAGCGTCAGGCCGGGGGCGATGGCCGCCACCCTGAGCCGCGGCGCGAAAGCCTGGGCCAGAAGCCTGGTCAGGCCCTGCAGGCCGACCTTGGACAGCGTGTAGGTGAGGAAATCCGGATTGAGGTTGTAGAGCTTCTGGTCGAGCAGGTTCACGATCAGGCCGGTCTGGCCGTCGGGCAGCTGCCGCGCCAGGGCCTGCGACAGCAGCAGGGGCGCGCGCAGGTTGATGGCCATGTGGCGGTCGAAATCGTCGGCCTTGGCAGTGGGCGCGCGGTCGAGCTTGAACAGCGAGGCGCAGTTGACCAGGCAGGTCAATTGCACGCCCCGCGCACGGCACTTGCCGACCAGCGCCTCGGCCTGTCGTGCCGAAGAGAGGTCGGCGCGCACCGCCTTGGCCTTGCCGCCTGCCGCAGCGATATCCGCCACGGTCTGGCGGGCCTCGGCGGTCGAGCGGTTATGGTGGATGAACACGAAATAGCCGTCGGCCGCCAATGCCATCGCCAATGCGCGGCCGACCCGCACGGCCGATCCGGTGACCAGCGCGCCGTTCATGCGGAGCGCGGGCCTCCAGGCCCGCTCATGATCATGATGCGGACCTGGAGGTCCGCGCTCCGATGAGATCGTATCGCTGGCATCGTCACCGCGGTCTCTACTAGCATGCGCCCATGACTTCGTCCCCGTTCGAAAGCGTCGACTGCGTTGTGATCGGCGCAGGTGTCGTTGGCCTCGCCATCGCCCGTGCTCTTGCCCTTGCCGGCCGTGAGGTCATCGTCGTCGAGGCCGCGGAAGGCATCGGCACCGAGACCAGCTCGCGCAATTCCGAAGTCATCCACGCCGGCATCTACTATCCCAAGGGCAGCCTGATGGCGCGCACCTGCGTCGCCGGCCGGCGCCTGCTCTATGCCTACTGCGCCGAGCACGGCGTGCCGCATCGCAATTGCGGCAAGCTGATCGTCGCCACCAATGAGGCCGAGAGCGAAAGGCTCACCGAGATCAAGGGCCGCGCCGAGGCCAATGGCGTGGAGGGCATGCGGCTGCTGAGCGCCGCCGAGGCGATGGCGATGGAGCCCAACCTGCAGTGCACGGCGGCGCTGCTGTCGCCTGCCACCGGCATCGTCGACAGCCACTCCTATATGCTTGCCCTGCAGGGCGACGCCGAAAGCCATGGCGCCATGCTCGCCTTTCACGCTCCCGTGAAGCAGGGCCGCGTCGCGGGCGATGGCATCGAGATCGAGGTCGGCGGCGCCGAGCCGATGAACCTTCACTGCCGGCTGGTCGTCAACTGCGCCGGCCTGCATGCGCCGATGCTCGCAAAAAAAATCGTCGGCATGCCATCCGACCGCGTGCCGCAAGCGTACTACGCCAAAGGAAACTACTTCACCTTGGCCGGACGCTCGCCCTTCTCTCGCCTGATCTATCCCGTCCCCGTGCCGGGCGGGCTCGGCGTGCACATCACCGTCGACTTGGGAGGTCAGGCCAAGTTCGGCCCGGACGTCGAATGGATCGACAGCATCGACTACAATGTCGATCCCCACCGCGCCGACAAGTTCTATGCCGCCGTGCGCCGCTACTGGCCCGGCCTCAAGGACGGCGCGCTGCAGCCGGGCTATGCCGGTATCCGGCCCAAGACCGTGCCGCAGGGTGCGCCGGCCCAGGACTTCGTCGTGCAGGGCCCGGCCGATCATGGCGTGGCCGGCCTCATAAACCTCTTCGGCATCGAATCGCCCGGCCTCACGGCCTCGCTGGCGCTGGCCGAGCAGGTGCGCGACATCGCCGCGACATGACCTTGGCCCGGCGCGGCCTCTTCGCCGGCCTCGCGGGTCTGCTCGGCGGCTGCTCTCCGGCCACGCTGCTCAACGCCACAGTCTCGCGCCAGGGCTTTACGCGCGAAGCGGACATCGCCTACGGAAACGATTCCCGCCAGACGCTCGATCTCTACCGGCCCGACAAGCCGCGCGCCGACGGCACGACGGTGATCTTCTTCTACGGCGGCTCGTGGGATTCCGGCAGCAAGAACGACTACCTGTTCGTCGCCCAGGCGCTCGCTGCCAGCGGCTACACCGTCGTCATTCCCGACTATCGCCTCTATCCCGCGGTGCGCTTCCCCGCCTTCATCGACGACGGCGCCCGGGCGGTGCGCTGGACCACCGATCGGGTCGGCGCCGACAGGGTCTTCATCATGGGCCATTCCGCCGGCGCCCATATCGCCCTGATGCTTGCGGCCAACACGCCCTATCTCGCGGCGGCCCGCGTCGATCGTATGAAGCTCAAGGGCGCGATCGGCCTCTCCGGTCCCTACGATTTCCTGCCGCTGAAATCGGCGAGGCTGATCGAGATCTTCGGCGGCGCCAACAACCCGCAGATCGAGGCCATCACCTTCGCCAAGGCGCCCTTGCCGCCGGCCCTGCTGATCCACGGCACGGCCGACACGACGGTCTATCCGCGCAACAGCACGAACCTCGCCGCGGCGTGGCGCGCAGCCGGCGCGCCCGTCGAGCTCAAGCTCTATCCCGACGTCGGCCATATCGACGTTGTGGCAGCCCTGTCGGGCCTGCTGAGCGGCCGCGCGCCGACGCGCACGGACGTGCTGGCCTGGCTCGATGCGCGCTGAGCCGACCCGTCCACAAAATCGCCGGAATGCCGACGGATCGTCCAACCGCAGCATGATCGCGGGAAGCATGACATGATCGGGCGTCGCGGCGCCGTCGTCGGCGGCCTCGCAGCGCTGACGGGCGGCTGCTCGCCCGCCGCTATCCTCAATGCCACGGTTCCGCGCACCGGCTATACGCTCGAGGCCGACCTGCCCTACGGCCCACTGCCGCGACAGCGGCTGGACTACTATGCACCGGCAGCCCCGCGGGCCGACGGCAAGACCGTGGTGTTCTTCTACGGCGGCGCCTGGCGGCAGGGCGACAAGGCCGACTACCTGTTTCTCGGCCAGGCGCTGGCGTCGCGCGGCATCGGTGTCGTGGTTGCCGACTACCGCCTGTTCCCCAACGTTCGTTATCCGGCCTTCATCCAGGACGGGGCGTTGGCCGTCGGCTGGTCGGCACGGCGCTTCGGCAGCGCGAGGCTCTTTCTCATGGGCCACTCGGCCGGCGCCTACATCGCCAGCATGCTGGCGACCAACACCGCCTACCTGCGGGCCGTCGCGGTCGACCGCCTGAGCCTCGGCGGCCTGATCGGCATCGCCGGCCCTTACGATTTCCAGCCGCGCAACTACCGCTGGCTGCGCGACATCTTCGACGATGCCGACGATGCCGCCATCCAGCCGATCAGCCACGCCACGGCGCCGCTGCCGCCCGCGCTGCTGTTGCACGGCACCGCCGACCGGCTGGTGGCACCGCGCAACAGCGAACGGCTGGCCGCGGCCTGGCAGGCCGCCCGCGCACCGATCGAGCTCAAGCTCTACGAGGAGGTCGATCATCTCACCATCGTCGGCGCTTTCGCCGACTTCCTGCAGGCCCGCGCGCCGACGCGCGCCGACGTGCTGGCCTGGCTCGAGGCGCGCTGACCATACCTTCGTCTGACTGACACGTTGGCATGCGAGGCTTAGGCTCCGGCATCCAACCGACGAGGCACTACCATGAAGATCAATCGCAGCGCATCGGCCGCCTGGTCCGGCGGTCTTAGGGACGGCAAGGGCTCGATCTCGACCGAGAGCGGCGCACTCAGCGCCTATCCCTATGGCTTCGCCGCCCGCTTCGAGGGCAAGAAGGGAACCAACCCCGAGGAACTGCTGGGCGCGGCCCATGCCGGATGCTTCACCATGGCTCTGTCGCTCATCCTGGGCGAGGCCAAGTTCACCGCCGAGCAGATGGACACCACGGCCAAGGTGACGCTCGAGCAGGCCGACGGCGGCTTCTACATCCCCGCCGTGCATCTCACGCTCCGGGCAAAGATCCCGGGCGTCGACCAAGCGACCTTCGAGGAGCTGGCCGCCAAGGCCAAGGCCGGTTGTCCGCTCTCCAAGGTGCTCAAGGCCAACATCACGCTGGATGCTGCCTTGGTTCCGTAATCCGCGTTGCGGAAGGCCGTTCCGGGGACTAGTGCGCACGGACCAGGTTCGCTAATGCTGGCGCAACAGAGATTCCGCGGGAGAGACGGCCAGATGATCAAGACGCGCTTCACCGAGATGTTCGGCATCAAGCATCCCATTGTGCAAGGCGGCATGCAGTGGGTCGGCCGCGCCGAGCTTGCCTCGGCCGTGTCCAATGCCGGCGGTCTCGGCATCCTGACCGGCCTCACCCAGCCCACGCCCGAGGACCTGCGCAAGGAGATCAAGCGCTGTCGTGAGATGACCGACCAGCCGTTCGGCGTGAACCTCACCATCCTGCCGACCCTGGTGCCGCGGCCCTACGGCGAGTACATCGACGCCATCATCGATTCGGGCGTCAAGATCGTCGAGACAGCGGGCAACAACCCCAAGCCGTTCCTGCCCAAGCTCAAGGAAGCCGGCATCAAGGTGATCCACAAATGCACCTCGGTGCGCCACGGCGTGTCGGCCGAGAAGGTCGGCGTCGATGCGATCTCGATGGACGGCTTCGAATGCGCGGGCCATCCCGGCGAGGACGACATCCCCAACCTGGTGCTGCTGCCGGCGGCGGCCAACGTCATCAAGATCCCCATGCTCGCTTCCGGCGGCTTCGGCGATGCGCGCGGCCTCGTGGCGGCGCTGGCGCTCGGCTGCGAGGGCATCAACATGGGCACGCGCTTCATGGCGACCAAGGAAGCGCCGATCCACGACAACGTGAAGCAGGCTCTGGTGAGCAGCGACGAGCGCGCGACCTCGCTGATCTTCCGCACCTTGCGCAACACCAGCCGCGTCTTCGGCAACTCGGTGGCCAAGAAGGCGATCGAGATGGAGCATGAGGGCAAGACCATCCAGGAGATCGGCCCCCTCGTCGCAGGCACGCGCGGCAAGGTGGTCTACGAGACCGGCGACATGGAACACGGCATCTGGTCGGCCGGCACGGTGATGGGCCTGATCCAGGACGTGCCGACCTGCAAGGAGCTGATCGAGCGCATCGTCGGCGAGGCCGAGGAAATGATCCGCGGAAGGCTGGCGAAGGCGATCGCGGCCTGAGTCGTTAGCCTGTCGCTCGCGTCAGTCGCCGCCAAGGCCGGTGGCGTTCCGAGCACGGCGAAACTGTCGAATTTCGTCCGCATCCCCGGTAACCGGGATCGTGTTCGTGCGACTCTGCTGGAAACGCCGGCAAGCGATTGATGCCTCTGGCTCTTCCGGCTTGGCGGCGGCTGGACGTTGTCGCCTAAAACGCGACAGGAACGACATTCTTGTTCCTTGGCTCGCCCGCTGCTCGGCGTGAATTTCACTGGATTTCGCTGGACCCAGAAACACCGACCAAGCCGTTGAATTGTCGGCCTTTTCGAATTTCGCTAGTTTTGCTGGCCGTTTTCGCGAAACCGCCTCGCGGGGCGGCTTCGCTTGGCATGAGCGAAGATTGGCCCCGGCAGGGCCGCCGCCGGGCGCGAGGGTATCGGATGAACGATGCATAGAGCAGAGTCGCCGAGAGGCGAGCGCGAAGACAATATAACTCCGGTGCGGCACAAAGTCAACTGCGGTTCTAATTTTTGCGAACCATCGGGCGCCAAAATTCTCCGGGGTCGAGCACCGGTGCCAGCAGTGCTGTCATCCGTCCTGATCACCGTGACGCACTTCTAGGCTGTTTCAGGCACTGGCCGGCGGCGCTTCCACCAGCGCCACAGCCAACCACCGAACGGCGGTAGCAGGCAGACGCCCGCGACCAGGACCGCAATGGCGGCGCCGATGCAGTTCCAGCCCCGCTTGGTGCCGACGATGCAGTCGGCATCGACGGCCATGAAGCCCAGCGCCACCAGCATCAGCGGATTGGCGAGAATGGCGGCCGGGATCAGCTGCCAGGCCGGCGCCTCGAGGCCCGGCTTCCACCAGCAGACGGTCGAACTGATCATGGCGCCGGCGGCCAGCCCGACGGCACCCATGATGGCAGCCTGCATGTCGAGCGTTGCACCAGCGCCGGCGCCTACGATTGCCGCGGCGGCGATATGACCCCAGACGAAAGGATGGATGCGTTTCATGTTCTTCCGGACCGCGCGCTGGGTCGCGTCTGACGCGACCCAGCGCGCGGTCCGGAAGAGTATGACGCTCAGACTCAGACCGGCATGATGCCACGACGGGGCGCGGCGCCGGCGTAGGTCTCGGCGCTGACGGGTGCGCCCATTGCCTTGAGAGCATTGCGCTGCTCGGCGATGGGCACGCGCAAAACTGCATCCTCGATCTTGGCGAGCTTGGCGAGCGGTGGTGAGGCAAGCGTGCGCGCCATCCAGGCCGCCGTCCTCGGCCAGCGCGCCGCGTCGATCTGGAAGCGCACCCAGCCGGCGTTGCGGAAGAACGCGGCGATGGCGATGTCGGCGACCGACAGCGTTGTGCCAAAACGGAAGTGTTCGGTTGGTGCTTCGCTCTCGAGATAGTCGAGAACCGTCGGGATCTCCTCCTTGAGCGTACGATCGACCATGTCGCGGTCGCCCTTCTCGCCCCACACCGACGGGCGGATGGCGATCTGGTTGAAGAAGCGCCAGATGAAGACGTCGCCCATGCGCGTGTCGGCGAACTCCTCCAGCCAGCGCGCCCTGGCCCGGTCGGCGATGTCCTTGGGGAAGAGCGCCGGGGTGGGCTGCTTGTCCTCGAGGTACTGGCAGATCACCGAGGAGTCCGACAGCACGAGGTCGCCGTCGACCAGCACCGGGATGCGCCGGAGCGGGCTCAGCTTCGAGAACCGGTCGTCGCCGAAGAACGGCACGATATGGTCGACCTCGTAGGCCATGCCCTTCACTTCCAGGCACGCCAGGACCTTGCGGACATAGGGCGACAGGTAGCTGCCGACGATCAGGATTGGCTTCATGGCCCTTTCCATGTATCTACAACTTATGTATATACATACATCAATGAGCAAGCCCAGGCAATCCCCCAAGACGCTGCGCTCGGACGCCCGCTCGGCGCTGGAGTCGTGCGCCGGCTGGAACCTGCGCCTCGCCGCCCGGCGGGCGACGCAGTTCATGGAAGAGCGCATGGCCGAGGCCGGCGTCTCCTTCTCCCAGTTCGGCCTGATGGCCGAGATCGCCTCGGCCGATGACGACACGGTGAGCGCGCTCGCCGAGCGCATGGGCCTCGACCAGTCGACCCTGTCGCGCACGCTGCGCACGCTCGAAGCTGACGGCCTACTAGAGATCGCGGTTGTCGAGCGCGATCAGCGCAAGCGGATGGTGTGGCTGACCGAAAAAGGCGCGCGCAAGCTCGAGGCGGCGCTGGCAATCTGGCGGCAGGCCCATGCCCGGCTCGCCCGCCAGGTGTCGGTCGAGTCCGTCCGGCGCCTGGCGCGTGAGGTAGAGTCGCTATGAAGAGTCTTCTGGACAGCCGTACCGCCTGGATCACGGCGAGTGCGGCGCTGGCCCTCATGACCATCGCCTATGGCGCGCCTCTGGTCGTGGTCGTGGCGATGAAGCAGATCGCGGCGGAGTTGCAGACCAACCGGTCGGGGCCGGCCGCCGCCGGATCGCTCTCCTATGTCGGCGCCGCGTTCGGCGGCATCGTCGCGGGCTGGCTGGCGGGCCGGATGGGCATCCGACCCATTGTCATCTTCGGCTCGACCATGGTGGCGGCGGGTCTGCTGCTCTCGGCCTTCGGCGGCCTGTTCGAGCTCTATGTCGGGCACGGTGTGCTGATCGGCCTGTTCGGCACCTCCTGCATGTTCTCGCCCTTGCTCACCTATGTGAGCCTGTGGTTCGAGCGCCGCCGCGGCCAGGCGGTGGCGTTGATCGCCTCGGGCCAGGCGGTCGCCGGCGCGATCTGGCCGCCCCTGCTGCAGTTCGGCATCGACCATGTCGGCTGGCGCCACACCATGCTGTGGTTCGGCGCCTTCGTGCTGGTGTCGAGCGTGGCGCTCACCATGATCTTCCTGCACCCCGCGCCGATCGCCCCGTCGGCGACGGCGGGCGGCCCCGCCGGAACGCGGCATCGGGATTCGACGCTCGGCCTGCCACCCAACCTGCTGATGGCCCTGCTGATGGTCGCGGTCTTCTCCTGCTGCGTCCCCATGGCGATGCCCATGAACCACCTGGTGGCCTATTGCGGTGACCTGGGCTTCGCCTCGCAGTACGGCGCGGTGATGTTGTCAGTGCTGCTGGGCGTGGCATTCCTCGCCCGCCAGTTCTGGGGTTGGCTGAGCGACCGCATCGGCGGCTTCCAGACGCTGCTGTTCAGTTCCCTGGTCCAGGCGACGGCACTCGCAGGCTTCCTGGTGACCAAGGACATGGCCGCGCTGTTCGTCGTCTCCGCCGTCTTCGGGCTCGGCCTGTCGGGCCTGCTGCCGGCCTATGTCATCGTGATCCGAGACTGCTTTTCCATTCAGGAAGCGAACTGGCGCATTCCCAGCGTCATGTTCGCCGGCCTTTTGGGCATGGCGGCCGGCGGCTGGGGCGCCGGCCTGCTCTACGACCGGTTCGGCGATTACCTGCCGGCCTTCTCGACCGGCATGGCGTTCAACCTGGTTAACCTTGCCGTGCTGCTGTTCCTGGTCTCGCGGCCTCACACCAGGTTGACGCGGCAGCCGCAGACCTCGACCTGAGCGGGTCCGCGATCCCTGCCGCGCTTCTTGGCGGCGGCGAGCACGCGGTGGCGGTCGACCACCTTGACGTCGTAGGCCGACACGCCCGGCCCGCGCCCGTCGACGATCGGCGTGAAGCGGATCTCGCCGGCATCGTCGAGGCGGATGATGTCGTCCTTCGCCGGACGATTGAGCAGCTTCGACCAGTGAGCGGCAGCCTTGTCCGGATCCTCGGCCTGGATCTCGACGCCGGCCAGCCCATTGGTCACGTCCGAGCGCGCATGCTTCAGCCAGTCCTTCTCGGCCGGCGGCCACCACAGTTTGGGATCGACGCCCGGCGGCGCGAAGGTCGTGTCGAGCGACAGCAGCACGCCCGACGTGTCGGACGGATGGAAGTGGGTGTAGTTGTATTCGGCCAGGTCCTTCTGGGCGACGGCGCGCACGCCGAGCCCGGTGACGCGCGCCCGCTCGGCCTTGGCGTCGGCCACCTGGATGATCACCATGTAGCCGCCATCGCCCTTGCGCCGCTCGATGTAGCGGCCGGCCGAGGTGCCGGGCTGCTCGGGCGTGACGATCTCGAGGAAATCGTGGCCGATCGGACAAACGACGTTGACCAGGCCCCACTTGGCGACGCCGGGATCGCGATAGGCGACATCGATGCCCAGGATGTCGCACAGTTCCTCACGCGAGCTTTCGAGGTCTTTGCAGACGAAGACGCATTGCCTGAGCTTCATCGTTCCACTCCCTAAGCTTTCGTTAGTCGCCTATGGTAGCGCCATGCGGACCGTGTGGACCATGGGCTTCGTGGCGGCCGCCGCCCTCTCATTCTGCTTCCCGGATTTCATCGTCTTCCGTTTCACCCAGGCCGTGATCTGGGCGATCGCGCTCCTGGGCCTGGTGCTGCTGTGCGGTGTCAGCGGCCAGTTCTCCTTCGCCCAGGCCGCCTTGTTCGGTGTCGGCGGCTACAGCGCGGCGATCATCGGCGCCCACACGCCGTTCTCGGTCTACTGGGGCCTGCCCGCCGCACTGCTGATGGGCTACGCCGCGGGCTGGGGCCTCGGCCGCATCGCCGGCGGCCATAGTCTCTGGACGCAGGCGCTGGTCACCTACGCCTTCGCCATCGCCTTCCCGCAGTTCCTGCGCTGGCGCCTGATCGAGCACTGGACCGGCGGCGTGCAAGGCCTCTATCTCGATTTCCCGACACCGCCCGGCGGCATCAGTGCCGACCGCTGGAGTTTCTTCATGGCGCTCGTCCTGCTGGCGGTCGGCGTGTGGCTTGCCGGGAACATGGTCGCCAGCCGCTCCGGCCGGGCGCTGATGGCGGCGCGCGACGACGATCTCGCCGCCGCCGCGCAGGGCATCCGCGTCGTGCAGGTACGCGCCACGATCTCCGGTATCGCCGGCGCCTATCTCGCGCTGGCGGGATGCCTTTCGTCCTACCAGTACGGCTATGTCGGACCGACGGGCTACAACTTCGCCCTGTCGGTGCAGATGCTGTTCGGGCTGGTGATCGGCGGCATGCATTCGCCGGCGGGCGCGATCGTCGGCGGCCTGTTCCTGCAGTTCTTTCCCGACCTTCTGGCGGGGCTGGGCAAGGGCCTGTCGGGCCTGCTCTATGCCGTGCTGCTGATCGCGGCGATGGTGGCGATGCCGGATGGCATTGTGGGGGCGTTGAGGCGCCTCATCCTTCACCTCCCCCGTCTTACGGGGGAGGCCGGGAGGGGGCGAGCCGCACCAAAGATCTGAGAAAGGCAAAGATCATGATCTTCTTCCAGGAAGCGCCTCGACTGAGGCCTTCCCCCTCCCGGCCTCCCCCGTAGACGGGGGAGGTGAAGGAAAGAGAAGAGCTCAATACCCCTTGAACACCGGCGCGCGCTTCTCGACGAAGGCGCGGGCGGCTTCCTTGTGGTCCTCGGTCTCGCCGGTGCGGATCATGCGCGCGGCCTCGGAGTCGAGCGCCTCGGAGAGCGAACCCTCCTCCGCCACTTTCATGTTCTTCTTCACATGCCACCAGGCCACGCGCGGGCCGGCCGCGAGCTTCTTCGCAAAAGCCATGGTCTCGCTGTCGAGGTTGGCATCGTCGATCACGCGGTTGGCAAGACCGAGCTTCTCGATCTGGTCGGCGTTCAGGATCTCGGCGGTGAAGTAGAGCTCGCGCGCCTTGGCCGTGCCGACCAGCTTGTGCAGGAAGTAGTGCGAGCCGAAGTCACCGGAGAAGCCGACCTTGGCGAAGGCCGTGGTCATGCGCGCGCTCTTGGCCGCAAAGCGCATGTCGGCGGCCAGCGCCAGCGACAGGCCGGCGCCCGCGGCCACGCCGTTCACCATGGCGATGGTGGGCTTGCCCATCTCGTGCAGAAGCTCGGAGACCTGCATGCGGATGCGGATGTCGTGGACCTTGTCCTCATAGGTCTTGTCCTGATCGCGACCGGCCGCCATCGACTTCACGTCGCCGCCGGCGCAGAACGCCTTGTCGCCCGCGCCGCGCACCACCACGCAGCCGATGTCGCGCGAGCCCGCCGCCTCGTTCAGCGCGTCGGTCAGGCTGTTCAGCATGTCGCGCGACAGGGCGTTCATCGCGTCCGGACGGTTGAGCGTGATCTTCATGACGCCGTCTTCGACGGATTTCAGCAGGTGGGACATCGACGTTCTCCGGGATTGCGGATCGGCTGCGTTGCGGTGAATGTTTCGCAATCCACGCGGTCGCGCAACGGCATTCGGTCTTGCGCAGCGGAACGACAAGGTGAGGAGAACCGATGCCCTACGAAACCTTGCTCACCAGCCTCGAGGACGGCGTCATGACCGTGACCTTGAACCGGCCCGACAAGCTCAACGCCTTCAATACGGTGATGAGCCAGGAATTGATCGACTTCTTCCAGGGCGTGAATGCGATGGATGAGGTGCGGGCGATCGTCGTCACCGGCTCAGGCCGCGCGTTCTGCGCCGGCGCCGACATCTCCGGCGGCAGCGGCGCCTTCCAGGTGTGGAACGACGGCAGCAAACCGCAGAAACGCGAGGCCCGTGATTCGATCACCTTGGCGATCTTCAACTGCCTCAAGCCGATCGTGGCCGCGATCAACGGCGCCGCCGTCGGCGTCGGCATCACCATGTGCCTGCCGATGGATGTGCGCCTGATGTCGAACGCCGCGCGCATCGGCTTCGTGTTCAACAAACGCGGCATGGCGATGGAGGCGGGCTCGTGCTGGTTCCTGCCACGGCTGGTCGGCATGCAGCAGGCTCAGGAATGGGTGATGACGGCCGAGCTCTTCGGCGCCGAGGAGGCGCTGAAGGGCGGGCTGGTGCGCTCGGTACACGCATCTGAAGAACTCCTGCCCGCGGCGCAAGCGCTGGCCAGGAAGTTCGCGGCCAGCACATCCTCGGCCGTCGCGGCAGCCGTCAACCGCCGGCTGATGTGGAGCATGCTGGGCGCGCAGGATCCGCTCGATGCGGTGACCCTCGACCTGCAATGCGTCGGCTATCTCGCCGCCGGCGCCGACGCGCAGGAAGGCATAAAATCGTTCTTCGAGAAGCGTTCGCCCGCCTTCCCTCTCAAGCCCAGCAAGGACATGCCGCCCTTCGGACCATGGTCGAAGTAGCTGGGGCGCGCCACTGGAGTGCGCGGCCCCGAATACAACGCTGTGCCGGCGACGGTCTGGCTCATGAAAGCTCCTCAAAGACGAGCGAGAAGTTCAGTCAGCGTGTCTCGCAGTCTGGGCAGATGCTTCTCGATAACCAGCCACACGCGGGCATGATCTATCTCTGCATATCCATGCACGAGGATATTACGGAAGGCGATGATCCGGGGCAGATTGGGAATGAGCTTAGCAGTGCTTTCATCCACGCGTGCCAAACGGGCAAGGGCTTCGCCGACAATTTCGAATTGCCGCTCCACTGCTGATCTCAGGACAATGTCACCAACGAGTTGCTCAAACGTCTTGCCGGACGTCATGGCTGCAATTGCGTCTGCAGCGTCCTTGGCATCCCAGAGCAAGACTTTGGGGTCACGCCTCAAACAAGGCCACCCGTGATTGTTCGAATTCGGCTTTCAAGTACGGATTGCGCACTGCACTTAACTCCACGAGGTCGACAGGCCGGCCCAGCAGCCTCTCGAGCGACTCCTTGAGTCCAAAGTAGGTGTCGAACGACATCGCCTCAGGATGCGCGCGATCGAACTCGACAAGGAAATCGACGTCACTGCGCTCAGGGTCGAAGTCGTCGCGCGCCGCCGACCCAATGAGGTCCAGCCGCAGCACATGGTAGCGACGGCATAAGTCGCGCAATTCCTCGCGATGTAGGGCGATTTCATCGATCATGGCGGGCTCGCTGTACGAGAAATATAGCATGGCCATTGCTATCGACCTATGAACAAGCGACAGGCGAAACAGCCCCTTGGAACCCACACGCTCCAGGGCTTTAATGGCGACCTATCGGAGGTGTCCTGATGTCGCCCGACTCTGTCACCGCAACGCGTACCACCGATCCCCGCTACGCCGCGCTGGAAGAGCGCGTCATGGCTCGCGACCAGAAGGGCGCGAGCGAGATCTACTACGGGCTGGTGCGCGACGGCCGGCCATTGCCTGAGATGCTGCGCGAGGCCGTGCGCATCCACGCCCCCTACACCCACGTGCCCTATCACGAGCGCATGGACGACGGGTACGTGAACTTCGTCAACAACGACCACTGCCTGTTGAGCGCACGCGCCGCGCTGAACCTGTCGAAGATGCTGCCCGGCGCGGCCTCTGGCCTGCCGTTGGCGCAGACCATCTGGTACATCCCGACCGGGCTCGACATCTGGAACCAGAAGATCGCCAAGGCGCCCGGCCATTATTCGCGCGGTTTCCAGATGCCTGATGGTCCGCCACCCGCTCCGGTCGTGCACTGGCCGGACCAGGCGCCGCTGGCGCTCGACGGCCCGCTGAAGCAGCGGCTGGGGCAATGGATGACGCTGGTCCATCGCGGCAACGTCATCGATGCCTACCGCGTGTTCCTCGGCCTGATGCAGAACCCGGCCGAGCGCCGCGCCGCGCTGGCCGAGCTCTGCTTCGCCGGCCTCATCGACGTGCAGGACCGCTCCTTCCAGAATCGCTCCTATACGACCGGCCACAAATCCTTCCGCGCCCGCGCCACCGTCGAGCTGGGCGAGGCGATCGGCTGGGACGACGCGCACGACGTGCTCTATGCCGGCGCGCTCGACATCGCCGTCGGTCCGCGCTGGTACTCGCTCTACGAAGTGGCGTGCAACGCCATCACCGTCTATCTCGAAGGCCATAGCCTGCATGCCGTGCCCTACAGCGGCACGACCGAGCAGGAGCGCGCGATCCTGGCCAACAACAAGGCGCCGCTCGACACAAGGGAGACCGAGGCGCTGATCGAGGTCATCCTTCGCGAGCCCGAGCCTGCCTGGCTGCCCCACCTCACAGCGCTCCTGAAGGCCGGCAAGAGCCCGCGAGCGCTCCTCGATGCCATCCAGGTCGGCGCCGCGACGGTCGCGGTCGAGACCCACGACGAGCTCAACTTCTCCCTGCCCCAGCACTGCTACGAATACGTCAACACGCAGGGATGGTTCTGGGACACGTTCGAGCATCCGCAGCGCCTGAAACTGCTCTATCTCGCCGCCGCCTATCTCAACCAGAACGCCTGGCACCAGAAGCTGACCGGCGACCTCACGCCGGCGCGCATCGAAACGCAGACGATCCGCGGCCTCGACGCCGAGGCGATCGCGAGCCGCGTCGAGGCGGCCTGCGTGGCGCTCGACTCGCCCAAGGCCCTCGGCTGGATCCAGGCCGCGCTCGAACTCGGGCCTCGACATGACGCCGCTGGTGCGTGCCGTCGCGATGGCCTGCTCGCGGCTTGGCAACGACCCGCACAATCAGGAGATCGCCCTCTGCATGCTCGAGGATTTCGGCAAGAACCGGAATCCGCTCAAGGGCCGCCTGCTGCTGGCAGCCGCCCATCACACGGCGCGGCATCGCAAGTACGGCGATGCGCTGGACTGCAGCCGCCGCTACGGCAAGGCGCTGGGCGTCGAGGGCCTGTACTAGCTCTCCGTCATCCTGAGCGAAGCGAAGGATCTCATGCCGGTTGCAAGCGGCGATGAGATCCTTCGCTTCGCTCAGGATGACAAAGCGTTGACAGTGTACGGCGCCGCGGCGCATCCTTGTTGCGCTGCTGTAGGGCGCATCGGCTGCGGCCGAAGGGGCCATGCCCACCTACGTGACGTGAACCGTAGCAAGCGCCCATGCCCAACCTCGAGAATCTCCGCAAGCAGGCCAAGCTCTATCTGCGCTGGCATCGTGACGGCCACCATCCCGTCGCCGCACAGATCCGGGCCGTCCTGCCGCGTTTCCATGACCTCAGCGACCGCGAGATCCTGCAACAGAGCTTCAAGCTCGCCGATGCGCAGGAGCTGGTGGCCCGCCAGGCCGGGTTCAAGAGCTGGCAGGCGCTCAAAACAGGAGTGCAAGCCATGACTGACACCAAAGCCCCTATGAATGACACGCCCGTGCTGAGCGCGGCCGAACCGAATCTGTTCGTCACGGACTTCGAGGCGGCATGCGCGTTCTATACCGACAAGCTCGGCTTCGAGATCGTCTTCACCTACGGCGAGCCGCCCTTCTACGGCCAGGTGCGGCGCGGCCAGGCGCTCTTGAACCTGCGGCTGATCCGCCGAGCGGTCTTCGTCGACGATATCCGCGAGCGCGAGGAGCTTCTGTCCGCCTCGATGACCGTTGGCAGCGCGGCTGCGATTCGCACCCTGTTCGCCGAACTCCAGGCGGCGGGCGTGGATTTCTTTCGCCCGCTGAAGCAGGAGCCGTGGGGCGCCCGCACTTTCATCGTGCGCGATCCCGACGGCAATCTGCTGCTGTTCGCCGGGACAGCAACCTAGAGCTTGTAGACGTACATGACAGCCGGCTCAGCCCGCGCACCGCGCGCCTCGTAGAGGCCGCGCGCCGGCAGGTTGTCAGGCTCCGTGGCGACCCAGATCTCGGGGCAGCCGAGCTCTCGGGCCAGCGCGAAGGCGGCATCGACCAGGCGCCGGGCGATGCCCTGACGCTGGAACCGCGGGGCCACGCCCAGCTCGTCGACATAGAGCTCGGCCGGCCTGAGGTCGGGATGACGGTGCACCATGGCCGCAAGCTGGCCGATCATCACGCCGTCGGTGAAAGCACCGATGAAGTGATGGCCGGCGGTCGAAAGATAGGCCACGAGGCGTGCGCGATCGATCGCATGATCGAACACGCCCTCGGCCACGTTTTCGAACAGCGCAACGTCGGCGGCTCCGAGCCGCCTGATCTCAATGGTCATCGTGGCGCATTCTAGCTAAAGCACATTCCGTCCGGCCAGCCGGACGGAATGTGCCTCGTGAACCAGAAGTGCGCCCGCGCGCGTTTCCAATCGAATGGAACCGTAAGCGGTTCCATTCGATTGGAAACCGCTCTAGCTTCCATGCCCATGGCCTACGTCTTCGATCTCGGCAATCCCGCGACCAACGCCAATCCCTTCCCGGAGTTCGCGCGGCTGCGCAACGAAGACCCGGTGCACTGGTCGCCGGCGATGAAAGCGTGGATCATCACGCGCTATGCCGACGTCAAGCAGGTGGCGCTGAACAACAAGCAGATCTCGGCCGATCGGCTCACGCCGTTCTTCAAGGCCAATCCCGAGTACCAGCGTGGCTCGATCGAGAGCCTGGTGCGCTATCTCAATCACTGGATGGTGTTCCGCGACCCGCCCGACCACACGCGCCTGCGTCGGCTGTTCACCAAGGCCTTCACGCCGACGGCCGTCGGCAACCTCGCGCCCAACATCGAGGAGATCGTCGCTCGCCTGATCGACGGCATGCAGGCCAAGGCAAGGCGCGGCGAGCCCGTCGATTTCATCGCCGACTTCGCCTATCCCCTGCCCGCCTCGGTCATCATGGATCTTTTGGGCGTGCCCCGCGCCGACCTCGAGCGCGTGAAGGTGTGGTCCGACGACATCGCGCTGTTCATCGGCACCGCCCAGGTCGCCGGCAACAAGTATCTGCGCGCCGAGACCGGCGCCAAGGCCATGTCCGACTATTTCCGCGGCCTGGTCGAGGCCCGCACTGCCGAGCCGACGTCCGACATGATCAGCCAGCTCGTGCTGGCGCGCGACGACCGTGACGCACTGTCGACCGACGAGATCATCGGCACCTGCATCCTGCTGCTGTTCGCCGGCCACGAGACCACGACCAACCTGATCGGCAATGGCTTCCTCTATTCGATGAAGTATCGCGAGCAGTGGCAGCGGCTGGTGGCGCAGCCCGCGATGGCCGGCAGCGCCATCGAGGAATGGCTGCGCTACGACGGACCTTCGGGCGCCTTCGCGCGCGTCGCCGCCGCCGACCTCGAGATGGGCGGCCAGACGATCCGCGAAGGGCAGCGTGTCTTCGCCTTCATGAACTCGGCCAACCGCGATCCCGAGGCGTTCGACGATCCCGAACGCTTCGACATCGGCCGCTCCCAGAACCCGCACATGACCTTCGGCCACGGCATCCATTTCTGCCTCGGCGCGCCGCTGGCGCGGCTCGAATCGGAGATCGCCGCGAGCCGGCTCGCCGAGCGCCTGCCGCACATCCGTCTCAAGGGCGGCGAGCCGGAATGGCACGATTCGCTGATCCTGCGCGGCGTGAAAAGCCTGCCGGTTACGCTGTAAAAGGTACAACGTCTCGAAGGGCGGCCCCAGTCATGCCGTTGCCCATCCTTCGAGCCTGGAGTTTACCCCGAGGTACTCGAGGGGGCGCTCCTCAGGATGAGGTGGGTGTTGGTCTGAACGGAGCTGAAATGAAGGCGATGATCTGCCGCCAATGGGGCGGACCCGAGGACCTGAAGCTCGAGAACGTGGAGCCCGCCGCGCTGAAACCCGGTCAGGTGCGCATCCGCGTCAAGGCCGCGGGCGTGAGCTTCGCCACGACCCTGGTGATTGCGGGCAAGTACCAGCGCCGGCCGCCCCTCCCCTTCGCGCCGGGCACCGAGGTCTCGGGCGTAGTGATAGAGGCAGCGCCGGGCTGCAAGCGACTCAAGGTTGGCGACGAGGTCGTGGCGGTGCTCGACTGGGGCGGGCTCGCCGAGGAAGCGGTGGCGCACGAGGTCAATGTCTTCGCCAAGCCGAAGACCGTAGGCTTCGTCGAGGCGATCCAGCTCGCCATCTCCTACCCGACGTCGGGAGGCGCGCTGACCTGGCCGATGGCCCTGGACGTGCAGAAGGGCCAGACGCTGCTGGTGCATGCCGCGGCAGGCGGCGTCGGCATGGCCGCGGTCGAGATCGGCAAGATTCTAGGCGCCACCGTGATCGCCACAGCGGGCGGCGCGCGCAAGACGGCGTTCGCCAAGGCGCGCGGCGCCGACCATGTCATCGACTACGCGACCCAGGACTTCCGCGAGGAGGTACTGAAGCTCACCGGCGGCCGCGGCGTCGATCGTGTCTACGATCCGGTGGGCGGCGAGGTCTTCGCCCAGTCGCTGCGCTGCATGGCGGTCGAATCCCGCATCTGCCCCATCGGCTTCGCCGGCGGCACCATCCCGCAGATCCCGGCCAACATCCTGCTGGTCAAGACCATCGCCGTGACCGGCTTCAACTACGGCTACTATGTCGGCTGGAGCCCGCACGACGCGCGCTTCGAGCAGGCCGACCGGACCTTCGCCCTGATGGAACGCATCCGCGGCTGGTGCGAGGCCGGGCTCTGCCGGCCGCATGTCGACCGCACCTTCCGGCTCGACCAGGCGGCCGAGGCAATGCGCGCCCTGCTCGAACGCTCGGTGACGGGGCGGGTGGCGATCGTCATGGCCTGACGGACGCGCGACCTGCCGACGGCCGCTCAGGATGAGGGTTCCACCTCGCTACTCCGCCGGCTGGGCTGCGACCGTCTTGCTCGGATCGGGAATGTTCAGGAAGAGCGCGCACACCACCGCCGATACGAGGCTCAGCAGCGCCAGGCCATAGAGGCCGCCGGAGTAGCTGCCCGTCGCGTCCTTCATGAGGCCGATCCACCACGGCCCGAAGAAGCCGCCGAGGTTGCCGATGGAATTGATCCACGCGAAGCCCGCGGCCAGGGCCGTACCGCTGAGAAACATCGGCGGCATGGCGAAGAACGGGCCCTTGGAGCCGTAGAACCCCATCGCTGCCAGCGACATCCCGACCATCGCCCACCAGGTGCCCATGGTGAGGCCGGCCAGCACCAGCCCGCCGGTCGACAGCACGCAGGCCGCCAGCAGGTTCCAGCGGCGCTCGTGCATCCTGTCGGAGATACGGCCCCACACCACCAGGGAGATGCCGCCACAGATGTAGGGGATCATGGTGAGCCAGCCCACCGTCATGTTGCTCATGGTGCCGAGCGATTTGATGATCTGCGGGATGAAGAACAGCATGCCAAGGCTTGCCGTCACGATGCCGAGATAGTTGAGCGCCAGCAGCAGCACCTTGGGGTTCCACATCGATTCGAGCATCGAGTACTTGCGCACGGCCTCCTTGGCCTGACGCTCGGCGGCGATCTTGCCCGCCAGCCAGTCCTTCTCGTGCTGAGCGAGGAAGGTCGCGTCCGCCGGCCGGTCTGTCATCAGGAAGTAGAAGAGCACCCCCAGCACGATCGTCGGCAGGCCCTCGGCGATGAACATGATCTGCCAGCCCCTGAGCCCGAACAGCCCATCCAGGCTCATCAGGCCGGTCGACACGGGCGCGCCGACCGCCACCGCGATCGGCAGGCCAACCAGGAAGCCCGAGACGATGCGGGCGTGATGGCGGGCCGGAAACCAGTAGGTGAAATAGAGGATCAGGCCGGGAAAGAAGCCGGCCTCTCCCATGCCGAGCAGGAAGCGCATGACGGCGAAGCTGGTCGTGCCGGTCACGAACGCCGTGGCCGTGGCGAAGATGCCCCAGGTGACCATGATGCGGGCGATCCAGATGCGCGCGCCCACCTTCTCCATGATGACGTTGCTCGGCACTTCGAACAGGAAATAGGCCCAGTAGAAAGTGCCGACGGCGAAGCCGAAATCGGCCGCCGACATGTTGAGGTCTGCGCGCATGGTGAGCGCGGCAAAGCTCGAGTTGATGCGGTCGATGTAGGCCAGGATGTAGCAGAGGATCGCGAAGGGCAGCAGGCGCAGGTAGATCTTGCGCATGGCTGATTTTTCGACGGCGGTGTCCAGGGCGACAGGCATCGCGAGTTTCCTTCCCAGGAATTGCGGGCTTTTGCCGGCTTGAAGGAAGTCTACCGCGAGGCGCGCAAGGACGTCGCGCGCGACTGTCGTTTCGCAAGGTCTGCAGTTTCACCCAGCGCTGCGTGGCGGAGGCATCACACCGGACTCGCCGATTTGCCATCTGACCAGCAAGCCATTCGACCGAACGAACTCCATGAATGAGGCCGTACACAACGACCGAGAGCGCCGAGGCCACATTCACCAGCGGCAACAGGTTCCGCGTCGTGAGGGATCATCGAGGCGCTTGAAAACATCTCGATCGCCCAATCCTGACTGCGAATCAGGTCGCGCCTTGGCAAGCCCTTGCACTGTCGGGATCGCGCGAGAGCAACATGAGCTCGGACTATGGCCACACGCGCCCTAGCTCGGACGCTGCCGCAGGAAGGCCGCTCGTTCGGCGGGCTGCTCGATGTGGGTCGAAAGAGCCTGCCAGAGAACCTCGACGGACGAGGCATTGACGGCCGCGCGGCGCACCAGGACGCGGGCAATCGGTCCCACGAACTGGGTCAGCGCCGCCTGCGCCCGTTCGAGCTCCTGTTCAGGCAGGCTGACACTGCCGCGGCGGCCGCTGCTGTCGCTGAGCGGTGGGCCGCCCGTCGGCGGCACGGGCGGACGGATCCGCGCCAGAGACGCTGTCTCGCGCAGGAACCGCTCGCGATCGGCCTCGTCGGGTACCGACAGCGCGACCTCCGCAACAAGGTCGGCGGCGGAACGGCCGCGCGCGGCGACTGTCTGCACCAGGATGCGCGCGAGCGGACCGACATAGGTCCGGAGCTTCTCCTCCACCGTCTTCAGCAGTGTGGGATCGAGCGGCGGGTGCGGCCTACGCCCGGCGGAGTCCTCGCGCGGCGCGCGCGGCGTGACCACCGTCACGACCTTGGCCTCGGGCGCGATGCGCGTGTTGTCGGGTGCCGCCTCCCGCAGCACCTGGCGCAGGGCCTCGGCCATGTCGGTGCCGGTATCGAAGCGGTCCGCCGGATGCTTTCCCATGGCGCGCTCGAGCACGAGCTGCAGGCGGGGCGCTGCGTTGCGCACGTGGGCCGGCAGCAGCGGCAGGCTGTCGTTCTGGATGCGGTGGCTGACCTCGGTCACGTTGCGGCCCTGGAAGGCCCGTTCGCCGGCCACCATCTCGAACAGCATGGCGCCCGCCGAAAAGATATCGGACCGGCCATCGACGATGTCGTCGCCGCGGCACTGCTCGGGCGACATGTAGGACGGCGTGCCGATCGTCGAGAAGATGGTCGTGGCCTCGACGTTCATCAACTTCGAGATGCCGAAATCGCCCACCTTCACGCGATGATCGGCGGTCAGCATGATGTTGCCGGGCTTGATGTCTTGGTGGATCACACCCTGCTCGTGCGCGCTGGTCAGGGCATCGAGGACCTGCAGCATGATCGCGATGGCGTCCGGAATGTCCATGACCGGCGCATCGTCGAGAAGCTGGCGCAGGCTTTGGCCGGCGACGAACTCCATCGCCAGGTAGGGCTGCTCCTCATGCAGGGCGAAGTCATAGACCGCGACGATGTTGGGATGCGCGCAACGGGCGGCCGCCTCGGCCTCGCGCCGGAAGCGCTTGATGTAGTCGGCGCGGTCGGCGCCGCTCATCAGCTTGGTCGAGATCAGCTTGATGGCGACAGTCCGGCGCAGGACGGGATCCTGTGCCCTGTAGATCTGTCCCATGCCGCCAACGCCGACCAGCTCCTCGACGACGTAGCGGCCGATGTTGGGCGGGAGCGGCTGCATGGCTACCGTTCCCGCGGGACACCGCTCATGTGCCCTCCAGCATCCTCATGGCGTTCTGCAGGCTGCGATGCATCAGGTTGAACGAGCGGCCGAGCGAGGAGATCTCGTCGCGTCCCTTGACCGGGTATTCCGGCACGTCGGTCTTGCCGCCGCTGACATCGCGCGCGAGCGCTGTGATCTCCTGTATCGGCTTCAGGATGACGAAGTGCATCAGCACGTTCAGCACCACCAGCATCACCACGAACACCGCGCTGAGCGACCCCACGAAGGCCAGCATTGACCGGTTGGCGCGATTGAGCGCGACGCTCATCGGCACCGAAACGATCTGCGCTCCGATTACGTCGTTCAGCTGCCAGCCGAAGCCGTTGCTGTTGCCGTAGAGGTCGACCATCGTCGGCGGCGCCGCCGCCGGCGTCGAGTGGCACTGCAGACAGGCCCTGTCGGTCAGGCGAAACGGCCGGGCGAAGGTCAGGAACGGACCCGTCGCCGTCTCGCGAAGGCCGACGAACTCGGCGAGCTTGGGATCGTTCTTGAAGGCATGGATGACGTCGGACTCCCAGTTCGTGGCGCGGTCGGCCGGATTGGTCGGGTTGAGGGCCGCCTCCTTGTAGGAATAGTCGGGGAAATCCTTCTGCAGCTGATGCAGCACCGTCTGGGCCGAATACGACGGCACCGAATGGGGCAGGAAGCGCACCGCGAGCTGGTCGATGATGAGCGGCCGGATCTCGTTCTGGGTATAGCCGCGGACAGCCGTGCCGCTGCGCATGATGAGCGTCGCCTCGTTCAGCATCTGACGCCTGGCTTCCTCGATCGTGATCTCCCTGGCGAGGAAGGTCGCGATGGCCAGCCCGATCAGGAAAGCACTGACCATGACCAGATTGAATTTCGTCCGGAGCCCCACAGCATCACCCCTTATCTTAATGCCTAGCGTCTTGATGCTCAGCGCACGCTGTTGACGAGCTTGGTCGCTTGCTCGGCGCTAAGACGGCCCGTCATTTCGGCTTTGACCTCGAACTGAAAGCGACGGATGGCAGCGCGAGTTTCGGGCCCAAAGGTGGCGTCTATGCGGCCGGAATAGTAGCCCAGCGTGGCCAGCGCCACCTGGACCTGCCGCCGGTCCTGATCGGACATGCGATCCTCGTCCACCATCACCTGTTGTGGCGGCGCGGCCGGTGCGGGCGCAGCCGGCGGCGCACTGGCCGCCGGCGTCGGGGCCGGAGCCGGGGCCGGCGGTGCCGGGGCGGGCGGCGGAGGTGGCGCGGCGGCAGCTACCGGAGCGGGCGGCGGCTTGCCGCCGACCAGGAACGAAGGGCGACCGGTTGCGGCAACGAAGAAGGCCGTGCCCGCGCCGCTTTTGGCGAGCTCGCCCCGCATGCCGGCGACGAACTTCTCGAGGCTGACCTCCTCGCCTGTCATCTGGCCACGCAACGCCTGCGCGGCCGCCGTCGGCCCTTGAGCGGCGGCATCGTTGTTGGCGCCGATGACCGCGAAGCTGCCTGGCTGGATCTGCTCGCCCAGCCGCGCCAGGCCGGTCGCGGACGCGCCCGGCGGCTGGAACCCGTCGAGCAGGACGACGCCCGTGCTGTCGCCGACGCGGGCCAGGCTGTCGACCAGGCTCTTGGAGATCAGGCCCTGGGTAAGAACGTCGTTGTCGCGTGCGATGCTGGCGGCCGCGGGCAGAAGGAACGATCGGCCGTTGAACTCCCGCGCGTAGCCGCAAAAGTACAGCACGGCCACGGACGGCGGCGACGCCGCGGTGCGCTTCGCCAACGCGCCGATGGCAGCGTCGAACTCGCCCCGTCGCACATCGCTTCGCTCGACGACCTCGAAGCCCTTGGCCTTCAAGGCGTCGCGCACCATCGCGGCCGACGCGGTGCATCGTGGCAGCGGCGGCAGGTCAGCATACTGCGCATTGGAAATGATCAGGGCGGTCCGCAGGGGCTGGGACTGCGCCGGGCTGGTGTTCCAACAGAGGCCGGCCAAGCCGAGCAGAACGGTAACGAGACAAGCGCGCATCAGGCGTAACCCATTATTCCGTCGGGAGATTTCCGACACCGCACAACTCGCACGGTCAGTGTCACCCGTTCCCGGCGCCAAGGCAATAGAGCGCCCGCCGATGGCTCGCAAGGTGGCCGATTTTTTTCCCCGGCAATGTGAGTTTACGCACTGCCGCAGGCCAAGCCCCCGCTAGGCGATGTCGCTCGACTGGATGCGCTTCACGCCCGCTTCGGTCATCTTCTTCCACGCCGCCGCCAGCGAGCCGTTGAGGTCGATGGCGCGCGTGGCGTCCTCGATGACGTAGGTCGTGAAGCCGAGCTTGCGCGCGTCCATCGCCGTCCAGGCGACACAGAAGTCGGTGGCAAGTCCGGTCACGAACACCGTGTCGACGCCCCGTTCCTTCAAGTAGCCCGCGAGCCCGGTCATGGTCTTGCCGTCGGCCTCGACGAAGGCCGAGTAGCTGTCGACGTCCTTGCGGAAGCCCTTGCGGATGATCAGCCCCGCGGTCGGCAGCTTGAGGTCCTTGTGCAGGTTGGCGTCGTCCGAGCCCTGCACGCAGTGATCGGGCCACAGGACCTGCGTGCCGTAGGGCATCGACGTGGTCTCGAACGGCTTCTTGCCGGCGTGCGTGCTGGCGAACGAGGCGTGGCCCGGCGTGTGCCAGTCCTGCGTCACCACGATATTCTCGAACGAGGCCGCGAGCTTGTTGATCACCGGCACGACCGCGGCACCCCCCTTCACCGGCAAAGTGCCGCCGTCGATGAAGCAGTTCTGGACGTCGACCACGATCAGCGCCGATTTGGGCCCGGGCTTGATGGTGCCGGCGGCCCGCGCCGGCCACGTGGCGCCGTAGCCGGCGACGAAGCAGGCGGCGGCGGTCGAGCCCAGGAAGAGGCGGCGGGAGAAAACCGGCGAGGCGTTGGCGAGCATGGCAACCTCCATCGAGATAGCTGTCCCAAGTCTAGCAAATGATGGGCCGATGCAACGACAGCCATTCACGGATCACGCTTTACACTACGCATGAAGGCCGCCAGCGGCATCGCCGCCAGGGCGGCGAAGGCCATCAGGTAGAAAGCATTGAGGTAGCCGATCATCGCCGCCTGCCGCAGGATCTCGTTCGACAGGGTCTGCAGGCTGGCGGCGCCGTCGAGGCTCCATTGCGGCGGCAGGCCGGGCTCCGTCAGCGTCTTGTTGTAGGGCGTGATGTACTCGGTCATGCGCGAATAGTTCGAGGCGGTCGAGCGGCTGACGACCAGCACGGCGATCGAGATGAACAGGCTGGAGCCGAAGTTGCGCATCAGGGTGAAGACGGCCGAGCCCTCCGTCACCTGGCGCGACGGCAGGGTCGAGAAGGCCATTACCGTCATCGGCGTGAAGGCCATCGACTGGCCGAGCCCCAACAGGAAATTGCCCCAGAACACGTCGCTGTCGGTCAGGTTGATGTTCCACTGCGCCATCCAGAAACCCGCCGCCGCCTGGATACCCATGCCGCAGATGATGGCAAAGCGCGGCGCGATGCGGGTGAGCTGGACGATGAACAGGAACGCCGCCCAGTTGCCCATGCCGCGTGCGGCGATCAGCGTGGCGATGGCGTTGTCGGGGTAGCCGCGCAGGTCGTGCAGCAGCGTCGGGAACAGCACGATGCTGGTGAAGTTCAGCATCCCCATCACCAGGGCGAGCAGGATTCCGATGGTGAAGTTGCGATCGAGCAGCAGGCGCGGATTGACGAACGGCTCGGGCACCGTCAGGCAATGCACGACGAAGATCCAGAGCGCGACCGCGCCGGTGAAGGCGAACAGGATCATCTCCGTCGATTCGAACCAGTCCAGGCGATGGCCGCGGTCGAAGATCAACTGGGCGCAGGTGATCGCCACGGAAAGTGCCACGAAACCGGTCCAGTCGAACTTCACGGGGCCGCGCGCGGTGTGGTCGCGCAGCGCGAACCAGATGCAGACCAGGGCGCAGAGGCCGGGCGGCACGATGATGAAGAAGGCGGCCCGCCAGTCGTAGGCTTCGGTCGCGATGCTGCCCAGGATGGGCCCGAGCACCGGACCGAACACCGCGCCGATGCCCCACATCACGAGCGCGGTGGGCTGCAGATGCTTGGGGAACGTCGCGAGCAGGATGGCCTGGCCAAGCGGCATGATCGGCGCGCCGAACGCGCCCTGCGCCACGCGGGCCAGGATCAGCGTCTCCAGGCTGCCGGCAAAGCCGCACAGCAGCGAGGTGACGGTGAAGCCGAGCACGGCGAAGAACATCAGGTTGCGCCAGCCCAGCCGGCTCGCCAGCCAGCCCGTCATCGGCGTGGCGACGGCGGTGGCCACCAGGTTGAGCGTGATCACCCAGGAGATCTCGTCCTGCGTCGCCGAGAGGTTGCCGCGCATCTGCGGCAGCACCAGGTTGGCGATGGTGATGGTCATGCCGAACAGCATGTTGGCGAGCTGGACCATCAACAGGATGAGCCACTGCCGCCCGCTGATCGTGAACAGGCCGCCCTTGTCCTCAGCGACGACGGTCGTCATTCCCCCGGATCATCGTTGTTCTTGGCCTGGATGATTCGGCAGGACGCCGCCGAATGACAGGACAAACGCGTGTTGCGTTGCACCAATTCGTTGATGTCTTGCCGAAGCGCGGAACTCCAGGTCCGCTCATAGTCTTCGTCTTCCGGACCGCGAGCTTCCAGCTCGCTCATGATTCATGAGCGCGCAGGATGCGCGCGGTCCGGAAGACGCTTACAAGCCGAGGCGATAGACCTTCGACGCGGTGCCGCTGAACAGGCTCTTTTTCTCGGCGGCGCTTGCAGCCCCAGCGAGGCGCTTGCAGGCGTTCCAGAACACGCCGTAGCCGTACGAGCCTTTGTCGACGGGGAAATTGCTTTCGAACATGGCGCGGTCGGCGCCAAAGGCTTCGATGCAGGTCTCGATATAGGGCCGCCACAGGGCCGCGAGCTGCTCGGAGCTCGGTGCCACCTCGCCCTCATGCACGTCGAAACCGAGCAGCCGCATGCCGAGACCACCCAGCTTCACGTGCACGTTGGGGCATGCGGCGAGCGCCCAGATGCTCTTGTTCCACTCGGCGAACACCTCGTCGCGTTTGCCTTTGTAGCGGCCGAGCCCGATCGGGCCGCCGACATGGTTCATCACGATGGGCGTGGCGGGAAAGGCGCGGGCGAGGTCGAGCAGGTCGGCCAGCTGCGTGTGATACATGAAGGCGTCGAAGCTGAGGCCAAGCGGCGCCAGCTGGGCGAAGCCTTCGCGCACGCGCGCGTCGCGCAGCCATCCCTCCGGCCGGATGGCCGTGGCGCCCCAATGGGCCTGGTCGGGATGGCTGGCCGAGATGAAACGGATGCCGCGGAAGCGGCCGCCGCCCACGCCGATCATCGCCTCCAGCACGTCGCGCACGCGCGCGCCCTGCGTGAGATCGGCGTGGCCGACGATGCCGGCGCAGACGCGCGGCTTGCCGTAGCCGCCGCTGGCGCTCATTGCCGCCACGCCGTTGGCGAACTCGATCTCGCCCACGGGCCGCATCGCCTCGGGGCCGTCGGCGCGATACATCGACAGCCATTCCAGGTAGACCGTGGCGACGACGTTGTGTCCGCCCTCGGCGATGTCCTTCAGGAGGTCCGGCAGAAGATAGGTGCCGCTCTCCGGCCGATCGATCAGGTGATGATGCGGATCGACGATCGGCAGGTCGGGCTCGAGGGCCGCCTCGCGGCGCTTGCCGAGCCAGTCGGGACGGATCGCGATATGCGCGCTGATGGCGTTTGGCGACGGTGTCGACGACATCTTTCATCCTCATTGCCGGGAGCGCGCCACTCCAGTGGCGCGTCTTCGTTGATCACACAGCCCATGAGCGCCACTGGAGTGGCGCGCTCCCGGCAAAGACTAACGTGCAAACTTGCCGGTCAGCGTCGCCTTCTCGATCGTATTGAAGTGGAGCTGGAAGCCGATGATGGCGGCGGAGGTATCGGCGTTGACCTGCAAGGCGTCCTGCTTCACGGCGAACACGGTGAAGACGTAGCGGTGCGGGCCGTGGCCCTCCGGCGGGCACGGCCCGCCATAGCCCGGTGCGCCGAAATCGGTGCGCGTCTGCAGCGCGCCCTCGGGCAGCAGACCGGCCTTGGAACTGCCGGCGTCGAGCTTGAGCTCGGTCGTGCCGGCCGGGATGTTCACCACCACCCAGTGCCAAAAGCCGCTGCCCGTCGGTGCATCGGGATCAAAGCAGGTGACGGCAAAGCTCTTGGTCCCCGCCGGCGCGCCCGACCACGACAGATGCGGCGACTTGTTGCCGCCGCCGCAGCCGAAGCCGTAGTCGGCCGACAGGATGTGGTCCATCTCGAGGGTCTCGCCCTCCTTGAAGCTGCTGCTGCTGAGCGTGAGCGCCACGGTTCCCTCCGGCATCGTTCAAAGACAGAGGCGAAGAGTGGACCAGCCGCGTCATGTCCCGCAACCCGATGACCTCACCCTGCGGACGAGGGAGCCGGCGTATGCACGAACTCGAGCTTCAGCCCATCGGGATCGGCGAAGAACAGCGCGTAGTAGCCTTCGCGATACTGCGGATGGTCGGCCGGCGGATCGAGAACGGTGGCGCCGATCGCCACGAGGAGCTCGTGCAGGCGATCGACGTCGTCGCGGGACTGGGCGACCCAGGCCAGGTGATGCAGGCCGCAGGAGTAGCGGTCATGCCGGCGATCGCTGGTCGCCAACCTGATGCCGATTGAGGAAGCGCAATGCGGCGCTCCCATATCCCAGTCGATCCAGGTCGCGGCGGTGCGACCTCGGCGATAGCCGAGGAAGCCCAGGACGGCATCGTAGAACGGACCGGAACGGCCGAGATCGGAGACGCTGAGATCGATGTGGTGAACCCAGCCCCGCATGCCCGCTACAGCCCCTGCCCGCCGGCCACGGAAATGGTCTGGCCCGTAACCCACGCCGCCAGCGGCGAGGCGATGAACAGCGCCACGTTGGCGATCTCCTCGGCGTGGCCCATGCGGCCGAACGGGATCGAGGCCAGGATCTCGTTGTAGAACTTGGGATTGGCGGTCTTGACCCGGTCCCATACGCCGCCGGGGAACTCGATCGAGCCGGGCGCAATGCAGTTCACGCGCACGCGGTCCTTGGCATACATCGCGGCCTGCGTGACCGTGTAGTGGATCACCGCGGCCTTGATGGCGCCGTAGGGCGGCTGACGCGCCGCGGAATGCAAAGCGGAGATCGAGGAGATGTTGACCACGCTGCCCTGGACTTCCTTCAGCGCCGGATAGGCCTCTTGCGTGGCGTGCACGATCGCCATCATGTCGACGGCGAGACTGGCGCCCCAGCCCTTGACGTCGTCCGACATGCCGAAGGCCGAGGCGTTGTTGACCAGAAGATCGACGCCGCCCAGGGAAGCGACGGCGTCGCGGACGTAGCCGCGCACCTTGTCGCCATCCGCCAAATCGGCGCTGGCGGCATGAGCCTTGCGGCCGAGCTTGGCGATCTCGGCCCGGGTCTCCTCGAGGGCCTCAGGCTCACGGGCGCAGATCGAGACGTCGCCGCCGCAGGCTGCGAAGCCGAGCGCAATCGCCTTGCCGATGCCGCGGCTGCCGCCGCAGACGATGGCCTTCTTGCCCGTGAAATCGATCTTCATGAAGCCTTTGCTCCTTCTCGACGCTGGTTGACGCAGACGGCCGACAGGACCGGCCGGCGTGGGCACCGTATCGCCGAAGGCACCCAGCCGATGCGCATCGCTGCGCAACTCGGACAGGGCGATCCCGCAGGCCTGCCGCGAGGCGAAAGCGGCCTGGTAGCTCGTGGTCGAGTTGCCGCCCAGGACTTCCCGACCGATGGTCCGGCAATTCAACCACGCCGCCCGGGCTTGTGCTAGGATTTGGCAAAAGAACGACGTTTGGGAGGAAATGATGCGATACGTGAAGGCCGCCGCGGCGGCAGCGTTTGCGTGCGTCCTGTTCAGCGTTCCTGCCGCGTTTGCCCAGAACAACGCCGTGAAGATCGGCGTGCTGGACGACATGTCCGGCCCCTATGCCGAGAACACCGGGCCGGGCGACGTCGCCGCGGTGCGGTTCGCCATCGCCGATTTCGGCGGCTCGGTGCTGGGCAAGCCCATCGAGCTCGTGACCGCCGACTTCCAGAGCAAGGTCGATGTCGGCGTCGGCATCGCCAAGCGCTGGTACGACGACGAGAACGTCGACATGATTCTCGGCATCCCCAACTCGGCGATCGCGCTCGCCCTGGTGCGCATCGCCCAGGAAAAGAACCGCATCGTCATGCCGACGGCGGCGGCGACGTCGGAGCTCACCGGCAAGTCATGCACAGGGCATTCCATTCACTGGATCTACGACACCTACGGCCAGACCAAGACCATCGTGAATGCCATCAGCAAGATGGGCGGCGACAATTCGTGGTTCTTCGTCACGGTCGACTACGCCTTCGGACTCGCGGTCGAGAACGACGCCACCACCTTCATCAAGGCGGCGGGCGGCAAGGTGGCGGGCTCGGTGCGCCATCCGCTCAACACCGCGGACTTCTCGTCGTACCTCCTGCAGGCCCAGGCCTCCAAGGCCCAGGGCCTGATGTTCGCCAACGGCGGCAACGACATCATCAACGGCATCAAGCAGGCGGCCGAGTTCGGCCTGGCCAAGCAGGGCATGAAGATCAGCGCCCCGCTGGCGCAGTTCCCCGACGTGAAGGGCGTCGGCCTCAAGGTGGGCCAGGGGCTCCTGATCTCGAGCCCGTTCTACTGGGACATGACGCCGGAGGCGCGCGCCTTCACCGACCGCTTCACCAAGGTGATCGGCCGGCCGCCCTCCTTCATCCAGGCCGGCACCTACGGGGCGGTGCTGCACTACCTCAAGGCGGTGCAGGCAGCCGGCACCGACGAGGCCAAGGCCGTGATGGCCAAGATGAAGGAGCTGCCGATCAACGACTTCATGACCAAGAACGGCCAGGTCCGCGAGGACGGCCGCGTCATCCGCGACATGTACCTCATGCAGGCCAAGACGCCCGAGGAATCCAAGAGCGAATGGGACCTCGTGAAGATGGTCGCGACCGTGCCGGGCAACGAGGCGTTTCGGCCGTTGAGCGAGGGCGGATGTCCGTTGGTGGGGAAGAAGCAATAGGGATTAGGTCCTGCTTCGCCTGGCCACCGATCACGGTGCCGAGCTTGCCGTACGCTCCGACGTCGCGGGTTGATCGCCTGCCGTATCGGGCGTTACGCAAGACACAGATGGCAAGGCTTTTGCCAAGGGGTACGATACCTACCCGCTCGCAGCGCCGGAGCACTAAGTGATAGGATTTTCTCTAGCAACGTCCCTTAGCTATTTGAAGATCAACATCCACTGCGGCGTTGATTCTATTCCGCTATCGACCGGACCTGAACGTCGTAACTCTCCGCGGGATCACTTTCCCAAGGAGCTTTCAATTCAAAGTGCAAAGTGGCCTGTCCTGCTTTTAGGGATTTAACGACAAACCGCTCCACGCCTGCGCCACCGAAACTCTCATTGTCCGGGACGACTTCATGACCAACGACTTGGACCGAATTTGAATCAGTTTTCAGTCGCCACAAATAACCCGTCGTGTTGGCACCCGGAACTTCGACGGTAACCTCTTCGCCAGGATGAGCTTCGATCAAGTGGGTACCTTCCAGCTTCACCGTCGTCATAAAAGGTCTCCAAATGTGCTGATCATGCGACAATGCCGCTCGCCGCACTGACCACAGGATCATAGAAGGCAAATGTGGTGTCGAGGCCACATTTGGCATCGTTGTAGGCGATTCTCATGAAGCCTTTTTCGCCCCAGTTGGGACCCCAGCTGTTTTTGATGATCCAGTACCCACCGTCGTCTTTCTCACTATCTTGGTAGCCTACTACACAAACGGCATGCCGACCACGAAACACGCCGGTTGTTTGACGATATATGCCACTTTTGTAGAAATAGAAGTCCTCATAGACATTAAGGCCGCCAATGACCGGGCCATCAGCGGCGATCGCCTGCTTTCGGGCGAGCATTGACGTAACGGCATTCCAGCTCGGAACGGACACTGCGGAGGCAATATTCTTACACGCCTGATTTGTCGGTGTGTAAGGAAAGTTCCTCTCAAGTCCCACGCCTTGCTTGGCCCAGTTCAAGGCCGCCGTAAAATTCCATCCAGTCTTGCAACACATCCCGCAGCCACAAAAGAAAAGGTGAGCCTCTGAAAGATCAAGTTGCGGGTTGTCCTTCCCTTGTTGAATGGCGACACGAGACTCCAACGAGGCGCACGTGGCGAACGAAACGCAAGAACCACAGGTTCGCTGGTTCTTGATGGACGTCACGTAATTGATGCCGTGGTGCATCCGCCAGTCAATGGCCGGTGGTGGCGGCGCGGTGACATGAAACGTACGCATCTGCAGAGTCGCTGCTTCGGCCAATAGTACCCTTGCCTGCTCATCGCTAATGCTAAGACCGAACAGACCTACTTCGTCTACGGGAAGGCTGGCATACCGACTGACCTCCGTCTCGCCGGCTTCCCAACTCGCGCCCTGCTCAGAGATCGCTTTCGTTACCTCCGATAGTGAAATGGCCATGATCCCCTCAGTTGAAATATAAAATGGTAGTATACCATAGATAGAAACACTACAGGTGCAACTGGCTTGGGCGCACAGCCGCTCTGACGTTTCCGTCGCTGACCTATCAATGCAAGAAGGCTCGTTGCGCGTTCAGCCAGGACCGCGGGCAGCCGCGGCACCCATTACGCGTGAATCAATTCCCACACCAGGGCCTCGCACTCCTTGGTGATCCCGCTCCTGAACCAGCGCTGCGCGTTGATCTCGGGATCACCCGAGTACAGTCGCTCGTAAAGCCCGGCACGCGAGCCGAATTCGCTGCCGGTCATGTCCCAGGCGAGCTTCATCAGCTCGAGGCGCCGCTTGGCGTCGATGTTCGGTCCGACCAGCCACTTGTCCATCAGCGGGCCGATCTCGGGGTTGGCGTAGTCGGCGCCGCTCATGGCGAGCACGCCAGAGCCGGCGGCGATGCGCAGCACGTCGGCCGCCTTGGTGTTGGCGTAGGGGAAGAAGAAGTTGATGGCCGCCCCGCCGCAGACCCCGGTCACCTTGGGCTCGGTGAGGCCGTCGCCCTCGATCCGGGTCTCGCCCTTGGCGAAGGCTTCGGCGCGCCGGATGCCCTCCTCGACCGCGCCGGCGCGGATGCCCTCGGCGACGCTCACCAGGGCTATCAGCTCGCCGATGGCGGCCTGGAAGCGCGGCAGCTTGTCCCGGCCGTTGGCGCGCGCGATCGCCGTCGCCATGCCGGCCAGGAAGCGCAGCTTCATGGTCGAGCGGATGGTGGCCTGGATCGGCGTGTAGCCCGGCCGCGACGACAGCATGCCGTTGTAGGCCTCGAGGTCGCCGTCGATGATCATGCGCTCGTGCGGCACCAGCACGCGGTCGAACATCAGGATGGCGTCGCCTTCGTCGAAACGGCTGCTGAGCGGCCGGTCGAACGCGCTCTGCCCGCGATGGAAGCTCTCGCGGCAGAGGATCGAGAGGCCGGGTGCAGCCATCGGCACCACGAAGGCCAGCACGAACTTCTCCTCGCCGGCCTTGCGCGGATAGTAGGGACCGACGTAGCACTCGTTGGCGACCGGCGCCAAGGTCGAGAGCATGCGGCAGCCGCTGACGACGACGCCCTCGGCCGTGCGCTCGACGACCTGGACCGCCTGCGAGGGCGCATCGAGGGTCGAGCGGTCGGACTGCGGATCGATCAGCGCATGGGTGACCTCGAAGTCGTTCTCGCGGCAGAGCTCGACCATGCCCTGGGCGCGGGCGGCCGCCTCGGTCTTGCCCAACGCGCGCAGTGCGACCGCCTGGTCGACCAGGAAGGCCGACATGAAGTCGGTCAACCGTCCCATCAGGCCGAAGGTGCGCTTGGCGCGCAGGTGGAAGCAGCCGGCCAGCGCGGTGAACTCCTCGCGCGTACGCGCTTCGAGGTAGGTCGTGCTCACCGGTTCGCCCGTCGTCGGCGACTTGTAGACCAGGAGGTCGCGCAGGGCCGGATCGAGCTGGTCGTCGTGGAGCCCGGCGATGGTGCCGATGACGCCCTGCAGCGGCGGATAGTCGGTCACGTCGGTCACGACCTTGCCGTCGATGTAGAGCCTGCGGCCGTCGCGCAGGGAGTCGATATATTGCTTGCCGGTCTTGATGGGCATGGTTGGTCCTCTCCGGCCGGCATCCTTGGCCGGGCACGGCTTGGCTTCCATGCCGGAATCTGGAATGTTCGCGACGCGAACATGACCATTCATCGTTCCGTCCGAGCCCTGTCGCGCGGCCTGGCGCTGATCGGCGAGCTCAACAGCAGCGGGCCGTCGAGCGCCCAGCAGCTCGCGCGCAAGAGCGGGCTGAACCGCACGACCTGCTACCGGCTGCTGCAGACCCTGCAGCAGGAAGGCTACGTGACGTTCGACGAGACGAGCGCCCTGTTCGGCCTCACCCCGCAGGTGAGACGGCTGAGCGAAGGCCTGTCGACGCAGGACCTGTCGCGGCAGGCCGCCCTGCCGCCGATGTTCGGCCTGCTGGAGCAGGTGTCGTGGCCCAGCGACTTCGCGGTCTTCGAGCTGGGCTGGATGATGATCCGCGAGAGCACGCACTCCTTCAGCCCGTTCTCGGTCCATCGCTCGATGGTCGGATTGGGGCGCTCGCTGGTGCGCAGCGCCCTCGGCCGCGCCGTGCTGACGGCCGCGACGCCGGCCCAGCGACGCGAGATGCTGGAGATCGGCGCCTCGCTGGTGCCCGAGGATGCCGCACTCGCGCGCGATCGCCGCTACGTCAGCCGCTTCGTGGCGCGCACCAGAAGCGACGGCTATGCCTCGTCGGTGGGCGAGACCGAGCAGGGCATCAGCGCCATCGCCGTGCCGATCGGCGGCGTCGGGCCGGTGATCGGCAGCCTCAACATCGTGTTCTTCACCTCGGCGATGACGCCGGAAGTCGCGGCCAAGCGCTACCTGCGCAGCCTGAAGCAGGCCGCCCAGGACATCGAACGTCGCTGGCGCGGGGCATGAGCGGCGCGAGGCTGACCTTGGCAGCCAAAACCCGTAGCGAAACTTGCGTAACTATCCGAATTTGGCCGCGGCCCAACGGATAGGGCTTTGACTTTCACGAACCACAAGGCCCGCAAGAGGGGTAGCGCAAACTGCGGGAAATGCGGAAATTCCTCGATGACAGCGCTGACGACAGTGCATGCACCGGTGCGCCGGCACCTACCCGTCAAACCACTCGCGAAGCTGCCCGTTCAGGAACCGGCAGCCGCGACCTCGAGCGCTGCGGCCCACTCCGCTACGAGCGACGCGCCGCGGCCCGTGCCGCGCACCAGCGCCTTGCGGGCGAACCATTCGGTCGCGGCATCGAGCGGCTCGACGAAGCGGATCTCGCCGCCCGACAGGGTCGCGGCCGGCACGCCGTCGCGATAGAGCAGGCGGTTGCCGGTGAGGGCGGCGAGCTTGCGGCCCCGGCGTCAGGATGCCGGCGAGGTTGAGCGGATCGGCGCCCGACACCGACGTCCATTCATCGGACGGCGGCCGGCGGCGCACTTCGCGCAGGGTGCCGATCGCCTCGGGCAGGGCGAACTGCTCGCCGGAGAAGCCGGCGACGAAGCGGCCGCCGCGGATCTCGCCGCGCCCTCGAGCCGGCGGTAGACGCGCAGCAGCTCGCGCCACGGCGGCAGCCATGACGCCTCGCGCTCGAGCAGCCGCCAGAACACCACGCCGTAGCGGCGCAGCAGCGCGCGAGCGACGTGCTCGACGGCGCTGGCATCGACTGTGCGATCGGCCGACGCCGTCGAGCGCACCAGCGACCAGCGCCCGGAATCCTCCATTGCCGAGGCGGCGGCGCGGCGGCGGCGCGTGCCACCCGGCTTGCGCTCGGCGAACGGCACCAGCAGCGCACGCAGGCCGGCGAAACTGTCGGAGGTGACGAGGCCCAGCGCGACGAGCTCGGCCAGCGCCTCCTCGACCTGGGAGCGCAGCAGGCCGCATGCTGCCACGCAGCTCGTCGAAGAAGGAGGCGCCGTTGGCGGCAATGAAATCGACGACAGCCTGCGCCTGAGCACTCGGCCGCGAGCCGGAGTCGGCCGGCTGGGCCATTGCGCCGCCACAGCGCAGCATGGCGGCGCGGCAGCAGCGTGATCGGGTCGTGCGCACCGGTCGTCGGCTTGCCGCCGTCGCGGCGCGCGCGCCGCAGCCGCGCCAGGTGGCATGGCCCGCCAGGCAGCGCGCGTCGAGCCAGACGGGTCGTAGTCCTTCGAGCCGCGCCGGCAGGATCTCGCTTTCCCAGGCGGCGGCGGGCGCCTCGAAGCCTTCGAGCTGGCCGACGATGGTGTCGAGCGACGCCGCCCCCTCCACCTGAGTGTCGGGCGCGACACGCTGCCAGCGGAACAGGAAGCGCAGGAAGTCGCGGGCCGACACGGGCTCGATCTCCGCCCGCAGCCGCTTGATCGTGTAGCGGTGGATGCGCGCGAGCAGGCGGCGCTCGCACCATTCGTCGACCGGCGCCTCCGGCGGTGAAGCGGCCGCGCATGGCAAAGCCTTCGGTCTCGAGCGCCGCCAGCGTCGCGGCAAGCGCCTCGGGCTGCAGGCCAAGCGGAGCGGCGAGCGCGGCCTCGGTCACCGGCCCCAGGCCTTCGAGCCGACCGCGCAGGATCTCGACCAGGGCCTCGTCGCGCGACCATTCCTTGTCGTAGGCGGCCGGCGCGGTGATGGCGGGCTCGGTCACGAGCCCCGGCCAAAGCGCCGCGGAAGTGCGGCAGCCGCTCGGCGGCGATCCACACTCTCGTGCCCGCGGCGTCGCTCAGGGCCGCGCGCCCGTGCGCCGCGAGCTCGTCAAGCCATCCGCGCCAGTCGTTGGCGGCCCGCACCTCGTCCTCGGTCAGGAAGCCCAGCCACACCAGGCGCGTCGTGCAGCTCGTCGGCGTTCACCGCGTCGGGCCAGGCCTCTGCCCGCACCCGTTCGATCGCCTCGGGGTCGAGGCGGCCGAGCTCCGAGGCCTGCTCGGGCGCCAGCCAGCGGCGCGCCATCACCGCCTGGGTGCGGCGTTCCTCCAGCGGCGCGTCGTCGAGATAGGCGTAGGGACGCGCGGTCAGCACCTCGAGCGCGAGCGGCGAGGGCTGCGTCAGGTCGCGCGTCGACCACGCGGACGACGCCCGATTCGATTCCCTCGAGCAGGCGCTCGAGGCCGTCGGCATCCATCGCCTCGCCCAGGCAATCGCCGATGCGCCTGGCGGACCAGCGGATGGTCGGGGATCTCGCGCTCGCCGGGCAGGTTCTCGGCGCAGGCGATCTGGTCGGGAAAGACCGAGCCGATCAGGTCCTCGGCGGCCATGCGCGCGAGCTGCGGCGGCACCTTGCGGCCGCCGCGGAAGCGCGGCAGGGCGAGCGACACGCCGCTCACCCAGCGCCAGCGCGTGGTGAACATCGGCGAATCGAGCACCGCCTGGATCAGGACATCCCGCGCCGATGGCCGAATGCAGGTAGCGCGGCACGTCGTCGAGCACGAAGCTGTGCGCCGTCGGTGAGCGAGAGGACGATATTGTCCTCGGTCGCCGCGGCCTGGATCTCGAAGTTGAACTTGCCGCAGAAGCGCTTGCGCAGCGCCAGGCCCCAGGCGCGGTTGAGCCGGCTGCCATAGGGCGAATGCACGACGAGCTGCATCCCGCCCGCCTCGTCGAAGAAACGTTCGAGCACGATCGTGTCGCGCGTCGGCAGGCAGCCCAGCGCGGCGTGGCCGGCGCGCAGATAATCGGCGAGCTGCTCGGCCGCCGCGGCGTCGAGACCGAGCTCATCGGTCAGCCAGACAAGCAGGCCGGCGCCTGTCGGATCGGCGGCGAGACGGGCCGCGACCTGGTCACGCAGGCGCGACACCGAGACCGAGAGCTCGTCGCTGCGTCCAGGCGCCTCGCCCAGCCAGAACGGGATGTTGGGCGCCTGGCCGTGAGCGTCCTCGACGCGCACGACGCCGCGCTCGACGCGCTGGATCTTGTAGCTGCGGTTGCCGAGCTGGAAGACGTCGCCCGCCATGCTCTCGACCGCGAAGTCCTCGTTCACCGAGCCGATCACGTTGTTCTCCGGCTCGAGCAGCACTTGGTAGTCGGCGTTGTCGGGAATCGTGCCGCCCGCTGTCAGCGCCGTGAGCCGCGCGCCGCGGCGGCCGCGCAGCTCGTGGTTGACCGCGTCATGGTGGATCAGCGCGCCGCGCCGGCCGCGCCGCGTATGTGAATCCCTCGGCCAGCATGGTGACGATGGAATCGAAATCGGTGCGCGGCAGGTCGCGATACGGCCATGCCTGGCGCAGCCGGTCGAACAGCGCATCCTCGCTCCACTCGCGCGCAGCGACCTCGGCCACGACCTGCTGGGCCAGGACGTCGAGCGGCTGGCTGGGGATCGACAGGCGATCGAGCTCGCCGCGGTGCACGCTGTCGAGCAGGGCCGTGCATTCGACCAGCTCGTCGCGCGACAACGGGAACAGACGGCCCTTGGGCGTGCCGTCGACGGCGTGGCCCGAGCGGCCGACGCGCTGCAGGAAGCTCGCGATCGAACGCGGCGAGCCGAGCTGGCAGACCAGGTCGACGTCGCCGATATCGATGCCGAGCTCGAGCGAGGCGGTGGCGACCAGGGCGCGGAGCTTGCCGCCTTTCAGGCGCTGCTCGGCATCGAGCCGCTGCTCCTTGGCGAGGCTGCCGTGATGGGCCGCGACGTTGGCCTCGCCCAAGAGCTCGGACAGGCGGCGGGTGGCGCGCTCGGCCATGCGGCGGGTATTGACGAAGATGAGAGTGGTGCGGTGTTCGCCGACCAGTGCGGCCAGGCGGCGATAGACCTGCTCCCACACGTCCATCGACATCACCGCCTCGAGTGGCGAGTCGGGCACTTCAAGGGCGAGGTCGCGGTGGCGACGATGGCCGGAATCGACAATGGCGCAGTCGCCGCCGCCGGTGCAGGAAGCGCGCCACCTCTTCGATCGGGTTCTGGGTCGCCGACAGGCCGATGCGCAGCAGGCGATCGCCGCAGAGCGCCGACAGGCGCTCGAGCGAGAGCGCGAGATGGCTGCCGCGCTTGTTGGGAGCAATGGCGTGGATCTCGTCGACGATCACGGTGCGGGTGGTCGCCAGCATCCTGCGGCCGGACTCCGAGCCCAGCAGGACGTAGAGCGATTCCGGCGTGGTGACGACGATGTGCGGTGGCTTGCGGCCCATGCGCTGACGCTCGCCCGGCGTGGTGTCGCCGGTGCGCACCCAGGCGCGGATGTCGACGTCGGGCTGGCCCTGCCGTGCAAGCTCGGCGCGGATGCCGGCGAGCGGCGCCTCGAGGTTGCGCTGGATGTCGTTCGACAGGGCCTTGAGCGGCGAGACGTAGACGATCTGCGTCTCGTCGCTGAGCCCGCCCTCGACGCCCTGGCGCACCAGATCGTCGATCGCCGCCATGAATGCCGCCAGCGTCTTGCCGGACCCGGTCGGGGCCGCGATCAGCGTATGGCGGCCGGCCTTGATCAGCGGCCAGGCGTCGGCCTGCGCCGCCGTCGCGGCGGCGAAGCTGGTCTCGAACCACGCGGCGACGGCTGGATGAAAGAGCGATGCGGCAGGCATGAGGATCCGTGAAATATGGGCTGCGCACCCTCTGAATCAAGCGAGTCAGCGGCCGGGAGACTCCCTGCCCGCCCCCTGCCAATTCTTCCTCTCGGCGGGACAGAGCGACATCAACAGCAGCAGCACGAGCACCGGGAAAACCCACCAGTTGAGCGCCTCGCCCGGCGGCGTGCCCATCGCCGTGACGGGCTTCAGGTGCCCGGACAGGCTGCGCAGGCAGGGCTCGATCGCGAACACCAGCAGCACCAGGGGCACGAGCCCGCGCCAGCGCAGCAGCAGGACCCACAGCAGTCCCGCCAACAGGAGCTGGATGGCACCCCACTGGCCGAACATCGCCACGATGTTGGAGCCGCCGGCAACGTGCACGTCGATGGTGGCGATCGACTGGGCGCCACCGTCAGGCAACAGCAGATGGATCAGGCTGCGCACGGTGATGAAGACCAGGTAGGCCATCGCCGCCCAGGTCGCGAGCCGCGGGCCGTCGTAGAGCGCGGGATTGGCCGGCAGCAGCGCCGCCGGCGAGGGGCGCCAGGATGTGGGAAGAAGCGAGCTGCTCATGGGCCGTCGGCACTCTAGCACCCCGGGGGATGCTTCCTAGCGACATGCGGCTTGCCCGGGGACGCGCGGCGTCCTAGGAAATCGCTGCGGGGGACGGGCAATGAAACGCAGCGAGTCGGTGATTGCGGCGCGGATCTATTTCCTCGAGCGGGAGCTCGAGCGCATGAGCACCGTGGCGGACGACGCCGAAGACGAGCTTCGGGCCAAGCCGACGGACGTCGCCACGGGCCGGCGGCTGGAAGCCCTCTACGCCCTGGCTGACGAAACCTGGGAGCGCATCCAGGCGCTGCGCGTGCGGCTGAGCGGCGGGCCCTCCGTCATCTACGTCAACCGCCGCCTGGCTGGGCCAGATGCCAAGGCCTGGCGGCGGGCGCTGGTCTAGCCGCCACCGGTGAAGGCTTCGATGCGCGCGGTGGCGAAGGCCGGCCGCGCCTGGATCGCCGCCCACCAGGCCGCGACCTTGGGATGGCGCGCGCGGGTCATCTCGTCGGGCGCGATCTCCTCGTCGATGCGTTTGACGAAGGGCACGGCCCCGATGTCGGCCAGCGAATAGCGGTCGCCGACCAGCCAGCCGCTCGGCCCGATCGCCTCCTCCATGCGGTCGAGCAGCGCGGTCTTGAGCTTGTCGCGCGCCTCGGCCCGCTCCTCCTCGGTGTAGGGCTTGCGCGCCGTGCGCAGCCAGGCCTCGCGCCGTTCCTTGCTGGGAATTCGGGCAAGCCGCTCGGCAAGCTCGGCATCGGTCCACTTCTGGGCGACCTGCGCCATGCCGTGCACCCAGTTGAAGATGATCAGGTTGCCGATCAGGCCGTCGACATGGCGGATCCAGTTGCGCATCTCGGCCCGCCCGTAGGCATCGGCCGGCCGAAGCGGCGGCTCGGGCCAGGTCTCGTCGACGTATTCGCAGATCGTGCCGCTTTCATAGAGCGCTCGGCCGTCCTCCAGGATCAGGAGCGGAATGACGCCGTTGGGATTGAGCCTCAGGAACTCCGGCGAATGGTGCTCGCCCTTCACGAGGTCGATCACCTTGCTGTCGAAGGCCAGCCCCTTCTCGGCCAGGCAGAGGCGCACGCGGCGCGACGCCGACGATCGCCAGCCGTGGAAAAGCGTAAGCGATGCCAAGTCTTCGTCTCCCCCGTTGTTGCGGCGGACTGTAGCCTTTTCCGGGAAGCTGTCGCGACATTCGCGTACCGCAGCTCGGCACTCTTTTCGCTTATGCTGATCGGACAGCAGAGGAGCAACGGCATGGATAGCGAGATCGACGCAAAGACCTTCTGGAAGGCGATCGGCTGCCGGGCGATCGGCGTTGCCATCGTGACCGCCAAGGGCAGCGACGGACCGGCCGGCTTCCTGGCGCTGTCGGCCACGCATCTGTCGGCCAACCCGCCCATGATGATGGTGTCGATCGGGCTTGCCACCTCGGCGCTGGGGGCGGTGCGGCAGTCCAACCACTTCGCCATCAATTATGTGCCCAAGGGCGCCGACGCCCTGGTCAAGGAATTCGCCGGCCAGGGCTCGCTCAAGGGGGCCGACCGCTTCCTGCCGGATGCCTGGGGCGAGCTCAAGACCGGCGCGCCGACGCTCAACGACGCCGTCGGCGTGATCGACTGCCGCCTCGACGAGTTGATCGAGCGCCATGGCACGGTCATCGCGCTAGGCCGCGTCGTGGCCTACAGCGCCTCGACGCGGGACCCGCTGATCAGCTTCCGTGGCGGCTATCTATGAACCGGCCGCAAGGCCCGATCAAAATACCTTGGATCGGATGCAACCAAATCAGGCCTGCAGGCCATTCATGGATGTTACGAGAGGAGCATCCGATGACCTACCTGGACCTTGCTCCGGCCATCACGGCCCTTCGTGCGCGACCGGAGGAGTTTGAATTCACCAACGACACGCTTCATCACCCGCGCAGTCGCCACAGGTTCCGCTTCAACAGTGAAGGCGACGTCCAGATCGATGCCCTCTGCGACTGTTCCCTGCTGCGCGCCCGGCAGGAGCAGGCCAAGGCCTTCCACACGGCCTATCGGGAATGGCATGCCTCCTATTGGCGGCCCCTGGAGATCAACCGTGAATTCGCCTCGCACTTCGGTCGGTCGCCGCTGTGGCGGCGGGCGGCGGTGTGGTTGCTGAATCGGCTGTTGTCCGGGCCGAAGGAGACCAAGCCGGTCCCGCTGCCGGCGGGCGCGCCGCTGCAGCCGGCGGAGTAAGCCTCCGCCCACCGTCTCAGCCGAGCCTGACGGCGCCCGCTCGAGCAGCGAGCGCCGCGGCTTGGCCGTTCAGCGCGTATAGACGGTGGTCGTCGCGGCCGGGGCGGCCGGCGTGGTCACCGTGGTGGTGCTGGCCGTGGCCGGCGTGCTGTAGGTGGTGGTGGTCGCTGCAGCCGGCGGCCGCTGCACCGTGGTGCGCTCCTGGACGGTGCACGCCGCTGTGGTGAGGGCAAACGTCAAGCCGATGATCAAGACCTTCATGAGGGCTCCTTGTGCCTGGACGGCACAGGTCGCAACGTGACGGCCCTCCAACGGTTGCCAGAGCGGACGAGGCGCCAGGGGAGGCGACAGGGTCCGAAAATCGCGAGCACCTGAGCGGCGCGCGTGAAATCATGGCGGCCCCAACCAAGAGGCTCGCCATGAAACTGCTGCTCAATATCGACGTGCCCGATGTCGAGACGGGTCTGCGCTTCTACACATCGGCTTTTGACCTCAAAGTCGGCCGCCGGTTCGGCGCCGACTTCGTCGAGCTCGTCGGCTGGCCAGCAACAGTCTATCTGCTGACCAAGGCTGCCGGCACGATCGGCGCCGGCGGCGACCCGCGGCGCTACAGCCGGCACTGGACACCGGTCCACCCCGACATCGTCGTCGACGACGTCGATGTCGCCGTCGAACGCGCCGTCTCTGCGGGCGCCAAGCTCGAGGCCCCGGCCAAGGACGCGGCCTATGGCAGGATCGCCATGCTGGCCGATCCCTTCGGCCACGGCTTCTGCCTGCTGCAGTTCAACGAACGAGGCTACGACGCGTTGCTCTAGTCTTGGAGCGCGGACCTCCAGGTCCGCTCATGATCATGATGCGGACCTGGAGGTCCGCGCTCCCAACTACCGCAGCAGCAGACTGCCGTAGCCCTCGACCTTGGCCTGGACGCCGGCCGAGCGCAGGCAGTGCCAGAGGCTTGCCTGGTTGGCCGAGATCACCGGCCGCTTCAGATCCTGCTCCAGCGCCTCGAGGATGCCGACGCAGCGAAAGCCGGTGCCGGCGATCAGCACGCCGTCGGCATCGGCCGGGCACGCCATCCTGATCTGGGCGTAGAGCGGCTCGATCTCCTGCTCGAAGCCCAGGCCCTGGCCGACCAGCTCGCCGGGCGGCAGGTCGCGCCACTTGCGGCCCGGGTCGTAGCGCAGGTGGCCGGCCAGTTCGAAGCCATGATCGGCGTAGTAGCGCCGAGCCGCTGCAACCGTCTCGTCGTTGAACCAGGGCGGCAGCACCAGGAACGGTCGCTTGCTGCCCGAAGCGCGCAGCGCCGCGCAGGTGTCGATGCCGTTGGTGGTGACGATCGTTCCATCGCCCAGCAGCGGCAGCAGGCTCACCACCGCCGCCTCGTCCCAGCCCTTGCCGCCCACAAGGCTGCTCGAGCTGTGGGCGATCACGACGGCCGACAACCGCATGGCGGCGAACTGGCGACAGCCGCGCACCAGGTCTTCTTCCGGTTCGACGTCCCGACGATCCTCGCGCCAGCGCAGCCAGGGCGCGCGCGCGGTCACGCGGGCGGCGTGCACCGACACGCCCGGCGGCGCCATCGCCCACCATTCGGCTTCCGGCACGGCTTCGTTGCCGACGATGAACAGGCCGATGCGGGCCCGCCAGCCCCAATTGTCGTTGCTCACGGAAATACGGTCCTCCGAGGAATCATTGCGCCGGCACCAGGTTGTCGATCCAGCGCTGCGCCGGGGCCACGCTGGTGAAGAGTTTGAGCGGCCGGTCGGCGGAGGCCAGGATGCCCAGAATGCGCGCCATCGGCTCGGCCTGGTCGTGCGGCAGCACGATGGCCAGCGCGCCGACCGGGCGATGATGCTGGCTCCTGATTTTGGCGCCGATCGCCATCATCTCGTCGTGGCTCATCACGAAGCTGCCAGCCCTGCCGTCGTAGAGCTTGCGAAAGGCGATTGCGCCGCAACCCTCGACGGCATCGAGGTACGCCTCGGCATCGGCGTGGCTGACGTCGCCGTCAGCCGTCACGACGACGAGCTGCTGCCGCGAATCGATCGTCCAGTAGAGTGGCATGTCAGGCACTCACTTGAAGTGCCAGCGGCTGCCCTGCTCGGGAATGACGAAGCGCACGCCCACGTCGTTGGCCGCCTCCAGCTCCTGCAGCAGCTGGCGCTGCGGCTGTTCCTTGGTCAGCGAATACTTGATGTGGCTCACGACCACCGGCAGGTCCTTCAGCGCCTTGCCGCCGGCCAGGCCATCGAGCTTGCGCAGCTCCTCCATCAGCCAGCGCGGCGTCAGATGGCCGAACAGCAGGTTGTCGGGCCGGTCGCTGGTGTAGGACACCTCGATGACGATGGCTTTTAGCCGCTTCTGCTTCACACGCTCGGCCACCGCGGCCCAGACATCGGCCAGTCGCGTGCCCTTCTCGACCGCATCGGGGCCGGTATCGCCCAAGCACAGGATGCCGTCGCCGCCGCTCTCGAGCAGGAAGGCGGTCGATTCCATGCCGCCATGGGCCAGCGGAAAGGCGGTCACGGTCATGGCGGTGTCGGCGATCGGCATCGCCACGCCGGGCGCCAGCTCGGCGATGGCGTATTTCTTGAGCTGCGGGGCCTTGCCGCGATCGCTGAAGTTCGGCCAGGCGCGCCAGTTGAAATAGGTCTCGACCAGGTCCGTGCCGACCGACGGCAGGACATAGATCGGCTTCTTGCTGTCGTCGGGCGAGGCGACGATCAGGCCGGCCACATGATCGAGATGGGCGTGGCTGATCAGGTAGCCCTTGATCGCGCTGGTGAGCATGTAGCCGACGCGGCTTTGCGGAGAATCGGCCGGCACGGTGACGCCGGCGAACGCGCCCTTCTCCTCGGCCACGCGCAGGCCGTTCACCAGGGTGCCGGCATCGCAGGTCACGCCGCGGTTGTCGCCATGGGGATGGATCAGCGAGGCGCTGAGGTTGCCGTCCTGGATGCCGCCCAGCGCGCCCAGCACCACCAGGTCGAAGCCGTCGGCGGCCGCCGCCTGCGGCACGCCAAGCGGAAGCACCGCCACAGCGATGGCGGCTACGGCAAGTCTTGCGGATCTCATCTCGGCTCCCCCGACGGCGACTCGACAAACCGAGGTTAGCGTTCCCGCGCGCTGCCGCCTACCTGAGATCACGAGCGGGGCGAAACGGGCGGGCGACCGATGCCGCTCGGCAGATCGCTGAAATCCGTGCAGGTGCTGTTGAACAGCGACGCGCTCTGCTGGGCGCCGAGCTGGGCGCCCTCCGCGCTGCCGCGCGCGCCGAGCCTCGACGTATCGGCGTGCTTCAGCCCGGAAACGTCGCCCGAGATCGAGGTGACGCTACGGCGTGTCGGCTCGGGGGGTGGGGCTCACCGGCGGCTGCGCGCAACCCGACAGCAGCGACAGCAATGCCGGTTGCAACGACACGACGTCCGATACGCATGTTCAGCCCGTGCACGTCGACAAGGGCTGAACTGTCGACGATGGAATCGCGCGGAGACCGTTCTAGGCGCCGGCCTTCTTGGTGAGCGGCCCTTCGAATTCGCAGTAGCCGTAGAGCTTGATCTTGGAGTCACCCTCCTTGATCTGCCCGATGACGTCCATCATGTTGCCGCCGCCGACGATGGCGGCCGTCTTGATGGCGCCGTTCTTGCCGAGCGTGGTCTCGAAGCCGCGCTCAGGGCGGCCTTCCTGCTGGAACTTGCCCTTGACCGAATCGCCGTCGACGGTGACGTCGATCACCATCTTGTAGGTCGGGCACTTGGAGCTGCCGGGGACATTCTTGCCATAGCCGGTCCACGTGTAGATGACCGGTTGCGCCTGGGCGGCGCCCACGACCAGCAGACCTGCCAATGTTCCGACAATTGCACCCTTCAACATCGCTCGCTTCTCCCGTCAGAAGAATTCCCTGATCGCCTTGAGCACGGCGGCTGGCTTTTCCTGCCCCACAGCATGCCCGGCCTTGGCGATCCTAACCAATTTTGATTTGGAAATCGCCTTTTTGAAGGCATGGCCATAGACGGGCGGGATCAGGACATCCTCCGTGCCCCACACGATTAACGTCCTGGCCGCGATACGTTGCAGGCGCTGGCCGAGGCCGCGGTCGGGAATGGGGAAAAGGATCTTGCCCGCCATGCCGAGCCGCCGGGCGTTCATGACCAGGAACTGTTTCAGGAATTCCGGGTCGTTCATGTCGCCGCCCGAGGCCAGCAGCCTGGTGCCGGCCTGGGCGTCATGAAACAGCAATCCGGGCAGCTCGTAGGGCAGCTTTGAGAAGATGTCGGCGATGGGATGGTCGTCCAGCCACAATCCCGCCGGCGCCAGCAGGCAGAGATTGGCGACCTCGGTACGGGCGATCGCCGCCATCTCGGCCGCGATCATGCCGCCCATGGAATGGCCGACGACGATCGGCTTCCTGAGCTTCAATGCGTCGAGCACGTCGAGGCCATGCAGGGCGATGTCGAGCATGTCGCGCAGCCCATCCTCGCCTGTCGACTGGCCGTAGCCCGGCAGGAGCGGCGCCACGACCCGGTACTTGGTGGCGAGGGCCGCGATCAGCGGATCGGCCGGCATGTGGCCGCCCGCCCCGTGGAGATAGAGGAGGTCCCTGCCCTTTCCGGCTTCGACGACCTGGATACGGATGCCTGAAGGCTTGAGCGTGAGGAAACGCGACTTCATTCCGCGGCCACCCGAAGCGGCACCGGCTCGTTCATCGGATGCATCCAGAAGCGGTCGTCGTGGTTCTTCCACTCGGGCCACAGGTTGCGCAGGTGCGGCATCACCTTCTCGGCAAACAGGCGCGTGGAATGGCGCACCTTGTCGTTGGGCATGTTGCCGACATGCATCAGGCAGAAGATGTTGCCGACCCGCAGGGTCTTGATCAGCTCCTCCATCTGCTGGCGCACCGTCTCGGGCGAGCCGGCGACGATGTAGCGGCCGTCGACGAGGTCCTTCCAGCTCATCTTGGGATAGTCGCGCGCCGCGGCCTGGGTGAATTGCGACAGCGCGCCGGTCTGGATGGTCTTGACGGTGCGATAGCCCGGCGCGTCGGCGAAGCCCGGATAGACGTGCAGGCAGCGATTGTAGAAGTAGTTCACGTGCGGGCCGTAGAGCCGCTCGGCCTCGGCGTCGGTGTCGGCGACGCAGATCACCTGGGCGAAGCCCGCGCGGTAGGGCGATTCGTCGACCTTCCGCTCGGCGACGCGCTTCCAGTAGCCCTCCATCAAGAGCTTGGCGCGCAGATAGCCCGAGTAGCTCAGGTAGGAATACGAATAGGTGTTGTCGAGGCAGAAGTCATAGGTCTCGACCGAGCCGCCGCCGGGAATGAAGATCGGCGGCAGCTTCTGGATCGGCTTGGGCCAGCAATTGACGTAGCGCAGCTTGGTGTAGCGGCCGTTGAAGGCGAACGGCTCGTCGGCCGCCCACGCCTTGCGGATCAGGTCATGCGCCTCGGCGTATTTCTCGCGGGTGAGCGCCGGGATGGTGCCGTAGGCATAGTTGGTGTCCATCGAGGTGCCGACCGGGAAGCCCGCGACCAGCCGCCCGCCCGACAGCACGTCGAGCATCGCGAACTCCTCGGCCACACGCAGCGGCGGATTGTAGAGCGCGATCGAGTTGCCCAGCACGACCAGCGCCGCCTTCGAGGTCCGGCGCGTCAAGGTCGCCGCCATGATGTTGGGCGACGGCATCAGGCCGTAGGCGTTGGCGTGGTGCTCGTTCACGCCGATGCCGTCGAAGCCCACCTGCTCGGCATATTCGAGCTGGTCGAGATACTGGTGATAGGCGATGTGGCCGAGCTCGGGCTCGTACATGCGGTTGGGCAGGTCGACCCATACCGAACGATGCTTCTCACGGAAGTCGTCCGGCATGTGCGGCCAGGGCATCAGATGGAACCAGGTGAATTTCATGCGCTTACCCTCCTCCCGTCATCCCGACCGGAGCGAAGCGCAGCGTAGCGGAGTGGAGGGACCTCGTCTTCGAAAGACGAGGCCCCTCGACTGCGCGACGTAGCCTGCCCCGAGGGAACTCGAGGGGGCGCTTCGCTCGGGGTGACGGGAATTAGCGACCTTTGAACAACGGCTCCCTCTTCTCGAGGAACGCCTTGATCCCTTCCTTCATGTCCTCGGTCTGCATCAGCGGCAGGAGCTGCAGGAAGACGTGGTGGACGTGCTCGTTGAACGGCTCGTTCCAGGCCATGCGCATCATGCGCTTGGCGGCCTGGATGGCGAGCGGCGCATTGGCCGCGATCTCGAGTGCCAGCTCGCGGGCCGCGCCCATCACCTCGGCGTCGGCCACGACCTTGTTCACCAGGCCGATCTCCAGCGACTGCGCCGCACTGAGCGTGCGGCCGGTGAAGATCAGCTCGGCCGCCTTCGCCCAACCCAGCATGCGCGGCAGGTACCAGGTGCCGCCCGAACTCGGGCAGCACGCCGCGCTTGGCGTAAGAGGCCGCGAGCTTGGCCGACTGCGCCATGACGCGGATGTCGGCGCCCAGCGCCAGGTCGAGGCCGTAGCCTGCCGCCGAGCCGTTCAGGGCGGCGATCACCGGCTTGTCCATGGCATGCAGCACCGGCGGCGGCGTGTTGCGCAGGTCGATGTTGGTCGGCGTGGCGCCCGAGCCGACGCTGAGATTGTCGGTGCCCTTGCTCTGCGCCTCGAGATTGAGGCCGGCGCAGAAGGCGCGGCCGGTGCCGGTCAGGATGACGACCCGCACGTCCTTGTCTTCGTTCGCCCGAACCAGCGCATCGGTGAGCTGCCGCAGCATCGGACCGGAAATGGTGTTCATGCGCTGCGGTGCATTGAGCGTGACGGTGGCGATGGCGCCGTCGACACCGTAGAGCAGCTCCTCCGGTATTACCGAAGCTGCGGGCTGGGCCGCAAACTGGCTCATGTTTCCTCCATCCGCCGTTGCCGTTATGGTGGCGCAGGAGAACCCGACACGCCATGCAAAACCGTTTCATCGATCTCTACAGCGACACCAAGAGCAAGCCCTCGCCCGGCATGCGGAAGGCGATGGCCGACGCCGAGGTCGGCGACGAGCAGAAGATGGAAGACCCCACGGTCAACCGCTTGCGCGAGCGCGTCTGCGAGCTTTTGGGCAAGGAAGACTCGCTCTTCCTGCCGAGCGGCACGATGGCCAACCAGATCGCCATCCGCGTGCACTGCCGCCTGGGCGACGAGGTGATCGCCGACCGCACGGCCCACATCATCAATGCCGAGACCGGCGGTCCGGCCGCCAATTCCGGCGTCATGATCCGGCCGATCGAAGGCCCCAACGGCGTGTTCACCGGCGAACAGGTCAAGGCCGCGCTGCGCGATCCCAACAGCCGCAACGCGCCGCGCTCGCGCCTGGTGTCGATCGAGAATACGTCCAACGGCGGCTTCGGCACGGTGTGGCCGCTCGCCACCATGCAGGGCGTGGCCAAGGTCGCGCGCGATGCCGGTGTCGCCCTGCACATGGACGGCGCGCGGCTGTGCAACGCCTCGGTGAAGTCGGGCATCAAGGCGAGCGCCTACGCTGCCTGTGTCGATTCACTGTGGCTCGACTACACCAAGGGCCTGGGCGCGCCGGTCGGCGCCAGCATCGCGGGCTCGAAGGAGTTCATCAAGGAGGCGTGGCGCCAGAAGCAGATGCTGGGCGGCTCGATGCGCCAGTCCGGCGTCATCGCCGCGGCCGCCCTCTATGCGCTCGACCACAACTGGGACCGCCTGGCCGAGGACCACGACAATGCGCGTCACCTCTCCGAGGGGCTGGCCAACATCAAGGGCATCCAGATCGACGTGCCGCGCATGGAGACCAACCTGGTGTTCTTCGAGATCACCAAGCCCGGCTGGACCTCGGCCAAGCTGGTCGATGCCTGCCGCGAGCGCGGCGTCGGCATCGGCGCCAACACGGCGACGCGCATCCGCGCGGTGACGCATCTCGACGTCAACCGTCAGGACATCGACAGCGCGTTGAAGGTGATCAGCGACGCACTGGCGGCGTAGAGCTCAGGCCGCCCGAGACTTCTTTTTCGGCGAGGGTCTCGCCTGGCTCTTGCCGGGCGCGCTCCTGGGCTGCGGCCGTCTGGCAAGCAACCGTCTGAGGACGGCTTGAAAGGCGGGATTGCGATTCGGTGGCGGCTCGGACATGGCGGATGACCCCTCGTCCAGTGGGAAGCCCAGCACTCAGTGACGCAACATTACGATATCGGTCTACCGGCGTCGGCCAAAACCTTGCCGCCGAGGCCGATGAAGCAGACGCCCGCCGCCCTTTCGATCCAGTGCCGCGCCCGCTGGAAGCGGCGCATCACCGGGCCGGAGGACATGAACAGGCTGACGCAGGAATACCAGACCAGGGACGACGCCGTCACGAGGCCGATCATCAGCACCATCAGCCAGGTCGGCGTCGAGGCGGTGACGGCGGTGGCGAAGACGCTGGCGAACAGCACGATCGCCTTGGGATTGGTGAGCGTCACCAGGAAGCCGAACAGGATCGCGCGCATACCGGCCGGGCGCGTCGGCTCATGGTCGAGGTCGATCGTCTGAGGCTTGGCCCGCAGAAGCTTGATGCCGAGATAGGCGAGATAGCAGCCGCCCAGCACCCGCACCGTCCAGGTGAGCCACTGATACTCGGCCAGGATGGCCGACAGGCCGAGCAGGCTCAGCGTCGAGTACATGCAGAGCCCGATCGACACACCGAGCGTCGTCAGCAGGCCGGCGCGCGTGCCGTGGGTCATGGAAGACCGCACGACGGCGACGAAATCCGGCCCCGGCAGGATGAGGGCCGGGATGAAGACGGCGAAGACGCCGATCAGGACCAGGAGACTATCCATGGAGTCCGAGTTGCCATGCCCGTGGTCCGGCTGCAAGGCCCGCCGAGGCCAAGAACAGGAGTAATCCGAACCCAAGATTTCATCGTCACGGCCCGAGGCCAAAAGCCGGTATACCCGACGCCATGAATGCTCCAGTGAAGCTCGGCCAGCCGTTGACGCGACGCGAGGACCGCCGGCTGCTGACCGGCCGCGGCCGCTATGCCGACAACACCGCGCCGGCCGGTGCGCTGGCCGTCCTGTTCGTGCGCTCGCCGCACGCTCACGCGCGACTTGCCGGCATCGACACGGCGGCGGCCCTCGCCGCGCCCGGCGTCGCGGCGATCTATACCGCCGACGACCTTTTAGCCGACAAGGTCGGCCATCTGCCGGCGATCAGCGAGATCAAGGATGCGGCGGGCAACCGCCATCGCGAGCCCGCCCATCTGCCGATGCCGCCAGGCAAGGTGCGTCATGTCGGCGACATCGTCGCCATGGTCGTTGCCGGTACGCTCGACCAGGCGCGCGACGCGGCGGAAGCGCTGGAGATCGACTACGAGACGCTGCCCGCCGTCGTCACGGCGGCGCAGGCCCTCGCGCCCGATGCGCCGCTGGTCCACGACGACGTGGCGGGCAACCTGATGTGCCGCTGGGGCAAGGGCGACGCCGCGGCGACCGACGCCGCCTTTGCGCGCGCCGCGCACGTCTCGACACTCAGGATCCGCTCGCCGCGGCAGATCGTGCACTACATGGAGACGCGCGCGGCGTGGTCGGCCTGGGACGCGGCGGACGACCTTGTCACCGTCACCTTCTCCTCGCAGGGCGTGCAGATCCCCCATCGCCTGATGTGCGAGCGCGTCCTGAACATACCCAAGGACAAGCTGCGGCTGGTGACCGAGGATGTCGGCGGCGGCTTCGGCCCGAAATATCCGATCTATGCCGAATTGACCCTGATCGCCTGGGCGACCCGCAAGCTCAAGCGCGGCCTGCGCTGGACCTGCGAGCGCGCCGAGCTGGCGCAAAGCGACAGCCACGCGCGCGATCTTCTGGCCAGCGCCGAGCTGGCGCTCGATGCGCAGGGCAAGTTCGTCGCGTTGCGCGTCAAGGCTGAGGCGAACTACGGCGCCTATGTCTCGATGTTCGCGCCGACCATCCCGACCACGGGCCTGGCCAAGGTGATCTCCGGCCTCTATCGCATCCCGGCGATCCGCATCGATTTCGACTGCGCCTTCACCAACACCGTGCCGGTCGACGCCATCCGCGGCGCCGGCAAGCCCGAGGCGCTGTTCCTGCTGGAGCGGCTGGTCGACCTCGCCGCCCATGAGACCGGCCGCACGCCGGCCGAGCTCAGGCGGCTGAACCTGCTCAAGGCGGACGAGATGCCGTACGCGGCAGCGAGCGGCTACACCTACGACGCCGCCGATTGCGTGCGGCTGTTCGAGACCGCGCTCAAGGCCGCCGACGAGCCGGGCTTCGCGGCGCGTCGTGCAGCGAGCGAAGCCGCGGGCAAGCGGCGCGGGCTGGGACTTGCCTGCCATCTGCACGGCACCGGCGGCATCGCCGACGAGCATGTCGTGGTCCAGGTCGAGCCCGACCGCCTGGTGGCGAGCGTGGGCACGCAAAGCCAGGGCCAGGGCCACGAGACGGTGTTCGCCCAGATCCTGGCGGACTCGCTCGGCGTGCCGATGGACCGGATCGAGGTCCGCCAGGGCGACACGCGCAGCATCCCGCACGGCGGCGGCACCGGCGGATCGTCCTCGACCATCATCAGCGGCACGACGCTGAAGCGCGCCGCCGACGTCGTGATCCAGCGCGGCCGCGACCTCGCCGCCGAGCGCCTGGAGACCGCGCCGGCCGACATCGCCTATCGCGACGGCAGCTTCGAGGTCGTCGGCACCGACCGGCGCATCGGCCTGTTCGAGCTGGCGGCTAAAAAGCCGTTCGCCGGCGATGCGCTGTTCGGCGACAAGATCGAATCCTTCCCCACCGGCGTCATGGTCTGCGAGGTCGAGGTCGATCCCGAGACCGGCGAGGTGCGTGTCGACCGCCTGACCGAGGTCGCCGACTGCGGCACCGTGGTCAACCCGCGCCTGCTCGCGGGCCAGGTCCATGGCGGCATCGTCCATGGGCTGGGCAACGCGCTGATGGAGGAAGCGGTCTACGACGAGGAGAGCGGGCAGCTGCTGAGCGGCACCCTGATGGACTACGCCCTGCCGCGTGCCGACGACACCCCATCGCTCCAGGTCGAGACCATCGCCACGGCCTCGCCCAACAACTTCATGGGGCTGAAGGGCGTCGGCGAGCTGCCGACCAACGGCGCGCCGGCGGCGATCGCCAACGCCGTGCTCGATGCCCTGCGGCCGCTCGGTGTGCGCCATCTCGACATGCCGATCACGTCCCACAAGGTATGGCGGGCGCTTCACGCACGCTAACTCTCGCCGGACCGCGGGCCTCCAGGCCCGCTCAGAATTCATGCTCTTCCGGACCGCGAGCCTCTGGCTCGCTCATGATCATGAGCGCGCAGGATGCGCGCGGTCCAGAAGACCATGAGCGGGCCTGGAGGCCCGCGGTCCAGTAAGACCACGCTTCGTGAAATGCGCGGCAATTTCGCGAAAGGACAATGGATCGCGGACGCACCGAGCCCGATAGTCGCCCCATGTTTCGACGCATCCTCATCGCCGCCGGCGTGCTCCTGCTGGTCGTCATCGGCGCCTTTGCCGCCGTCATCGCCTTCAACGCACCCACCGCGCCGCCGGTGCTGGCCGCCGGCAATTCGATTCCCGGCATCGCTCAGTGGAACTTCGCCGAGCTACCAAAGGTGCAGACGACGAAGGCACGAGACGGCGCACTGTTGAATTACCGCATCTATCCCGGCCGTCACGATCGAGCCGTCGTTCTCGTGCACGGCTCGAGCGGCACGGACGCCTCGATGCTGAAGCTTGCGCAGGCGCTGCAGGCGGCCGGCGCCACTGTCTATGCGATCAGCCTGCGTGGCCATGGCGGGAGCGGCACCGCCAACGGCGACGTCTCCTACATCGGCCAGCTCGACGACGATCTGGCCGACCTCGTCAAAGGTCTCGGGCTCGAAAAGCCGGGCATACGTCGCACGCTCGTGGGCTTTTCCTCCGGAGGCGGCTTCGTATTGCGCATCGCCGGCGACAAGCAGGCGGGCCTGTTCAACGACTATTTGGCGATCTCGCCCTACATCGACCAGGATTCGCCCACCAACAAGCCGGACGCCGGCGGCTGGGCGGACGTGGCGGTGCCGCGCCTCATCACCCTGTCGCTGCTCGCGAGCGCCGGCCTGCCGTGGTTCCAGGACCTGCCCGTCGTCCACTTCGCCACCGACGCCAAGCCGAGCAATGCCCGCACGCCGGTCTACTCCTTCCGGCTGGCGGCAAGCCTGCAGCTTGGCCGCGACTGGCGCGGCGTACTGGCGCGCATTTCGGCGCCCACCGAAATCGTGATCGGCGCCAACGACGAGCTGTTCAACGCCGATCAGTTCAAGCCGATGCTGCAATCCATCAATCCGCGCATCGGCGTGACGATCGTGCCGAACGCGACTCATCTCGGCATGATCGCCGATCCTCCAGCGACGGCCGCCATCGCCGCCGCCTGGCGAAAGTTGGCAGCCGACTGACCCCCGGCTAGGGTTCCGCCGGGAGGACGTTCAATGATTCGGAAGATGCTTGCCGCGCTTGCCGGCGGACTGCTGCTGCTGTTCGCCGCCGAGGCGTCGGCGCAGGCCTGGCCCAACAAGCCGATCAAGCTGATTGCGCCCTATCCGCCGGGCGGCCAGACCGACGTGGTGTCGCGCTACTTCGCCGAGAAGCTGTCGGGCGTGCTCGGCCAGCAGGTGATCGTCGAGAACAAGGCCGGTGCGCAGGGCATGGTCGGCGCCGAGCTGGCGAAGAATGCCGCGCCCGACGGCTACACCTTCGTCTACGTCAACTCGTCGATGATGTGCATCAACCCCTACGTCTACAAGAAGCTGCCCTATGACGGCTTCAAGGACTTCGTGCCGGTGACGCAGCATGGGCTGGCGCCGCTGGTCATGGTGACGCCGCCGTCGCTCGGGCTGAAGTCGGTCAAGGACTTCGTCGCCTGGGCGCGGGACCGCAAGGGCAAAGTAAACTACGCCTCGTTCGGCAACGGCTCGTCGTCGCACATCTGGGGCGAGATGCTGAACCAGGCCGAGAAGCTCGACATGACGCACGTGCCCTACAAGGGCGCGGGCCCGGCGATCCAGGACACGCTGGCCGGCCACATCCCAATGACCATCCAGGACCTTGCCGCCAGCGGTCCGTCGATCTCCGGCGGCAAGCTCGCGCCGCTTGCCGTCACCTCGACGGTGCGCTGGCCGCGCCTGCCCGACGTGCCGACCTTCGAGGAGGCCGGTTACAAGATCAACCTGGTGGGCTGGAACGGCATTCATGGCGCCCGCAGGCACGCCCAAGGAGATCACCGAGCGCATGAGTGCCGAGATCCGCAAGCTGGTGCAGACGCCCGAAGGCAAGGACAAGCTTCTGGACATGGGCCTGTTCGCCACCGGTACGACATCGGCCGAGCTGACCGAGATCATGAAGACGGGCTGCGCCGCCTGGGGCGAGGCGGTGAAGCGGGCGGGCGTCGAGCCGGAATAGTCTGGAGCGCGGACTCCAGGTCCGCTTACACGCACTCATGCGCGCTTGATCATGATGCGGACCTGGAGGTCCGCGCTCCATCATGAGCCGGCTGGAAGCCGGCGGTCCGGAAGATCATGACGCGCCGGGACCCAGCGGCTGGCCGTAGCTGAATTCGATGATGTAGCCGTCGGGATCCTTCAGCGCGCAGCGATAGCCCACCGGATAGGGGAAAGCCTTCGGCTCCCAGGCGAGACAGCCTTCCGCGCGGCCACGCTCGGCCATCGCATCGACGTCCCCACGGCTGCCCAGCGCGAAACCGAAATGGCTGAGGTCCTCGCGCGGCTGGTTGTGCGGCGGACCACCCAGCAGCAGCACGAAGACGTAGTCGCTGCGGCCTTCCTCGGTCATCCAGACGGCGTGATCGTTCGGCCCCTCACCATGCTCGTCGACCACCGTCAGCTTGCAATAATCGCGATAGAACGCCACCGAACGCTCGAGATTCTGAACGTGCAACGCGCAATGCGTAAATAGCGGCTTCATTACTCTCCTGTAGCCTAACGCTCGCGCAAATCTTTCAGCGCGACCGCTATCGACTCGCGCGTCTCGGTCGGTTGACAGCCGATGGCCAGGCCAAGTTGATGGAGCTGGCGGCGCAGCGTGTGCACCTGGTCGAGCAGGTCGACCACGGTCTCGACCAACTCTTCGTCGAAGCCCATCTGCTCCGTGAGATCGGCAAGAAGCCGGGCGCGCGCCACGTCGACCGGCTCGAAGATCCAGTTCTCGCCATCGGCCGAGGGCCGCAGCAGGCCGCGCGCGACCCAGCGCTCGACATGGACGACGGTGAGACGGTCATGCGCCTGCAGCAGGTCCTCGAGCGTGGTCACGTGAACTGCTCCATCGACTGGCGCGGATCGTAGGCGCGGCCCGCCTCCCATTTCTCCAGGAACTCCTTCAACGCCTCGTCCGGCTTGTCCGGCATCACGACCTTGAGCTTGACGTACTGATCGCCGTGCTGGCCCGACTTGCGGTCGAGCAGGCCGCGGCCCTTCAGCCGCAGCGACGTGCCGGTGTTGGAGCCGGCCGGCACGTTCAGCATGACCGGCCCGCCCACCGTCGGCACGCGGATGCGGCCGCCCAGCACCGCCTCGGTCGGCGTCACCGGCAACTCGACATGGATGTCGTTGTCGCGCGGCTCGAAGAAGGCGTGCGGATCGACGTGGATCTCGACATAGGCGTCGCCCGGCGGACCGCCCTTGGCGCCGGGCATGCCCTGCCCCTTCAGGCGCAGCGTCTGGCCGTCGGTCGTGCCCTCGGGGATGTCGATGTCGAGCGTCTTGCCGTCCGGCAAGGTGACCCGCTGCTTGCCGCCGCGGGCAGCGACGAGGAAGGGCACACGCAGGCTGTAGGTCACCGGCATGCCGGCCATGTCGAACCCGTCGCCGCCGGGGCGGAACGAAAAGCCGCCCGCGCCGGCGCCGGCCCGGCCGCCTCGCGCGCGGCCGAACATGTCGGAGAAGATGTCGCCCATGTCGACAAAGGCCTCCTCGCCGCCCGACCGCTCGTACTTGGCGCCGCCGAAGCCGCCGGCATGGTCGCGATAGAAGCCGCGCGGCGGCGTCTCCTGGCCGGTGGCGTCGATCTCGCCGGCGTCGAAGCGGCGGCGCTTCTCGGCATCCGACAGGATGTCGTTGGCCTGCGAGATCTCCTTGAACTTGGCCTCGGCCGCCTTGTCGCCAGGGTTGAGGTCGGGATGATGCTTCTTGGCGAGCTTGCGGAACGCCTTGCGGATGTCGTCGTCCGAGGCGGTCCTCGGCACACCAAGGACGGAATAGGGATCAGCCATAACCCGTCAAATGTGATGTCGATTCAGGCTGTTGCAAGTCCCCGCCGGCCGACTGCATCGACGAACAGCCGGTACTTCACGCTGTCGACCGACAATTCACGCCCCCAGCTCACCAGGTCGCTCCACGGATCCTTGAGCTTGCCCAGGCCAGAGACCACGGCCACCACGGTGCCGACATCGATCCTGCCCGTAATGGCGAACCAGCCGCCGACGCCAAGCGCTGCGGCCACGGCGAAGGCGTACATCAGGTTCATGCCGAGATTCATGCCGTACTTCAGCTTGTAGATGCCCATGTTGAGCTCGAACACCTGCTCGACTCGCCCATCGTCAGGGGTGCCGGTCTCGACGATGTCGCCACTGACCCGGCGCAGGGTCTTGATGCGGTCCTCGGCGCGGCGGTTGATCGCCTGCTGAAGCGGCGGAACGAACAGCGCCTGCGGCAGCAGGTAGCCGACGCTGAGCAGCAACGTCCACGGCTCGAGCCACGCCATATAGCCCATCACGCTCAGCAGGATGCCGGCCTGCAACAGGGGCTCGGAGATCGCCATGCCGACGAAGCCGCCGATCGGCTCGGCCTCGGCCACCGCCATGGCAGTGTGCGTGCCGGTCGTGTCGCCCTCGCAGTGCTCGGTGGCCTCGACGTCCTCCAGGGTCTTGCGCAGCGTGCGCACGGCATCCTCGCTCACCCAACTGCGATAGACGTTCAGCACCATCTTGAGGACCTGCTCGAGCAGGGCGACGCCGGCATAGGCGACGGCAAGCCAGAAGATCGTTTCGGTGGCGCCGTTCTTGATGGCGTCGTTGACGACCCGGCGCTGCAGTTCGAGGGGAACGCTGCTCAGGCCGAACACGGCAGCCGACAGGACAGCGAGGGCGATCTGATGACGGCCCGAGCTACGGACCACGTACCCCATCATCGTCCGTGGCAACGCGCGGCGGTCCATACGGCAGGCAACGCCGGGCGACGACGCACGTTCCAGCGCTGCCGACGAACAATCCGACAACATCGTTTAGGGGGCGTACATGACGGCCCGTCATGAGTGCAAGAACCTTACGAAAAAGAGGCCGGAAGCACCTGAAGACATTGATTTTGGGCAATTTTGCCAGCGTCGATCTTGGACCGCTGCTGGATCGACCCCACCAACCGGGCACCGCCGCCTGGTCTGCAGAACTCCATGACCAGACGATCACCTGCCGGTGGGCGGTGCGCTACAGGCCCAGCACCGCCTTGGCGATGATGTTGCGCTGGATCTCGTTGGAGCCCGCATAGATCGTCGAGGCGCGGTTGTTGAGATAGAGCGGCATGGCGGTGATCCCCCACTCCGGCGTCACCGTCGGCTGGTTGTGCCCAAGCGTGCGTGCTTCGGGCTCGTGCGGCGCGGCATACCAGGCCAGTGCCTCGACACCGAGATGGTCGAGCTTCTGCAAGGTCTCGCTGCCGCGGATCTTCATCGCCGAGGAGACCGCACCCGGGTTCTTGCCGCGGCTGAGGTCGGACAGGACCTGCATCTCGATCATCTCCAGCGCCTGGATCTCCATCTCGGTCTCGGCCAGCCGCTCGGCGAAGGTGCGCTCCTTGATCAGCCGGCCGGTGCCGTCGGAGGCCTCCTCGCGGGCGATGCGCCTGATGTCCTCGATGCGGGCATAGAGATTGGGCGTGTAGGCATCGCCGCCGCGCTCGAACTCGAGCAGGTACTTGGCGACCGTCCAGCCGGCATTCTCCGGGCCGATGCGGTTGGCGACGGGCGTGCGCACGTTGTCGAAGAACACCTGGTTGACCTCGTGGTCGCCCGCCAGGGTGACGATCGGCTTCACCGTCAGGCCGGGCGTCGTCATCGAATCGATCAGCACGAAGGAGATGCCGTCCTGCGGCTTGCCCTCGGTCGCGGTGCGCACCAGGCAGAACATGTGGTCGGCGACGTGCGCGCCGGTCGTCCAGATCTTGGTGCCGTTGATCACGTAGTCGTCGCCGTCGCGTACGGCGCGCGTCTTGAGGCTGGCGAGGTCGGAGCCCGAGCCCGGTTCGGAATAGCCCTGGCAGAACACGATGTCGCCCGACACGATCCGGGGCAGGTACTTGGCCTTCTGCTCGGGGGTGCCGAACTTCATGATCACGGGACCGACCATGCGGATGCCCATGGCGAAGATGCGCGGCGCGTCGACGGCGATGCATTCACGGGCGAAGATGTAGCGCTGGGTGGCAGTCCAGCCGGTGCCGCCATATTCCATCGGCCAGGTCGGCGCCGACCAGCCGCGGCTGGCCAGCACCTTGTGCCAGCGCAGGCCGGCGTCGACGTCGGCGAACACGCCGCCGGTCTTGCGCCCGGCCTCGCGTAAGTCCTCCGTAAGGTTCTCGTCGAGGAAGCGGCGCACCTCGTCGCGGAAGGCTTCGTCCTGCGGGCTGAGGGCAAGGTCCATGCGTTCCTCCGGCAATCTTTGCACAAAGGCTAGCGGTGCACGCACAACCGAGTCCAGCGCGCCGCTGGCCGGGGCTTCCGACGGGCGGTATGGTTCCGCGCCAGCGTCCTGAGCCGTAGGCGAAGGATCTTTCGGCGGCACGAAAGGTGCTTCGCTTCGCTCAGCATGACAAACTTGGTTGGAGGTCGGCCATGCGTATGCTGCTCGCCCTGCTACTCCTTCTCGCCTTGCCAGCCGCCGCCCAGGACAAAAAGGAGGTCGACCTGGCGCTGGCGCTGGCGATCGACATCTCGGGCAGCATCGATCCCGACGAAGCCAAGCTGCAGCGCGAAGGCTACGTCCTGGCCTTCCGCGACCCGGTGATCGTCAAGGCGATCCTGGGCGGCAGCCACGGCCGCATCGCCGTCGCCTACTACGAATGGTCGGACGCCTGGGTGCAGCGCCTGCTGATCGACTGGACGCTGCTCGATTCGGAAGCGGCAATCATGTCGTTCACCGCGCGGCTGGCCAACGCGCCGATCTCGATCGCGCGCCGCACCTCGATCAGCGGCGCCATCCGCTACGCCATCCCGCTGTTCGGCCGCAGCCCCTTCGAGGCCGAGCGCAAGGTCCTGGACATCTCGGGCGACGGCTCGAACAACGACGGCGGCCTGGTGACCGACATGCGCTACGAGGCGCTGAAGGAACGCATCGTCATCAACGGGCTGCCGATCATGAACGACCGGCCCAACCCGTTCGGCTTCCCGAGCGAAACCGACCTCGACATGTACTACCTGCACTGCGTCACCGGCGGGCCGCGCTCCTTCGTCGAGGTCGCCCAGAACTTCGAGGACTTTCCCCGCGCCGTGCGCAAGAAGCTCCTGCAGGAAGTGGCCGACGTCGGGCCGCGTCACGACTTCGATATCGGCGGCCTCGGGCCACTCGAGGACGGCACCCAGCTTGCTCAAGGCGGGCGCCGGCCGGTGCGCGGCGAGGCCGACTACACGAGCTTCGTGCGGCCTGAGTACGAACTGGGCTGCGACATCGGCGAACGGCGCAGTCGCGAGTTCTGGCAGCGCCGCTTCGGCGTCACGCCGGACTGATCAGGCCGGCACGTTCAGCGGATAGTCGTAGCGGATGAAGCCCGCGAAGCGGGCCACCTTGTCGTAAAGGCCGCGGGCACGGACATTGTGCTGCTGCGTCAGCCAGTAGTAGCGCGGACAGCCGTGAGCCCGCGCCTCGGCCGCGACCGCCTCGATCAGCAACCTTGCGGCGCCCTGCCCGCGCACCGCCTCGTCGACGAACAGGTCGGCGAGGTAGCAGACATCGTCGAACCAGATGCTGGGATGGAAGAAATAGTGGGCGATGCCGACGACGCGGCCGTCGAGCCGCGCCGCCAGGCCGTGCAGCACGTCGGCCCCCAGCAGGCGACGCCAGGTGCGATCGTAGTCGGCGTCGGGCAGCACCCGCTCGTAGAAGGCGTTGTAGCCGACGGCGAGCGGTTGCCAGGCCCGACGGTCATCTTCGCGAAGCGGCGTGATCTCGATCATGCCGCCTTGTAACGCGTCCGCTCAGGCCGCCACCAGCGTCTTGAAGCCGCCGTAGGCCATGCGCTTCATGTCGAACGGCATCTCCTTGGGCATGCTCGGGCCCGTCAGGCGCTTGTCGGCCATCACCTTGGCGTTGACCTTGTCGCGATGGGCGCGCGACTTGTAGACGATGTAGGAGAACACCACGGTCTCGCCGGGCTTGGTCTTGGCAAGCTTGGGGAACGGCAGGCCCATCTTGACCTTGAGGTCGTCGCCCACGCATTCGCGGTAGTCGAGCGCGCCGTGCTCGCGCCAGATCTTGCCGGCCTTGCTCGCCATCTTCTTGTAGATCGCGAGCTTCTTCTTCGGCACGACCAGGACGAAACCATCGACATAGGACATGGACCACTCCGGATTACTTAACTAGATAGTTGACCATTAGGACAACTGCACACGATGTGTCAAACGCCTGCCGCGACGTTTCGTTGCCGGCCGCAACGACGAACCGCGGTGTCCAGGCATGGTCGCACCATGTCCCTGCTCCACTCCGCCGTCGCCGACAGTGGCCGCCGCATCGCCGCACCGCCCTCGTGGCTCGCTTCGCTGATCATCTGGCATCACCGCCATCGCACGCGGCGGCAGCTGTGCGAGCTGGACAGCCGACAGCTCGAGGACGTCGGCATCGACCCGTCGGCCCGGCGGGCCGAAATCGCCAAGTGGTTCTGGCAGCCTTAGCCCTTGATCACCGGCAAGGCCCTCAGCCGCTTGGCGGCGAACTCGACGAAGGCATCGATCTTGGGGGCGCGATGGGCGCGGCCCTTGGTGACGAGATGCACCGGCAGCGGCGGTGCCTCCCAGGCCTGCAGCAGACGCACCAGCTTGCCCGACGCGAGCTCGTCGGCGACCTGGTACGACAGGAGCTGGGCCACGCCGCGGCCCTCGCGGGCGGCGCGCAGGCGGGTCTCGACGTCGTCGACGCGCAACCGCCCCATCAGACGTGGCGCGGTGCGCAGGCCGGCAAAGCTCCATTCCCTGTTGCCGCGCAGGGTGCCCAGGAGCGCCTCATGACGGGCCAGCTCGGCCGGCGCGCGCGGCACACCGCGGCGCTTGAGATAGGCCGGGCTTGCCACCCATAGCCGTCGCACATGACCGACCAACTGCGCCGCCAGGGCCGAATCGGCCAAGGGGCCGATGCGCAGCGCGACGTCGATGCCCTCGTCTATGAGGTCGATGTTGCGGTCGGCCAGCAGCAGTTCGACCTCGACGCCGGCTTGGTCGTCGAGGAAGCGCGCGACGACCGGCGCGATGTGGCGTCGGCCGAACTGCACCGGCGCGGTGATGCGCAGCAGCCCGCGCACCGGCGCGTCGCGCGCCCCCGCGGTCGCCGCCTCGTAGTCGGCGGCGAGCCCGCGCGCCTTGTCGTAGAAGGCGCGGCCGGCCTCGGTTGGCGCCAGCCGGCGCGTCGTGCGGTCGACCAGCCGCACGCCGAGGCGGTCCTCCAATGCCGCCAGCGCGCGCGTGACCGCAGGCGGCGAACGGCGCAGGCGCGCCGCGGCGCGCGCCAGGCTGCCTTCCTCCACGATGCGCACGAAGATCGCGAGCTCGTCCAGCCGGTCCATTCCATTATTCCATAAAGTGGAAGAGTTATTTTTACATTGATGATCTTCACGACGCAATTGGCCCGACCTACCTTGGTGGCAACGGAGGACATCATGCTGATCGGAAGCTGCCTGTGCGGCGCCGTGGCCTACGCGGCAGACGCCCCGCTCGAGCGCATCGTCCATTGCCATTGCCAGACCTGCCGCAAGACCCACGGCACGGCCTTCTCGTCGGTGACCGCCGTGCCGCGCGACAAATTCCGCTGGACGCGTGGCGCGGACCGGCTGGGCGCCATCGAATCCTCGCCCGGCAAGTTCCGCCGCTTCTGCACTGAGTGCGGCTCGCACATCATGGCCGAGCGCGTGGCCCAGCCGGTGGTGCTGCTGCGGCTGGGCTGCCTCGACACGCCGGTGACGGATCGCCCGCAGGTCCATATCTGGCGATCCGACGCGGCACCCTGGTACGACCCCAAGCAGCAGTTCCCCGAGAAGCCCGAGGGACTCACATGACGTTCCTTGCCTTCCACGAGGACGAGGCCAAGGCGCAGGCCCTGGCCGGCCACCAGCGCCCCGGCCGCGCCGCCATCCGCCCGTTCATGCCCGACCAGCATCGCGAGTTCTTCGCGCTGCTGCCCTACCTGTTCGTCGCCACGCCCGGCGCCGACGGCTGGCCGATGGCCTCGGTACTGACCGGCGAGCCTGGCTTTGTGCAATCGCCGGATCCGGCGACGCTCGGCATCGGCGCGCCGCCGGCATCGGATGATCCCGCCACACCGACCTTCGTCGCCGGCGCCGAGATCGGCCTTTTAGGCCTCGACTTCACCACGCGGCGGCGCAACCGCGCCAACGGCCGGCTGGTCGCGATCGACGTTGCGATCGACAAGAGGGGCTCACCGTCGCGATCGCCCAGAGCTTCGGCAATTGCGCGCAGTACATCCAGACGCGCACGCCAGCGCCCAGCGCCGCGGCCGGCGCGCCGGTCGAGCGGCTCGATCGTCTCGACGATGCCGCCCGCGCCCTGATCGCGGCCTCCGACACTTTCTTCGTCGCCAGCCGGTCCCGCGGCGGCATCGACGGCGGCGGCCTCGACATGTCGCACCGCGGCGGCAGGCCGGGCTTCGTCGGCGTGATGGGCGACACGCTCGCCATCCCCGACTTCCGCGGCAACCGCTTCTACAACACCCTGGGCAACCTTCTGGGCGACCCGCGCGCCGGGCTGCTGTTCATCGACTTCGCCTCGGGCGACATCCTGCAGCTGCAGGGCCGGGCGACGATCGACTGGCATCCCGAGGGCAACGGCCCGGCCGGCGCCGAACGGCTGTGGCGGGTCGAGATCGCGCGCGCCTGGCGCCGCCGCGGCGCCTTTCCCTTCACCTGGCGCTTCGGCGACCTGGCGCCGACGACGCTGGCAACCGGGACCTGGTGAACGTCAGGCCTTGCGCAGCCGCGCCACCATGGCGTCCAGCGCCAGCAGGTAGGAGTCGACGCCGAAGCCCGCGATCATGCCGACCGCCGCTTCCGAGGTGACGGACCCGTAGCCGCGCTTTTCGATGTTCGTCATGTGGATCTCGATCGCGGGCGCATTGATCGACTTCAGGCAGTCGCGCAGCGAGTGCCCGGCATGCAGGAAGCCCGCCGGATTGAACAGGATGCCGTCGATACTGGCCCGGTCGGCCTTGTAGATCGCCGACACCGCCTCGCCCTCGGTGTTGGTGTAGAGGATGTCCAGGTCGACATCGAGCTCGCGCGCCCGCCGACGCAGGATGGCGTCGAGTTCCTTGGCCGAAGTCGTTCCATAGAGCTCAGGTTGGCGGCGGCCCAGATACTCCATGTTGGCGCCCTGGATCAGCAGCAGCTTCATCGACACCCCAATAAGACGCGGCAGGACCCTCCCCAGGGCGCCTGCCACCGACGCTGGATGAACTGTAGAGCAATTCTCGTCTAAACTGAAAGTGTCGTGAGGCTAATAGTCGCCATCGCGCACTTATTGCAGCAGCCATGACCATTCTGCCGCGCTCCGCGAAGAGCTAGCGTGGCAGGGTCGTCGTGCCCATCAGGCTCTCGTCGATCGACCGCGCGCATTGGCGGCCCTCGCGGATCGCCCAGACGACCAGCGACTGGCCGCGCCGCATGTCGCCGGCGGCAAACAGCTTCGGGATGCTGGTCCTGTAGTCCTCGACGTTGGCCGCGATGTTGCCGCGCGGATCGAGCGTCACGCCCGACTGCTCGACCATGCCGGGCCGGCGCGGCCCCAGGAAGCCCATGGCCAGCAGCACCAGGTCGGCCTTGAGCTCGAACCTGCTGCCCGGGGCCTCCTTCATGGCCATGCGGCCGTCGGCGCCCTTCACCCACTCGATGCGCCCGCACTCCAGGGCGGTGACCTTGCCGTCCTTGCCGACGGCGCGCTTGGTCAGCACCGCGAAGTCACGGCCGACACCTTCCTCGTGCGAGGACGAGGTGCGCATCTTGAGCGGCCAGTCGGGCCAGGTCAGCGCCTTGTTCTCGCGCTCCGGCGGCTGCGGCATGACCTCGAGCTGGGTCACCGAGGCGGCCTCCTGGCGGTTCGAGGTGCCGACGCAGTCCGAGCCGGTGTCGCCGCCGCCGATCACCACGACGTGCTTGCCCTTGGCCGTCAGCGTCCCCTTGGGCGCGGCCCGCGCCTCGTCGTCGCCCGCCACCCGCTTGTTCTGCTGGGTGAGGAAATCCATGGCGAAGTGGATGCCCGAAAGCTCGCGGCCGGGCACCTCGAGGTCGCGCGGCCATTCCGCGCCGCCGGTCAGCGCCACGGCGTCGTAGCCCTCGAGCAACGACTTGATGGAGAGCGTGGCGCCGACCTCGACGCCGGTGCGGAACTCCACGCCTTCGGCTTCCATCTGGCGCATGCGCCGGTCGATATGGCGCTTCTCCATCTTGAAGTCGGGGATGCCGTAGCGCAGCAGGCCGCCGATGCGGTCGGCCTTCTCGAACAGGGTCACCGCATGGCCGGCGCGCGCGAGCTGCTGGGCGCAGGCCATGCCGGCCGGCCCCGAGCCCACGACGGCGACGCGCTTGCCGGTCTTCTTCGCGGCCACCAGCGGGGCGACCCAACCTTCGTCCCAGCCGCGGTCGACGATCGAGCATTCGATCGATTTGATCGTCACCGGATTGTCGTCGATGTTCAGCGTGCACGAGGCCTCGCAGGGCGCGGGGCAGATGCGGCCGGTGAATTCCGGGAAGTTGTTGGTCGAGTGCAGGACCTCCAGCGCGTCCTGCCAGCGGTCGCGCCGCACCAGCTCGTTCCAGTCGGGGATCAGGTTGTTGACCGGGCAGCCGTTGTGGCAGAACGGGATGCCGCAATCCATGCAGCGTGCGCCCTGCTTGGAGACCTCGGCGGGCGGCAGCGGCAGCACGAACTCGCGCCAATGCTTCAGCCGGGCCTCGACCTTCTCGTAAGGCCGGTCCTTGCGCTCGATCTCCAGGAAGCCGGTGGGCTGACCCATCAGCGGCCCCCGTCGTCTCGACCGGAGCGCGAAGCGCGAAGCGGAGAGACCTCCTTTGCCGCAGGCAAGGCCCCTCGGCTTCGCTTCGCTCCGCTCGGGGCGACGGCTCTTTTCATCACGCACACTCTTTGTTGTTCCTTCACTCCGCCGCGACCGCTTTCGCCGCCGCGCGCTCGCGCGCCTGCACCAGCGCGCGCTTGTAATCCTTGGGCATCACCTTGATGAAACTCTTGCGCGCCTCGTCCCAGTCTTCCAGCAGGGCGCGGGCCCGCGCGCTGCCGGTGTGCAGATGATGACGCTCGACCAGGATGCGCAGGCGCTCGGCGTCGAAGCCCAGCACGTCGCCCATGCCGTTGTCGTCGGCGCTCATGGCCCGCTGGTGCGGCCGGCCCGGCGCATCCTTGTCGGCTGACGACACGCCCACCGGCTCGAGCTCGACCATCGACATGTTGCAGAGCTCGCCGAAGCGCGCCTTGGGATCGTAGACGTAGGCGATGCCGCCCGACATGCCGGCCGCGAAGTTGCGGCCGGTGTCGCCCAGCACGACCACGACGCCGCCCGTCATGTATTCGCAACCGTGATCGCCCGTGCCCTCGACGACCGACACCGCGCCGGAGTTGCGCACGGCGAAGCGCTCGCCGGCGACGCCCTCGAAATAGGCTTCGCCGCCGATCGCGCCATACAGCACGGTGTTGCCGACGATGATGTTCTCCAGCGGATCGCGCGTGCAGCCCCTGGGCTGGCGCACGACGACACGGCCGCCCGACAGTCCCTTGCCGACGTAGTCGTTGGCGTCGCCCGTCAGCTCCAGCGATACGCCGTGCGCCAGAAAGGCGCCGAAGCTCTGGCCCGCGGTGCCGGCGAGCCGCACCGAGATCGTATCCTCCGGCAGGCCGGCATGGCCGTGGCGCTGGGCCACCTCGCCCGACAGCATGGCGCCGACGGTGCGGTTGACGTTGGTGATGGTCTGCCGGATCAGCACCGGCTCGGCACTCTCGAGCGCCGGCTGGGCCGCCTCGATCAGCTTGTGGTCGAGCGCCTTGTCGAGCCCGTGATTCTGGCTCTCGCAGTTCCAGATCGCCACGCCTTCCTTGGCCGGTGCGACGTACAGCAGCTTCGAGAGATCGACGCCGCCCGCCTTCCAGTGATCGACGGCGCGCTTCATGTCGAGGCGGTCGACCCGGCCGATCATCTCGCCGAGCGTGCGGAAGCCCAGCTGCGCCATGATCTCGCGCAGCTCCTCGGCCACGAAGAAGAAGTAGTTGATGACGTGCTCGGGCTGTCCGGTAAAGCGCTTGCGCAGCACCGGATCCTGGGTGGCGACACCGACCGGGCAGGTGTTGAGATGGCACTTGCGCATCATGATGCAGCCCGCGGCGATCAAGGGCGCGGTCGCGAAGCCGAACTCGTCGGCGCCCAGAAGTGCGCCGATGGCGACGTCGCGGCCGGTGCGCAGGCCGCCATCGACCTGCACGGCGATGCGGCCGCGCAAGCCGTTCAGCACCAGCGTCTGCTGGGTCTCCGCGAGGCCGATCTCCCACGGCGAGCCGGCATGCGTCAGCGACGTCAGCGGCGAGGCGCCGGTGCCGCCCTCGAAGCCCGAGATCGTCACATGATCGGCGCGCGCCTTGCTGACACCCGCCGCGACCGTGCCGACGCCGACCTCGGAAACGAGCTTCACCGAGACGCGGGCCTTCGGGTTGACGTTCTTGAGGTCGTGGATGAGCTGCGCCAGGTCCTCGATCGAATAGATGTCGTGATGCGGCGGCGGCGAGATCAGGCCGACACCGGGCGTCGAGCGGCGCACGCGCGCAATGTTCTCGTCGACCTTGTGGCCCGGCAGCTGGCCGCCCTCGCCGGGCTTGGCGCCCTGCGCCATCTTGATCTGCAGGTCGTCGGCATTGACCAGGTACTCGGCCGTGACGCCGAACCGGCCCGACGCCACCTGCTTGATGGCCGAGCGCATGGAATCGCCGTTGGGCAACGGCTTGAAGCGATCGGTCTCCTCGCCGCCCTCGCCGGTGTTCGACTTGCCGCCGATCCGGTTCATGGCGATGGCAAGCGTGGTGTGCGCCTCGCGGCTGATCGAGCCGAAGCTCATGGCGCCGGTGGCGAAGCGGCGGACGATGTTGGCCGCAGGCTCGACCTCGTCGACCGGGATCGCCTTCTCGGCCCACTTGAACTCCATCAGGCCGCGGATGGTCAGAAGCCGCTCGCTCTGCTCGTTGATCGAGGTCGCGAACGCCTTGTACTCGTCCGACGAATTGCCGCGCACCGCGTGTTGCAGCCTGGCCACGTTGTCGGGCGTCCAGGCGTGGTCCTCGCCGCGCAGGCGGAAGGCGTAGTCGCCGCCCGGATCGAGCATGTTGCGGTAGATCGCCTTGTCGCCGTAGGCGTCGGAGTGACGGCGCACCGTCTCCTCGGCGATCTCCTGCCAGCCCGCGCCCTCGATGGTGGTGGCGGTGCCGGTGAAATACTTCTCGACGAAGCCCGAATGCAGGCCGACGGCGTCGAAGATCTGCGCGCCGCAGTAGGACTGGTAGGTCGAGATGCCCATCTTGGACATCACCTTCAGGAGGCCCTTGCCGATCGCCTTGATGTAGCTCTTCTGCACCTCGTAGGCCTTCTGCGGCAGGCCGTTCTCGACGCGCAGCTGCTCGAGGGTCTCGAAGGCGAGATAGGGATTCACCGCCTCGGCGCCGTAGCCCGCCAGGCAGCAGAAGTGGTGGACCTCGCGCACCTCGCCCGATTCGACAACCAGGCCGGTCTGGGTGCGCAAGCCCCTGCGGATCAGGTAGTGGTGCACCGCCGCCGTCGCCAGCAATGCGGGGATCGGCACGCGCTCGGCCGACACGTTGCGATCGGACAGGATCAGGATGTTGCGGTCGGCCAGCACGCAGTCGGTGGCCTCGGAGCAGATGCGGTCGAGCGCCTCCTCCAGCCCCGCCGCGCCCTCGGCCGCGGGCCAGGTCGTGTCGATCGTGGCCGTGCGGAACGAGCCGTCCAGCAGGTCTTCGATCGAGCGGATCTTCTCGAGCTCGGCGTTGGTCAGGACAGGCTGCGAGACTTCCAGCCGCTTGTGCGTGCCGGCATGGCGGCCGAGCAGGTTGGGGCGCGGGCCGATCATCGACACCAGCGACATCACCAGCTCCTCGCGGATCGGATCGATCGGCGGATTGGTGACCTGCGCGAAGTTCTGCTTGAAGTAGTTGTAGAGAAGCTTGGGCTTCCGGGAGAGCACGGCGATGGGCGTGTCGGTGCCCATCGAGCCCACCGGATCGTCGGGCTCCTTGCTCATCGGCTCGAGGAAGAAGTTTATGTCCTCCTGGGTGTAGCCGAAGGCCTGTTGCCGATCGAGCAAAGTGGTTGGATCGTTGGACGGCGCGGGCGCCGGCGCGTCGGGGATCTCCGACAGCTCTTCGAGCTTGTGCTGCGTCTCCTTCAGCCATTCCTCGTAGGGCTCGGCCTCGGCCAGGGTGCGCTTCAGCTCCTCGTCCTCGACGATGCGGCCCTCTTCGAGGTCGATCAGCAGCATCTTGCCGGGCTGCAGGCGCCACTTGCGCACGATCTTCTCGTCGGGGATGGGCAGCACGCCGGCTTCCGAGGCCATGACGACCTTGTCGTCGTCGGTCACCAGGAAGCGCGCGGGGCGCAAGCCGTTGCGGTCGAGCGTCGCGCCGATCTGGCGGCCGTCGGTGAAGGCGATGCAGGCCGGGCCGTCCCACGGCTCCATCAGCGCGGCGTGATACTCATAGAAGGCCTTGCGCTTGGCATCCATCAGCGGATTGCCGGCCCACGCCTCGGGGATGAGCATCATCATGGCGTGCGACAGCGAATAGCCGCCGTTGACCAGGAGCTCGAGGGCGTTGTCGACGCAGGCCGTGTCCGACTGGCCGTGCGGGATGATCGGCCACATCTTGTCGAGGTCGGCGCCGATCAGGTCGGATTCCATGGTGCGCCGGCGGGCGTACATCCAGTTGACGTTGCCGCGCACCGTGTTGATCTCGCCGTTGTGGGCGATGAAACGGTAGGGATGCGCCAGCCGCCACGACGGGAAGGTGTTTGTCGAGAAGCGCTGGTGGACCAGGCAGAGCGCCGACTGGGTCAGCGGATTGCGCAGGTCCTCGTAGAAGCTCTCGACCTGCGGCGCCAGCAGCAGGCCCTTGTAGACGATGGTGCGCGAGGAGAAGGACGGCATGTAGAGCTGCGACAGGCCCGGCAGCTTGTGCTTCTTCTCGAGATCGACCAGCGGGTTCTGGGTCTGCTTGCGGATCGCCAGGATCTTGCGCTCGAAGGCGTCCTGGTCGGCGAGCTTGGGGCCGCGGCCGACGATCGCCATCTTGATCACCGGCATGCGCTCGATCACGGCCTTGCCCAGCCCGGCGAGATCGGTCGGCACGTCGCGCCAGCCCACAAGCTTCTGCTTCTCGACCCTGACGAAGTGCTCCAGCCGCTTGATGGCGAAGGCCCGCGCCTTCTCCTCCTGCGGCAGGAAGCACATGGCCACGGCGTAATGGCCGGGCTGCGGCAGGTCGACGCCCTCCTTGCGGGCCCAGTCGCGCAGCAGGGCGTCGGGGATCTGGATCAGGCAGCCCGCGCCGTCGCCCACCAGCGGGTCGGCGCCGACGGCGCCCCGGTGGTCGAGGTTGACCAGGATGGAAAGCCCCTCGCGCACGATGGCATGCGTCTTCCGGCCCTTGATGTCGGCCACGAAGCCGACACCGCAGGAGTTGTGCTCGTTGCGCGGGTCGTAAAGCCCCTGTTTCTCAGGCAAATCCATCAAACTCTGTCCTGCTGCCCCCCGGCGCAGTCCCCCCGGGAACATGTCGCTATCGGGCATTATTAGCGCGGCAGCCACGCCCGACGAAAGCAATTGTTGCGACGCAAAAGCCGCTGTAATTTCAAGCGGCCTGCCTTGGGGGAGTTGCCAGAAAGATGTCGTTTCCGTTGCTTTGCCGCCCGGCGATCTGCATGGCGGCCGTTGCCCTGGCCGGACTTTCCGCTTCCGGCTGCTCGCCAACGCCCAGCGTGGCGACGGCATGGACCGGACCGGGCTGGTACCTGCAGAAGAACAACGTGATCCAAGTCTCGGGCAACTCGTATTTCGGCGGCCCCTGGACCTACGACAAATGCGAGGAAGAGCGCACCAAGCTGCCGCCGGAGACGGCGACTCAGCTGCTGTGCGTTCGCGAAAACCGCAAGCCGGACATTTACGGGCGGTCTTAAACTTCGGGAGCGCGGGCCTCCGAGGTTGTGAAAAAACACTGGCATTTGTTGGCAATGATTGATTCGCTGAGCTGGAGAGTAGCTTGGCGAGGATGTGATGGCGAAGGGTAGACCGATCGGCTTGCGTCTGGAGACGGCGGAGCGCGGTCAGAAGAAGTGGGATGAGAGCTCCCTGGATGATCTGCTGGGAGCCGATCACGTGGCGCGCCAGGTGTGGGACTACGTCGAGGGGCTGGACCTCGGGGTGCTGTACGGTCGGGTGCGGACGACGGTTCAGTCGAGCGGTCGGCCGGCGATTGATCCTGCGATCCTTATGGCGCTGTGGCTGTATGGGACGCTGGACGGCGTGGGCAGCGCGCGGCTGTTGGATCGGCTGTGCGGGAGCGAGGCGGCCTATCGCTGGCTGTGCGGCGGGGTTGGCGTGAACTATCACACGTTGTCGGACTTCCGGGTTGAGGCTGGCCCGCTGCTGGATGATCTGCTGTCGAAGTCTGTGGCCGGCCTGATCGAGGCGGGGCTGGTCGATATCAGCACGGTGGCGGTCGACGGTATCCGCGTGCGGGCGTCGGCGGGAGCCAGTTCATTCCGCCGCGGCCAGCGGTTGGGGGAGTTGTACGAGGCGGCGAAGGAAGCGGTTGGGAAGCTGCGGGAGGAGGTCGCGGAGGATCCCGGGTCGGCCGAGCGTCGTCGTCGGGCGCGGCGTCAGGCGGTGGCGGAGGATCGGCTGCGCCGTCTGGAGGAGGCCCGGGCGGCACACGCCGAGATCGAGCAGCGGCGGCAGCAGGAAGCCGCCGATCAACGGCGTAAGAAGAAGCAGAACGCGAGGCCGGTGCGGGCGTCGACCAGCGACCCGCAGGCGCGGGTCATGAAGATGGCGGATGGCGGCTTCCGGCCGGCCTACAACGTGCAGATCAAGACGGCGGCAGAGGGCGCGCACATTGTCGGCCTGTCGGTTACCAACAGCGGTTCGGACCGCGGCCTGGCGAAGCCGGCCGTGGAGGAGATCGAACAGCGCTATGGCGTTGTGCCCAAGCGGATGTTGGCCGATGGCGGCTACGACAGCCGGGGCGACATCGAGGCCCTGCACGACCGGCACATCGAGCTGTTCTGTCCCTTGCCCAACAACACCAAGGGCGATCCGGCGGCGGCGCGCCGCGACGATGGACCGGGCGCCATCGCGTGGCGACAACGGATGGCAATCCCACAAGGCCAAGCGGTCTACAGGCGTCGCTTCGCCACCGAGCGGCCTCATGCTCATATGCGCAACCATGGCCTGCAACGACTGCTGGTGCGCGGCGCCGATAAGGTCAAGGCGGTCATGCTCTGGCACGTGCACGCCTTCAACTTCCTGCAGTTCAAGCGGATGGGGTGGGCATGACGGCCTGATCAGCTGACCCCCGCAGCCAGCGCAGCAGCCCCGACACCCTGCCGCGACCAACCGACCGCGCCAAACACCGCGTCGCGGTCCGCCGGCTCCTCGTCCTTCACTAACCCAGGAAATAGCTTCTCAGCCTCTCCGGCCCGCATCATGATCATGCTCTTCCGGACCGCGCGCGTCCCGCGCGCCTCACGATCATGAGCGCGCGGGACGCGCGCGGTCCGGAAGACCATGAGCGGGCCGGAGGCCCGCGCTCCCTTAGCCGACCGGCGGTACGTCCAACCTGACGGCAATCCCCTCCAGCGCCTTCGACGGCGCCGGATAACGCTTCATCACCAGCGGATCGTGACCCGGGATGATGTGTTGGGGCGACTCGGCCAGCGCCCGCAGCTTGTCATAGCCCTCGACCGTGTCGCCGACATGGAAGGTCGTCGGGAACACGCGGCCGGTCTCCATGTGCTCGTAGTAGTGGCTGCAGTCGGAGGCCAGCACCAGCCAGCCGCGTGCCGTGGCCACGCGCACGCACTGCAGGCCCATCGTATGGCCGCCGATGTGGTGCACGCTGAGGCCCGGCGCCAGCTCGGCCGAGCCGGCGTGGAAGCGCACGCGATCGCCGAACACCAGCCGCACCATGCCGACGACGTCCTCGACCTCGTAGCCGTGGCTGAAGCGGCCATGGCGCATGTAGCGGCCGGTGGCGAAGTTCATTTCCAGGTCCTGCAGATGGAACTCAGCCGCCGGGAAATCGAAGAACGTCCCGACATGGTCGTAGTGCATGTGGGTGATGACGACGTCCTTCACCGTCCTGGCGTCGACCCCCAGCAGCGCCAGGCCCCCGGTCGGCGTGCGCAGGAAGGTGCGCTTGCGCTTCTTCGCCATGTCCGCGGTGAAGCCTGTGTCGACCACGAAGGTCCGGCTGGCGTTGCGCACCAGCCAGACGAAGTAGTCCATCGGCATGGGCCCGTCGTGCGGATCGCCGCCGATGAAGTGAGAGCTGCGCAGCGCCTCGCGCGTGGCGTATCGGATGGCGAAGACTTCGTAGGTTTCCATGATCCCGGGGCCAATTGGTGCTTGAAAGGCAGTCTTCCGGCGGACATCGTCGGCAACAAGCAAAAACGGCGCGGCAATGACCGCGACTGACGGGAGGAACGACAAGATGCTCACGCGACGCCGGGGCCTTTTCGGGTCCCTTGCCCTGACGGCTGCCTGGCCGGCAGCGGGCCTGGCCCAGCCTGCCTATCCCAACAAGCCGATCCGCATCGTGCACGGCTACGGGCCGGGATCGAACCCCGACATCATCGCGCGCGTGATCTCGCCCAGCCTGATGAGCACGCTCGGGCAAAGCGTGATCGTCGAACCCAAGCCCGGCGCGGGCGAGCGCATCGCGGCCCAGTACCTCACCACCCAGCCGCCTGACGGCTACACGCTCTATCTCATCACCGGCGGCGCCAACGTCATCAGCGCGACCGATCCGCAAGTGACCTTCAGCACGCTCAAGGACTTCTCCTACGTCTCGACCATCACGCTGTTTCCCTTCGCCCTGTTCGTCGCGGCGAACGCGCCCTACAAGACTCTGAAGGACTTCATCGCGGCGGCCCGCGAGCGGCCCGGCAAGCTCAACTACGGCCATGCCGGGACCGGCAACACCCTGCATCTCGCCGTCGAGCTCCTGAAGGCACGCACCGGCATCCAGATCGAGCCGGTGGCCTACAAGGACCAGGCGCAGCTGATCAGCGACGTGATCGTCGGCCGGCTTGACGCCTCGATCAGCACCTTCACCAACTTCCACAGCGCGCTCAGCTCCGGCCAGGCGCGCGCGCTGTGCGTGACCTCCGAGCAGCGCTGGCCGCTCAATCCCGACGTCCGGACCGTGGCCGAGGACGTGCCGGGCTACGAGGTCGTGTCATGGCTGGGCCTCGCCGCGCCGGCGGGCCTGCCGGCCGACCTCGCGGCGCGGCTCTCCGAGGCGGTGAAGATCGCCGTCGCCGTGCCCGAGCTGCAGACCCGCCTGCGCGACATGGGCAACGAGGCCCGCGCCAGCACGCCCGCCGAGTTCCGCACGCGCGTGGTCGCCGACTACGACAAGTGGAAGCCGCTGGCGAAGATCGTGTATCCGTGACGGGAGCGCGGGCCTCCGGCCCGCTCATGGTCTTTGTCTTCTGGACCGCGCGCGTCCTCGCGCGCTCATGAATCATGAGCGCGCGGGACGCTCGCGGTCCGGAAGAGCATGATCGTGAGCGGGCCGGAGGCCCGCGCTCCCATCAACCAATCGTCATCAGGCTGGCGTTGCCGCCGGCGGCGGCGGTGTTGACGCTGAGGGAGACCTCGGCGCCCAAAAACTCGACGGGATAGGGAGCGGCGTAGACGGGCACGATCGCCCCCTCGCGCGCGGCCAGGCGCTGGTTGAGCGCGCGGAGTTCTTCCGGGCTGCCGTCGAACAATGCGGCGACGAGGTGCGGCGCCGCGGGATCGTCGGTGACGCGATTGCCCATCGCTTTCGCCGCCGCCTGCTGGGCCGCGCGCTCGGCCGCATCGCGCGCGATGCAGAGGATCGTTCCCTTCGGCCGCTCGCCGTAGCTGTTGCGTTCGCCGACCGGACCCGGCAGCTCACCGGCCGGGACGGACATCGACGGCCGCTGCGCCAGCAGCCGAAGCACGTAAAGCGGCCCGCCCGCCTTGGGCCCGGTGCCGGAAAGCCCATGGCCGCCGAACGGCTGCACGCCGACCACGGCGCCGATCATGTTGCGGTTGACGTACTGGTTGCCGGCGGCGCTGGCCGCGGTCGCGCGCTCGATCGTCTCGTCGATGCGGCTCTGCACGCCGAAGGTCAGGCCGAAACCCGTGGCGTTCACCGCGCGCACCACGGCCTCCATGTCCTCGCGCCGGTAGCGCAGCACGTGCAGGACGGGTCCGAACACCTCGCCCGGCAGGTCGGAGACGGAGTCGATCTCGATCAGAGTCGGCGGCACGAAGGTGCCGTGCGTCTCCCGCGGCAGCGCCATCTGGTGCACGGCATGGCCCGACGCACGCATCCGCTCGATGTGACCGTTGAGGCCCTTCTGCGCGCCGGCCGAGATCACCGGGCCGACATCGACCGAGAGCCGGTCGGGATTGCCCAGGCCGAGCTCGGCCATCGCCCCCTTGAGCATGGGCATGACCCGGTCGGCGATGTCGTCCTGCAGGCAAAGCACGCGCAGCGCCGAGCAGCGCTGGCCGGCCGAATTGAAGGCCGAGGTGAGCGCATCGAGCACGAGCTGCTCGGGCAGGGCCGACGAATCGGCGATCATGGCGTTCTGCCCGCCGGTCTCGGCGATCAGCACCGGCGGCCGGCCGTCGGCATTGAGTCGTTGCGCGAGCTGACGGTTGATCGACTGCGCGACTTCGGTCGAGCCGGTGAACACCACGCCGGCCACCGCCGCATTGCCGACCAGCCGTCCGCCGACCTTGCCGTCGCCGGGCAGGAGTTGTAGCGCCGCGCGCGGCACGCCGGCCTCGTGCATCAGCGCCACGGCGAGCGAGGCGATCAGCGGCGTCTCCTCGGCCGGCTTGGCGATCACCGCATTGCCCGCCGCCAGCGCGCCCGCGACCTGCCCGGTGAAGATCGACAGGGGAAAGTTCCACGGGCTGATGCAGGCGACGACGCCCAGCGGCCGATGCGTGTCGTTCGAGAATCCATTTACGCAATCTGCGTAGTAGCGCAGGAAGTCGACCGCTTCCCTCACCTCGCCTATCGCATTGCCCAGCGTCTTGCCGGCCTCGCGCACGATCGGGCCCAGCAGAGGCTCGAGCCGCGCCTCCATCAGGTCGGCCGCCCGCCGCAGGGTCGCGGCGCGCTCTGCCGGCGTCTCCTGCCACGGCCGCGCCTGCAGGCACGCCGAGTCGACCAGATCAGGCGTCGCCTCGACGACAGTGCCGACCACGTCGCGGCGATCGGCCGGATTGGTTACCGGCTGCGTCTCGCCCCTCAGCGGACCATTGGCGTGCGGCCCATCAGCCAGCACCGGCACAGCGATGACCGGCTGTCCTTCCTGCAGGGTCGCGGCAAGCCCCGCGAGGACCTGCTCGTTGGCGAGATCGAGTCCGCGCGAATTCTTGCGCGCGCCTAAAAGGTCGCGCGGCAGCGCGATCCGCGGATGCGGCGCACCGACCGGCTGCAAGGCCAGCGCCTGCTCGACGGGATCGCGCAGCAGGGTGTCGAGGGTCACCTCGGGATTGGCGATCTGGTTGACGAACGAGGTGTTGGCGCCGTTCTCCAGCAGGCGGCGCACCAGATAGGCCAGAAGCGTCTCGTAGCGTGCCGACCGGCGCGTAGATGCGGCACGGCCGGTTGAGCCTGTCCGGTCCCACGACCTCGTCGTACAGCGGCTCGCCCATGCCGTGCAGGCACTGGAACTCGTACTGGCCGGTATAAAAGTTCTCGCCGGCCATGGCGTGGATGGTGGCGAGGGTGAGCGCATTGTGCGTGGCGAACTGCGGAAACGCCGCATCGGGCGCGGCCAGCAGCCGGCGCGCGCAGGCGAGGTACGACACGTCGGTATGGATGCGCCGCGTGAACACCGGGTAGTCTAAAAGCCCGTCGAGCTGGGCGCGCTTGATCTCGCCGTCCCAGTAGGCGCCCTTGACCAGCCGCACCATCAGCCGGCGATGCGAGCGGCGCCCCAGATCGATCAGCCAGTCGATCGCAAAGAGCGCGCGCTTCTGGTAGGCCTGCACGACGAAGCCGACGCCGTTCCAGCCTTCGAGCTCGGGCTCGAAGCAAAGCCGCTCCAGAAGGTCGAGCGAGATCTCCAGCCGATCGGCCTCCTCGGCATCGATGTTGAGCCCGATGTCGTAGCGCCGCGCCAGCAGCGCCAGCGTCCGGAGCCGCGGATAGAGCTCGGCCTCAACGCGCTCGAGCTGGCTGCGGCCGTAGCGCGGATGCAGCGCCGACAGTTTTATGGAGATGCCCGGTCCTTCGTAGATGCCGCGGCCGCGCGCGGCCTCGCCGATGGCATGGATCGCCGCCTCATAGGCTTCCATGTAGTTCATGGCCTGCTCGGCGGTGACGGCCGCCTCGCCCAGCATGTCGTATGAATGGCGGAAGCCCCGCTCCTCGCGGTCGCGGGCGTTGTCGAGCGCCTCGCCGATGGTCTGGCCGGCGACGAACTGCTCGCCCATCAGGCGCATGGCGATGTTGACGCCGGTGCGGATCAACGGCTCGCCGCCGCGCCCGATCAGGCGCACCAGCGCCGCCGACAGGCCCTGCTCGCTGCTGGTCGCGGTCAATCGCCCCGTCAGCATCAGCCCCCAGGTCGCGGCATTCACGAACAGCGACGGGCTGTGGCCGAGATGGGCGCGCCAGTCGCCGCCGCCGATCTTGTCGCGGATCAGGGCATCGCGCGTGTCGTCGTCGGGAATGCGCAGCAGCGCCTCGGCGAGGCACATCAGCGCAACGCCCTCCTGGCTCGACAGCGCGTATTCGTGGATCAGCCCTTCCACGCCGCCGGACGGCGTCTTCTCCCGCAGCGCCTCGACCAGCCGCGTCGCCAGCGCGCGGGCGCGGGCGGCGCGCGCCGGGGTCAGTTTCGCCTGCTCGATCAGCGGCGGCAGGCATTCGGGCTCGGGCCGCCGCCAGGCGGCGGTGATCGCGGCCCGCAATGGCGTCTGCGGCTGGATCGACTGTGCAAAAGCGTGAAACGGGCCGGACATGTCGCTGATCCTCAGATGAGGTAAGATGCCCCCCAAGACAAGCGCCCTGGGGAGGGTGACGCCGATGACGCTTCTGCTGCGTGCCGTCGCCTCACTGTTGCTGCTGGCCGCGCCCGCCTTTGCCCAGACCTGGCCTGCCAAGCAGGTCCGCATCGTCGTGCCCTTCCCGGCCGGCGGCTCGGCCGACATCCTCTGCCGCCTGGTGGCTGAGAAGTTTTCCGCCGCCTGGGGCCAGACGGTGATCATCGACAACCGCGCCGGCGCCGGCGGCAATGTCGGCGCCGAGGTCGTCTGGCGCGCCGAGCCCGACGGCTACACCCTGCTGTGCAGCCCGCCCGGTCCGTTGTCGATCAACCACAACCTCTACAAGACGCTGCCCTACGACTGGTCGAAGTTTTCAGCCATCGGCGTGCTGGCGCTGGTGCCCAACGTCATCACCGCGCGCCCCGACCTGCCGCAGGCCTCGCTGAAGGACTTCATAGCCTATGCCAAGGCCAATCCCGGCAAGGCGACCTACGCCTCGCAAGGCAACGGCTCGACCTCGCACCTGTCGGCCAGCATGCTTGCCACCCTGGCCGGCATCGAGCTGGTGCACGTGCCCTACAAGGGCGAGGGCCCGGCCCTGGTCGACCTGACGGGAAGCCGCGTCGACATCTTCATCGGCAACATCTCGGCCGCGCTGCGTTTCGAGAAAGCCAAGCAGGCGCGCTTCCTGGGCCTGGCCAGCCGCACGCGCAGCCCGGTCGCGCCGGACGTGCCGACGACGGCCGAGCTCGGCTATCCGGACCTGGTGTCGAGCGCCTGGTTCGCCCTGGTGGCGCCGCCCGGCACGCCCGACGCCGTCGTGCAGAAGGTGAATGTCGACCTCGCCAGGGCGCTCAGCCAACCCGAACTGCGCACCCGCTTCCTCGAGCTGGGCGCCGAACCGCAAGGCGGCACGACGGCCGCCACCGCCGCCTTCATCAAGGACGAGGAAGCGCGCTGGCGCGGCGTCATCAAGTCGGCCAATGTAACGCTGGAGTGACAGGAGGTTCGCATGGACGTCCGACACGACGAAGGCCTCAAGGAGCCCGTCTCTAACGGCATCTGGCCGGAGGAGTCGCTGGCCCGCGTGCCCTACTGGGTCTACCAGGACGAGGCCAACTACAAGCGCGAGATGGAGCGCCTGTTCGAGGCCGCGACCTGGAACTTCGTCTGCCTGGAAGCGGACATCCCCAACAAGGGCGACTATCGCACCAACCATGTCGGCATCATGCCGGTGATCGCGGTGCGCGCGGCCGACGGCTCGATCAACTGCTTCGAGAACCGCTGCTCGCACCGCGGCGCGCTGATCGCCTTCGACGACGGCGGCAATGTCGGCAACCAGTTCCGCTGCGTCTACCACTCCTGGAGCTACGACCTCGCAGGCAATCTGCGCGGCATCGCCTTCGAGCGCGGCATCAACGGCGTGGGCGGCATGCCCAAGGATTTCTGCCGCGACGATTTCAGCCCGAGGAAGCTCCGCACCACGACGCTGTGCGGCCTGGTGTTCGCCACGCTGTCGCCCGACACGCCGCCGATCGAGGAATACATCGGCGCCGAGGTGCTGGGCCGGCTGAAGCGCGTGCTCAACCGGCCGATCCGCGTCATGGGCCGCTTCGTGCAGCCCCTGCCCAACAACTGGAAGCTCTACGTCGAGAACGTGAAGGACACCTATCACGCCTCGATCCTGCATACCTTCCTCACGACCTTCCGCATCTCGCGCCTGACCCAGGGCGGCGGCGTGCTGGTCAGCCCCGACGGCGGCAACCATTCGAGCTACACCATCGCTGCGCCCGAAGGCGCCAACGCCAACGCCTACAAGGAGCAGCAGATCCGCTCCGACCAGGACGGCAAGTTCGCGCTGGCCGATCCCAGCGTGCTCGAGTCGGTCGAGGAGTTCGGCGATCACATCCAGCTGCAGATCCTGTCGGTGTTCCCGGGCTTCATCCTGCAGCAGATCCACAATTGCCTGGCCGTGCGCCACGTCGTGCCGCGTGGTGTCGGCAAGATGGATCTGGTGTGGACCTACTTCGGCTTCGAGGACGACACGCCGGAAATGAACCGGCGTCGCCTGAAGCAGCAGAACCTGGTCGGCCCGGCCGGCTTCATCTCGATGGAGGACGGCTGCATCGGCGGCTTCGTCCAGCGCGGCACGGCGGCGGCGGCCGACGAGGTCTCGGTGATCGAGATGGGCGGCAGCACCACCGAAAGCCAGGCGACGCGCGCCACCGAGGCCTCGGTGCGCGGCTTCTGGAAGGCGTATCGGCGGCATATGGGGTACTAGAGCGTGTGCCCGCCACAACACTCATGGTCTTCCGGACCGCGCGCGTCTCGCGCGCCTCATAATCATGAGCGCGCGAGACGCGCGCGGTCCGGAAGATTCTGAGATGGACGTCGCGCGACTGGTCGAGTTGAACGCCATCTACGCGCGCGTCATCGACACCGAGCAGTTCGAGGAATGGCCAAAACTGTTCCACGATCCCTGCCTCTACAAGCTGACGACGGCGGAGAACGTGGCGCGCGGCCTGGAAGGCGGCCTGATCTACGCCGACACGCGCGGCATGCTGGAGGACCGCGTTTCCTCGCTGCGCAAGGTCAACATCTACGAGCGCCAGCGCTACCGCCACATCGTCGGCCTGCCGGTCGTGCTCGGCCAGCAGAACGGCGCGGCCGAGGTCGAGACGCCGTTCCTGATCGTGCGCATCATGCGCGAGGGCGACATGGACGTGTTCGCCACCGGCTGCTACCGCGACAAGGTCAAGCCGGATGCCTCCGGCGCCCTGCGCTTCGCCGAGCGCATCGTGATCTGCGACGGCCGCCGCTTCGACACCCTCGTCGCGATTCCGTTCTAGGGTCGCACGGGGTCGGCCGCAGAAATACTGTCATCCCGAGCGCAGCGAGGGACCTTTCCTGTGGCCTCAAAGACCCCTCGCTACGCTCGGGGTGACAGCCAATGGCGTCATCAAGACAGTGACATTCCTCACAGACGCGCGACGTTATTGGCGCTATAGGCAGCAGGTTCACACGGCGACAGGAGGCCTCCATGCCGGCAACGGTTCATTTCGCGACAAACCGTGTCCTGGACGGTCCGCCGGACGACGTGGCCAGCTACAGCGAAAGCGTCGTGGCGCCGTCGAATCCCAACGAGGTCACCTACGGCACCGCGTTCGTCAACGACGCCAACCTGACCGCCGACACGATCGGCGCCATCACCTCGATCCAGACCATCGGCCAGGGCCAGTTCTCCCAGAGCGCGATCGACGATCTCAGCGATCCCGGCCGCAACCTGCTGGTCTTCATCCACGGCTTCGACAACAGCTTCGAGAACGCCATCACCCGCGCCGCCTTCAACCAGCAATGGTTCGCGGCCTCGGGCCTGCAGCAGGCCGAGACCAGCGTCGTGGCCTTCAGCTGGCCCTCGGCCGGCAAGCTGATCAGCCTGCCCTTCCCCAGTGCCGCCTACCGGCGCGACCAGACCAAGGCCGGCCAGTCGGGCCTGCACATCATGACCTTCTTCGCCAACCTCGAGCCGATCATCGCCAGCGCGCGCGCCAAGGGCAATCGCGTCTTCCTGCTGACGCACAGCATGGGCAACTGGGCGCTGCAGGCCGCGGTGGAGAGCTGGTTCGCCCACGGCAACGGCGATGCCTTGCTGTTCGACGAGGTCTTCCTCGCGGCCGCCGACGAGATCCACAGCAGCTTCGATTTCCTGCCCAACGGCCGGCTGAGCGCGCTCGACCGCCTCAGCCGGCGCGTCTCGACCTATGCCAGCGACAAGGATGTCGTGCTCGACATCAGCATGAAGATCAACTTCGCCAAGCGGCTGGGCCAGGACGGGGCGCACGACCGCTCCAACCAGGAGCGCTTTCCGGCCGACAGGTACCGCACCGTGATGTGCGGCGGCTTCCGCGATTACGCGATCAACCTCGGCAGCTCGCACCAGTACTATCGCCGCTCGCCGGGCGTGCGGATGGACATCGCCAACACGATGGCAGGAAACGTGTGATGCACGCCGGCCTCACGCGATCGGCAGAAAGGCGTATCCGGAACCTTCTTCGGCTACTCTGCCTATGCCTGGCTTGGCCATGTGCGCACCCGCCAGCCAGGCCTGTGTATTGGAAGCCTCCCGCAGCAGGTTGATCCGCGTCGCGCAGGCCATGGACTGATCGAGATCGTAGGCCCATGTGAGTTCTGGCCGGGCAAACTGTGCGGCAGGAACATGGATCAGGTCGCCGCAAAACAGGATCCGGTCCTCGCCCGAGTCGAGAACGTAAGCCATGTGGCCCGGCGCGTGCCCCGGGATCTCCAGTGCCGACAAGTGATCGTTCAAACGGTCTCCGTCCCTGACCGGGGCGAGCAGGTGTCGAAAACGCTGCAAGTGCGGCTCGTCCATAAACCCCGCCACGGCATCGTGCGCGATCACGATCCTGCCGAGATTGGCGAACGCTACTCGACCGTCGCGCGTTATCAGCCCGTTCAAATGGTCGAGATGGGTATGGGTGAGAGCGACGGTGCCGATCGAGGACGGATCGATGCCTGCCTCGGCCATCGCCGTGTCGAGGTGGCCCAGCGATGGCTCCCACTGTCCTCCCGCGCCGCAATCGATCAGGACTCCATGGCTTCCAGACTCGCTCCAACAGGAAGCAATTGACCGACAAGCGAACCAGTGACGGTTCCCGCTGCGAAAGCCCCGGCAGCGCATACTTGCCGAGCCCAGGGCCCCTGCGCAGAAGATCGGCCGACATGTCGACATGCCCGTCGCTCAGCGACCAGATCTTCCACGAACCCGACATGCAGCCCAAGGTGTTCGCGCTTTGCGACGTGACGATCATGGCGCACCCCTTGGCGTTCGCAGTGGTGCTCTATTTATAGACGAACGCCTTGTCGTCGAGATCGATCGCCGGGAATTCGTTCTTCTCGTGCCAGTAGTCCTGGGTGTGCTGCCACTCCCGCTTGTCGCCGCGCTTGGGCAAGAGATGCATGCCGCGCGTGACGTAGCCCGGATTGAAGTTCTCCGTGTCGATCCATGGGCAGCAGCGGCATGTCCTTGTCCTCGGGCCGGAGCGCCACCTCGACCCGACGCGCCTGCTTGTCCTTCATGTGGCCGAGCAGGCGGCAGACGAAGTCGGCGACCAGGTCGGAGCGCAAGGTCCAGCTGGCGCGGAAATAGCCGAACACCCAGGCCATGTTGGGGATGCCGGTGAACATCATGCCGCGATAGGTGACGGTCTCGGCAAAATCGAGCGGCTTGTCGTCGATCGCGAAGGCGATGTCGCCCAGCACGTTGAGGTGAAAGCCGGTGGCCGTGACGATGATGTCGGCCGCAAGTTCCTTGCCCGACTTGAGCCTGATGCCCTTCTCGGTGAAGCGCTCGATCTCGTCGGTGACGACCGACGCCTTGCCCTTGCGCATGGACGCGGAACAGGTCGCCGTCGGGCACGAAGGCGATGCGCTGGCGCCACGGACGGTAGGAAGGCGTGAAATGCGCGGCGATGTCGAAGTCGGGGCCGAGATAGGCGCGCACGCCGGCTAAAAGCTCGTCGCGCACCTTGTCGGGCTCATCGAACGAGCGCTGGGTGAACACCGACTGGTCGCGCAGGATGCGCCGGCGCACGATCTCGTGGATCCACGATTCGTCGACCTCGAGCTGGCGCAGCTGGTCGGCGAGGTCGTTGGCATTGCGCGCCGGGATGAAATAGGTCGGCGAGCGCTGCAGCATGGTGACGTGGGCGCAGTCGTCGGCGATGTTGGGCACCAGGGTCGCCGCGGTGGCGCCCGAGCCGACGACGATCACCTGCTTGTCCTTGAGGTCGAGGTCCTTGGGCCAGGTCTGCGGATGGACGATGCGGCCCTTGAAGTCGGCCATGCCTTCCCACTCGGGCGTATAGCCTTCGGAATGGCGGTAGTAGCCCTGGCACATCCACAGGAAGCCCGCCGTGATGCGGAAGGGCTCGCCGGTGTCGAGACGCTCGCCTTCGATGGTCCAGCGATTGTCGGTGCTCGACCAGGTCGCCGAGGCGATGCGATGGCGATAGCGGATGTGGCGCGCGAGGTCGTTCTCCTCGATCACCTCGCCCATGTAGTCCAGGATCTCCTCGGCCGAGGCGATCGGCTTGCCGGTCCACGGCTTGAAGCGATAGCCGAAGGTGTAGAGGTCGCTGTCGGAGCGGATGCCGGGATAGCGATGGGTGATCCACGTCCCGCCGAAGCTCTCCTGCGATTCGAGCACGACGAAGCTCGTGCCGGGGCATTGCTTGGTCAGATGATAGGCGCCGCCCACGCCGGAGATGCCGGCGCCGACGACCAGGACGTCGAAATGCTCGGTGGTCTTGGCGGACGACGGCGCGAGCACGGTGGCGGTATCGGGCATGGGCGTGCCTTTCGTGGCGGATGTCGGGGGAGCTTCTTTCCAATATCAGGGGCAATGCCCTCAGAGATCAACCTGCGGTCCAGCGTTTTCGTTCTGCGAACTTGAGCATGGACTCATGTTCTTCCGGACCGCGCGCATCCTGCGCGCTCATGATCAAGCGCGCATGTGAATGCGCGTAAGCGCGCAGGATGCGCGCGGTCCGGAAGAGCATGATCAGATCTTCGTCACCTTGGCATGCAGCACCGCCGATCGGCCTGAGCGCACGGCCGCCAGGCAGCGCGCGATCGCGCCGTCGACGTCGGCAGGCTCGGACAGGAACTCGCCGTGTGCGCCGGCCGCTTCGGCGATCTTGCCGAAGTTCATGTCGGTGCCGAAGTCGGCGCCATAGTCGCTGGCGGCCTTGGCCTCGCCGGCCGGATAGACGCGCAGCGTCGCCTCCTTCACCGCACCCCATCCCGAATTGTCGAGCACGACGGTGAAGATCGGCAGGCCGTACTTCTGCGACACCGCCAGCACGGACTGCGGATTGGAGAAGTAGAAGGTGCCGTCGCCCATGATCGGCATGACGATGCGGTCGGGCATGGCGAGCTTCAGCCCGAGCGCCACGCTGGCGGAGAAGCCCAGCCCGGCGCCGGCAAGGCCGACCAGGGTGCCGGGCTCGGTCCGCGGCATCTGGGCCAGCACGGTCGGGATGTTGCGGATCGCCTCGTTGATCACCACGCCGGACGGACCGAGCGCCTTGACCAGCTTGGCGCAAAGATGGTGCGGGTTGATCTCGCCCGCGACTCCGGGCTCGGCGGCGAGCCTGGCCGCCTGCTCGCGACGCGCCACGCCCTCAGCCGCGATTTCCTTCACGCGCGCCGCCGCCCGCGCCTTGAAGCCGGCATCGGCCCGGGCCTTCAGCACGGCTAGAAGGTCGGCATAGAAGCCGCAGCTGTCGCCCTGCAGGCGCAGGTTCGCCGGGAAGGTCCACATCGGGATCGCCCGCTTCTCCGGGTCGACATCGACATGCGCCCACCAGGTCGAGGGATTCTCCGGCATGTCCTTGGGGATCCACGGCACATCGACATCGACCAGCAGGCCGACATCGGCGTCGGCCAGCGCCTTGGTCGGCACGAACCCGCCATGGCAGGGAGAATCGTGCGGCAGGTTGAGATGCACGGGACTGAATTCGACGACGCGGATGCCGGCAAACTGCGCCAGCTCGTCGAGCAGCGCGACCGCGGCGGCATTGCGGCCCGAATAAGCCGTGATCAGAAGGGGCTGCTCGGCAGCCAGCAGCCTGGTCGCGATGGCGTCGACCGACTGGCGATCGACGGCGCCCACGGGTGCCGCGCGAAAACGCTCCTCGGGATAGGAGCGGATCTGGCCCTCGGACCAGAGCTCGGTCAGCGTCTCGCGCGGGAAGGTCATGTAGACCGGCCCCTTGGGGTCGCTCATCATCACCGTGTGGGCCCGGCGCAGGGCCTCCTTGGCGACCACGCCCGAGGGCAGGTTGTATTCCCATTTTGTGTAAGGCCGGACCAGCGCCGCCTGGTCGAACGGCTCCTGGATGAAGTGCACGTAGGTGTCGCGCGTCCCCAAGAGCTCGCCGCGCGTGGTGTAGGGCGCGCGGCCGGCCATCAGCAGCACCGGGATGCGGGCGCGGCAGATGTTGTGCAGCGCCATCGCCGAATTGGCGGTGCCGGAATCGACATGCACCATCACGCCCTGGCCGCGACCGGTCGCGAGGAAGTAGCCCGCTGCCATGTGCGCCGCCGTGATCTCGTGCGGGCAGATCACGGTCTGGGGCGCCTTTCGGCCGTCGCGCTTGAAGGCGGCCATCGCCTCGATGATCGGCGCATGGTCGGTGCCGAAGTTGCAGAAGATGTAGTCGCAGCCGATTTCGGTCAGGCCTTCGAGGAAATACTGCGCCGTCGAGCGGCGGGCCTCGTTGATGCTGTCCATCGCGTCCTCACTCAGCGGGTCGTACGGATGTCGAAGCGTTTGATCAGGCCGTCTTCCAGGCGGAAGACGTGACCGACCTTCGTGTCGGCCAAGAGCTTGCCCGAAGGATCGCGCACAGTCTGACGGATTGCGACCGTGATCTCACCGTCGGAAGCGACCGAAAAGTCCATGGGCTCGACATGGGGATCGATCATCGCCCATTGCCGGGTCCAGTAGCGGCGCACGCCGTCGTGGCCGTGCACGTAGCCGCCGTCCTGGCCGTTGGCCCATTGGACGTCGGCATGCAGGCAGGCCAGCACGCCGTCGATATCGCGGGCGTTGAAGCGCTCATAGACGCGCCTGAGGAACGCCAGCGTGTCCAGCATCGCAGCCGACTCACTCCAGCTTGATGTTGGCCGCCGTCGCCACCGTCTTCCAGCGCGCGGCGTCGCGGGCGATCAGGACACGATACTGCTCGGGCGTGGTGCTGCGCGGCGTGACCGCGATCTTGTCCAGGGCCACGCGCACTTCCGCCAGTGCCAGGGTCTCGGCGACGGCCTTGTTCAGCCGGGCCACGATGTCGGACGGCGTGCCGGCCGGCGCCACCAGGCCGGTCCACAGCGAGATCGCCATGCCGGAGCACGCCTGCTTCAGCCAGCGTCGGCACGTCGGGGAAGGCCGGGTCGCGCTTGTCCGTGGTGATGGCCAGCGCGCGCAGCTTGCCGGCGCTGAGCGGGCCGGAGATCGGCCCGGTGTCGGCGATGGCCATCAGCACCTGACCCGAGGCGACGGCCTGTGCGGCATCGCCGCTGCCGCGATAGGGGATGTGCTGGAACTTCGAGCCTGTGCGCTGATTGAACAGCTCCGCGGCGAGCTGGAAGGGCGTGGCGCTCGAGGCGTAGTTGGCCTTGTCGGGATGGGCGCGGCCGTAGTCGATCAGCTCGCGCACCGACTTGATTGGCTGCTCGGCGCCGACCACCAGCAGCAGAGGGAACTCGGCGAGCAGCGAGATCGGCGCAAATTCCTTGTCCGGCGCATAGGGCAGCTTGGCATAGACGGCGGGATTGATGGTCATCGGCCCGCTCGGCGCCACCAGGAGCGTGTAGCCGTCGGGCGGGGCCTTGGCGACCAGCTCGGCCGCCACGATCGACTGCGCGCCGGGCTTGTTGTCGACCACGATGGGCTGGCCAAGCTTCTCCTGCAGCTTCGCCGCGACGATGCGTGCGATGAGATCGTTGCCGCCGCCGGCCGAGTAGCCGACGACCAGGCGGATGGGCTTGCTGGGATAGGTCTGGGCGATGGCGGGGCCGCCCAGCAGCAGTGCGGCGCAGAGGCCGAGGACCAGCCGACGCATCATGACGCCCTCCTGAGCTCGCCGTAGATCATCTCCTCGCGATTGAGCCACAGGGGTGAATTGGCGAGATCGATGAACCGCGCCTCGTCTTCCAGCAGCAGGCGGTTGGCGTTGCGGGCCTCGGGACTGCGGCTGGCCATGCGCCAGGTCTCTTCGCTGTGCCACCACAGCTCGGCGACGCCGTCATAAGGTTCGGGTGCGCCACGTGCGCGCCGCATGCCGTCGGCCATATCGCCCGACAGCCGGTGAAGCTGCACATAGCGCACCATGCCCAGCACGGGCTGCAGGGTCCTGACCAGCGGCGCATGCTTGTTCAGCCAGTAGTCCTGGAATTCTTCCAGGCTCAACGACGGCAGTCGCCGCAGACAGAAGGTCAGTTTCAGCACGGCGTTTCCCCGATCTGATGGCGGATCATAAGCTTCTCGTCGTGTCTGGCGCTACCTCTTGCATGGGCGGCACATGCTGCCTACCAATAGGTCCCGGAATGAAGATCTCCGTAGAAATCTCTGATCCTTTGCTGCGCAAAGCCCGCGAAATGGCAACGCGCGAGGGGGTTGCGTTGCGCACTCTGGTCGAACGCGGTCTCCGCCGCGTCGTCACGGAAGCGAAGACAGATGCGCCATTCAAGCTGCGCCGCGCCAGCTTCAGGGGTAAGGGGTTGCATCCCGCGCTTCGACGCGCTTCATGGCACGGCATCCTTTGGCTTGCATACGGGCGACGCTGCTAGTTAGCAAAATCCCGCTTGATCGACCTGGCCGGCAGGCACCGCTATAAGCCGCCGCGATGGCCTCTCTTCCTGTCGATGAAGCGCTGCCGCGCCTGAAAGAGGCGCTGGCGGACCGCAATGCCGCCGTGCTGGTGGCACCACCCGGCGCCGGCAAGACGACGCGCGTGCCATTGGCCCTGCTCGACGCGCCGTGGCTCGGCGGCGCCAAGATCGTCATGCAGGAGCCGCGGCGGCTGGCGGCGCGCGCGGCGGCGCGGCGCATGGCGGCGACCTTGGGCGAAGCGGTCGGCGAGACCGTGGGCTATCGCGTGCGGCTCGACACCAAGGTCGGGCCGCGCACGCGCATCGAAGTGGTGACCGACGGGCTCTTTCTCCGGATGCTGCAGGACGACCCGTCGCTCGACGGCATCGGCTGCGTGATCTTCGACGAGCTGCACGAGCGCGGCCTGGAGACCGACCTGTCCTTCGCCCTGGTGCGCGAGGCGCAGACCGCGTTGCGCGACGACCTGCGCGTGATCGCCATGTCGGCCACCCTCGATCCCGGCCCGGTGTCCGATCGCCTGGGTGGCGCGCCCGTGATCTCCTCGGCCGGCCGCATGTTCCCGGTCGACACCCGCTATCTCGACCGCGAGGCCGCGGGCCGCATCGAGGACAGCGTCGCCTCGACGGTGCGCCGCGCGCTTCGCCGAAGAGAGCGGCAGCGCGCTGGTGTTCCTGCCCGGCGTCGGCGAGATCCGCCGCGTCGAGGAACGCCTGGATCTCGGCGGCAACGTCGACGTGGCGCCGCTCTACGGTGACCTCTCGCCCGCCGACCAGGATCGCGCCATTGCCCCCTCGCCCACCGGCCGGCGCAAGGTCGTGCTGGCGACCTCGATCGCCGAAACCAGCCTCACCATCGAGGGCGTGCGCATCGTGATCGACTCCGGACTGATGCGCGTGCCGCGCTTCTCGCCGCGCTCGGGCATGACGCGGCTCGAGACCGTGCGCGTCAGCCAGGCCTCCGCCGACCAGCGCCGCGGCCGCGCCGGCCGCCTCGAGCCCGGCGTGTGCTATCGCCTGTGGCCCGAGGAGCGGCAACGCGGCCTGCTGCCCTTCACGCCGCCCGAGATCCTGGACGCCGACCTCGCGCCGCTCGCCCTGGAGCTCGCGTTATGGGGGGCCAACGACGCCACCCTGCCCTGGCTGACGCCACCACCAGCCGCGTCGCTGGCCACGGCGCGCGCCTTGCTCGTCGACCTCGGCGCGCTCGATACCGGGGGCACGATCACAGCGCATGGCCGGGCGATGGCGCGGCTTGGCCAACACCCGCGGCTCGCACATCTCGTGCTGAAAGGCCGAGAGCTCTGGCAAGGCAAAATCGCCGCCCTCCTTGCCGCGATACTGAGCGAGCGCGACTTCCTGCGCCTGCCGCCAGGGCAGCGCGACGTCGACCTGCGCCATCGCGTCGATATCGCCCTGACCGGCAAGCGTGACGGCGCCCTGCGGCTGATCTGGGAGCAGGCGCGCCGCCTGATGCCACGCAGCGGAGACGACGACGGGCCCGACGTTTCGATGACCGGCGCGCTACTGGCGTTCGCCTACCCCGACCGCATCGGTCGGCGGCGACCTGGGACCAACCGATATCTTCTGTCGGGCGGCCGGGGTGCAGTTCTGCCGGAAGGCGATCCGATGGCCAACGAAGAATTCCTGGTGGTGGCCGATCTCGACGGCTCGGCGCAGGATTCGCGCATCTTCCTTGCGGCGCCGATCTACCTCGAGGATATCGAAGAGCTGTTCGCTGAGCAGATCGTCGAAGAGGAAGCACTGCAGTGGAGCGAGCGCGAAGGCGTCGTGCTGGCGCGTCGCCGGCGGCGCCTGGGCGCGTTGTTGCTCGAGGACAAGCCGCTGGCGAACCCCGATGCCGACAAGCTCAAGGCGGCGATGATCGAGGGCATCCGCCAGCTCGGGCTCGGCGCGCTGCCATGGTCGGACGATCTCGCCAAGTGGCGCGAGCGTGTCGCTTTCCTGCGCACCCAGGACGAAGCCTGGCCCGACCTGTCGGACAAGGCGTTGCTCGAGTCGCTGGCTACCTGGCTGGCGCCCTTCCTCGACGGTATGTCGCGGCGCAGCCATCTGGCGCGGGTCGACCTCCCGGCTGCGCTGAAATCGCTGGTGCCCTGGGACAGGCAGCGCGAGCTCGATCGCCTGGCGCCGACCCATGTCGAGGTGCCGAGCGGCTCGCGCGTGCCGATCGATTACGCCAATCCGGCAGAGCCGACGCTGTCGGTGCGCCTGCAGGAGATGTTCGGACTTGTCGACACGCCGCGCGTCGGCGGCGGCAAGGTGCCGTTGACCATCCATCTGCTGTCGCCGGCGCGCCGGCCCGTGCAGGTGACCCGTGATCTCGCGAGCTTCTGGGCCAACGGCTACAAGTCGGTGAAGGCCGAGCTCAAGGGCCGCTATCCCCGCCACTACTGGCCCGACGACCCGCTGGTCGCCGAACCGACGGCACGCGTGCGGCCGCGGCCGCGCTAGTCTCTTCCGGACCGCGCGCTTCCAGCGCGCTCATGAGCGCGCTGGAAGCGCGCGGTCCGGAAGACCATGAGAGGTATGAACTGCCAGCCACACCGTCGGTGGGTCGGCCTGCGTCGCCTCGACGCGATGGCGGACATGCGCGGGGATCTCGACCCAGTCACCGGGCTTCATGTCGAGCGTCACGTCGCCCTCTTCGAAGCGCAGGCGGGCGGCGCCGGTCAGCAGCACGACGAACTCATCGTCGGGCTGGTCGTACCAGAAGCCCGGCGGACTCGCCTGTCCGGTCGAGACGATGCGCTCGATGCGCACGCCGCTCTTCTCGACGAGAAGGTCGACGTGCTCCTCCGACTGACGCTCAGGCAGCGCCGCTAGAAGATTGCCGCGGCGCAGCTCGGCATTCAGCCCTTGAAGCCCGCCGGCGCCTCGCAAGGCTTGGTGCCCATCACGCCCGGCGTGGAGACTTCGAGGATCTCCAGCGCATCGGCGGTGCGGATCTCGTTGTGGCGCAGGTAGCCCGGGATGAAGAGCGAATCGCCCTCCTCGACGCGGATGGTGCGGCCATCCTCGAACTCGAGGTCGACCCAGCCCTTGATGATGTAGACGAACTGGCCATCGCACTCGTGATAGTGCCAGCCGGTCGGGCGGCTCATGCCCTGGCTTGCCATCATCACCTGGGCGCGCATCCCGCCATTGCTGGCTTCGGCGACGCCGAGATCACGATACTGGAAGAACTCGCGCCGGCCCTTGACCAGCACGGGTTCGGCGCTGCGGGCGTGGGCGACCTTCTGGGTCGGCGTCTTGACGGGCTTCTTGGCGGCAGCGGATGGCATCTGTTCCTCCCTGGCGATGGCGGGGTGCCGATAGTGTGCGGCAGGCCTTCCCCGGTCGGCAATAGGGCAGTTCTGCCTATTTGTCCTCGATGATATGCGACAGTGTGCGGTGCACCACGGGCATCATGAAGAACATCGTGGGCGCGGCGATCGCCCAGGCGATCATCCAGGAGCTGAACTTCATCTTGAACATTGTCCGGTCCCAGCCCAGGACGCGCCAAGTGGCGACCCCCGTCACCAGTAAGGTCATGAAGAAGCTGGTGCCGAGCGGCAGGGCGTATTTGTGGTAGCGAGCGGGGAGTTTCTTCACGGCGCCGGGGACAATATGGTACGGGCCTTGTCGCCGTCCATTGCGCCGAAAGCCCCATCCGATGTCCCTTGCCCTGCCGTTCCAGACCGCCAAGCAGCTCGCCGCCGCGGTCCGGAAGAAGAAGATCGGCTGCCTCGAGCTGCTCGACCTCTATCTCAAGCGCGTCGAAGCCTATAACCCCGAGCTCAACGCCATCGTCGCCACCGACATCGAGGGCGCGCGCAAGCGGGCCAAGGCGGCCGACAAGGCGGTGAAGGCCGGCAAGAAGCTCGGGCCGCTGCATGGCGTGCCGATGACCATCAAGGAATCCTACGACGTCGCGGGCTTGCCGACGACCTGGGGCCATCCCGCCTTCAAGGACACCATTGTCAAGACGAACGCGCTGGTGACGCAGCGCATGATCGATGCTGGCGTCACCCTGTTCGGCAAGACCAACGTGCCGCTGAACCTTGCCGACTGGCAGAGCTACAACGAGGTCTACGGCTCGACCAACAACCCCTGGGACCTCTCGCGCACGCCGGGCGGCTCGTCGGGCGGCTCGGGCGCGGCGCTCGCTGCCGGGCTGACCGGCATCGAGGCAGGCAGCGACATCGGCGGCTCGATCCGCAATCCCGCCTCCTACAACGGCGTGTGGGGCCACAAGCCGACCTGGGGCGTGGTCTCGCCGCGCGGCCATGCGTTGAATGGCAGGGTCGCCCAGGCCGACATCAGCGTGTGCGGGCCGCTGGCGCGCGGCGCGGAGGATCTCGAGATCGCCATGGATGTGATGGCAGGTCCCGATGCCATCGATCGCCGTGGCTGGACGCTCACCCTGCCGCGCTCGAAGAAAAAGAAGCTGCGCGACTTCAAGGTGGCGGTGCTGCTCTCCGACCGCAACGCCGAGGTCGACCATTCGGTGCAGGCTGCGATCCAGAGGCTCGCCGACTTCCTCGGCAAGAAGAAGGTGAAGGTGAGCGACAAGGCAAGACCCGTCATCGATACCGCGGAGCTGGCCGACGTCTATGTCCGCATGCTGCGGGCGACGACATCGGGCCGCATGAGCGATGCCGAGTTCCAGGAGGCGCAGCGCGACGTCGCCGCCCTGCCCGATGACGACCTGGGCTATTTCGCCCAGATGCAGCGCGGCAACACGCTGTCGCATCGGACCTGGACGCAGCTCAACGAGAAGCGCCATCGCATGCGGCTGGCCTGGAACGCCTTCTTCGAGGACTACGACCTCATGATCGCGCCGGTGGCGCAGACGGCGGCCTTCCCGCACGACCAGAAGACCATCCGTCACGAGCGCACGATCGTGGTGAACAACAAGAAGCTGCCGGTGGTCGACCAGATCTTCTGGGCAGGCTACGCCAGCATCACATTGTTGCCGGCGACGGCCGCGCCCGTCGGCGAGACCAAGGAAGGATTGCCGATCGGCGTGCAGATCATCGGGCCGCAGTACGGCGACTATTCGACCATCGGCTTCGCCAAGCTGCTGGAGAAGGAATACCGCAGCTTCGTACCGCCGCCGGCCTACGGCTAAAGCGTATTCCGTCCGGCTGTAATCAGCCGGACGGAATACGCTGAGAACGAGATGCCCGATACGATGCGTTTCCGATTGAGTGGAACCGCACGCGGTTCCACTCAATCGGAAGCCGCTCAAGCAGGAGAGAGAATGTCCGACGCCATCGATCTCAAGAACCACATCCGCTCGATCCCGGATTTTCCCAAGCCGGGCATCCTGTTCTACGACATCTCGACTCTGCTGGCACACCCCAAGGCCTGGCACGCGACCATCGAGCGGCTGGCCGAGCGGCTCAGGCCCTACAAGCCCGACGTGCTGGCCGGCATCGAATTGCGCGGCTTCCTGCTGGCGGCGCCCTTGGCGCTGGCGCTGGGCACGGGCTTCGTGATGCTGCGCAAGCAGGGCAAGCTGCCGGGCACCACGGTGCGGCACACCTATGCGCTGGAGTACGGCACCGACACGATCGAGATCCAGCAGGACGCCATCACCAAGGGCACGCGCGTGGCCCTGGTCGACGACCTTCTGGCGACGGGCGGCACCATGGCCGCGGCGGTGACGCTGCTCGAGAGCGTCGGCGCCATCGTGCCGGCGGCCGCCTGCATCATCGAGCTTACCTTCCTTGACGGCCGCAAAAAGCTGAAGGTCCCGGTCGAGACGCTATTGACGTACGACAGCTAGGCTATCGGCCCTCGCGAACGACTGAAATCTCCGCGACTCCGTCGTCCGAGATGCGCCAAGCGCGCAGCTGGTCTGGATTGTCGGGAAAGCGATCGGGAACAACGACGATATGAGCGCAGTTCCAGCGCTTTCCAAAGTTCCGGTCGGTCTCGGAGATGCCCGTTCCGCCGCCAGGGTGGGAATGATAGATGGCGAGCACGTCAAATCCCTCGCGCGCCAGCCGCCGTTCCGCCTGATATTGCGCAAACGGATCAGCCAGAAATTCGTCCGGCCCGCCCAGATTGGGCAACTCGATAACCATGACACCACGTCCGTTAGCGGCCTTCCCGACCAGTCCAACGGCTTCCATCGGTGCCGCGCCGATTGCGTGGCGCACAATCCGCAAGTAGGCCTCTTCCGGAAGACGGATACATTCCATCAGCGATGAACGAACTGCATGTGGGCAGGATCGGGACGGAAGTGCGTCTCCTGCCAGTTCATGAACTCCGGCGCCACCGCATGACAAACCATGGCTGAGAGATCATGGGCTCGATAGATGCGCAGCCCGACCTCCGGAGAGAAAGTGCACACGTAACTTTCATCTTCATCGCCGGCGACAGTCATCGCGATCGGCTCGGCGTAGCTGAGATGGCCTCGTTGCCTGTCGTGGTCGACTTCCAATGTCGCGGCGTTGAAACGCATCAGAAGAGGCGGAACATATCTGATCGCCGAGGCTTTGACGGCCAGTTCGGGATAGACGCTGGCAACATGCTTGGGCAACAGGCGGGGGCGAAATCCACTAAAGGTGCAGAACAAGTACTGGCCGACGTCGTCGAGTTCGATGTTTATCGGCAGCCAAGAATGGCCGAGAGATGTGTTGGCGGCATCATATGGCCGGCTGAACGTGCGTATTGAGGTCTTTCCATCGCGCCGCTCGTAGCGGATCACCATGCCGTAGTTCAGGGCTTCGACAGTCATGCCCGAGTAATGCTCTCTGACGTCCTCAGGGGCTTCGCCGTAGATGTTCCGCCCATGCGTCTCCTCGGCAACGTCCGCCTGTTTGTAGTTCGCAAAGAGCACGAAGCCGTTCCCGCTCGACGCGTCCACATCGAGGTGGGACAGAGCCAATCCGCCCAGGCGTTCAATGCCGGGCAGAGTGGTTGCCTTGAGTTTGGTCGCGTCTTTGTCGATTTCGACGATCCAAATCGTCGAGGGCGGCATCGGACGAACCGCGTGTTCGCGCGCGCCAGCATGGGGAGCGAGTGTTTCCAGCCGGGCGCCCGTACGCAACAAGCCCACGTGGCACCTGCCGGCCTCCTCGAAATAGAAGGCAGAATGAAAATTTGCCGTCTCCAGCGCCGGATCGTCGGTCGGCGGCACGATCTCCCACACACGTTCGTGGTTGGTCCTGGTGTCCAATTCGACAAGGCGCAAATCCATCGATTGGACGTCGCGATGCGCCGATTCCTTCGTCAACAGAGACTGTTGGAAGTAGGCGTAGCGTTTGTCCAAGCTCCAGGCAAAATGCGCTGTCCCGGTCAGCTGCGGGTTTTCGTCATCGGTCTCGAGATAGCGCAAGACGCGACGAGACTTCCAGCGCTTCAAGTCGACCTCGAGGGGCGCTCCAAACAACAGGTTCGTCACCCAGACGGTGTTGCCGTGTATGTTGATCCCGTGGTTGGGCTGCGTGACATATCCATGCGGGTTGCAAGCCCCTACATCCCCGCCGGATGGATCGGGTGTCAGGATATTCGCCCGAATACGTCCTGGCTTTCCCGGTGAAAGGTCGATGCGAAAGAGATCTGCTTGCGAGTCGTGCCATCGCGAGAAGGCCGACCTGTCCTTGTTTCGGCGGTTCGCAGCTACGATCAAGGAGCCATCCAGTACCTTTGGAATCGATCCCCGGACATGGAGGTCGAATTTTCCGGGATCGGCGTCCGAGAACGGCCTCATATCCGCCTCCCCTCCTCTGGCACGCCTGGCCCGCGCAATCCTTCCTTTGGCGTGATGCCGCTGAACTGCTTGACGTAGTAGGACACGCCCATGAGCTTGGTCTTGCCTTCCGCCGTCAGCGGCAGATAGGGATGCGAAACCCGAGAAGGTTTGAGAGTCAGAAGACTCTCGACGTGGATGGTCTCCTTCGCCAGGCCGCCGTACAGAGGCTTGTCCATCCACTCCACGACCCGACTGGGGAACTGGAGGTTAAGACCGACGCTGAACATGACGGCTGGCGTCTTCTTGTTCGTCGACGGCTTGGCGGGCGCGTAAAGGCTGTTCTGCACCAGATTGCCAGCCGCAAAATGGCGAACCATGTGCTCCAGACCGCTTGGAAAGACTCCGGCGTCATGGACCAGCGCCCAAAACACCAAATCTTCCATGCCATAGAAGAGTGCATAGTTGAAGAAGTCGACGGGTTGGGCTTTGCCCAACGCGCGGAACTCCTTGATGTCCCGCAACCCCTTGCTCTTGAGCTGTCGGTTGACTATTTCAAGCGCGTCGGTGGAGCCAACGTTGAATCGCGAATCCGGTGGGATTGGACCCATGAGGTTGAAGGTCTTTCCGACGCCGCCCATGTAGAGACGGCCGATGCGACTCATCATGCGGCCATCGTGGATATGGACGATTTCCTTCGCCAGCACGTCAGCAGCCGGATTCTTCGCGTAGACCTGCGGAAACTTTTCGAAGTTCCAGTTGGCAGCCTTGAGCTGCGCGACAATTTCTCTCGCCTCACGGACGATATTGATCAGTTCGATGCCTTCGACCGAAGGACGACCGACGGCCATTCAATATTGCCAGCCACCGGCAATGGGTACGTAACGATTTTCCAGCCAGTTCGCGAAATCCGGATTCGAAGAGAGCAGCGCTTGATTTGCGGTCTTGTAGTCATCAATGGCTTTCTTCAGGCGACTCGTTCCTGTCATCGGACTTCCCTCCTCGTCGAGACGAATCCAAATGAAGCAGTCGGCGGATTGTTCACCGACACAGCCGTGAGTTGTCGTCAAGAAGACTGCTGCGTGCGCGCTATGTCAACCGGCACCGGCCGTGTCAGCCTGCATACCTGAGCAACAATCCCGAAGAGTTGTGCGCTATCGTTGATCCGCCCGGTTGAACGCGCCCACGCCATCCGGCAGCACGGCGAAGGTCGACAGCGCCTGGGCGATCGGCTCGTCCGAGCCGTCGACGAAGAAGTCGACCTCGCCGAAGGCGGTCGTGCGGCCGAGCTTCTTCACGCGCGCCACGGCGATCACGTCTTGCCGCACTGCAGCACGCAGGAAGTTCGTGGTCAGCGAGATCGTCGCCAGGGTGGCGAAGCGGCCGAGCCGCTGGCAGATCGCCAGCACCATGATGGTGTCGGCCACGGCCATCATCGCCTGGCCGATCACGACGCCGCCGGGACGCGCGATATGATCGCCGTACGGCAGGCGCAGCCGCACGTTGTCGTCCGAAAAGTGCTCGGCCTTGAGCTTCAGGTCCCAGATCCAGGGGCCGAAATTGCCGCCTGGGGAGAGTTGCGCCTGCGCAGCGTCTAACGTGAAGAATCCCATATCCCGGCCATGCTACCATGACGGGGGAGGATTTTGATGGTTTCGGTACCTGAGTGCTTTTCCGAGAGCTACGCCGAGGCGCGGCCCAAGTTCTGCAGCGCGGCGGCGGCAAGCGGCGGCGAGATTCGCTCGTGGCTCAATCCCAGCGGACGCGGCCCGACCAGCGAGGCGCTCTACCTCGACACCGCCCGCTTCGGCCCGCGCGATGCGGCCAACATGCTGGTGCTGATCGCCGGCACGCACGGTGTCGAGGGCCATTGCGGTTCGGGCGCCGAGATCGCCTGGCTGCGCAATGGCGGGCCCGACAAGCTGCCCAAGGATACCGGGGCGCTGTTGATCCATGCCATCAACCCGCACGGCTTCGCCTGGACGCGGCGCGTGACCGAGGACAACGTCGACCTCAACCGCAACTTCGTCGATCACGACAAGGCCTATCCGAAGAACGAGGGCTATCTCGCGCTGGCCGACGCCGTGCTGCCCCGCGACTGGAACGAAGCGTCGCGCGCTGAGACCGAAAGGGTATTCGCGAGCTACGCGCAGACCCACGGCGCCTTCGGCCTGCAGGGCGCCCTGACCGGCGGCCAGTACACCCATGCCGACGGCATCTTCTTCGGCGGCAACCGGCCGACCTGGAGCAACCGCACCCTGCGCGCCATCGCCCGCACCGAGCTTGGCAACGCGCGGCAGGTCGCGGTGATCGACTTTCATACGGGGCTTGGCCCGTTCGGCCATGGCGAGCTGATCTGCGCCGTGCCGCCGACGTCGAAGTCCTTCCCGCGGGCAAAAGCCTGGTACGGCGATGAGATGACCTCGCCCGAAGGCGGCACGTCGACCTCCGCCATCGTGGTCGGCATCATGACCGACGCCTTCCCGCAGGAGCTGCCTGACGCCCTGGTGACGTCGATCGCCATCGAGTACGGCACCTACGCGGTGCCCGAGGTGCTGGGCGCCGTGCGCGCCGACAACTGGCTGCATCAGCGCGGCGATCTCGGCTCGGCGCAGGGACGCGCGCTCAAGGCCGACATGAAGGAGCGCTTCTTCCCGTCCGGCGACAAATGGCGCGAGATGGTGTGGGCCCGCGCCGACCAGACGATCGGCTGGGCACTCAAGGGAATGCGAGGTCCGTAAGAACGGCATGAGCATCGTGGCCTCAGGCGAGGACTCGGCACGGCAGCGCCTGCGCAAGGCCCTGCAGCGGGCGCCGCTGTTCGCCGACCTCGAGGCACACAGCATGTCGGCAGTCGAGCGCGAGCTCTCGCTGCTGGTGCTGCCGGGCGGTGCGCCGCTGTTCCGCCAGGGCGAGCCGGCCGACGCGGTCTATGTCGTGGCCAGCGGCTGCCTCGGCGTGTTCCGACACGAGGACGAGGGCAGCGCCGACGAGCCGCTCCTGATGGCCGAGATCCCGCCCGGCAACATCGTGGGCGAGATGTCGCTCCTGTCGCAGGGCCAGCGCACGCGCAGCGTCGCGGCGCTGCGCGACAGCGAGGTCTGGCGCCTCGCCCGCGGCAGCTTCGACAAGCTCACCGCGCGGCATCCCGAGGTGCTGCCGACCCTGATGCGCAGCGTCGCGGCGCGCAACGCCATGGGGCCGACCAAGCGCCGCCGCCAGCCGCGCACCTTCGCCATCCTGCCGACCGGCGTCTCGACACCGGCGGCGCGCTTCGCCGTCATGCTGGCGGCGGCCCTGGGGCGCATCGGCAGCCAGGTGGAGATGCTGGGGCCCGAATCGATGGACCGCGACCCCGAATGGTTCGCGCGCGCCGAGACCGAAGCCTCCTTCGTGCTCTATCGCGCCGATCCCACGGCCACCGAGTGGACCGAGCTCTGCCTGCGCCAGGCCGACTGCCTGGTCGTCGTGCGCGCAGCCGACGACGAGCTGCCCACCCGGCTGCCCTTCGAGATCGAGACGGCGCAGTCGGGCGCCGTCTTCCATCGCCGCCGCGAACTGGTGCTGCTGCACGAGGGCCACGATCCCAAGCCGGGCTCGACGGCGCCGATGCTGGCCGGTGGGCTCTACGGCCAGCATCATCACGTGCGGCTCGACGTCCACGCCGATGTCGACCGGCTGGCGCGCCTGCTGACCGGACATGCCGTCGGCGTCGTCATGGCGGGCGGCGGGGCGCGCGCCTTCACCCATATCGGCGTCATCAAGGCGCTGCGCGCTTGCGGCGTGCCGATCGACCAGGTCGGCGGCACCAGCATGGGCGCCATCGTGGCGGCAAGCGTGGCCTCGCGCTGGGCCGACGACGAGATCACCAGGCATTTCCGCGCCGCCTTCGTCGACAACAATCCGCTCAGCGACTACACGCTGCCGCTGATCTCGCTCTACGCCGGACGGCGCGTCACGCGCCTCTTGCGCATGTCGTTCGGCGAGAAGGAGATCGAGGACCTGATCCTGCCGTTCTTCTGCGTCACGGCGAACCTCACGACCTCGAATGCCGACATCCACACGGTCGGCCGGCTGTGGCGCTGGCTGCGCGCCTCGGTGGCGATCCCGGGCGTCATCCCGCCGTTCAACGAGGCGGGCGAGGTCCATGTCGATGGCGGCGTCATCGACAACTTCCCGGTGCGCGCCATGCGGCGCACCGGGCGCGGCGCCACGGTCGGCGTCGACATCGACACCGGCGGCGCGCTGGCGGCGGGCGCCGGCGTCATGGAGCCGTGGTCGGCCTGGCAGTTCTTCCGCCGCCTGATCTGGAAGCGCAACGAGACCCTGCCGATCCCCTCGATCGTCGCCATCCTGCTGCGCTCGGCGCTGGTCGCCAGCGCGGCGCGCGCCGCCGAGGACCGCCAGGCGGCCGACCTGCTGATCGTGCCGCCGATGACCCACATCGACCTGCTCGACTGGACGAGCTTCGATGCCGCGATCGAGGTCGGCTATCGCACCACCATGGAAGCGCTCGACAAGGCCAAGGCCACGCCGGCGGGAGCGCGTCTGTTCCTCGCTTGACAGGTCCATGGTGGGCCGCTCTTATTTCACCGAATGGTTAATAAAGACTTCGATCGGCTGAGCACGACGCTCTATGCGCTCAGCGATCCGACGCGGCGCGCCATCCTGGCGCGGCTGGCGCTGGGCGAGAGCGCGGTGGGCGAGCTCGCCCAGCCGTTCGACATGACCCTGCCGGCGATCTCCAAGCACCTGAAGGTGCTGGAGCGCGCCGGCCTGATCGCGCGCGGCCGCGAGGCGCAGCGCAGGCCCTGCCGGCTCGCGGCCGAGCCGTTGCGCGAGGTGCTGGAATGGGTGTCGGACTACCGCCACTTCTGGGATCAGCGGCTTGATAGGCTGGAGGCGTATCTGGAGAAAGGCCAAGAGAAAGGAAAGAAGCGTGCACGCAAACGCAGATGACGCGCTGCAGGCGATCCGCGACTTCACGCTGACGCGCCATTTCAACGCGCCGCGGCTGGCGGTCTTCCGCGCCTTCGTCGAGCCCGAGCACATGCAGCATTGGTGGGCGCCGCTGGGCTTCACCATGCTCTCCTGCGCGCTCGACCTGCGCGAAGGCGGCGCCTGGCGCATGCGCATCAGGTCGGACGAGACCGGCGCCATCCAGACCGAGGTCGGCGTCTATCGCGAGATCCGCGAGCCCGAGCGGCTCTCCTTCACCCACGCCTGGGTGCGCGCCAACGGCACGCTGACGCCGACCACGCTGGTCACCGTGCGCTTCACCGCGCGGCAGGGCGGCACCGAGGTGCGCTTCCACCAGGAGGATTTCGCCACCACGGCGGCCTGCCGGTCGCACGCCGACGGCTGGTCGACCTCGCTCGACAAGCTCACCGCCTACTTCGGGGAAGGAAAGCCATGACCCAGTCATCGCATCTCGCCACGCTCGGCGACCTCAACCACAACTACGTGCGCTCGGTCGACCAGGCCGACGTCAAATGGTTCGACCAGCACCTCGCCCAGGACTTCATGAACATCAACCCCGACGGCACGCGGCTCGACCGCGCCGGCTTCCTGGCGCAGGTCGGCCGCGGCTCGGTGGTCAAGGACATCCGTGAGCACGATGTGAAAATCCGCCTGCTGGGCGACTACGCCGTCATTCATGCCCGCACCTCGTACAGAAAGCCTGACGGCACCGAGGGTGCGGGCTGGTACACCGACGACTGGCAGCTCAGGCCGGAGGGCTGGCGCTGCGTTTCCGCACACGTCAGCCGCTCGTAAACCAGGCGGTGTCCACCGGCGCCGGCTGGCGGGTCGTCTTCGCCTGCTTTTTGTCCGCCGTGTTCGCCTGGGGCTTCGGCTTCTATGCGCACGGCATTTATCTCGTGGAGCTGCAGAAGGCGCGCGGCTGGTCGACCGGACTGATCTCCTCGATCGTCACCGGCCACTACGTGCTGGGCGCCCTGCTGCTGCCGCGCATCGCCTGGGCGATCGGCCGCTTCGGGCCGCGCGTGGTCTTCCTGAGCGGCCTTGCCGTCACCGCCGTCGCGCTGCTGCTCCTGCCGTCGGTCGAAGCGCCGTGGCAACTCGCCCTTCTCTATGCCCTGATGGCGCCGGGCTGGAACGCCACCAGCCTGGCGCCGATCGCGGCCACCGTGGGCCAGTGGTTCGACACAAAGCGCGGGCTCGCCCTCAATCTCGCGCTGAGCGGTGCCACGGTCGCGGGCCTGGTCGTGGCGCCCGTCCTGCTCGCGGTGATTCCGGTGATGGGTTTCGCCGACGCCGAGCGGTTGCTGGTGGTGATCGGCATCGCCGTAGCCGGCACCGCGGTGGCATTGTTCGTGCGCCGCGGGCCGCTCTCGCCCAAGCCGGCTCCCATGAGCCAGGGCACACTGGCGCCGCTCAGGCACTGGCACTTCTGGAGCATCTCCGCACCGTTCGCCTTCGTGCTGATGAGCCAGGTCGGATTCCTGACGCACCTCGTGCCGCTGATCGCGGACCGCAGCAACGTCGATCCCGGGCTCGCGGTCGGCATCAACGCCTTCATGGCGCTGGTCGGCCGCGTCGTGCTGGGCTTCGTCATCGACCGGCTCGAGCCGCGCCGCGCGTCGGCGCTTTCCTTCCTGGTGCAGGTCGCGGCCATCGCCGTGCTGGCGCGCGCCGAAGGAGCGGCAGTGATCTACGGCGCCTGCGCCGTCTACGGCTTCTCGGTCGGCAACAACATCACGCTGTCGCCGCTGATCATCCAGCGCGAGTACGCCGCCGCCGACTTCCCCGCCATCGTCGCGCTGTCGACAGCGGTGGTGCAGATCCTCTACGCCTTCGGGCCTGGCCTGCTCGGCGTCCTGCGCGATGCCTTCGGCGGCTATGGCGTGCCGCTGGCGGTGTGCCTCGGCCTCAACCTCGCCGCCGCGGCGGTGATCCTGATGCGACCGCGCCATTTCAGCTCAGGAACCTGAGGCTGTTCACCACCTTGTCGATCACCTTGCGCGGGCCGTGGACGCCGATGCCGACGAAATCCAGCGCATCGGCCGGCGCGGCAGCGACGGCGGCGCGGTTGTCGGCGTCGTTGGCGGTCTTGAACATCGCCTCGATGTAGATCGCCGGCCGCAGCGTCCGCGACAGGGCGCGCTGATGGGTGCGGCGCAGCTCGTCGAGCGATCCGCCGTAGACGAACACCGGCTCGCGCACCAGGGCGCTGTAGAAACGGCCGGCGCCGTCGAGATAGGGCTCGCCCACCATGTGCGGGTTGGTCGCCATCAGTCCGCCGGCCAGGAAGGCCGCGACATTGGCGACCTGCCAGGCCGCGAGGTCGGTGCGCAGGACCAGCGCGGTCTTGGTGTCATAGATCATGCACCCCATATCAGGCATGCTCTGGGGAGACGTCTTGAACGTTTGTGCAGCATGAACGGCGACCAGATCCGCTTCGACGAGCCGCGCTCGGGCGTGCAGCGCCTGGCGGCGCGCTTCGGCGGCCACGCCTACGACACCCATCGCCACGAGACCTACGGCGTCGGGCTGACCTTGTGGGGCGCCCAGTCCTTCCACTACCGCGGCGCGCTTAGGACCAGCCGCGGCGGCCAGGTCATGGTGCTGCATCCCGACGAGGCACATGACGGCCACGCGGCCAACGATCAAAGAGGGCTCGATGCCGGCTTTGCCTACCGCATGCTCTACGTCGACCCGGCCGCCGTGTCGGCCGCGATTGGCGGCAACCCGCCCTTCGTCCCCGAGGTCGTGGCCGACGACCCGGTGCTGGCCGGCCTGCTGCGCGAGGCCTTCGCCGACTTTCCCCAGGCGCTGGAACCGCTCGCCGTCGATGCCGTGGTCGAGCGCCTGGCGGGCCGCCTGGCGGCGCTGGGCGACGACCGGCCGCGCGCCCGCGGCACTCGCCGCACCCCCGTCGCCCAGCGCGCCGTGGCCTCTGCCCGCGATTTCCTGGCGGCCGAATCGCACCGCACCGTGGCCTCGGAGGAGCTCGAGACCGTGACCGGCCTCGACCGTTTCGCGCTTTCCCGCCATTTCCGCGCCGCCACCGGCACCTCGCCGCACCGCTACCAGGTCGGCCGCCGGCTGGCCCGGGCGCAGAAGATGATCGCCGAGGGCGTGCCCCTGTCGGACGCCGCCGCGGCGACCGGCTTTGCCGACCAGAGCCACCTGACCCGGCATTTCGCGGCCCGTTTCGGCCTCACCCCCGGCCGCTGGGCGACCTTGGCGCGACAAAGCTGAGGGAACCACTCGCGCCCAACAGCGTTTGGGTTCCAACGGAGAGTGGAGGCTGCGATGACCAATCCGCGTTCCACGGCCAGCCTTGCCGGACATCCGATCCATCCGATGCTGGTGGTTTTCCCGATAGCGTTCTTCGTGGCCACCCTGGCCTGCGACATCGCCTTCTGGCAGACCGGCGATGCCTACTGGGCGACGACGGCGGAGTGGGTGCTGGGCGCCGGCCTGGTGATGGCAGCCCTTGCCGCCCTCGCCGGCGCGGTCGACGTGCTGGGCGAGCCGCGCATCCGCGCCCTGCGCGACGTGTGGTGGCATGCCGGCGGCAACGTGCTGATGGTGCTTATCCAGCTTGTCAGCTGGTACCTGCGCTTCACCGAGGGGCCGGCGGCCGTGGTGCCGACGGGCCTGATCCTGTCGGCGGTCGCGGTCGTCATCATGCTCTTCACCGGCTGGAAGGGCTGGCAGATGGTCTATCGCCATCATGTCGGCGTCTCCGACGAGCAGGACACTCCCCCGTATCGCCAACCGCGTCCCACCGCCTGAGCGCGATCGCAGACTACGCCCTGATCGGCGATTGCCGGACGGCGGCCCTCGTCTCGCGCGCGGGCTCGATCGACTGGCTGTGCCTGCCTGACTTCTCGAGCCCGTCGATCTTCGCGGGCCTGCTCGATCCGGTGCGCGGCGGCAGCTTCTCGCTCAGGCCGCGCGATCCCTTCTTCACCGCCACGCGACGCTACGTCGACCGCACCGCCGTGCTCGAGACCGACTTCACGACCGAGAGCGGCAGCGTGCGCCTGCTCGACCTCATGCCAATCGACGACGGCGCCCGCGCGCTGCGGCCGATGCGCGAGGTGCTGCGCGCCGTCGAAGGCATGGATGGCACGGTCGAGATCGAGGTCCGGCTCGACCTGCAGCCCGACTATGCCCGCCGTCGCGTGCGGCCGCGCCGGCGCGGACGCCTCGGCTGGACCTGCGCCTGGGGCAACGAGGTGCTGGTCGTGCACACCGACATGGCGCTGCGGCGGGAGGGTGACGCCCTGGTCGGCACGGTCACGCTCGGGGCGGGCGAGCGGCGCTATCTCAGCCTCGCCTACACCAAGAGCGATCCCGCGGTCCTGCCGCCGCTCGGCAGGCACGCCGAGGAGCGCATCGCCGACACGATCCACTGGTGGCGCGAATGGGCCGGGCGCTGCTGCTACACGGGGCCCTATCGCGAGCCGGTGGTGCGCAGCGCCGTGACGCTGAAGCTCCTCACCTATGCACTGTCGGGCGCGATCGTCGCGGCGCCGACGACGTCGCTGCCCGAGGCGATCGGCAAGGGCCGCAACTGGGACTATCGCTACTGCTGGCTGCGCGATGCAGGCCTCACCACGCAGGCGCTGCTGGCGACGGGCTATCGCGACGAGGCGCTGGCGTTCCTGGGCTGGATGCTGCACGCCACGCGGCTGAGCTGGCCCGAGCTGCAGGTCATGTACGACGTGTTCGGCCGCACGCGGCTCGCCGAAAGCGAGCTGGTGCATCTTGCGGGCTATGCCGGGTCGCGGCCGGTGCGCATCGGCAACGACGCCTACCGCCAGCGCCAGCTCGACATCTACGGCGAGGTCGTCATGGCGGCCTGTGCCGCCCTGGCCGGCAACGGCCGCCTCGACACCGAATCGGCGCGCATGCTCAGCGGTCTGGGCGACGTGGTGTGCCGGCAGTGGCGCGAGTCCGATTCCAGCATCTGGGAAGTGCGCGGGCCGCTGCGCCACTACACCTTCTCCAAGGTGATGTGCTGGGCGGCCCTCGACGGGCTGCTGAAGCTGCACGATGACGGCGCGCTCGCGCTCTCGCCGACGAAGGTCGAGGGGTTCGGCCGCGAGCGCGCGGCGATCGAGCAGGCGATCGAGCGGCGCGGCTTCAACGCCGCCATCGGCAGCTATGCCAGCGTGCTCGACGGCGACAAGGTCGATGCCTCGCTCCTGCTGATGGCCTGCATCGGCTACAGGGACGCGGGCGATCCGCGCATGCGCGCGACCTACGACCGCATCCATCAGCGCCTCGGCCGGAACGGACTTCTGTATCGTTACGAGCGCTTCGACGGCATCGATGGCATCGAGGGCGCGTTCGGCATCTGCGCTTTCTGGGCGATCGACAATCTCGCCAAGCGCGGCGACCTCGACGCCGCCGAGCGGCGCTTCCAGCACATGCTCGGCCATGCCAACGACCTCGGGCTCTATGGCGAGGAGATCGACATCGCCTCGGGCGCCGCCCTCGGCAATTTCCCGCAGGCCTTCACCCATGTCGGCCTGATAAACGCCGCCGTCGCCATCGAGCGGGCGCGCGCATGAGCCTCGCGTACCAGGTGCTGTGGGGGCTTCTGGCCACCGTGGCGATGACGGCCGTGCTGCAGGCGAGCCAGGGCTTCGGCTGGTCACGGCTCAGCCTGCCGTTGCTGGTCGGCACCTTCCTGACGAGCCATCGCGACCGCGCCGTGGTGTGGGGCTACCTGCTCTACGTCATCGGCGGCTGGCTGTTCGCTTTCCTCTACTTCCTGCTGTTCGACAGCATCGGCCTGCACACCTGGTGGGTCGGCGCGCTGGCCGGGCTGGTGCACGGCCTGTTCCTGCTGGTCTGCGCGCTGCCCCTGCTGCCGTTCGTCCATCCGCGCATGGCCTCGGAGTATCACGGCGTGACGGCGCGCCGGCAGCTCGAGCCGCCGGGCTTCATGGCGATGAACTACGGCTATGGCACGCCGCTCACCACGCTGGCGGCACAGACCTTGTACGGCGCGGTGCTGGGCGCGTTCGCACAACTGGCCGGCTACTAGACATCGAGTGGAAAGCATCCGTCGTCACCCAGCGTCGTCGCAGAAAACCAGCCGCGCCGCGTGCCGGCGAGCGTCGAGCCCATCAGCTCGCGCATCAGCGGCACGCGATGCGCCGGGCCCATGAAGGCGTCGCGCAGCCAGCCGAGTGGCGCCAGCCGCGACTGGAAGAACGGCGTCAGCAGATGGCTGGCGCGGCGGTAGTAGCGCACGGACGGGTCGCGGCGCCGCTCGAACCGGATGAACGCGCTCAGCAGATCGGGCGCGTCGTCGAGCGTTTTGGCCAGCGTCCAGGCATCCATCAGGCCGAGATTGGCGCCCTGGCCGAGCTGCGGGCTGGTGCCGTGCGCGGCATCCCCGATGAACAGCACCGGGCCCGCGTTCCAGTGGCTGAGCGCGACATGGCGGTAGGTCGCGCGCGCGAAGTCGCCGGCAGCGGCACGGTCGATGATCGCGCCAGCCTCGGGCCACAGCGCCGTCGCGGTCCGGCGCCAGGCGGCGAGGTCGATCGTCTTGCTGCGGCCGAGCGCGCGGATGGGCAGGCTCCAGTACATCGTCACTTCGTTGCGGCCGACCGGCAGCAGCCCCATCATGAGCTGCGTGCCGCGCACGCGCTGGCGCAGCAGGCCCGCCGCGCCGATGCCGGCAAGGTCGGGCACGGTGGTCCACATGCAGCCCCAGTGATAGAGCGGCGCGCGCACGTGCGGCAGCAGCCGCGCGCGCAGGCCTGAGTGCACGCCGTCGGCCGCGACGATGAGATCGAACGGCCCGTGGCGCCCCCCGTTCTCCTCGACAAGGTGCGTCTTGTCGACGTCGACGATCTCCACGCCCGTGACCAGCTTGGCCGGCGACTTCAGCAGGCGGCCATGCAGCAGGTCGAACAGGATGGCGCGATGGATGCCGACGCCGTGCGCCAGGGGATGCAGGTCGGCGTAGCGCAGGTCCAGGATCGAGCGGCCGCGATCGGTGCGTGCCTCGAGCCCGACGACGCGCGCGCCGCCCGCGATCGCGGCGTCGGCAAGACCGAGCTCGCGCAGCACGGCAAGGCCCGTCGGCTGCAACAGCAACCCGGCGCCGACCGGCTGCGGCTCGGTGAAGCGCTCGTAGATCGTGACCCGGTGGCCCCTCTCCGCGAGCAGCGTCGCGGCGGCCTGGCCCGCCACGCCGCAGCCGACCACGGCGATATCCAAAGGGCCGAGGAACTTGCTCACCAATCCAATATAACCGAAGTTATCGAAGGCTGCAAGAGGGACGTGGTATAGTCGGCGAAGACTCGACAGGAGCCCCTATGGGAATCAACCCCAGCGACCTTGCCAGCCTCTCGGTGGAGGAGAAGCTGGACCTCATTTCCGATCTCTGGGACAGCATCGAAGCCTCGGCAGATATGCCGCCTCTGTCTGAGGCCCAGAATCGGGAACTCGCTCGTCGCCGGACAGAAGGATTGAGAGATCCTGCAGCGACGGTCGATTGGGCATCCGTGCAGCAAGAACTTCGCAAGAAGCCGTAGCGCACAGCGGCATGCCAGTCCGCTTTCACCGTGCGGCCAGCGCCGAGGCGGTTTCAGCACGTGAATGGTATGAACACGCGCGCCGCGATTTAGGGGCTGATCGAGCAGTATCCGTCCCGATTCCCTTTATATACCGACGGCTTGCGCAGGGCCTCCCTTCGGCGATTTCCCTTTTCAATCTTTTTCGAAGAAGTCGACAACGTCACCTACGTCTGGGCGATCTTCCATCACCGGCGAGATCCCTCGACGATCGAACGACGTCGATCCTGACAAACAGGCCGCTGGTCAGTCGCCCCTTCATCGGATTAGTCGACGATGATCACAGCCCGCCGTTCACCACCAGGCACTGGCCTGAAACATAGTCGCTGTCGGGGCTGCAAAAGAGGTAGACCGAACCGGCCGCCTCTTCCGGCAGGCCGCCGCGGCCAAGCGGGATCATCTGGTTCATGGCGGCGATGCGGCCGCCCTGCACGCCGATCTTGACCTTGCGGCCCTGCACCTCGATCTCGCCCGCCTCGCCCTCGTTCAAAGGCTTGGTGAGGCGTGTCTGGATGTAGCCGAAGGCCACGGCGTTCACCGTGACGTCGTAGCGGCCGAACTCCTTGGCCAGCGTCTTGGTCAGGCCAACGATGCCCGCCTTGCCGGCCGAGTAGTTCGACTGGCCGGCATTGCCGTTGACGCCCGAGGTCGAGGAGATGTTCACGACCTTGCGCACGATGCGCTTGCCCGCCGAGCGCTCCTTCTCGACCTGCTGACGGAAATGCTGCTGGAAGGCGCGCAGAACGCGGAACGGCGCGGTCAGGTGGACATCGAGGATGGCGTACCACTGCTCGTCGCTCATCTTCTGGATGACCGAGTCCCAGGTGTAGCCGGCGTTGTTCACCACGACATGGCAGTCGCCGAAGGCGTCGACCGCGGTCTTGACGATGCGGTCGCCGAAGTCGGGCTTGGCGACGTCGCCGTTGCAGGCCACCGCCTTGCCGCCCAGCTTGGTGATCTCGGCGATGGTCTCCTTGGCCGGCGCCTCGTCGATGTCGTTGATCACAACGCTGGCGCCGTCGCGCACCAGGCGCAGCGCGATCTCCTTGCCGATGCCGCGTCCCGATCCGGTGACGATCGCGACCTTGCCGTCCATCTGACCCATCTGTCTCTCCTGAAGCGTGTTTACGCCGCCGCCACGGTGGCGTGGCCCTGCAGCGTGTCCTGGCCGTTCTGGTTGGTGCACTTGACCTCGAGGTCGATCAGCTTCTCGCCGCCCTCCTCGCGCTTGCCCGTGACCTTGCCGCGAGAGCGTGATGACGTCGCCCGGCCAGGTGATCGAGGTGAAGCGCGTGCCGAGCTTGCGGATGCGATCGCGCGGCGCATAGCTGGTGACCAGCCGGCCCAGAAAGCCCATCGACAGCATGCCGTGGGCGAACACGTCCTTGAAACCGAACTTCTTGGCGAAGTCGAGATCGACGTGGATCGGATTGTGGTCGCCCGAGCCGCCGCAATAGAGGGCGAGCTGGTGGCGCGAGATCGGCGGCAGGACGATCGGCTTGATCGGATCGCCCACCTTCACTTGGTCGAACTTGGGAGCTGCTACCATTTCTTCCTCCCTCACTTCTTGCCGGCGTCGGGATTGCGCACGACGGTGATACCCGTACCCTTGGCCACGAGCTTGCCCGACTGGTCCTTCATCGAGGTCTCGGAGACCACGAACCAGAGCGCGCCGCCCTTCTTGTCGTACATGTCGGTCACCTTCTGCTGGCAGGTGATCTTGTCGCCGACGAAGACCGGCGCGTAGTAGTCGTAGTGCTGCTCGCCGTGCAGGATCAGGCCGATATCGACGTTGAGCAGGCGCAAGAGGCCGCCCTTGCCCGGATCGTCGTTGGTGATGGCCTGCAGGAACGTCGGCGGCACCGGCACGGCGCGATAGCCGGCTTTCTTGGCGGCGGCCTCGTCGCTGTAGATCGGGTCTTCTTCGCCGATGGCCTTGCAGAAGAGTTTCACCTTGCCGGCTTCGACGGTGGTGCTGAAGGCCTTGAACTCGTGGCCGATCACTTTCTTATCGAGCTGCATGTTTCCTCCCGTGTCTTGAAAGAAAAACCCCCTCTCCGACCGGCCGGCCAGAGAGAGGGTTGCTTCGTCTCGCAGTTACTCGAAGCGGCCGACGATGGCCACGCTCGACACGTTCTCGCGCGGCGCGCCGCCCAAGTTGTGGGTCATGCCGATGCGCGGGTCTTTCAGCTGGCGGGCGCCGGCGCGGCCCTGGAACTGCAGGTACATCTCGTAGAGCATGCGCAGGCCCGAGGCGCCGATCGGATGGCCGAAGCACTTCAGGCCGCCGTCGATCTGGCAGGGGATCTTGCCGTCGGCGTCGTAGAAGCCGTCGAGCACGTCCTTCCAGCCCTTGCCGGTCTCGGAGATGTGCAGGTCTTCCATGGTCACGAGCTCGGTGACCGAGAAGCAGTCGTGCACCTCGAACATCGAGACTTCTGCGCGCGGATTCTTGATACCCGCTTCCTCATAGGCCTTCTTCGAGGCGATGCGCGTGGTGTGGAAGTAGCTTCCGTCCCACGAGTTGTGGCCCGACTCCGAGCCGTTCGAGACCGAGAGCTGCAGCGCCTTGACCGAGACGATGTTGTGCTTGCCGAGCGACTTGGCGATCTCGGGCGTGGTCACGATGGCCGCGGCCGCGCCGTCCGACACGCCGCAGCAGTCGAACAGGCCGAGCGGCGAGGCGATCATCGGCGCGTTCAGGATGGTGTCCATCTCGACGGCCTTCTGCAGATGCGCCTTGGGGTTCTTGGCGCCGTTCTGATGGCTCTTCCACGAGACATGGCCGATCGCCTTCTTGAGGTCCTCGCCCGACACGCCGTGCGCGGTCATGTAGGCGGTGGCGAGCTGGGCGAAGTTGCCCGGCGCCGTTCCGTTGGCGCTCCACAGCGCCTGCAAGGGACCGCCGCGGCCGCCGGGGAGGCCGCCGTAGCCGGTGTCCTTCAGCTTCTCGACGCCCAGCGCCAGGGCGAAGTCGGCCGCGCCCGAGGCAACGGCGTAGCAGGCGCCACGGAAGGCCTCGGTGCCCGAGGCGCACATGTTCTCGACATGCGTCACGGGAATGTTGGGGAGCCGCAGCGTGGTCGACAGCGGAATGCCGGACTTGCCGACATGGACCTCGTCGATCGCGGTCGAGAACCAGGCGGCGTTGAGCTGCTTGGCGTCGATGCCGGCGTCGGCCAGGCACTCCTTGTAGGATTCGAGCATCAGCTCTTCGGCGCCCGAGTCCCAGCGTTCGCCGAACTTCGAGCAGCCCATGCCGAGAATCGCGACCTTGTCCTTGATACCCCGTGCCATGATTGGTCTCCTTCGTGGGGATTGAGACTCTAAGCTTCTGACAGTCCTGCTGTCATCCCGAGGGCGAAGCCCGAGGGACCTTTACTGGTGCCGTAAAGGCCCCTCGCTGCGCTCGGGGTGACAGCCTCGTTGATCACACCGGCGCCGCCTTCCAGAAGTAACGCTTGAAGCCGCCGCGCATGGTGTCGTTGTCGCGGATGCGGAAGGTCATGCGCATCTTGGCGCCGACCTTCACCTGTTCCTTGTCGCTGTCGGTGAAGTCGGCCATGAAGCGGCCGCCCTCGGGGAAGGTGATCATGCCGTAATAGGCCGGCGGATCCGGCGAGTAGGTGAGCGAGTCGGCGGTGAACGACATCACGTTCGCCTCCAGCCCGGCCATGCGGTAGGGCTCCTGGCTGTCGATGGCATGGCAGTTCGGGTTCACGCAGACCTGGCTGCGCGGGAACTGCACGGTGCCGCAGACCTTGCACTTGCCGCCGACCAGGCCGTAGATCATGTCGCGCTTGCGCCACAGGACCGACAGCGCGGTCTTCTTGTCGAACTCGGCGCGCATGCCCTTCTCGATCGGCAGCATCTCGTTGAAGGCGAGGAACTTCATGTAGTTCTTCTCTTCCTTGCGGCGCGCCAGCCAGCCCGAGACGCCCTTGCGCTTGGGAAGCTTGGCGTTCTCGGCCGTGACCTCGAACACCAGCGTGTCGACGCCCTGGCCGAAGGCGACGACCATGATCTTGTCGCCTTCCTTGGCGCCCTCGAGCGCGTCGACCAGCATGACCAGCGCGTGGGCGGCACCGGTGTCACCGAGATTGGCGCCCAGAAGATCGCGCACGGCGCCCTCGCCGATGCCGCACATCTTGGCCATCTGCTTGGGCACCGCCGGCATCAGGCTCGGCATGATGAAGTGGGTGATGTCGCTGCCCTTGAGCTTGCAGGCGGCGAGTGCCGCCTTGATGGCCGGCGGCACGATCTTCGAGTAGCCCTCGTCGCGGATCCAACGCTCTTCCCAGCCGTAGTCGAAGTCGGTCTCGTCGCCGCGGAAATGGTCGACGAAGTCCATCGACACCGAATGATGGCCGACGAGCTTGGCGATCACGTTCTCGGTGCCGCACAGCAGCGCCGCGGCGCCGTCGCCGTAGTTCATCTCGCCGGTCGACGCCACGCGCGCCATCCGCTTGTCGGCCGCGGCAACGAGCGCCGGCCCGCCGCCGTTCTTCGAGGCATTGAGCCCCGCGATCAGCGCCGAGGTGCCGGCCTTCAGCGAGCCGCCGACGTCGGACGCCAGCAGGTCCTGCTCGATCGACAGCGCCGTGCCGATGACGCCGGCATTCTGGCGATCCTTGAAGGGATGGGTGGTCGAGGCGAAGTAGAGGCTTCGAACGTCCTCGGGCTTGTGGCTGGTCAGGCAATCGCGCGAGGCCTCGACGGCCATGGTGACCGAATCCTCGTCCCAGTTGGCCATCGAGCGCTCGCCCTTGGCGAGGCCGCGCAGTCCCGCAGCGAACCACTTGTTGGCGTCGTAGACGGCCTGACGGTTGAGGCGCAGGCGCGGCACATAGGCGCCGTAGGCGACGATTCCGACCATTCGGACTTCCCTCCCAACACTATGAACGGGCGTTTATTCCTCCCGCTTTAGCGCGCCCCGCCGGGACGCGCGAGACGCATTTGATCATGGCTGCCAAGAAGGTGGAATGGGGTTCCGGTCGGCGAAACCACCCCTCCGTCATCCCGACCGGAGCTGCGAAGCGCGGATCGAGGGCCTCCTCTTCCGCATCGACAGACGAGAGGGTCCCTCGACTGCGCCGGCCTGCGGCCGGCTTCGCTCGGGATCCAGCTGCCGCGGACTCATCGCGATCCCCGCCGTCGGCGGCAGTTCGCGGAACAGGTTGCGGTAGCCCGCGTCCGGCGGGATGTGGAGATAGCGTTTGCCGTCGCGCGTCTCGACCCAGGGCTGGACGGTGACGACCTTGCGGCCGCCGGCGGCGGCGAGGGCGCCGGCGACGGTCTTCTCCTCGGCCAGAAGCTCGAGGTTCTTCAAGGTGGCGTGCACCAGGGTGCGCTTGCCGGCAGTGGCTTCGTCGATCGCCGCTTTGGCGCCGATCCACACCGAGTTCGACCGAACTCCGAGCCGTCATGCAGGGCGATCTGGTCCTCGGGCGCCTCGGCCAGGAAGAACCAGGTGTCGAAGCGCTTCGGCGCGAAGGTCGGCGTGATCCAGTGGGCGTAGGGCACCATCATGTCGGTGGCGAGCTCGAGATCCTCGGCCTCGACCAGGTCGACGATGGTGGCCTCGTCCTTGGCGAGCTTCTTGCGCCAGCGATCCTCGATGCCCTTGAGGTCCGCGGCCGCGATCACCGCGCGCTCGCCGCGCTTGCGCGCCAGGAGGATGCCGCACTCCTCGAAGGCCTCGCGCACGCCGGCGATGCGGAACTTCAGCTCCTCGTCGGAGCGCTTGTCGGCATGGGCGCAGCGCGCGCGCAGGCGCGGATCGCCGTCGGCGTCCTCGAGCTTGCCGCCGGGGAAGACCAGCGCGCCGGAGAAGGAATCGATCGCCTGGTGGCGCACCACCATGAAGACTTCGAGGGTCGAGTTGGGCTCGCCGGGAACGGAGGGACGCAGCAGCAGGACAGTGGTCGCCGGTCGCGGCACAGCCGCGGCGCGCGGCTCTGGCGCGGTTTTCTGTTGTTCAGTCATGCGCCGATTGTCCCATAGGCTCAGCGACACTGCCAACGGGCGGGTGTATCCTGCGGAGCGGCCATTCCGCAGGGAGAAGGAAACGATGTCGGTGACCAGCAACAGCCCGGCTCCCAACAGCCTCGGCGAAGGTCTGAAGGCGCTGCACGCCAAGTGGGGTTGGATCGTGGCGCTGGGCATCATCTTCATGATCGCGGGCGTGATCGCGCTCGGCAGCGTCGTGATGGCCACGGTGTCGGCGATCTACGTCATCGGCGTCATGATGATCATGGCGGGCGTGACCGAGATCGCCACCGCCTTCAGCGTCAAGGACTGGGGCAAGTTCGCGCTGTGGCTGCTGCTCGGCCTGCTCTATGTCGCGGCGGGCGTCATCTGCTTCTTCCGGCCGTTCGAGGCGGCCGCCATCGTCACCCTGATGCTGGGCATCGCGCTCATGATCGGCGGCGTGGTGCGCGGCTTCCTGGCCTGGAGCGTGCGCGAGGCCGGCAAGCCGTGGGGCTGGGTCGCCGTCTCGGCGCTGGTCACCTTGCTGCTGGGCATCATCATCGTCGCCAAGTGGCCCTACTCCAGCGCCTACACGCTCGGCATCTTCCTCGGCATCGACCTCATATTCATCGGCTCGAGCTGGCTCGGCATCGGGCTTGCCCTCAAGAAGCGGGCCGCCTGAGCCCAACGCGGCGTCGGCCAGAAGGTCGGCCAAGCACCGCTCGATGGGCCGCCGCTCGGCCGGGAGTTCCTCCAACGCTTTCGCGCGGGCGCGTTCGCCGGCTGCGTCGAGCTCGGCCAGCAGGCGCTCGGGACCGCCGGAGTCGTCGTCCGGTCCCGCCCCGTTCTTCTCGGACCAGGTCCGCGCGCCGGCGGTTGCGCAGCCAGAAGATGCAGGCCCGCGTGTCGGGCGGATACTGCACGACATTCTTGAGCGTCCGCTCCTGGCCGTCGTGCAGCACCGTGCGCTCGACCGTGCCGCGCCAGCCGACCGCCCGCTCGTAGAGGCAGCGCGCCACCCGCCCATCCGCCACGACCCGGCCCTCGCGCACCGCTTCGGCGAACGCGGCATGGCTCGCGATCCAGTTGTCGATGGTGCGCGGGGAGACGTCGAGGAAGGCCGCCAGCTCCGCATTGGTGGCGCCCAGCAGGCAGTAGTTGTGCGCGAGCTCGCAGTACTCACGGCGATAGGCGGTGGGACGGCCAAGGATGGTCATAACTCAATATAACTCAAGTCACATAGAAAGACAACAGGGAGGGGATTTCTGCGTACCGTCAAAGGATCTTCGGAGCGCGGACCTGGAGGTCCGCGCTCCAGTGCTGGCAGTGCTGTCACTTTTCGCAGAACCTTGAGCCGCCGCCGTACGCGGGAACGCATGCCGGACGTCCGCCCTTTGAAAGTCCCTCTGGTCGAAGACGAATCGCTGGTGGCGCTGGACATCGAGACCATGCTGGAGGAGGTGGGCTGCAAGGTGGTGGCGAGCGTGCCGCGCCCGAACGCGCCTGGACGTCGGAAGTTACCCATTACTTCTACGGCGGGCGGATGCGAAAAAAATCTACCGCCCGAATCCTTTTCTGACCCTCGGACGTCTTAGGGAAGAAGACGATCGCATGGAGGAGGACAGTGATGAAACTCTATGGTTTTGGTCCGAACTCGATCCCTGCGCGCGCTGTGGGGTCTCAGGGAGCTCGGCGCCGAGTTCGAGTTCGAAGTCGTGAACCTGCTCGCGGGCGAGCATCAGCGGCCGGAATTCCTGCGTCTCAATCCGGCGGGCAAGCTTCCGGTGCTGGTCGACGGCGATCTGGTGATCCCGGAATCCGCCGCGATCGTGCTCTACCTCGCGGAGAAGTACCCGCAGAGCAGGCTCCTGCCCGCCGATCTCAAGGCGCGCGCCCAGGTCTATCGCTGGGTGATGTTCGCCATGACCGAGCTCGAGCAGCCGCTGTGGCGGATCACCCGGCACACCGCCCTGCTGCCGGAAGACAGGCGCCTGCCGCAGGACGCAGCGCTCGCGCGCGAGGATTTCACGCGCATGGCGAGCGTGCTCGAGCTCCACATGGCAGGCCGCGCCTTCATCGTCGGCGACGCTGTCACGGCGGCCGACTGCGTCACGGCCTATCTGATGGACTGGGCGGACGAGTGGGACCTGCTCGAGGGGAAGCCGAACCTGCAGGCGTATCTCAAGCGCATGTATGACCGTCCCACGGCACCGCAGCGCATCGCCGAGGCGGCGGCGAGCATTCGGGCCGCGGCGTGAGGTGTTTGCCTGGACGGCGGCGGCTCATTGCTGGGAGCGCGGCACTCTGTGCCGCGCTCCCGGCAAGGACGGACGCTCAAAGCGTGAAGTAGTAGGTGCTGCGCCGGTTGGTGACCCTGGCCGCACGACCGAGCGTGGACCAGAAGCCGTACGAATTCTGGAACAACGGCCACTCGATCGCCGTTTCGCCTTCAAGCATCACGGCATAGTTGGAGACGTAGGCCTTGGTCTGGGCAGGACCATAATCGGTATCCACCCACTCCGTGTCCACATCGACACGCAACCTCACCTCGCGTCCGGCGGCCCTCTCCCGCACGAGGTCCGCCCCGCGCGCGATGATCGCGATGTTGAACGAAAGGATGGTGTCCTCGATTGCTTTCACGACCATGGCCTGCGCTTCCGCCGTCCACTTGTCGTTCAAGTAGTTCTTGGCAAACCACGCCTTGATCAGCGGTACCGAGAGCATGAACACGGCGGTCAACGCCATGGTCATCGGGGCGCCAAGACCGCCGCCAGGCGCACCGCCTTTCGCGCCGCCGATCGAGCCACTCGCCGTGGTCGCAGGCCTGCTCGTGCTACTGTCGGCCCGGGTCACCGACCCACGCTGCGGCACGTTGATCCCGCCGGCTGTCGTGGTCCCGGGCTTGCCCTTGCTGCTGCCGGCCGGAGTCACCGATCCACGCTGCGGGACGTCGATCACGCCCACCTTCCCGCCTTCCGCCACGAACACCGACTGGGTCACCGACACGCCGCGCGTTATCCTCGCACAATGCTCGCACCGCGCGGCCGTCGTCATGGCGCGGTCGCCGACCACCCACACATTATGCAGCTCGAAGATGCCGAGATCCTGCTCGACCAGCTTGCGGCCCAACATCCTCTCGCGCTCGAGGATCGCTGGATTGAGGGCATTGACCTCCGAGTGACCGGCGCCACGGGCCGCGGCATCGGTCCTGACGACGACGACTTCGCCTTTCCAGATCCGCGCGTGCTGCTCCTGGGTGGCTTTGTACAAGGTGTCGGCGACCTTCTGCGGGACGCCCGTGTTGAACCCGACAAAAAGTTTGCCCGTCTGCGTGTTACGAACCACGGTCAGGACCGGCTTGGGGCCCACCCTGCCGACGTCTGGCGCTACTCTCATGGAGAGCCGGGCAATTCTTGCAGCGACGACGTCCAGCGGATCAGCCATCGTGGAACCTCCTCAGTGAACAGCATGGGATGGGACGGCTGCCCGCCTGGTCGACGCAATGGCAGAGTCCGCTACAGGAGAGAAACCACCCTTCGGCAAGGATGATGGGCTGAATGTGGCAAAGCGCGCTGAACGATGCATATCTGGACGCTCTCGAGGCCAGGTCACGGAAAATTGTGCCAAGCAGTTGCACTGAGACTTCAGCTTCAACCGCGGACAAAAGGAGCCTTGCAAGATGGCCGAGACTCACGAGGGAAAGAGCAAGCCGGTCGCCGTGGTCATCGGCGCCACATCGAAGTGGCAGGCCGATGGCCGCAACACCCGGCTGATCCATGGCAAGGCGGTCGACGACAGCGATCTGCCGGTCGGCGTGCGCTGGGGCATCGGCGGCGCCATTGCCCAGAAATTCGCCGGCGAGGGCTTCTTCGTCGTACTGACGACGCGCAGCGCACCCAACGCGGCGGGCCTTATGGCGGCCATCAAGGACCAGGGCGGCGACTGCATGATCGTCGAGCTCGATCTCTCCAGGCAGGAGTCGGTCGCGACCGCGTTCGCCACGATCCGCAGCGACGCCGGCGATCCCGAGGTCGTGGTCTACAACGCGGGCTATCTCGAAGGCCGCGACCTGCCGCCGGAGAAGGAGCTTCTAGAGCACATCCCGGTCGAGATGTTCGACACCGCCCAGCATATCGCCAGCCGCGGCCCGTTCCTGGTCGCCAAGGAGATCCTGCCGGCCATGCGCAAGCGCGGCGCGGGCTCGTTCTTCTTTTCCAACAATGCAAGCTCGCTGCGCGGGCGCAAGCGCATGACCGGGCAGTCGCTGTACTATCCGCGCGTCATGATGCGCACCTTGGCGCAGGTGCTGACCGAGGAATATTCCGAGCATGGCGTGCACGTCGCCAACGTGGTGATCGACGGCACCATCGACTCGCCCGGCACCAACGCCCTGCCGCGCATCCGGCAGAACCCCGACCTGGTGATGAACCCGATGAAGATCGCCGAGGCGTTCTACTACCTGCACACCCAGGACCGCTCGTGCTGGACGCACGAGCTGCAGCTGACGCCGTTCTCGACCCGGCCGAGCTATTAGATTCATATCCGGACCGCGGGCTGGGTCGCGTCTGACGCGACCTTCTCACCCGCGGTCCGGATATGAACGGAACCTCGAGCGGCTGTCGCACGTTAGGGTCGCATGCCCGACGCCCGTCCCCTGAAGGTCCTCGTCGTCGAAGACGAATCGCTGGTGGCGCTGGACATCGAGAACATGCTGGAGGAGATGGGCTGCAAGGTGGTGGCGAGCGTGCCGCGCCTGGTCCGGGCACTCGACCTCGCCTCCCGCCTCGACTTCGACCTCGCCGTGCTCGACATCAACCTCGCCGGCGAAGTCGTCTATCCCCTCGCCATCCGGCTGGCCGCACGCGGCATTCCGTTCGTGTTCAGCACGGGCTACAGCACGTCGACCCTGCCGCCGGAACTCAGCGATCGTCCCATCGTCAAGAAGCCCGTCATGCTCGCCAACCTGAAGCGCGCGGTCGCCCAGGCGAGGACCGGAATCAGGAGCGTGAACTAGGACTCAAGCTCTTGCGGACTGCGAGCCTCCGGCTCGACTTCGCTCGGGACAGACTACGCGAGGCGGAGCGGAGGGATTGCTGCGTCGGTAAAAAACAGGTCCCTCGACTACGCTGCCCTCCGGACGGCTCCCCTCGGGATGACGGGTGTTGTACTACTCCGCCGTCGCGCCCGACTGCTTGATGATCGGCAGCCAGAACGCCTGGTCGTCCTCGATCGTCTTGCGCGTGGCTTCGACCGAGATCGGCGGCAGCATCTCGAAGCCCTGGACCAGAAGCTTGTCCCTCACCTGCGGCAGCTGGCTGATGCGGTTGATCTCGGCGTTGAAGCGCGCCACGACGTTGGCCGGCGTGCCCGCCGGCACGGCGAAGCCCAGCCACACGGCGACCACGAAGTCGGGCACGCCCGCCTCCTGCATCGTCGGCACCTCGGGAAGCAGGGGCGAGCGGTTCTTGGCCGTGAAGGCCAGCGCCTTCAGCTTGCCCGCGCTGATCTGGGGCAGCACCGTCGGCGCGTTGAAGAAGCCCATCGCCACCTCGCCGTTGATCACGGCGAGGACCGCGGCCGGCGCGCCGCGATAGGGCACGTGCTGCAGGCGCGCGCCGGTGCGCTGCTCGAGGATCACGCCCGACAGGTGCAGGCTCGAACCGACGCCGCTCGAGCCGTAGGTGAGCTCGCCCGGCTTGGCCTTCGCCTGGGCCACCAGGTCGGCGACGGTCTTGGCCGGATTGGTCGGCGCCACGACCAGCACGTTGGGCAGTTCGCCGGTGACGGTGACCGGCACGAGATCCTTCAGCGGATCGTAGCCCGGCGCCTTGTAGAGGCCGAGGTTCCACACCGTCGTGCCCTGCGAGGTCAGCAGCAGCGTGTAGCCGTCGGCCGGCGCACGGGCGCCTTCGACTGTGCCTAAAAGGCCGCCCGCCCCGCCCTTGTTGTCGACGACCACCGCCTGGCCGAGCGCCTTGGCGAGTTCCTCGGCGAACGTCCGTCCGACGATGTCGGCGCCGGCGCCCGGCGCGAACGGGATGATCATGCGGATCGGACGCTCCGGCCACTCGGCGGCGCGCGCAGCGCCGGGAAGGAGCAGCGCGCCCGCTCCCGCCAGGACGTGGCGGCGTGCTAGCCCGCGCAGCCGCAGCGGGATCTGTCGTACTGGATTCATGCCTGTTCCCCTTGCCCTTGCTCCCCTCTCCATCTTGCTATGAGAAAGGGCGCATTGACAGGAATTCTGCGCTCCTCGTTCAATGCTTCGCGAAGGTGAAGCGGCATGTCCGCGTCTGGGTCCTGATGCCCGCGCCGCGCTTTGCTTCGAAACGCGCCTCGACGGGATAGCTGAACTTCTCGCCGGGCTGACCGAAGCCTGCCGTGTAGTCGGACTTGCCGTTGAGCCCCGACGCTCGCAACGGCGCCGAATCATCGACCTGGATCTGTCCGGTGAGCGTCAGCGACGAAGGCTTGTCCTTTGTGCCGTACTGACGCTCCAGGTGCCGTCGAAGGGGCCGGTCTGCGCCGCTGCCGGTGAAATCGTCGCCGCAGCGAGCAGCACAATCGCCGTTGACGCCCGCCTCATGGTCCCTCCCGCCTATGGGCACTGGATCGTCATGGTGAAATCGCGGCCGGCTGAGCCCGCCCGACCCGCCACCTTGAGGACGCGATCGCTCACCGTGCCAGTCATCAGCACGACGAACGGCAGGTTGACGTGCGTCTGGGCGCCGATGCCGTTGTAGGTCAGCTGGACGCCGCCACTGCCGTCGATGCGGCCGTCGAAGGTCTGGCGCTGCGAACTGCCGGACGACGTCCAGCCACCGGAAATCGCTCCGTTGGCAATCGTCGCCGGGGAGTTCCAGCAGCTCGGCGGGAAGCCCTGGTAGGCGGCACGGCACCACCGCGCCGTGAACGTGCCGTCACAGGAAGCGGCGGATTTCGCCGGCGCCGACGGCGCCGGCCGCGCAGCCAGGCTCCGCTGCTCCTCGTCCCAGCGGGCGACCGCAGGGCCGGCGTCGCGCAGCAGGGCGGCCTGGGCGTCCGCCGTCAGGTAGCCGGTGGCGGCGCGGCCGACCTTCTTCTGCCAGGCCGCGATCATCTCGCGCGTGCGCGGGCCGAACACGCCGTCACTGCGGGTCGTCGGGTATCCCAGCGCGGTCAAGGCGACCTGGATGCGCTGGCGGTCGGCCGTGCCGAGGCGCAGCGCCGCCTCGGCGGCTTCCGCGCCCGACCGGTCGGCTTCCGCAGCCTTCAGCCGCTCGGCCGCGTCGGCTTCGGCCTTTCGCGCGGCCTCCTCGGCCGCTTGGCGCCGCGCCGCCTCGTCCGCCGCCGTTTTCTGACGCACCTCCTCCTCGATGCGACGGCGCATGGCGATCTCCTCATCGGCCTTGCGCCGCGCTTCGGCTTCGCTGCGCAGTCGCGCCGCCTCGTCGAGCGCCGCCTGCTGCGCGCGCCGCGCCTCTTCGAGCAGCGCCTGGGCCTGATCCTGTGCCGCCGGTGGGACGGCGGCGGCCGGCGGCGCTGCAGCCAATGCCGGCGCAGGCGTCGGGGCGACGGAGGGCGGCGCAGGAGCTGATGCCGCGGAGGCTGGCACCGTGGAGGCTGGCGCCGTGGAGGCTGACGGCGTGGGGGCTGACGCGGGCTGCGAGCGCAGGACGAACCAGCCTGCGGCGGCGACGCCGATCAGGGCGACGGCAGATGCCGCGATCAGCACCGGTCGCTTGCGCGTTGCCTCGGGCGGCGGCACTGCAGCCGGCGGCGGCGCACCGGCCATGATCACGGTGGCCGGGGCAGCCGCGACAGCCGGGCGGGCCGACGCAGTGGGCGACAGCAGCGCGCGCCACTCGGCGATCGATCGCGGCCGGCGATCGGCACGCACGGCGAGGCCGGCGTCGATGCCGGCCAGCAGAGCGGGCGGAAACGGCCACTTGCCCGCGGCGAGCGGTGCCACGGTGTCGTCGAGGATGCGGTCGATGGCGTTGGGCGGCGGCTCGCCGGTGATGGCGAAATGCAGCGTCGCGGCGAGGCCATAGATGTCGGTCCACGGTCCTTGCGTGGCGGCCGTGAACTGCTCGACGGCGCCATAACCCGGCGTGAACACCGCCGTCATGTTCTGCGAGCGTCCGGCGACCGCCACCCGCGAGGCGCCAAAATCGATCAGCGTCGCGTGGTCTTCGGCGTCGAGCAGGATGTTCGCCGGCTTGATGTCACGATGGAGGAACCCCGCCGCATGGACCGCGGCCAGCCCGTCCAAGAGCGGCCACAACATCCTGTCGAGCGCCGCGGCGTCGAGTGGACCGTGCTGCGCCACCTGCTCGTGCAGGGTGCGGCCAGCCACCAGCTCCATGACCAGGTAGGCCGTGCCGTTCGTCTCGAGGAAGTCGTGCACCAGCACGATGCCGGGCGTGCGATGCAGGGCGGCCAGCGTGCGCCCCTCGGCGACGAAGCGGTCGCGGCCCCAGGCGAAGTCCTCTGCAGCGCCGGTTGAGCGCGGCATCACCGTCGTGCCGTCATGGCGGATGGCGAGCGCGGCCGGCAGATATTCCTTGATCGCGACGTCGCGTCCCAGCTCGCTGTCGACGGCACGGTAGGTGATGCCGAACCCGCCCTGCCCCAGGACCGAGACGATGCGATAGCGGCCGACGTGCTGGTCCGGCCGCAACGTGACATAGTCAAATTGCGCGCCCGCGGAATTGGAGTCGCCAGCCGTGATCTTCATGCCCCCAAAGACGCGAGCCGCGAGCGATCGGCTCGCTGCGGGCTCGCCCCCCTCGTTGTACGACGCGTGCCACCACGCCTGCCCGCACAACAGAGGACAAACCTATGCGCGGCAATCAACGCCGCCGAGAGGGACTGTGTGACCATTTCGAGTTAACCGCACCCTGACTTCAGTGACCCCTATCCGTTAAGGCGGGCGCGGAGCCGCCTGAAAGGCGGCGTCGTCGAAGGATGACGGATCTTTTGCCATACCCTTCCCCATCTTGGGCACGCGGTGCTCGCATTGCCAGCATGACTTGGGACTCGGCAGCGCGCTTTGCCGGCGCTAAGAGTTCGCGCCGTGGGATGACCCTGCTTCGCCGCTACGCGGCTTCGCAGGACGAGCACAATCGACGACAGGGGAAACGCAACGAAAGGAGCGTTCGCCTTGTCACGCTTGTCGCCTCGTGCCGTTCCCACCAAGCGCCCGCCAGCCCGCCCGCAAGTGCCGCGCGAGACCTTCGGCATGCTGCGGCTGCGCGGCTTTCGCCTCAGCGTCTACTGCGATCCCTGCAAGGACGTGCAGTTCGTCAACCTGGTCGAACGGCCGGACCTCGCCGACGTGCCCGTCGGCAGCGTCGACTTCCAATGCCAGCAGTGCAAGCGGCTGGGGCATTACCGGCTGACGCCGCCGTTTCGCGGCGAGAAGCCCCGGCTGTTCGAGCAGGCGAGTTCCTGCCGCGGGCCGGCCGACTACGATCCGACGCCGTTCGTCGGTCCCTTCCCGATGCTGACGACGCGCGGCGACTTCCTGATCGGCGACTTCGCGGCGATGGGCTTCTGCCTGCTGGCGACCTGCCCGGGCGGCCGCGAGCGGCTGATCGATCCGCGCGACGCGAGCTGGCATCACCTGCACCGGCGTACGCTTGCGACGCTCAGGCTGCGCTGCGAGGGCTGCCGCGCGCGGGTCGGTGCAATGGTCGTGCCGCCGTGGTATCGGCGCCGGGGCTTCGATGTCGTGCGGGCGATGACGGCGTTGGATGTCGCTTCCCGGGCACCGATACTTCGAACGCAACGCTGACCAACACCGGATGGAAAACATCGGATGCCGCGGAGGTCCAATAGGGTTTCTGCTGCAGGAAAACACTAGAGCGGAATGCGATGACGACGGAACCGCGCGCGGTTCGCATCTCGTTGTCCCGTCAGCCGACAGGACCCGCTCGCGCACTCGCCGCCCCTTTCCACGCTGCCCCGCTCCACCAAGAGCGGCGTGTGACGGGCCTGCTGGACGGCTTGGTATCCCCATCCGTCTCGCAACAGCATCGGCACGGATGTGGCCAGTAAATCGGCGCAAGGTTGGTCAACAGGCTTCGCGCGCTCGTCGTTTTCGGCGTCCGCCGGCAATGCCTGCAGGCGACCAGGCAGGACCCGCGCCATCGGCGAGCTGTGGGGCAGCGCAACAAAGACTGCGAGGCTATAATGCCGATCCTTTCGTTGATGAAGGTCGGCAGGGACAGGCCACAACTTTGCGCTAGGGAGTCAAGAGTGTCGATCGATGACCATCGATCGCCTGTCAGCTCGCGGCAGCACTGAAGTCGGAGCGCGGCAATCCCATGGTTGTTTCGAAGGGAAACGTGAATGTTTTTCCGTCACCGCTATCGCGCTGTCCGAGCTCGACGCAAATTCCGCTCTCTGCGAAGTCGATGCGGCGCAATTGCGACAGGGTAACCCCGCGGTTGGCGCAGATGTTGCCGACCTTTCCGAGTATCACGTCGAGTGGCGGGTACCACGACGGATGCGGCGTCGACCGGATCCGTATCGAGATATCTCGGCCGTCGGCCTCGAAGTCCAAATGTGAAAGCTCCCGCGAACTCATGTTCGCGCATGCCAGCTTTTGTGCGAGTTCCGCCAGATACGATGCAGTGTCCACTCGTCACCACCCGCGCCGAACCAATAGAAGCCTAGATCCGTCACAAACTAGTGACAAGTATCTGTACGATACCCGACGATTTTCTGGATCGCTGCGCCACCGATTGTTCCATCCACTCGCAGGCGAAGACAAACAAGCCCTACACGCGGTATCCGTTAGAGGACGCGCGTTGTACATCCTTGGGTTGCCTCTGCGCACGGCCATAGCATCGCCACAGCATAGTCACGTCGGGTCGACAGATGCTGTGCTACGACTTCTCCGGGACGTGTGGACTTTTCGGCTCGACTTTGAGGACTCCGCCGCTCGCCACTAACGGCGCAGACGGCGACTGGTGAATAATGCCTGGAGCGGCGGCCGCCGCTGATTCCGGCAACGTCACCACTTTGTCCAAATCGTGCTTGCCCACCGGCCCGCGTGTTGTGTGTCGCGGGGTCCGAAAATGGCAGTCTCTTTCACTACTCAGGCGGTGGTAAGCGGACTTTCCAATCCGACCACCTTGCAGTTCGGTCCTGACGGCCGACTCTATGTGGCCCAGCAGGACGGCCTCATCAAAGTCTACAATGTCAGCCAGCCCGTCCCTGGCCAGTGGTCGGCCGTCCAGGCGGAAACGCTCAGTCTTATCAAGAACCTGCCCAATCACAACGACGACGGGTCGCTGAATACATCGATCACCGATCGGCAGGTCACCGGCATTCTGGTCACGGGCACCGCCGCCAACCCCGTGATCTACGTCACCTCGAGCGATCCGCGCATCGGGAACTTCGGCGATCTCAATCTCGACACCAACTCCGGGATTCTTTCCAAGCTAACGTGGAACGGCACCAGCTGGGGCAAGGTCGACCTGATCCGCGGCCTGCCGCGCTCGGAAGAAAACCATTCGCCCAACGGCATGGTGCTGAGCGCCGACGGCACCAAGCTCTACCTGGCGCAGGGCGGCAACACCAACAACGGCGCGCCGTCGAACTTTTTCTCCAACACACCGGAATATGCGCTGACTGCCGCCGTGCTCGAGATCGACCTCGTGGCACTCGAGGCAATGTCCAACAAGGTCTTCACCTACGCTCCCGGCGTCACCAGCACCTACAAATACGACCTTCCCACACTCGACGACCCGACGGTGTCCAACAATGGCGCGACGGGTAACGAGACTGCAGGCGGCCTGGACGTCGGTGGACCGTTCGGCGGTAACGATGGCCTGAACCAGGCGATCCTGCCGGCCGACGCACCGCTGCGAATCTTTGCGACCGGCCTGCGCAATGCCTACGACGTGATTCTGACCGAGTCGGGCAAGCTCTTCACCGTCGACAATGGTGGCAACCAGGATCTCGGCGGCGCGCCCATCCTCGATGCCAACGGCAAGCCGACCAACCAGTTCAACAATGGCGGCGTGGGCAGCTCCGACTTTCTCTACCTGCTGGCCAACGGCAGCTATTACGGCCATCCCGATCCGACACGGGGCAACCAGACCGGCGCGGTCCTGTCCTATGCCGACGGATCCCAACCGCAAGTCATTGCCACGATCCCCAATGCCGCAGCGGCCGTGCCGTCCGGCGTGCAGATCGCTCCGGGCTTCGTGATCGACCCTTCCAAATTCACTTCGTCCGCCGCGCGGCTTGCTTTGGAGGGCCAGTTCACCGCCGGCCAGCAATCGCTGGCGCAGTTCGGCGCCTCGACCAACGGCCTGATGGAGTACACCGCGACCAGCTTCAACGGGGAGATCAAGGGCGACCTGATCACCGCCTCGTTCGACGGCACGCTGAAGCTGATCCAGCTCGCACCGGACGGCGTCACCGTCCAGGGCGTCACCACGCTTGCGACACCCGGTGGCACCCCGCTCGATCTCGTCCAGGGACCGGGCGGCTCCATCTGGGTCGCCCAGATCGGCGCCGGCCAGATCCTGGCGCTGACACCGAGCGACCAGGCCTCGGCAAGCGATCCGGACATGGACGATGACGGCCTGCTCAATACCGTCGACCCGTTCCAGGCCGACGCCGCCAACGGCTTCGGCACGTTCCTGGCGAGCAACGCCAGCCTGAACTGGAACTTCCAGTTCGGCGCCGGCGACAACGCGCCCGGCCCCGACGGGCTGTTCCTCGGCCTCACTGGCCACATGGTCAACGGCACGCGCGATTTCGTGGCGCCTGTCGCCGAAGGCGGCTTGGACCTCACCAACGTGAAGATCGGAACCGCCGCCGGCGGCGGTCTCGTCGTAGTCGAGGAAGTCGCGACGGGGACGGCGAGCGGCAGCGCCAACACCGGCGAGTTCGTGTTCCAGACCGGTGTGGCGATGGCGCCGGACGTCCAGACCTTCAATGTGAAATGGACGGCGATCAATCCGTTCCCCGGCCTGCCCACAGCGCCGACAGTGCGCGAGATCGGCGGTTTCATCGGCACCGGCGACCAGTCCAACTTCCTCAAGGTGGTCGCCGGGCCCAACGGCATGCTGTTCCAGCTCGAGAGCAATGGCGCCGTCATTGCGTCGCAGACCCTGAACGCGCCGGGCGTCGGGACAGCGCCTGCCGGCAGCAATCTGGTCTTTGAGCTCCTGGTCAATCGCGGCACATCGCAGGCCACGCCGTCTGTGACCTATACCGGCGGCAGCGGGCCGGTGAAGGTGACCGGCAATGCCATCAACCTCGCCGGCACCTCGATCCTGACCGCGATCAACGGCGATTACGCGGTGCAGGGCAAGGACAGCGGCCTCGCCGTCGGCCTGTGGTCGAGCAACACCGGGGAGGGCAGCCAGAACACCTTCCAGGCGTCGTTCGACGACATCCTCATCACCTCGACAGGCCCGACCGGGCAGCTCGTCAAGGCGGTGAATGTCGGCGGCGGCCAGGTGACGGCGAGCAACGGCGTGGTCTTCCAGGCCGACACGGGCCCCACGACCGGCGGTGCGGCGAGCCAGGTGTTCTCCACGACCGCCGGCATCGCGGGCACGACCGACGATGCGCTGTTCCAGAACGAGAGGTACACGCCGGGCGGCAGCTACACCTATGAGGTGGCAGTTGCCAACGGCACGTATCGGGTCGACCTGTTGCTGGCCGAGATCTACTCCGGCATCACCGGGCCCGGTCAGCGCGTGTTCGACATGTCGCTGGAAGGCCAGGCCCTGGCGGCGCTGCAGAACGTCGACATCTACTCCCAGGTCGGCGCCAACGCCGCCTATACCATCAGCCAGCAGGTGACGGTGAGCGACGGGTCGCTGTCGATCCAGGTGGGTCCCGGCAGCTCGTCGCCCGGCAACGTCGAGAACGCCAAGCTCAACGCCTTCGCGGTATACGCCGCGGGAGCGGCGCCACCACCATCGCCAACGCTGTCGATCGCGGCGGCGAGCGCCAGCCTGAACGAGGGCAACAGCGGCAGCACGGCGTTCACCTTCACGGTCACGCGCACAGGCCTCACAACGGGTGCGTCCACCGCGAGCTATGCGGTGGCCGGTACGGGGGCCAACCCGGCCGCTGCCGGGGACTTCGTCGGCGGGGTGCTGCCGACCGGCACGGTGAGCTTTGCCGCCGGCGAGACCGGCAAGACGATCACGGTGAACGTGGCCGGTGACAGCGCCGTCGAGCCCGGCGAGAACTTCACGGTCACGTTGTCCAATCCCAGCGCCGGCACGGTTCTCGGCACTGCTGCAGCTACAGGGACCATCCTCAACGACGACAGTGCGACACCGGTCCTGGTCACGGCGGTGAACGTCGGCGGCGGCCAGGTGACGGCAAGCAACGGCATTGTCTTCCAGGCCGATGCCGGGCCCACGACGGGCGCGGCGGCGAGCCAGGTCTTTGCGACGACGGCCGGCATCTCGGGCACGACCGACGATGCGCTGTTCCAGAACGAGCGTTGGACGCCGGGCGGCAGCTATACCTACGAGATCGCCGTCGCCAACGGCACCTATCAGGTCGACCTGCTGCTGGCGGAAATCTATTCGGGCATCTTCGGGCCGGGGCAGCGCGTGTTCGACATGGCGCTGGAAGGACAGGCCCTGGCGGCGCTGCAGAACATCGACGTCTACGCCCAGGTCGGCGCCAACGCCGCCTACACCATCAGCCAGCAGGTGACGGTGAGCGACGGTTCGCTGTCGATCCAGGTAGGGCCCGGCAGCTCGTCGCCCGGTAATGTCGAAAACGCCAAGCTCAATGCTTTTGCGGTGTACAGCACGGCGGCACCGCCCTCGCCGACCCTGTCGATCGCGGCGGCGAACGCCAGCCTGAACGAAGGCAACAGCGGAAGCACCGCCTTTACCTTCACCGTGTCGCGTACCGGCAGCACGGCCGGCGCGTCGACAGCGGCCTTTGCCGTGACCGGCAGCGGCGCCAACCCTGCTGCGGCCGCCGACTTTGCCGGCGGCGTATTGCCGACGGGAACAGTCAGCTTCGCGGCCGGCGAGGCCACGAAGACCATCACGGTGAACGTGGCCGGCGACAGCACCGTCGAGCCGGCAGAGAACTTCACCGTCGCCTTGTCCAATCCCAGCGCGGGCACGGCCATCGGCACGGCGACGGCGACCGGCACCATCCTCAACGACGACACGGCGCCAGGACCGTCGCTGTCGATCGCGGCGGCCAACGCCAGCCTGAACGAGGGCAACAGCGGCAGCACCGCCTTCACCTTCACGGTAACGCGCAGCGGCACCACGACCGGCTCGTCGACGGCAAGCTATGCGGTGACCGGCAGCGGCGCCAATCCGGCCGTTGCCGCGGACTTCGCCGGCGGCGCCTTCCCGACCGGAACGGTGAGCTTCGCCGCCGGCGAGACCAGCAAGACGATCACCGTGAATGTGGCGGCCGAGGCCACGGTGGAACCCAACGAAGGCTTCACCGTGACGCTGTCGAACCCCAGCGCGGGCACGACCATCGGCACGGCCGCAGCCACCGGCACCATCCTCAACGACGACGGTGCTGCGACGCCGACCCTGGTGACGGCGGTGAATGTCGGCGGCGGCCAGGTGACGGCAAGCAACGGCATCGTGTTCCAGGCCGACGCCGGCCCGACCGCCGGTGCGGCGGCGAGCCAAGTGTTCTCTACGAGCGCCGGCATCGCGGGCACGACCGACGATGCGCTGTATCAGAACGAGCGCTGGACGCCAGGCGGCAGCTACACCTACGAGATCGCCGTCGCCAACGGCACGTATCAGGTCGACCTGCTGCTGGCCGAGATCTACTCGGGAATCTTCGGGCCCGGTCAGCGCGTGTTCGACATGTCGCTGGAGGGACAGGCGCTGGCGGCGCTGCAGAACATCGACGTCTACGCCCAGGTCGGCGCCAACGCCGCCTACACCATCAGCCAGCAGGTGACGGTGAGCGACGGTTCGCTGTCGATCCAGGTCGGCCCCGGCAGTTCCTCGCCCGGCAACGTCGAGAACGCCAAGCTCAACGCCTTCGCGGTGTACAGCACGGCGGCGCCGATCTCACCGACATTGTCGATCGCAACGGCCAGCGTCAGCCTGAACGAGGGCAACAGCAGCAACACGGCCTTCACCTACACGGTGACGCGCGCCGGCAGCACGGCGGGCGCCTCGAGCGCCAGCTACGCGGTGAGCGGCAGCGGCGCCAACCCGGCCACGGCGGCGGACTTCGCCGGCGGGGCACTCCCGACGGGGACGGTGAGCTTCGCGGCCGGCGAAACCAGCAAGACCATCACGGTCAATGTCGCCGGCGACACAGCTGTCGAATCCACTGAAGGCTTCACGCTCACTCTGTCGAATCCCAGCGCGGGCACGGCCATCGGCACGGCGACGGCGACCGGCACCATCCTCAACGACGACACGGCGGCCGGACCATCGCTGTCGATCGCCGCGGCCAATGCCAGCCTGAACGAGGGCAACAGCGGCAGCACCGCCTTCACCTTCACGGTGACCCGAGCCGGCAGCACGACGGGAGCCTCGACGGCAAGCTACGCCGTGACCGGCAGCGGCGCCAATCCGGCCGTTGCCGCGGACTTCGCCGGCGGCGCCTTCCCGACCGGAACGGTGAGCTTCGCCGCCGGCGAGACGACCAAGACGATCACGGTCAACGTGGCTGGCGACAGCACGATCGAGGCCAACGAGAACTTCACGGTAACCCTGTCCAATCCCAATGCGGGCACGACCATCGGCACGGCCACGGCCACCAGCACCATCCTCAACGACGACAGCTCGGGGACGCCGACGCTGGTGACGGCGGTCAATGTTGGCGGCGGCCAGGTGACGGCAAGCAACGGCATCGTGTTCCAGGCCGACGCCGGCCCGACCACGGGCGGCGCGGCCAGCCAGGTGTTCTCGACCTCGGCAGGCATCGCGGGCACGACCGACGATGCGCTGTTCCAGAACGAGAGGTACACGCCGGGCGGCAGCTACACCTACGAGATCGCCGTCGCCAACGGCACCTACCAGGTCGACCTGCTGCTGGCCGAGATCTACTCGGGAATCTTCGGGCCCGGTCAGCGCGTGTTCGACATGTCGCTGGAGGGACAGGCGCTGGCGGCGCTGCAGAACATCGACGTCTATGCCCAGGTCGGCGCCAACGCCGCCTACACCATCAGCCAGCAGGTGACGGTGAGCGACGGTTCCCTGTCGATCCAGGTCGGCCCCGGCAGTTCCTCGCCCGGCAACGTCGAGAACGCCAAGCTCAACGCCTTCGCGGTATACAGCCTGGGGGCACCCGCCTCGCCGACCCTGTCGATCGCGGCGGCGAACGCCAGCCAGAACGAGGGCAACAGCGGCAGCACACCTTTCACCTTCACCGTCACGCGCACCGGCAGCACGGCGGCTGCTTCGACGGCGGCCTTTGCCGTGACCGGCAGCGGCGCCAACCCTGCCGCGGCCGCCGACTTCACCGGCGGCGTATTGCCGACCGGCACGGTGAGTTTCGCGGCCGGTGAGACCAGCAAGACCATCACCGTCAACGTCGCGGGCGACAGCACGGTCGAGTCGGCAGAAAACTTCACCGTCACGCTGTCCAATCCCAGCGCCGGCACCGCGATCGGCACGGCGGCCGCCACCGGCACCATCCTCAACGACGACAGCAGCGGCGGCGGGGCCTCGGCGCGCCTGATGATCACGCCTGGCACCACTCTCAACGCCAGCACCTTCGCCGAGCCGGCCTATGAGCTCACCAACACCGGCACGACCGCCATCCGGACGCTTAACATCGACCTGCACAACAGCCTGATCGCGGGCACGGTGTTCGATCCGTTCGGCACCTTCGGCGACACCACGGCGCTCGACTTCACGCCCTACGGCTCCGTGCCGGTGAGCGCGACCTGGACGTACGGACCGAACCCCGTCACCGAAGGCGGCTACAAGACGCTGGCCGTCACCTTCGGCGGCGCCGGGCTTGCCGCTGGCCAGACCTTCGCATTCCGTCTCGACGCCGATCCCGCCAGCATCGAGGGGCCGTCGCCTGGCCCCAACGAATCGGGCTCGATTTCGGGCTTCGAGCATGTCGGCGCCTTGGTCACGGTGGGCACGGTCGACGGCGGCACGATCAGCGGCGAGGTGTTCACCCAGGGCAGCGCCGGCGGCGGCATGGCCACGCTCGGCTCGAGCCTGCCGGCGGCGCCGGTGCTGTCGATGTCGACCGTCGGCGGCACGCCGCTGGTGACCGACGCGGTGGGCGGCATCCTCAAGGCCAACCTGCCCGGCCTCAATGCGGGCGCCGGCAGCCCCGGCAACGATGTCGTGGTCGAGATCTCCGGCATCGCCGGGCAGACCGTGCGCCTGGCCGTCTCCGAGATCGGCGGCGTCGGCATGGACATCCCGCTGGGCAGCCACGAAGGCAACACGGTCTTGCAGAACCCGGCCTTCGTCGACGTGACGTTGGGCGCCGGCGGCACGGCGAGCGTGGCCCTTGCCCTGCCGGCGGAAACGCCGACCGGCAGCCTGGCCGGCGGTTCGGTCTCGGGCCGCTTCGCCGTGACGGCAGCCGCCATCAACCCGGGCACGGGCGCTGCGATCAGCCAGGTGTCCAGCACCCTGGTCGTGAAGGACGCGGCCAACAGCTTCACGTCCGAGGCTGCGAGCGACACCTTCATCTTCCGGCAAGGCTTCGTCACCACCGACGTCTTCCAGTTCACCGCCACCGGCGGCAGCCACGACTTCATCGGATTGGACCAGGATCTGTTCCCCGGCATGACCATCCAGCAGGTCCTCAACAGCAACGCTTTGCAACAAGGCGCCGGCGCGGGCGATGTCAACATCGTGCCGGCGTCAGGAGGCGAGGTCCATCTGCACGACAGTTCCGGTCAGCTGACGGTCGATCTGCTGCGCGCCAATGCCCAGGACTTCTTCTTCGTCTGATGCCTTGCGGCGTCAGGCAGGTGTCGGTCGTGCGGGGCAGGGCGTCGGGGCGGCGGTGGCCGGCGCAAGTTGCGGCGGCGGCGTCAATCGCAGCTTGATGCCCCACGGCAATCCGGTGGCGAAATGAAACAGGCCCGCCGCGGCCGAGCCGATCCCCAGGCGGTTGCCCGCGAGGTACCAGGCCGTGCGCAGCAGGTGCGCCACCGACAGGGTATCGAAGCGCAATGCGTACGCCGTGAACACGGCCGCCTGCACGCGCATGGCCACCTTCATGTGATGGACGAACTGGGCGCGCTCCATCCAGTTGTCGTGCTCGACCAGCGGCTGCGGCGAATAGATCAGCCGGCAATGGTTGAATAGCAGGCGGTAGGAGAACTCCGTGTCCTCACCGGTGCCGATGCGCGATCCTGGACCAAGCATTTCGTTGAACACGCCGACTCGCCGAAATGCTTCCTTGCGGAACGACATGTTGTTGCCGCCGCCCAGCACGAGATGCGGTATGGCTGGACGGTCGACCACCGCGCGGCTCGTCGACTGGATGAGCGCCGGACAGATCATATCGCCGTCCTCGGCGACGCAGTCCCAGGCCGGAGATCCCGCCTTGCCGTAGGGGACCACGCGGCCATAGACGCCGAGAGCCCATGGGTCGGCAGCAAACTCGGCGATGATGGCCCGCAGCCAGTTTGGGCCACAGACGCAGTCGTCGTCGGTGAAGACAACAATGTCGGCGGCCGCTTCCCGGACCGCGATATTGCGCGAGATCGCCACGCCTACCGTGTTGGTATGAATGTAGCGCACGCGGTCGTCGGCAATGGCCGCAATCGCCTCGCGCGTGGCATTGTCGGTGCTCTGGTCGACAACGACGAGCTCGAAGTCCGCGAACGAGTTGGCAAGCACGCTGGCAACAGCGCGTTGCGCCTTCTGCGCGCGATTACGCGTGCAGACGAGCACGGACAAGGACGGATTCCTTGATCCCACCACACACCCACCAAGCGTCCGGACCCACCGGACGCACCCAAAGTCCCGAATGCACCCGATCCCAACGGGCGCATCCACCATCTCGCCGGCGCATGATGAGCCGCTTTTACGCCCACCACACGTGTCTTTCCGGTGGCTTGCTCATCACGGCTAGATCACTGGCGCGCTGAGGGGCGCCGTGGAGAATGTGACAATGAGCAGTGCGGATCCGGCGATACCACCGTCTGGAGAAACTCCGGGCGTGTCGCGGCGACGCATCGCCATCAACTTCCTGACGCTCGCCACCACCAACGTATCCGGCCTGCTCGTCACCATCCTGGTCAGCGTCTATGTCCGTCGCGCCATGGGTCCGGAGGCGATCGGCCAGGTGAGCTGGGCCATGGCGGCCGTCGCCTATTTCTCGGTGCTGGTGAGTCCGGGCCTGCTTTTTGTCGGCCAGCGCCGGCTCGCCCAATCACCGGAGACGAGCCAGTCGGTGATCGCACTCGTGCTCACGCTGCAGACCCTGCTGGCCTGCGTGGCCTATGCTTTCGTCCTGGTTGCGGCATCGCTCGAACCGCGCGGGCCGGTCGTCAGCGTCCTGCTTGTCATCCAGGGTGCGACGCTCTTCGCCACGGCCTGGAACACGGGATGGGCTTTGCAGGCTCATGAACGCATGGTGGCGCCCAGCCTGGCGGCGCTCGCCATCAACGTCCTGCAACTGCCTGCCCTGATGCTGCTGGTGCATGGGCCGGACGATCTTACACTCTACGCTGTGCTTATCGTCGCCTTTGCCTTCGGCGCCGTCGCATTCAACTTCGTCTATCTCGCCCGCCGCCGCATCCTGCGGCCGCTGCGGCTGAGGCCGACGTTCGCCGGCCTGCGCGGCATGCTCGGCCAAGCCTGGCCGCTGGCGCTCACCCAGGCAGCGCTGCTTGTGATCGCCAACAGCAGCATCCTGCTGCTGGGGTTCACCGATGGCGACGATGCGGTCGGGCAGTTCGCCTCGGCCTATCGACTCATGTTGGTCGCCAACGTCGTCACTGCCGCACTATGGAACGCCTACTTTCCCGCATTCGTTCGCACCGAGCGCAGTCCCGAGCAGGCCGTGCGCCTGTCGCGAGAGTATCTCGGCCTGCTCGCCTGGATGGGCTTGCCGATGGCGGCCCTCGGCTGGGCCTTCGGTCGCCACGTGGTCGAGCTGCTCTACGGCCCGGCATTCGCGCCGGCCGGCCGCTACTTCGAATGGCTCTGTCTCGCGATCGGCTTCAACTTCCTGAACTATGGCGTGGTGTCCGCCCTGGTGCCGTGGGGCCGCGGTGACCTGCAGCTCAGGATGACCGCCGCCGCCGCCGTGCTCAATCTCGCGGTGACCGCGATCGCAGTGCCGCTCTACGGAGCGTGGGGAGCGGTCGCCGCCGTCTTCGCCTCGGAACTGCTCGGGCTCGGGCTGGGCATCGCGACACGACGCGGCCTTGGTCTGTACTGGCATCCCATCCTGCCGGCTGTCCTGCCGCCCCTGCTCTGCTCGGCGGCCGCGGTCGCCGTCATTGCCGCACTGCCGCGCCGATTGGACCACCTGTGGTGGCTGGAACTGGCAGGGGGCGCGCTCATGGTGGGCGTGTGCATGCTGCTTCTCGAGCGCCACAGGCTGCGTTACGCCTGGCAGGCCTTCCGGTCGCGCTAGAGCGGAGCGAGACGGAACGATCGGTGCCGTCTACACATGGGCACGGGATGATGGGTCCGGCTGATTCCAGCCGGACCCCTCATGCTCCAGCTACACCACGCCATCGGCAGGTGCGTCAGGCCACAGCAGCAAGCGCGCCTTTTCGACGACGAACGTAGAGCGCGCTTTGGCGTTCGGCGGAACCTGGCGCGTCCGCCACCAGGCAAGAAACTCATCGGGTTGCAGCAGCACACGAAGGCAAGGCATCGCAGCGGTGCGGCAATGTTCTTCGCACTCCTGGGCACGGTCGTGCCACGCCGCATAGGTCGCCGGCATGTCACCGAGCATCGACACCCCCGGCAGCGTCATAGTCGCCAGCCGGTACCAGGGAACGATGAAAAAATCCGCCTGCCCACGCCTGCGCCCGCCCTGCCCCACTTCCGCAGGGGCGCATTTTTCTCAAGCAGGTCTTGTATCCGACGGGCGACGGCGGCGCTGCGGTCAGGCAGCCTTGTCAGTCCAGTGTCGCCAAATGAACACAAGCGCGCGGCACGATTTTGCGATGCCCTTCTCAACAAAGGGATGTGGGTGAGGACACGATGCCACTTGAGATAGATCCGGAAAGGGTGTGGACACTGAGCGACAACGGCAAGCAGATCCTTATGGAACTTCCGCCATTGTTGCTGCCTGGCCACGACGAGGCGATCCTTGTCAGGATGCTGTTCAACGTCGAGATCATCGACGGATTCCTGGAGCGTCTGACGTCGCTCCGATCGATGATGGTGTCGGCGCCGACTTAAAGAATATTCCCCGCGGTCCTGGCGGATCGCCCGCGTCAGCGGACGGCGTTGGATGTGCCCATGCGCAGCGGCACCACGGTGCCCCAGTCGAATTCCATGTCACCATGGTCAACGCCGGTCTCGCGGAGCAGGACGGTGCTCAAGTTGGTCTTCGCCTTCTCGAGCGTCTGCAGCTCGTCCAGGCTGACGGTATTGTTGCGCTGGGTCAGCCGCTCCAAGGCGATGAGGCGCCGCTGCTTCTCGGAGGCGGCGCGCGCTTCGCTGATCAGCAGGGTAAGCGCCGCCGTCACCGTCGTCGTGTCGAGCTGGCTATGCAGCAGCCGCACATACGCCTCTACCTTGCGCTCGGTGCTGAACATGGCCTTCCCCCTCATCTTTCCCGCAGCGACTCGTGCCGATAACGCCCGAGCGGCGACAGGAGATAGTCCATTACAGTGCGGGCGCCGGTCTTGATCTCGACCGTAACCGTCATGCCCGGAGACAATGTCAGGGCGCCGTCTCCCCGCTCCATGTTCCCACGGTTGAGCGAAATGCGCGCGACATATTCTAGCTCTGATGCAGCCGCCGCACGCGTTTCGCTACGCGGCGCGCTGTCGCGGGCGACCGCGTCGCCGGAGATCGCCACCACCTGCCCGGTGACGAGGCCATAGCGCGTGAAATTGAAGGCGTCGACCTTGATCTCCGCTTCCTGGCCGGCGCGCAGGAAGCCGACTTCACGATTCGGCACGATCGCCTCCACCTCGAGCTCGCTGTCGGCTGGCACCACCGCGAGCAGCGGCTGCGCGGCGGTCACGACACCGCCCACCGTGTGGACGGCAAGCTGATGCACGGTGCCGTCCACCGGGGCAGTGAGCTGCTGCTGAGCCGCCTTCTGCCTGGCCTTGACGACCTCCTGCTGAAGGCCGGTCACCTTCTGGTCGGCCCGAGCGAGCTCTTCGAACAGGCTGCGGCGATACTCCGCCACCGTGCGCGCCCGCGTCTCGTCGATGGCCGACAAGGCGGCCTCGGCCTCGGTGCCGCGGCTTCGCAGCACCAGCACCTCCTGCTGCTGCGACGTCAGCTCCTGCAGGTCCGCCAGGTATTGCAGCCGCGAGCCCAGCTCGCGCTCGGACAGATGCCTGCGCACGCTGACCCGGTGCTCGATCAGCGGCATCGTCGTCTCCAGCTTTTCGATCATCGCGGCAAGCGTCGCCAGCTCCGCCTCCTTCTGCTTTTTCTGGCGGTCGATCGAGGCGAGCTTGGCCTCCTGTTCCTCCCTCTGGCTGGCGAGCAGACCACGATGCAGCTCGGCCTGGGCCGCTGTGGCGTCGGTTGGTGGCCGGAATGCCGGCGCCCCGGCCGCCAGCGCGGCCCGCAGGCGGGCAGCGTCGAGCTGGGCCGCCGCCAAGTCGCCGGTCAACCGGCCGAGCTCCGCGGTGCTGACCGTCGGGTCGAGCTCGATCAGGACGTCGCCGGCGCGTACACGCTGGCCGTCGCGCACGTGGATGGCGCGAACGATGCCGGGTTCCAGCGGCTGCACCAGCTTTGTGCGCCCGCTCGGGATGATCTTGCCGGGCGCGACGGAGACGATGTCGACCGTCCCGAACGCCGCCCAGGCCGCCGCAAGGCAGGTCACCACGATGACCGTGATGGTGATGGCGCGGCCGATCGGCGATGGCGGCGTCTCGACGATCTCCAGCGCGGCCGGCAGGAAGGCGAGCTCGGCGCGCGAGCGGCTGGTGCTAGCGGATTGCATGGATTCCTGCCTGCAGCTTGTGGAGCGCGGCGTACCTGCCCGGCGCGCGCATGAGCTCGTCGTGCGTGCCGTCCTCGACGAGGCGCCCCTCGTCGATGGTGAGGACTCGATCAGCGATGCGAAGGGTCGAGAGCCGGTGAGCGATGATCACGACTGTCCGGCCATGGGCGATCTGGCGCATGTTCTCCTGGACGATGCGTTCGCTTTCGTAGTCCAGCGCGCTGGTTGCCTCGTCGAAGATCAGGATGCGCGGATCGCCGACCAGGGCACGCGCGATGGCGACGCGCTGGCGCTGTCCTCCCGAGAGGGTGGAGCCGCGCTCGCCGACCATCGTGTCGTAGCCTTCCGGCAGGCGCAGGATGAAGTCATGCGCGCCAGCGAGCTTGGCCGCGCCGACCACGCGGGCCAGCGCCATCGCCGGATCGGCGAGGGCGATGTTGTCGCGGATCGTGCCGTTGAACAGCACGTTCTCCTGCAGCACCACGCCGATCTGGCGCCGCAGCCATGCCGGGTCGGCCATGGCGAGGTCCATGCCGTCGACCAGCACCCGTCCGCTTTCGGGTACGTAGAGGCGTTGGATCAGCTTGGCGATCGTGCTCTTGCCCGAACCGGAGAGGCCGACGATGCCCACGACCTGGCCAGCGGTCAGGCTGAAGCTCACGTCCTCCAGCACACGCTGACCGTCGGGCCGATAGCGGAAGTTGACATGGTCGAAGACGATGTTGCCTGCGAGGGCGGGCAGCGCCGCCCGACCCGGCGCGTAGGCAGGTTCCGTGGGCGTATTGAGGATGTCGCCCAGGCGCTCGACCGAGAGCCTGGTCTGGTGGAAGTCCTGCCAGATCTGCGCCAGGCGCAGCACGGGAGCGCTCACCCGGCCGGCGATCATGGTGAAGGCGACCAGCTCGCCGATCGTCATGCTGCCTTCGATGGCGAGCTTGGCGCCGAAGAACAGCACCGCGGCATTCACCAGCTTGGCGATGAGCTGCACGGACTCGGCTGTCGTGTTGCCGAGGCTGAGCACGCGAAAGCTGGCCGAGACGTAGCTGGCGAGCTGGTCCTCCCAGCGCCGCTGCATCTGCGGTTCGGCCGCCATCGCCTTGACGGTCTCGACGCCCGCGACGTTCTCGACCAGGAACGCCTGGTTCTCCGCGCCGCGCCGGAACTTCTCGTCGAGCCGGCGTCGGAACAGCGGCGCCACGGCGATCGAGATCCCGATGTAGAAGGGAAAGGCCGCAATGACGATCCAGCTGAGCAGCGGCGAGTAGAAGAACATCACTCCGACGAACACGAGGGTGAAGAAGAGGTCCAGGACAAGCGTCAGCGCCGAGCTGGTCAGGAAGACGCGGATGTTCTCGAGTTCGCGCACCCGGGCGACCGAATCGCCGACGCGACGGCTCTGGAAGTAGGAAAGCGGCAGGGCCATGAGATGGCGGAACAGCCGCGCACCCAGCTCGACGTCGACGCGGTTGGTCGTGTGGGCGAACAGATAGGTCCGCATGATGCCGAGCAGCGTCTCGGCGACGGCGAAGCCGACGATGGCGACCATCACGACCTCGAGAGTGGTGAGGCTGCGATGCACCAGGACCTTGTCGATCACGACCTGGAAGAAGAGCGGCGTGAGCAGAGCGAAGAGCTGCAGGAAGAACGACGCCAGCAACACCTCGCCGAGCAGGCCGCGATACTTGTTGAGGGCGCCCGCGAACCAGCCGATGTCGAACCGCCGGGCGACGTCGCCCAGCCTGGCGCGGCGCATCATCAGCACGAGGCGACCGGTCCATGCCCCCTCGAACTGCTGTTGCGTCATGACCTCGGCCTGGCTGGCGCCGGGCACATGCACCAGCACCTTGTCCCCGGTCGCCTTGCCCACCAGGAGGAACGAACCGTCGCGCAGCTCGGCAATGCCCGGCAGCGGCGTGCGCGCAAGCCGCGTCCACCGCGTCGACAAGCTGCGCGCCTTAAGGCCGAGTTGGCGCGCACAACGGAGCATCTCGACGACCCCGACAGGTTTGCCGGCCATGCCGAGCTGGTGATGGAGCTGGGCCGGTTCCGCTGCCACGCCCTGCAGACGCAACAGCGAAACGAGGGCTGCGAGCCCTGTGTCGTTTGCCGTCATATTGAGTGTGCCCCCCGGCTCGAGTGCGAGGCGGCGAGCAAGCTCGCCGCCCCGGTAGTAGCAGGCCTAATAGACCTTGATGTCCTGCGCCTTGAGAACCTGCCCGGCATTGAGCTGCGCCACGGCGATGGCCGCGCCGCCGCCGCTGCCGTCGGCGTCGTACGACACCAGGCCGGTGGCCTGGTTGTGGATGATGCGCTGCTCGGACGTGAGCGCCGCTGCAGCCTGCACGAACGCGGCGGTCGACAGCTCGCCGGGCGCGAGAGCGCTGAACGCAGATTGCGCGAAGGCGAGCTTGTCGGTGCCGGACGCGAAGTCGGCGACGCGATCGACGGCGCCGTTGGGCGCCGACATGAAGGCGAAGGTGTCGGCGCCTCCATTGCCGATCAGCGTGTCGCTGCCCGGTCCGCCGGCGACGACGTCGTTGCCGGCCCCGCCCGTCAGCGTATCGGCGCCATTGCTGCCGAGGAGGCCGCGTCCAGTCCCGGCGCTCATCTTGCCGGTGGGGCTCGTGGCGTTGATGCCGTAGTTGTGCGCCACGCCGGACGCCGCGTTGGCGGTGAAGGTCCACGTGCCGTTGGCGCCCGTCGTGGCAGCGCCCAGCCAGGTCCCGCCGTCGTAGATCCAGATATTGTCGCCGGCACCGCTCGTGCCGCTCACTGTTGCCTTCCCATTGGCCGTCGATATCGAGGTGAAGGCAGTGGGCAGCGGGCCGGTGGTGGTGGTGCTGTCGTCATTGAGGATGGTGCCGGCGGCGGCCGCCGTGCCGATCGCGGTGCCGGCGCTGGGATTGGACAGCGTGACGGTGAAGTTCTCTGCCGACTCGACCGTGCTGTCGCCCGCGACGTTCACCGTGATGGTCTTGCTGGTCTCGCCGGCGGCGAAGCTCACCGTGCCAGTCGGCAATACGCCGCCGGCAAAGTCGGCGGCCGCAGCGGGGTTGGCGCCGCTGCCGGTCACGGCAAAGGCCGCCGTCGAAGCAGCCGCCGTGCTGCCGGTGCGCGTGACGGTGAAGGTGAAAGGTGTGCTGCCGCTGTTGCCCTCGTTCTGGCTGGCGTTCGCCGCCGCGATCGACAGGGTCGGCGAGGCGGGTGCCCCCAGGCTGTATACCGCGAAGGCGTTGAGCTTGGCGTTCTCGACGTTGCCGGGCGAGGAACTGCCGGGGCCGACCTGGATCGACAGCGAACCGTCGCTCACCGTCACCTGCTGGCTGATGGTGTAGGCGGCGTTGGCGCCGACCTGGGCATAGACGTCGATGTTCTGCAGCGCCGCCAGGGCCTGTCCCTCCAGCGACATGTCGAACACGCGCTGACCGGGCGCGAAGATGCCGGAATAGATCTCGGCCAGCAGCAGGTCGACCTGGTAGGTGCCGTTGGCGACGGCGATCTCGTAGGTGTAGCTGCCGCCTGCCGTCCAGCGCTCGTTCTGATACAGCGCGTCGTCGGTCGTGCCCGCGATGCCGGCCGATCGTCGAGAACACCTGGCTGGCCGCGCCGCCCGTGGTCGGTCCGGCATCGGCCTGGAATACCACGCCGTTGCTTGCCGTCACCTGGCCGCCGCCGACATTCACCGCCGCCACCAAGCTGCCGGGCTGTGTCACCGAGGCCGGAGGGGGCACGGATGGCGTCGAAGTGTCGACCTTCAAGGTCCCGGCAGGATTGTAGTTGGTCGCCCCCGACAGGCTGGCTGCATTGCCTGCCACGTCGGAAACCGTGCCGCCTTCCAGGTTGAAGGCGGTGACCGTGAGATCGGCCGCGGACTGGCCGGCCGCGACGGTGTGTGTAAAGACAAGCGACCCGCTGCCGGATCCGCCCGCATAGGTGGCCTTGCCGCCGCTGCTGAGGGACAGGCTCGGCGTGCCGGTCACGCTCACCGCTTCGCTCATCGCAACGGTGAAGATGACGGTTGCTCCCGCGCCGACGGTGCCGCCGCCTGCGGTCAGCGCCGGACCGGAGGCCGCGATCGAGGCGACGGTGGGCACAGTCGTATCGATGCGTAGCATCCCGGCAGGATTGTAGCCCGCCGCCGCCACCGTATTGGCGAGGTTGCCTGCCGTGTCCTTGACCATGGCACCGTTCAGCGAGAGCGACGTCACCGCAAGATCGGCGACGTTCTGGCCGACCTGCACGGTGTGGCTGAAGACCAGCGCCGTGCTGCCCGAGCCGCTGCTGTAGGTCGCGGTGCCGCCGTCGTTCAGGACGAGGTTGGGCGTGCCGCCGCTCACCGTGACGGCTTCGCTGAACGTGACGGTCAGGGTGACCACGTCGCCGGCATTGAGATTGCCGGTGCCGCCCGCAATCCCTGCGCCGGAGGCCGCGATGCTCACGACCGTGGGAGCCACGGTGTCGCCCGTCGGCGTCGTGGTGCCGCCGGTCGGCACGGCGCTGCCGCCGGTCACCGAAATCCCGGAACCCGCGATCACCTTTCCGCTGCCCGCGATGGACAGCGTGCCGCTGCCCTGGAGGTTCATGTATGCCGTCGGATCGGTGCCGCCGCCGTAGTATTCGTTGCTGCTACCGATGGAGATGACCTTGCCGCCGTTGAGCGTGCCCGCGATGCCGACCTTCTGCGCGCCGTGGGTCGAGAAGGTATCGGCGAGGAAGGCCGAGGACCCGCCGACCCATGCACCGGCGCCGGCATTGTTCTCGAAGCCGCTCTGCTCCACCAAGGTGATACCGGTGGTCGCGTAGATGCCGGCCCCATAGTTCTCGACGAAATAGGCGCCCTGTACGTACATGTCGCGCGCGCCGTTATCGAGGATCAGGCCGGCGACGCCGTTCTTGCGGAAGCCGCCGCCGATCCACTGCAGGGCGTCCGCCGTACCGCCGCCGCTATTGGCGAAGCGCGCGCCGCCCGCATCGTTGCCGTGCATCCAGGAATCGACCACCTTGCCCGAGACGTTGCCCAGCACGTCGAGGCCGATGCCGCCCACGTGCTCGATATTCACGTTGCTGATCGACAGATTGATCGACCGGTCGCTGCCGGCGGCGACGATCTTGATGCCGTCGCCTTCCTGTCCGTTGCCGATGATGCCGAAGTTCGAGAGCGTGAGGTTGCTCACGTTGACGCCCGGCCCGGCGACGATCTCGATGACCGCTCTGCCACCCGTCACCTGGGACATGATCTTGGCGCCGCCCAGATCGATGCCGATAGGCCCACTGCTGGAACCCGTCAGGTAGATGACGATCGGTGTCGTGACGGTGAAGGTGGCGCCCGAAAGGTTGGCCACCGTTCCGCCGTTGAGCGCGGTGCGTATCGCCGTTTCAAGAGCGCCGCTTCCCGTGCTGCTTGCCGTCGCGGGCGCCCCGGCAGCGGCGAGCGACGACAGCCAGGGGACGGCCGCCCCCTGGTTGCTGACCGTCAGCTGCGCCGCGTTGCCCCCGCCCAGCCCGCTCACCGCAAGAGCGGAGCCGGTGATGATCTTGCCGGTGTCGCCGACCACGTAGGCGCGGCCCGTGCCCTGGAGGTTGGCCAGCACCGTGGGATCCGATCCACTGCCGGTATAGACGCTGCGGCTGTTCGCCACCACCGTATTGCCTGTCACCCAGCCGCCGAGACCGGTGCCCTGCACACCGGAGGTCGTGAAGGTGTTGTTGTTGAAGTAGCCGAAGTTCTGGAACCAGATGCCGTTGGTTCGATTGTCGCGGAACAGGCTGTCGGTGACCGACGTGATGCCCCACTCGGCGCTGATGCCGTAGCCGGCATTGTTGGCGAAGGTCACGCCGTCAACGCTGATGTCGCGGGCGCCGTTGCCGAGGAACAGGCCGGCGCCGCCGTTGCCTTCGATGGTGCCGCCGAACCAGCGCAGCGCGCTCACGTGACCGCCGCTGCTGGTATGGCCGAAATAGGCGCCGCCCAGACGATTGCCGATCATGGACGAGGCGGACACCATGCCTTCGAAGACGCTGCCGCGGACGTCCAGGCCGTAGCCGCCGACCCCGCGGACGGTGACGTTCTCGAGCTCGAAGTTGTAGATCCAGCGGTCGTTGCCGTCGGCGACGATCTTGATGCCGGCGCCCTCGCTGCCGTTACCCTGGATGGTGAAATTGGACAGTGTCAGGTAGCGGAGATCGACGCCGGGACCGGCATTGATCTGGATCACCGGCTGGCCGTTGGTGATCTGCGACACGATTGTGGCGCCGCCGAGATCGATTCCCAGCGGCCCTTGGATGCTGCTCGTGACATTGATCACGATGGGTTGGGTGACCGTGTAGGTCTGTCCGCTCATCTCGGCGACGTAGCCGCCGGAGATCGCATTTCGAAGCGCCGTTTCGAAACTCGCCCCCGCAATCTGCATTTCCGCATATCTCCCTACTTCGTTGCACTTCCCCCGCAAGCAGATGACACGCGGTGGTTACAAGCGAAGCAGCGCGATTGGGTGTTCTATATCGGACAAACGCGCATATTAGACGACATCCGGCGCGCAAGTGCTTGCGACCGTTGGCTTTTTTTATGAAGTGCAGATGACGGGATGGGCGCAATTCGCGGCATCGGACGCCACCGCGACCTTGGCGGGCGCGGGAAGTGCAGTGGATGTGGCGCGCAACGCTTTCATCTATCGACAGGCTGAGAGAGCCGATCAGATATTCCTTGTTGAGACGGGGCTGGTGAAGATCGACGGCGCGTCGCCGGAAGGCAGGCACGCGGTCATCGCCCTGCTCGGAGCCGGAGCCTTCTTCGGCGAGTCCTGCCTGGCGGGTCATACGGTGCGCAAGACCAACGCCAGCGCCTTGCTCGACAGCCGTCTCCTGGCCATCCGCAAGAGCACGATGATGAGGCTGCTGCGCTCCAATCCTCATGTCGCGCGGTACTTCACCGCTTACGTGCTGCGGCGTCTGGCACGGGCCGAAGAAGATCTGATGGATCTGCGCGTGAACTCCATGGAGCGGCGCCTCGCCCGCGCGCTGCTGGTTCTCGCCAGCATGGACGAGGAAAGCCACGGCCCATCGGTGCTCACCGCTATCAATCAGCAGACGCTTGCCGAGATCGTCGGCTCGACGCGCCCGCGCATCAGCGAACTGATGAGCAAGTTCCGGCGTCTCGGGCACATCAGCGCAAGCGGCCCTCTCAGGGTCCACAGCTCTCTGGTCGACGTCCTCTTGCGCGGCTAGGCGTGACCCCTGACCTCAGGGGCGTCCTCCCACGAGGTGGCGTCTCCCTGCCGGATTGATGGCCGCAGGCGCGCGCAGACGGGCCCGGGCAATGACGGCGCGGCGGCCCGATACGGCGTAAATCATGGCTCACCGGCCTTGCTTCATCGCCGTGGGCGGCGCGCGCACGGCAGCGAGGCCGAGCGCAAGGCCGGCGAGCACGGCAATCCCTACCGTCGCCCTGTGCGCCGCCACCACGAAAGCCAACGGCGTCCGCCGCGCGCGCGGCCGCTGCACGACACGCGCTCGTCGCAGGAGGCGCAGGTCCGCCTCGAACTGGCGACGTGCGCCGTTCGCCAGCGGTCGAATGAGACCGACATGGCCAAAAGCAAAGCCGCCGGAGGCAAGCTGCGCAAACACAGAAGTGTATCAAATCAAATGCGGCATCGGCGCAGCGCGCCCCTCTGGCCGATGCAGCCGTCGAGCCTATCGCTCAGCGATACGCGCCTGATGCTCTTCAAGACCAATCGACTAGGCTCCTCCCAAATCACGGAGGAAACCAATGAAGCCAGCGTACGGTCGCCTCGGCTGCCTCATCGCCGTGCTGGCGTTCGCCATCGCGAGCCCCGTCGCCGCCCAGAAGTCCGGCGGCGTGCTGAAAATCCAGCACATGGACTCGCCGCCCAGCGCCTCGATCCACGAGGAGGCGACGGTGTCGGTCGCGGTGCCGTTCATGTCGCTCTACAACAACCTCGTGATGTTCGACCAACACGTGGCCAAGAACAGCCTCGACTCGGTCGTGCCCGACCTCGCCACCAAGTGGGCGTGGACCAACGACAACACCAAGCTGGTCTTCACCGTGCGCGAGGGCGTGAAGTGGCACGACGGCAAGCCGTTCAGCGCCAAGGACGTCGCCTGCACCTTCGACCTGCTGCTGGGCGGCGAGGGCGAGAGCAAGCTTAGGCGCAATCCGCGCTCGTCGTGGTGGACCAACGTCGAGAAGGTCACCGCCGACAGCGACACCCAGGCCACGTTCCATCTCAAGGCGCCGCAGCCCTCGCTGCTGGCGCTGCTCGCCTCGGGCTACACGCCGATCTATCCCTGCCACGTGCCGCCCGACCAGATGCGTCGCCGGCCGGTCGGCACCGGCCCGTTCAAGCTCGCCGAGTTCAAGATGAACGAGGGCGTCAAGCTGGTGAAGAACGCCGACTACTGGAAAAAGGGCCTGCCCCATCTCGACGGCATCGAGTTCACCATCATGCCGGACCGCGGCACGCGCATGCTGGCGTTCATCGCCGGCAAGTTCGACATGACCTTCCCGTCCGACGTCACGGTGCCGCTGCTCAAGAACATCCGCAAGGACGCGCCCCAGGCGCTCTGCACCATGCGCGAGAGCGGCGTCAGCACGAACCTGATCATCAACAGCGAGGCGCCGCCCTTCAACAACCCCAAGATTCGCCACGCGCTGGCCCTGACGCTCGACCGCAAGGCGTTCATCGACATCCTGAGCGAGGGCGAGGACAAGATGGCCGGCATCATGCTGCCACCGCCCGACGGCGGCTGGGGCATGACGCCGGAGATGCTGAAGGACCTGCCCGGCTACGGCGACGTCGCCCGGGCGCGCGACGAAGCCAAGAAGCTGATGCAGGAGGCGGGGTACGGGCCGGACAAGCGGCTGAAGATCAAGGTCAGCACGCGCAACATCGCACCGTTCAAGGACCCGGCGGTGATCCTGATCGATCAGCTGAAGCAGGTCTATGTCGACGGCGAGCTCGAGATCATCGACACCGCCGTCTACTACAACCGCGTGTTCAAGAAGGACTACGTGGTCGCCTTGAACCTGAGCGGCATCGCGGTCGACGATCCCGACGTGGCGCTGTTCGAGAACTACGGCTGCGGCTCGCTGCGCAACTACAACAACTACTGCGACGCCGAGATGACCAGGCTGTTCCAGGCGCAGTCGCGCGAGCTCGACCCCAAGAAGCGCCAGCAGATGGTGTGGGACATCGACCACAAGCTGCAGGCCGAGATCGCGCGGCCCATCATCTTCTACGGCCGCGCCGCCGGCTGCTGGCAGCCGCAGGTCAAGAACCTGACGCTGCACATCAACAGCATCTACAACAACTGGCGGTTCGAGGATGTGTGGCTGGAGCGCTGAGCGCCAGCCGCCGCGCCTGGACGAGACCGCCTTCCGGCCGGCTGGAACCAGCCGGACGGAAGGCGCCCCGGGCCCGCATCAGGCCTTGAGATTGACGGCGGCATCCTTGCCGCGGTCCTGCTGGACCTCATAGGTGATCTTCTGGCCTTCGTTCAGGCCGTTCAGGCCGGCCCGCTCGACGGCGCTGATGTGGACGAACACGTCCTTGCCGCCGCCGTCCGGTTGAATGAAGCCAAAACCCTTGGTGGCATTGAACCACTTGACCGTACCTGTCGCCATATTCGCTACCTTCTCGTGGAGAGCGGCGCGGAACTCCGCGCCGTGCGCAACCCTGCGCACCGGACCAACGAAAAGTCCATCCCTGCGTTGCTCCCCTGGCGCATAGAAGAGGGGCGCGCGGCGGCCAGCGACCCAGGGGCCTGGAGCTGCCGCAACGGCCGCCCGCGTCAGCGCCACCGGCACCAGATGGACGGCGGCGGCCGTCGTCGCACCACTGGGCCAATGTTCTAGCGATACCCGGCCTCCGCAGGCGCGATCATCGTGCCGCGGACAACGACCGCCTTCTGGCCGACGAACCACTCGGCCGGCAGGTTGCCCCAGGCAGGGTAGTGGGGCGACGCGCGGTGTGCTTGGAGCGCGGCGTCGTCCCGGTAGACCTCGTAGAAGTAGATCGTGTTCGGGTCGCTGTCGTCCTGGATGACGTCGAAGCGCAGGCAGCCGGGCTCATCCTCGCGCGAGCCGCGCCCGTCTTCGAGCGCGCCCTTCAGGATCTGGTCACGATACTCGGGCTTCATGCGGACCGTCACGAACAGCGCTCTCATGGCAAGCTCTCCTTCCGTTGTGGCCGGGCGATCCTAGCCCATCCGGCGCTATGGTGGGGGCATGATCGCGACCGTGAAAATGGTGTGGTGTCAAAATCAAGCGACGTGCCATCATCCCGCAAACATGTGCAGCGCGAGCGTTCGCGCCCCGACAGAGGATGCGCCATGGCCCTCCAGTGCACCCGCTTTTCCAGCGAGCCCGACATCGTGCGCGCCTCCACGAACAGTCCGCCGCTGCGGCGGGGTTCCCAGGGCGACGGCGTGCACGTGCTGCAGCTCGCGCTGATCGACCTCGGCTTTGCGATGCCGATCTCGACAAAGAACGGCACGAGCCTGCCCGACGGCATCTTCGGGGCGGAGACGCTCAAGGCGGTGACGGCGTTCCAGCGCGCCAACGGGCTCGTCGCCGACGGGGTCGTGGGCGCGCATACCATGGACCGGCTCGACAAGGCCATCGCCGCGCAAAGCGCGGCGCAGGTGCGCGCGGACGCCGTGAGCGGCGACAAACCCAAGGGGCTCTCGTAACGTCATGGCCATCAATCCCGACGCCTCCACCGCCCGGATCGCCTGGACCACCAACGGCGCGACGGCGGCCTGCCACACCGGCGTGCACTTCGCGCTGCTCCACTGCACCAAGGGCGCCAATCTCACGGCCGGCGACCGCTCGCCCGCCGGCAGGGTGAAGCTGTTCGACGCGGTCGAACTCGAGGGCAGGGTGTTTCTCGACGCCACCGCCAACGAGTTCGATATCGGCGACCGCCAGATCGGCATGGTGCAAACGACGGAACTGATGTTCTACGAGTTCGTCTATGCCGGCCGGCGCGACACCGAGGGCTCCTGCAACCTCGACCTCAAGGCCGGATTCACCGCCAATCCCTCGCTCGACGTGCAGCCGACCGCCGGACAGACGGTCGACGACACGATCTTCGATGCTGCGACCTTGCTGATCGACCGCGTCAAGGCGCCGAAAACCGGCTTCAACGTGACGGTGCGCTTCGGCGACCACCCCAACAACACGATCCCCTACCGTTTCCAGAACAGCCTCACCGGCGCGCGCAATTTTCTCGCCCTGGCGGCGCGCGCGCAGAAGTTCAACGTCTATCTCGTCACGCGCGCCAACCCGACCTCGCCCATCGAGATCCTCGGCCGCTTCAACTGGGCGGCGGACTGGATCGTCGAATTCGCCTGGTCGGTGCGCACCGGCAGGCCGACCGCCACCACGCGGCGCGTCGACATTCTCGAGGGCGTCTTCGTCAGGGGCGCGCCAAATCCGCCCGACGCGTCCTCCAGGATCGTTGTCGCGCGCTCGCTGCCGACCGCCAACAGGCAGGACACGGACGCCGTCAACGCGATCTTCAACCGCCGCCGTGCGCCGCTGCTCAGGCAATCCCGGAACTGGCCGCCGGGCTTCCGCGCCAATTTCTTCTCCTGACGCCTCGGAACACGCAGCGCAGGTCGAGCGTCAGCGGGATGCCGAGCCGTTCTTCTCGACATTTTCGGTGGAGCACTTGTGGGCGAGAGCGACCCCCTAAAGATTGAGCCGCCGGCGAATTAAGACAGTTACGGCCGACGGCTCCCAGCCAGCCGACGAAAAGCTTCTCAGCTCGGGTGTGGGACGGTACTGGAATCGTACCGCTTCTACCGCGCTCCCGCTGAAACAGCTGATACAAAGCCACAATCTGATCACGCGCCGTCACGCCCTACGACACGGCATCTTTGCGCATGACAGTTTTCGATCCGCTGGTCACGGTCGCGCCGAGCGCGCAAGCTGGTCTCCGAGGGTGGGCCGTTGCCGCCGCCATCATTGCCCGCTTGCACGAAGTCGGTCTCGCAGACGGGATTGATGTGCCGGCAATTCTTGGTCCCGCCATCTCAGATCTTAGTGAAGCAGAATTGGAAGAGCTGGCCCGACAATTATCTGGGCCGCTTATGGATATTTCGCGATGCCTTCTCGGGCACCACGTCAGAGAGTGGCAGGCAGCGTGTCAGGTTCGACCAGAGCGAACATCTTACGGGTGACTTCGAGACGGGGTCTAAGTCAATTTCACCCGTGGGAATGCCATCTCGCCCGCCGACGTTGGTTCGCCTAGCACATCGCCTACGTCGCCACCTCGAGCTGCTGACCAGGTACCGTAGAGAGCATCTCATCGCGTGCATGGCCTTGTAAGGCGCGCGTCAGCCGTGCCCGCATCGGTGCGAACTCGGCGCCTTGAGAGTGAGGTTTTGCCCCCTGGTGACTCCGGGGCCATCTCACTGCCTGCTTCCGTCCGGCTTGGGTTTCCACTCTCGTGCCAGCTTCTGCGCCTCGGCGATCTGCGCGGGCGTCATCTTCGCAGCGACTATGTCGCGGTTCCTGACAGCGCTCTCGCGACTCTGCTTTTCAGACTCATCGTAACGTGAGCTCGCGAGGCCAAACCACTTGTGCGCCTGTACGTAGTCCAGCGGCACACCCTGGCCGCGAGCGTACATCATGCCGAGATTGTTCTGTGCCTTGGCATAGCCCTGCTCTGCTGCCTTGCCGTACCACGACACCGCCGCCGCGTGGTCCCGCGGCACGCCATGGCCCTCGCCATACGTGACGCCGAGGTTGTACTGGGCTACGGCAAGCCCCTGTTCGGCAGCTTTGAGATACCACGACACCGCCGCCGCGTAGTCCCGCGGCACGCCACGGCCGTTCTGGTACATGATGCCGAGATTGTACTGGGCCCCGGCATGGCCCTGCTCTGCCGCCTTGCGATACCACGACACTGCGGCCGCGTAGTCCTGCGACACGCCTTGACCCCGCTCGTACATGACGCCGAGGTTGCTCTGGGCCTTGGCATGGCCTTGCTCTGCTGCCTTGCGGTACCACGACGTCGCCGCTGTGTAGTCCTGCGGCACGCCAAGGCCCTCGTCATACATGATGCCGAGGTTGTACTGGGCCTTGGCATCGCGCTGCTCTGCTGCCTTGCCGTACCACGACATTGCCACTGTGTAGTCCCGCGGGACGCCACGGCCCTCGCCATACATGACGCCGAGTTCGTACTGGGCGGCGGCGTTGCCCTGGTCGGCAAGCGGACGGAACAAATTGAGCGCTGTCGCGTAATCGCCTTTGCGGGCAGCAGCGATCGCATCCTCGAGCGGCTCCGCCGCTGCAGAGCCAGCCGCACACGCGCACAGGATCAGCAGCAGCGTCAGCAGGCGCACGGCGTCTCTCCCAAGGCCGCACTCTGTCGGGGCGGGACTTGAGCCGCCAGCTCAGTCTCTGTCATGGCGGCTCCGGTGCCGATCGAGCCCGGCAATCTTGTCACTGCCTTCGTCGGGCGGCAACGGCGGCCTCCCGAGCGCATCGGCCGCGGCCCTTACCCGGGAGAACCCGAGCCACGGCATGATCCGGCTTTTCTGACCCGTAACGACTGGCGCTATTCGTTGCCGGGGAAAGCCTCAGCACAGGTGAGGTTCGCACGCCTGATCGCGCGCAGATCGGCGCGGCCGCCGCACGTCCGCCCGTACTGACCCAACCAGGAGTCGATCAGGATCCGGTCACTTAACCAAATTACGTCGCAAGCCCTCATAGACCCTTCGTAGCAGGCAATCTGAGCCTCATTGAAGTCAGCGTAGTAATTGCCCGGCTCCGCCAGCCGCGGCTCTTCCGCCGCCGGTGGCAGGTTGCCGGCGGATTGCGCCCAGGCGGCACATCCCCCGAACAGGCAGACCCCAGCCACGAACGGTACAGCCAACACGGGGAACGCAAGGCGGCGAGCACGGATCAACATTTCCCCATCCTTCCAGCGTTGGTCAGTGAACCTCAACCGATTGCGGCATGGATGGTCGTGCAATGCCGGACAAGACCGGGTGCCGCCACAACGAACTTCTTGAGAGGTGTATCGATCTCAAGAAAGTAGATATTGGCAATGAACCCATAGATCGCAGCATCGATGCTCGTAGGCTTGGCCCCATGGACATACTCACTCGCCGATATGAGGTTCGCCAACACCTGTAGATCTGCGAGTCCCCGCGCGTAGGCCGCGGTAGGCGAGTAGCGGCCGATGCCTTGATAGAAGTATCGCTGGGAATTGAACTCTTGCGCCTTGCGCAGCCCCGCTTCGGCCAGACCTGGATGCTCTCGACGCAGCATCTCGAGAAAGAGCGGCCAATACCGCTCGTCCTTCCAGCGCGAGTAGGACATCACCCAGTAGAGGTCATCGAGCATGCGCAGGATCAGATGATTGGTGTCGCGCTGTCCCGGAGTCAATCCATCGTCCGTCCCCAGGCGATATTTGGCGATGACATGAGCAATGATCGTATCGCTGTCGCCGATCTCTTCCGCGTCATCGACAATGTAGGGCAGTTGACCGCGCGGTGCGGCAGAAGCATCGAAGACGTGCTCGTGTGTGAAATCCACGCCGGCCAATCTGAGGAACGCAAATACTTTGAGCCCGTAGCCGTTGTTGTCGGCGACGCCGCAGAGTTCGGGGTAGGAATAAAGCGTGATCACGACGTATTCCTTTCGCTTGGGCGCGCAGCGCTGCAGCGGCGGTGAGTGCCGCGCGAGACCTTCGGCATGCCGCGGCTGCGTGGCTTTCGCCTCAGCGTCTTCTGCGCAAACTGGCGGCGATCCCCGCTGCACACATTGTCGGCTAGTTCCGCCTGATTGGGCGCGACGAGAACGGGAACGTTGGGGCACCTGCGCGAGCATCGGAACGAACGTCGGGAACTGCTTGCACTAGTCCCTCCACGGCGCTGGGGAACTCGATTAGCGCGCCGTCGCCCGTCAGCTTGACCAGCCGCCCACCGCGGCGTGCCAAAGTAGGCTCCAGACCTGCCCCCCGGTGAGCCTTCAGGCGGGTCAGCGTACCGTGCTCGTCACGGCCCACCAGGCGCGAATATCCAACGACATCCGCCGCAAGAATTGCCGCCAGTCGCCTTACCGCCTGCTCGTCGGCCAAAATGCCTCCCAAGGCGGCGACCCACCATGCAAGTGGTATGCGGCCCAGCTGCGTTGCATCCTAGGTGCTGGGCGTGCCGATGTCGTTCCTGTTCTGAGCTTTGCACCAACGCACAGTTCTCACGGATCGGATGAGGCCGCCCCCTGACAGACCGGTGCAGCCGAGAGGGCAAACGCAGCCCCCCGTTCAGACCGGTACCGCTCCGCCCATCGTTGTACGATGCATCTTGCGGCGCTGCGGGAGGTCGTAGTCCTGGATCGCCCGATGCTGCACGGTGCAATTGTCCCACATCAACAGGTCGCCCGGCCGCCAACGGTGCCGGTAGATGAACTGCGGCTTCACGATGTGATCGGCAAGGGCGCAGATCAGCGCCTCGGCCTCTTCTGCGGCGACCCCCTCGATGCCGGTACAGTCGTCACGCATGACGTAGAGGCATTTGCGCCCCGTCTTCGGATGAGTGCGCACGATAGGGTGCCGCACCGGCGGGTTGCGCTCTATTTCTTCCCGGGTCGGCGGAAAGGAGCGCTTGCGCGCCGTGAAATCAAAGACAGCGCGGCGGTTCTCGATGCGGTGGCGCAAGCTCTCGGGCAGAGCGTCCCACGCCGCCGCGGCGCTGGCGAATTCGGTGTCGCCGAGCGGCAGGCCGTAAAGTTCCGGTGTCTCGATTGCATGGAGGATCGTCCCGCGCGGTGGCCGCGCGGCGTAGCACATGTCACTGTGCCAGTTCTCGCCCGCGCGTCGGACGCCAATCGGCTTTCCGTTGTCGGTGATGTTGGACACCACGACGATTTCCGGACAGCCCGGCACACTCCAACGTTCCCCAAAAATGTTGAACTCGATCTCGCCGAAGCGGCGGGTGAAGGCGACCTGCTGCTCGGGCGTGATCCGCTGATCGCGAAAGAAGATCACGCCATGTTCGTCATAGGCGCGTTCGATCGTCGCGAAAGTCCGGTCATCCATCGGTTCCGACAGATCGAGACCACGGACTTCCGCGCCTAGTGCAGCACCGGTCGGAATGATGTCCAGGTTCATCGGTATTGGTCTGAGTTGGCTCCAGGTACCCTAGTGCGTAAGCGCAGTTTCGTCGATACCGGCGGTCGCCAACGAGGTGAGCACGGCAGCGCTTTCACACAGAGCCGCATCGCGAACGGAGGACCGCTATTCCGGAAGGCCGGCGAGGCGCAGGCCTTCGAGGATGCGTCCCTTGTCCTGCAGCTGTTCGTAGGGAAGCACCTGCTCCAACCGGGAAATGCTGGCGACGGGATCGAGCTCGCGAATGCGCAACACCGTGGTGCCCGCCTCGTCCGCATTTCCGACCAGGGCATTTGCGACGGCGCAAGCGCGCAATGCCTGCATCCAGTTCGGCTCGTGGTTCAAGGCCTTGCGGGCCCATTTCAAGGCTTCGTCGTACCTGCCGAGAAAGATCAAGGCCCAAGCCATGAAAGCTTCCGAGCGATAGTTCTCGGGATCGAGCGGGCTCAGGCGCAAGGCGCGGCCGATCTGTTCAAGGGCGGCCTCGTGCTGACCCAGGTAGACGCTCACCAAGCCGCGATTACGCCAGCAACTGGCCAGATTCTGATTGATCGAGAGGGCGTGATCGAGGAGCTCCGCGCCGCCGGCACGATCGTGACAGACCCAGGCCAGCGCCATGCCGGCCCAGCAAAGCGCCACGGCATCGTCACGGCCGATTTCCGAAACGCGCGCTGCAAGTCGCCGGACTTCAGGTACCGCGGCAGGGCCGTCGAGAGTCCACCCCTGCACCCGGGCGATGGAATAGCAACGCGCGGCCATGCCGTAGGCCGTGGCGAATTCCGAATCGAGTTCGATGGCGCGATAGAAGAGCCGGAGCGCCTCGTGCACCGACTGCCGGGTCGCGAGATGGAGCTGCGCCTTGCCCAGGAGGAAGCAATCATAGGCGTCGGAGTTGTCCACCGGACGCCGTCGCGCGCGGTCGACCTCGGCCTTGTCCAGCCTGGGCGCAACCGCGCCGACGACGCTCGCCGTCATCTGGTCCTGAAGATCGAAAATGTCCTCAACGGAGCTGTCGAACCGATGGGCCCACAGGTGGGTACCGGTTTCGCAGTCAACCAGTTGTCCGGTGACGCGAACGCGAGGCCCCGCTTTGCGCACGCTGCCCTCGAGAACGTAGCGCACGCCCAGCTCGCGGCCGATCTGCTTGGCGTCGACGTTCCGCCCTTTGTAGGTGAAGCTCGAATTGCGCCCGATCACAAACACCGACTTGAAACCCGAGAGCGCGGTGATGATGTCTTCCACCAGACCGTCGGCAAAATAGTCCTGATCGGCGTCACCGCTGAGGTTCACGAAAGGCAATACGGCGAGGTAAGGCTTGCCCCCTGCGGTCGCCGAAGCCCCTGACGCAGCAGGCTGGCCGATCGGCGCCACCATGCGGTATCCGCGGCGGTGCCGGGTCTCGATATAGCGCGGCTTTCGCGGGTCGTCGTTGAGCGCACGCCGCAGTTCCTGGATGCACGAGGTCAGCGCCTCGTCGCCGACGGCCTTGCCATCCCAGACGCGGGCCAGCAGTTCGTCCTTGGTCACCAGGTTGGGCGCTCGCTCGAGCAATGCGGCAAGCAAAGCCGTGGCCTTCGGCGTGAGCCTGATCGCGCTGCCGTTGCGCCGAAGCTCGCCGGTGCGCCAGTCGAAGCGCGCCTCGCCGAATGTCACGGCTTCGATGGTTGCGGACAATGTCGGCCCGGAACTCGCCCGGTTCTCGTCCATGACCTTCCCGCTGGTGTGGTCCGAAACTTGTCGCACGAGACCCGACTGCCAGCAACCCGGAGAAGGCAATGATGATCAGGACGTCAGTGGCGGCGTTTGCCGCGGGCCTTGCCAACTGTGCCGCATCGCCGGTCGATGATCTTTGTCGCTACACCGGCAACTGCGACTATGAGATTCGCGAGAGACTCCTCAGCATGCCGGTATGGCATTTCGAATGGACGCGCGCGCAACGGACCACCGGTGGGCTGATCCGGTTCGAGCAGCGAGGTCACAAGCTGATCGGCATCATCGATGCCGGCTGGAAGTGCGACAACGAAGTCGAGTTCGTGGAAGGCGGCTTCCAGTTGGATACCTGCGCTACCGGCATCCAAAAGTTCGGGCAGGTCGACAATACCTACCAAAGTTTTTTCGGCACCTACGTCTACACGATACGGCCGGCGCCCTCACACGAATAGCCGGTGACCCCCTCCTTTGCCTGACGGCCAGCGAACCACGATTACCAGGCCAAACCAGTTGGTCCGTGGTACTGTCGCGATGGCTCAAGTGCCGGGCACCATCGGTCGCACGCAACGGCCGAGACAGCGAGAAAGGGGGCAACCGATGATCGAGTCGACCCGACGCACCGTTCTCCTAACCGGTGCCGCTGCCGCCACCGCAACCACCGCGCCGCGGGCATTCGCACAAGCGCCGCAGGCAGCCGTCCCGCCGAGCTTGCCGGCGAACCTCAAGATCGGATTCTACGAGAAGGGCGATGTCCGCATCCGCTACGCCGAGACAGGCTCGGGCTTCCCGCTGCTGGCGACGCCCGGCGGCGGCTTGAACTCGCGTATGGTCAACTGGCCGAACGCGGTGATCAACATCGTGGAGGAATTCAGGAACGACTTCCGCGTGATCACCATGGATCAGCGAAACGCCACGAACGGCGAGTCCACAGGTCCGGTCCCGGTTGCCAATCCCTGGGACGCCTTCGCCGACGACCAACTCGGCTTGATGGACCATCTCGGCATCCGCCAGTTCGCCTTCTTCGGCAACTGTATCGGTGGCCCGTTCGCGATGAAACTGATGGAGCGCGCACCGCAGCGCGTCGTCGCGGCGATCCTGAGCCAGCCGGTCGGGCACCGGCCGGACAAGCCGGATTTCATGTACGAGTCCGGCCAGAACGTCTGGGCCAAGGAGTTCCTCGCGCGCCGGCGTGACGTGTCGATGGCGACCATCGAGCAATATCTGCACAACCTTTACCGTGTGCGGCCTGACTTCGTGTACAGCGTCTCTCGCGACTTCGCGAAGTCGTGCCAGACCCCGATGCTGGTGCTGCCCGACGATGTCGTCGCGCATCCGCTTCAAGTCTCCATCGACATCGCATCGCTGGCGCCGAACGCCGAGATGACGGTGTTTCCCTGGAAGGAGCCCGCGGAGCTGAAGGCCCGCACCATCAATCGCGCACGCACGTTCCTGAAGCGGTATCAGACGGCCTAGCGACATCGCACGACGGAGGAATTCCTGATGGCGCGCATCCGGTTCGGTACATTCCTGGCACCGCATCACCCCGTCGGCGAACACCCGACTCTGCAGTTTCAACGCGATCTGAGACTGGCTGAGCATCTCGATAAACTGGGCTTCGACGAGTTCTGGTGCGGCGAGCATCATTCCTCCGGCTGGGAGATGATTGCCTCGCCTGAGCTGTTCCTGGCCATTGCATCCGAGCGCACCAAGCGCATCAGACTTGGCACCGGCGTCGTTTCGCTGCCCTACCACCACCCTTTCAACGTCGCGCAGCGCATTGTGCAGCTCGACCACATGACCTTCGGCCGCGTGATTTTCGGCACCGGCCCCGGTGCCCTGCCCTCCGACGCGCGGACCTTCGGCATCGACTACATGCTTCTGCGCGACCGCCAGGACGAAGCAATCGGCATCCTGAAACGGCTCTTTGCCGGCGAGCGTATTACCTACAAGGGCGAGTGGTTCCAGCTCAACGAGGCGCAGCTCCAGATCCTGCCTTATCAGGAAGATTTGCCGATGGCGGCCGCTTCCTCGATCAGCCCATCCGGCATGCAGCTTGCCGGAAAGTACGGCATGGGAGTCCTGTCCATCGCCTCGACCTCCCAGGAAGGCCTCCAGGCATTGCCGACCCAATGGTCGTTCGCCGAAGAGGCGGCGAAGAAGCATGATCAGAAGGTCGACCGGAAGAACTGGCGCGTGGTAATGGCTTGGCACCTTGCCGAGTCGAAGAAGCAGGCCGAGCAGGAGGCGGTGGACGGCCTTCAGCACTGGCACAACGAGTACAATGTCCGTGTTCTTGGCCGGCCTGGCTCGATCCATATGGCAGACAAGTGGGAGCTTCTGGCGCGAACGACCGGCATCGGAAATGCGGTCGGCACTTCGGTCATCGGCACACCCGACGAGATGGTCAAGACGATTCGCGCCCTGCAGGAGGTTACCGGCGGGTTCGGCGTCGTGCTGGGTTTCGCACACGACTGGGCAAATCACGAAGCGACGCTGCGCTCGTGGGAGCTGTTTGCCCGCTACGTCATTCCCGAGATCAACGGACACACCCGTAACCTCAAGGCTTCGGCCGAGTATCTGGCGGCGAACAAGGTCGAGCTGATGACCGGACTGAACGCCGCGATCATGGCAAAGGTCCAGGGCAACAAAGTAGCTGAAGCTGCCATGGCGGTGACCAAGCAGCGGATGGCAGCCCAAGCCCAGAGCGGCGGGCGGCGACCGGAGTCCGATACGCCTGCGACCGATCCAGGCAAGGCCGCGAAGTAGCGGGCCTCTCCCATTCCGCTCTTGGGGCCGCTAGGGGGAGAGGAGCATGAAGAGGAAAGGCTTCGCCGCTACATCTTCTTCCAGTCTCCCGCCTGCTCGTAGGCGAAGGCGGCCTTGTAGATCGCGGGCTCGTCGAAGTGCTTGCCGACCAGCATCAGCGACACCGGCAGCCCGTCGGACATGCCGCAGGGCACGGCCATCGCCGGATGGTGGGTGATGTCGAACGGCGCGGTGTTGGAGATCATGTTCAGCGCGCGCTCGACATAGAGCTCGCGCGGGGCGTCGGCCGGCGGCAGCTCGGTCGCCTTGATCGGCGTGGTCGGCATCATCAGCAGGTCGTAGTCACCCAGCGCCTGGTCGTAGGCGGCGGTCAAGAGCCGCGTCTGGTTCATCGCCTTGCCGTAGTAGCGGCTGCCGTAGTAGCGGCGGATGTAGGTGCCGAACATGGTGAAGAGCTTGGTCGTCTCCGACATCTCGTTGGCGCGGTTGCGCCAGTTGCGATGGAAATCCATCAGGCTGGTGACGTAGAGATCGGACCGGCTGACGCCATAGCCGTCGCCCCACATCATGGTCTGGGTCAGGCCCTCGGTGCCGATCGGCATCCACAGCGCCGGCGCGACCAGGTGCATGGGGATCGAGACCTCGCCCACCGTGGCGCCCAGCGCTTCGAACTTCTTGGCCGCCGCCTTCACCTTGGCGTTGACGTCCTTCTCGGCATTGGCCTGGGCGAAGCCCTCCGTCACCAGGCCGATCTTCAGCCCCTTGATGTCGCCCTGCAGCGCCTTGGTGTAGGGATGCGTCTTGACGTTGATCTGCCGCGAATCGTAGCCGTCGGGACCGGCCAGCACTTCCAGCAGCAGGGCGTTGTCGGCGACGTTGGCCGTCATCGGGCCGGTGTGATCGACATAGATCTCGATCGGCATGATGCCGGTGTAGGGCACCAGGCCGTGCGTCGGCTTCATGCCGCAGATGCCGGAGAACGACGCGGGCATGCGGATCGAGCCGCCCTGGTCGCCGCCCAGCGCCATGTCGGCCTCGCCCAGCGCCACCAGCACGGCGCTGCCCGACGAGGAGCCGCCGGCCGAGTAGCCCATCTTGTGCGGGTTGTGCACCGCCCCGGTGGCGTTGGTGTGGCTGCCGCCGGACAGGCAGAAATTCTCGCAATGCGCCTTGCCGACGATGGTGCCGCCGGCGTCGAGGATGCGGGTCACGACGGTGGCGTCGATGTCGGGCACATAGCCCTCGAGCGTAGCCGCCCCGTTCATCATCGGCACGCCGGCCAGCATGATGTTGTCCTTGAGCACGACGGTCTTGCCCTTGAGCTTGCCGCGCGAGGCGCCTTCGACCGTGGTCTTGACGTACCAGGCGTTGTGCTTGTTCTCGTCGCCGGTCGGGCGATAGCCCGGCGTGCGCGGATATTTCACCCGCGGCAGGTTGTCGGGCATGGCGTCGACGACGTTGTAGGCCGCCACGCTCCCCCGCATCAGCTCGATGAAGGATTTTATGTCGGCCTGGGTCAGCGACAGACCGACATCGGCCGCGACTTCGCGCAACTGCTCTTCGGTAGGGACTTGAACGGCCATGGGGTCTCCTCCTTCGGTTGGACTGTCGGATCTAGCTAGTGCGTGATGAGTTTAACTCGATTCCGTCGTCCCGACCGGAGCCGAGCGCAGCGAGGCGTAGCGGAGGGACCTTCTCTCCACGACAAGCAGCCTATTGTCGAGAGAAGGTCCCTCCACTCCGCGCTTCGCGCTCCGGTCGGGACGACGGGTTGGGCTAAACTCATCATCTAAGGTGCCAGATGGTGCATCAGCCGCGGGTCGCTGCGGACCGAGGCGGCGGGACCTTCGAGCGCGACATGCCCGCGGTCCATGACGTAGGCGTGGCTCGCGACCTCGAGCGCGAGCTCGATGTGCTGCTCGACCAGGATCAGCGCCATCTCCTGCGAAAGCTGCTTCAGGCGGCCGGCGATCTCCTCGATCACCCCGACCCAGACGCCTTCGGTCGGCTCGTCGAGCATCAAGAGCCGCGGCCGGCCGAGCACGGCGCGGCCGATCGCGAGCATCTTGCGCTCGCCGCCCGACAAGGTGCCCGCGGTCTGCTGCAGGCGCTGGGCGAGCTTGGGGAAGAAATCGAGCACGTAGTCCATGCCCGAGCGGTCGGGCTGGCGGACGCAGCCCAGCAGCAGGTTCTCGCGCACCGTGAGCTTGGTGAAGATGGCATGCTCCTGCGGCACGTAGCCGATGCCGCGCCGCACGCGCTGCTCGGCGCGCTCGCCTTCGACCGCAGCGCCGTCGAGACGGATCGTGCCCGCCATCGGCGGCAGCTCGCCGAACAGGGCTTTCAGCAAGGTCGACTTGCCCGCGCCGTTGCGGCCCAGCACGGCGACCGCGCCGCGCGCCGGCACCTTCAGCGACACGGCGAAAAGCGCCTGGCTGCGGCCGTAGCCCGCTGAGAGGCCGGCGACGTCGAGGAAGGCTGCGTCAGACACGGGTGGTGAACACCTGCTGGACCTTGGGCGATCGCTGGATGGTCTCGACGTCGCCATGGTCCAGCACGCGGCCCTGGTCGAGCACCGTGAGGTGATCGCAGATGTCGCGGATGAAATGCAGGTCGTGCTCGACGATGATCAGGGTGCACTGCGCCTTGATCGGCGCCAGCAAGGTGCCGGTCACCCGCCGCTCCTCCGGGCTCATGCCGGCGGTCGGCTCGTCGAGCAGCAGCAGCTTGGGCCTGAGCGCCAGCGCCATGGCGATCTCGAGCCACTGCTGCTGGCCGTGGCTGAGCTCGCCGGCGAGATCGTCGGCGCGCTCGATCAGCCGGAAACGCTCGAGGAGTGCCGTGACCTCGCCGTCCAGCGCGCGGCGCGACGACGACAGCAGCAGGCGCACCAGGCTTTCGCCCGACTGGATGGCCAGCAGGACGTTGTCGTAGACCGAGAGCTCGGGCAGGACGGCGGTGATCTGGAATTTCAGACTGAGGCCGAGCCGGGCGCGCTCGTAGGGCGTGGCGCGCGTGATGTCGTGGCCGTCGAACACGATGGTGCCGCCGTCGGCGAAATGGGCGCCGGCGATCGCCTTCAAAAGCGTGCTCTTGCCCGAGCCGTTGGGTCCGATCAGGCCGTGGAACGTGCCGGCCTGCACGTCGACGTCGACGCCCTCCAACGCCCGCAAGGTGCGGAACGACTTGGCGACGCCGCGGATCTCCAGCAGCGCCATGGTCAGTCCCCGTTGCCGCGCCGGCGCCGGCCGTACGAACCGATGCGTTCGCGATCGGACACGAGCAGGCCGAGGAAGCCCTTGGGCTGGAACATCACCACGGCGAGCAGCACGAGGCCGAGGATGACCGGCCAGATGCGCTTGATGGCGTCGATGTCGGCCAGCACGTAGGTCAGCACCTCGACCGCCACGGTGCCCAGCACGGGACCGATCAGCGTGCCCGAGCCGCCGAACAGGCAGTAGATGACCGCCGTCGTCGACAGGCCGGGGCCCATGTTGCCGGGGCCGATGAAGCCCTGGTGGTAGCTGTAGAGCGCGCCGCCCAGGCCCGCGACCATGCCGGCGAGCGAGAACACCAGCGCCTTGAAGAGTTGTACGCGATACCCGAAGAAAGCGAGCCGCTCCTCGTTCTGGCGCATGCCGGCGAGCACGAGGCCAGCCTGCGACCGCTTGAGGAAGCGCGCGCCGAGATAGACCAGGACGAGGACGATCAGCGCCAGGAAATAGAACGCCGTGCCCTCGACGAACTCGTAAGCGCCGAGCTGCAGCAGCTTGACGGAGGAAAGGCCGTTGCCGGCGCCGACATACTGCCAGCCGGAGACCAGACGCTCGGCGGCGTAGGAGCCGGTGAGCGTGCCCAGCGCCACGAAGATGGTGGTCGGCGCCTTGCGGCCGAGCAGCAGGAAGGCCGCGAACAGGCCGGCCAGCAGCAGGCCGACCAGCATGGCCAGCGGCAGCGTCGCCCAGAGCTGGCTGAACTCGAGATCGCGGCCGACCAGGGCGATGACGTAGCCCGCGACACCGAAGAACAGCGCCTGGCCGAAGCTCATGATGCCCGACAGGCCCCAGCACAGGTCGAAGCTGATGGCGAGCAGCGACAGGATCAGCACGTTGGTGGCGAGCGTGACGAGGTCGGTCCGCTCGCCCAGGGCAAAGGGAACGACCAACGCCACGAGCAGCACCGTTCCCTCGACCCAGGGCAGGACGCGGCGGAATGGCCGCGGGCGTCCGGCCTGCCGGCCGGCGCCGGCAGGCGACGTCGAACTCAATGCGGAGCCGGCTTCGCTCAACATTCCTTCGGATCGACCATCTTGTCGCTCTCGATGACGTCGTACCGCGTCTTGCCGGCGTCGACTTTGCACTGGGCGATGTACATGTTCATCTTGCAGTGCATCTTGCCCGGCACCATCTCGGCGCCGCCGCCCGGCCCCTGCTCGATCTTCGCCTTGTCCATGGCCGCCGACACCGCATCGCGCGCGAGATCGCCGTTGGTCGCCTTGACCGCGGCCTCGTAGAACTTGATGCCGCGATACATGCCGGTCGCGGCGGAGCCGGCGGTGAACAGGATACTTGGTGTCGGGGAACTTCTTCATGTAGTCGGCCTGCAGCTGCTTGCTGAACGGATCGTCGACCGACTGGAAGTAGTCGAGGCAGCTGTAGAGGCCCTCCATCTCCTGCGCCGGATGGTAGTTCAGCAGGTTCTCGTCGTAGTAGACGCAGGAGAGCGCGCCGCCGTTCTTCTGGAAGCCCGATTCGTAGAGCTGCTTGAAGAAGGGCTGCAGGCCGGGCGGGATCACGGTGTTGAACACGCAGTCGACCTTGCCGTCGCGGATCTTGCCGATGGTCGCGGAATATTCGGCCTGGTCGAGCGGATAGTACTCCTCGAACACGACCTCGCCGCCGTTGGCCTCGATGACCTTGCGGGCGTACTTGTTCAGGAGCTGCGGCCAGACGTAGTTGGCCGACGGCATGGCGAAGCGCTTCTTGCCCACGGTCTTGATCAGGTAGGGAATGAGCTTGTCGCACTGCTGCGCCGGCGTCGGGCCGGTGCAGTAGAGGTGCTTGGTGCATTCCTGCCCTTCGTAGAGCTGCGGATAGATGTAGAGCGTGCGGCCGCGATTGACGATCGGGTCCTTGATCGCCTGGCGCATCGCCGAGGTGATGCCGCCCAGCACGACGTTGACCTTGCGCTCCTGGATGAGCTTGCGGACGTTGCCGACGGCGACCTTGGGATCGGACGCGGTGTCCTCGAGGAAGAGCTCGATCTGGCGGCCGGCGATGCCGCCCGCCTTGTTGATCTGCTCGACGGTGAACTGCGCCACCTGCCAGTTGGCGTTGCCCGACGGCGCGATCGCGCCGGTGATGTCGGTGGCGATGCCCATCTTGATCGGGTCGGCGGCGTGGGCCCGTTTTGGCGCCAGCATCCAGCCGCCGCCACCGGCGATCCAGCCGGCGGCGGTGAGAGCGCTTGCGCCCATCAGCCGGCGACGGCCGAGGCTGGGCCTTGGTTGGTGCGATGCGATTGGTCGGTCATGTCAAAGCCTCCCCTGAGTGATGAACCCTTGTGGACGCAGCTTCACGATGATCAGTGCGATGATGAAGACCAGCGGATCGGCCAGCACCGGGATGACGAACCACGGCAGGCCGGCGGCCATGCCGCCGACGGCGGCGGCGCCCAGCACCGGTCCTTCGAAGGTGCCGACGCCGCCCAGCATCACCGACAGGAAGGCCTGCACCAGGAAGCGCGTGCCGATGTCGGCGGAGAGCTGATAGAGCGGCACGATCAGCGCGCCGGCGAGGCCGGCCAGCGCGGCGCCGAAGGCGAAGGTGAAGGCGTAGAGCGTGGTGGTCGAGATCCCGCAGGCGCGCGCGAGGTTGGGATTCTCGAGCGAGCCGCGGACCTGCAGGCCGACCGAGGTGCGGGCGAGGAAGAGCCAGGTGCCGGCGACGATACAGACGGTGGTGAGCACGATCACGCTGCGCCACGCCGAGAAATCGACGCCGAACACGGTGATGACGCCGGCGATCGGCTCGGAGATCGACTTGTAGTGGCCGCCCAGAAGCCCGCGCACGATCTCGCGGATCACCAGGCCGATGGCGTAGGTGCCCAGCATGGCGATGATGGGCGCGGCGTAGAACCGGCGGATCACCAGCCGTTCCAGCACCAGGCCGACCAGCGCCAGCACCACGGGCGCGGCCACGATGCCGGCCCAGGCGGACAGGCCGCTGCTTTCGAACAGGTAGACGGTGTAGGCGCCGAGCAGGACGAACTCGCCGTGGGCGAAGTTGAAGATGCCCATCATGCTGGCGATGACCCCCAGCCCGAGCACGATCAGCACCATCACCGAGATGAAGGCCAGCACGTCGAACGCGAGCTTGACTTCGATGCTCATGACATCGCACCGCACGAAGACCGGCGACCGGCCGGATGTGGGAGTGGGCGAAGGTTACCGTTGCCTGCCAAGCGAGTCAGCCTGCTTTTTTTCCGCTGCTCGATGCCGTTACGGCACTGCATAGGCGGCGACGCTATCGCCCAGGCAGCCGATGACCACTGGCCGGTACCGGCGCACTCAGCCGAGCTTGCCCCGGCTGTCCGACAGGCTCATCCTGTTGGCGCTTCGATGCACATAACCAAAGGGGGCCACCATGAGAGGCGCGCTTTCGGTACTGCTGGGCATCACTGCGGCGAGCTCGCTCGTCTCGCCGGTATCGGCACAGACACAGAGTGCACACCAACACGCAATTCCTCGCCTGGGCACGGTCGAGTTCCGCGTCGATTGCAATCCGGCCGCACAGGCAGAGTTCAACACGGCCATGGCGCTGTACCATTCCTTCGCCTGGCCCCAGGCGGTCGCCGCCTTCAAGGCGATCGAGCGCACCGATCCCGCGTGCGGCATGGCGCATTGGGGCCAAGCCCTGTCGATCCTCGAGAACCCGTTCACCTGGCCAGCCCCGCTCTCGGCGCCGCGTCTCGACAGCGTTGTCGCGGCACTCGATGCGGCGCAGGCCGCGGGACTGAAGAGCAAGCGCGAGCAGGACTATGTCGCTGCCGTCGGAGCCTTCGTGCGTGGGCACGCCGCGAAGCCCTATCCCGAGCGCATCAAGGCTTTCGACGCCGCCATGGCGTCGGTCATGGCCGCTTATCCTGACGACACCGAGGCGAAGGTCCTGTCGGCGCTGATCACCTCGGCAAATTTCGATCCCACCGACAAGAACTACACGAACCAGCTCAAGGCCGCCGCGATACTCGAGCCCCTGTTCAAGGCACATCCGAACCATCCGGGCGTCGCCCACTACCTGATCCACAGCTACGACTATCCGGCGATCGCCGAGAAGGGCCTGACGGCGGCGAAAGCCTATGCGGCCATCGCGCCCGACGCGCCGCACGCGCTTCATATGCCCTCGCACATCTTCACGCGCGTGGGCTACTGGAAGGAATTGATCGCCGCCAACCGCGAGTCCTGGCGGGTATCCGGCGAATCGGTGTTCGACGGCCACCACGCCGCCGACTACATGGTCTACGCGCATCTTCAGTTGGCGCAGGACGCGGCGGCACGGCAGGCCATGGCGATCTCGGTCGCGCGGCCGGCCGTCGACAATTTTGCCGCCGCCTACGCCTACGCGGCCATGCCGGCACGCCTTCGCCTCGAAGCGGGAGACTGGGCCGGCGCCGCGGCGCTGCCTCTGGACCCGAAGAAGGACGCTTATCCCTGGCAGAAGTACCCCCAGTCCGAGTCGATCAACGCCTTTGCCCGCGGCATCGGGGCCGCCCGCAGCGGCGACGCCACCGCGGCGCGCGAGGAACAGGCACGGCTCACGGCCCTGCGCGATGCGGCGCGCGCCGCCCAGCTCGGCTACTGGGCGGGCCAGATCGACATCCAGGCCGCCGTGGTCGCCGCCCTGGCGCTTTGTGCGGAGGGCAAGGCCGATGCCTGCATCACCGAGCTCAAGGCGGCGGCCGCGCGGGAAGACGCCACCGAAAAGCATGTCGTCACGCCGGGCCCCCTGCTGCCGGCGCGCGAGCTCCTGGCCGAAGCCTTGCTGGCGGCAGCCAAGCCGGCCGAGTTGCTGGCCGAGTATGACGCCGTCATGAAGAAGGAGCCCAACCGCTATCGCGCGATTGCCGGCGCCATGGCCGCGGCGCGCGCGGCCGGCGATGACAAGCGCGCGCGGGCGCTGGCTGCTGAACTGGTCAAGCTGGGCGCCGAGTTGGATACGCCCCGCGACGGCCTGCGTCAGGCGAAGGAGATTGCCGGCGGATAGGCAGGCGTGCTGGGCGTTGAATGGCCGGAATGTCGCAATACCTTCCCCGTCTCAGCGCCTTCCGAGGCGCGGACGGGGAGGTGAGAAAGGGCGGCGATCCTGCTTACTTGATCGCCAGCAGCTCGACGTCGAAAATCAGCGTGGCATTGGGTGGAATGACACCGCCGGCGCCGCGCTCTCCATAGCCGAGCTGCGGCGGAATGATCAGCGTTCGCTTGCCTCCGACCTTCATGGTGGCCACCCCCTCATCCCAGCCGCCGATGACGCGCTTCATGCCGATGGGAAACTCGAAGGGCGAGCCGCGGTCGACGGAAGAATTGAATTTTCGGCCTTTCGCGCCCCCTTCGGAGAGCCAGCCGGTGTAGTGCATGACACAAGTCTGGCCGCTTTTGGGACTGGCGCCCGTACCGACGGTCGTGTCGATGAATTTCAGGCCGGTCTCGGTCGTCATGGCTTTTCCTTGCGTTTGCGCGCCAGCCGGACAGGCGGCGGCGAGAGTTGCGGTCGGATCATGACGCGGCGGGTCACTGGCATGTGGCGGCTTTTCCTTGGAGAGGTCGCGTGCGGGGCCAGCGATACGAAACAATGGCGAGAAAGCCAACCCCGATCGCAGCGGCGCGCGCCGCTGCGATGCCGGATCGTCGTTTCGCCCGCTCAGAGCACCGTGCGCAATAAAATTGCGCAGCCTTCAGCCGCTCGCCTGTCGTCGAGTGACCGGTTGGCTGCTTAGAGCATGATGGCTCCGGCTGGAATCAGCCGGACCCATCATGCCCTGTGAAACCACGATCTCCCGTGCGCGCGAATGAGATGAGATGCAACCGCATGCGGTTCCATCTCATCTCATTCCGCTCTAGCCTCAAGCTCATGCGTCGTTGATCGCCGCCAGCATTCGCTCGCGCGTCAATGGCAGATCGCGCACGCGCACGCCGATCGCGTCGAACACCGCGTTGGCGATCGCCGCGGCGACCGGACCGGCCACCGCCTCGCCGACACCGAGCGAAGGCTCGTCCGGCCGGTCGATGATGGAGACCTCGACCGGAGGCGACTTGCTGAAGCGCAGGATCGGATAGTCGTCCCAGGTCCGCGTGGTGATTCGGGTCCGGTCGAACCGCACCTGTTCCTTCAGGACCCAGCTTACCGCCTGCACGATACCGCCCTCGATCTGGTTGCTCACGCCGTCCGGGTTGATCGTGCGGCCGCAGTCCACGGCCGCGACCGCGCGCACAACCCTGATCGTGGCACCAGCCTCGACCTCGACCACCACCGCGGCGTAGGCGGCTTCGTTGCTGTAGCGCGCGAAACCGAGGCCCATACCGCGTATCCCGTCGCCGCGCGACCCATCGCCCCCCGACCCGCATCGTGTCGCGAGCGCGAAGCGAGCCCCGACCGCTCGCGCGCCGCCTTGATCACGGCAATCGCCCGCTCGTCGCCAAGGTGCTTCAGGCGCAGCTCGACGGGGTCGACGCCGGCGGCGTGCGCCAGCTCGTCCATGAAGCACTCGATCGCGTAGGTATTCAGGAATCCGCCGATCGCCCGCAGGGTGCCGGTGCGCACCGGCAACCGCTCCAGCGCGTTCAGCACGACCCGCTGATTGGCGAAATCGTAGATCGGCACGGCGTTGCGCTCGCTGGTCGGCTGAATTCCCGGCAATGCGTCGATACCGGGCGGTTGGGCGAACGGCTGGCCCAGGTGCCACGCCGCCAGCAGGGACGGGCTTTCCTGCAGCCCTGGCCGCGCGATGTGCGGATTGCTCCAGACCTCATGGCGCCAGTCGACGATGCGTCCGGCGTCATCGACCGCGCCGTTCATGGCGACGACCATCGCCGGCCCGAAAGGCGACCAGGCCAGTTCGTCCTCGTGCGACCATTGCAGCCGCACCGGGTGGCCCGCCACCGCGCGGGCGAGCAGCACCGCGTCGAGCGCCGCGTCGTCGGCCGCGTTGTGACCGTAGCATCCGGCGCCCTGCACATGGCGAACGGTGATCGTGTCGGGCGCGACGCCGAGCGTCTTGGCGATGTCCAGCCGGGTCGGGTGGATCGACTGGCTTTGGCTCCACACCTCGATTGCGCCGACCTCCACCCGCGCCACCGCGCAGGCCGGCCCGATCGACGCGTGGGCCAGGAACGGCCGTGAATAGCTGGCGCTCACGGCATGAGCGCCGATCTTCTGCGGCACACCCTTCTCGCTCAGGATCTTCGCCTTCGATGGCCGGGATCGCAGGAAGGCCGGCATGGCATCGACGTCCGGCAGGTCCGCGGCTTCCTGCCATACGGCGCCCTTGGCGAGCGCCGCCGCCGCGGCGACGGCCTGCTCCTCACGCGCGGCGACGACGCCGAGGAAGCGCCCGTCGCACACTACGGCCCGCACGCCCGGCATCGTCTCGATGCGCTTGCCGTCGAACGCCTGGAGCACCGCGTGATAGGAAGGCGGGCGCACGACCCGACCGTGCAGCATGCCTGGCAGCTCCAGGTCGTGCAGGTAGACGCCAGCGCCAGTCACCTTGTCGGGCAGGTCGAGCCGCGGCAGCGGCTTGCCGACCAGCGTCAGCTGATCGGCACGTTTCGGCGCCGCGCGGCCATCGGCGTCCCGGGAGAGATCGACCTCGGCACTCAGCTCCCAATAGGTCGCGCTCTCGTTGCTCGCCTTGCGGTGCACGGTGCCATCGCGCACGAACAGCTCGTCGACGCCGGCGTTGAGCCGACGCGCCGCGGCCTGCAGGAAAGCGTCGCGCACCTCGGCGCAGGCCTGCCGCAGCGCGCCGCCGCCGTCCATGGTCGACCGGCTGCCGGCGGTGACGCCCTCGTTCGGGCTGCGGCCGGTATCGGCCGGGATCATGCGGATGCGGGCGTAGTCGACGTCGAGCTCTTCCGCCGCGATCTGCGCCAGGGCAGAAGTAATGCCCTGGCCGATTTCGACCTTGCCGGTGCGCACCTCGACGACGCCGTCGGTCCTGATCTCGACCCACCGGTCGAGCCGGCTGTTGCGGGCGAGGCCCGGAGGAAGCGGATCGATCGTCATCTCACCCGCCCCTCTTGCCCATCATCTCGCTCGCGCGTCGGATCGCGCGCAGGATGCGGTCGTAGGCGCCGCATCGGCAGAGATGGACGTCCAGCTCGGAACGAATTTCGGCCTCCGTCGGCGACGGATTGCGGCCGAGCAGCGCCGCGGCGCCCATGATGATGCCGGTCAAGCAGTAGCCGCACTGCCCCGCCTGCTCATCGACGAAGGTCTGCTGCAGTGGATGCGGCGCCGCCTTGCCGCCCCGCCCCTCGCCCTGGCCCTCGCCCAGTCCCTCGATCGTGGTGACCTCCCCGCCCGCCGCCGCCGATACCGGGGTGTTGCAGGATTGGATGCCGCGCCCGTCCAGCAGCACCGTGCAGCATCCGCACACGCCGGCGCCGCAGCCGAACCGGGTGCCCTTGAGCTGCAGGTCGTTGCGCAGGACGTAGATGAGCGGCGTGTCCGGGTCTGCCGTGACGACGCTGCGCGCGCCGTTGACGTTGAGCTCGATGGTCTGGGTCAAGCGCGGTCTCCCCTGCACCGAGCTTAGGTCGCGCGGGCCATGGCTGTCACGCAGCGCACGGCCACGCCGAGATTGTCGCCACGCACAGGTGGATTGCCGACAGGGCGGCGTAGAGCGTGATGACGCATTTTCGAATCAACGCCTCTTTCGTCATCCTGAGCGTAGCGAAGGATCTCATCGCCAGACCGTACAAAGCTCATTCTGGCGAGCGGCGATGAGGTCCTTCGCTGCGCTCAGGACGACAGAAAGCCGCGTCGTTCAAAGAAGGCGAATTGATCAAGTATCATCACGCTCTAGACACCCATAGGGGCGTCTTGACCGATTACCTGCTTGTAAAGCGTACGAATCTCGTCCGAGACCCGGTGCGTATCTTCCTTCAGGTTGCGTGGCGTGATGGCGATGAAGGCGATTTCCCAGTTGTCCGGTTTGGGAATGCCGACCTTCGGCACGAAGGCATGCGGCGCGCCGGGCGCGTTGTGGAAATGGCTGCCGCCAACCACCGGTTCCAGCACCGGCTTGCCATTTTCGTCGATGGAAAAGCCTTCCGCCTCGCCCATGACATACATCGGGAACTGATCGGTGCGGCTGGCGATGTGCGTATGAAGCTCGACCTTCGGCAGGAACACCGCCGCCACGCCGCGGCCGTGCCGGTTCTGGCCCAGGCGCCACGGGCCGGGTCCGGTCAGATCCGGCGCGGCGGCGGCGGTCAGGCGATATTCAGCGCGGGCCAGAATGGCGCGCAGGGCTTCCTTGGGGTTGAATTCGGGACCGGCCGCGGCGCGCGCCTTGCTGAAGTCCGCGTAAACGGACTTCATCCATTGAAGCTCGTCATCGGCCAGTTCGTGGTCGAGAACCGGGAGAGCCGCGCCATCGGGCATGGAAGGCTCCTCTGCCTTGTTATCCGACATTCCCCAGATGAACCCGCGGAACGTCGCGAACGCTAGCATTCCGCCGGGTTGCGGGGAAGCCATGGTCAGCAAACACAGTTTTTCTCGCCGGGAGCTACTCGGCGCTCGCGCCGGTCATCTTGATCAGCCGCAGCCATTGAGCGGCATCGGCGCGCAGGAACGCCGCGAACTGCTCGGGCGTGTTCGACTCCATCTCGTAGCCCAGAGCTACCAGTGGATCGGCCAGCTCCTTGCGCGCCACCGCCGCCACGACCGCCCCGTTGAGCCGCATGACGACCTCGCGCGGCAGGCCAGCCGGGCCAAGCACTCCATAGAAGGTGCTCGAGAGCAGGCCCGGATAGCCGGATTCCTCGAAGGTCGGCACATCGGGCAGGATCGCCAGTCGCTTGCTCGACGTGACGGCCAGCGCCGCCAGCTTGCCGGCGCGAACCTGGGCGAGCACGGCGACCGGGTTGACGAAGATGAAGTCGGTCTGGCCCGACAGCGCGTCGGCGATTGCCGGACCACCGCCCTTGTACGGCACATGCACCATGTCGAGCCCAGCCATCGACTGCAGCAGCGCCGCGCCCAAGTGCATGGTGCTGCCGATGCCGGAAGAGCCGTAGCTCAGCTTGCCGGGACGCGCCTTCGCCAGCTCGACGAACTCCTTGACCGTTCGCGCCGGCACCGACGGGTTGACGGCCAGAAGGCTCGGCGTCACGCCGACCAGGCTGATCGGCGTGAAATCGGCCAGCGGGTTGAACGGGAGCGTGCGGTAGAGGCCGCCGCTGATGGTGAGAGAGCTGTTGGCCAGCAGCAGCGTATATCCGTCGGGCGACGCCTTGGCGACGACCTCGGCGGCGATGTTGCCGTTGGCGCCGCCGCGGTTGTCGAGGACGATCGGCTGGCCGAGCGTCTCCGTCATCAGCGGGGCGAGCGGGCGGGCGACGGCGTCGGCGCCGCCACCCGGCGGGAACGGAATCACCAGGCGGACGGGCTTCGACGGATACCTGTCCTGAGCGCCGGCGGAACGTGCGCCCGCACCGGCCGCCATGGCGGCCAGCATGGACGCCAATATGCTTCGCCTGGCGATCATCCGTCCCTCCCGTTGTCTCCTTGTCAACGATCCTGAAGCAGGCGTCGCCAGCTTTCAACGCCACGCCGCGGCAAGTGATGAAATGCTGCACTGTGCGAGGACACCAGTAGGCGGCTCGGCGCGTCCACCTGGGCGGGTTGCGCGGCGCCGGCTTCCGCCCCAGGCTGATCACCGGAAACTCGAGAGGATCGCCCCATGAAATTCGGCGCGTCGATGTTCTTCACCGACTATTCGATGGGGTCGGCGGAGCTCGCGGTTGCGCTCGAGGAGCGCGGCTTCGACATTGTCTGGGCGCCCGAGCATTCGCACATCCCGACATCGCGCAAGTCGAGCTTTATTCTGGGGAGCGAGCTGCCCAAGCGCTACTACGACGTTATGGACCCGTTTGTGACGCTGGCCGCTGCCGCGATGGCGACCAGGACGTTGAAGGTCGGAACCGGCGTCTGTCTTGTCGCTCAGCGGGATCCGATCCAGACCGCCAAGCTGGTCGCCTCGATCGACCAGGTCTCGGGCGGGCGCTTCGTCTTCGGGGTAGGAAATGGCTGGAACGAGGACGAGATGGAGAACCACGGGACCGCCTTCGCCACTCGTCACAAGCGCGCGAGAGAGAACATTGAGGCAATGAAGGAAATCTGGACCAAGCCGGAGGCCGAATATCACGGAGAGTTCGTGAACTTTGATCCGATGATGGCCTGGCCCAAGCCCGTGCAGAAGCCGTACCCCTCGATCCTGGTGGGCGGGGCATTTCCCTACTCGGCGCGGCGCGCCATCCGCTATGGCGATGGCTGGATGCCGCAGGTTACGGAAAGAAGCCCGGCGCCGCTGATCGAGCTCATTCCCAAGTTCCGGCAGATGTGCGCCGAAGCCAACCGTGACCCGGACAAGATGGACATCTCGATCGGTGGCCAGTCGCCCGACGCCGATCTGGCGAAGCGCTACCGCGACGCCGGCGTCAACCGCGTCTCCACCAGCCTGCCATCGGAAAAGGCGGGCACGATCTTGCCCATCCTGGACGAATGGGTGGCGGTGATGCGGGCGGTCAACGGCTAACCAACCTCCTCCAACGTCGAGTCCTCGACGATGCAGCGCTCACGAGAACCACTTGACGCACAATGCAACGCCGCGCTCACCTGGGTGCCGCACTGTGGACGATGCGAATCGCGGAGGGAAAAATGGACCAACGGAGCTTTGACTTCATCGTCGTCGGCGCCGGCTCGGCCGGCTCGGTGCTGGCCAACCGGCTGAGCGCCGATCCCCGGCACAAGGTGCTGGTGCTGGAAGCCGGGCGCGAAAGCCATCCCTGGTCGCGGATCCCGGTCGGCTTCGCCAAGCTGATCGCCAACCCCAAGGCGAACTGGCTCTATGCCTCGGAGCCCGAGGCGTCGACCGGCCAGCGCCGCATCCCGATCCCGCGCGGCAAGCTGCTGGGCGGCTCGTCATCGATCAACGGCATGGTGTTCGTGCGCGGCCAGGCGCAGGACTACGACACCTGGGCGCAGCTCGGCAATCGCGGCTGGAGCTATCGCGAGGTGCTGCCGATCTTCCGCGACATGGAGAGCTTCCAGGGCGATGCCGACGAGGACTATCGCGGCCGCAACGGACCGCTGAAGGTGACCGAAAGCAACGAGAGCGGCGCGATCTATGATGCGCTGATCAAGGCCGCCGGCCAGGTCGGCATCGCCTACACCAAGGATTACAACGGCGCCAGGCAGGACGGCATCGGCATGACCCAGGCGACCATCCGCGGGGGTCGCCGCATGAGCACCGCGGTCTGCTACCTCGATCCCGCCCGCACCCGGCCGAACCTCAGCATCGTCGCCAACGCGCTGACCGAAGGCCTGCTGTTCGACGGCAAGCGCTGCGTCGGCGTGCGCTACAACGTGGCCGGCCAGCCGCGCGAAGCGCGCGCCACCCGCGAAGTGGTCGTCAGCGCCGGCTCGATCAACTCGCCGCAGCTGCTGGAGCTCTCCGGCGTCGGCCAGCCGGAGCGGCTGAAGGCGGTCGGCATCGAGGTGCGCCACGAGCTCAAAGGCGTGGGCGAGAACCTGCGCGACCACTACTCGCCGCGGATGAAATGGACGGTGCCGCCGGCGCTCGGCATGACCTACAACGACAAGATGCGCGGCCTCGGCCGCGTCGGCCAGGCGCTGCGCTACGCGCTCAACCGCACGGGGCTGCTCGGCCTGCCGGCGGCGCCGATCCGCGCCTATATCCGCACCCGCGCCGGACTGGAGGCGCCCGACGCGGCGATCTCCTGGATCCCGTTCCTGGTGGGCGAGAACTTCCAACTGGCCAAGACCTCCGGCATCACCGCGATCACGAACATCCTGCGCTCGGAGAGCACCGGCAGCATTCATGTCGCGTCGAGCCGGCCCGATACGCCGCCGGCGATCCGCTTCAATTTCCTGAGCGCATCGCTCGACCGCGAGGTGACGCTGGAAGCGATGCGCATCACCCGGCGCATCATGACGGCACCGGCCATGGCGGACATCGCCACCGACGAGATTGCGCCGGGCCTCAACATCAGCGCCGATGACGAGCTGCTCGACTGGGTCAGGAACAACGCCGAGACCACCTACCATCCGGTCGGCACCTGCAAGATGGGTGCGGACCCGATGGCGGTGGTCGACGACCAGCTTCGCGTCCGCGGCCTGGCGGGGCTGCGCGTCGCCGATGCCTCGATCATGCCGACGCTGACCTCGGGCAACACCAATGCGCCGTCGATCATGATCGGCGAGAAGGCCGCGCGGATGATGCTGGCATCGACCGTTCAAGCCGTCGCGGCATGAGCCGCGAGAATCTGGCGCGGGGGCGATGGCACTTTGGCCACGACATCGAACGAGGGAGACGTCATGGCGATGCGCATTCTCTGGCCGAACTTGCCCGCTCGGCTTGTACCGGTTGCAACCGAAGCGGTCGGCTCCGGGTTCGAGTTGCAGTTCCATGAAAAATTCGAGGACGTCAGCGACGAGCAATGGGCGAAGGCGGACGCGGTCGTCGGCGGGTGCCCTCCGCCATACATCGACAAGCTGAAGGCCTGCCGGATCTTCGTGAAGTACGGCGTCGGCTACGACGACGTCGACATCGAGCGTTTCGGCAAGCTCGGCATTCCGGTCTGCAATGTGCCGGACTACGGCACGCGGGAGGTCGCTGACCACGCGATCGCCCTGATGATGACCCTCGCGAAGAGCGTCGCCTATCACGATTTGGAACTGCGTGCGGATCTGAAGGGCAACTGGCGCCCTCAGCATAATCCGTTCGGACGCCGTCTGTCGGTATGCACCTTCGGGGTCGTCGGCATGGGCCGCATCGGCACCGCGGCGGCGCTCCGCGCGAAGGCCTTCGACATGGACGTGGTGTTCTACGACCCGTACCAGCCGAACGGCTACCAGTTCGCTATCGGCGTGCGCCGCGCCGACTCGCTCGCCGAGCTGATGGGGCAATGCGACTTCGTCAGCATCCACACGCCGCTGACCGCCGAGACGCGCGGCCTGATCGGCGCCGAGGCGTTCGCCGCCGCCAAACGGGGCCTGATCCTTATCAACACCGCGCGCGGCCCGGTGGTGGACATCGACGCGCTGCACGACGCCATGAAGGACGGCACGGTGCAAGCGGCCGGCCTCGACGTGCTGCCGGAGGAGCCCGCGAACCCGCAACGGCGGCTGATCGCAGCCTGGCAGAAGAACGAGGAATGGATCCGCCATCGCCTGCTGCTGACACCGCATTCGGCGTTCTACACGCCCGAGAGCTTCCGCGATAACCGGGGCTTCGCAGCCCGCACTGCGGCGCGCTTTCTGCGCGACGGACGGCTGGAGAACTGCGTCAACAAGCAATTCCTGATCCCAAAAGTGTGAGGCAGTGGCAGCAACGGGATAGGGCCCAGTCTGACGCGGACGCCGGTCGCCGTCCGCGCGTCGACTGCTAGAGCTGCGGGTCCAGCTCGAATCAGCTGGCGCTCTTCCTTGCCGCTGCGACACCCCACTGCGCGGCACTGGATGTGCCGCGCTCCCAGCAAAGACGGTCCATCTAATGTCATTCGCGCTCTAGACCGTCGCCCCTCAGAGACGCCAACGATGCGGCCGCCGCACACCTGTTGTGACCCAACATTAACAGATGGTGAACCAGGCCTTTCGATCTGCCAAACTTCCTTGTCGGCAATCGGGGGAAGCGGATATGGCGCGCTTCGACAACAAGGTAGTGCTCGTGAGCGGCGGGGCGCGCGGCCAGGGTGCCGCGGAGGCCCGCCTGCTGGTAGCGCAGGGTGCAAAGGTCGTAATCGGCGACCTCCTGGACAATCAGGGCCAAGCACTAGCTGTCGAGCTCGGGCCGGCTGCGTCCTTCGTCCGGCACGATGTGACTTCGGAAGCCGATTGGGCCCGCGCTGTCGAAGCCGCCCAGAAGCTCGGCGGCTTGCACGGCTTGGTCAACAACGCCGGAATCTACCAGCCGGCCGCGCTGATGGAGACCGACGACGCGCTCTGGCAGCGACACATCCAGATCAATCAGTACGGCTGCTTCCTCGGCATGAAGGCGGTAGTGCCGGCGATGGAGCGCTCGGGCGGAGGGTCCATCGTGAATATTTCGTCAGTCGCCGGGCTCAAGGGCTCGCCCGGGTCCTTCGCCTATGCCGCGACCAAATGGGCGCTGCGGGGCATGACCAAGTCGGCAGCGATCGACCTGGCCGGCCGCAAAATCCGGGTGAACTCGGTTCATCCCGGTCCAATCGACACCGATATGATCGCGTTTCGCACGCCCGAGCAGCGCGAGCAGCGGATGAAGCAGGTGCCGATGCATCGTCACGGAACGTCAGAAGAGGTTGCGCAGCTGGTGGCATTCCTGCTCTCCGATGAGAGCAGCTACATCACCGGGGCGGAGATCGCCATCGACGGCGCTTCATCGGCCTAGCCCTCCATGGATGGGCTGCCACGCGCAAATTCCGCGTTTGACCCGTTCTGGCTCCCGAAGTCCCAGGCGATGACCTCTTCAGAACGAGCATTTTGCGCCGGGTGCCCGTTGCGGCCACGTTCGGCATACGCCCCACAAGCTGGACTACTTGCGCCCAATCAACTCCCTGCGTCGCAAACTTTAGCCGAGCGCACCGGCAGTGTTACAATTGGCTGGCCGCAGATTGCCGGTGTACGCGCCCGCGTGGAGGTTGACAGGTAGATGAATGACAAGAAGCCGATGCCGGAGGCCCCTGCAAACGAAGAGCCCCGGGATTTCATTCGCGACATGGTCCAGGCCGACCTCGCCCGCGGCCTGGTGCAGGGCATCGTCACGCGCTTTCCACCGGAGCCGAACGGCTATCTGCATCTCGGCCACGCAAAGTCGATCTGCCTGAACTTCGGACTTGGCGTCGAATTCGGCGGCCGCTGCCACCTTCGCTTCGACGATACCAATCCCGTGAAGGAGGAGCAGGAATACATCGACGCCATCAAGCGGGACGTACACTGGCTCGGCTTCGACTGGGGCGAGCATCTGTACCATGCGTCGGACAATTTCCAGACGTTGTACGACTGGGCAGAGCACCTCATTCGCGCCGGCCTCGCCTATGTCGACGACACGGCCCCCGACGAGATGCGGGCGATGCGCGGCACGCTGACCGAACCGGGCCGTGCTTCGGCCGATCGCGACCGTTCGGTGGAAACGAATCTCAGCCTGTTTCGCGATATGCGCAGCGGCAAGTTTCCGAATGGTGCCTGCGTGCTGCGGGCGAAGATCGACCTTGCTTCCGGCAACATGAACCTGCGGGACCCCGTCCTGTATCGCATCCTGCACGCGCCTCACCCGCGCACCGGGACGCAGTGGTGCATCTATCCGACCTACGATTTCGCTCATGGCCAGTCCGACGCCATAGAGCATGTCACGCACTCGCTCTGTACCCTGGAATTCGAGGACCATCGTCCCCTCTACGACTGGTTCCTCGACCACCTGCCGGTCCCGTCGCGGCCCCGCCAGACCGAATTCGCCCGCCTCAATCTCGGATACACCGTCCTTTCCAAGCGCTACCTGACGGATCTGGTACGGCGCGGCATCGTGAGCGGCTGGGACGATCCGCGCATGCCGACCCTCGCCGGCCTGCGCCGCCGCGGCGTGCCACCGGAGGCGATCCGCGACTTCGTTCGGCGCATCGGCATGTCCAAAGCCAACAGCGTCGTCGATCTCGCCATGTTCGATCACGCGATCCGCGACCGTCTCAACCAAGCGGCCCAGCGGCGCATGGCGGTCCTGCGGCCTCTCAAGCTCGTGATCGAGAATTTTCCCGAGGACCACGTCGAAGAGCTGGAGGCCGTCAACCATCCGGGGGACCCGGGTGCCGGCACGCGCACCATCCGCTTCGGCCGGGAAATCTTCGTCGAGCGTGACGACTTCATGGAGAACCCGCCGAACAAATTTTTCCGGCTGGCGGTCGGCCGAGAGGTCAGGTTGCGCTACGCCTATCTCGTCACCTGCCGACAGGTGGTGAAGGATGCGGACGGCAACGTGGTGGAACTGCGTTGCACCTACGATCCGGCCAGCCGCGGCGGCAATGCGCCGGACGGTCGAAAGGTGAAGGCCACCCTGCACTGGGTGTCGGGCCGGCACGCACTCCCTGCCGAGGTCCGATTGTACAGTACGCTCTTCAACCGCCCCGACCCGGGAGCCGATGGCGATCTGGAAGCCGACTTGAATCCAGGCTCGCTCGAAGTCCTGTCGGGCGCGCTGCTGGAGCCCTCGCTGGCGGAGATGCCCGTGGGCGAAGCCGTGCAATTCGAGCGGCTGGGCTATTTCTGCCCGGACCCGACGAGCCGCCCGGACGCCCTGGTGTTCAACCGCACGATCGAGCTACGCGACACCTGGGCAAAGTTGCAGGTCGGTGGGTGATTCTTCCTGTAACAGTACAGGATACGTGCTGGGTGGTTTGACGGAGGACATCGTGGCAAAACGAATCGTTCAGAGCCCGCAGGCGATGAAGGCGCTGGTCGGTCAGGAGCTAGGGGTCAGCGACTGGCTGGTCATGACACAGGAACGCATCAACACATTCGCCGAAGCAAGCGGCGACCATCAATGGATTCATGTCGATGTCGAGCGCTGCAAGACGGACATGCCGGATGGAAAGACCATTGCACACGGTAATCTTACCCTGGCCGTGATTGCTACCTTCGGCCGGGATGTACTCAAGATCGACAATGTGCGGAACGGCATAAACTACGGCTCGAACAAAGTGCGTTTCACCAACCCCGTGCAGGTTGGTGCGCGCATCCGCGGCCGCCAGAAGCTGCTCGCCGCCGACGACATGCCAAACGGCGGCATTCGCATGACATACCAATGGACCGTCGAGATCGAGGGCAAGGAGCGTCCGGCCTGTGTTGCCGAGACCATGAGCATCGCCTACGCCAAGACATAAGCGACCGCGCCATGCGTCGCCGCAGCCCTTCCCGTGGCTCGGAGTTAGAAGCGCCAGTTTGCGATCTACGGCTTCAACTGGTTGCCTACTTGATCGCCAGCAGCTCGACATCGAAGATCAGCGTGGCGTTGGGCGGAACGACACCGCCTGCGCCGCGCTCTCCATAGCCGAGCTGCGGCGGAATGATCAGCGTTCGCTTGCCGCCAACCTTCATGGTGGCGACGCCCTCATCCCAGCCGGCGATGACGCGCTTCATGCCGACGGGAAACTCGAAGGGCGAGCCGCGGTCGACGGAAGAATCGAATTTTCGGCCTTTCTCACCCCCTTCGGAGAGCCAGCCGGTGTAGTGCATGACACAAGTCTGGCCGCTTTTGGGGCTCGCACCCGTACCGACGGTCGTGTCGATGATTTTGAGGCCGGTCTCAGTCGTCATGGCTTTTCCTTGCGTTTGCGCGGCGGCCGAACGGGCGGCGCCGAGAGTTGTGAGCGCGATCATGATACGGCGGGTCACTGGCATGGGGCGGCTTTTCCTCGTAGAGGTCGCGGGCTGAGCCAGCGATACGAAACAATGGCGAGGAAGCCAACACCGATCGCGGCGGCGCACGCCGCTGAGTGGTGACAAATCCTCAGGGCAGCGTCCGCAACAAAATTACGCCGCCTTCAGCCTCTCGCCTACTACCCCTCCAGGCTGGTCGCGGCCGCCTCGAAGACCACCTCGAGCCGGCCGGACACGCCGCCGGCGATCCGGACGCCGCTCAAGCTCTCGCGAGTCCGCTGGGTGCGGCCAGAAGTGGTCATTGACTGGAAGTCACTTCTTCTCGACGTTCCAGAATATGGTGGGACCGGCAGATATGAAGCCTGTGACGTTCTTGCGCGCGGCGGAGATCAGGCGCCATTCGCCGAGATGGACGTAGGGCGTCCATTCGAACGCGCGTAGCTGCGCGGCCTCGGCGATTTCCTTCAGCTTCGCCGGATCGGTCTCGCGCGCGAACTGGTCACGCAGCTTCTCCATCTCCGGATCGCAGGGCCAGCCGCTCAGCGCCTTTTCGCAGGAAGAGTTCAGGATGATGTTCGAGAGCGGGTTGACGAGGCCCATCGCCGACGGCGAGACGAGATAGGCATTCCAGCCGCCCGCTTCGGGCGGGATCTTCCTGGCGGCGCGGACGACGATGCTCTGCCAATCCATCGGCTGCATGTCGACCTTGAAGCCAGCCTGCTCCATCAGGCGTTTGGCAACAGGAGCGAGGTTGGTCTGCCAGAACAGATCGCTCGACTGCATCAGGACGACCGGCGTTCCATCGTAACCGGCCTCCTTCAGGAGCGCCCTGGCCTTGTCGAAGTTCGATTCCAGGCGTCCCGCCGTGCCCTTCTCCGAGGCATAGGTCGTGCCGCAGATGAAAAGCGCCTTGCAGACCTTGTACTTGGCCGGATCGCCGACCACGGCCTTGAGAAAATCCTCCTGGTTGAAGGCGTACCAGAGCACCTGCCGGATGCGGGGGTTGTCGAACGGCTTGTGCAGATGGTTGACACGGAAGATGTTCTGGCTGCCGACCGGGCTGAGCGTCATCATCTGGATATTGCGGTCGCGCTCGAGCAGGCGATGCAGGTCGAAGGGCGGCGCTTCGATGAAGTCGATCTCGCCTGCAAGCAGCGCATTGATGGCCTGCTGATGGTCGGACATGGCAAGCATTTCGATCCGGTCGACCAGGGCGCGCTTGCCGCCGGCGAGCCGCGAGACAGGCTCGTCCCGCGGCTTGTAGTCGGGGTTGCGCACGTAGACGGCAATCTGGCCCGGCCGCCACAGATCGCGTCTGAAGATGAACGGACCCGATCCTATGGTGTCGGTGATCTGGGTATTGCCCGGCGTCTGGGCGACGCGCTTGGGCATCATGAAGGGCACGTTGACGTCCGGCTTGCCCAGGGCCGGCAACACGAGCCCGCTCGGCTCCTTGAGCTGCAGCTCGAAGGTCTTCGGGTCCCGGGCCGTGATGGAAGCGACGAGAGTCATGAGCTTCTGGCCCACGGCATCGCGCGAGGCCCAGCGCTGGATCGAGGCAATGCAATCCTCGGCGGTTACCGGCTGGCCGTCGTGCCACTTCAATCCGTCGCGCAGGGTGAAGGTATAGGTGAGCCCGTCGGACGAAATCTCCGTGCGGTCGACCATCTGAGGCCGGATCTCGCCGTTCGCGTCAGTGGCGAACAACGTGTCGTAGATCATGTAGCCGTGGTCGCGCACGACGTACGCGCCGCTCCAGATCGGATCGAGGATCTTGAGATCCGAGTTCATGACGACGCGCAGCACCGCCTCGGCCCGAGCCGGCACGGCATCTACCAACAACGCAAACGCAACGAGAAGCAAACGCGCGAGCTGTCGCCTGTTCATGGCGTTCTCCATGGCCCTTGGACAACGCAACCCGACCAACGCATAAGCTATGAAACTGTGGCAGGCGCACCGGCCCCGGACAACAGCAATTCTCTGCCGCTATCTGTCGTTAGGAACCGGCGTCCTGAAATCGACTTCCCCGGGGGCTCGTATGAGCTCTATGAGCACATCAGCCGAAACGCGGCGGCCTGCGACCTCTAGACAGGTCGTGGGCGATGAAGGTTTCGCGATTTCCGACCGCATTCTGAAGATTTGCGCGAGTACCCGTTCCCTATCGGGGTTCATGAGGTCCCGCTTGCAAAGGGCGGCTTCTATTGTTAAATCGACACGCCCGTGCCTCGGCCTACGCCGAGAAGAGATGCAGCCCGAGGAAGAGAACGGCGACGGCAAGCACGGCCCACGTCAGCAAAGTTGGGGCCCGCGACTGGATCATTTCGCTGGCGGCAAGTACGGCTCCGGCGGCGCGTCCGCCTCCCACCGATGGAACGGCCGCCGCGCTCCGCTCCGGCAGCCAGTTCACCAGACGAGCGGCGATCACCTCCAACTCCGAGGCGTTCCAGTCTCCCTCGGGGAGCATGGCAATCGTGACGGCGAAGGCCCGGGCGGCAGTTTCCCGGGGCAGATCTGACAGTCGCGCGGCTTCCCCCCACGGGTCGAAGCCCAGCCGGGTCAACGCCGTCAGGACCGTGAGCGGCAACCCGACTTTCTCCTCGCCGACGGCGGCGAAGAGAAACGCATTGTATTCGGAGTGACCGAGGGAATATTCCGGACGCAAGGTCATGACGCCTCCGCCGGGCTAATAGCCCATATCGCCGCCCATGCCGCCGCCGGCCATCGCCGGTTGGCCATTCCTGGCCGGCACTTCGGCCACCATCGCCTCGGTCGTCACCAGGAGACCCGCGACCGACACCGCGCCCTGCAGCGCTGTGCGCACCACCTTGGTCGGATCGATGACCCCGGCCTTGATCATGTTGACGTATTCCGCCTTCTGGGCGTCGAAGCCGAAATTGACGTCCTTCTGGTCGAGCATCTTGCCCGCGACCACCGCGCCGTCGAAGCCGGCATTCTCGGCGATCTGGCGGACCGGCGCCTGCAGCGCACGGCGCACGATCTCGATGCCGACCTGCTGGTCGTGGTTGGCTCCCCGCTTGCCCTCGAGCACGCGCGAGGCATAGAGCAGCGCCGCGCCGCCGCCGGCGACGACGCCCTCCTCGACCGCGGCCTGGGTAGCATGCATGGCGTCCTCGACCCGGTCCTTGCGCTCCTTGACCTCGACCTCGGTGGCGCCGCCGACCTTGATGATGGCGACGCCGCCGGCGAGCTTGGCCAGCCGCTCCTGCAGCTTCTCGCGGTCGTAGTCGGAAGTCGCCTCCTCGACCTGCGCCTTGAGCTGTGCGACGCGGCTCGCGATGTCCTTCTTTTCGCCTGCGCCGTCGATGACGGTAGTGTTGTCCTTGTCGATGCGCACCCGCTTGGCGTTGCCCAGCATGTCGAGGGTGACGTTCTCGAGCTTGATGCCGAGATCTTCGCTGATCTCCTTGCCGGCGGTCAGGATCGCGATGTCCTCGAGCATCGCCTTGCGGCGATCGCCGAAGCCCGGCGCCTTGACGGCGGCGACCTTGAGTCCGCCGCGCAGCTTGTTGACCACCAGGGTGGCCAGCGCCTCGCCCTCGATCTCCTCGGCGATGATGAGCAGCGGCCGGCCGGACTGCGCCACCAGCTCGAGCAAGGGCAGCAGCGTCTGCAGGCTCGCCAGCTTCTTCTCATGGATGAGGATGTAGGGATTTTCGAGCTCGACGATCATCTTCTCGGCGTTGGTGACGAAGTACGGCGAGAGATAGCCGCGGTCGAACTGCATGCCTTCGACGACATCGAGCTCGGTCTCCATGCTCTTGGCTTCCTCGATGGTGATCACGCCGTCCTTGCCGACCTTGTCCATCGCCTTGGCGATCATGTCGCCGATCGCCTTGTCGCCGTTGGCCGAGACCGTGCCGACCTGGGCGATCTCCTCACTGGTCGACACCTTCCTGGAGCGGTTCTTGAGTTCCTCGATCACCATTTCGGCGGCGAGGTCGATGCCGCGCTTGAGGTCCATCGGGTTCATGCCGGCGGCGACCGACTTGGCGCCTTCGCGCACGATCGCCTGGGCAAGCACGGTCGCCGTGGTGGTGCCGTCACCGGCGGTGTCCGACGTCCGCGTCGCCACCTCGCGCACCATCTGGGCGCCCATGTTCTCGAACTTGTCCGAGAGCTCGATCTCCTTGGCGACGGTGACGCCGTCCTTGGTGATGCGCGGCGCGCCGTAGGACTTGTCGAGCACGACGTTGCGGCCTTTCGGGCCGAGCGTGACCTTGACCGAATCAGCCAGGATATCGACGCCGCGGATCATGCGGGCGCGGGCGTCGCCGCCAAAACGTACTTCCTTCGCTGCCATGGTTCTTGTTCCTTGTTCTTGATGTTTGGATGCTTCCAGTCGGCGCGATGTTACGCGGCCTTCTTCGTGGCGACGCCGGGCGTGTCGATAACACCCATGATGTCGGACTCGTTCATGATCAGGAGATCCTCGCCGTCGAGCTTGACCTCGGAGCCGGACCATTTGCCGAACAGGATGCGGTCGCCTTTCTTGACGTCGAGCGGTACCACTGTGCCCGTCTCGTCGCGGGCACCCGGGCCGACGGCGACGATCTCGCCCTCCATCGGCTTTTCCTGGGCGGTGTCCGGGATGATGATGCCGCCCGTCGTCTTGCCTTCTTGTTCGACACGGCGAATCACCACGCGACTGTGCAGCGGTCGGAATTTCATGGGGTTGCTTTCAAATTGTCGGAGTTCAGGGGCAGGCATCGGGCACCCGCGATGCAACAGCTGGTAGAGAGATGGTGCTCTTTTACCCACGAACAAGCGATATCTCGGGGAAATCGCTGCGGCATTCGACTACAGCGGAAGGGGAGATCGTGCTCTAGCGCCGGCCGTCCGCCTCCACGACGGCAGCCCATTCCACGGGATCGACGTCGACGACCTGATGGGTGGCGCCTGTCGCAGGCAGGGCCGGCAGATACAGCAACGTCGCCGTGCGGCGGAACGCGACGAAGGACAGGCCCGGAATCTCCTCTTCCTCCGTCACCAGGCGGTAGGTCCCGGCGGGCTGCGGCGTCTCCAAGGCGGAGAGCACGAAGGGATGGTGGAACGTGACCATGGTCTCGATGGTGCGCATTCGGCCATCATACGCGCCTTCGCGCTCAGGCTTGATCTCTCAATCAAGGCAGCGCCCGCATTGGACGCCCGCACCTGCAAGGTATAGAGCTTGCGCACCATTGCCCGACAAGCTCCGGCTTGCGATGGCTGAGAGAGCCGTGCACTCCCGCCCAACCTGCGAGGTGCACATATGCGTAACTGGCTCGTCCCGCCTGTCCTGTTCCCGACATTCCTGATTTTGTTGATCGTGGGCTATGCCCTCATCCGAACGCCGACTTGATGATTGCCGATAGTCCACACCACGCGGGGTTAGTCGAAGCGGCGACTGTTACGGAACTCCGCCATTTCGCCCTTGGGACGGCTTTTGCGCCAAGGGCGGCAACGCCGGAAGGGCTGTCGACGCAAGACCTTGGAGAAGCTGCGAAAACCCTCGCTACCTGGAAATCGGCCGACAAGGCTCTCGCAGAGTACCACGCCCACCGTCGAAACGTCGCCCATGACGATCCCTTTGCGGCCAGTACGACAACCGACCGGTGACCAAACAAGATCGCCGCATCGCCGCGCAGCGCGTTCGCGCGCCCCGAATATAAAGTCCGGCGCCGCTCTTACTAATTCTCGGCATCGTCCCCATTTGCTTGAGGCGACGCTCGACCGCCTCTTCGCTCGAGCGACAGCTCAACCTGACAATCAGGAGGACGCCATGTCCCAAGCTCCCCCGATGAACGATGATGCGCGAGCGGACGACACCGGGCGCGACGATGTGCTGAACGCCGTCAGCGCCAAGTGGAAACGGCTAACCCGACACGAGATCTCGGCACTCAAGACGAGCCGCGAGCTGATCGTCCTGGTCGCCGCCAAGTACGGCATAAAGCCGAACGCCGCTCGGCGCGACGTCGAGGCGCTGCTGGATGGCCGCAGCCTAGCGGCGTGAGCGTATGTCACGCTGGTGCGGGCGTGGCGGCTTCGCCCTGTGCGGGGCGGGGCGCCGGCACCGGGCGGTGATCGCCGACGCTAGAGCGGTTTCCGGTCAGATGGAACCGCGTGCGGTTCCATCTGACCGGAAACGCGTGCACCGGAGTTAGTTGTTGCAGCAGGCATATTCCGTTCGGCTGATTCCAGCCGAACGGAATATGCTCTAGCGCACGACCGGCGCCGATCCGGCCCGGAACTCCATCGTCCGCATCGCGCTGATCGGGCCGCCGGACCCACCGGTCGGCCCACCAACGCCTGGGTCCGCCTGCCCCTGCCTGAACCGCAGGTCGGCTGCGCCCCCGTTGGCGACGATCGCCATCGCCGCGGCTTCGGCGGCGGCGAAGGCCGCCTGATATCCCATGTAGTGACCATAGAAGCGGTCGTCTTGGATGACTTCCCAGATGCCGGCGCGGCCCCTGACCTGGAGTCGCCTCACGGACTGCTCCTCGGCGCCCGTGACGACAGGGCCGCCTGGCCAGCCGGAGGATGCCCTGTCGCCCGTCCCGCGCGGACCTCCTGGAGCAACGGAGGGCAGCACGGCCGCGAGGTTGGGCGGGCCGAAGGCCGGACGGTTCGGATCGATTTTCATGATGGTCCCCTTTCGGGATCGGTCGCGATCGTCCGATCTGGACGGCCCGGCCATGCCGCATTGTGATTCTTGATTGGGCGGCACCAGAGAAATGGGATGCAGCAGGGCACCGGGCAAGGGGCGCGCGGCGCATTGCCGGCGCGTTTGAGGCCTTGCTTGTTCAGGCGCCCGCGCGATTGGGGTCCCGCCAGGCCCTCTCGAAGGGCAGGCGCCAGGCATGGGGGGCGATGAGCTGGTGGACCGATTTCGGTCCCCATGAACCCGGCTGGTAGAGCCGGACGGGCGGCGGCGATTCCAGCAGCGGGATCGACACTTCCCACAGGCGCTCGATGCCTTCGGCGGTGGTGAACAACGTGTGGTCGCCGCGCATCGCATCCAGGATCAGGCGCTCGTAGGCCTCGAGCGCTTCGCCGATCCAGCCGGTATCGTGCATGGCAAATTGCATGCTCAACTTGTCCAGCCGCATGCCCGGACCAGGGCGCTTGCCATAGAACGACAGGGACACCTTCGAGGCGTCCGCGAGGTCGAAGGTGAGGTGATCCGGTCCCTGCGCGCCGACGCCCGAGCCTGCGGGAAACATGCTCTTGGGCGGTTCCCGGAAGGCCAGCGAGATGATCCTTTGCCCTTCGGCGAGCCGCTTGCCGGTGCGCAGGAAGAACGGCACGCCCGCCCAGCGCCAATTGTCGATGCCGCACTTCAGGGCAATGAAAGTTTCGGTGTCCGATTCGGGGTCGACGCCCGCCCCCGCCCGCGCATCGCCTTGACCTTCAGCGTCACAGGCTCGATCAATGATCAACCATCTGTCCGGGGTTTTGCTGTTTCACCCAAGGGGTGCGGTCCAGGTGGGTCGACGGAAGCTTGACCCCTATCGGTTGGGCCGCCGCTCGAATTCGGACATTTACGCTATTTGCGCTACCCGTTTTCGCGCCGCCCGGTCGGACCAACAGCACGAACGCCATGGCCTACAACAATAATTCTTTCGCACCGTATAGGGGTCAAAACCCGCGCAACGACCCGTCCGACCGGACTCAGCCGGACGGGGCGCGCCCGGTGAAACTCCAGGCACGAGCGCCAAATCGGATAAACGATGCATAGAGCGACAGACGCTGAACACTATCGAAAACGGCAGTACTTGTCAATAACTATGGTTTTTATTCCCGGGACTGCGCCGTCGCGCGTCGATGCCGCGTTTCAATTCGGCGACTTTTTGCGCTCCAGAAGGGGGTCTCTATCGCGGGCCGACGTCGCCGTCATACCAAGGCTTGTGAAGCCCATCTCGAGTGCATGCAGTGCTGTCAGCGGTCAGCTGCGGCCCCGCCTGCCCCCTTGACACTTCGCTTCCCGATCATGGCGCGAGCAGCGCGTCGATCGTCGCCTGGTCGAAGGCGGCCGCGGGCAGCTTCTCCGGCCCGATGAGAGACGCCGGGAACGGCGACAGCATCCCCTCGACCCGCATCCGCCGACCGACGCGCTGGCGTCGCCGGCGCGCCTCCATGCCGAATTCGGCGCGCAGGGTCGCCGACAATGACGCGGTGATGCGCAGCCGCCGCATCCGCTCGAGCCGTTCCTCGACGTAAGGCCGGAACGCCGCCGGGTCGCGGCCGCCGGCCAGGATGGCCTCGCTGACCAGGCGGACGTCGCGCAAGGCGATCGAGAGCCCCTGGCCGAGGATGGGATCGTTGTGCCCGGCCGCGTCGCCGACCAGCACCACGCCGGGGGCGGTCGGATCTTCGACCCAGTGATCCTCGTTCGAGACGGAGTTGAAGGGGCCGATCGGCCGCGCCCGGGCGATGGCGGCGGCGTAGGGCAGGCAACGCAGGCCGGCGAACGTCGCGAGCAGATGATCCTGCCGCCGGGCGCCGGCAAAGGACGCCTTGTCGGCGAAGTCGTAGCAGAGATAGAGGCGGAGCCGGTCGCCGCCCTGGGGGAAGACCAGGAAGTGGCCCCGGCCCTCGGTGCCGAGCACCATCAGGTCCTGCGGCCAGTCGGGGACGCCGTCCACCAGCATGCCGCCGATCAGGTTGTGCGGCGGATCGGCCAGGACCTTCAGCGCGAGCTGGCGCCGCACCTGGGAATTGCGGCCGTCGGCGCCGATCACCAGCCGCGGCCGCCATTCGGTCGCAACGCCGTCGCGGCGAAAGGAAACCATGGGCGGCGCACCGGGCGACACGTCGAGGCCCTCGACGCCGCGCAGGATGGTGGCCCCGGCCGCCTCGGCGGCGGCCGCCAGGGCCGCGCACATCGCCGGGTGGGTCAAGCACAAGGGAGCCCGCACCCCGGGGACGAGGACCGAGAGGTCGAGAGCGAAGGGATGGGCCCTCTCGCCCGGCAGGTTCTCGTCGTAGGGGATGATCCGACTGGGAAAGACGCCGCCGGCTGCGGCGAGGGTGTCGAACAGGCCAAGGCGCTGCAGCTCGGCGACGCCCCAGAGCGCCATGAACTCGCCGCGCACCCTGTCGATCGGCACCGGGTCGCGTTCCAGGACGGCAACGGCCACACCGCCGCGCGCCAGCACCGCGGCCAGCGCGCCGCCGGCGATGCCTCCACCGACGATGACGACGTCGTAGGTCCCGGACATGACGCTCCCAACCAACGGTCAAGACCGTCAGCCTGCACGGCGACGGCATCGGCAACAACTGGCGTTTCGAGGACGTCTGGCTGGACCTGGCCAAAAACGTTGCCCACCGGAGTGTGCAATGTTTCTGCTTCCCATCTTCCGAAGCGAAAGTCCGTTGGACGCCGCCCGGCCCAGCGCGACGCGCCGCAAGCGCGCCAACGCTGAGCCGCGCCAGCGCGAGCGATCGCCTGGCCCGATAAATCAGATCCAACGATGAATAGAGCGAGCGGTACCAACAATGGCACTGATACTTCGACAGCTACGCGATCTGAAACAAAACACTAGAGAGCAAAACTCTGGATGCCGGCCGAGGCCCTACAGAGTTTTTGGCCGCGGCCCGAAACCCTGGAAACATTAGACACCGGAGCGTCCAATGTTTTGTCGGACGTTTGATGGGATCGGGCCGCGCCGGCGCAAGAGGATCTCCCTCCCGAAAAGCCGGTGGCAGCCGCGCTGCCAAGCGCCATCGTTCGCAGCACTCCTGAGAGCGCACGTGTTCATTCGATCCTCCAATTGTGCAGTCGCCGATCGCTGTTCCGCTTCAGCCGAAAGGACCAGCACGCGCGCTCATTGGTTCTCTTCGGGACGCGCGGTCTGTGCTGGGCCTGCGCGACGGCTTGCCAACTCTTATCCGTCTCCGGCTGCCAAGCCCCCTTTCGGCCGGTCCGGACGCGATGGAAGATCGGTGTCGTCTTTGCAGGTTGGCCATCAGCGGCCGTCGTGCCGATCCTCTTGAAGAGCGCCGGCCCTCCTTCGCTTAAGCTTCGGAAGGATAAGCCACAATATCCGGTCAGGAAGTCAACGCGTTTCTGCTGCCGTGATGTTGCGGCCGTGCTGGCAATGCTTGCGGACGATGAAGCGGTGCAACTGGATGAGGACATGATCCAACCTCGCTTGTTGAAGGTTGGCAGGGATAAGCCACAACATTGCGCTAGGGAGTCAAGCCTCGTCGCAAGGGTAATGTCCTAATTTGAACGGAGCGCATCGAGAATGGGCTGCCGCATATGCTCCGGGCACGGGTAGCGGCGCTCATTTTGGCTTATGCGATTTGGCGCGGTTCGAAGTCGTCAGGCCCTCATCGTCCTTAACGTGAGCGATCCAACAATTCTTGGGCGTACGCCCAGTCTGAGCGCGCACGCGATCCTGTATCTGTTTGTAAGTAGGCATAGCCCTCTCCTCCTAACACGAAGTTCGCTCCACTAGTTCTCAGGCTCGAACAGAGCTGTAGCTGAAGCAAGGCGGCAGTGTGGGGCCGATCGCACCAGACGACGACGAAGACACTACCGCAACGGCCGTGGATGTCGCACATGCGGGAGAGAACAGCGCGGCAGGGGCCTAAAAGGTGCGGCCCGTGGGGTGCTACGCCAGATACTGCCGCAACCGCACAGCTAGCCGCCCCACGAGAGTGCGGCGCGAGGGCCACTACCCTAGGAGGAACTCGTTAAATCATGCCCGTTACCTTAAGGTTGCATTTCTTGGGAGGGGCACACATGGCAAAAGTTCCAGCAACAACACGGCTCCGCGAGCCTGAGGCACGCTTACTGGCGCTAGCGATCGCAGCATCGATGCCTGGACATAGGGCGAGTACTACAACCATCAAAGATCAAATTCCGGCACAGCATGTGTTGACGGCGGAAGATCTCAAACCGTCTCCGACGAGAAAGGGCGAGGAAGCTTGCAACAAATTGTCGGCAATGTGGTCTCACACCAAAGCTCATCCACGAGCATTTTCAAGCGTGGGCTTGCCATTCGAACCGATGACGGCATTGAGGTAACGTCCAAGGGGCTGGACTACCTCAAAGACAAGGGCCTCTATCCGTAGAGGCGTTTATAACCGGGTTTGAACCATTTCAATTCGGTCCGGCTCGCGGCATCCTTGTCCCAAACGAACCAAGCATAGGCGGTAGTGCCGCTTCCCTTGGGCTCTACGCCGCTAGGATAAAATGTAATCCGTTCGCTGAATACCCAAACCCGTGATGGCGGCGTCTTAGCGAAGATCGTGTTGGCGCGGTTTGCGCCCTCTAGAAACGCGAGACGCAACAGAAGGGCAAACTTCCGCGACGCATTCTTCACGCCTGCGGCTACAAAGCCTTCTGCGCTATTGTAGGGCGGATTGGTGACGATGTTGTCGGCCTTGTGTGACCACGTGAGAAAGTCATGGCCGCTTTCGCCATAGCCCCGGTTATGAAGGTCCGAGCTAAAGACCGCTCGGCCAGTCTCCTCCAGTACACGAGACATGGCGCCGTCGCCGCACGCGCTTTCCCAAATGTCGCCGGTGAACTTCTCGTTGTCGATTAGAGCAAACGTCGCCCACCTCGGCGTAGGGAAGAAATCGGGGCCAGCGAGATCAGCGAACCGCTTCATGGTCGGCTTGAAGCCACCGTTTAAGTTGTATGTCTGATCCATGTAAAAAAATAGCAGAATCAGCAGGTTAGTAAAGAGTGTTCGTCCTGCGATCGAACGACTGATACGCAAAACCCCGTCGATACGGGAGCTGCCCAAGCGCGGCCGGTCCGTGATGGCGCTCTGTGGTCGCTGCTGCGACCAGCTCCGCGGCTAGTAACGTGTGAAACGCGGCCGACGGTACGCCAGGGCCAGGCGCGACTTCAGATCGGACGAAATACGATCCGAGCGCCTGCTGAGTGGCTCCCGCCACCGATCTGCTCAGCTCGATGGCCTGCGGGCAAGTTGAGAGGGCTTCGATCACGGCGGAAGTTACTTTGAACTGCAGAAATGGGCCAACTTGCCCGGACAAGACCATGAGGCCTTTCCACTTCCATTTATCACGATATCTGGGCGGCTAGGTTGACGAACTCATCTGCGAGAACGGTCAGCCATCTCTCGTTTCGTGCTGGTGAAACGTCTCTGAGGAACGCACCAGGGCGGCTCCCCCGATAGCGCCTTCCCGCTATTGCCATCGTCGCAGCGTCAAACCGCGTCCGCGCATCGTGATGCGCATGAGTTATGCGATGGCGTATGGATGCGAGACTGAGGAGTCGCGCAGCATTCGTGGCGATTACCGTCTCAAATGTACTTGTTGCAAAAAACCGCTGGCTTCGTCCTACGATCCGCGCAGGATCATGCCAGAGGATGTAGCGTGCACCCCTAAGAGCGCGGCTTCAGCAACACTGAGCGACGGAAAATAGGAACTTGATGAAGGGTCGTAGTGCACCTAGGTGAGGTGTATCCACACAAGAGCCGCAGGAAGACTTCCTCGAGCGTTGCTTCCATTCAACGTAGATGCGCAAGAAGGCCATCTCATAAATAGCCTGCAGTCGGGCCGGATAAATCCCCACTAGTCTTCCCGGGATGGCTGATTGTACGGATGACAGTTCGCCCAATTCAGCTATACGAAGGGCCTCCATGACCCTCTTGTTCAGAGCTGCCCCAAAGTTGGGAAGTTGCCGCGGCATCCTTAGCCGAAGGCTACCCGGTAAATCGTCGCAAAGCGCTCCAGGCGTGGTTTGATATTGTCAGTCTGCGTTAGGCAGGCCAATACAAACGGAGATAGCATCTTTGACTGTTTATTCCCGCGAGCCTCACCGCTACAACCACGAAGGTCTTGGCGGGCTGAGCGACGCCCGGCGCAGCGGCCGTCCACCGGCGCTGTCGGCCGAGCAGATGCAGGACCTGAAGGACGTGGTGCTTGCTGGCCCCGACCTGGCCATCAACGGTAACCGCTGGCGTCCATCACTGTGCGGGGGATCGCCGAGCGCTACGAAGTCGTGGTGCCTGAGCGGACGGTGGGCAAGCTGCTGCGGCGACTGGGACTGACGCGGCTGCAGCCGCGGCCGTATCACCCCAAGAAGTACGCTGCCGCGCAGAGGCTTAAAAAACATTGCCGCCTTCTAACGCAGCCTTGCGCGGCAAGCAGCGGCAGACGATCGAGATCTGGTTTCAATAAAGCCAGCGTCGGCAGCAAAGGCTTCGATGTCGTATCGTGGGCGATGAGCGGCAGCCGCCCACCGGCGGTTCGCGACAATCGCCACGACTGGCCTACATCTTCGGCGCGATCTGTCCGGCGCGTGCCGTGGGCGCTGCCATTGTTACACCCTGGTCAACAGCGAGGCGATGACCGTCCACCTCGCCGAGATCGGCAAACAGGTCGGTGCCGCGCACATGCCGGCTGGATGCGGGTTCCGGCTGGCACCAACGTCAGCGCCTAACCGTCCCAAAAACTTCATCATGATCCTCCTGCCGCCCTATTCACCCGAACTCAATCCGATCGAGAACGTGTGGAAATATTTCCGCGCCAACCAGCTCAGCAGGCGCGTCTGTTGACGATGATATTTGGCGACCGGCCTGCTGTAAAAGCCTCCGCACTTGGTCGCACTGCCGACGGTTAGCGTGTCTCTTCGATGACCACTCGAAAGTGGGCATCGTCAAGATTTAAGGCGCTAGCATTACTACATCTTAAGATGGATTATCTCTCCCTATAAGATATTTCAACCGCTGCCTCCAAGTTGGGGAATCGTTTGAACTGCCTCGATCGGCAAGCAGCCTTCTAACAATTACACAATCCGTGAAATCATTCGGAACGAGCGCAGAAAATGCCACAACAAGATTGTCAAAGGCCTGAGCTCAGGGAGCCTCAAGTCGCTGCCGCAAGCCTGCGAACACTGCGGTCGGTCAACTGGACAAATCTATCCGGTATTCGGCGAACGCCAATGCGGTGAAAGTTCGCGTATAGCCGCCGCGAATCCCCATGGCGCCCAAAGACGGCTAAGCCGCAACGATATCGACTAGGTTCGTATTGTAGGTCGTCGCCCCGCACCGCGCCGAGCGATCCGCCGCCAGCACATTCGCGCAGCCCGCCGTATCGGCGCCGTCGTTGCCCGGCATGAACTAGGCGCCCTCCTTAATCGAGACCACTCCTTGCGCGACCTTGACCGGCAACAGGGTCGAGCCTCGATCATTGAAGATACGCACCGTCTGCCCATCCCTGATGCTGCGCGACCGCGCGTCGGCCGGGTTCGTCCAAACATCATCCGGATCGACCTGCGCCAGCAGCGGCTGGTTGCCGTAGATCGAATGCGTCCGCGCCCGCGACTTCGGGCTGCATAGCATCATCGGGTACTTGGCATCCGGCACGACCGGCTCGAACCAGGTCGGGATCGGCGGCATCGCGCCCAGGCCGTAGGGATCGGGCTTGGTGGCCATCGCCATGGAGTAGATCTCGATCTTGCCCGACAGCGTCGTGAACTTGTGGTTGTCGGGATTGCGGATCTGGGCGGCGAAGGCCACGGCGTCCTTGGGCGCGGCGAAGCGGGCGACGCGTTCTCGCGGAAGGCCTCGAAGTCGCCGACCGCACCCTTGGTCAGCTCGCGCAGCCACTGCTCCTCGGTATTGTCGAAGTAGTCACTGGGGGCGGATTCGAACCGCCAACTCCCGGTTAGGGTATGTTTCTTACAACACCCGGTGATCCGACTAACTCGACAATCTCAGATTATTCCACCGTGCGCCAGCCTCCCTCCATTTTCGAAACCAGCGGGAATTTCGGCTTTGCCACTTACTGATCCGCAACGCCACGAGCTTGCGATCGGACTCCGAAAGCCTTTTCGACGATTGGAGAACCCCTTCGAGCCGAGAACCCAGTTCAATCAAGCGATCGAAGCGCGCCTCGACGACAAATAGAGCCGCCGCAAGATCGTATAGACGCATGTTTAGTTTGTGCTTCGTTCGACGCGAATCGGCCTGCCTTAGACCAAGCGCCAAAACCTGCAGCGCCTCCTCGCGACGACCCTCCCCCCAGAAGCGAACGACGGTATTTTCAATTCCCTCCGAATAGAACTGCTTGTTCAATCTCAATGGCTGGGTTTCAATCGCCTGGAACTGCAAGGCTTCCAGGCGGCGCGGGGCCAACTTTCCGGCCCCGAGTATCGTCCCGACTGGAAGACGAATGGTCTTTCGGCGGGGTCGAAGCATGCGGACCAGCGTGCCGGTGAAGCCCTGCGTCGCCTTCTTCGCTTGGCTTGCCCTTCTTTTGTCCGTTGATTGTCGCTTTGAGTGTTGCTTCCGCTTCGGAGGCCAACGATCTACTCTGACAACTGTGATTGCATTACGGGCATAGTGAAGGACGCGCTTTCTTGATGGCCCAGCCACCTTGTACCAACCCTCAGCAGGAGCCCTCACCATTACCTTGCGGCGTCGCTGCCGTGGTTGAAGACGCAGTTCCGAACCAACCGCATTCTGGCCTCTACCGACCGTTCTCCAATCCGTCGCAACGGGCGCGAGAATTGCCCCTCCTACCAATACGACGGCACCCGTTGCCGCTCCTTTGATGAAGGCCCGGCGTCGATGCTGCCGGCTCCAGACGACACTCGATGGGGCGGATCTCCATAGGGGCCAAAGGTACAGAAGGGCTGCCAATCCGCCCATCAAACCCAAGAGGCTGAGGTCGCCGATGTAGGTATGCGTCAAGGAGTACGGCGTGGTCTCGACCTTGGCGCCGCTGAGCACGCTCACTTCAGATAGTACTCGTTGAAAGTACAGCGCGCTCCCAAGCCCTACAGCCAGAGCCAGGATCGCCAGGAACAGGCGTACCGCCGCGTCGCGCAATTCACGCCGGCCGACGATGACAGTCCCATCAATCAACGCGCGTTCGGCTCTGAACGGGTACAGCCACCAAGGGATGAACAAAAACAGAAGCTCGCCATCCGGTTTGCCAGCTTGCTGACCGCCAATGCAAATCCTGTTGTTTCGAGCCTCAACGTATTCGTCAATGTACCTGAACGTCCGTCGTCGGCGATTTCCTATCCACAAGGCCGCCGTAAGGACAATGCCGCAGAAGACGGCCGGATGCAGCCTCGGGTGGATTCGCTTGAACTTCAGGCCCAAAAGCTCGAGGTCGCCTGCTCCGTCACGAAGCTTCTTTTCATCGTCGTCCAGCTTGTTGAGTGCGTTCTCGCAGGCGCCGAACTTGCTGACGAACTCCGTTGCCACTTTTCTGCATTTTTCATCCGATATCTGCTTGGGAGCATCTTTCAACGCTCTAGGTGCCGCTTCGAGCGTCGCGGACCTTAATGGCGGCTCGGGACGACCGTTCAGCGCCTTGCCGGTGGTCTCGGGCGTCGCAGTTTCAGCCTTCGGCTCGGGACGACCGTTCAGCGCCGTGCGTATGTCGTCCCGCGTCGTTGCCAGGAAGTTCTTCGCATCCTTGCTTGTGATCGGTAGCCCTTCATCGACGAAAAGCCCCAGGCAGTTGGCATCCTGCCTTGCGCCTGCCGTGTAGTAGCGCAGCTCCTGGCACGCCCCTTCACTGGCGATCAGAGCCTGACCGATCTGCCTGATCCTGACAGTGGGTGTTTCATCGAAGTCACCAGATACACTGACCGGAATCAGGTTGGACGCCCACCATACGATCAGTGCCGCGGCGACAACTGCAATGATCTTGTTGCCGCCGCTGATGTTGTCCTTGATCTCGGAAATGAGAGCCGAATCCCGCGCCACTTACGCCCTTCTCCTCCACAATCTATGGTAGATATGCATTTTTTCTATTGCAACTACCTTTTTTGGGGCCTAGACTAGTACGCCTGATCGGCGCATCGGTTGAGCCGCGATCGCATGGATCTCGGCGTTTGCTGCAGCCGTCGCCGCTCACCACGAAAAGCATGCGCGACGACTTTCTGATGCCTTGCAAGTCGATCTGACTTCAGCAGAGCGACGCGAGCACTCCGATCAGTTGACGGCTGCGACCTCGACCAGATTGGTGTTGTACGTCGTCGCGCCGCACGGCGCCGACCGGTCCTCCGCCAGCACGTTGGCGCAGCCCTCGGTGTCGGTGCCGTCGTCGTCCGGCGTGAACCACGCCCCCTCCTTGATCGAGACCACGCCTTGCGCGATGCGCGGCGTGACCTTCACCGGCAGCAGCGTCGAGCCGCGGTCGTTGAAGACGCGCACCGTCTGGCCATCCGCGATGCCGCGCGCCCGCGCATCGGCCGGATTCATCCACACATCGTCCGGATCGACCCGCGCCAGCAGCGGCTGGTTGCCGTGGATCGAATGCGTCCTGGCCCGCGACTTCGGGCTGCACAGCATCAGCGGGTACTTGCGCGTCCGGCTCGACCGGCTCGAACCAGGTCGGGATCGGCGGCATCGCGCCCAGGCCGTAGGGATCGGGCTTGGCGGCCATCGCCATCGAGTAGATCTCGATCTTGCCCGACGGCGTCGTGAACTTGTGGTTGTCGGGATCGCGGATCTGCTGCGGCGAAGGCCACCGCGTCCTTCGGGCGCGGCGAAGCGGGCGACGCCGTTCTCGCGGAAGGCCTCGAAGTCGTCGACCGCGCCCTTGGTCAGCTCGCGCAGCCACTGCTCCTCGGTCCTGTCGTCGTAGTCGTTGATGCCGAGCCGTGCCGCGAGGTCGGCGAAGATCGCCATGTCGTTGCGGCATTCGTACATCGGCTCGATGGCCTGCTTCATGTAGATCGCATAGTGGCCGGCGCCGGCCCACGGCGTGTGCACGTCGTTGCGTTCCCAGAAGGTCGTGGCCGGCAGCACGATGTCGGCATGGCGCGCCGTCGGCGTCAGGAAATGGTCCTGCGCCACGATCAGCTCCACGCCGTCGAGCGATCGCGCCATCTTGTTGGCGTTGGGCGCCTGGTTGAAGAGATCGCCGCCCGCCGAATAGATCATCTTGATGTCGGCCGGGTAGCCGCCCGCCTTGCCGCTTCGCCAGCAGGTCGGCCAGCAGCGGCGTCGAGACCCGGGCGTCGATCGGGTTGGCGCCGGCCGGCAGGCTGTCGATGCCGGCGCGGCCGGTGGCGCCGTTGCTGACGCCGGAATTGCCGCCGACGATGCCGACATTGCCGGTGATCGCCGCCAGCGCATAGGCGGCGCGGTGGAACTGCTCGCCGAAGGCCGTGCGGCCCGGGGCGTAGCCGCATTGCAGGGCCGCGGGCTTGGTCGTGGCGAACTCGATCGCGAGCCGGCGGATGGTCTCGGCCGGGATGCCGCAGCGCTCGGCGGCCCATTCGGGAGTCTTCGGCACGCCGTCGCTCTCGCCCAGCAGGTAGGACTTGTAGGACGCGCCCGCGGGGCGCCGGCCGGCAGGTGCGCCTCGTCGAAGCCCAGCACATGGCGGTCGCAGTAGGCCTGGTCGTGCAGGCCCTCGCTCACGATGACGTAGGCCATGGCGATCAGCGCGGCGGCGTCGGTCGACGGCTTGATGAAGATGTGCTCGTCGGCCAGCGCCTGGCTGGTGCGGGTCCGCCGCGGATCGACGCAGACGATGCGCACGCCCTTCTTCTTGGCCTCCTTCAGGTACTGGTAGGTGCCGGTGCCGAAGGTGCCGTCGGCCGGGCTCCAGCCCCACATCAGGATCAGCTTGGAGTTGACGTAGTCGGTGGGCTCGCGGCCGGCGCTCTTGTAGTCGGCCTTGGCGCCGAAGGTCATGCGCACGGCGAAGATCTCGGCCTCGGCCGACATGTTGGACCACAGGAGCGTGCAGCCGCCGAACTTGTTGAAGAAGCGCTTCGAGACGCCGAAGCCGTGCAGGGCCGAGGTGTTGCCCGAGCGCGAGGCGTCGAGGAAGGCGGCGTTGCCGTACTGGTCGCGGATGCGGCGCATCTCCCTGGCGACGTGGTCGAGCGCCTCGTCCCACGAGATGCGCTCGTACTGGCCCGAGCCGCGCGGGCCGGTGCGGCGCATCGGGTATTTCAGGCGGTCCTTGTGATAGAGCCGCTCGATCTGGCCGACGCCGCGGGCGCAGGCATGCAGCGGCGGCAGCTCGGGCTGCCAGCGCGCCGGGTCGGTCGAGATCCTGACGACCTTGTCGTCGACGACATGGGCGTTGACCACGCAGCGGCCGCCGCAATTGTGGCCGCAGGTGCTGGTGACGACGACTTCGCCTTTGCGGCCGGCGGGGCGCGGGTTCTGGTAGATCGTGTCGGGCATGGCGGGAGTGTAGCAAGGTCCGGGGCGGCCTGCGAACGGCCGACCCTTCGGCTTCGCTCAGGGCAGGCGCTGCGGCGGCGGACGAAGGATCGCTTTGCCATTTTTCCGTCATCCCGAGCGGAGCCGCCCAACGGGCGGCGTAGCCGAGGGACCTGTTTTGTCGATGCAGCAAACAAAACAGGTCCCTCCACTCCGCGCTTCGCGCTCCGGTCGGGATGACGGGTGGTTGGCATCGCGAGATATGCGCCGATGGTGTGCCAAATCTCACATTCTTTTTGCGCGCCTGAGAGTATTTCTCTCTCACGACGCAACTTTTGATTGCCACGGCCGACGGACATTTCCGCCGTCGTCCCTTCCCTCGACCCAACCTCAGGAAGCGGAGACCCCCATGGCCTATATATTCAAAGGCACGATACTCGGCGGCCTGTGCCGCGACTGCATCGAACCGCTCTTCGGACTGAAACTCAAATTCTACCGCCTGGCGCCCGACCGCAACGTGACGGCGCTCGCCGTCGCGGCGCCCAAGGACACCTTCACCCACCTCGACGATGCCGCGGTCGCGGCACGGGCCTCGCTGCTGCTCGGCGAGGCGGAGATCGACGAGCGCGGCAACTTCAGCTTCGAGTTCGCCAAGAGCTACGACGGCGGGCCGTTCGAGGTCGACCTCCATTGCGGCACGGTTCCGCGCCTCAAGCCCGGCCCGCGGCCGCCGCAGCCGCTGCAGTTCACCATCACCACCTTGCAGCCGTCGTGGCGGCCGATGGGGCAGGATTCGGTGGCGGCCTGGGAATACACCGTGCCCTACCGCTACTGGTGCCACATCCGCGGCCGGTTCGGCGCCTGGACGATCTGCGGCCACGTCCTCCACTGCGAGACCAAGGCGCCGATCGGCGGCGTCCGCGTGCGCGCCTTCGACGTCGACTGGCTGCAGCAGGATGCGCTGGGCCAGGACGTGACCGACGGCGCCGGCCATTTCCGCATCGACTACTCGGCCGCCGACTTCCAGAAGACGATCTTCTCGCCGTCGATCAACATCGAGCTGACCGGCGGTCCCGACCTCTATTTCAAGGTCGAGACGCTCAGCGGCACGGTGCTGATGGCCGAGCCGCCGTCGCGCGGGCGGCTGGCCGACCGGGAGAATGTCGGTCCGTGCTTCTGCGTCGAGCTCTGCCTCGAGAAGCAGCCTCCGATCCAGGAGTACCTGCCGGTGTTCGACGCGCTCGGCGGCTATCTCTACGCCTCCGACATCCACAGCACGGTTCCCGGATCGGGGCTGACCAACGGCGACAACCGCGCCTTCTACTCGACCGTGCGGCTGAACGGGCTTCTGCCCAAGACGCTGAACGGCCAGCCGATGGAGTACCAGTTCGAGTTCCGGCCGACCGACGCGTCGGGCAATCCGGCCGGGCCGTGGACCGTGATCTCGCCGGCCCAGTTCGCCAGCACCGCGCTCGGCAAGCTGGAGCGCTATGCGCCGGCGTTCCCGGGCGATCCGAACCCGATCAAGACGGCCTGGGTCACCGCCGACCCGGCGGTTCCCGGCGGCGGCCCGGTCAATGCCGTGATCGCGGGCGGCTGGATCCGCGTGCCGCAGGCCAGCAACGTGTTCGGGCCGGAAGGCTTCTTCGTGCCCAACGGCAACATGCTGAACGTGATCACGGGCAGCCTGGCGGCCTCACCCGCCATCAGCGTGCTGGGGGTCCACGCCGGCCAGAGCAGCACCGCGCTCGGGGCGCCGCTCGCCAACAACCGGCATATCGGCCTGCGCATGCGCGTGCGCGAGGTCGGCAATCCGGCAAGCGAGGTCGGCGCCGGCACCTGCGCCCACGTCGCCATCGAGAACACGGCCTACAACGGCGTGGCCAAGGGCGGCTCGTGGGCGCCCTCGACGGTCAACGGCCAGCTCTGCGTCTGCTCGGTGGACGTGCTCCAGCTCCAGGCCGCCGGCTGCGCCGGCATCACCAGCGGGCTCGACGTGCTGTTCACCGCGAGCCATCCCAACCTCGGGTCGGTGTCGCTCAGCATGGCCGGGCCCGGGCGGGCCGTACGGCTTCACCCTGCCGCCTCCGGTCCCGGGCGAGCGCTTCGGCACGGCGACCAACGGCTTCGTCATCGGCAGCCTTGCCGATTGCGCCTACATCATCACGCTGAGCGTCAGCCTGCTGCTGACCACCGGCGACAGCATCCCGAACCCGATCCACGACCAGATCGGCTTCTGCAAGAAGTAGCAAGACACGCTTGAACGACGAGGACGGGCCCCCAGAGCCGATTCCTGGGGGCCCGTTCTTCGTGGGGCCCTCACGCACTCACGACTGCCACTTGTGCAATTCTGCACACGGTTGCCAGCCTCCATCGCGTGGCGCAGGGTCTGCCCCGTTTTGACCTCCGCACCTTCCGCACAAGCCAAACGAACCGAAGCCGCGCGCGCACGCCGGCTCGCGAACACGTTTCCGCTCGACGCCGACCGCGAGCCGTTGCTGCGCCATGCCGAGGAACTGGAGCGGGACGCCGAGGCACTGGATCGGCAGGCAGCGTCGGCGGCCAGGCCGGCCCTCGTCGACCAGCGGCAGCACGATCAGCAGCAACAACAGCAGCAACAGCAACAGGGCGGCGACGAGCGCCCGCCGCCGCGGTCAAAGCCGGGCTGACGGACGATCCGCGCGGGCTCCGTCACTTCGCCGTGAGGGCCGCGCGCAGGCGATGCACCGGGCTTGCGGTGACCTTTGGGGCGGCGGGCTTCGGGGCCGCGAACTTTTCGGCCGCCAGCTCGGCGGCCGCCAGGTGCTGAGCCTCGATCTGGGCCGCGACGCAACGCACGGCGTCGCCCACCGTGGCGAGCCCGGTCGCCTCGCGGTTGGGAATTTCGACGTCGAAGCGCTCCTCGCAGGACATCACGATCTCGACCACGTCGAGGCTGTCGGCGCCCAGGTCTTCGAACCGGGTGTCGTCGCCGAGCTGCGTTCCGTCGATGCCGAGATGAAAGGAGAGGATTTCCCTGACTTGCGAACCGATGTCACTCACCGCAACGCTCCCAAGCGAAGCCCCCCACAGGCCCGCCTCTCCCCTATACGCCGCTCGGCGCGCCGGGGGTGTGATCGTCACCGAGGCCTCGCACTTTTCACGTGGCTGTGGCGCTCGGGACACAGAATCGATGCTACTCTATCGATGCCAATCTAAGGTCGAGCGTTGCGTGGTGGTCAAGGAGGTCCAGTCATGAGCATTCGGCGTACCGCCATCGCTTCCCTCTCGCTGGCCCTGATGCTTCCGGCTTTGCCGGCGCCGGCGCAGGAGGCGCCGAACCTGGTCGGGACCTGGAAGGGAACGGCCCAGGCCGTCAGCATCGGCGCCAACCCCTACCGGGAAAACTCGGCCGAGCCGCGCTTCTCCACCAGCGCGCTGGAATTCACCTTCACCATCGCCGAGCAGAAGGACAACCGCTTCAGCGGCACATCGTCCGTCGGCCAGCGGCAGGAGAAGCTGATCGGCGCGCTGTCGCCCAACAACCAGGGCGGCGTCATCCTGGACGACGACGGGCAGTACCTGTTCACCATCCGCGACCGCGACACGCTCGACGCCTGCTACTTCCACCACACCCCGGGCAGCCGCGTCGTCGCCTGCTACGCCTGGAAGCGCGTGCTCTAGTTCCCCTTCCTGTCATAACGTGCGGCCATGGACACAGATCGCCTGAAAAAGTTCGTCGATCCCTTCTGGGACGACTCCATCCTCCCCTCGATCACCGAGTACATCCGCATCCCCAACAAGTCGCCGCACTTCGATCCGCAGTGGGTCGAGCACGGCTACATGGAGGATGCCGTCAAGCTGATGGTGGGCTGGGCCACGCCGCAGCTCGCAGGGTTTCCTGGCGCTACCCTGGAGGTGGTGCGGCTGGAGGGCCGGACGCCGCTGATCTTCATCGAAGTGCCGGGCGACAGCGACGACACCGTGCTGCTCTATGGCCATCTCGACAAGCAGCCCGAGATGAAGGGCTGGGCCGAGGGCACGGGGCCGTGGATCCCGGTGCTGAAGGGCGACAAGCTCTACGGCCGCGGCGGGGCCGACGACGGCTATGCGATCTATGCCTGCCTGTGCGCGCTCAAGGCGCTGGCCGAGCAGAAGGTGCCGCGCGGGCGCTGCGTCATCATGATCGAGGCCTGCGAGGAGAGCGGCAGCTACGACCTGCCGTTCTACGTCGACCACCTGATGGCGCGGATCGGCAAGCCGTCGCTGGTGGTCTGCCTCGATTCGGGCTGCGGCGACTGGGACCGGCTGTGGCTCACGACGTCGCTGCGCGGCATTGCCGGCGGGACGCTCACCGTGCGGGTGCTGACCGAGGGCGTCCATTCGGGCGACGCGTCGGGCATCGTGCCCTCCTCGTTCCGCATCACGCGCGGGCTGCTGTCGCGCCTCGAGGACGAGGCGACGGGCGAGATCAAGCTGCCCGACCTCTATGTCCAGATCCCGCCGCAGCGCATCGAGCAGGCCAAGGCGGCGGCGCAAGTGCTGGGCGAGCAGGTCCACGCCAAGTTCCCGTTCGCCGGAGGGACGCGGCCGATGGCCGACGATCTCGGGGCAGATGGTGCTGAACCGCACCTGGCGGCCGCAGCTCGCGGTGATCGGCATGGACGGCTATCCCGCGCCGGGCGATGCCGGCAACGTGCTGCTGCCCTATTCGACCGCCCAGCTCAGCCTGCGCACGCCGCCGACGCTCGACGCTCCGGTCGCGGTGCGGGCGCTCAAGCAGACGCTGGAGGCCGATCCGCCGCACGGCGCGGAGGTCACGTTCGAGGGCTGGGAGGGCCAGAGCGGCTGGCACGCGCCGCCGCTCGCGCCGTGGCTCGAGAAGGCGGTCGCCGAGGCCTCGCAGGAGGCGTTCGGGCAGCCCGCGGCCTACATGGGCGAAGGCGGCTCGATCCCCTTCATGGGCATGCTGGGCGAGAAGTTCCCGGCCACGCAGTTCGTCATCACCGGCGTGCTGGGCCCGCACTCCAATGCCCACGGGCCGAACGAGTTTTTACACATCCCGACGGGCAAGCGCGTGACCATGGCCACCGCCCGCCTGATCGCGGCGCACTACGGGCGGGCGAAGTAGCATTGGGAGCGCGGGCCTCCGGCCCGCTCATGCTCTTCCGGACCGCGCGCGTCCCGCGCGCTCAGACGCGCATGTGAATGCGCTCAGGCGCGCGGGACGCGCGCGGTCCGGAAGACTATGAATCATGAGCGGGCCGGAGGCCCGCGCTCCCTTAAAGCTTGCCCACCACGTAGCGCTGCATCGTCGGGCCGAGCAGCTTGACGATCTGCGCGCGGTCCATGGCGACCACCGGCGGCACCTTCAGGATGTAGCGGGTGACCGCAAGCCCCATGATCTGCGTCGCCACCAGGCCGGCGCGCACGAACAGCTCGGCCGGCGGCACCACCCGCGCCAGCATCGGCACGACCTGGCCGCCGAAGATGGTGCGGATGGCGTTGCCGGCGTCGTCGCTCGAGGCGGCCGCGCGCAGCAGGCTGATCAGGCTGCCGTTGCTGCGCGCGCCCTCCCAGATCTCCACGAAGTGCGCGACCAGGGTCGCGCCGATGCGGGCGCGCGGAACCTGGCTGAGGTCGGGCAGCTGGAGGTCGAAGGCCGTCGCGCGGGCGAACAGCCCCTCCTTGCTGCCGAAATAGCGCATCACCATGGCCGGATCGATCGCCGCCCGGGCGGCGACGTCGCGCACCGTCGTGCGCTCGTAGCCCTGGGTCGCGAACAGCTCCTGCGCCGCCTGCAGGATGGCCGCCCGGGTGCGCTGCGACTTCGGGGTCTTTCCAGCGGATGGGGCCGGCCGATCGGGCATGCGGATTAAATGCCAACATATGTTGACAAACGCAACCACAAAGCATATGTCAACATTCGTTGACTTCTATGGAGGACTTCGACATGCGTCTCATCCAGCCCGATCCCGCCGCCGCCCTGCTCGGCCTGCGCGCCATGAAGACGGTCGTGTCCGCCGCCGGCGCGATCAAGCCGGCAGAGCGGGCGATGATGGACGCCGCGCAGAAGGTCATCCTGCGCACCGACCACGACATCGACGCCCTGCCGCCGATCACGGCAGCCGAGCTCGCCAAGGGCTTCCCCGGCGCCGAGCTGCGCCGGCAGTTCGTCAACGGCATGATGGTCACCGCGCTGGCCGACGGCGTGCCCTCGCGCGAGACCGTGGCCAGGATCGAGGAGTTCGCCGGCGCGCTGGCCATCGCCGCGCCCGAGCTCACCGACATCCGGCTGCTGGCCGAGGGCCACATGCTGCTCGCCAAGCTCGACTTCCTGCGGCGCGGGCACATCAAGGACATCTTCAAGAACCAGCTCGAGCAGAAGGGCCCGCTCGGCCTCGCCAAGTCGGTGCTGACCATGCGCGGCGTGATGGAGGACAAGGCGCTGAGCGCACGCTACCGCGCCTGGGAGAAGCTGCCCGAGGGGACGCTGGGCCGCAGCCTGGTCGATTTCTACAACAAGAACGGCTTTGCCGTGCCGGGCGAGCGCGGCGGCTTCCCCGAGGCGGGCCTGTACCACGATTTCTGCCATCTGCTGGGCGGCTACAGCACCGAGCCGGAGGGCGAGGTCCAGGTCGCCTCCTTCACCGCGGGGTTCAAGCGCGAGCGGCCGTTCCATATCGCACTGTTCTCGGTGATGATCTTCAGCGCCGGCGTCCAGATGCGCCCGACCAACGCCGACTTCGTGACCGTCGGCGTCCTGGGCAAGCCCGGCGTGGCCGAGAGCATGCTGGCCGCGATCGAGCGCGGCTCCAAGGTGAACATCGACCTCTCGGACAAGTGGGACTACTGGGCCTGGATCGAGATGCCGATCGACGAGGTCCGGCAGAAGATGAACATCCTGCCTAAGGCGTAGACCTCGACCCGAGCCGGCTGAATCAGTCCTCCCCATCGCCAGTGGCGATGGGGAGGTGGCCGCGCAGCGGCCGGAGGGGTCATGAGCGACCGGTAGGTCGCTCATGACCCCTCCGTCCGCTACGCGCCTGTGACAGCCTCACGCGGACCAGCTTCGGCTGCGTCGCGGCCAAAAGCGCCACGCCCCAGCTTCGCTGGAGACGCTCTGAATTCCGGCGCAACCGATCGCGTCGTTGCGGCGTTGGGATGCAAATCCTACCGGAACGATGCCGAGCCCCTCCCTTCCCTTCTTTCGTGGCTGGTCGCGCGACCCCGTTGCGGTGGGATTGCCCTTTCCCAGCAGTCCCTGGACCGCGCGGCGCCTGGCGCAGGCCACGCTCGATGCCGCGATCGACGGCGGCGGGCCGGTGCTCGAGCTGGGCGCCGGCGCCGGGGCAGTGACCCAGGCGCTGATCGAGGGCGGCTGTGCCAGGGACCAACTGGTGGTCGTCGAGCGCGACGCCGAGCTCTGCCGCACCTTGGAACGGCGATTTCACGGGCTCTGCGTCTTGCATGGCGATGCGTTGCAGATGGCCGAGCTGCTGACGGCGGCGGACATCGCCTCGGTCTCGGTGGTGCTGAGCGGGCTGCCGATGCGCGCCGTGGCGCCGGCGGCGGCGATCCGCTGCTACAGCAGCGCCTTCCGGATGATGCCGAACGGCGGCGCCATCATCCAATACACCTACGGCTTCAAGTCCCCGGTCGATCCGGGCAGAAGCCCGCCGCGGCTCGACGCGACCTTTGTCGGCCGCGAATGGCGCAACGTGCCGCCAATGGCGATCTGGAGCTATCGCCTGCCGACACCGTGGCCGTCGACGCACGTCAACGGCCACCGCAAGTCCATGTTGAATGGTGAGCCCGTCGTGGGATAGTCCCGGCCTGCAGAAGGGACCATCATCATGAGCGGTAAAGTCAGGACCACGGCGGGCCGCGGGCGGCTGTTCGACAGCGTGCTCGACACGATCGGCGACACGCCGTGCATCCGGGTCAACAATCTCGGGCCGAAGGGCGTGCGGATCTACGTCAAGGCCGAGGCGTTCAATCCGGCCTCGTCGGTCAAGGACCGGCTCGCGGTCAACATCATCGAGGCGGCCGAGCGCGCCGGGACCTTGAAGCCCGGGCAGACCGTGGTCGAGGCGACCAGCGGCAACACCGGCATCGGGCTCGCCATGGTGTGCGCCCAGAAGGGCTATCCGCTGGTCGTCACCATGGCCGACAGCTTCTCGATCGAGCGCCGCAAGCTGATGCGCATGCTGGGCGCCAAGGTCGTGCTGACGCCGCGGGCGCAAAAGGGATTCGGCATGTACCAGAAGGCGGTCGAGCTCGCCGAGGCCAACGGCTGGTTTCTGGCGCACCAGTTCGAGACGCCGGCCAATGCCGAGATCCACGAGGCGACGACGGCGCGCGAGATTCTGGCCGACTTCAAGGGCGAGCGGCTCGACTGGTTCGTCACCGGCTACGGCACCGGCGGCACCCTGGCCGGTGTCGCGCGCGTGCTGCGCGTCGAGCGGCCGGAGACCAAGATCGTGCTGTGCGAGCCGGCCAACGCCCAGCTGGTCGGCAGCGGCAAGGCGCAGGAGCGCACCGCCGACGGCGCGCCCGCCGCCAGCCATCCCGCCTTCGAGCCGCATCCCATCCAGGGCTGGACGCCCGACTTCATCCCGCTGGTGCTGCAGGAGGCGCTCGACAAGAAGTACTTCAACGAGCGCGTGGCGATCGCCGGCGCCGAGGGCGTGAAGTGGGCGCGCGCGCTGGCGCAGAAGGAAGGCATCTTCACCGGCATCTCCGGCGGCTCGACCTTCGCCGTCGCCCTGCAGGTGGCGGAGAAGGCGGCACCCGGATCGGTGATCCTCGCCATGCTGCCCGACACCGGCGAGCGCTACCTCACGACGCCGATGTTCGAAGGCATCGCCGAAGGCATGGACGAGGAAGAGACGCGCATCTCCACGTCGACGCCAGGCTATCAGATGCCGGCCTGAGCTCGTGGCGGGCGCAGCAGCAGAACCAGGAAGGAGATCGCGGCGGCCGCCATGATCATGAAGGCCGGGCTGTAGTCGTTGTCGGTGCGATGGACCAGCCAGGTCGCGGCGAGCGGGCTCAGGCCGCCGATCAGGCCGAGGGAGACGTTGTAGCCCAGCGCAATGGCGGTGCAGCGCACTTCCTTCGGCACCGCCTCGACCATGAAGGCCGGCAGGCAGCCATAGTAGCCGCCGACCAGCACGACGAAGCCGATCTGGCCGGCCAGGATCATCCACTGCTCATGGCCGTGCATCAGCCAGAACAGCGGCCCGGCGGCGGCGACGGCGAGGCCGGTGACGGCGATCAGCATCGGCCGCCGTCCGACGCGGTCGGACAGCGCCGCCATGCCGACCTCGGCCGGGATCAGCAGCGCCATGCTGATGGTGTTGATGGTGAGCGCCTGCGCCGGCGCGATGCCGTCGGCGAACTGCAGCCAGCTCACGATGTAGACGAACATCAGGTAGAAGCCGACCGCGCCGAACACCGAGATGCCGGCGAGATAGGCCAGCACGCGCCAATGCCGGCTGAAGGTGGCGACGAGCGGCGGGGGCTGCGATGAGCGCTCGCGCGGTTCGGCTTGGGACTCCTCGCCGAGCCCGCGGCGCAGCACCAGGCCGGCGGCACCGACGACAAGGCCGATCCAGAACGGAATGCGCCAACCCCAGTCGTCCACCGCTCCCGCCGGCATCACCCATTCGAGGACGGCGCCCGTCGCCGAGCCCAGCAGGATGCCGGACACCGCGCCGAGGTCGGCGACGGCGCCGACGACACCGCGGCGCTCCGGTCGCGCATGCTCGACCAGGAAAATGATGGAAGTCGTGTACTCGCCGCCGACCGACAGGCCCTGCACCATGCGCAGCAAGGTGAGCAGGACCGGCGCGGCGAGGCCGAGCGCGTCGTAGCCCGGCAGGATGCCGATCAGGAAGGTCGGCACCGCCATCGCCGCCACCGACAGCGTGAGCGCGGCGGGACGGCCGATGCGGTCGCCGACATGGCCGAAGATCGCACCACCGATCGGCCGCATCATGAATCCGACGGCGAACACGCCGAACGCCGCCAGGACCTGAGCGACCTTGTCCTGCTCGGGGAAGAAGGCGCGGCCGATCGCGGCGGCAAAGTAGCCGTAGACGGCGAAGTCGTACCATTCGAGCAGGTTGCCGATGGCGCCGGCGGCCATCAGGCGGGTCGTTCGCGGGTTGGTCATCGGGTGCTGGGTTCGCTCACAGGTCGTGCCCGGGAATGTCGCGGCTCCTGACCAGCAGTGCGCGCCGCAGCAGGAACCGGCGCTGCTGGCAGAAGCCGCCGATACGGCAGCGGCCGCGCCCGGCGCTCGGCATAGGCGACGACGCAGGCCATGATCGCCAGGACGACGACCAGGAAAGTCCATGCCAACGCGACGACCATCCGCCCCCTATCGAAGAACGCCCGGCGACACTCTACATCAGCGGCCGCGCCAGGCCGACGGGCTGCTGCAGTTTCGCGCATGGACGCCGAGGCCATCGAACCACGCCTGCCACTCCGGCAGCAGGTAGCGCAACGAATAGGTGTCGTAGGCCCACGCCATGCCCGATCGGACAAGCGTTGTGCCAATGTCCTCGCCGGCGACCTGGCAGACGGCGACCGTGCGACCATATCTGTCGGTGGTGACGCGCCGGCATTCCACCGGCCGCGCGGTAACGATCGCCGCGAGCGCGCGACGTGCCTCCTCGCCGGCGGGCCAGCCGTCGCAGTCCTGCCTGAGCTCCGGTGCATCGATGCCATGCAGGCGAATCGACTGGCCGGCAACCTTCAAGGTGTCGCCGTCGATGACCGACCGGCCATCGAGAACCCGGCCCGACACGATCACCGGTCCGGGGAACAGCCACGGCTCGACGATCTGCCAGAGAGCGAGAGCGACCGCGACCCCGGCCAGGGCTGCGATGCGCAGCGCCGGTCGGCGCCACCAGGACGCCGTCACACGACGCAGCCGTGATGCGCCGACGACACCAGCCGGACGTACTTGTGATGGACAGAGCCCGGCCGCAGGCCCGCCCCATCGGGCGCCTTCCAACCGACCATGCGGCGAGCGATCTCGGCGTCCGGCACGTCGAGGTCGAGGGTGCGCTTCTTCGGATCGATGACGATGGTGTCGCCGTCGCGCACCGCCGCAATCGGGCCGCCCTTGGCCGCCTCGGGCGAGATGTGGCCGATCAGGATGCCGTGACTGACGCCGGAGAAACGGCCGTCGGTGATCAGCGCCACGTCCTCGCCCAGGCCGCGGCCCTGCAGCTGGATGGTGAGCATCACCATCTCCGGCATGCCGGGCCCGCCCACCGGACCGACATTGCGCACGACGATGACGGTGCCGGGCACGATCTCGCCGGCGCGGATCGCCTTCATCGTGTCGGCCTCGGACTCGAAGACGCGCGCAGTGCCGCGGAACACGCCCTTCTCCAGGGTCTTGCCGGAGAGTTTCAGCAGGCAGCTTTCGGGCGCGAGATTGCCCTTGAGCACGCTGATGTGATTGTTGGGCTCAGCGATCGGGTCCTTGACCGGACGGACGATGTCCTGGGTGCCAAGCCGGTCGAGCGTCGGCACGTCCAAAAGGTTTTCGGCCAGGGTCTTGGCCGTCACGGTCATGACGTCGCCGTGCAGGAAGCCCGCGTTCAAGAGCTCCTTCATCACGATGGGCACGCCGCCGATCGCGTGCAGGCTGGTCATGGCATAGGGACCGTGCGGCTGCAGGCTGGCGAGCAGCGGGACCTTCTCGCCGATTGCCTGGATGCGCTCGATGCCGATCGGCACCTGGGCCTCGCGGGCGATCGCCAGCAGGTGCAGGTACATGTTGGTCGAGCCGCCCATGGCATAGACCGTCGTGATCGCATTCTCGAAGGCGCGTTCGGTCATGATGTCGCGCGGGCGGATGTTCTTCTCCATCAGCCGGTAGAGCGCATCGACCGAGGCGCGGGCCTGTGCCGCCACGTCCTCGTGGATGCCGCCGGCCGCACCGCGGTCGGCCGGGTGCGAGGCGCCGTGCGGCAGCATCATGCCGATCGCCTCGGCAATGGTGCTCATGGTGTTGGCGGTGAACATGGCGCCGCAGGTGCCGCTGCCTGGCAGCACGTTGCGCTCGAGCGCGTCCATCTCCTCGGCGGTGATGCGGCCGGCCTCGCGCGCGGCGCGGCCCTCGGCCCAGTCCATGATGGTGAGGTTGGTGCCCTTCTTCGCCCATTTCTCCATGGCGGGGGACCCGAAGTCGACCTTGCCGGGCGAGCTGGTGCCCGGATAGAGCACCAGGCCGAAGGCGTTGGTGCGGGCGAGCGGCATCAGGGCGGCGGCGCCGGTCTTGTCGCAGCCCGAGATCACGATCATCGCATCGCCGTGATGGGCGTAGTGGCCGATCTCGAAGCAGTCGGCGGCGACGTCGCGCGACACCAGGCTGTAGCCCGCCGTCGGCGTGCCTTGCGTGAGGGCGTCGGACACCGCCGGTGCGCCGACCACCAGGCCCTGCCCGCCGCGCGTCGCGATCAGATCGACCAGCAGGTCGGTGATGGCGCGCACGCGGTTGTTGCAGCGATGGGCGTTGGTCCAGGCGCTGGCGATGGTGACGATGGCGCTGGCCTCGGCGGCGCGATCCGGATCGAAGCCCGCGGCACGGACCTCGACGCGCGATTTCTTCCAGTAGGTGCTGCTGTCTTGTGTCATGCCTGGAAGGTTAGAGCGGTTTCCGACGGAGTGGAACCGCAAGCGCCCGCCAACGCCGAGCTCTCGCCGCAGGCGCGCGCGACCGCGAGAAGGCTTTCAAGGTCGGTTCCCGTCGGCCGCTAGAGCATGATGGGTCCAGCTGGAATCAGCTGGACCCATCATGCCTCCTGCAACACGCAGCCCCGGGGCGCGCGAATGCGATGAGTTGGAACCGCGGGCGCGGTTCCATCTCATCGCATTCCGCTCTAAAGGCTCACCAGGTCATGCGCACGCCGGCGGTGAGGGCATGGGCGCTGTCCTGGCCGGAGATGTCGCCCTCGTAGCGGAGATAGATCGACGTCGCCTCGGCGATCGCGGTGTTGGCCGAGAGGCCGAGCACCACACCGTCACGCTGCGGCGCCACGCCGAAGGTCGTGAACGGCATCGCCGGCGCGCCCGCCAGGGTCGCCGATACCGGCCGCGCCGTGTCGGCGTACTCATGGCTCCAGCCCAGCCGCAGCTGCATTAAAAGCTTCTCGCGCCAGCCGAGGTCCATCGATCCGCCGATCTGCGCGCCGATCACCGAGCGCAGCGAGTTGGTCGTCTGCTGCGCCACCGTGAGGTTCAGCGACTGCGCGCCCGGTCTCGGTGAAGGCGTTCTGGTTGGCGGTGTAGGCCTGGAGGCGGGCGAAGGGCGTGATGAAGGCGTTGGCGCTCGTTCCCAGGTCGAAGCGGTAGCCGGTCTCGATCTGGCCGTACCATTGGTTGGCGCCGGTCAGGCCGTTGGCGGTGCGCTGCTGCAGGCCGGGGACGGTGACGTTCCGCCACATCTGGTTCCAGGTGTAGGCGTAGCCGATCAGGGCATCGGCATAGACCTTGTCCTGGGCGAAGCCGCCATAGAGGCCGACCTGGAAGGTATTGGACCGGCCCATGCCGTCGAAGCCCGAGACCCATTGGGTGCCGGTGGTGTAGCCCGCCGTCACACCCATGCGGAAGCTGTCGGTGATCGACCGATCGAGACCGGCTGCGAAGCCGCCGGCATTGTAGGTGACGGAGCCGACCGACTGGTTGGCGCCGATGGTGCCCAAGCCGCCCAGCGCACCGCCCCAGGCACCCCACTTGGGCGGCGTGGTGCTGTCGCAGGCGACGTCACAGGCTTCGGCCAGGGCCACGCGGTTGGACACGGGTGATCCAGCGCCGCCGGTCTGGTTGGCGAAGTTGTTCATGAAGAGCTGGGCGCCCTGGACCATCGAGGACGAGAAGCCGGCGTAGTTGTTGCCGGAGATCGCCTGCAGCGTCGCCTGCGCCTGGGTATTGCTGAACGTGTTGATGGCCATGGCGCCCAGCACCGTGGCGAAGTCGCCGGTGGCGGTGTTGACGTTGGCGTCGAGCACGTTGCCGACGGCGGCCTGCGTCGGCGTTGCCGCGGCGGCGGCGAAGCCGCCGATCGCCAGGTTGAGATAGGCGTTGTTGGCGTCGTAGCTCAGGCTCGACTGCAGGAAGGGATAGAGCTCGTTGACCGAGGCGAAGGTGCCGGAAAGGCCGCCGGCCGCGTTGACGATGGTGTAGGTCGTCGACGGCGCGAAGGTCATGCCGGGCAGCGCGCTCACGACCACCTGCCCGCCGAGCGTCGCCGTGCCGCCGACATTGATGCGGTCGCTCAAACCTGCGCCCGCGACCTCGGTCAGGAACATGCCGGTCGAGGACTGCGTGAAATTGCCCGCCACCGTCATCGTGCCGATCGAGTTGCCGGGCGCCATGACGCCGGAGCTGGCCAGGTTGCCGACCACGCTGCCGATGCCCGACCAGGTGCCCATGTTGACGACGTTGCCCGTCACGGTTCCGTTGTTGGTGAACGAGCCGGCCGCGCCGTTGATGACCGAGCCGGTGAACGTGCCGGTGTTCGCGGCGGTGGCGACATTGGCGAGGTTGCCGAGGAACGTGCCGGTGTTGGTGAACGTGCCCTGGCTGGCCTGCCACACGCCCGGCGTGTTCACCGTGCCGTTGTTGACGAAGCTGCCGCCCGGATTGACCGTGAGGTTGCCGGTGATCGAGCCGGTGCTGCCGACGGTCAGCGTGCCGCCATTCACCACCGTGCCGCCGCTATAGGTGTTGCCGCCGCCCAGGGTCAGTCCGCCGCTCTGCAGCGTCAGCCCGCCCGGCCCGAAGATGTTGCCGCTGAACGTGCCCGATCCGGTCTGCGTCACGTTGAGGTTCGACATCAGGTAGGTCATCGAGGTGGCGGCAAAGCCGTTCGGGGTCGCCAGGTTGCCCTGCAGGGCGAGCAGCGGGATCAGCGTGGTCGTGGTGCCCGGGATGCCGGTCGGGCTGTAGCCGACGAAGCCGTTGATCGGATCGTAGACATAGTTGAAGGCGCTGAAGAAGGCACGGCCGACGTTGGTGAAGGGCGAGACGTTGGGGCCCTGGTTGACTTCGACGCCGAACGGCTGGGAGACGCTGCCGGTGCTGTTCACCGTGAACTGATAGGAGGCGGCAGCCTGGGTCTGGCCCGGCAGGAAGACCTGGACCACCGTTCCGTTCGGCAGGCAGTTGTTGGCGCTCCCCTGCCCGGCCGAACAGGTGTTCGTGCCGAGCGTGAAGCCGGCATTCGGCGAGTTGATGATCATGTAGCCGATGCCGCTGTCGGGCAGCAGGTTCATGGGGCCGACGCTCGTGCCGTTGACTGCCACCGACCCGGCTTGCGAGTTCCAGTTCAGCGGGCAGCCCATGCCGGCCGTGCTGCAGCCCGCGGGCAGGCCGCCCTGCGGCGTGAGCTGGACGAAGGAGTAGCCGCTCGTGTTCTGCTGGCTGAGGCCCAGCATGATGCCGGGAGCGTAGCTCTGGCCGCCGACGTTCAAGCCGCCGAAGCCGACGATGTAGCCCGGCGCCATGTTGCCCACGGCCTGGCCGTTGATGGCCGTCAGGCCGAAGAACGGGTTGAGGTTGGGCAACGGCGCGCCGCTGTTGAGCTGCAGGCCGCCGCGGTCGAAGCCGATGCCCATCTGCGCCGAGCCGGCGTCGCTGGCGGCCAGGATCGGCACGCGCGTGGTCGCCGTCTGGCCGTTGGCGCCGTTGATCGTCACGTTGGTGAGATAGATCGTTCCGCTCGGGCTGGTGCCGCTGGTGGTGTAGGTGATGCCGCCGGCGCCGAGGTAGATGTCGCCGGAGCCCTGAACGAACTGGTAGCTGTTGCTGCCGGCCACGATGCCGAGCGAGCCGGTGTCGACCAGGAAGTTGGTCGCCTTGGGGCCGCCCGCGGTATTCAGCGACAGCGACACGTAGCGCGATTCGGTCGTCGACTGGATGTTCGGGTTGGTGAACGGCACGTAGAAGGTCGGGCCGTTGCCGTACAGGTTCCACTGCGCCTGCGCCGGGATGCCGGCCAGCGCGAACACGGTCGCTCCTGCGAGACGCGCGAGGTGTCTCGACGAATATTTGAACACGCTTTTCAGTCCCCCAAAGAGCGCGGCGCCCGGGCCAGGAGCGCCGCCTGTTTTTCGGTTTCTGCCTGAAATCTAATAAAATTGCACCGCTAATGTTGTTATTTGCACTAAGTGGCTGCAAATAAGCAAAAAGCGTCGCAGGGGTGCCCCAAGGCGCACCAAGTCCGCTGCAGACGGACAAGGGGAAGGCAGGATGAACCGATATTCCGGCCGGCGCGCGGAAGCATGACGACGAGGTTCCAGTGCACCGGTGGAGGGCGAGGCCGCGCGGCCGGGATCTATTCTATCTTCGTTGCGAGGGCGACATCTCGGGCCAGGACGGCGCGCACGCCTTCACCGCCGGCGTGCGCATGGCTTGCTTCAATGGGCGGCCATCTTGGCTTCGATGAAGCGGACCGTGTCGCCCACCGTGGCGAGACGGGTCGCGACGCGGTTGGAGATCTCGATGGCGAACCGCTCCTCGCACGACATGACGATCTCGACGACGTCGAGACTGTCGGCGCCGAGATCCTCGCTGAGGCGCGCGTCGTCGGTGAGCCGGCGTTCGTCGGCTCCGAGATGGAAGACGAGGATATTCCTGACTTCTGCGGCTACATCGTTCATCGCACGCTCCCAAGCACACAAGCGATAACGCCGGCTGCGCGGCGCGGCTCTGTGGCCAAGAAGGAACCGCCGCATGACGGAAGTGCCGTGGCGCTTATGCCACACCGCGAGCGCGGTCCGCTGTCCTGGACATCCTGAATACGCGTCGCGGGATGGCGGCTCTGTGGCAAATGCCACGAAGGTCCCGCGCGTGCGACCAGGCACCGCATGCGCAACCGAACGGTCTATTCGGGTGCCCTGTCCGTGATCTCGAACGGCTGGAAATCGGGATCCTTCAAGTCGCGCACCACCATGGGCTCCTCGCCCTGGCTGTTCGACTGATGCAGGCCGTACAGGCGGGCGACGCCGAACATTTCATCGTTCGGCGCGCCCCGAACCTCACCAGCAGGACCTTGTGGTCCCTGTCGAAGAACATCTCGAAGGGCATTGCCGCACCATATCAGCGGTTCGTCGAAATGCAGGTGCTGGCGATTGTCGCAGTGATGGGATATTGTAGCGCTGGTTGCAAAAAGTTCGTCGGATGCGGAGGCCGGCCATGAGTTCCGATACCACCGGCTCGAAGGAACGCCTGCATACAATCTCGATTTTCGGCAGCCACTGGCTGTGGCTGGTGCTGCTGGCGGCGTGCTGATGCTTGCCGGCGCCGTCGCCATCCTGGTTCCCGCGATCTCCGAGATCGCCGCCAGCAGGGTGCTGGGCAGCGTGCTTGTCATCAGCGGCCTCGTGCAGATCGTGCAGGCCACCAAGATGCTGCACTGGACGGGCTTCATCTGGCACTTGCTGCTCGGCATCCTGGCCACTGTCGGTGGCGCCCTGATCTACATGGATCCGTTCGCCGGCGTCGTCGCACTGGCGCTCTTGATCGCCATCATCTTCGCGGTCCATGGCGTCACCCAGGTCGGCTTCGCCGTGAGGGTGCGCGGCCAGGCCGGCTGGTACTGGTTCCTGGTGTCGGGCGCGATCGCCCTGGTCGCCGCCGTGCTGCTGGTGATGAAGCTGCCCTACAGCCACTCCTTCACGCCGGCCACCGTTGCCGGCGTCTCGCTGCTGTTCGCCGGCTGGGCCTACGTCGCCATGGCGCTGGCGGCGCGGACGGGAGAACGGGCAAGTGCTGCGTAGCTGTCAAAGGAGCAAGCCATGTCGATCGCGAGCAAGGCCGAGCTCAGCGTGCTGAGCCACGAGGAGCAGGAGATGGTGCGCGTCACCCACCATCCGGCGATCTACGAGCTCGACGGTGAGGCGCTGCGCACCCTGCAGCGCCGGTTGCGCGAGCAGCGCGGCAAGATGCGAACCTTCGTGCGGCAAAAGCGGCGCGAGGCCCGCGGCAAGGCCGAGCCGCGCGGCGCGAGCTTTCCGGGCGACGCCGAGCAACCGCGGCGGCGCAAGCAGGTCTTCGCCGCGGCGCTCAAGCGCGTTGCCAAGGAACTCGGGCGCCTGCGCGCCCTCGAGGCGCGGACCGAGCACGTCGAGGCGGCGCGCCAGGCGCTGGCTCGCGCCCGGACGGAGAAGTTCGTCAACCATCCCGCGGCGGGAGACACGCCTCTTACCGGACCGCGCCTGCGCCGGACCGTTCACAAAGGCAGACGCGTGCCCGGCAGCACCATTGGCAGCATCCTGAAGGCGGGCAAAGTTGCCCAGGCCGTTCGCGACGGCAGATCCTCGCAGCCGGCGTAGAGCCGTCAGGCGCGCTGCGGCAGGCGCCCGTTGGTGGCGCGGATCTCCGTGGCGCAGCTCACGGAGGCGGGCATCGCGCCGGTACCCTGACCGCCCGCGTTGACTCCTGCGGTGGCGGGTAGCGCCTCCTTCATGGTCGGCAAATGGCCGACCAGCACGGCGTTGCCGCCTGCCGGCGGCCGTCGTCGCCGAGGTTGGCCTGCCAGATGCAGTCGGCGAGATCGCCGACCGCCGGCTCGGGCGCGGAAACGGTCAGCGCGTGCCGCGGATAGACGACGTAGCCGCCCCGCAGAGCGGCGACCAGCGTCTTGTAGGCGTCCGACGACAGGATCCCGGACGACAACGGCGTCACGGCAACCGGCTTGCCGTACAGCATCGAGTTCGACGAAGGCGAGGTTGACGGCGCGGCCTGCTGGGCCTGCGCCATCCCGGCCAAGGCAAGCACAAGGAGATCAACATGCAGCGGCGCGGAAACGTCGGTCGGCTGTTCGCTCAGCGCCGGGTCGGATCGTCCGAGACTTGCACCAGCAGCTTGCCGAAGTTCTTGCCCTTGAGCAGGCCGATGAAGGCGTCGGGCGCGTTGTCGATGCCCTTCACGATATCCTCGCGGTACTTGAGCTTGCCCGCCTTCACCAGCGGCGGGACTTCCTGCCAGAAGCCCTGCATGTCGCCGAAATGGTCGGAGACGATGAAGCCCGTGACGGTGGCGCGCTTGATCAGCAGCAGGCGCCAGTCGGGGCCGGGGCTGGGCTGCATCTCGTTGTAGTGCGCGATCAGCCCGCACAGGGGCACGCGCGCGAAGTCGTTGAGCTGGGGCACCACGGCGGCCTGCACGGCGCCGCCGACATTCTCGAAATAGACGTCGATGCCCTTGGGCGCGGCGGCGCGGAGTTCCTTGAACAGGTTGCCGCCGGCGGCGCGGTAGTCGACGCAGGCGTCGAAGCCCAATTCCTTCACGACGTAGTCGCACTTGTCCTTGCCGCCGGCGATGCCGACGGCGCGGCAGCCATGGACCTTGGCGAGCTGGCCGACGACCGAGCCCACTGCGCCCGAGGCCGCCGAGACCACCACCGTCTCGCCCGCCTTGGGCCTGCCGATCTTCATCAGCCCCCACCACGCCGTCATGCCCGGCATGCCCAGCACCGACAGCGCGGCCGAGAGCGGCGCGGCGTTGGGATCGAGCTTCATCGACATGGCGCCGTTGGACACGGCATGGCTCTGCCAGCCCGAATATTCGGCGACATAGTCGCCTTCCTTGAACTTCGGGTGCTTGGACTTGATCACCTGGCCGACCGTGCCGCCGACCATGGCGTCGCCCAGATTGACGTTGGCGGCGTAGCCCTTGGCCTCGGCCATGCGGCCGCGCATGTAGGGATCGAGCGACAGCCAGATCGTGCGCGACAGATACTCGCCGTCCTTCGGCTCCGGCACCGGTGCATCGACGACGTCGAAGTTGGCCCTGGTCGGCTCGCCTTGCGGGCGCGACTTCAAGAGCACGCGGCGATTGGTGTCGGTCATGGAAATCCTTTCGTTCAGCGGAGCTCGTCCAGGAACCTATCGGTCATCGTCGAGATCGTGAAGCGCGCCGCGACATGCGACCGCGCCGCCGCGCCCAGCCGCCGGCGAGAGTCCGCATCGACGACCAGCCGCCCGAGCGCTTGCGCCAGATCGCGGGCATCGCCCGGCGCGAACAACAAGCCGGTACGGCCGTCCTCGACCAGTTCGGGAAACGCGCCGGAGCGCGCCGCCACCACCGGCAGGCCGTATGACCCCGCCTCGGGCACGGTCAGGCCGAACGGCTCGTCGACCGCCGGCGCCACCACGATGTCGAGTTCGCCATAGAGCCGGTCGCGATCGGCCAGAAAACCGGTCCAGCGCACGATATCGCCAAGGCCGAGGGCGGCGATCCGCGAGTCGAGCGCTGCCGCGAACGGCCCGTCCTTGACGCCGACGATGTCGAGGCAAAAGGCGTCGCGCAGCCGCTGCTGCAGGAGAGCGCACGCCTCCAGCAGGACGCCGTGCTGCTTCTGCTCGACGACGCGGCCAACGATGCCCAGGCGCACCGGGCGCCGGTCGGCGAACGGCCGCTCGGCCGGTAGCGGCACGCCATTGGGGACGATGGCGAGCTTGCCGCCATGACCGGCGTCAGGCGCGCGCGCCGTGCGCGCAGGATCGAGGCGGTGAGCAACAGCGTCTGCACATCGGGCGAGACCAACCAGTCCGGCCGTATGTCGGCTGCGATGGCGCGAAGCTGGCGGCGGGCGGCGGGCATGCGGCGCAGGGTATGCCAGCTAAAGACGGGATTTCGGACATAGAAGCGGCCGAGCGGCACCTGGTGGTTCGGGATTCCGGCCTGGTCGAGCAGCCGTGACAGCTCGCCGTCCGTCCAGCCACTGACGACCGCCGTCGGCTGATGGCCGCGCTCCAGAAGATTCTTCATGAGCGACAGGAAGGCTGTCTCCAGGCCCCCGACGATCCAGCCGCCCGCGAAAAAGAGGAACCTCATCCCGTCCATGTTGGCACAGTTGGCTGACGCGCGCGCCCGGTGTGCTAAGACGGAAGCAATGAAACGAACCTATGTCTGTCTTCCCGGGGCCTGGATGGGGGCCTGGTCGTGGCAGTTCGTGCTGGAACGGCTCTTGGCGGCAGGGCACGACGCCCGCGCCCTGCCCTATCGCGGCGTCGGCGAGCGCGCCGCCGAGCTGGCGCCCGAGCTCGACAACGACGTGTTCGTGGCCGACACCGTGGCGGCATTGGAGCAGGACGATCTTCGAGACATCGTCCTGGTCGGCCACAGCTTCGGCAGCCTGATCGCGAGCCTGGTGACCGACCGCGTGCCCGAGCGCGTGGCGCATCTCGCGATCATCGACGGCGGCATCGCCCAGGACGGCCAGTCGATCTTCGGCCGCATTCCGGCTGCGATCGTGGCCAAGCGCCGCAAGCTGGTGACGGTGGTGAACGGCACCGAGGTCCTGCCCTTCGCGCCGATCGGCAGCCTGATCATCGACGATCCCGCGCTGGCGGCGTGGACGCACCGCCAGCTCACGCCGCATCCGGTGGCCTGCTACACCAAGCCGATCAGCCTCAAGCACCCCGCCGGCAACGGGCGACCGATGACGTACGTCGCCTGCACCAAGCCGCGCTATCCGGTGTCGGCCGGCATGCACGAGAAGGTCCAGGCGATGCCGCACATCCGCTACCGGCCGATCGAGGCCGGCCACAACTGCATCATCTCGGCGCCCGACCTGGTGGCGCGGGAGCTGCTGGAGATCCCGCGATGACCGAGCAGCTCATGATCCTCATTGCCGGTCCCTACCGCTCCGGCACCAACGACGATCCGGTGCTGATCCAGCGCAACGTCGATGCCATGGAGGACATGGCGCTAAAGGTGTTCCGGCGCGGGCATCTGCCGGTGCTGGGCGAGTGGTTCGCCCTGCCGCTTCTGAAGCATGCCGGCTCGAAGAAGACCGGCGATGCGGTGTTCGACGAGATCTTCCATCCGGTGGCGCGCGAGCTGGTCGGCAAATGCGACGCCGTGCTGCGCATCGGCGGGCCGTCGGCCGGCGCCGACGACATGATCGCGACCGGTGAGCGGTTCGGCAAGCGCATCTTCCGCGACCTGTCGGAGATCCCCGAGCGGCGACGCTGAGGCTAGCGATGCGCAACCCGCTGGTCATCGCCGTCAACGCGCTCGGCATCACCCAGATCACGGCCTGGGGCACGAGCTTCTATTGCCTGGGCGTGCTGGCCAAGCCGATCGCGGCCGAGACCGGCTGGGCGACCAGCACGATCTTCCTGGGCTTCAGCGTCGCGCTGGTGACGATGGGCGTGATCTCGACATCGGTCGGACGCCTGATCGACCGCATCGGCGGACGCCTCGTCATGTCGGCCGGCACGGTGATCGTGTCGCTGGGCCTGTTCGCCCTGGCGCAGGTCCACAGTGTCGCGACCTACTTCGCGGCCTGGGTGGTGCTGGGCATCGGCATGCGCTGCTGCCTCTACGATGCGGCCTTCGCGGCCCTGGTGCAGGTCGTGCCGAGCCGCGGACGGGCGGCCATCTCCTATCTCACCCTTTATGGCGCCTATGCCTCGACGATCTTCTGGGTGATCGGCCATTACCTCAACGAGGCCTACGGATGGCGCGGCACGCTGATGCTGTTCGCGGCAATCAACCTCGTGATCTGCCTGCCGTTGAACTGGTTCGGCCTGTCGTGGCGCGAGACCGGTACGACAGTGGCGGCAGCCGCCAAGCCTGCGACGTCTGCCGAAGGGCCCGTGCTCCAGGGTCGGCAGCGCGTCGTCGGCATGGCCCTGTTCGCCCTCATCATGTCGCTGAACGGCTTCGTGTTCGGCGTGATCTCCCTGCAGCTCGTGCCCTTGCTCGAAGCCGCGGGCCTCGTCGGCGCGGCCGCCGTATGGGTCGCCTCGCTGAAGGGCCACGGCCAGTTCGGCGGGCGGCTGATCGAAATCTTCTTCGCCAAGAACCTGAAGGCGATGACCGTGGCGCGCATCGCCATCGGCGTGCTGCCGCCCTGCCTGGTGCTGCTGTTGCTGGCGCGCGGCGAGCTCTGGCTGCTGGTCGCGTTCACGCTGCTGCTGGGCGCCTCGCAGGGCGTGATCACCATCGTGCGCGGCGCCGTGCCGTTGGCGCTGTTCGGCGCCGAGGGCTATGGCGCGGTGCTCGGCCTGATCGCCACGCCGATCCTGCTGGTCAACGCCTTCTCGCCGGCGCTGTTCGCCCTGATCGTCGACCAGATCGGCTGGCACAACGGGCTCTATGTCCTGCTGGCCAGCTCGATCCTGACCTGGATCGCCATCGAGCTGATGTCGCGCTGGTACGAAGGCGCACGGGCAGCCAAAGCCCCATAGTCTTGCCGGAGCGCGGACCTCCAGGTCCGCTCATGTCTTCGTCTTCCGGACCTGGACTTCCGCTCTCCCCTAAAACGGCTCCTTGTACGGCCGAGGTCGATCTCGTGCGTCCAGGCGCTGCGGTGCTGCGTATGCAGGTGCCAGTAGCTGTCAGCGATGGCCTCGATGTTCAGGAGCCCATCGGCGCCGGCCTTCTCCTTGCGGTCGGGCATGCGCGACAGCAGCCGCTCGCCCTCGATGCCGCCGTCGATGATGGCGTGGGCGATGTGCAGGCCCTGCGGGCCGAACTCGCGCGCCAGCGACTGCACCAATAGCCGCAGGCCGCCCTTGGTGGCGTTGAAGGCGGCGAAGCGCGGCCGGCCGCGCAGCGAGCCCGAGGCGCCGGTGAACAGCACTGTGCCGCGGCCGAGCGGGGCCAGGCGGCGCACGGCCTCGCGGCCGAACAGGAAGCCGGCGAAGCAGCCGACGCGCCAGGAATCCTCGAAGTGCTGGGCCGTCATCTCGCGGACGTCGACGGCGTTGTTGCCCATGTTGAAGACGGCGAGATCGGTCGGCGCGCCGTCGGCGTCGTCGGCCATGGCCTTGTCCCACAGGGCGATCACCTCGGCCTCCTTGATGCCGTCGACCGCGAGCGGCGTCGCCGAGCCGTTGGCGGCGCGGATCGAGTCCGCGACCTTCTCGACCTTGGCCGCGGTGCGGCCGGCCACCAGCACATGGTAGCCCTCTTTCGCAAAGCGGCGGCTCGCGGCGGCGCCCAGGCCCTTTTTCTGCACCGACTCCGAGCACGACTGCCTTCTTTTTCTTCGCCATATCGATCCTCGCAGGCATGAAGCTGCGAGGAACTTGCGGTGCGGGCGGTGGCTTCGCTACGGTCCGCCCGCATGAAGTTACCTCCCTACCCCATGATCGAACTCGATCTGGCCGCACCGTTCGACCAGCACCGCGCCACCGTGCTGCCGGAGTGGATCGACTGGAACGGCCACATGAACGTCGGCTTCTATGTCGTCGCCTTCGACAAGGCGACCGACACGCTGTGCAACCAGTTCGGCTGCAGCTGGGAATACACGCGCGAGAAGGTCGGCATGACCTTCGTGCTCGAGGCGCATGTCACCTACGACCGCGAGGTCAAGGAAGGCGATCCGCTGCGCATCACCAGCCAGATCCTCGACCACGACGCCAAGCGCCTGCACTTCATCCATTGCATGTATCACGGGACCGAGAGCTATCTCGCCGCCACCAACGAGCTGATGCTGATGAACATCGACTATGAGACGCGCCGCGCGGCGCCATGGCCGGACTGGGCCATGGAGCGGCTCGACAAGATGGCGGCCGCGCACAGGTCCCTGCCCGTTCCGGCGCAGGCCGGCCGGCTGATCGGCATCAAGAGGAAGAAGTAAGCGTATGCTCGATTCACTACCCTACGAGTTGCCCGAGCTGGTGACGCGCGCGCCGCTCGACACCCATCGCTCGACCGTGCTGCACGAATGGGTCGACTGGAACGGCCACATGAACGTCGCCTTCTACGTCACGGCGTTCGACCAGGCCTCGGGCGCCTTCATGCGCAACATGGGACTGGGCCGGCGCTACGTCGACGGCAAGCTCGGCATGACCTTCGTGCTGGAGACGCACGTCACCTACGACCGCGAGATGCGGGAGGGTGCGCCGATGCGCTTCACCACGCAGCTGCTGGCACGCGACGCCAAGAGGGTCCATCTCTTCCACGAGATGTTCCATGCCGAGCAGGGCTATCTCGCCGCCACCAACGAGACCATCGTGATGAACATCGATTACGCCACCCGCCGCTCGGCGCCCTGGCCGATCCCCGTGGCGGCACGCCTGGAAGAGCTGTGGCAGACGCACAAGGACCTGTCGCGGCCAGCCAAGGCGGGACGGGTCATGGGGTTGTCGAAAAGGCCGTCGTCCTGAGCGCAGCGAAGGACCTCATCGCCGCTTGCAATCGCCATGAGATTCTTCGCTTCGCTCAGGATGACTGGGCGAGTTTCTCCAGCGCCTCGCCGCTCAGGCGGTAGGGCAGCCAGTTGCGGATCCATTTGAAGCCGATGCGCTCGTAGAAGCCGCGCGCCGGATTCCAGTCGAGCACGTTGAGGTCGATGCGCCTAAAACCCTTGGCGACGCATTCCTGGGCCAGCGCCTGCATGAGCGCGCGCGCCACGCCGCCGCGGCGTTCCTCGGGCACCACCCAGATGTCCTCGATGAAGATTCCGCGGGCGGCCGTCCATACCGAGTAGTTGAAAGTGTAGAGCGCGAAGCCCACGGGCTCACGACCGCGCTCGGCGATCAGGGCGGCGAATTGCGGTTCCTTGCCGAAGCCGTCGCGCGCCAGGGTCTGCGGCGTCGAGGTGACGGCATCGGGCTCGTCCTCGTAGGTCGACAGATCGACCGAGAAGCGGTGCAGCAGCTCGACATCGTCGACCGTCGCCAGGCGGACGGTTATGGGCGCCTTGTCCTTCATTTCGCCGCGGCCTCCTTCAATGCTTCGCGGATCACGGCCTCGTCGCCGATGTGGTTGACGAGCAGCAGGATCAGCCGCGCGTCGAAGTCACGGCACTGCTCGTCAGTCAGGTCCTTATGGGCGTCGACGATGGCGTTATAGACATCATCGGGACGCGCCACGTTCAACGTTCGTCGCAAGACGGTCATGCGTGGCTCCTGCCTGTCGCGCGATCAAGCGCCGTGCTCACCGCGGCCGGATCATAGGTGCGCCAGCGCGCCGCGACGTAGCGGTCCGGGCGGATCAGGTAGGTCGTGCCGGGCCGGCTGTCGTAGCGCTGCCAGGCGAGGCCGTTGCCGGCAACGGGCACCGTCGTCACGCCGGATGGCACGGCCCCGACATCATCGTTGCCGAACGTCAGCAGGCTGAAGTCGCGGCCCAGCTGGTCGATCAGCCAGCCCCCCTTTTCGCCTTTTGGGCCGACCGGCGCATCGAGCATCGCCCGCCCCGGTCCCGGACCGCCGACCCAGTCGCCATCGCGGTCGGGCGTGTCGAGTGGCGATTCGGGCTGCTGCCGTCGGCACCGACAGCCGTCCGCTGTTGATCAGCGCGCGGGCGAAGGGAAAGTCCGGGGCCAGCGTCAGTGCGGCGTCGCGGAAGGCCCGTGAGGCCGGGAACTTCGGCGTGATGAAATCGGTGCTGCGCGTGGAATTGAGGATGTTCTCGCGTGCCGCCGCGCGACGCTCGCGGCAATAGCTGCCGAGCAGCGCCTCGGGCGCCTTGCCGGCCACGACCAGGGCGAGCTTCCAGGCGAGGTTGTCGACATCGGCGATCGCGCCGTTGCCGCCGCGTGCGCCGAAAGGCGAGACGACGTGGGCCGAATCGCCGGCGAAGATCACCCGGCCATGTACGAAGCGCTGCAGCATGCGGCAGGCGAAGGTGTAGACACTGGTCCATTCGTGCTCCCAGCGCGCCTCGGGCCCGAACATCAGGCGCAGCCGGCGGTCGACGTTCTTGGTCTTCTTCTCCTCCTCGGGGTCGGCGTCGCGGCCAAGCTGGAAGTCGACGCGCAGCACGTTGTCGGCCTGGCGATGCAGCAGCACCGAGTTGGTGGGATGGAACGGCGGATAGAACCAGAAGCGCCGCTCCTTGGGCAGGTCGTCGAGCAGGCGGATATCGGCGATCAGGAACTGGTCGTGGAAGACCTCGCCATCGAACGGCAGCCCGAGCATGTGGCGCACGGGGCTGCGCACGCCGTCACAGGCGACCAACCACTCGGCCTCGAGCGTGTAGCGGCCATCCGGTGTCTCGACCTCGACCGCGACGTGGTCGGCGTGAGGCGTGACGCCGACAACCTTGTTGCGGAAGCGCATCTCGACCACGGGCTCGGACAAGCAGCGTTCGTAGAGATATTCCTCGACGTAGTACTGCTGCAGGTTCACGAAGGCCGGGAACTTGTGCCCAGGCTCGGGCTGCAGGTTGAAGCGATAGATCGCCTGGTCGCCGAGATAGACCTCGCCCTGCTCCCAGGTGATGCCCTTGTCGACCATGCGCTGGGCGATGCCGAAGCGGTCCCAGACTTCGAGGCTGTGCTTGGCCTGGCAGATCGAGCGGCTGCCGGTGCTGACCGTGTCGTCCTCGTCGAGCACGACCGACGGCACCCCGCGCGCCGCGAGCTCAAGCGCCAGCGTCGGCCCGGCCATTCCGGCCCCGACGATCGCCACGGTCCGTCGCCGGCCCTTGCCGTCGAGTTCGGGCGGTCGGCGATAAGGGTAGTGGCGGTAGGTATGGGAGCTCATCGGCCCCGGACGCTCCGGGCGATAGTCGCGACCGCGCCGGCGGCGCCGTTCTCGCGCAGCAAGGGGATGGCCTCGTCGAAACCGACCCACTCGGCCCGGTCGTGCTCCTCCGACATCACCAGTTCGCCGCCAACATGCCGGCACCAGAAAGTGATGCCGATCGCCTCCTCGCGCGCGGCACCTCTATAGAAGTGAAACGTGTCCACGGGCGCCACGATCTCGACCTCGAGGCCTGTTTCCTCGTGCACTTCACGTCGGACGGCATCCTTGGGCGTCTCGCCCTGCTCGACGCGACCGGAGCCGGTCTCCCATTCTCCCGGCGCGTGGTCCTTGAGAGGACCGCGACGCAACATCAGGACCGAGCCGTTCTTCTCGATCACATAGGCGATGGCGACGATGAACTTTGCCGACATGAATCAGATTCCTCCCCCGTCATCGGGGGAGGGTAGGGAGGGGGAAAGCCCCAAAGGTGGCGTTCGACAATCGATGATCATGATCTGAACCCGGTCTACAGCACGACTGGGGCTTTCCCCCTCCCTACCCTCCCCCGTGAGACGGGGCAGGAAATGAAGAGGCATCACACCTTCTCCAGCGCCGACCACATCTCGATGTCGCGCTCGGCGGTCCAGATGCGCGGATGGTCGAGGCCCTTGGCCTCGTCGTAGGCACGCGACACGTCGAACGGCATGCAGTGCTCGAAGATCACCCAGTTGCCGTAGCGCGGTTGCAGGGCGGCCATCGCCTTGTCGTAGGCCTGCTTCAGCGAATCGCCAGCCTCGGCGCTCTGCGACACCGCCTTGTAGAGGTCGGCAAGGAACGCCTGCGTGCCGGCGATGCCTTCCTCGACGGCGCCCTCGCCCATCAGCGCATCGCCACGGCCCGGCACCAGGGCCATCGCCTTGAGGTCGCGCAGCTTCTGCAGGGTCCCGGGCCAATCCTTGTAGTGGGCGTCGCCGGCATAGGGCGTCGCGCCGTACTCGACGAGATCGCCGCTGAACAGGGTGCGCTCCTCGGGCAGCCAGACGATCGTGTCGCCCTTGGTGTGGCCGCGCCCGGCATGGATGATGTCGACCTGCAGCTTGCCCAGCCACAGCGACATGCGGTCGGCGAAGGTGATAGTGGGCCAGGTCAGGCCGGGAATGGTCTCGGCGGCGTCGAACAGGCGCGGGAAGCGCTGCAGCTCGGACTTGTAGTCCTGCGCGCCGCGCTCGACGATCATCTCGCGCGTGGCTTCGCTGCAAATGATGTGCTGTGGCTCGAAGCCCGAGGCGCCCAGCACGCGCACGGCGTGGTAATGCGACAGCACCACGTACTTGATCGGCTTGTCGGTGACGGTGCGGACGTACTCGATGACCTTGTGCGCCATCTTAGGGGTCGCCTGCGCATCGACCACCAGCACGGCGTCGTCGCCGACCACGATGCCAGTGTTGGGATCACCCTCGGCGGTGAAGGCGTAAGCATGCTCCGACAGGCGGCTGAAGGTGATCTTCTTCTCCGCCATGTCCGCCTGAGAGGCGAAGGCCCGGGCCATCGATCTGTCTCCTAAATGAACTGCCACCCCGAGCGCAGCGAGCGACCTTTACCACTCCGAAAAGGCCCTCGCTTCGCTCCGTATAGCTCAGTCCGAGCCGTACTTGTGATAACGCCCCCGGTCGCCGGTACGTACCGTGACCTCGAAGGCGTCGTTGTCGCGTTCCATGCGCAAGGTCACCGCCGTGCCGGCGGGCCCGCTGGTCCACAGCTTGCGATAGAAGTCGGCGAGGTCGTCGAGAACATCGCCGTTCAGCGCGTGCAGGATGTCACCGCGCTGCAGGCCGGCGCGATCGGCCGGGCCGCCGTCGGAGATTCCGCCGATCACGAGCTGGCCCATGTGCTCGAGGGTGATGAGGCCGAGCCAGGGACGCGGCGGCGTCGCGAGCCTGCCCTTCGACACCAGCTCCTCGAAGATCGGCTTCAGCCGGTTGATCGGCACGTACATGTTGCCGGGGAAGGCCGGCGCCCCTGGACCGAGTGCCTCTTGCACCAGGAGCGATCCGATGCCGAGCAGCGAGCCGTCCTGGCCGATCAGGGCCGAACCGCCCCACAGCGGATAGGCCGGCACGGTGAAGATGGCCTTGTCCAACAGGTATTCCCAGTAGCCGGCGAACTCGCGGCGACCGGCGACCTTGACCTTGAGCGTCGCCTTCTCGCCGCCCAGGCCCGCGACATAGGCCTCGCTGCGCAACTCCAGCGTGTCGGAATCGCCGAACGCCGCGGGTTTCAGCCGGATCGGCTGCTCGGTGCGGACCAGCCCGAAGCCGCTCTCATAGTCGGAGCCGACGATATAGGCGGCCCACTCGGTGCCGTCGATGTCGGTGATGGTGACGGTGTCGGCCTCCATAATGAGGTAGCCGATGGTGACGATCAGCCCGTCGTCGCCGATCAGGACGCCGTGGCCCTCCCGCTCGGTGCCCAGGGTCTGGGCCGAACGGCGGTCCTTGGGGACGGTGGTCCTGAGGCCAACCACCGCCGGAAGCGCGCCGGCGACCGCCGGCGACAGATTGGAAACGCCGGGCAGCCGCGCTTCAACAGCTTCCCGGCCGGTGGGGACATGACCACCCGAGCCGTTCGCCGAACCGTTCAACCCTCGGGCCATCGGCAACCTCCACTCCGGCGCGCACGGCGCCGGCACATTCCCCCGGACGTCAAAGATAGGCGTCTGGGCTCCCGATTGCTATATGACGCTGCATGGCGCCCCCCGCCGATCCATTCGAAATCACCGACGACCCCGCACCGGTCGATCCACAGCCGCAGCGGCGCGCTGTCGTGCCCAATGCCCATCTCGAGGGGCTGAACGAGGAGCAGCGCCAGGCCGTGGTACACGAAGGCGGTCCGTTGCTGGTCCTGGCCGGCGCCGGCACCGGCAAGACGCGCGTGCTGACCACCCGCATCGCTCACCTTTTGATCACCGGCCGCACCCGCACCTCACAGATTCTTGCAGTCACCTTCACCAACAAGGCGGCGCGCGAAATGCTCGACCGCGTCGCCAGCCTCATCGGCGGCGCGGCCGACGGCATGTGGCTGGGCACCTTCCACGCCATCGGCGTGCGCGTGCTGCGCCGCCATGCAGAGTTGGTGGGGCTGAAGAGCAATTTCACCATCCTCGACACCGACGACCAGACGCGGCTGATCAAGCAGCTGCTGCAGGCCGAAGGCATCGACGACAAGAAATGGCCGGCCCGCATACTCTCCGGCATCATCCAGCGCTGGAAGGACCGCGCGCTCACCCCCGACAAGGTGTCGGGCGACGATGCCGGCGAGTTCGCCAACGGCAAGGCGGTCGAGATCTACCGCCAGTACCAGGCGCGGCTCGCCGAGGTGAACGCCGTCGATTTCGGCGACCTGGTGATGCATTGCGTCACCCTGTGGCAGAGCCATCCCGACGTGCTGGCCCAGTACCATCGCCGCTTCCGCCACATCCTGGTCGACGAGTACCAGGACACCAATGTGGCGCAGTACCTGTGGCTGAGGCTCCTGGCGCAGGGCACGCAGGACGTCTGCTGCGTCGGCGACGACGACCAGTCGATCTACGGCTGGCGCGGCGCGGAGGTCGGCAACATCCTGCGCTTCGAGAAGGACTTCCCCGGCGCCACCATCGTGCGGCTGGAGCGCAACTATCGCTCGACGCCGCATATCCTGGCGGCCGCCTCGCACCTGATCTCGCACAACGAGGGCCGCCTGGGGAAAACCCTGTGGACGGATATGAAGGAAGGCGAGCGCATTTCCCTACGCGGCGTGTGGGACGGCGACGAGGAGGCGCGCACGGTCGGCGAGGAGATCGAGGCGTTGCAGCGCGACAAGCATGCGCTCGCCCAGATCGCCATCCTGGTGCGCGCCGGCTTCCAGACCCGCGAGTTCGAGGAACGGTTCATCACCATGGGCCTGCCCTACCGGGTGATCGGCGGGCCGCGCTTCTATGAGCGCCAGGAGATCCGCGACGCCATGGCCTACTGCCGCGTCACCGTGCAGCCCGACGACGACCTCGCCTTCGAGCGCATCTACAACACGCCGCGCCGGGGTTTGGGCGAATCGGCCCTGCGTACGCTGCGCATCATCCAGCGCGCGCAGAAGGTGTCGCTGTTCGAGGCGACGCGGCGGGCGCTGGAGACCGACGAGCTGAAGGGCCGGCAGCGCAAGTCGCTGGGCGACCTGATCAAGAACTTCGACCGCTGGCGCGCCATGCTCGACGGCATGAACCATGTCGAGGTCGTCGAGACCATTCTGGAAGAGTCGGGCTACACCGACATGCTGCGCCTCGATCGTTCGCCCGAGGCCGAGGGGCGCCTGGAGAACCTGAAGGAGCTGACCAACGCCCTGCAGGAATTCGACACCCTGCCCGCCTTCCTCGAGCACGTGGCCTTGCTCACCGACAATGCCGAGCGCGCGGGCAGCGACATGGTGAGCGTCATGACACTGCATGCCGCCAAGGGACTGGAGTTCGACACCGTGTTCCTGCCGGGCTGGGAGGAAGGCCTGTTCCCCAACCAGCGGGCGCTCGACGACAAGGGCCTGGCCGGGCTCGAGGAGGAGCGCCGGCTGGCCTATGTCGGCCTGACGCGGGCGCGCAAGCGGGCCTACGTCTCGTTCGCCGCCAATCGCCGCGTCTTCAACCAGTGGCAGGCCGCCATCCCCTCGCGCTTCCTGCGCGAGCTGCCGACCGAGCAGCTGGCCGAGAGCAGCGACGCCGGCCTCTACGCCACCTATTCCGCCGGCCATCACGGCGGCATGCGCGAGCAGGCGAGCGGCTTCGACTATGAGAGCCTGGGCGTCACCAGCGTCGGGCGCAGCCGCACGCGCTGGCGCGACGAGACGTTCGACGATCGCCGCGCCGTCGAGGGCGACAAGCCCGACCTCAGCGTCGGGCAGCGCGTGTTCCATCAGAAATTCGGCTATGGCCGCATCGTCGCGGTCGACGGCAACAAGCTCGACATCGAATTCGAGAAGGCCGGGCCCAAGAAGGTCTTGGACAGCTTCATCGAGGCGGCCTGAGCCTCGATCGTTTGGGGGGTAACATCATGCTTCGTGCGATCGTCGTCGCGCTGGGACTCGTCTTCGCCGCCACTGCCGCGTTCGCGCAGGGCGGCAAGGTCACGGTCGTGACCTCCTTCTCCAAGGACGTCACCGACCCGATCAAGAAGGCCTTCGAGAAGGCCGCGCCCGGCACGACCCTGGAAGTGCAGAATCGCAACACCAACGCCGGCGTGAAATTCCTCGAGGAAACCAAGGGCAACAACCAGGTCGACCTGTTCTGGGCCTCGGCGCCCGACGCCTTCGAGGTGCTGAAAGGCAAGAAGCTCTTGGATGCCTACAAGCCCAAGGCGACCGGCATCGCCGAGAAGGTCGGCTCCTATCCGGTCAACGACAAGGACGGCTTCTATTCGGGCTTCGCCGCCTCGGGCTACGGCATCATGTGGAACGACCGCTACGTGAAGGCCAAGAAGCTGCCGACGCCCAAGGAGTGGCAGGACCTCGCCCAGGCGCCCTACTACGACCACGTCTCGATCTCGGCGCCGTCGCGCTCGGGCACGACCCATCTCACCATCGAGACCATCCTGCAGGGCGAGGGCTGGGACAAAGGCTGGCGCACGGTCAAGGAGATCGCGGGCAACCTGCACCAGGTGACCGACCGCTCGTTCGGCGTGCCCGAGGCGGTGAATTCGGGCCAGGTCGGCTACGGCATCGTCATCGACTTCTTCGCCTTCTCCTCGCAGGCCAGCGGGTTTCCGGTAAAGTTCGTCTATCCGTCGGTGACGACGCTGGTGCCGGCCAATATCGGCATTGTCGCCAACGCGCCCAACAAAGCGGGCGCTGAGGCCTTCATCGAGTTCCTGCTGTCGCCGACCGGCCAGGAAACGCTGCTCGAGGCCACCATTCGCCGCCTGCCGGTTCGGCCCGCGACCTATGAGAAGGCGCCGCCGGACTATCCCAATCCCTTCAAGGACAAGAACCTGCAGGGCCTGCTGACCTTCAACGCCGAGCTGTCGGAGACGCGCAACGCGGCCGTCGACGTGCTGTTCGACCAGCTCATCACCTTCCAGCTCGAGCCGTTGAAGGCCGCCACCAAGACCCTGCACGAGGTCGATGCGGCCCTGGCCAAGAAGGACAACGCCCAGGCCCGCGCCCTCGCCAAGGAAGCGCGCGATTTTATCGCTGCAATGCCCATCACCGACGCGCAAGCAGCCTCGCCGGAAATGCGTGCCGCTTTCACCGGCGGCAAGGAGAAGACGGCGCGCCAGGCCGAGCTCGAGCAGCAATGGGCGGCCTTCGCCAAGGAAAAATACGCCGCCGCGAAAGCCAAGGCTGACGAGGCGCTGAAGCTCGTTCGTTGAGCGCGATGACATTTTCCTTCCTCCCCGCGCTTTGCGCGGGGAGGTGTCGGCGTCATACGCCGACGGAGGGGTCATGAGCGACCACGCCGCTGCCCATGACCCCTCCGTCCGCTTCGCGGACCAGGCGTTTTGGCCGCTTCGCGGCCAAAAGCGCCACGCCCCTTCGCGGATTCCGCGAAGGGGAGGAACGCGGGTTGCACATTCGCCAGGCCAGATCGCGCTGGCGCTGGCGATCGCGCTGTTCCTGATCGTCTTCCTGGTCGTGCCGGTCGCGACGGTGGCGTACGTCGCCTTCACCGAGAAGGGCACCGGCGCGCCGACCCTGGTGAACTTCCTCGATTTCGCGCGCACCGACCTGTTCGTGCGCTCGTTCTGGAATTCGGTCTATGTCTCGGCCATGACGGTGGTGTGGTCGTCGGTGCTGGCCCTGCCGCTCGCCTACCTGACCACGCGCTTCGAGTTCCGCGGCGCCGCGCTGGTGCAGACGCTGGGCTTCCTGCCGCTGATCATGCCGCCCTTCGTCGGCGCGGTGGCCATGCAGCTCCTGTTCGGCCGCAACGGCACGGTGAACCTGCTGCTCGACGAATGGTTCGACTTCAAGATCGGCGTCATGGAGGGGCTGAACGGCGTCATCTTCCTGCAGGCCATCCACTACTTCCCCTTCATCCTGGTCAATCTCTCGGCGGCACTGCGCAACATCGACCGCGCCATGGAGGAGGCGGCGCAGAACCTGGGCAGCCACGGCTTTCGCCTGTTCCGCCGCATCGCCCTGCCGCTCGCCATGCCGGGCTACGTTGCCGGCGCCAGCCTGGTGTTCGTAAAAGTGTTCGACGACGTGGCGAGCCCGTTGCTGCTCAACGTCAAGGAGATGCTGGCGCCGCAGGCCTATCTGCGCATCACTTCGATCGGCATCGACGATCCCATGGGCTACGTCATCTCCGTGGTGCTGATCGCCATCGCCGTGGTCACCATGTGGGGCTCTGCCAGGGTGCTGAAGGGCAAGGACTACGCCACCGTGCAGCGCGGCGGCGGCGGCCTGGCGCGCCGCCGCCTGACGCGCGGCCAGTCGGCGCTGGCCTACGCCGTGGTCCTGCTGGTGCTGGCCCTCGTCCTGGCGCCGCACCTCGGCCTGCTGCTGCTGTCATTCGCAACGGTCTGGTCGTTCAGCCCCCTGCCTGACGGCTTTACCCTGGCCCACTACGCCCGCGTCCTGGGCGACAGCTCCACCTATATAAAGAACACGCTCCTCTACTCCGGCCTGGCGGCGGCCATCGACGTGGCGATCGGCGGCGCCATTGCCTACCTGGTCCTGCGCACGCGGCTGCCCGGCCGGCAGATGCTCGATTGGCTGGCCGGCGCGGCACTGGCCGTTCCCGGCGTCGTGCTGGGCATCGGCTATCTGCGCGCCTTCTACGGCATTACCCTGCCGGGCGGCGCGCCGCTGGCGACCCTGTGGATCATGATCGTGCTGGCGATCGCCATGCGCCGCCTGCCCTACGCCCTGCGCGCCGCCTACGCCGCCCTGCAGCAGATCTCGGTGTCGCTCGAGGAGGCGGCGGAAAACCTCGGCGCCACCAAGTCGCGCACGGTGCGCCGCGTGGTCGTGCCGCTGATGACCGGCGGGCTTCTGGCCGGCTTCGTCACCAGCTTCGCCACCGCTGCCGTCGAGCTTTCGGCCGTGCTGATGCTGGTGCAGAACAACTCCGACGCACCGCTGTCCTACGGCCTCTATGTACTGATGCAGACGCCGGCCGGCCGCGGCGCCGGCGCGGCCATGGGCGTCATCGCCGTGGTCATCGTGGCGATCTGCATGGGCCTGTCGCAGTTCGCCGTCGACCGCTCGCAACGAGCCCGCGGCCTCGATATATGAGCGCCACGATGTCCAAGGCGGTCAGCATCGACATTCGCGGCGTGAACCTGAGCTACGGGACCACGCACATCCTGAAGGGCATCGATCTTTCGATCCTGCCCGGCGAGCTCTTTGCCTTTCTCGGCCCCTCGGGCTGCGGCAAGACCACCCTGCTGCGGCTGATCGCGGGCTTCGCCCAGGCGCAGACGGGCCAGGTGCTGCTCGACGGCCAGGACGTCGCCGGCCTGCCGCCCTGGAAGCGCGACGTCGGCATGGTGTTCCAGAGCTACGCGCTGTGGCCGCACATGACGGTGGCCAAGAACGTCGCTTTCGGCCTCGAGGAACGCCGCCTGCCGCGTCGCGAGATCAACGCCAAGGTGGCCGAGGCGCTGGAGCTGGTCGGCCTCGCCGCCTACGCCGATCGCCGGCCGGCCCAGCTTTCCGGCGGCCAGCAGCAGCGCGTCGCCGTCGCCCGCACCATCGCCATCGAGCCCAAGGTGCTGCTGCTCGACGAGCCGCTCAGCAACCTCGACGCCAAGATGCGGGTCAGCGTGCGCCGCGACCTGCGCGCCCTGCAGCAGCGGCTGGGGCTGACGACCATCTTCGTCACCCACGACCAGGAGGAAGCCAACACCATCTGCGACCGCATCGCCGTGATGGAAGCCGGCACCATCCGCCAGGTCGGCACACCCATGGAGCTCTACGAGCGGCCCGACAACCTCTTCGTCGCGGGCTTTCTGGGCTCGGCCAATATCCTCGACGGCAGGGCCGCGAACGGCGTCTTCGAGGTCGCGGGCGGCGCGAGACTGCCCCTGCCCGGCGGCGTGCAGGTGCCGGTCGGCGCCAAGCTGGTGTTCCGGCCGCAACATGCCACGCTCTCCATTGCCGGGGCCTTGCGCGGCCCGGTCGTCCATCGCGAGTTCCTGGGGGCGACGGTGCGCTACGGCGTGCGCGTGGCCGACAGCGAGATCCTGGTCGATGCGCCGTTCCAATCGGGCAGTGACCTCCATGCCGTGGGCGACACGGTCGGCATCGCCTTGCCGTCCGAACGCGCCCTCTATCTGGTGGCCTGAACGATGGTCGCCAAAGCAAGCTTCATCGCCACCGCCGACGAGCGCGCCGCTTGGGAAGGCGCGCTGGAAGAGCGGCTGACCGAAGCAGGTTTCGTCGTCACGAGCTGCGAGGTCTCGCGCGACGGGCCATGGCGCATCGACGTGTTCGGCGAGACCGAGGATCGGCAGGTCGCCGAGGCAATCCACGCGGCAGCGCACGCCCTCGGGCTGACCGAGCCCTCGTGGAACTGGGAAACGCTGCCCGACATCGACTGGGTCGCCGAGAACCAGCGCTCGTTCCGGCCGTTCGCCGTCGGCCCCTTCTGGGTTCATCCCTCGCACAATGCCGATGGCATGCCGGCCGGCCTGCTGCCGCTGCGCATCGATGCCGGAATGGCCTTCGGTACCGGCACGCACGCCACCACGAGCGGCTGCCTGAAAATGCTGGCGACGCTCGATCGCGGCGAGACGGCCAACGCCGTCGATGTCGGCTGCGGCAGCGGAATTCTTGCGATCGCCATGGCCAAGCTGTGGCAGCGGCCCGTGATCGGCGGCGACAACGATGCAGAAGCCGTCGAGGTCGCCCAGGAAAACGCCGTGCTGAACGGCGTCGGCGACCTCTGCCGCTTCGTCCACGCCATCGGCCTGCGCAACGACGCGCTGCAGGCACGCCTGCCTTATGACCTCGTCGTCGCCAACATCCTGGCCGGCCCGCTGATGGAGCTGTCGGATTCCTTCTCCGCCGCCGTCAGGCCGGGCGGCCGCGCGCTGCTGAGCGGCCTGCTGCTTGAGCAGGCCGACGACATCCTGGCGGTCTATCGCCGCTGGGGCTTTGGCCTCGAACGTCACATCGACCTCGAGACTGGCGGCGCGCTGTGGCGCACCTTGCTGCTGCGGCGGCGCTAGAGAGTGTTCTCATATCTTCCGGACCGCGCGCATCCTGCGCGCTCATGATCAAGCGCGCATGTGAATGCGCGTAAGCGCGCAGGATGCGCGCGGTCCGGAAGAGCACTACCTGTTTGAGCGATTCGCCTTCTCGGCGGCAGGCAGGAGGAACGGATCGACGGGATGGGCCAGGCCCATGTTGTCGCGCAGGGTCGGTCCGCGATAGTCGAACGGGCGCAGGCCGCGGCGCTGCAGCTCGGGCACGACCAGCTCGACGAAGTCGCGCAGGCTGCGCGGCTCGACCGGCATCGAGATCATGAAGCCGTCGCACGCCTTGCTGCGGTACCAGTCCTCCATCATGTCGGCGACCTGGATCGGATCGCCCTTCACCATGTTGCCGCCATGTGTCGGCAGCACACGTTCGTAGGTGGCGCGCACGCTGAGGCCTTCGCGCGCCGCCATGTCCAATACCGAGCGGCCGATCGCCGTGCCGCCCAGGCTCTCGCCCTGGCGCCTCGGCATCGGGCCGTCGATGGGCAGGCCGGTCAGGTCGACGCCCGTGACCTTCGAGAGATAGCTGACGGCGAGCGCCGGCGAGATCAACGCCTGCAGCTCGTTGAACAGCGCGTCGGCCTCCGCCGCCGTGCGACCGACCAACACGCTGAGCGCCGGCAGGATGCGCAGCGCATCGGGCGGCCGGCCGTACTTCTTCATCCGGCCCTTGATGTCGGCATATTCCGCCTGGGCTTCCGCCTTGTTGCTCGCGGTGCCGAACAGGCCTTCGCCGCCATAGGCCGCCAGCTCCTTGCCCGCCTCCGACTGGCCGGCCATGAAGACGACGGGCTGGCCCTGCGGCGTGCGCGCCACGTTCAGCGGACCCTTGACGGCGAAGTGCCTGCCGCGATGGTTGGTCAGACGCACGCGGTCGGGGTCGAGATAGCGGCCGGTCGCCTTGTCCTGCAGGAACGCGTCGGTCGCCCACGAATCCCAAAGCGACCGCACGACGTCGAGGCTCTCGCGGGCGCGCTCGTAACGCTCCTCGCGGCCGAAATGCTCGTCGCGGCCGAAATTCTTGGAATCCTCGACATACTGCGTGGTGACGAGGTTCCAGCCGGCGCGGCCGCCGCTCAGGTGATCGAGCGAGGCGAATTTGCGGGCGATGATGAAGGGCTCTTCGTAGCTGGTGGTCGCCGTCGCCACGAGGCCGATCCGGCTGGTGTGCTGGGCAACGGCGGCAAACAGCGTCACCGGTTCGAACACCGCCGGGCGGTCGGACGGGCTGTTGGCGGCGAACAAGGTCGGCTTGTCCATCTGGCGCACGCCGTTGCCGTCGGCCAGGAACATCATGTCGATCCCGCCGTGCTCGGCGATCTGCGCCATCTCGATCATGCATTGGAGTTGCATGCTGGTCGTCGGGAAAGAATCGCGATGGCGCCAACCGCCGAGATGACCGCCCAGCGCGCCGCCGGTGAAACCCAGGACCATCATGCCGGCATCATCATGCCGCGCCGCACGAGCCGGCTCACCAAGAAAAAGGGCCGGCTTTCGCCGGCCCTCGTACGCTTACGCTTACGCTACTAACGTTACTGTCGCTTACGCCACGCGACGCAAATTCTGATTCGCCGGCATCGCCGTGTGGGTCACGTGATCGATCTCCGGCATCACGCCCTCCGCGGTCTCGCGGATCGCGAAATGAATGTCGCCGCGGCACAGGCCGATATCGGCCAGTTCGCGGTCGCTCATGCGCAAGAGCTGGCTCTCGGCAGCGCGCAGCTTGAAGTCGGTCTTGATCGCGCCGACGAACCGGCTGTACTGACGGCCGAGCCATATCAGGGCGTCGGCCAAGCCATTGGCGACCATCTCGGCGCGGGCATAGCGCGCACGCAGTTCGAGGATACGGCGCTCCTCGAAGGTCAGGGTCGTCTTGGCAATGTCGTTTCCCCCCGCCGGCGAAGTTTCGCTGGTCAGATTTTCAAACATCTGGATCGGCTGGGTCATCATAGTCTGCTCCTTATTGTGCGATGCGGTAGGTGATGCTGCGCCGCACAGAGCAAATATAGAGCCTTGAGTTACAACGATAAGTGAAGGCTTGGAACGACTGATATGCACTTTACGCATGATATTACCTGATTGCGCATTTCGCAGTCGCGAGAGTACGAAAATTGCGCAGTTTGCCTCCTCCAAACCCGCCGCGTAGGGTCTCGCGACATGAGTTCCGCCCCAGACGACGTCCTCCACCTGCTCCGCCAACGTGGCCGAAACCCGGATCCCTCGGCCCTCGATGCCCTGATGCGCGGCGTTGCCGCAGCCCCCGAGGGCTTGGCCGGCCCGGAATGGGTCGAACTGGTCGATCCCAGTGCAGATCCCGAACTCACCCGGGCGCTCAAGGCTTGGCGCGAGGAGCTGGCGCGGGCCGATGACGGGCTTGGCGCCTCGCCCGCGCCGGTGTCGCGCCTGGCCGCGCTGCGCGCCGAGTTCCGGCAACGCGGCCTCGACGGCTTCGTGGTGCCGCGCGCCGACGAGCATCAGGGCGAGTACGTGCCGCGGCGCTCGCAGCGGCTCGCGTGGCTCACCGGCTTCCGCGGCTCGGCCGGCCTTGCCATTGTGCTGGCCGAGCGCGCGGCGATCTTCATCGACGGCCGCTACACACTGGCAGTGCGCGCCCAGGTCGATACCGACGCCTTCGTGCCGCACCAGATCCCCGAGGAAGCGCCGGAGGCGTGGATTGCCGAGAACCTGCCGAAGGGCGGCAAGCTCGGCTTCGATCCCTGGCTGGTGACGGTCGACGGCCATGACCGCTTCGCCCGCGCCTGCCAGCGCGCCGGCGGCGACTTCGTGCCGGTCGATTCCAATCCTGTCGACTCCGTGTGGCGCGACCGGCCACCCGCGCCGCTGGCGCCGGTGCTGCCGCATCCCGACGAGTTCGCCGGCGAGAGCAGTGGCGCCAAGCGCGCGCGCATCGCCGGCACCGTCAAGGCCAAGGGCGCCGACGTGGCGCTGATCACCCAGCCGGATTCGATCGCCTGGCTGCTCAACGTGCGCGGCGGCGACGTGCCGCGCACGCCGTTCGCGCTGGGCTTCGCGCTGCTGCACAGCGACGGCCATGTCGATCTCTACATGGACCGCCGCAAGGTGCCCGACCGCACGCTGGCCTGGCTGGGCAACGCCGTGACCTTGGCACCGACCGACGAGCTGGGCTCAGCGCTCGACACGCTGGGCAAGGTGAACAAGAAGGTCTTGATCGAGACCGCGACGGCGCCGATCTGGGCCGCCAACCGCCTGCAGGGCGCGGGCGTGACGATGGTGCGCGACGCCGATCCGGTGGCGCTGCCCAAGGCCTGCAAGAACGCCGTCGAGATGGAGGGCATCCGCAACGCCCATCGCCGCGACGGCGCCGCGGTCAGCCGCTTCCTGGGCTGGCTGGGACGCGAATCGAAAGGCGGCAAGCTGCGCGAGATCGAAGTGTCGGACCGCCTGCAGATGCTGCGCCAGGAGACCGGCAAGCTGCGCGACTTGAGCTTCGACACCATCTCCGGCGCCGGCCCCAACGGCGCCATCGTGCATTATCACGCCTCCGAGGCGACCGAGCGCACGCTCGAGGCGGGCAGCCTCTATCTGGTGGATTCAGGCGGCCAGTATCGCGACGGCACGACCGACATCACCCGCACGGTGGCGGTCGGCACGCCGAGCCCCGAGATGCGCGACCGCTTCACCCGCGTGCTCAAGGGCCATATCGCGCTTGCCATGGCGCGCTTTCCGGCCGGCACGACGGGCTCGCAGCTCGACGCGCTGGCGCGCTATGCGCTGTGGCAGGCCGGCCTCGACTACGACCACGGCACCGGCCATGGCGTCGGCGCCTATCTCTCGGTGCACGAAGGCCCGCACCGCATCTCCAAGATGCCGAACAACGTCGCCCTGCAGCCCGGCATGATCGTCAGCAACGAGCCCGGCTACTACAAGACCGACGCCTACGGCATCCGCATCGAGAACCTGGTCGCGGTGCGCGAAGCGAAGATCGAGGGGGCGGACCGGCGCTACCTCGAGTTCGAGACCCTGACGCTGGCGCCCATCGATCTCGCCTGCGTCGAGCCCGGCCTGCTGACCGAGGCCGAGCGGCAGTGGCTGAACGACTATCACCATCGCGTGCGCGAGACAGTGATGCCGCAGGTCGACGAAGCGACGAAGGCGTGGCTCACCGAGGCGACGCGCGCAATCTAGCCCTCTGTCAGCCCCTCGCTTCGCTCGGCGTGACAGTTAGTCCTTCAGAACCGTCCGTCCAAGCACGACGTCTTCATAGACGTGGAGCGACGGCAGGCCGCCCGTGTGCATGAACAGCACCTTGGCGTTGGGCTTGAAGTGGCCCTGGCGGGCGAGGCCGATCAGGCCGGCCATGATCTTTCCGGTATAGACCGGGTCGAGCAGGATGCCTTCGGTGCGCGCCAGAATCTGGACGGCCTCCACCATCTTGGCGTTGGGCACTGAGTATTTCGGCTGCCAGTAGCCGCCGAAGCTTTTAACCGCTTCGCGCGGCACCTTGCCGATACCCAAGAGGTCGGCCACCGCCTGCGCCTCCTTGAGGACCAGCGGCTCCTGGTCGGCCGGATCGCGGCTGACGCCAATGCCGATCAGCGGGATCCTGATGTGGTTGCCGAAGAAGCCCGCCGCCATGCCGCCATGGGTGCCCGAACTGCCCGACCCGACCACGACGGCATCGAGCGCCAGCCCCATGTCCGACCACTGCTCTTGCATTTCCTGCACGCAGGCGACGTAGCCCAGGCCGCCGATCGCGTTCGAGCCGCCGCCGGGAATGACGTAGCCCTTGCGGTCGAGCGAGGCGACTTCCTGGGCGACCTTCGACATGGCGGCCCCCATGTCCGAACCGCCGGGCACCACGGTGATGGCCTCGACGCCCATCAGCTCGAACATGAAATTGTTGCCGCTGGCCTCCTTCTTGTAGCTGCCGGGCACACGCTCCTCGATCACGAAACGGCATTTCAGCCCCTCCTTGATCGCTGCAGAGAGAGTGATGCGGCAATGGTTGGACTGCGGCGCGCCGCAGGTGATCAGCGTATCTGCACCCTGGGCCAGCGCATCCGCGGCGAGAAACTCAAGCTTGCGGGTCTTGTTCCCGCCGGGGAAGAGGCCCAGCAGGTCGTCCCGCTTGATCCAGATCTCCGGGCCGACGCCGCCCGGGCAACTCGCCGCCAGGGCCTTGGTGAAGTGCGGAAGCAGCTCTATCGGGGTAGGGGCATGAGTGTAACGGCGGCGCGGAAAACGGGCTAAATCCATTCGATGAACCTCAGCGAGACGAGCAGGCTCTAGCATTCTGTCGGCTTTGGCGGAAGCTATCGACAGGCGAGGAGGGCTGTGGTTCGCGCATGAAAACCGTTCTGCGAATCGCTCTTGTGGCTCAGGCCAATGGGCCGTGCTCACGTTCGAGAGCAGTCCGACCGCCCAATCGTCATGCGGCGAGACAAGGACGGCTTGCGCTTCGACATCACGGGCGCGACGACGGCAGGTCACGTCCGGCGCGGATGCGAGTGAAGTCCTGACGTACGCCTTCGGCAAGCGAGGCAACAACCTGGGATCAACGTGGGCAGAGTCAGCTTCGGCTCGGCGTGCCTGCCGGTTTGTACACGAAGTGCACCACGTTGGGACCGTTCGACAGCGCGCGGAGCGCCACCGTCGCCTCCACCGCGACCGTAGTCGCTGCACTCATTGTGCGTTGTCGAACAGCAATTCGGATTTGCTTCTTCACGATGAACAAACAACGGCGCGTTGTTCGATATCGTACGTGGCATAGCCTGCGAATTCTGATGCGCTGATGAAGGAACTCATGCGCGGGTCACACGATGGCCACAGCGACTGTTACCACGAGACCACACTGAGGCGGGAATGCGTTGGTGCGGGTGCCAATTGATGGCGACTGCAACCGGCCGCGCGTAAAGTCTCGCCGCTACGCCTCAGCCCCAACGCGAAGCAAACCTCTCTGAAATCTTCCCTTAAGGAGATACACATGAAGAAGGTCTTGATTGCGGTGGCAGCCATCGCGGCACTGCCAGCCACTGCTCAAGCTCAAGATGTCCAAGCCCCCGGCGTGTACTTCGGCGTCGAAGGCGGCCTGAACTGGATGTTCAACACCACGATCCTCGGTCAGAACGTCTCGCCGCAGATGGGATGGGCCCTCGGTGGCAAGATCGGTTACGACTTCATCGGTCCGCGCGTCGAGGTCGAAGGCCTTTACCGCGAGAACACGAACGGCAACTTCTTCGGCAACCGCGCCATCACCGGCAGGATCAGCCAGACATCGATCATGGCCAACTTCCTGTACGACTTCAACGCGACGGGCGCGTTCGTGCCTTATATCGGCGCAGGTGCAGGTGTCGGCCTCGTCGACTCCGACTTCCAGATGAACAGCACGGTGTTCGCCTATCAGGGCATCCTGGGCGTCGGCTACAACTTCAGCCCCAATCTGCGTTTCAACCTCGAAGGTCGCTATTTCGGCACGACCAATCCGACGGTCGCCGGCACTTACTGGAACAACAACAACATCACCGCGCTCGCCGGCGTCCAGATCAAGTTCGGTTCCGCTCCCCCGCCGCCGCCCCCGCCGCCGCCGCAGGTGGCGCCGCCGTCGTTCATGGTGTTCTTCGACTGGGACCGCTCGAACCTGAGCCAGCAGGCGCTGGCCACGATCAAGCAGGCGGCCGACGCCTTCAAGACCAAGGGCAACGCCCGCATCACGGCGACCGGCCACACCGACACGTCGGGCCCGGAAGCCTACAACATGGCGCTGTCGCTGCGTCGCGCCAACGCGGTGAAGGACGCCCTGGTGCGTGAAGGCGTGCCGGCGCAGGCGATCACGGTGATCGGCCGCGGCGAGCAGGGCCTGCTGGTGCAGACCGGTGACGGCGTGCGCGAGCCGCAGAACCGCCGTGTCGAGATCGTCGTCCAGTAGACGGTCGGCCTTTCCGAGCAGAAACGGCCGGGCATCGCCCGGCCGTTTTTCTTGGAGCGCGGGACACCAACGCCGTCATCCTGAGCGTAGCGAAGGATCTCATGGCGGTCGCAAGCGGCGATGAGATCCTTCGCTACGCTCAGGATGACAGGCGCACCCATTCCTCTTCGGTCAGCGTCTGGACGCCGAGCTCGGCGGCCTTGCGGGCCTTGGAGCCGGCGTTCTCGCCGACCACCACGAGACTCGTCTTCTTCGACACCGAATCGGTGACCTTGGCGCCGAGCTCCTCGGCGCGCGCCTTGGCGGCGTCGCGGGTCATCGACGAGAGCTCGCCGGTGAAGACCACGATCTTGTCCTTGAGCTTGGCGTCGGCCGCCACGACGCGGCGCGTCACCGCCTCGACAGTGAGCTGCTTGCGCAGGTCGCGGATGACCTCGACGTTGTGGCCCTCGTTGAAGAAGGTGCACATGGCGTCGGCCGTGGTGACGCCGATCTGCTCGACGTTGCACAGCCGGCCGTAGCTCTCGCCGACCTCGGCCGCGGCCTTCTCCTTCTTCACGTCGTCCGGCTTCTTCTTGCGCTCCTTGGCGGCCTTCAGCATCTCGTCGAGCCAGGCATCGACGTCGCCATACTCCTGCGCCAGGATCTTGGCGGTGGCCTCGCCGATCAGCGGGATGCCGATGGCATTGATGAAGCGGTCGAGAGAGATGGTCTTGCGCGCCTCGATCGCCGCCATCAGGTTGCGTACCGAGAGATCGCCCCAGCCCTCGCGCTTCTTGATCTCGTCGATCTTCCTGGGCAGCCGGAAGATGTCGCCCGGCACTTTCAACAGCCCGTCGCGATGAAAATTCTCGATGTGCGTTCCGCCCAGCCCTTCTATGTCGAAACAGTTGCGCGACACGAAGTAGCGCAGCCGCTCGACCTGCTGGAACGGGCATTCCAGCCCGCCCGAGCAGCGCCGCACCACGCCGCCCTCCTCGCTCGCCACCTTGGTCTCGAGCGGACAGGGGCAATGGGTGGGGAAGCGGAACTTCTCGGTCTTCTTCGGCCGCTCGTCGGGCACGAAGCCCAGGATCTGCGGGATGACGTCGCCGGCGCGCTGCACCACCACCATGTCGCCGACGCGCACGTCCAGCCGCTCGATCTCGTCGGCATTGTGCAACGAGGCGCGCGCCACCATGACGCCGCCGACATTGACCGGTTCGAGCTCTGCCACCGGCGTCAGCGCGCCGGTGCGGCCGACCTGGATGAGGATGCCGTTCAGCCGCGTGCGCGCCTGCTCGGCCGGAAACTTGTGGGCGATCGCCCAGCGCGGCGCGCGGCTGACGAAGCCCAGCCGCTCCTGCCAGTCGATGCGGTCGACCTTGTAGACGACGCCGTCAATGTCATAGGGCAGCGACGGCCGCTCGACGCCCATCTTCTTGTAGAAGGCCCGCACCTCCTCCGGCGTGCGGCAGAGCTGCGACAGCGGATTGACGCGGAAGCCCCAGCCCTTGAGCAGCTTCAGGTACTCGCTGTGGGTCTTCCATGAGCGCGGCTCGGCCTCGCCCCAGGCGTAGGCGAAGAAGCGCAGCGGTCGCTTGGCGGTGATCTCGGAATCGAGCTGGCGCAGCGAGCCGGCGGCGGCGTTGCGTGGGTTGGCGAAAGTCTTCTCGCCTGCCGCCTCCTGGCGCTTGTTCATCGCCTGGAAAGCGTCGCGTTCCATGTAGACTTCACCACGCACGTCGAACGCCTTGGGGAACTTGCCGCCCTTGAGCTTGTGCGGGATGTCCCTGACGGTCTTGAGGTTCGCGGTCACGTCCTCGCCCGTCGTTCCGTCGCCGCGCGTGGCGCCGACGGTGAACACGCCGCCCTCGTAGCGCAGGCTTATGGACAGGCCATCGATCTTGGGCTCGCAGGCCAGCGCGATCTCGTCGTCCGGCTTGAGATCGGTCTCGCGCTCCAGCGCGCGGCGCAGCCTGTCGAGGAAGCCCTGCAGCTCCTCGTCGGTGAAGGCGTTGTCCAGCGACAGCATCGGCCGTCCATGGCGGACCTTGGCGAAGGCCGTGGTCGGCAGCGGCGCCACCTGCTGGGTCGGGCTGAGCAGATCGACGAGCTGCGGGAAGCGCGCCTCGATCGCCTTCAGGCGCTGGCGCAGCTTGTCGTAGTCGGCGTCGGAGATCTCGGGCGAATCCTGGACGTGATAGAGCTTGTCGTGGTGCGCGATCTCATCGGCCAGCCGCTTGTGCTCGGCGCGGCCCTGGCGCTCGGTCATCTCGTCGACCGACAGCGCGGCCTTGAACTTGGCGGCACGCGACATCGTCTGCTCCTACCCTGCAGCCGCCAGCAGCCGATCGGCGGCGGCGCGCGCCTCGGCCGTGACCTGAGCACCCGACAACATGCGGGCAATCTCCTCGCGGCGGCCCTTGGCGTCCAGTTCCAGCACATCGGTGCTGGCCGCACTCTTGGTCGTGGTCTTGCGGATCAGCCAGTGACGGTCGGCGACGGCCGCGACCTGCGGCGAGTGCGTGACCACCAGCACCTGCACGTCCTTGGCCAGCCGCTTCAGCCGCTCGCCGACGGCGGCGGCGGTGGCGCCGCCGATGCCCGAATCGACCTCGTCGAACACGATGGTCGCGGCATCGCCTACCTTGGCCAGGCAGACCTTCAGCGCCAGCAGGAAGCGCGACAGCTCGCCGCCCGAGGCGATGCGCGCGATCGGCGCCGGCGGCGTGCCGGGATTGGTGGCGACGGTGAACTGCACGCGATCGGTGCCGTGCTCCGACCATTCGGTTTCGGCCAAGGGCGCGAGGTCGGTGACGAACTTGGCCTTCTCCAGCTTGAGCGGTCCCAGCTCGGCGGCGACCGCCTTGTCGAGCCGCGCCGCGCCCTTGCGGCGGGCGGCGGACTGGGCCTCGGCGGCGGCGACGTAGGCGTCGCGCGCGGCCTTCGCCTCGTTGGCCAACCGCTTGAGCCCGGACTCGCCATCGTCCAGCGCCGCCAGTTGGGCGACGAACCGCTCGGTCAGCGCCGCCAACTCCGACACCGTGACGTTGTGCTTGCGCGCCGCCGCACGCAGCGCGAACAGGCGCTCCTCGACCTTTTCCAGCCGTGCGGGATCGAACTCCAGCGCCGCCTGCGCCGCCTCGAGCTGGGCCTGCGCCTCGGTGGCCTCGCTCAGCGCCCGGTCGAGTGCGGCGAGCGCGGTGTCGAGCCGGCCCATCGCCTTGTCGACGTTGCGCTCGACCAGCCGATGCGCATTGCGCAACGCCCCGACCGCGCCTCGTCCGTGCTCCAGCTCGCCCATCGCCTGGGTCACCGCTTCGCCCAGCGCGCTGCCGGCGCGCAGGAGCTGACGCTCCTCGGCAAGCTTTTCCTCGTCATCGGGCTTGGGCGAAAGCGCTTCCAGCTCCTTCACCGAATGGCGCAGGAAATCCTCGTCGCGGCGCGCGGCGGCCGCCGCCGCTTCGGCGTCGGCGCGCGCCTGTTCGGCGGCCCGCCAGGCCTGCCAGGCCGCGCGCACCGCCGCGGCCTGCTTTTCCAGTCCGGCAAAGGCGTCGAGCGAGGCGCGATGCGTGCCCATGTCCAGGAGTCCGTGCTGCTCCATCTGGCCCTGGATTTCGACCAGCGTGTCACCCAGCCGGCGCAGCAGCGCCACCGAGGCCGGCTGGTCGTTGACGAAGGCGCGGCCGCGGCCGTCGGCGCCGACGATGCGCCGCAAGGTGAGCGCGTCATCGTCTTCGAGCCCTTGCTCCGCCAGCACGGCGTGCGCCGGATGGTCCTTGGGCAGGTCGAACGAAGCCGCCACCGAGGCCTGGGTCGCACCGCGCCGCACCGCGGCCGATTCGGCGCGATTGCCCAGCGCCAGGCCGAGCGCATCGATCAGGATGGACTTGCCGGCGCCGGTCTCGCCGGTCAGCGCGCCCAGCCCGCCATTGCGCGAACGCACGAAGTCGAGGTCGAGCTTCTCGATCAGCACGAAATCGCGGATCGAAAGCGAGACCAGCATGCAGGATCAGAACAGGCCGAAGAACCAGCCGCGCTTTTCGTCGGATGGCGCCGGCGTGCCCTCACCGGTCATCAGGTAGTAGCTGTCCTGATACCATTCGCTGCCCGGGAAGTTGAAGCCCAGCACTGCTGCCGCCTCCTGCGCCTCGGTCTTGACGCCGAGCGACAGGTAGCTCTCGACCAGCCGATGCAGCGCCTCCGGCACGTGCGTGGTCGTCTGGAAGCGCTCGATCACCACGCGATAGCGGTTGATGGCGCCGACATATTGCTGGTTGCTCTGGTAGTAGCGGCCGACCGCCATCTCCTTGCCGGCGAGATGGTCGATGGCGAGCTCGACCTTGAGGCGCGAGTCACGGGCGTAGGGCGATTCGGGGAAGCGCTTGACCACCTCGGCCAGCGCATCGAGCGCCTGCTGGGTGACGCGCTGGTCGCGGCCGATGTCGGAGATCTGTTCGTAGAAGCAGAGCGCCTTCAGGTAGTAGGCGTAGGGGATGTCGCGATGGCCGGGATGAAGCTGGATGAAGCGGTCCAGCGCAATGATGGCCTCGTCGTACTTGTTCGACTGGTAGTAGGCGAAGGCCGCCATGATCTGCGCCTTGGTCGCCCATACCGAATAGGGATGCTGGCGGTCGACTTCTTCGAAGCCCTTGGCGGCGGCCTTGTAGTCCTGCGCGCCCAGGTCATCGAGGGCGCGGTTGTAGAGCACCTCGACAGGTCGCTCGACGTAGTTCTTGTCATCGTCCGACGAGCCGCAGCCGGAAAGCGTCAGTGTCGCGACACCCATCGCCAGCCCGGCGACCGCGCCGCGAACCGTTGTGAAGACCGCTTTCGACATGCTGACCCGTAACCCGTTGCGCCGGCGCGGTTATATCACGATGGAGCGAAAAAAAGAGGGGCCGTGAGGCCCCTCAAGTGATGCGTGGAAAACTTGCTCTAGGCCTGCGTCAGTTGGCTTGCCGGCGCAGGAACGCGGGAATTTGCAGGTCGTCGTCATCTCGCGCGGGCTTGGCGCGCTCGGTGACGTCGAGATTGATCGAGGCCTGGGCCGGGGCCGGCCGCGGCGCAGCTTTGGGGGCCACTGCCACGACATTTTCCGGCACTGCCCGCTGCGCCACCGGCTCGGCGGCCGGAGCCGCTGCCGGCTTGGGTGCGGCAAACGCGCCGGTGATGCGCTGGAACAGGTTCGGCGCGCGGCTCTCGCTGGCCCCCCGCGCGGCAACCGGTCGCGCGATCGGCTCGCTGGCCCGCACGGCCGGCTTGGCTGCCGGACGGCTGACGCGCCAGTCGTTCTCGTCGACCAGCGGGCGCGGCGGGGCCGCGGCGGAGCGACCGGAGCGGGCGCTGCCGTTGCCGCGATCGGCGGAGCGACAGGCATCGCCGGTGCGACCGGTGCCGGAGCGGCAACGGGGGCCGGTGCGGGCGCCAGCTCGACCGGCGCTGCGACGATCTGGGCCGGGATCGGCATCTCGGCCATCACCGGGATCGGCGGTGCTACCGGTGCCGGCGCGATGGGCACGGCAGCGACCGGCGCGGGGGAAGCCACGGGCGCCATCACCTGCGGAGCGGCGGCGACCATGGGCGCAATCGGCGGTGCCGCCGGTGCGGGAGCGACGGGTGCGGCAGCCGCCGCCGGCATGGCGACGCGGCCGACCGGCGGCGCGGCCGAACGGCTGAGCGCCGGCTGACCGGTCTGCATCGGCCGGTTCATGTCGAGCGTCACGTAGTTCGGCTGAGGCTGCTGGGCGGCCATGGCGGAGATGCCGGTGGAGACCACCGACACGCGCATGCGGCCCTGCATGGTGGCGTCGAAGGTCGAGCCGAAGATGATGTTGGCGTCGGCGTCGACTTCCTCGCGGATGCGGTTGGCCGCCTCGTCGACCTCGTGCAGGGTCATGTCGAGGCCGCCGGTGATGTTGATGAGCACGCCCTTGGCGCCCTTCATCGAGTGATCTTCCAGCAGCGGGTTGGAGATCGCGCTCTCGGCCGCGACGCGGCTGCGATCCTGGCCCTCGGCCTCGCCGGTGCCCATCATCGCCTTGCCCATCTCGCCCATCACCGTGCGGATGTCGGCGAAGTCGAGGTTGATCAGGCCGGGCATGACCATGAGGTCGGTGACGCCGCGCACGCCCATGTGCAGCACGTCGTCGGCCATCTTGAAGGCGTCGGCGAAGGTCGTCTTCTCGTTGGCGATCCTGAACAGGTTCTGGTTGGGGATGACGATCAGCGTGTCGACCACCTTCTCCAGCTCGGTGATGCCCTGCTCGGCCGACTGCATGCGGCGGCGGCCCTCGAAGTGGAAGGGCTTGGTGACGACGCCGATGGTCAGGATGCCCTGCTCGCGCGCCGCGGCGGCGATGACCGGCGCCGCACCGGTGCCGGTGCCGCCGCCCATGCCGGCGGTGACGAACACCATGTTGGCGCCGTCGAGCAGCTGCAGGATCTCGGGCAGAGCCTCTTCGGCGGCCTGGCGGCCGACCTCGGGACGCGCACCCGCGCCCAGGCCCTGGGTGATGGTGATGCCGAGCTGGACGCGGCGGTCGGCGAGCGACTGGCCGAGCGCCTGAGCGTCGGTATTGGCGACGATGAACTCCACGCCTTCCAGCGCGGCGCTGATCATGTTGTTGACGGCGTTTCCGCCCGCGCCACCGACGCCGATGACGGTGATACGCGGCTTAATCTCGGACTCCTTTTGGGGGAGGCTGAGGTTGATTGTCATACGGCTTCTCCACGCAAACGAGGGGGTAATCTGCTCGGAGCAGCGGCGTGGACCCATTCTTGGCCGGACCCTTGCACCGCCACCGGCTTTTCTTTGTTTTTATCAATAGCCTGTGGGGATTGCCTTTCCCCGCACAACATATTGCCTAAAAGTTCTCCCTAATCCAACTACCAATCCGCCCAATTCGACTCGACGGCGTCTCCATCGGCACTTGTTGAGCTTGTCCGGCCGCATGGTTGTTGAGAGCGAAGGAGAGCAGGCCGGCAGCAGCCGAAAATGCCGGGCCGCCGGTCGAATCCGCGAGGCCGGCGAGCCGCAACGGGCCGCCGGTGCGCACTTTCTTGTTGAGGATAGCCGACGCGACCTCGGGCACGCCGTCGAGCTGACAGGCGCCGCCGACGATTACGGCGCGTCCACCGGCCAACTTATCCACACCGCTGGCCTCGAGTCGGCTGCGCACCAGCTCGAAGGTCTCCTCGATGCGCGGGCGGATGATGCCGACCAGGATCGAGCGCGGGATGTGGTTGGGACGGGTGCGATCCTCCTCGCCGATCAGCGGCACGTCGATGATGTCGTACTCGTCGTTGGGCTTGGCGACGGCACGGCCGATCTGGGTCTTCATGCGCTCGGCATGGGCGAGCGGCGTGGAGAGGCCGCGGGCGATGTCGCGGGTGACGTGCTCGCCGCCGACCGGGATGCTGTCGACGTGCACGAGATGGCCCTCGTAGAAGACGGCGATCGAGGTCGTGCCGCCGCCCATGTCGATCAAGGTGACGCCGAGATCGCGCTCGTCGGACACCAGCGAGCTCAGGCCCGCGGCGTGGGCGGCGACGACACGGTCGGCGATCTCGAGATGGGCGCGGCGCACGCAGACCTGCAGGTTGCGCATCGAGCCGCTCGCCGCCGTCACCAGGTGGACTTCGACGCCCAGGCGCTCGCCGAACATGCCGCGGGCGTCGCGCACCGGCGTGCCGTCGACCGAGAAGCCGATGGCCTCGGAATGGATGATGTCGCGGTCGGCCGTCTCGGCCGGCAGGTGGATGTGCTGCTGGACGCGGCGCACGTCGCGCTCGCCGATCTCGTGGTGGCCGATCGCCACGTCGAGGCTCTGGTTGTGCGAGGCGGCCGAGCCGCCGCTCACGCCGACGATGACCTCGCGGACGTGCTCGCCGCACATCTCCTCCGCGGTCGACACCGCCGAGGAGATGGCGCGCGTGGCGGCCTCCATGTCGACGATGTTGCCCGATCGCATGCCCTGGGCCGGCTGGTGGCCGATACCGACCACGCGCAAACCCTGGCCGTCGACCCGCGCCACGAAGCAGACGACCTTGCTGGTGCCGATATCGAGAGCCGCAATCACGCCGTTTCTTGTCTTAGCCACGATCTCCCCCGTCGCTACGCTTTACACTAAAGGTTCACCGAGCATTTCACACCGGACCGGGCGTCGCATCGCCCGGTCCGCGTTTCCTGAGATAGAGCTTGTCCGGCAATCGTAGATCGACGACGCCGAACTCGCGCGAGAGCAATTTGTGTTTGTCGTCGAGCTTCACCAGCTGCTTGAGGGCGGCGACCGCATCTTCCTCGGGCAGCCAGATTTCGACGCCGTTGTTCAGCACCAGGTTCCAGCGACGGTGGCCGACCCACACGGCGGACCGTAGCTCGCGAGCCACGGCAGGCTCGTAGGCCAGGAGCAGCAGCAGCTCGCCGACATGCTCCGGCGCGCCGGGACCGCCCAGCAGCAGCAGCTTCTCCGCTCCCGGCGGCATGCGGCTGGCGCGCACGGTGCGGCCGTCGCGGTCGATCAGGGTGTATTCGTCGCCGTTCTGCCAGATGGCGACGGCGCGGCGCTCGACCAGGACGACGTACAGCGTGTCGGGCAGGCGGCGCTCGACGGTGGCGCTGGCCACCCAGTCGATCGACTCGAGCCGCTGGCGCGAGGCTTGCAGGTCGATGCCGAGTAGCGAATCGCCCGCCTTGACGCCGAGCGCGCCCAGGATGGCGCTGCGCTCGACATAGTCGCGGCCCTCGACCGTGACATCGACCAGCTTGAAGGGCGTGACGGCGCCGACGATGGCCAGGCCGATCGCATCGACGCGGTTGCGCGCCTCGACCAGCCAGCCCTCGCGCCAGGCCCACCAGCCACCGGCCCCGCCACTGCCCAGCAGCAGCACGATCAGGCCGAGCAGCAGCGGCTGGCGCCAGAACGGGCGACCGCTCTTCTTGATGGGCGCGCGCTTCTTGCGGCGATCGTAGTCGCGCCGGCGGGGGGCTTCACTGGGATCCGCCTTCATGCCGGATGCCTCGCATTGTCGACCATCCAGGTCATGAGCTGCGGCCAGGTGATGCCGGCCCACTTGGCCTGCTCGGGCGCCAGCGACAAGGGCGTCATGCCGGGCTGGGTGTTGATCTCGAGCACCACCAGGCCGCTGGTGTCGGGCTTGGAATCGTCCCAGCGCAGGTCGGTGCGGGTCAGGCCGTTGCAGCCCAGCGCCTGGTGCGCCGTCAGCGCCCACTGCTTGGCAAGCTCGTAGACCTCGGTCGGGATCGGCGCGGGCACCAGGTGCTCGGTGACGCCCTCGGTGTACTTGGCCTCGTAGTCGTAGAAGCGTGTGCGCGGCCGAAGCTCGGTGACGGCCACCGGGCGGTCGCCCATCACCGCCACGGTGAGCTCGCGGCCAGGGACGAACTTCTCGACCAGCACGCGCTCGCCGAACGCGGCCTCCGCCACCTCGACGGCGGCGAGATTGTCGCCCTCGCGCACGATGTGTACGCCGACGCTCGAGCCCTGGTCGATCGGCTTCACGACGTAGGGCCGCGGCATGGGATCGCCGGCGGCCAGCAGGTGGCGCTCGATCACCTTGCCGTGGGCCACCCGCATGCCGAGCGAGGTGAAGACGTGGCGCGCCATCGGCTTGTCCATGGCGATGGCCGAGGCCAGCACGCCGGAATGCGTGTAGGGCACGGCCAAGACTTCCAGCACGCCCTGGATGCAGCCGTCCTCGCCGTACTTGCCGTGCAGGGCGTTGAACACCACGTCCGGCCCGCCGCCGTCGCTCGGCCGCAGGAACTCGATCAGCGCGCGCAGATCCCGTTTCACGTCGTACTCGATGACCTGATGGCCGCCCTCGCGCAAACCTTCGGCGCAGGCCTTGCCGCTCACCAGCGAGACTTCGCGTTCGGGCGACCAGCCGCCCATCAGGACCGCAACCTTGCGACTCATTGGAACTCTCCGAGGCGGCGGATCTCCCATTCGAGCCGCACGCCACTCTTGTCGAACACGCGCCGGCGCACTTCCTCGCCCAGCTTCTCGATGTCGGAAGCGGTGGCAGCGCCGAGTTGATCAGGAAATTGGCGTGCTTCTCCGAGACCTGCGCGCCGCCGATCTTCAGCCCACGGCAGCCGGCCGCGTCGATCAGCTCCCATGCCTTGTGGCCGGGCGGATTGGCGAACGTCGAGCCGCCGGTGCGGCTGCGCGGCTGGGAGTCGGCGCGGGTCGTATCGATCTCGTTGATGCGTCGCGTGATCGCGAGCTGGTCGCCCGGCGCCGCCCTGAGCCGCGCCGAGGTGAAGATCCAGTCGGCCGGCGCCCTGCTGTGCCGGTAGGAAAGCCCGAGCTCGCCCGGCGTCACGGTGAACACACTGCCGGCACGATCGACCGCCTCGGCCGCGATCAGCACCTCGGCGAGCTCGCCGCCATAGGCGCCGGCATTGGTCGGGAACGCGCCGCCGATCGTGCCGGGAATGCCGCTCAGGAATTCCAGTCCGGCCAGCGAATGCTCGCGCGCCGTCAGCGCCACGTTGAGGTCGGGCGCACCGGCGCCGGCGACGACCTCGTGGCCGTCGACGGCGATGCCGGTGAAGCCACGCAGCAGGCGGATCACCACGCCCCTGACGCCGCCGTCGCGGACGATGACAGTTCGAGCCCACGCCCAGCACCGTGACCGGCACGTCGGACGGCAGGCCGCTGAGGAACGTCGCGAGATCCTCGACGTCGGCCGGCCGGAACAGCACCTCGGCCGGGCCGCCGGTGGCGAACCAGGTCTGAGGTCCCAACGGCGCATCAGCCGTGAGCCGGCCGCGCGGCTTGGGCAGCCGGTCGATCAGGTGAGGACGGGTCGCCACCGCCATCATGCCGCCGTCCCTGGACCGTGATCGTTGGCGATCGAGCGCGGACCAGCCTGCTCGGCCGCGATCTGCTGGAGCTGGCCGGGCAGCGCATGCGCCCAGGCGGTGATGTTGCCGGCGCCGAGGCAGACCACGACGTCGCCCGGCCGCGCCATCTGCCAGATCAACCCCGGAAGGTCACCCGGTCCGCCCAGCGGCAGTGACATCACGATGGCCGGCGCGCTGTACCAGGCTCACCAGCATGTCGCGGTTCACGCCCTCGATCGGCGCCTCGCCCGCGGCATAGACTTCGGCGATCAGGACCGCGTCGGCATCGGCGAAGCAGGCCGCGAATTCGGCCTTGAGCGAGGCGAGCCGCGTGTAGCGGTGCGGCTGCATGACGGCGATCACCCGCCCCGATCCGCCGTAGGCCTGGCGGGCGGCGCGCAGGACGGCGGCGATCTCGACCGGGTGATGGCCGTAATCGTCGATCACGGTGATGCCGTGCGCCTCGCCGGTCTTGGTGAAGCGGCGCTTGACGCCGGCGAAGCCAGCCGAGCGCGCGGCGGATGGTCTCGTCGGGCAGGCCCATCTCCTGGGCAACGGCGATGGCGGCCAGCGCATTCTGCACGTTGTGCTGGCCGAACATCGGCAGGCGCAGGTCGACGATGGTGCGCGATTCGTTGGTCGCGCGGTTCTCGATCGTGACGTCGAAGTCGGCGCCGCTGCGGTCGAGCCTGAGGTTGATGGCGCGCACGTCGGCGTTGGCGCCGATGCCGTAGGTGATGATGCGGCGGTCGGCGATGCGCGGGATCAGCGCCTGCACCTCGGGATGGTCGAAGCACAGCACGGCGAAGCCGTAGAACGGGATGTTCTCGACGAAGCGCACGAAGGCGTCGCGCAGCGCGTCGAAGGTGCCGTAGTGGTCGAGATGCTCGGGATCGACGTTGGTGACCACGGCGATGGTCGCCGGCAGGCGCAGGAAGGAGCCGTCCGATTCGTCCGACTCGACCACCATCCAGTCGCCGCCGCCCAGCCGGGCATTGGTGCCGTAGGCGTTGATGATGCCGCCGTTGATGACCGTGGGATCGAGCCCGCCGGCATCGAGCATGGCGGCGACCATCGAGGTCGTCGTCGTCTTGCCGTGGGTGCCGCCGATCGCGACCGACCATTTCAGGCGCATCAGCTCGCCCAGCATCTCGGCGCGGCGCACCACCGGCAGCAGGCGTGAGCGGGCGGCCAGCACCTCGGGATTGTCCTTCTTGACCGCGCTCGACACGACCACGACCTGGGCGTGGGCGATGTTGTCGGCGCGATGGCCGATCGCGACCTTGATGCCGATCTCGCGCAGACGGCGCGTGTTGGCGCCGTCGGCGATGTCGCTGCCCTGCACCTTGTAGCCGAGATTGTGCAGCACCTCGGCGATGCCCGACATGCCGATGCCGCCGATGCCGACGAAGTGGATCATTCCAAGATCGAGCGGCATGGCCCTCATGCGGCGACTCCTGCAGGCAAAAGTGTCTTGGTCATCTCGCCGACCAGGTCGGCGAGACGTGCGGCGGCATCGGGCCGGCCCGCGGCGTGGGCGGCGGCGGCCATGGCGGCGAGCCGCGGCGGCTCGCCGAACAGCGCCGAGAGATGGCCGGCCAGGGCCTGAGCGCTGAACTCGGCGTGCGGCATCACGATGCAGGCGCCCGCCGCCTCGAAGGCGCGGGCATTGGCGGTCTGGTGGTCGTCGGCGGCGTAGGGATAGGGCACCAGGATCGACGGCCGGCCGATGGTCGCGAGCTCGGCCACGGTCGAGGCGCCGGCGCGGCCGATCACCAGATGCGCCGCCGCCATGCGCTGCGGCAGGTCGGCGAAGAACGGCGCCAGCTCGACGACGACACCGCCCCGCGCGTAGCGCTGGCGCACCTTGTCGAAATCCTCCGAGCGGCACTGCTGGACCAAGCGGATACGAGGGCGCAACGCCGGTGGCAGGGCCAGGATGGCCTCGGGCACGACCTGGCCGAACGACGCCGCCCCCTGGCTGCCGCCGAACACCACGATGTCGATGACTCGGCCCTCGCCCGGCGCGCGATAAGGTTGATCGCGCAGCTTGGCGACAAACTCGCGCACCGGATTGCCGACCAGCTTCGCGCGGCCGTCGCCGTCGGCGATGAAACGGGTGCTGTCGAACGAGGTCGCGATGCGCTCGACGCCACCTGCCACCATGCGATTGGCCCGGCCCAGCACGGCATTCTGCTCGTGCAGCATCGCCGGCAGGCGGCGCAGGCGGGCAGCCACCATGGTCGGCACGCAGGCGTAGCCGCCGAAGCCGACGACGGCCGAGGGGCCGATGCGGCCGAGCGCCAGCCAGGCGTCGAACAGGCCGAGCCCGAGGGACATCATCGCCTTGAGCCGCTGCCCCAGCGAGCCGCTGGGGCTGGCCGAATGGATGTAATGGATCGGCCGGTGCGACAGCGCCCCTTGCCACTGGCGGCCGCGCGAATCGGTGATCAGGGCGAACGGCACGCCGCGCGCCTCGAGCTCGCCGGCCAGCGCCTCGGCCGGGAACACGTGCCCGCCGGTGCCGCCTGCTGCCAGGACGACGGGGCCTATCGCCATCACACCGCCTCCCGCAAGCCGGCATGCTCGCGCGTCAGCGACAGCAGCATGCCGAGGCAGATCGCCATCGCCAGCGCCGAGGAGCCGCCGTAGGAGATGAACGGCAGGGTCATGCCCTTGGCGGGAATGAGCTGGATGGTCGAGGCCATGTTGATGGCGGCCTGCAGGCCGAACTGCACGGCAAGGCCGGTGGCGGCCAGCGTGATGAACAGGCTGGTCTCCTTCGAGGCGCGCGACATCGAGCGCATGGTGACGAAGGCGAACAGGGCCAGGATCATCAGGCAGACGACCAGGCCGAACTCCTCGCCCGCGACCGCCATGACGAAGTCGGTATGGGCGTCGGGGAGCTGCGCCTTGACCGTGCCTTCGCCCGGGCCGCGGCCGAACGGGCCGCCGTTCATGAAGGCTTCGAGCGAGGTGTTGACCTGGTAGTTGTCGCCCGACGAGGGATCGAGGAAGCGATCGAAGCGGCTGCGCACGTGATGGAAGGAGAAGTAGGCGCCGACCAGCGCGGCGCCGCCGCCGACCACGCCGAAGGCCGCGACCCACATCGGCAGGCCGACGACGAAGAGCTGGGCGGCCCATACCAGCGCCACGACCACGCTCATGCCGAGGTCGGGCTGCATCACCAGCAGCGCCAGCACGCCGCCGACCAGCAGGGTCGAGAGGATGTAGCCCGGCGCCCGCCGTTCGGCGCGGCTCTGCGCCAGCAGCCAGGCCGAGATCACCGCCAGGCTCGGCTTGACGAACTCCGAGGGCTGCAGGCTCGACAGGCCGGGCACCGAGATCCAGCGCCGCGCGCCCTTGATCTCGATGCCGATGGCGAAGGTGGCGGCCAGCAGCAGGATGCTGCCGCAGAACACCAGCAGCGCCAGCCGCCGGATGTGGCGCGGCGAGGCGAGCGAAATCGCCAGCATCAGCATCAGGGCGATCGGCAGGAAGAAGAACTGGCGCTTGGCGAAGACGAAGGAATCGGCGCCGATGCGCTCGGCAGCGGGTGGCGAGGCGGCGAGCGTCAGCATGACGCCGAAGGCGATGATGGCCAGGATGGCGCCCAGCGACCAGCGGTCGACGGTCCACCACCATTGGCCGATCACGCTGCGGTCATCACGCGGTACCTGGATCACGCTGCTCTCCCCAAAACCTGCGCCCCCGGCAGGGCGCGCGCCATGGCACGGAATGCATCGCCACGGTGCTCGTAGCTGTTCCACTGGTCCCACGAGGCGCAGGCCGGCGACAGCAGCACCACGGCGGGCCCGCCACCGCTCAGCTGGGGTGCCTCGCGCTGCGCGCTCGCGTGCGCGGCGTCGAGCGCCGATTTCAGGTCGCCGCAGCGGCTGTAGGCGATCTTGCCCTCGAGCTGGCCGGCGAACAGTTCGGTCGCCTCGCCGATCAGGAAGGCATGGCGGATGCGCTCGAACCACGGCGCGAGCGGTGCCACGCCGCCCTCCTTCGCCTGGCCGCCCAGGATCCAGTAGATGTCGTGATAGGACGACAGCGCGCGCGCCGTGGCGTCGGCATTGGTCGCCTTGCTGTCGTTGATGTAGACGACGTTGCCGACGGACGCGACGCGCTCCTGGCGATGCGGCAGGCCGGGATAGGTCGTCAGGCCGGCGACGATCCGCTCGCGCGGCACGCCGAGCCAGCGGCACGCCGCCCAGGCGCAGGCGGCGTTCTGCGCGTTGTGGTCGCCCGGCAGGGTCGGCTGCGTCGGCGAAATCGACCTTGTAGCCGTCGGCATCGACCAGCATGCCGGCACGGTACGAGATGCCGCCGGCGACCGGGGTCTCGAGCTTCACCGGCACGGCCGCGATGCCGCGCTTGACCAGCTTGGCATAGACGGCGCGCGACGGCTGGTCGTCGACGCCGATCACGGCGCAGTCGTGGACCTGCTGGCGGGCGAAGACGTTCTCCTTGGCGGCGACATAGCCCGCGAGATCGCCATGGCGATCGATATGGTCGGGCGTGATGTTGAGCCACACCGCGACATGGGCCTGGAAGGTCTCCAGCAGTTCGAGCTGGTAGGACGACAGCTCCAGCACGTAGAGGCCGCCCTCGCCCAGCGGCGCCAGGTCGAGCGCGCCGCGGCCGATATTGCCGCCGACCTCGCAGCGCACGCCGGCCTCGGTGAGGATATGGCCGATCAGCGCCGTCGTCGTCGACTTGCCGTTGGTGCCGGTGATGGCGATGAACCGCGCCTTGTCCTGGGCGCGCGCCAGCAGCTCGATATCGCAGATGATCGGCTTGCCGGCGGTGCGCGCCGCGGCGGCCACGGGATGCGGCTTGGGAAAGGTGCTGGGAATGCCCGGGCTGATGACCAGGGCGGTGATGCGCGCCCAGTCGATGCGCGTGGGATCGGCGACATTCAGCCCGGCCTGCGCGGCGGCATCGCGCGAGGCGGCGTTGTCGTCCCAGCAGATGTAGTCGATGCCGGCCGCCTTCAGGGCGCGTCCGGTCGCGAGGCCGGAGCGCGCCAGCCCCAGCACGACGAACGACGAACCTTTCAGGATGCCGAGATCGATCATCCGCTCACCGCAACTTCAAGGTGGCGAGGCCGGCCATCGCCAGGATGGCGGCGATGATCCAGAAACGGAAGACGATGGTGGGCTCGGCCCAGCCCTTCTGCTCGAAGTGATGGTGCAGTGGCGCCATGCGGAAGACGCGGCGGCCGGTCAACTTGTAGGACAGGACCTGCACCATCACCGAGACCGTCTCGAGCACGAACAGGCCGCCCACGATCGCCAGCACGATCTCGTGCTTGGTGACGACGGCGACTGCGCCCAGCGCGCCGCCGATGGCGAGCGAGCCGGTGTCGCCCATGAACACCATGGCGGGCGGCGCGTTGAACCACAGGAAGCCCAGGCCCGCGCCGACCAGCGCGGCCAGCAGCACGGCGAGCTCGCCCGAGCGCGGCACGTGGTGGAGATAGAGGTAGTTGGTGAGGATGGTGTTGCCCACCACGTAGGCGATCAGGCCGAACACCGCCGAGGCCATGATCACCGGGCCGATGGCGAGGCCATCGAGACCGTCGGTCAGGTTGACGGCGTTGGAGGCGCCGACCATCACCACGACCGAGAAGGCGAGGAAACCGACAATTCCCAGCGGCAGCAGCACATCCTTCAGGAACGGCAAGGCCATCATGTAACGCAGCGGCGAGGGCGAGGCCTGGGCGATCAGGTAGGCGGCGATTGCGGCCACCACGATCGAGATCGCGAGCTTGATCTTGCCCGGCACGCCCTTGGGGTTCCTCTTGGTGACCTTGAGGAAGTCGTCCCAGAAGCCGACCGCGCCGAAGGCCAGCGTGATGGCGAGCACGATCCAGACATAGCGATTGGTGAGATCGGCCCACAGCAGCGTCGCCACCGTGAGCGTGATCAGGATCAAGAGCCCGCCCATGGTGGGCGTGCCTTTCTTGGTGAGGTGAGTGGCCGGGCCGTCGTTGCGGATCGGCTGGCCCTGCGCCTGCTTGCTGCGCAGCCAGCGGATCAGCCCGCCGCCGATCAGGAAGCTCAGCACCAGCGCCGTCAGGAACGCCGCAATCGACCGGAACGTCAGATAACGGAAGATGTTGAACGGACTGAAGACGTCCGCCAGCGGATAGAGGAGATTGTAGACCATCTAGCGTCCCACCTCGCCGCCACTGGCCGCCAGGATGGCGTCGACAACATGCTTCATTTTTGAACCCAACGAACCCTTCACCGCGATCACATCTCCTGCCCGCAACGCCGCCGCAACCTCGCCGGCGAGCGCCATCGAATCCGGCCGATGCACGCCGCGCTGCGCCGGCTCGAGCTTGCGCCACAGCGCCTCCATGTGCGGCCCGCACAGGAAGACTTGGCGGGCGCCGCTGGCCGACACCGCATCGGCGAGCCCGGCATGGTAGGCATCGGCACCCTCGCCCAGCTCGCGCATGTCGCCCAGCGCCAGCAGCCGGCGGCCGCCCTTGGCCGGTTCGGTGCGCGCCAGGATGGCGAGCATGGCGCGAACCGACATCGGGTTGCCGTTGTAGCTCTCGTCCAGAAGCTCGACCGTGCCGGTGCCGAACTTCAGGAAGCGTCGCGCGCCACGCCCCGGCGAGGCCGTGATGCCGCCGAGCGACGCGGCCGCCTGCTCGACATCCGCGCCCAGCGCCTCGGCGACGGCGAGTGCTGCAATGCTGTTCAGCACCCAGTGCTCGCCGGCCGCCCCGAGGCGATACTCGATGCGCCGGCCTTGGATCAAGGCGACAACATCGCTGCCTGAATCCTGCAGGTTGCAGGAGACAAGCCGCGCGTCCGCTGTCTCGCCGCGGCCGAAGCCCACGATGCGCGACACGCCAAAACGATGGGCATGGCCGGCCAGCCTTTCGTAGTGCTTGCCGTCGCGATTGAGCACGGCCACCGCACCTTGGGCCATGCCGGCGAACAGGCAGGCCTTCTCATCGGCGATCGCCTCTTCAGAGCCCATGAAGCCGATATGCGCCGGGCCTACATTGGTCACGACCCCGACATGGGCCTCGACCTGGCGGGCCAGCGGCTCGATCTCGCCGGGATGGTTCATGCCGATCTCGAACACGCCGTAGCGCGCCTCGCGCGGCAGGCGGGCGAGGCTGATGGGCACGCCGACGTGGTTGTTGAACGAGGCCGTGCTGGCCGAGGTCGGCGCCTGGGCCGACAGCATGGCGCGCAGCGCGTCCTTGGTGCTGGTCTTGCCGACCGAGCCGGTGACGCTGGCGATCCGCGCCTTGCTGCGCCGGCGGGCGGCGCGGCCGAGCCCCTCCAGCGCCTTCAGGGTGTCGGGCACGCGGATCAGCGTGCCGCCGGCATTCTCGACATCGCGCGACACGACGGCCGCCGCGGCGCCGCGCTTCATCGCCTCGGCCACGAAGCCGTGGCCGTCGGTCGTCTCGCCCTTGAGGGCGAAGAACAGGTCGCCCTTGCCGACGGCGCGACTGTCGAAGGTGACGCCATTGGCCTCGAACGGCGCAGCAATGACGGCGCCCAGCGCCTGAGCGACTTCGCCGGAGGTCCAGAGCGCGCTCACGACACCGCCTCAGCGAACTCGCGCGCCACCTCGGCGTCATCGAAATGATGCGTCACGCCCTTGATGGTCTGACCGGTCTCGTGGCCCTTGCCGGCGATCAGCAGCAGGTCGTCCTTGCCGCGGAGCGAGGCCATGCCGCGCTCGATGGCGGCGTGCCGGCCGTCGCCCACCTCGATCCAGTTGCGGCGGTCGGCGGGAATGCCGCGCACGATCTCGGCGCGGATGTTCTCGGGCTCCTCGCTGCGCGGATTGTCGTCGGTCACCAGGGTGAGGTCGGCGAGCCGTGTGGCGATCTCGCCCATCACCGGCCGCTTGGCGCGATCGCGATCGCCGCCGCAGCCGAACACCACGACCAGCCGGCCATGTGCGAACGGCCGCAAGGTCGCGAGCACGGTCTCCAGGGCCTCGGGCTTGTGGGCATAGTCGACATAGACGTTGGCGCCGGTGCGATGGCGGGCGACGAGCTGCAGGCGGCCGGGCGCGCCGGTCACGCTGCCCAGGGCCTCGACCGAGCGGCCGACATCGCCGCCGGTCGCCACGGCGAGCGCCAGCGCGCCCAGCGCATTGGAGGCCTGGAAGCCGCCGACCAGCGGCAGCTCGATGCCGTGCAGCTCGCCCAGGATCTCGACCGCCAGGTGCTGGCCGGCCGACGTCGCCCGGTCCTTGAGCAGGCGGAACTCGCGGCCCTTGGCGCCATAGGTCCAGCAGCGGATGCCACGGCGCGCGCAGATCGCCATCAGGGCCGGGGCGCGATCGCTGTCGGCATTGATCACCGCCGTGCCGCTTTCCGGCAGCAGGCTGTCGAACAGCCGCGCCTTGGCCGCGAAGTAGGTCTCCATCGAGGCGTGATAGTCGAGATGCTCGTGCGTCAGGTTGGTGAAGCAGGCGGCCGACAGGCGAAGACCGTCGAGCCGATGCTGGTCGAGGCCGTGGCTCGACGCCTCGATGGCGAGATGCGTGACGCCCTGGCGCGCCAGGATCGCCAGATCCTGGTGGAGCTGCACCGGATCGGGCGTGGTCAGGCCCGCTTGGCGCGTCAGGCCGGGCGAGAAGATGCCGAGCGTGCCCACGCTCGCGGCCTCCAGGCCGAGGCTTGCCCAGATGTGGCGCACGAAATGGACGGTCGAGGATTTGCCATTCGTGCCGGTCACTGCCGCGATCGTCGCCGGCTGCGTCCCGGCGAAGGCCGCGGCCATCAGCGCCACGCGTCGGCGCGGATTGGCGTCGCGGATGACGACGACCGAGGGATCGAGCGGCGCCAGGTCGGCGTCGGGCGCGGCGAGGATCGCGACCGCACCGCGCTTCACCGCCTCGGCAACGAAGGCCGCGCCGTCCTGCCGGTTGCCGGCGAGGGCAGCGAACAGAAAGCCGGGCCCGACCTTGCGAGAATCGAGGGTCAGGCCAGCCAGGGCTGGATCGCTCCCCCCACCCGGCCTCCGGCCACCCTCCCCCATCTGATGGGGGAGGGCCGGGGTGGGGGAACTTGCCCGCATCAGGTCACTCAGCAGCAACGCGACGCACTCCCGTTTGGGGTGCGGCCGCGGCCTGGTTGGGGCCGGGCCGAACCGGCAGAGCCTTACGCTGTTCCTGGGCACCGCGATGGCGCGCGCTCGCCGGCACGAACTGCGGCGGCGGCACCGGCGCCGGAACGGGCGTCGACGCGATCTCGATGGGCGGCAGGCCCTGCTTCAGGTCGCCCGGCAGGATGCCGTAGAGCGATGCCATCCCCTCGATGATGACCTTCACCGAAGGCGCCGCCACCCAGCCCGCCGTCGCATAGCCATGGGTATCTTTCGTGCCCTTGGGCTCGTCGATCGACACGAGGATGACGAACTTCGGATCGTTCATCGGGAACGCCCCAACGAACGAGCTGATTAGGGCTTTTTGGCGGTAGCCGCCACGCGACGGCTTCTCGGCCGTGCCGGTCTTGCCGCCGACCTCGTAGCCCGGCACATCGGCGTTCTTGCCGGTACCCTCGACCGCGTTCAGCCGCAGGAGCTGGCGCATCATCACCGAGGTCTTGGGCTGGATGACGCGGCGCCCGGGATCGCTGGCGGCGGTGCGCTTGACCAGACTCGGCTGGTACAGGGTGCCACCGTTGATGACGGCGGCCGAGCCGGTCGCCAGATGCAGCGGCGTCACCGAGATGCCATGGCCGAAGGCGATGGTCATGGTGTTGATCTTCATCCAGTTGCGCGGATAGAGCGGCGCCGCCGACTCCGTGAGCTGGGTGTTGAGCGGCTTCAGGAAGCCGATCTTGTCGAAGAACGCCTTCTGGGTCTCGCTGCCCATCTCGACCGCCATCTTGGCCGAAGCAATGTTGGACGAGAACTTGAACAGTTCAGGCACGGTGAGCGGCCGGCGCTGCGCGTGGTCGTCGTTGATCGTGAAGCGGTCGATCTTGATCGGCGAGGTGGCATCGAACACCGAGTTCAGCGTCACCCGGCCGGTGTCGAGCGCCATCGCGGTGTTGAAGATCTTGAACGTCGAGCCCTGCTCGTAGACGCCTAAGGTGGCGCGGTTGAACAGCGCCTCGTTGGTGATCGTCTTGGCCGAGTTGGGATCGTAGGTCGGCAGCGAAGCCATGGCGAGGATCTCGCCATTGGTCGCGTCCATGACGATGGCGGTGGCGCCGATCGCCGAGAATTTCTCGACAGCGCGTGCAATCTCGCGCTCGACCAGGCGCTGCAGGCGGAGATCGATGGCAAGCTGCACCGTCTCGCCACTCTGCAGCTGCTGGTCGAAGTAGCGCTCGACGCCGGCGAGGCCGGAATTGTCGACGCTGGCATAGCCCAGGATGTGCGCCGCCGCCATGCCTTGCGGATAGAGCCGGCGCTCCTCGGCCTGGAACTCGAGCCCGGGAATGCCGAGCCGGTTGACGCGGTCGTGCTCGCGCGGGCTCAAGCCGCGCTTCACCCAGACGAAGGTCTTGTCCTCCTCGAGCTTGGTGCGGACATCGTCGTACTTGAGGTCGGGCAGCGCCGAGACGATCTTCTTGGCGGCATCCTGCGGATCGAGCAGCAGGCGCGGATTGACGAAGGCCGACATCACCGGAACCGAGGTCGCCAGCACGGCGCCATTGCGGTCGACGATGTCGGCGCGCTCCGACTGGATCGAGCCGCCGCGGGCGGCGACGCGCTGCGTCGGCTCGGCGCCGTCGCGCAGCAGCGACACGTAGCCCATGCGCAACGCGATGGCGACGAACATCATGGCGAACAGCCCTGATGCGATGACCAGACGCTGGCGGGCGGTCTCCTGGGCATCGCCCTTGAGCCGCTCCTGCGCCGATCCGTAACGCGCGCCGGCCGCCGCGTTTGCCGCGGCGGCCGGGTCGGGCGAGGCTCGCTTGCGCCACAGCTTCATCGACGGTCCTTCTCGTTTCGCGAAAGGATCTCATCAATGGAGACTGCGGCGCTCTGGCCGTCGCCAACCGGACCCGCTGTTGCCGGCTCTTGGATTTTGGCCGGTCGAGGGGGCGTCGAGGGTCCGGTCGTACGCCCTGGAGGGGGTGCGGAGGCCGGCGAGGGGCTGCCGGCCTCCGCTGCGACGCGACCACCACCGGGCAAGCTCGACGAGGGGACGTCGTTGCCCGTTCGTGGGGGGGAAGGAAGTGGTGAATCGCGTCGCGGGGGCTGTGAATCTGCTGGAGGTTTCAGGGAATCGAGCCGCACGACCTGCTTGATCGATGCCGGCTCGAGCTTGAGATGCTTGATGGCGAGCTTCTCGATGCGCTCGGCCTCGTTGAGGTGAGCCCATTCGACCCGCAGGATGTGCGTGGCCTGCTGGCTCTCGACGATCTTCTGGTTGGTGCGGTCGATCTTCTCCTCGAGGTCCGCCACCTTGTACTTGACGGTGAACAGACCGATCGCGGTGGCGACCGCGGCTATCGACCAGAACACGAGTCCGCGATGGATCATGCGCGGCCCCCTGCAATCTTTTCGGCAATACGCAGGCGCGCCGAGCGGGCACGCGGATTGGCGGCGATCTCGGCGGCCGACGGCAGCACCGGCTTGCGCGTGAGATCGCGCAGCCTGGCAGCTTCGGCTTCAGCACGCGGCGGCGCATGACGCGACGGGCCGGGCGTGCGGCCGGCGCGAGCACGGACGAATTCCTTGACCGCACGATCTTCAAGCGAATGGAAGGAAACAACGGCGAGACGGCCGCCCGGCGCCAGGACCTGCTCGGCTGCGGCCAGGCCACGCTCAAGCTCGCCCAGCTCGTCATTCACGGCGATGCGCAGCGCCTGGAAGGTCCGGGTCGCCGGGTCGCTCTCGTCGCGGCCCTGTGGGCCCACGGCGCGGCGCACGATCTCGGCCAGCTCGCCGGTGGTCTCGATGCGCTTCGTCTTGCGTGCCTCGACGATAGCGCGCGCCACGCGGCGGCTGCGACGCTCCTCGCCGTAGCGGAAGATGATGTCGGCGAGCTCGGCTTCGTCGGCGTCGTTCACCAGGTCGGCAGCCGACGGACCGTTCTTCTCCATGCGCATGTCGAGCGGTCCGGAGGCGCGGAACGAGAAGCCGCGATCGGCCTGGTCGAACTGCATCGAGGAGACGCCGAGGTCGAGCGCCACGCCGTCGACGTCGTCGACGCCTTCGGCCGACAACAAGTCGGCCATGTCGCCGAAGCGGCCTTCGATCAGGCGCAGCCGCGGCGCATAGCGCTCGGCAAGGGCGCGGCCGGCGCCGATGGCGTCGGGATCGCGATCGATGGCGATCACCTGACAGTCGGCGCGATCGAGCACGGCCGCGGTGTAGCCGCCGGCGCCGAAGGTGCCGTCGACATAGCGGCCGCCGTCGCGCGGCCGCAGGGCATCGACGACCTCGCGCATCAGCACGGGGATGTGGCGGGCGTCGCTCATGCGTCGCCTGCCCCGAGGCCGCGCACGAAGGCGGCCATCTTGTCGCGATCGGAATCGCGGCGGGCCTGCCAGCGGCCCGGATTCCACAGCTGGAACTTGTCGCCCTTGCCGACCAGCATCACGCCGTCGGAAATTTCGAGCACGCTTGCGAACTCGGCCGGCAGGGAAAAGCGGCCGTCCGGCTCCATGGCGATGGTGCGGGCGGATGCGGACAGGTAGCCGGCGGGATCGAAGGCCTCGTCGTCGAGCGCGACCTTGAGCGCGCCCTTGGGGCCGAGCGCCTCGGCACGCAGCCGGTCGAGCATGGCGTCGAAGCCGGCGCGCGAGTTGCCGTTCACCACGCCCTGCAGGTTGGGCGAGTGATAGAGCACGAAAGCACCGCGGTCGTCGGCCGGCAGTTCGTCGCGAAAGGCGGCGGGCAACAAGACCCTGCCTTTTTTGTCGAGCTTGATCAGGATTTCGGACCGAAAGGCCACCGGCCCAGTCCCCCTGCACTCCCCGCGGCCGGTGCCCCACGCCCCAGCCTCTTCTACGGGATGTCATGGGATAACATGGGAATTTCAGGGAAGCAACGCAGAAGAGCAAGAATCCACAAGGAATCTGAAGAGCTTAGACACCAAATCTATTGTCCGCTATTGGTCCAAACCGCAAGGAATTGAGTCCTCCCCAAGTATGGACACCGCCGAGCCTGTTACCGCCAGATCTTGCTGGGACAACGGGATCGTGTTGATGAATCTGCATTCCTAAACAGTCCATGGCCGCAACCACCACGAACAATAACTGAAGTCAGTATACATTTCAATGAAAATAACTCAAGTTGATATGGTCGCATTTCGCTATCGCGACTTTTGGCGCTCCAGGAGGGGCCAGGAATAGCGGCCGAAGCAGCGCCGACACCATTACTTGAGGCCCACGGCCGTGTTGCACAGCGCTGTCATTGCACCGGCCAAGCCGCTGGAAACAGGTCAGACGGCCTGTAAGCCGGGTTCTGTCCTCGCCTTGCGGCGATGGATGGCCATTCCTCTGGGACGCCCGTTGCCGAGCGCCTCGCGCGACCGACCCGGGCGGCGGCGCGGAAACACCGCTGCCGGTTGCCCGGCGTGCCGCCCCTATTTGGTCTTGCTCCCGGTGGGGTTTGCCGTGCCGCTTCCGTTGCCGGTCGCGCGGTGGGCTCTTACCCCACCGTTTCACCCTTACCTGACAGGCGAACCTGCCCGGCGGTCTGTTTTCTGTGGCACTTTCCCTGGGGTCGCCCCCGCCGGCCGTTAGCCGGCACCGTGTCTCCGTGGAGCCCGGACTTTCCTCACCGGGCGGTTACCCGCCCAGTGCAGCCATCCAGCCGTCTGACCTGAGGGCCTTAGCTAGGCTTCGTGCCCTACCTGGTCAAGCAGATCGGCCAGCAGCGCGCGGGTCTCGGCATCGGCCATTCCGTCGGCATTGGCGGGTCGGAATTGGCGCTGGAAAGCGGCGACAATATCGGACGTCGTCACGTCAACGGCCGGCGGATAGCCGAAGCGCTGCAAGGCCGCCTGGATGTCGCCTTCGATCGCCTTGGCGCCGGGGCGCGGCCACAAACCGACGCCGCTTGCCGCCAGCCTGGCCCACGGGAAGCGCAATCCGGGATCGACCTTGCGCTTGGGCGCGATGTCGGAATGGCCCACAACGTTGCGCGGCACGATGGCGGGATGGCGGCCGACGATGTCGCGGTAGAGTTCTGTCAGTGCATCGATCTGGACGTCGGGATAGTCATGGCGATCGCCGTGCAGGTTCACGATCTCGATGCCGATCGAGGTGCCGTTCAGCGCATCGCGGCCACGCCAGTGCGAACGGCCGGCATGCCAGGCGACGCGATCCTCGGACACCAGGCGATAGACGGTGCCGTCCTCGGCCAGCACGTAGTGTGCGCTGACGCGATTGGCCCGCCCGCCGTCACGCAGGACCTTCAGCGATTCGTCGAGCGGCAATTCAGTGTAGTGCAGCACCAGCACGTCGACCGCCGACTGGCGCGCCGCATGATTGGGCGATGGAAGCTCGATCACGCGGGAACGAGACCGCGCTCGCGGCGCAGCCGGTCGTAGGCATCGTTGATCAGCGCGAGCTTGCGGTTGGCCATGGCGATGGCCTCCTCGGGCAGGCCCTGCGCCATCAGCCGGTCAGGATGGTTGGCCTTGACCTGGCGCAGCCAGGCTTCGCGGATCTGCTCGTCGGTCGCCAGCGGATCGATGCCCAGAATGGTGCAGGGCTCGCACTCGACGACGCCCAGCGCCGCGGCCTTGGCGCGCTCGAAGCGCGCGCTGCTCAGCCCGAAGAGCTGCGAGACCTCGGCGAGATAGGCAGCTTCAGCGACGTCGATCGGCCCGTCGGCCTTGGCGATGCTGAACAGCCCCTCGATTACGTTCTCGAGGATTTCCGGCGCATCGGGGAACAGGGAAGCGAGCTGGCGGGCGTAGGTTTCGAAACCCGCGACGTCGCGCTTGGCCAGATTGAAGAAGCGTTCGACGTTGCGTTCCTCGCCTGCCGGCACCTGGAAGAAATCACGGAACGCCGCTGCCTCGACCTCCGACACCTCGCCGTCGGCACGCGCCATCTTGGCGCCGAGCGCGATTACTCCGATGGTGAAGGCGATCTGGCGCAGGCCAGGATGCGCGCCATCGTCGGCCGGCGGCGACGTGAGGCCGAGCAGCGAGCCGAACGATTCGCCGTTGGCAAGGCGCGTCACCGCCTCGACGATTCTGTCCCAGATCTTCATGCCTGCCCCGCTACGCGTTCCCGCTCACAGGATCAAGACGCCGATCGCCACGCCGACCAGCAGGGCGAGCGCAAGGCGTCGATAGAAACTCTCGCTGGCCAGCGGGAAGAGCCTGGCACCCAGCACGCCGCCCAGCATGACGGCCGGCGACAGGAACAGCGCCAGCACGACGGTGTTCCAGTCGACCAGGCTGCGCCAGGCAAAGGTCGCGATGGCCACGAGATCGACGAACACGAAGTAGGTCGTGAGGTTGGCGCGCACGTGTGCCGCGCTTTCGCGACTTGCCAGGTAATAGAAGGCAATCGGCGGGCCGGCCATGCCGGCCAGTCCGTTGAGGAAGCCGCTGCTGACTCCCGCCGCCAGGGTCGTCGTCGGGCGCGGCTGCCCCGTGTAACGCCAGCCGCTGGCCAGCAACGCGACGGCGCCGAGCACGATCGCCGAGATCGCCCAGCGCATCGGTTCGGGCTCCGCCCAGGTCAGGACAAGATTGCCGAACGGCACGCCCACCGCCGCCGCGACCAGCATCAGACCGATACGGCGCCAGTCGACCAGGCCCACGACGCCCGGAACCACCGGCAGGGCAACGGCGATTTCGAGCATGAGGCACAGCGCCACGCCGACCGCCGGGCCGTACAGTGCCGAGAAGATGGGAGTCATGACCATGGCCGCGCCGAAGCCCGCGAAACCCCGCACCATGCCTGCAATGCAGGCCACGACAGCACAAATAAGGAAGGGAGGAGCAAGCAGGTCCGGCATCGGGCCTAGCTCATCCCGATGTCAGGGAATGGCAGCATCCCGCAAGCTCTAGCATTGCCGGTGCACAACCGGGGCATCATATAATGCAGGCCATGCCCTCAAAGAATCTCGCGGTTTCGACTGTCCCTCTCCTGATGCCGTACATCCAGCGGCGGCCGGAGACTGTCGGCGGCAAGCCCTTCAAGCTGGTGTCGGATTACAAGCCGGCGGGCGATCAGCCCGAGGCGATCCGCCAGCTGATCGAGGGCGCGCAGGCAGGCGAGCGCAACCAGGTGCTGCTGGGCGTCACCGGCTCGGGCAAGACCTTCACCATGGCCAACGTCATTGCCACGACCCGCCGGCCGGCGCTGGTGCTGGCGCCCAACAAGACCCTGGCCGCCCAGCTGTGGAGCGAGATGAAGACGTTCTTCCCGGAGAACGCGGTCGAGTATTTCGTCTCGTACTACGACTACTACCAGCCCGAGGCCTACGTGCCGCGCACCGATACCTTCATCGAGAAGGACTCGTCGATCAACGAGCAGATCGACCGCATGCGCCACTCCGCGACGCGCGCGCTGATGGAGCGCGACGACGTCATCATCGTGGCGTCGGTGTCCTGCATCTACGGCATCGGTCCGCTGGAGAACTACCAGACGATGACCTTCCGGCTGCACAAGGGCCAGAAGGTCGACCGGACCACGCTGCTGCGCCGCTTCGTCGAGCAGCAATACAAGCGCAACGACAACGCCTTCCAGCGCGGCACCTTCCGGGTGCGCGGCGATACCGTCGACCTGTTCCCGGCGCACTATGAGGACAAGGCGTGGCGCATGGAGATGTTCGGCGACGAGATCGAATTGATCGTCGAGTTCGATCCGCTGACCGGCGAGAAGACGGCGACGCTGTCGGACATCATCGTCTACGCCAACAGCCACTACGTGACGCCGCGGCCGACGATGCAGAAGGCCATCCAGCAGATCAAGATCGACCTCAAGCAGCGGCTCGACGAGTTCAACCGTGCCGGCCGTCTGCTCGAAGCACAGCGGCTGGAGCAGCGCACGCTGTTCGACATCGAGATGATGGAGACGACCGGCGCCTGTGCCGGCATCGAGAATTATTCGCGCTATCTCACCGGCCGCAAGCCCGGCGAGCCGCCGCCCACGCTGTTCGAGTACTTCCCCGAGACCTCGATGCTGATCGTCGACGAGAGTCACGTCACCGTGCCGCAGATCGGCGGCATGTTCCGCGGCGACTTCAACCGCAAGAGCGTTTTGGCCGAGTTCGGCTTCCGCCTGCCCTCGGCGATCGACAACCGGCCGCTCAAGTTCGAGGAGTGGGAGGCGCTGCGGCCGCAGACGACGTTCGTCAGCGCCACGCCCGGCCCGTGGGAGATGGAGCGCACCCAGGGCATCTTCATCGAGCAGGTCATCCGGCCGACGGGACTCATCGATCCGACGGTGATCGTGCGGCCGGTCGAGAAGCAGGTCGACGACCTCATCGCCGAGTGCAAGGACTGCGCAAAGAAGGCCGAGCGCGTCCTGGTCACGGTGCTGACCAAGCGCATGGCCGAGGACCTCGTGGAATACATGCACGAGGCCGGCATCCGCTGCCGCTACCTGCATTCCGACATCGACACGCTGGAGCGCATCGAAATCATCCGCGACCTGCGCCTCGGCGCCTTCGACGTGCTGGTCGGCATCAACCTCCTGCGCGAGGGTCTCGACATCCCCGAATGCGCCCTGGTCGCCATCCTCGACGCCGACAAGGAGGGCTTCCTGCGCTCGCCGACCTCGCTGGTCCAGACGATCGGCCGCGCTGCCCGCAACGTCGACGGCCGCGTCATCCTCTATGCCGACAAGATGACGGATTCGATCAAGTACGCCATGGCCGAGACCGACCGGCGGCGCGCCAAGCAGGTCGCCTACAACGAGGCGAACGGCATCACGCCGGCCTCGATCAAGAAGAACATCAACGAAATCCTGCAGTCGACGGCCGAGCGCGACCACTACACGGTCGATACCGGCGTGTCGGGCGACGTCCACCTGATCGGGCACAATCTGCGCAGCCACATCGCCGAGCTGGAGAAGCGCATGCGCGACGCCGCCGCCAACCTCGAGTTCGAGGAAGCGGCGCGCGTGCGCGACGAGATCCGCCGCCTCGAGGCCAACGAGCTCGAGCTGCCCGGCCAGGCCGCCAGCGCCAATGTCGGCGTCCATCTCGGCAAGATGCAGCACAGCCGCGTCTTCCGCGGCGTACGCACCGGCTCGGGCGGTCGCGGCAAGCAGGCCCGGCGCAGCGGGCGGTAGCTCATCTTCTTCTGGACCGCGCGCGTCCCGCGCGCTCATGATCATACGCGCATATGAATGCGCTCAGGCGCGCGGGACGCGCGCGGTCCGGAAGAACATGAAATTGCGAATACTAATAACGCTCCTGGCGCTGATCCTCGCCGACGCAGCATCAGCTCAGAGCCCGCGCGAGGAGATCATACGAATCCCGACCGTCGGCGGCGTATCGATAATCGCCACCGTCATGCGCCCACCGGGCGAGCAACGACGTCCCTTGGCCGTCATCAACCACGGCTCGCCGGCCGACAGCTCGCAACGACCCCAGATGGCTCCGCCGCGCCATGAGCCTCTGTCATCATGGTTCGTCGAGCGCGGATATGTCGTGGTCCTGCCGCTGCGCCGCGGCTACGGCGCTAGCGGCGGCGCATGGGCCGAGAGCTACGGCGATTGCGACGAGCCGGATTACTACGCAGCCGGCCTGCGCGGCGCCGAGGATATCCAGGCCACGCTCGATTTGATGCGCAAGCAGCGCTACGTCCTGTCTGACCGTTCGATCGTCGTCGGCCTTTCGGCCGGCGGCTGGGCGACGCTGGCGCTGTCGAGCCGCAATCCGCGCGGCGTCGCCGGCATGATCAACTTCGCAGGCGGTCGCGGCGGCCATCAGACGCTGACGGACGGGCGTATCGGTAATTGCATGACCGGCGAGCTGGTGAAGGCAGCAGGCAAGTATGGCGCCACAACGCGCGTGCCGACACTGTGGATCTACACGGCCAATGACAGCTTCTTCGAACCCGGCTTGGCGCGCCGCATGTTCGAGGCCTACAACGCGGCCGGTGGCAAGGGTACCTATCGGCCGCTCGGCGCCTTCGGCAGCGACGGCCACTTCCTCGCCGGCAGCGACAGCGGCGTGACGGTGTGGCAGGGCCCGGTTGCGGAGTTTCTCGCGACCCTCCGATAGGTCGTCAGCTTTCCGACAACGTGCTCTCGTGCCAGCGCCGCAGCAGCAGGTGACTGAGCCAGGACAGCAGCAGGAAGATCACGATGCCGGTCGCGGAGATCAGCACCAGGGCCGCAAACATGCGCGGGATTTTCAGCTGATAGCCCGATTCGAGGATGCGCCAGGCCAGCCCCGAGGCGTTGCCGCCGGTGCCGGCGACGAACTCCGCCACCACCGCGCCGATCAGCGCCAGGCCGCCCGATATACGGAGTCCACCCAGGAAGTACGGCAGCGCCGCGGGGAGGCGTAGATCGACCAGGGTACGCCAGCGACCGGCGCCGTAGAGCTGGAACAGGTCGAGCAGGTTGGGATCGACGGAGCGCAGGCCGAGGATGGTGTTCGACAGGATGGGGAAGAAGGCCACCAGCCAGGCACAGATCAGCAGCGACAGCTCGACATTGTCGGCCCACACGATGATCAGCGGCGCGATCGCCACGATCGGCGTGACCTGCAGGATGATCGCATAGGGAAAGAGCGAGAGCTCGAGCCAGCGCGACAACGAGAACAGGATGGCGAGCAGGCCGCCGACCGCGACCGCGGCGGCCAGCGCCTCGAGCGTGATGCGCACGGTGACCAGCAGCGATGGCGCCAGCGTCCCCCAGTCGGTGACCAGCGTCTTCGCCACCAGGATCGGACCCGGCAGGATGTAGGGCTCGATGCCGGCGATGCGCACGGCACCCTCCCACAGGGCGAGCATCAGGATGCCCAGCACGATCGGCGCGATCACCTTGGCGCTGGTCATGCGGCCATCGCCTCGCCCAGCCGCGACGACGCTTGCCGGCACCAGGCCGCGTATTCGGCCGACGTCCGAAAACCCCGGCTGCGCGGATAAGGCTCCGTGACGGCGAGCTCGGCCGACACGCGGCCCGGCCGCGCCGCCATCACCACGATGCGCTGCGACAGGTAGACCGATTCGAATACCGAGTGCGTGACGAACACGACCGTGACGCCGCTCTTCTGCCACAGCTCCAGCAGGTCGTCGTTCAGGCGATGCCGCGTGATCTCGTCGAGGGCGGCGAACGGCTCGTCCATCAGCAGCAGGCGGGGCTCGACCACCAGGGCGCGCGCCAGCGACACGCGCATCTTCATGCCGCCCGACAGCTCGCGCGGCCAGACGCCCTCGAAGCCCTTCAATCCGACATTGCCGAGCGCCTGGGCGGCGCGCGCCTCGCGCTCGCTTCTCGCCGTGCCGCGCAGCTTCAGCGGCAGGGCGACGTTGGCCAACGCGGTGGCCCACGGCATCAGGGTCGGCTCCTGGAAGACGAAGCCGAGGTTTCTCCGCTTTCCCGCCGACCAGTCGATGGCGCCCGTCGTGGGTTCCGTGAGGCCCGCGATCAGGCGGAGCAATGTCGACTTGCCGCAGCCCGAGGGGCCCAGCACGCTCAGGAACTCGCCTTCCTGGACGTCGAGCGAGACGTCGGCGAGAGCTTCTATCCCGTTGGCAAAGACCTTCGAGACACCGCGAACGCCGACAAGCTGCATCAGGCCGACGGCAGCGTCAGATCGAGCGTGGCGGTCCACACCGGCATCGGAAGCGTCTCGCGCGCCGCGAGATTGGCCGGCAGCGCTTTGCGGTCGGTAACCTTCTTGAACGGCAGCACGAGGCCCGCGCGCACGCCGAACACGGCGTCGCCGTCGAGATACTTGTCGTCCTCGGGGAAGAACTCGGTGATCAGCGGCTTGTGGCCCGGGGCGTTGATGATCATGTGCAGATGCGCCGGCCGCCAGGCGTTGCGGCCCAGCGCGCGCAGCATGTCGCCGGCCGGACCGTCGTCGGGCACGGTATAGGCGATCGGCCGCACCGTCGAATAGGAGAACGTGCCGTCGTCGGCGACCTTGAGCTGGCCGTGATAGTTGGTCGGCGAGTTCTTGGGATCCTGCTGGGAGTACAGCCCGTTGCCGCCGTTCTGCCAGAGCTGCAGCATCGCGCCCTTGGCCGGCGCGCCCTTCTGGTCGCGGATGCGGCCGTGCACGACCAGCGGCTCGCCGACCTGGCCCTTCCACAGGTCGCCGCCATTGGGCAGCTCGGGCGCGCCCTCGATGAGGAACGGCCCCAGCACCGACGACTGTGTGCCGGTAGTCGCCGCGTTGATCATGTCGACCAGGGACGAGACGCCTAAAAGGTCGGAGAACAGGATGTATTCGTTGCGCTTGTCGTCGGTGAACCTGGTCGCGCGCGTGAGCGCGTCGATCGCCGCTCCCCATTCGGCCTGCGTGACCTTGTTGTCGCGCACGAAGCTGTGCAGATGGCCCGCCAGGCTCACCAGCAAGGTGCGCGTGCGTTCGGACGGCGCATTCTTGGCGTAGTCGGCGAAGGCCTGAGTGATGCTGGTCGGCGTCAGGTTGCGCATGAAGGGCTCCTCCAGGGACGGCCGTCTAGCGGGCCGCTCTCAGGAGCACATCGTAGTCGGCGCGCAGCAGGGCGAACAACAGATGGTCGGCCCATTGGCCGTTGATCCGGAGGTACTGGCGGGCCAGCCCCTCCTCGTGGAACCCGACCTTGGCCAGGACGGCCTTGGAGGGCTCGTTGTGCGGCAGGCAGGCGGCCTCCAGGCGATGCAGCCTCAAATCGTCGAACACGAAGGGCAGGCTGGCCCGCAAGGCGTCGGTCATCAGGCCCTGGCCGGCATAGGGCTGGCCCATCCAGTAGCCGACCGAGGCGGCCTGGGCGACGCCGCGGCGGACGTTGCTGAGATTGATGCCGCCGGCCAGCCGCCGGCCCTCGTTGGTGAAGACGAACAGGCTATAGGCCTCGCCCGACCGCCATTCCCGGGCCTGCTGGCGCAGGCGGCGGCGGTAGTGGTCGCGGCCCAGGGAATCCTCCGGCCAGGTCGGTTCCCAGGGTGTGAGAAAAGCCCGGCTGCGGGCCCGCAATTCCGCCCATTCGGCCCAGTCGTCCATCGCCGGAGCCCGCAAAAACACCCGCCGGCCGGCGATTCTGGTCATCCCGGACAGCGACAATGGGACATCGGCAAAACGGAACATCTTGGTCTATACTAATCCAGCTTTGGAATTGTGACATGTTTTCCGAGGCTTGACGTAGGAAATTGAGACTGTCGGCCGCGGCGCCCAGCCAAAAGCCAGCCTTGAAATGGCCCGACGATGATATGAAATTCCCCTCACCAAGGGGGTATCCCGCCAGGACGGTCATGGAAACAGACGCGAATAACATCGGCCACAAGGGCCGCTTCTATCTGACCAAGCACATCTGGGTTCCGCAGGAGCCCATCGAGAAGCTCAACCTCAAGATGTCGGACATGATCCTGCGCCGCATGCCCAAGCTGCCGCTGGGTGGCGAGGATGCGATCCGGGTCTTTCCGATCCTGGCCGAGCTCAAGAAGAGCCACGACAAGATCAAGGCCGACCTGCAGTACCTGCTGAGCCACCACGAGGCGATCCCGGCGCTGCACGAGGTCCATCCGCGCGACCTGTTCGTGCCCGGCCGCGCCTGGCGCACCTTCCTGCTCAAGATCTGGGGACACGAGGTCAAGGAGAACACCGCCGCGGTGCCCGATACCTACGAGGCGATCTCGCGCATCCCGGGCGTGCACACCGCGTTGTTCAGCATCCTGGCCGGCGGCGCGGAGATCGAGCCCCATCGCGGTTCGGCGGCCGGCGTGATCCGCTTCCACTATCCGCTGATCGTGCCGACCGAGCCGGAGAAGTGCTGGATCGAGATCGGCGGCCACCACTTCTACTGGACGGAAGGCGAGCCGCTGGTGTTCGACGACACACGCGAGCACTGGGTCAAGAACCAGACCGAGGAAACGCGCGTCGTCCTGATCATCGACTTCAACGCCGACATGCCGTTCCCGGTGAACCTCTACACCAACCTGCGCTACAACCTGATCCGCCGCAGCGCCGAGGTCGCCGCCGTCAGGGAGCGCGCCGCCATCGGCGTGCCGCCGCGCAACGCGCCGGCGGCACAGCCTCAGGTATCACAGGGCCTGATCAGCATGGCGAGTCACACGACCTCGCCGGTGGGCGTCGACCGCAAATAGATTAGACGAGCGCCAGCGGGCGGCGCTGTTCGCCCGCTGGCCTGCTCCACCTCTCGATTTCATGAATATTGAATCGCTGCAATCCCATCTGGGACGGATGCAGATGCCTTTTGCTGGACACACTGAGCTGGCACCAGGGGCGGCATGATCGATCGTCTGTTGGACTTGTTGGCCGGTCGCGGCGAGTGGACTTCGGAGAAGCCTGCTGACGACCTCCCGTTGGCGGTCGCCGCCTTGCTGATCGAGCTGACGCGCATGGACGACAAGGTCGATGCCGGCGAGCGACGTACCATCGAGCAGCTGCTCGCCCGTATGTTCGGCCTCGATTCCAAGAGCGTGCAATCCCTCGTCGAGCAGGCTGATCGGGAGATGCAGCGCTCCACCCAGTACTTCCCCTTCACGCAGCAGATCTGCCGGCACGCCAGCGCCGACATGCGCGTGCAGGTCATCGAGGTGATGTGGACGGTCGCCTACTCGGATGGCGCGCTCGACCCGGACGAGGATGCGCTGATCCGCCAGGTCGCCGGGCTGATACAGGTGTCCGACTGGGAGCGCGGCGCTGCGCGCAAGAAAGCACTGGAGAAGCTTGCGAGCAGCGAGCCCGACCGGCCTGTTCGCAGGTCGCCATGGTGCGTTGCCGACTGAATGGATCCGGCGCTTACGCCGCCAGGACTCTACGCTGCTAATCGGGCCGCAATCTTGTCGAGAGGCTCCAGCTCGTCGATCGGACCGAGCGCGGCGAGCGTGAGCTCGCCCTGCAACAGCCGTCGGGCGACGCGGCGCACGGCCGCCTGATCGACCGCCTCGATGCGGGTCACGATCTCGGCGTAGGGGATCGGTCGGCCATGGATGATCAGGTGGCGGGCCGCCTGCTCCGAGCGCGCGCCGCTCGATTCCAGCGCCATCAGCGTGCCGGCCTTGATCTGGTTGCGGGCGCGCACCAGCTCGGACTCGGTCAGCGTATCGGCGACGCCGGCGAATTCCTCGCACACCGCCGGCACCAGCTCGGCGAGATCGTCCTCGCCAGTGCCGGCATAGATGCCGAACAGGCCGCCGTCGGCGTAGGCCGTGTTGAAGCAGTGGATGCCGTAGACCAGCCCGCGCTCCTCACGGATGCGCTGGAACAGACGTGAGGACATGCCGCCGCCGAACAGGGTCGAATAAATGGCAAGCGCGAAGTAGTCGGGATCGCGATAGCCGATGCCCTGGCAGCCCAGCACCAGATGCGCCTGCTCGAGCACGCGCGATTCGCGGCCGTCGCCGCCGACATAGGCGAGCGGCACCGGCGGCACCGAGTTGGCGGGCGTGCGCGGCACCGAACCGAAATACTTTTCGGCGAGGTCGACGATCTGGCTGTTCTCCACGCGTCCGGCCGCCGCCAGCACCATGTTGGATGCCGTGTAGTGACGGGCGAGGAAGGCGAAGAGATCGTCCCGGCCGATCGCCTCGACCGTCTCGGCCGTGCCCAGCACCGGCCGGCCGAGCGGCTGGCCGGGAAAGGCCGTGAGCTGGAACTGGTCGAACACCAGGTCGTCGGGCGTGTCGAGCGCCTGGCCGATCTCCTGCAGGATGACGCCGCGCTCGCGCTGCAGCTCGTCGGGATCGAACACAGAGTTGCGCAGGATGTCGGCCACCATCTCGACGCCCAGCGCCACGTCCTCCTTCAGCACCGAGGCGTGGTAGGCCGTGATCTCGCGGCCGGTATAGGCGTTCAGGCTGCCGCCGACATTCTCGATCTCCTCGGCGATGGCGCGGGCCGAGCGCGTGCGCGTGCCCTTGAACGCCATGTGCTCGAGCATGTGGGCCATGCCGTTGAGCTCGGCCGATTCGTGGCGCGTGCCGCAGGCGACCCAGATGCCGAGGGTCGCCGATTCGACCTCGGGCATGGCGTCGACCGCCACGCGCAGGCCGTTGGAGAGGGTGGTGACCTTGACGTTGCTCATCGTTGTCCTATCGCCTTGCCGCACGAGGTTGCCGCAGCGCCGCCATGCGCTCGTCGATCAGGCCCTTCAGCACGACCACGTCGTTGGGCAGACCGTCGACGCGCTCGGTGCGGTCCATCAGGTCGGCGAGCCGGGGCGGCAGCGCCGGCCGTTCGCCCACAGCCTTCTGCACCGCATCCGGGAACTTGGCAGGATGCGCCGTTGACAGCACGATCATCGGCACCTTGGTGTCGCGCCGATGCTGCTGGGCCACGGCATAGCCCACCGCGGTATGGGTATCGAGCGTCACGCCGAACTGCTTGCGGCAATCGACGATGGCTTTCAGCGTGCCATCGTCGTCGAGCCGGCCGGCGTCGAACAGCTCGCGCACGCCGCCCAGCGCATTGGCGCCGACCTTGAGCGCGCCGCTGCTCCTGAAGCCTGCCATCGCCTCGGCCAGCGCCTTGCCGTCGCGGCCGTAGAGGTCGAACAGCAGGCGTTCGAAGTTGCTGGAAATCTGGATGTCCATGCTGGGACTGTAGGTCGGCACGACGTCGGTCATGGTCATGGCGCCTGTCTCGAAGAAGCGCGCCAGGATGTCGTTGCTGTTGGTCGCCACGACGAAGTGCGAGACCGGAAGGCCCATCTGCCGCGCCGCGTAGCCCGCATAGACGTTGCCGAAGTTGCCTGTCGGCACGGTGAAAGCGACCGGCCGCTCGGGCGCGCCGAGCTTCACCGCCGCCCAGAAGTAATAGACGATCTGCGCCATCACGCGGGCGAAGTTGATCGAGTTCACCGCCGTCAGCGCATGGCGGTCGCGGAAGGCGAGATCGTTGAAGCACGCCTTGGCGAGATCCTGGCAGTCGTCGAACGTGCCCTCGATGGCGACGTTGTGCACGTTGGGCGCCAGCACCGTCGTCATCTGGCGGCGCTGCACTTCGCTGACGCGGCCGCGCGGAAACAGCATGAAGACGTCGATGGTCTTGCGGTCGCGCACCGCCTCGATGGCGGCCGAGCCGGTGTCGCCGGAGGTGGCGCCGACGATGGTGGCGTGCTGGTGCCGGGCCGTCAGGGCGTGATCGAGCATGCGGCCGAGCAGCTGCAGCGCCACGTCCTTGAAGGCGAGCGTCGGGCCGTGGAACAGCTCGAGCAGATGCAGGCCCCCATCGCTTGGCGTTACCTCGCCCAGGGCCTTGACCGGCGCGACCTCGGGCGTCTCGAACGAGGCGTAGGCCTCGCCGATCAGGCGGCGGAAGGTCGCCTCGTCGAAAGCATCGCCGACGAACGGGCGCATCACCCGATAGGCGACCTCGCCATAGGGCTGGTCCTTGAGAGCCGCGATCTCGGCCTTGGAGAATTGCGGCCATTCGGCCGGCAGGTAGAGGCCGCCGTCGCGGGCGAGGCCCGCGAGCATGACGTCCTCGAAGCCAAGCGGCTGAGGATTTCCCTGCGAGCCGTGGCGCGTGCTGATGTAGCGCAACAGAAAACTCCGACTGGGCTGGCCTACGCTACTTGGCGACAGGCTGCGTGGTCCTTGCGGACCCTCTTGGTCGAAGCGGGGTGTTTCTCCAGCATCCGCTCCGGGCGCGTCGGACGCTTCACGAGGTCACCGCCGCAATTGGGGCAAAGACCGCCCAGCCGAGTTCGGGCGCAGTCCGCACAGAACGTGCACTCGTAGGTGCAGATCAGGGCGTCGGAGGCGCCGTTCGGCAGGTCCTTGTCGCAGCATTCGCAGTTGGGGCGGAGATCGAGCATGGCTTCCTCTTACGCCGACAGGTAACGGGTTTCCAGATGGGCCTTGAAGGCGGCGGTCCCGAGGCAATCGCCGGTGGCCTCGATCAGGACCTGGTCAGTGGTTTCCAGCGAGCCTTTGCCGTGCACATTGGCGCGCAGCCAGGCCAGCAGAGGGCGCAAAATCGCCCTTGCCGATGGCGGCCATTAGGCCGGGATTGGCCCGTCGGGCGGCGGCAAAGAGCTGGGCCGCGGCCAGCGCCCCCAGCGTATAGGTCGGGAAGTAGCCCCAGCCGCCGTCCGGCCAATGGATGTCCTGCAGGCAGCCCAGGGCGTCGTCCGGCGGCACGATGCCCAGAAGCTCGCGCATGCCCTCGTTCCAGGCGCCGGGCAGGTCGGCGAGCTTGAGGTCGCCGGCCAGCATCGCCCGCTCGAGCCGGTAGCGCAGCATGATGTGCAGGGGGTAGGTCACCTCGTCGGCATCGACGCGGATGTAGCCCGGCGCCACCCGCGTATAGAGGCGATGGATGTTGTCGGCGGTCCAGGCCGGCCCGTCCTTGCCGAAGGCCGCGCGCATGCGCGGTGCGGCGAATTCGATGAAAGCGTCGCTGCGGCAGGCCTGCATCTCCACCAGCAGCGACTGGCTCTCGTGCAGAGCCATGCCGCGCGCATTGCCGACCGGCTGGCGGCGCCAGTCGCGCGGCAGGCCGGCTTCGTAGAGGCCATGGCCGGTCTCGTGCAAGGTGCCCATCAGGGCGCGCGCGAAGTCGTGCTCGTCGTAGCGCGTGGTGATGCGCACGTCGTCGGCCGTGCCGCCGGTGAAGGGATGCGCCGAGACGTCGAGCCGGCCGTGCGTGAAGTCGAAGCCGAGACGGCGGCACATCTCCTCGCCGAGCTTGCGCTGCTGCTCGACCGGAAACGGGCCGTCGAGCTCGAGCGGCTTGCCGGCGCTGGCCTGCCGTTCCATGACGCGGCCCAAGAGATCAGGCAGGAAGGCGCGCAGCTCGCCGAACAGCTCGTCGATGCGCGCCGCGCGGCCGCCCGGCTCGAACTCGTCGAGCAGCGCGTCGTACAGCGAGGTGCCGAGCGCGGCGGCCTTGGCCTCGCCGACGCGGCGCATCACGGCCAGCACCTCGCCGAGCGTCGGCAGCAACGACTTGAAGTCGGCGTTCTTCTTGGCCTCGCGCCAGACCATCTCGCAGGCCGAGCTGGCGCGGGTGCGTGCCTCGACCAGGTCGGCCGGCAGCGCGCTTTCGTGGACCCAGAGCCGCCGCATCTCGCGCAGGTTGGCGGCGCGCCAGCGATCCAGTCCCTTGGCCCCCTCCTCGGCCCGCGACAGCAGCTCGGGCATGTCGGGGGCCGCGATCATGCCGTGGGCGATCACGCCCAGGGTCGCGAGCTGATCGGCGCGGTCCTCGCTGGCGCCCGACGGCATCATGGTCGAGCGGTCCCAGTTCAGGATCGCGCTGGCGCGGTTGACGGCGCTCAGCCGCGCGAAGCGGCGCTCGAGCTCGGCATAGGGATCGTTGGCGATCACGGCGCGTCCTTGGGCTTGGCCTTGGTGCGGCCGGCGACGGTGAGCCGGCCGTTCTCCCAGTGATAGGCGAGATAGACGCCGGCCAGCGCCAGCGCGAGCAGGAACCAGGTGATGGCGTACTGCAGATGGTCGTTGGGGATGTCGAGGCGCGTCTGGCCACCGATCGGCAGGCCGCCCGGATTGGGCGCGGCATCGGCGTCGAGGAAGAAGGTGTCGAGCTTGGGGTCGGGCTTGCCGCCCGCCATGCCGCGCATCAGCGGCACGTCGACATGGAACCAGACGTTCTTGTCGGGCACGTTCTCCGGCGCGAACTGGCGGCGCTCCTGGTTGCGCCGCACGATGCCGGTGAGATCGACGCGCCCTGTAACCTGGCCCTGGGCGCGCTTGGCCGGATCCTTCTGCTCCTGCGGGACCCAGCCGCGGTTGAACAGCACGATGCGCCCATCGTCGGTGCTGAGCGGCGTCACGACCTGCAGGCCGACCTTGTTCTTGAGGTTGCGGGCGGCGAGGTAGAACTCCTTGTCGTTCAGGAACGTGCCCGCCACCTTCACGCGGCCGTACTCCTGGCGCAGCGGATCGCCGCGCAGCAGCTCATCGAGGGTGATCGGCGCGGCTGCCTGGTTGACCTCGATGCGATGCAGGATGTCGCGCTTCCATTCGCGGCGCTCCATCTGCCAGATGCCGAGACCCAGCGAGACCACGAGGATCGGCAGCGAAATGAGCGTGGGCCACAAGGCTGGCCTGAGCCGGATCATGCGCCCTCTCCTATCCGTCCAACGCCGTCGTGCGACCCCTCCGCCCCTTCGGGGCACCTCCCCAACTTCGTTGGGGAGGAAGGTCTGGTGCGCTCGACCAAGGCCGGCAGCCCGCGGAACAGCCGGCCGCGCCCGCAGCGCGGGCAGGCGCCGCGCAGGGCGACGTCGACGGGCGATTGCCGCGGCCAGTCCGACATTCATGGCACTCCCAAAGGCGAACCGCCGGGGGTCGCCCGGCGGTGTCTTCTAGTCCTCCCCAGCTTCGCTGGGGAGGTGGCCCAACGGGCCGGAGGGGTCAGTGCAGGGCGATCGGCGCCTTGCCGGCGCCCCACCAGTAGATGCAGAAGAACAGGAACAGCCACACCACGTCGACGAAGTGCCAGTACCAGGCGGCCGCCTCGAAGCCGAAATGCTGGGTCGGCTTGAACTGGCCGGCCATGGCGCGGAACAGGCAGACCAGCAGGAAGGTCGTGCCGACCAGCACGTGGAAGCCGTGGAAGCCGGTCGCCATGAAGAACGTCGAGGAATAGATGTTCTCACGGAAGCTGAACGGCGCGTTCAGATACTCGTAGGCCTGGATGCCGGTGAAGCAGATGCCCAGGATCACCGTCAGGGTGAGGCCGCGCACGGCATCGCGCTTGTTGCCTTCGAGGATGGCGTGATGCGCCCACGTGACCGTGGTGCCCGACAGCAGCAGGATCAGCGTGTTCATGAACGGCAGGTCGAACGGCGCGATGATGCTGATGCCCTTGGGCGGCCAGACGCCGCCCGTGGCCTCGGCGCGCACCGGCATCTCGGGCGAGTTCGGAAACAGCGAGGCGTCGAAGAAGGCCCAGAAGAAAGCGGCGAAGAACAGCACCTCCGAGGCGATGAACAGGATCATGCCGTAGCGCAGGCCGAGCTGGACCACGGCGGTGTGGTACTTGCGCAATTCGACGATGACGTCGCTCCACCACCAGAACATCACCGCCAGGATCAGCACCAGGCCAGGCGCGATGATCCACCACTGCACGGCCTTGACGACGCCGGCGACGCCGGTGCCCAGCATCTCGGGATGCATGCCCAGCGCCGCGCCGACCGCCAGCAGGAGCGCACCCACCGCACCCAGCGCCGGCCACGGGCTGGGATCGACCAGGTGATAGGGATGCTTGGGAGTGCCGTCGGCCATGATCATCCACCCTTTCCAGTGGCATCGGCAGCAACGCTGCCGAGCAAGGTCTTCGCCCGCTCCGTCTTGGCCTCGAAGAAAGTGTACGAGAGCGTGATGGTGCGGACGTTGTCGTAGCGCCGATCCTTGTCCATCTCCGGATCGACGAAGAACACCACGGGCATGTCCATCGACTGCCCGGGCAGCAGCAACTGCTCGGTGAAGCAGAAGCATTGCAGCTTGTTGAACCACGCACCGGCGGTCTCGGGCGTGACGTTGTAGGTCGAGGTGCCGACGATCGGGCGCTGCGAGACGTTGGTCACGCGGTAGTGCACCAGGCGCTCCTCGCCCAGCTTGACCTTGACCTCGCGCTCGAGCGGCGTGAAGCGCCACGGCAGGTTGGCATCGACGTTGGAATCGAAACGCACGTTGACGGCGCGGCTGAGCACCGGCCGCTCGCCTTCCTGGGCGACCTGCGGCGTGCCGCCGAAGCCGGTGGCGCGGCAGAACATGTCGTAGAGCGGCGAGGCAGCATAGGCGAGCGCCAGCATGCCGCCGACCGCGGCCGCGAGGGTCCAGGCCAGACGGGCGTTCTTGTCGCCGCTCATAGATGCGGTCCCATGCGCACGACGGTCAGCACGAAGAAGACCACGACCAGCGCTACCAGGAAGCCGGCCACGACGAGGTTCTTGCCGCGCTGGCGGCGGTGCATGTCGGAGTCGCCGGGGCGGTTGTCGGCCATCACGCTCATCCGGCCAGCATCCGGGACACGAGCTGGTCGACCGGCAGCGCGGCGAACAGCGCGGCGAGATAGATCAGCGAGAAGCGGAACATGCGGCGCGCCGGACCATGGCCGCTCGCATCGTCGGCCGCGCGCCACACCGTCACGGCATGGCCGATGAAGGCGAGGCCGAGCGTCAGGGCGACGGCGCCGTAAAGCCAGCCGACCGCGCCCATCAAGGTCGGCACCAGCGCCACCGGCAGAAGCACCAGGGTGTAGATCAGCATCTGCCGCTTGGTCTCGCGCGGGCCCGCCACGACCGGCAGCATGGGCACGCCGGCGCGGCGATAGTCGTCGCTGCGATAGAGGGCGAGCGCCCAGAAGTGCGGCGGCGTCCACAGGAAGATCAGGCCGAACAGCGCGATCGAGATGGCCGAGACGTCGCCGGTGACGGCAGCCCAGCCGATCATCGGCGGGAAGGCGCCGGCGGCGCCGCCGATCACGATGTTCTGCGGCGTGCGGCGCTTCAGCCACACCGTGTAGACGAAGACGTAGAACAGGATCGCGGCGGCGAGCAGCGCGGCCGCGGCGAAGTTGGTCGACACCGCCATCAGGAGGACCGAGAAGATCGACAGCAGCACGCCCAGCCCCAGCGCGTCGTCCGGCGCCACGCGGCCGGCCGGCAGCGGCCGGTTGGCGGTGCGCGTCATCAGGGCGTCGAGGTCGCGCTCGTACCACATGTTGATGCAGCCGGCGGCGCCCGAGCCCAGCGCGATCGCCAGCACGGCGAGCGCCGCGGTGAACGGATGCAGATGGCCGGGCGCGATCATCACGCCGACCAGGCCGGTGAAGACGACCAGCGACATGACCCTGGGCTTCAGCAGGTCGACATAGTCGCGCACGCGTGCCGGCGCCGCCTCGTCGAATGCTCTCAGGGTCTGTGCCGTATCGCTCATTGCTCTTTCAAGGCGAAGGCGCCGGCCTCTTGAATGGTAGAGGGGCGCCTCCGCTCCTCGCGATCAGTGGTGTGCCGTCGGGGAGATGTGCGGCAGTTCCTCGAAGGTATGGAACGGCGGCGGCGAAGGCACCGTCCATTCCAGCGTCGTGGCGCCGTCGCCCCAGTAGTTGGCGCTGACCTTGCGTCCGGCCAGCATTCCGCCGAACACGACGAAGATCAGCCAGAAGATGGTCGAGCCGAAGGAGATGAAGGCGCCGATCGAGGAGATGTAGTTCCAGTGCGCCATCGCGTCGGGATAGTCGACGTAATGGCGCGGCATGCCGGCGAGCCCGCTGAAGTGCATCGGGAAGAACGTCAGGTTGACGCCGATGAAGGTCGTCCAGAAATGGATCTGGCCCGCCCACTCCGGATATTGCCGGCCGGTCATCTTGCCGAACCAGTAGTAGAAGCCGGCGAAAATGCCGAACACCGCGCCGAGCGACAGCACGTAGTGGAAGTGCGCGATCACGTAGTAGGTGTTGTGCAGCGAGTAGTCGACGCCGGCATTGGCCAGCACGACGCCGGTGACGCCGCCGACCGTGAACAGGAAGATGAAGCCGATCGCCCACAGCATCGGCACTTCGAGCTTGATCGAGCCGCCCCACATGGTGGCGATCCAGGAGAAGATCTTCACGCCCGTCGGAACGGCGATCACCATGGTCGCGGCGACGAAGTAGGCTCGGGTATCGACGTCCATGCCGACCGTGAACATGTGGTGCGCCCACACGACGAAGCCGACGACGCCGATCGCCACCATCGCGTAGGCCATGCCGAGATAGCCGAAGATCGGCTTCTTGGAGAAGGTCGAGATGATGTGACTGACGATGCCGAAGGCCGGCAGGATCATGATGTACACCTCGGGATGGCCGAAGAACCAGAAGAGGTGCAGGAACAAGGTCGGATCGCCGCCGCCCTCGGCCTTGAAGAACGAGGTGCCGAAGTTGCGGTCGGTCAGCAGCATGGTGATGGCGCCGGCCAGGACCGGCAGGGCCAGCAGCAGCAGGAAGGCCGTCACCAGGATCGACCAGGCGAACAGCGGCATGCGGTGCGAGCGTCATGCCCGGCGCGCGCATGTTGAAGATCGTGGTGATGAAGTTGATGGCGCCCAGGATCGATGACGCGCCGGCAAGATGCAGGGAGAAGATGGCGAGATCCATGCCCGCCCCCTGGTTGCTCGAGAGAGGCGGATAGATCGTCCAGCCGGTGCCGACGCCGCCGCCGATCACGGCCGAGGCGAGCAGCAGGATGAAGGCCGGCGGCAGCAGCCAGAAGCTGATGTTGTTCATGCGCGGGAAGGCCATGTCGGGCGCGCCGATCATCAGCGGCACGAACCAGTTGCCGAACCCGCCGATCAGCGCCGGCATGACGACGAAGAACACCATGATCAGGCCGTGCGCCGTCACCACGGTGTTCCACAGATGGCCGTTGGGCGTGCCGTCGGGACTGTTGAAGTACTGCACACCGGGCTGCAGCAGTTCGAGCCGCATCACGACCGAGAAGGTGGCGCCGATCAGGGCGGCGAAGATCGAGAACACAAGGTACATCGTGCCGATGTCCTTGTGGTTGGTGCTGTAGACGTAGCGACGCCAGCCTGTCGGCGTGTGGTGGTCGTCGTGCCCGTGAGCATCGTGATGATCGTGAGCGGCGCCGTGCGCGGTGGCCATTTTATCTCTCCTGCGGCGAAGCGCTTAGCGGTTTGCGGGAGGGTGGCGGAAGCGAAGTCGGTCGCGGGCAACAGACCCGCCGCTTTCTTCTTCTGCTCCACCCATTTGTCGAAGACGTCCTTGGAGACCACGCGCACCGCGATCGGCATGAAGGTGTGATTGTCGCCACAGATCTGCGAGCACTGGCCGAAGTAGAAGCCCTCTTCCTTGACGCTGATCCAGCCCTCGTTGAGGCGGCCGGGGATCACGGTCTTCTTGATGCCGAAGCCCGGCACGGTCCAGCCGTGCATGGAGTTGCCGACGGCGGTGCCGATGATGCGGACGGTGGTGCCCTTGGGGATCACCATCTCCTCGTCGACCGCCAGCAGGCGCGGCACCTGGGGCTTCTGCTTGATGCGATCGGCCTCGGGCAGGATGCGGCTCTCGACCGTGAAGTCGCCCTGGTCGGGATAGTTGTAGGTCCAGTACCACTGGTTGCCGGTCACCTTGATGGTGAAGGCGGCATCGACGGCCTTGTCGGCGTAGTAGAGCAGCCGGAACGACGGGATGGCGATGATCACCAGGACGAGGATCGGCACCACCGTCCAGGCGATCTCGAGCACGGTGTTGTGGGTCGTCGTCGTCGCCACCGGGCTGCGCGAGGCATGGAAGCGCCACATCGCGTAGAGCAGCAGGCCCAGCACGAACACGCAGATCAACGTGATGATGACCAGCAGGAGGTCGTTCAGCGATTCGACCTTCTCCATCACCGGCGTGAAGGGCGGCGGGAAGTTCGTCTGCCAATCATGCGGCACGCCGACGATCGGCTGCGCCAGGGCACTGCCCGCGAAGCCAAGCGCGGCGATCACCGCCATCCCGAACATGCCCAAAACGCGCTTGCCGCTCATGCAATCGTCCCTTCAGCAGGCCGCTCTCTCAGGAGGGTTCCGACCCGCAAAATCCCCCGCAATTCAAAGCGGTTAGTACCAGATATAGGCCTGTGACGTAACGGGTTTTCAGCCCTCATCGGTATGTGGCGGCCGGTCGCACTGGAGGATAGTGCGTTGCTAAAGCACATTCCGTCCGGCTGGAATCAGCCGGACGGAATGTGCTCGGTGAAGCACCGATCGCGCCTGCGCGCTTTCCCGATCAAGTTGAACCGCTCGCGGTTCAACTTGATCGGGAAACGCCCGACCGCAGGGCACGCGGGAAAGCGCCTCGCCATGGCCCTGCCTTGTGCACGGTCCCGGCGAATGACGCCGTCGCCGTCCGACGCAAGAACCCGCCGCCGTTTTGGCAGGCGAAGAGCTGGGGCCGGTCGCATCCTCGATGAGCCGGACAGAACACCATCTGTCCGACCGATTGGCGGCGGAGTTGACGCTTGTCTTTCCAGGACCTGTCAGTATGGTCGCGCGCCGACCCTATCGGCGCGGTGAGAGTGAGGGTCCCATGATGCGTCTGGCACTGACGCCGTTATTCGTCGCCATCTCTTTAATGTTCGCAGGAGCGACCGCGGCCATGGACAAGGAAAACACGCTCTACATTGATCTCAAGGATGGCCGCGTGGTCATCGAGATGCGCCCCGATCTCGCGCCCCAGCACGTGGCGCAGATCAAGAAGCTGGCGCGCGAGGGCAAGTACGACGGCGTCGTGTTCCATCGCGTGATCGAGGGCTTCATGGCCCAGACCGGCGATCCGACCGGAACCGGCTCAGGCGGCATGGGCGAGATGCTGAAGTCCGAATTCTCCAAGGAGCCGCATGTGCGCGGCTCGGTGTCGATGGCACGCACCAGCGACCCCAACAGCGCGCGCAGCCAGTTCTTCATCGTGTTCAAGGATTCGAACTTCCTCGACGGCCAGTACACCGTGTGGGGCAAGGTCACGTCGGGCATGGAGTTCGTCGACAAGATCAAGCGCGGCCAGGGCCAGTCGGGCGCCGTGCCGCCGCCGCCCGACAAGATGATCAAGGTCCAGGTCGCGGCCGACGCGAAGAACTAGGTATCTTCGCTCCTCCCCCGTCATACCAGGGCGATCACATATGCCCACTTCCGTCGTCTCGACCGAGGGCCGCAGGCCCGAGCGGAGAGACCTTCCGTCCACAATAGGCCACTTATCGTGGACAGAAGGTCTCTCCGCTCCGCGCTTCGCGCTCCGGTCGAGACGACGGAAATCGCCATATGCGATCGCCCTACCCGTCATACGGGGGAGGATACAGGAGGGGGAAAGCCCCAAAGATGATCTCGCGGCGATTGAGATCATCCCGCTCTGAACCTTGCTACGCCCGGGCCTGTGGCCTGCCCCCTCCTCTATCCTCCCCCGTATGACGGGGGAGGACGTATGACGTTATTCCTTGGTCACCGCGTGGAAGGTCTTGGAGATGATCTGCCAGCGACCGTCCACTTTCAGCAGCGTCAGATAATCGGTGAAGTAGCGCGGCGGCAGCTGGCATTCGACCTTGGCGATCGCCGTGGTCGGGCCGGAGAAGTCGATCGACACGATGCGATCGGCGCGCGCGCTGCCCTTGGCCTTGCCGGACGGCCGGCCTTCCACCATCTTGAACCACTCGCCGCGCGGCCAGTCGCTGGCCTTGCCGTCACCGCTCGAGGCATAGAGATGCGAGGCGAGATGGAACACCTCGCCGAGTTTCTTGGTGTCGCCTTCGTAGAGGCCGTCGAAATAGACTTGCAGCACCTTCTCGACTGCCGAGACTTCCGAGCTCATCGCTTGTCCTCCGTGTTCAGATCGCCCGGTTCGGGCTGACCAGGATCTTGCCGTTGCGCCCGCCCTTGTCGGCGTGCGCCAGTGCTTCCTTGATGTTCTCTATCGGATAGACCGTGTCCACCGGCGCCGAAAGCTTGCCGGCCATGACCTGCCCGCCGAGGTCGGCGTAGATTGCGCGGATCTCGTCGGCACTGCGACGGCTGAGGAAGCGCCCCAGCATGAAGCCGGTGAGCCGCACGCCGCGATAGATGAAGTTGTTGCGCGTGACCTTCGGGTCCTCGCCGCTCATCGAGCCGTAGTGGACCAGCGTGCCGTCCGTCGCGATGCAGTCGGCCAGCCGGCCGGTGGCGCCGCCGCCGATCGCCTCGACGCCCAGCATGATCCGGGCATCGGCGGTCGCTTCGCCGACCTGGCGCGCCAGGTCGCTGCTGTCGACCACCACGACGTCGGCGCCGAGCGCCTTCAGCTCGCCGCCAAGCTCGGCGCGGCGCACGACATTGACCGTGCGCAGGCCGCGCTGCTTGGCCAACACGATCAGCAGCCGTCCGACGGCAGAGTTGGCGACGTTCTGGATCACCCAATCGCCCGGCTTGAGGTCGACGAAGTCCGACAGCATGAGCTGTGCCGTCGGCGGGTTGATGCGCACCATCGCCGCCTGCCTGAGGTCGATGCCGGCCGGCAGCGGGATCGCATCGTCGCCCTTGACCTTGCGGCGCTCGGCCCAGTTCTCGCGCTGCAGGTTGATGACCAGGTCACCCTTCCTGACGTGCTTCACCGCCGAGCCGACGGCGGTGACGCGGCCGACGCATTCGGCGCCGGGCGTCGCCGGCAGCGGCGGCTTCAGCCGGTAGCTGCCGCGGCAGAACCACATGTCGGCCGGGTTGATGGGGAAGGCCAGCACGTCGAACACGACTTCGTCGGCCGCGGGCTCGCCGACATCGGCCACGTCGGCGCAGTGCGCGACCTCCCAGGGCGGTCCGTAGCGGTCGATCAGGACCTGCTTCATGTGCTTCCTCCTTGCGCATGTCTTCCTTTCCACGCCTACGCGTGGGGAGGTGTCCGCGAAGCGGACGGAGGGGTCATGAGCAGCAGTGGTGATGCTCATGACCCCTCCGTCGGCGTAAGACGCCGACACCTCCCCAGCTTCGCCGGGAAGGAGAGCCTGTACTTTGTTGGCCCGTCGATTGCTTATATTGTGATTCGACAGGGGGTGAAATGCCGGATGGCGGCCAAGGCATTTGACGAGATGAACTCAGGGGCGGCGGACTCCGTCCGTGCGCCCTATCGCGCCGTCGCCAACTGGCTGGCGCAGACCTCGCCGGAGAAAGTCGCGGCGACGCGGCACGAGGTCGATGTCTTCTATCGCCGCCACGGCATCACCTTCGGCGCCTATGGCGCCGTCGACGGCGCGGAGACCACGATCCCCTTCGACATCATCCCGCGCGTCATCGCCTGGGACGAATGGGAGTATCTGCACAAGGGACTGGTGCAACGTGTGCGCGCGCTCAACGCCTTCCTGGCTGACGCCTACGGCGAGCGCGAGATCTGCCGCGCCGGCGTGATCCCCGAACAGCAGGTGCTGATGAACGCCGAGTTCGCCGCCATGGCGCAGGGCCTCGAACTGCCGGGCGGCGTGCACGCCCACATTGCCGGCATCGACCTGGTGCGCGTCGGCGAGAAGGACTTTTACGTCCTCGAGGACAATGTGCGCACGCCGTCGGGCGTGTCCTACGTGCTGGAGAATCGCGAAGTGATGATGCGGCTGGCGCCCGAGCTGTTCTCGGCCATGCGCGTGCTGCCGGTCGCCGACTACACCGAGGAGCTTTTAGCAACCCTGCGCTCGGTGTCGTTCAGCGACGATGCCGCGCCCAACGTCGTGCTGCTGACGCCGGGCCACCACAACAGCGCCTACTTCGAGCACGCCTTCCTGGCCGACGAGATGGGCATCGAGCTGGTCAAGGGCTCCGACCTGTTCGTTGACGAAGGCCGCGTCTACATGCGCACGCCGCGCGGGCCGCAGCGCGTCGACGTGATCTACCGGCGCGTCGACGACGCCTTCCTCGATCCGCTGGCGATGCGGCCGGATTCCTTCCTCGGCGTCGCCGGCCTTTTAGGTGCATTGCGCGCCGGCCGCGTCAACATCGTCAATGCGCTGGGCAACGGCGTCGCCGACGACAAGTCGACCTACACCTATGTCCCCGAGATCGTGCGCTTCTACCTCGGCGAGGAGCCGATCCTGAACAACGTGCCGACCTGGCGCTGCGATCGCGCCGACGACTTCAAGTACGTGCTCGAGCGGCTGTCCGAGCTGGTGGTGAAGGAGATCCACGGCTCGGGCGGCAAGGGCATGCTGGTCGGCCCGACCTCGAGCAAGACCGAGATCGAGGAATTCACCGCGCTTCTGAAGGCGCGGCCCGACAACTACATCGCCCAGCCGACGCTCGCACTCTCGACCTGCCCGACCTTCGTCGGCCAGGGCGTGGCGCCGCGCCATGTCGATCTGCGCCCCTTCGTGCTGTCGGGTCGCAAGACCACCATCATTCCCGGCGGGCTCACGCGCGTGGCGCTGAAGGATGGCTCGCTGGTCGTCAATTCAAGCCAGGGCGGCGGCACCAAGGACACCTGGGTCCTGGCGCCGGGCGCGGCGTCAAATGGCTAAGGGACTTTCGTATTCTTCCGGACCGCGCGCGTCCCGCGCGCTCATGAGCGCGCGGGACGCGCGCGGTCCGGAAGACCATGACAGCACGTACCACACATGCTGAGCAGCACCGCCAAGAACATCTACTGGATGGGCCGCTACCTGCAGCGCGCCAAGTCGACGGCGCGGCTGATCGAGGCGACGCAGCGCATGGCCCTGCAGTCGCGCGGCGAGGAGGCCGCCGGCGTGGCCGCGATCTTCGGCATGGAGGACGAGTTCCGCCAGACCCAGCAGCAGTCGAACGGCCGGCTGGCCAGCCTCATCGACTTCCTGGTGATCGACGAGAACAACCCCTCCTCGCTGGTGAGCTCGATCGGCGCGGCCCGGCGCAACGCCCGCGAGGAGCGCAACAACATCACGGTCGATGTCTGGGAGAGCCTGAACGGCCTGTGGCTCGAGCTCAGCGAGCGCCTGCGCGGCAACCGCGCCCTGCTCGACCGCAACGCGCTGATCGAATCGGTGAAGAAGCAGGCGGTCATGATCTTTGGCGCCGCGCAAGTGACGCTGCTGCGCGACGAGGCCTACAACTTCCTGCAGCTCGGCGCCTTCCTCGAGCGCGCCGACAACACCGCGCGCATCCTCGACATCAAGTTCCATGCGCTGCGGCCCGACGGCAACCCGCATGCGCAGGAGCTCGACTACTTCGCCTGGTCGGAGGTGCTGGCCTGCATCGGCGCAGTGCGCACCTACCGGCGCATCTATCGCAGCGCGCTCGATCCCATGAAGGTCGCCGAGCTGATGATGCTGCGCCGCGACGTGCCGCGCTCGGTGCATCACTGCCTGTGGATGGTCGATCTCAGCATGCGCGAGCTGGCCGAGGCCTATGGCTCGCGCGGCGAGGCCGACCGGTTGGCGGGCGAGCTGCACGCCCGCCTGCGCTACGCCCGCATCGACCAGGTGTTCGAGATGGGCCTCAACAAGTTCCTGGGCGGCGTGCGCGACGACATCGCCACCCTGTCCGACGACATCGGCCGCCAGTTCCTGCTGGATTGAGCGAACCATGCGCCTTTCCGTCCACCACGCCACCCGCTTCGAGTTCGACCAGCCCTCGGGCCATTCGATCCACGACGTGCGGCTGACGCCCAAGCCCGCGAGCGGGCAGCGCCTGATCTCGTGGCGCATCGACGGGCCGGGCAAGCGCTCGGAATGGCTCGACGGCCACGGCAATCAGGTCACGACCTTCTCGGTGGCGCAGCAGCACGACCACGTCGAGATCGTGGTCCACGGCATCTACGAATATATCGGCGGCGACCAGTGGCTGCGCTATGCCGAGACGCCGACCCTGCCGGCCCCATTCTGGCTGCGCAACACGGGTCTGGCGCGCCACGATGCGAGCTTCGATCCGTTGATCGACGGCCTGGCCGAGCGGGCCGCCGCAGCCACCAGGCGCGTCGAAGCCCTGCACGAACTGATGAAGCGAGTCTGTCAGCGCATCGTCTACAAAACCGGCGTCTCGACCGTGGAGACGACCGCCGCCGAGGCGCTGGCGCGCGGAGCGGGCGTCGCTCAAGACCAGGCGCATGTCTTCATCGCCGCCTGCCGCCGCCTCGGCGTGCCGGCGCGCTATGTCAGCGGCTACCTGCGCAACGACGATCCTGAACTGCATGTCGGCCGGACCAGCCATTCGTGGGCCGAGGCCTGGATGCCGGGCCTCGAATGGGTGGGCTTCGACCCGGCCAACGACATGAGCCCGCGCGGCGACAGCCTCAGGGTCGCCGTCGGCCTCGACTATCGTGACGCGGCGCCGGTGAGCGGCCGGCGGGTGGGTTTCGGCGACGCCAAGATGAGCGTCGAGGCGTCAATCAGGCTGATTGAGTAGCCAGGCTCAGGCGTCGACCAGACCGAGGCGCTTCTCGATTCGATCGAGTCGGCTGTCCATGCGGTCCATTCGTGCAGAATGAGCGGCCAGATCAACGTGGATGCCGGCCAGCTCAACCTGGACTTGTGCGAGATTGGTCTCGACTGAGCTCATGGGCACGACAAGCTCGTCGAGCTTTCCCTCGACCCGCTGAAGGCTCGCGCGCATGTCGCGCAGGAGCGTCAGAACAAGGTTGTCCGGTTGGTCGGCCATAACTCAATGAAAATAGGTTGCGACAGGAAAGCGGTCAAATCTTGAGCACGAAGCCTTAGCGGGAATACGGCACGAACCTATCAGAAATAGCGGTAGCAGCCGCTTCGTTGCTTGCGGAAACAGGGGGCCGCCAGTACTTTCCGCGCGCCTTTTCAAACGCCTGAAAGGAGGCGCCGCCGTCATGGCCCTCATCGCCGATCGTCTCAGCCGCATCAAGCCCTCTCCGACCAATGCCGCGCAAGGCAAGTTCCTGGAGATGAAAGCGGCCGGCAAAGACGTGATCGGCCTGGCCGCCGGCGAGCCCGACTTCCCGACGCCCGACCACATCAAGGAAGCGGCGATCAAGGCGATCCACGCCAACGACACCAAGTACACCGCCGTCCCCGGCACGCCGGCGCTGCGCCAGGCGATCTCTGCCAAGATGAAGCGCGACCACGGGCTCGACTACAAGCCGTCGCAGACCGTCGTCACCTCGGGCGGCAAGCAGATCATCTTCAACGCCATGCTCGCCACCCTGAACCCGGGCGACGAGGTCATCATCGCCGCGCCTTACTGGGTGTCCTACCCGGAGATGGTGCTGTTCGGCGACGGCACGCCCGTCATCGTGCAGTGCCCGGAGTCGAGCGGCTTCAAGCTGCGCCCCGAGGATCTCGAGCGCGCCATCACGCCCAGGACCAAGTGGCTGATCCTGAACTCGCCCAGCAACCCGACCGGTGCGGCCTACACCCGCGCCGACCTGCGGGCGCTGTGCGACGTGCTGCTGCGCCATCCGCAGGTCCATGTCCTCACCGACGACATGTACGAGAAGCTGGTCTACGACGACTTCGTGTTCGCGACGCCCGCCGAGGTCGAGCCCAAGCTCTACGAGCGCACGCTCACCATGAACGGCGTGTCCAAGGCCTACAACATGACGGGCTGGCGCATCGGCTATGCCGCCGGCCCGCAGAAGCTGATCGATGCCATGATCACCGTGCAGTCGCAGAGCACGTCGAACGCCAGCTCGATCAGCCAGGCGGCATCGGTGGCGGCGCTGAACGGCCCGACCGACTTCATTCCCAAGAACGTCGCCGTCTTCAAGCAGCGCCGCGACCTCATCGTCTCGATGCTGAACCAGGCCAAGGGGCTGAAGTGCCCGCGGCCCGAAGGCGCGTTCTACGTCTATCCGTCGTGCGCCGGCGCCATCGGCAAGAAGACGCCGGACGGCAAGACGATCGAGAACGACACCGACTTCGTTAACTACCTGCTCGAAGCCGAGGGCCTCTCGGTCGTGCAGGGTTCGGCCTTCGGCCAGGGTCCGGCCTTCCGCATTTCCTATGCCACGGCAACGGACCTGCTCGAAGAGGCCGGCCGGCGCATCCAGCGGGCCTGCGGGGCGCTGTCCTAACAGCAAGACCCGAGCGCGGCGCTTGGGCGTCGCGCTCGGCGGCGCGGGCGCCGGCGCCGCGCACGAAAGCCCTAAGGTCGCCCAGGATGCGCGTCGCGCGCTCGACCTGGTGGCCGATGCGCTCCATCTTGGTTGCCATGAAGGCACGATCGACGGCACTGCCGCGCTTGGCGGAGTCGGCGAGCTCGTCCTTGGCCGAATGGCACGCGAGGTCGATCACCTGCAATGGTGGCTGAGCTCGTGGGCCACCGTGGCCGCCATTTCGCCGACGGTGTTGAGACGCTTGGCGGCGAACAAGGCCTGCTCGGTCTCGCGCCGCTCCGTGTCGTCGACGCCAGGGAAAGCAATCTGGCGCACCGCGCCGGACGAATTGAGGATCGGGCTCTCTGGTCGAGCGCCAGCAGATCGGTCGTCTTGTGCCGGGTGTAACCCGCTTCGGTCGCACGCAGCGACAGTGCAACGGCGGCCATGGATACCGCATAGCACGTCAGGCCGACCACGCCGGCCGCCGTCGCCCAGACGACCCCTCGCGCGCCGAGGGCAAGCCTCGCCTGGTCGGGAAACGACCGTATCAGATCGAAAAGCCGCACGAACTTTGGCCGAACGACTTGCACCGGACCGCGCAGCCGGATCGTGGACATTGCTGAAAGCCCCCATACTCCGGACAAAAGACCGGAGCTACCAACTGTGGTGCACCGGAGGCCAGGGTCACCTCTTTATCGTTCCGTTGTGAACGTATTGCCACTGCGGTGAAAATAGGTGCCGCAGCTGGCCCCTGTGTCCGACAAAACGCCGATAAACCGCCGCTTAGTTCCGCTGCGATGACTGTCAGCGCACGTCCTTCCACACCGCCGGATTGACTTCCCCCAGCCGGGGTGAAACGATTTCCAGGACAAGGCTTCGCTCCGGACGTGTTCGGCAGCGATCACCGTCCGGAGCTTTCATGCGCAGGCGAACGCGCGGAAGGGAGGACGTTGTCATGAACGACATCAAATCCGAGACCATCCCTGGAGGCAGACCAGGCAGCGGCGCGCACCGCGTGGTGGCGCTGTGCGGGCCGTATCTCTCGGGCAAGACCAGCCTGCTCGAGAGCATCCTCTACGCGACGGGGGCCATCGGCCGGCGCGGCTCGACGCGCGCAGGCACCTCGATCGGCGACGGTGCCGCCGAAGCGCGCAAGCGCGGCATGGGTACCGAGATCAACGTCGCCTCGGTCGACTATCTCGGCGACCAATGGACGTTCCTCGATGTCCCGGGCTCGATCGAGTTCCAGCACGATGCCTTTGCGGCGCTCGCGGTGAGCGACGCGGCGGTGCTGGTCTGCGAGCCTTCGCCCGAGCGCGTCGTTGCGCTGACGCCGTTGCTGAAGTTCATCGAAGATCACCACATCCCCCACGTCATCTTCATCAACAAGATCGATTCCGCCGAGGTCCGCGTGCGCGACATGCTGTCGGCGCTGCAGTCCATCTCGTCGCGCAAGCTCGTGCTGCGCCAGGTGCCGATCCGCCACACCGCAGCCGACGGCAGCGAGGAGACGGTCGGTTATGTCGACCTCGTGAGCGAACGCGCCTACCGCTACAAGTCGAGCGGCGCCTCCGACCTGATCGAGATGCCGGCCGAGATCCTGCCGCGCGAGAACGAAGCCCGCCGCGAGATGCTGGAGACGCTGTCGGAATTCGACGACCAGCTCCTCGAGCAGCTCATCGAGGACATCGCGCCCGAGAAGTCGCTGATCTACCGCGACTTGCACGACGAGTTCGGCGCCGACCAGATCTCGCCCGTCCTGCTGGGCGCCGGCGATCGCGAGAATGGCGTGCGCCGGCTGCTCAAGGCGCTGCGTCATGACACACCGTTCGTTGCCGGGACCGCCAAGCGGCGCTCGCTGCCGTCCAACGGCGTGGCCATGGCCGAATGCTTCAAGGTCCTGCACCAGAGCCACGCCGGCAAGCTCTCGCTCTGCCGCGTCTGGTCGGGCAGCCTGGTCGAGGGCCAGAGCGTCGGCGGCCAGCGCATCGGCACGCTGCTACGGCCGTTCGGCCAGCGCCTCGACAAGATCAGCGAGGCCAAGGCCGGCGAGATCGTGGCGCTGGCCAAGGTCGATGCGCTGTCGGGCGGCCAGTCGCTGGCAGCCTCGGGCATCGCCGCGACCGCCGACTTCCCCAAGGCCGACACACCGGTGTTCGCGCTGTCGCTTCGGGCCAAGAACCGCAACGACGAGGTCAAGCTCTCGGGCGCCCTGCACAAGATCGTCGAGGAGGACCCGTCGCTTTCCTTCGAAGCGCGCGGCGAGACCCACGAGCTCCTGATCAGGGGCCAGGGCGAGATGCACCTGAAGGTCGCGGTCGACAAGCTCGCCGGCCGCTACAACGTCGCGGTGGAAACCGAGACGCCGCGCGTGGCCTATCGCGAGACCATCCAGGGCGGCAGCCAGCAGCACGCCCGCTACAAGCGGCAAACCGGCGGCCATGGCCAGTTCGCCGACATCAAGGTCGAGATCAAGCCCTTGCCGCGCGGCTCGGGCTTCCGCTTCGTCGACAAGATCGTGGGCGGCGTGGTGCCGCGCAATTTCATCCCGGCCGTCGAGGAAGGCCTGATCGACTACCTGAAGGAAGGCCCGCTCGGCCAGCCGGTGGTCGACCTCGAGGTCACGCTGTTCGACGGGCAGTACCACGCCGTCGACAGCTCGGAAATGTCGTTCAAGATGGCCGCGCGCATCGCCATGAACGAAGCCATGCCCAAGTGCAGGCCGGTGCTGCTGGAGCCCATCCTCAAGGTGACGGTGGCCGCACCCAACGACGCCACGCCGCGCATCCAGCGCCTGATCTCCGGCCGGCGCGGCCAGCTCCTGGGCTACGACGCTCGCGAGGGCTGGAACGGCTGGGACGAGGTGTCGGCATTGATGCCCGAGGCCGAGATCGCCGACATGATTGTCGAGATCCGCTCGGTCACACAGGGTGTGGGCACCTTCCGCACCGAGTTCGACCACCTGCAGGAGCTGGTCGGCCGCACCGCCGAGCGCATCGTCGAGGAGTCCAAGAAGCGGGCTGCCTGACGTCGGTCACAAGGCAGTGAAGCCGCCGCCGGGCGGCTTCACGCAGCCATTTGCCACCCTCATAGTTCTCCTGTGGAGTGGTTCCATAGGAGAGATGTCCATGTTCAACAGAAGGTCCGTGATGGCGGGCGGCCTGGCGATGGCCGCCGCACCGTCATTGGCCCGCATCGCGCAAGCCCAGTCTGGGAAGCCGGTGCTGGTGTTCGTCGGCCACGAACTTTGAGGCGGCTGCAAGATCTGGCGTGCCCAGTCTGAGCCTGACTTCGTCAAATCGGATGCAGCCAAGAAACTCGACTATCGGGTGGTGCATCCGGCCAACCTGTCGCTGATCCTGAAGGATGAGAGCTGGCCCAAGGATGCGCTATGGGTCCGCACCGCCTTCCTGGAGAGCGACGAGGGCAAGGCGCGTCCCGAGGCGACGCCGCGCTTCATCCTGGCCCAAGACGGCAAGGTCATTCTCGCCGTTACCGGCAATGCCGGCTGGAAGGACAAGATGTGGCCCAAGATCCTGGAAGTGACCGGGAGCAAGGCCTGAGGGGCTACGCCCGTTGAATCCCTCTCACCAAGCCTCTCTCCTTGCGGGGAAGAGGAGCATGAGTGGTTGAGGAGCGACGCCGCCTGCTTTTCCTCGGTCGGCGCTTGGATCATATTGGCCCCGTGGAGCGTTCCACGGGGGATGAAGTCGTATGGTCTTGAGACGTTTGCTGGTGGCGGCCCTGACGATGGCCGCCGCGATGCTGTGCGTACCCGTTGTCGAAGCGCAAACGCCGCCCGCCACCCAAAGCGCACGGCCGGTGCTGGTCCTCGCCTGTCACGACCAGTCGGAGCCCTGCAAGACGTGGCGCAACCAATGGCAGCCGTTGTTCGCCGCCTCCCCCGCCTACAAGATGATCGACATCCGGACCATCAGCGCGCCCACGGCCAAGGCGATGATGCAGGCCGCCACCTGGCCCGCCGACCTGCGCTGGCTGCTCGACACCTTCCTGATGAGCCAGCAGGGCGCGTGGGAAGAGTACGAGACGCCGCGCTTCTTCCTGCTGCAGAATGGCCAGGTCACAGCCAGCACCGCCGGCAACAACGGCTGGCGCGATTTCATGTGGCCGACGATCCTCGACGTGACGAACACGAAGCCCTAGCCATCCGGAGGCTGCCATGGCCAACGCGCTGTTCCGCAGTCAACTCGCATCCTACGCGTCGGTGCATCGCGACTGGCGCAACAAGGCGACCCACTTCGTCGGCATCCCCCTCATCGTCTTCTCGCTGCTGCTGATCCTGTCGCTGTGGCGCTTCGACGTCGGCGACCGCCAATGGACGATGTCGCTCGCCATCACCATCATAGCGGTGCTGGGCTGGATGGCGCTCGATCTCGGCGTCGGCATTATCATGGGCCTGATCATGGCGGTCGTCTGGTACGCCGCCGAGGCCTTCGCCGGTGCGCTGGGCTCGGCGCAGGCCGTGTGGATCGCCTTCATCGCCCTGTTCGTCGGCGGCTGGGTGCTGCAGTTCCTCGGCCATCACTACGAGGGCAAGCGGCCAGCGCTGCTCGACAACATCTTCCAGGCGTTCATCGGACCCATGTTCCTGGTCGCCGAGGCCATGGTCGTGATGGGCCAGCGCCGCGATCTTGCCGACGCCATGGGCGAAGGTGACGTCACGGCGCGGTGAGCAGGGTTGATTTGCACCTGCCGAGACGCGACGTCAAATAAGCCCCGGGGCGCAAAGGAGTTTCACACATGCTGATCAAGCGCAGACGAGGCTGGGAATTGGGCGAAAACCAGGCAACGCCTGAAGCCGTCTATCTGCAGCGCCGAGCTCTGGTGAAGGCGATGGGGCTCGGCGCCGCATCGCTCGCCTTGCCGGGCATCGCTTCGGCCCAGGACAAGGATCCATCGGCCGCACTCTACCCGGCCAAGCGTAACGACAAGTACGGCGTGCCCACGCCGATGACCGCCGAGAAGCTGGCCACGACCTACAACAACTTCTACGAATTCGGCACCGACAAGAGCATCTGGCGCGACGCCCAGAAGCTCGAGGTCCGGCCATGGACCATCAAGGTCTCGGGCATGGTCGAGAAGCCCTTCGAGATCGGCGTCGACGATCTTCTGGCCAAGGTGCAGCTCGAGGAGCGCGTCTATCGCCACCGCTGCGTCGAGACGTGGTCGATGATCGTGCCGTGGAGCGGCTTTCCGATGCGCTCGCTGGTCGAGCTGTGCAAGCCCACCAGCGGCGCCAAGTTCGTGGTGATGAAGACGCTCAGCAAGCCCGCGGTGATGCGCGAGCAGCGCGACCCGCTCTATCCCTGGCCCTACACCGAGGGCCTGGCGATGGACGAGGCGATGAACGACCTCACCTTCGTCGCCACCGGCCTCTACGGCAAGCCGATCCACAAGCAGAACGGCGCGCCGCTGCGCCTGGTGGCGCCTTGGAAGTACGGCTTCAAGAACGTGAAGTCGATCGTCTCGGTCGAGTTCAGCGACAAGCGGCCGGTCTCGTTCTGGGAGAAGCTGCAGGCGAGCGAGTACGGCTTCTGGGCCAACGTGAACCCGCAGGTGCCGCATCCGCGCTGGAGCCAGGCGACCGAGAAGCCGCTGGGCAGCGACGACCGCATCCCCACCCTGCTCTACAACGGCTACGGCGAGTTCGTGGCCGGGCTCTACGCCGACCGCAAAGCGGAAAAGCTCTTCATGTAAGACAGCCGCCTGCCTTTGCCTCGCCGCGCCGGCCCGCGCTACAACGGATGTCGGCCCGCGAGGCCAAGGGAGGATTTTCAGTGAAGTTGTATCGCCGTACCGTGCTTGCGGGCGCTGCCGCCCTGTCGGCATCGCCAAAAGCATTCGCGCAGGCGTATCCCAGCAAGCCGATCAAGATCGTCGTGCCCTTCGCCGCCGGCAGCGCCACCGATCTGACGGCGCGCGGGCTGGGCGCCAAGCTGCAGGACATCCTGAAGCAGCCGGTGGTGATCGACGACAAGCCCGGTGCCTCTGGTCAGCTCGGCGCCTCCGCCGTCGCGACGGCGCCGGCCGATGGCTATACGCTCTTGATGGGCACCAACTCGACCAACGCGGCCAATCAGGCGCTGTTCAAGAAGCTCAGCTACGATCCCGAGAAAGACTTCGTGCCGATCATGCGCTGCGTGACCGGCGTCAATGTGCTGGTGGTCAACAACGACCTGCCGATCAAGTCGATCGCCGAGCTGATCGACTACGCCAAGAAGAATCCCGGCAAGCTGAACTACGCCGAGGCCAGCGCCTCGCAGCGGCTGTCGGCCGAGATGTTCAACAAGCTCGCCGGCGTGAAGATCGAGCGCGTGCCCTACAAGGCAAGTCCGCAGGCGCTGGGCGACGTCATTTCCGGCCAGGTCCAGGTCATGTTCCCCGACCTGCCGCAGGGGCTGGCCCAGATCGACGCGGGCAAGATACGTGGGCTCGGCACGACGGGCCCGCAGCGCACGACGGTGGCGCCCAACCTGCCGGCGATCGCCGAGACCGTGCCGGGCTATGTCCTGGTCTACTGGCTGGCGGTGTTCGCCCCGGCAGGCACGCCTCAGCCGATCCAGAAGACGCTGGCCGATGCCATCACCGAGGCGCTGAAGGATCCGGCGACCGCCAAGGCCATGACCCAGGGCCGCATGGAGATCTCGCCGCTGCCGCTCGACCAGTTCGCCACCTACGTCAAGGAACAGACGGCATGGTGGACGAAGGAGATCAAGGCCGCGGGAATCGAACCAGAATAAGGGCCGGAGCAAAACAATGAGCAAGGTCATCATCGAGAAGAGCGGCCCGGTCAAAACCGTGTGGATGAACCGGCCCGAGAAGCGCAATGCGCTCGACAGCGAATTGCTGAAAGAGATGATCGCCGCCTTGCAGGCGCCGGTCGCGGCGGAAGATCGGGTGCTGGTGATCCGCGGCAAGGGCGACGTGTTCTGCGCCGGCCTCGACATGGCCGAGCGCAGCAGGTCAGCCGGCGCCGGCGAGGCGAGCGGCATCGAAGTCATGCTGCGCGCCATCGAACTCTGTCCGCTGCCCGTGGTGGCAGTGGTGCAGGGCGACGCCATCGCCGGCGGCAATGAGCTGGCGTTGCACTGCGACATCGTCGTGGCGAGCCAGAAGGCGCGCTTCGGCATGTCGCTCGCCCAGGTCGGCCTGGCGCCCAACTGGTTCCTGGCCAAGAAGCTGATGGAAGTGCTGGGGCCGGTGACGACGCGCGAAATGCTGCTGCTGGGCGATCCCCTGCCCTCGACCAAGCTGCATGCGCTCGGCCTGATCGCCCGCTGCGTGCCGGCTGCACGAGCTCGAGGCCGAGGCGACCAAGGTCATCGACCGTTTGGCCGCCAACGCGCCGCTGTCGCTCAAGGCCATGAAGGCGCTGACCGTGCGCCAGCTCGAGTTCCGTGACGCCATCAAGCACGACGATGTGGACGCGCTGGTGCGGGCGGCGATGCAGAGCCAGGACGCCCAGGAAGGCATGAAGGCCCGCTTGGAGAAGCGCACCGCGAAGTTCCAGGGCAAGTGACGTGGCGCTCCGCCTGCGCCTCGACAAGCCCTGGCGTCCGCTGACGGCGGAAGTCGTCGATCGCCTGCCGGGTCAGCTCGGCGTCTACCAGATCGCCGATGCCAAGGGCACGATCGTCTTTATCGGCCAGGCCGGCGCTCGTACGGCCTTCGGCCTGCGCAGCGAGCTGCAGCGCGAGGCAAGCCAGCGCGCCTCGGGCCATCAGTTCCGCGTCGAGGTCAACCAGCAGTACCGCACGCGCTGGTTCGAGCTCCTGATGGTGCACCAGGCCGACCACGGCAGCCTGCCAACCGACAACGCCAAGAACCCGCCGCCTGCACTCGGCAGGCTCAGCCCGAACTGACGAGGCAACCATGGATTTCGAGCCCAGCGCCGAACAGCAGATGCTGATCGACCAGGTCCGCCGCTACGTGCGCGAGGAGATCATCCCGCTCGAGGCCAAGCTCGATCCCGACGCCGCCGAGCTCGATCCCGCCGACCAGGCGCGGCTGGTCGAGAAGACCAAGGCGATGGGCCTCTACGGCATCGACATCCCCAAGGAGTTCGGCGGGCCCGAGATCGACATCGTCACGCGCGTGCTGCTCGCCATCGAGATGGCCCAGCATCGCGCCGGCCTTTACGTCCCCTGCTACGGCACCTTCGGCGGCGCCGGCCTCGCCCAGATCTTCGAGGCCAACGAGGACCAGAAGGAGCGCTACCTCTATCCGACGCTGCGCGGCGAGAAGAAGCCGTTCTTCGGCCTCACCGAGCCGTCGGGCGGCAGCGATCCGGCGCGCGCCATCCAGACCAAGGCCGAGCGCAAGGACAACGGCTGGGTGCTGAACGGCGCCAAGATCTTCATCTCCGGCGCCGATCGCGCCCAGTACGGCATCGTCTTCGCCCGCACCGACGCCTCCAAGGGCCGCGCCGGCATCACCTGCTTCATCATCGATGCCGGCACGCCGGGTTTCCATGTGCGCCGCGTCGTGCACACGCTGCGTTCGTCGAGCTACGCCACCGAGCTCGAGTTCAAGGATTGCTGGGTGTCGGATCACCAGGTGCTGGGCGAGGTCAACAAGGGCTTCGCCGTGGCCAACGACCGGCTGACGCGCCAGCGCATTCCCTACGCCGCGGGCTGTATCGGCGTCGCCATCGCTGCCCACGAGATGGCCGTCGAATGGGCCAAGATGCGCAGCACCTTCGGCGAGAAGCTCGCCAACCGGCAGGCCATCCAGTGGATGCTGGTCGACAACGAGATCGACATCCGCACCGCCCGCCATTTCACGCTGGAGGCCGCCGAGAAGGCGCGCCGCGGCCTGCCCTTCCGTACCGAGGCGGCCATCGCCAAGCTCACGGCGTCGGAAGGCGGCGGCCGCGTCGTCGACCGCGCCATGCAGATCCACGGCGGCATGGGCATGACCAAGGACCTGCCGCTCGAGCGCTGGTATCGCGAGATGCGCATCCGCCGCGTCGGCGAGGGGCCGAGCGAGGTGCAGCGCATGGTGATCGCGCGCGAGATCCTGGGCAGCAATCTGCGATGAGCAAGCCGCTGGCGGGCATCAAAGTCGTCGAGTTCGGCCAGAACCTCGCCGGACCCTATTGCGGACAGATCCTGGCCTTCCTGGGCGCCGAAGTGGTCAAGGTCGAGCGGCCCGAAGGCGACGATGCGCGCAAATGGGGCCCGCCCTTCATCGAGGGCGACGCCGTGGGCTTCATTGCGCTCAACCGCGGCAAGAAATCGATCACCTGCGATCTTGGCGACAAGGCTGAGCGCGAGGCGCTGATCGAGCGCATCGGCGCGGCCGACGTCTTCGTCCACAATCTGCGCGCCGACGTGCCGGCCAAGTTCGGCATCGATGGCGCCTCGCTCACCAGGCGCTTCCCGCGGCTGATCTATGCCGATCTCGGCGCCTTCGGCCATGCCGGCCCGTGGAAGGAGCGGCCGGGCTATGAGCCGATCGTCCAGGCGGTGGCCGGGCTGATCTCGCTGAACGGCGATCCGTCGGGGCCGGAAGCGCGCATCGGCGTCTCGATCATCGACCTGTCGACCGGCATGTGGACGGCGATCGGCGTGCTGGCGGCGATCGCCCAGCGCGCCGCCACGGGCCGCGGCAGCCTGGTCAACACCTCGCTGTTCGAGAGCGGCCTGATGTGGGCGTCGAACCACGCCGCGAACTACTCGGTGACCGGCAGGATGGCGCCGCGCCAGGGCACCGGCCATCCCTCGCTCACGCCCTACCAGGCGTTCGAGTGCAGCGACGGGCCGCTGATGATCTGCCCGGGCAACGACCGGCTATGGCGCAAGTTCGCCGAGGCGCTGGGCCATCCCGAATGGCCGGACGAGCCGCGCTTCAAGACCAACGTCGAGCGCATGCAGCACCGCGACCTGCTGCTGGGCATGATCGCCGAGATCATGAAGCACAAGAGCCGCGACTACTGGTCGGGCAAACTGGACGCCGCTGGGCGTGCCCAACGGGCCGCTCAACACCGTGCCGCAGGTGCTCGAGCTCGCCCAGGTGGCCGCCCTCGGCATGTTCACCCAGCCCTACGCGGGCTCGAACGCGCTGTTCCACGGCCTGCCCGTCAGCTTCGACGGCGAACGCGCGGCCGAAGTCGCCAAGGCGCCGAAGATCGGCGAGCACAACGGGAAGGTCTAGTTAGCCGGCGAAGCTCAGGCAGTATTCGCGTACGCGCTCGAGCGGGATGCGCGCGTGGCTTTGCACGATGATGAACTTGCCCCCGGGGTCGGTGCCGTTGGGCAGCTTGACCAGCCGCTCAAAATCGTCGGCGCCCCACACGCAGGATTGCTCGGAGAACAGGTGCACGCTGGCGCCGTAGCAGGTGTTCCATTCGACGTGATAGTCGAACAGGTTGCCCTGCATCTCGGCGACGGTGGTGTAGAGCGAATACTCGGTCCACGGCACGCTCATCGGCCGGCGCATCTTCCAGGACATCAAGGCCTTGGTCGACGAGCCCTGCGAGCCGTTGCGCATGTAGGTCAGCGTCTGCGCAGCGAGATCGCCATGCAGCAGGTTGGGCGTCACCGACAGGCCGTGGCCCTTGGAGTCGTAATAGGTGCCGACCACCTCGGTGACATTGCGCCACCAGTCGTGATGGACCTTGGGCTCCCACCGCGACAGGCCGCGACCATCGTCGACGAAGGTCCGGGAGTCGAAGTCGCCGACGCAGCAGACGTCGGAATCGAGCGTCAGGTAGCCGCCGAAGCCCAGCATCACCGGCACCTGCAGCTTGACGATCTGCTGCCGGTACCAGCCGGTCATCAGATAGAAGCTCGAGAACAGCGAGAAGAAGTCGCTCTCGGGCCGCACCGACACGTTGACGTTGGGAAAGCGCGGCAGGCTGGTGCGCAGCAAATGCGCATCGCTGCCGGGCGAGACGATCAGGAGCTCGAAAGGCTTGGCATCGCGCCAGTGCTTGGCCAGCGATTCGATGAGGAGACCCGCGCGCTCCAAGTCGCCCCGGCGCGTAATCTTGCGCAGAGCCAAGGGCAGGATGGCTTGGCGGACTTCGGAAAACATCGTCTTATTTGGCTCTGAAAGTACATGTGGGGTGGGAAGCCTTCCACATCAATTGCTTGGGCAACCTGTGGGTGCTGCCTACCAGCGGCAGAACGTCCCAACCAAATACGGCGCCAAAGACCGCTTTGCACCAAGGGAATCAGACCCCCCAAAAAAGACGCCGGGCCCGAAGGCCCGGCGAGTTAAACAGGGAGGCTTCACGTCTGGGAGACGTGGGATCATGAGGATCCCGAGTTTCGAACGCGAAAAGCAAAGAACCGTTCGTGTCGAAAACCTGCCTCGAAAATAGTCTTTGCATTGCACATGGGTAGGGGGGAATTTCCGGCAACTGGCATGCGGTGGACGCATGCCTTTCACCGGCTATGCAATCCTGCAGGTCTGATCTTCAGAATCGTGTCTCTGCGACCTTCCTCAGCAGGAAGTCGCGGAACACGGCGATGCGCTTGGAGTGCCGCAATTCCTCAGGATAGGTGAAATACACATCGGTCGTGCGGACATTGAGGTCAGGCAGGACCATGTCGATCTTGGTCGACTCGCGGGCCAGGTAGTCGGGCAGCGAAGCTATCCCCAGCCCGGATTCGACGGCGCGGAAGATGCCGTAGGTGTTGTTGACGCGCAGCACGACGAGACGGGTTGCCTGATCAGGGTTGCCTTCTCGCAGCAGCCAATTGACGTCCTGCACGGGCGCGCGCGCATCCTCGCCGAAGATGATCAGCCGGTGCTGGTCGAGCTCGTCGACCGACTTGGGCTTGCCGTACTTCTGGATATAGCTGTGCGCGGCGTAGACGTGGCTGCGCACGGTAAGCAGGTGCCGCTGCACCAGGCCGGGCTGGCGCGGCATCATCATGCGGATGGCCACGTCGGCCTCGCGCATGCCGAGATCGAGCTCGTTGTCCGACAACACGAGGCTGACATCGATCTCGGGATAGGTGGTGATGAACTCGTGCATCTGCGCGGTCAGCCAGGTCGAGCCGAAGCCCACCGTGGCGTGGATCTTGAGACGGCCGGCCGGCTTGTCCTGGTTGGCGCGCAGCAGCGCCTCGGCGGTGTTGACCTTGGCCGCCATGTCGCGCGCCGTGCGATAAAGCAACTCGCCCTGCTCGGTGAGGATCAGGCCGCGCGCATGGCGGTGGAACAGCATGACGCCGAGCTGCTCTTCGAGCGCGCCGATCTGGCGCGAGATCGCCGATTGGCTGAGTTTCAGTGATTCGCCGGCGTGAGTGAAGCTTCCCGCGTCAGCTACGGCCTGGAAGATCCGCAGCTTGTCCCAGTCCATGACATCGCCTCCCTAAGGCCCTTGGCGCTCCGTGCCAAAGGCCGTTTCGCGCTTTGCCGCCGTACGCTACTCCGCGGCTTGCGCGAGGCGGGCTTCCTGGCCCGCCAACCATTTCTCCGCCTCCAGCGCCGCCATGCAGCCGGTGCCGGCCGCCGTTACGGCCTGGCGGAAGATCTTGTCCTGCACGTCGCCCGCCGCCCAGACGCCTTCGACGTCGGTGGCGGTCGAATCGGGCCTGGTGATGAGGTAGCCCTCGCCGTCCATGGCGAGCTTGCCCTTGAACAGCTCGGTGTTGGGCGAATGGCCGATGGCGATGAACACGCCGTCGGTCGCGAATTCCTTCTCCGCCCCTGTCTTGACGTTGCGCACGCGCACGCCCTTGACCAGCGGCGCGGGCTTGGCCTCGCCCGTGATCTCCTGCAGCGTGTGATCCCACAGCACCGTGACCTTGGGGTTCTTGAACAGGCGCTCCTGCAGGATCTTCTCGGCGCGGAACGAATCGCGGCGATGGATCAGCGTCACCTTCGAGGCGTGATGGGTGAGATAGAGCGCCTCTTCGACGGCGGTGTTGCCGCCGCCGACCACGACCACTTCCTTGCCGCGGAAGAAGAAGCCATCGCAGGTCGCACAGGCCGACACGCCGCCGCCGCGGAAGGTCTCCTCGGTCGGGATGCCGAGCCATTTTGCCGTGGCACCGGTCGAGATGATCAATGCATCCGCTTCATAGCGGTCGCCGGAATCGCCCAGGCAGACGAACGGCCGGCGCGACAGGTCGACGTCCACGACGGTGTCGAAGAAGAGCTGGGTGCCGACATGCTCGGCCTGCTTCTGCATCTGCTCCATCAGCCAGGGGCCCTGGATGACGTCGGCGAAGCCCGGGTAGTTCTCCACGTCGGTGGTGATGGTGAGCTGGCCGCCGGGCTGGATGCCCTGCACCAGCATGGGCTTCAGGCTGGCGCGGGCGGCATAGATAGCCGCCGTGTAGCCGGCCGGTCCCGACCCAAGAATGAGCACTTTGCCCCGGTGAGTTGCCGCCATGACCTACCCGCATCCCGCAAACCGCATGTCTTCGACATATATGCAACCCTCGCCAGCTATGCACGGATGTTCTGACGTTTGGGCGCAATTGTTCACAGAGAGTTGGCTCAAACCCGCAACTTTATTGCGCGCCCGGCATGGTTCTGGCATAGAGCGCGGCCAACGGAGGAAATTGATGGCTCGTGCAAAGCTCGATCGGATCGATCGGCGCATCATCAGCGACCTGCAGGCAAACGGGCGCATGACCAATGTGGAGCTGGCCGAACGCGCCGGCATATCCGCGCCGCCCTGCCTGCGGCGTGTGCGGGCGCTCGAGCGTGCGGGGATCATCAAGGGCTACCACGCCGAACTCAGCCCCGAGACCCTGGGCTACAGCGTCTCGGTGTTCGCGCTGGTGGGCCTCAACAGCCAGGCCGAGATCGATCTCAAGGCATTCGAGGAGCTCATCGCCAAGTGGGACGAGGTGCGCGAATGCCACATGCTGGCGGGCGAAGCCGACTTCCTGCTGAAGATCGTCGCGGAGACCTGGGACGAGTACCAGAAGTTCCTGACCACGCGGCTGACCTCGGCGCCCAATGTCAGCCACGTGAAATCCATGATGGTGTTCCGCACCGCCAAGCAGTTGCCCGGGGTGCCTATCTCGGTCGAATAGAAGGCTCTCCGTCGAGCAGGAGAAGACCATGGACGGCAGCCCCGCCCCCGACGTCACCCTGGAACGCCTGCACGAGATCGCCGACGCCTTCGCCCGCCGCGATGTCGACGGCATCGTCAATTCGTTCGCCGAGGACGGCGAGTTCCGCAATGCCCGCGGGCCCGACTATCTGGGGCCAGAGCTTCAAGGGCAAGGCGGCGATCCGCAGCTACTTCGAGCCATTGTTCGCCAACGCCGGCGACGTGAAATGGCGACACACCAGCGAATTCATCTGCGGCAGCCGCGCCGTCACCGAATGGCACCGCACGGCGACGCTTCGGACGGGCGAGCGCCAGGAGTGGCTGGGCTGCGACCTCTACACCTTCCGCCGCGGCCTGATCGTCATGAAGGACACGTACATCAAGGTCGTGGCCTGACAGGACGCACGGGGCCGATCAGCGCCCGCTGTCATCCCGAGCGCAGGCGAGGGACCTTTCCTATGGCCTCAAAGGTCCCTCGCTGCGCTCGGGATGACAGCGATTTCGTGATCTGGCGCTGCCCTTAAAATTCCTTGAAAACCCTCTTGCGGGAAACGCTGTGTATCTATAGCGTGCCAAAAATACACGGCGTTACCGCTACGGAGGTCGCATGGCCAACCTGATGCACTCGGCCCGGCTGCTGGTTTCGGACCTCGCCTCGACCCTGGTGTTCCTGGTGGTCCTGCTGATCACCAAGGACCTGATGGTGGCGGTGGCGCTGGGTGTCGGGCTGGGCATCATCCAGATCGGCTGGATGAAATTGCGCCGCCAGAAGATCGACACCATGCAATGGCTGAGCATCGGCCTGGTCGTGGTCTCCGGCATCGCCACCATGCTGACCAGCGATGCTCGCTTCGTGATGCTGAAGCCTTCGGTCATCTACTGCATCGTCGGTGCCTACATGCTGCGGCCGGGCTGGATGAACCGCTATATGCCGCCGATCGCCGTGCAGACCGTGCCCGACATCGCCTGGATCTTCGGCTTCGTATGGGCCGGCCTGATGTTCGGTTCGGCGGCGCTCAACATCGTGCTGGCGCTCACGCTCGACCCGATCTCCTGGTCGGCGACGATGTCGATCTGGGGCATCGCCAGCAAGGTGGCGCTGTTCCTGATCCAGTACGTGATCATGCGCGCCATCGGCACGCGGCGTGGTCGCACCGCTGCTGCAGCGTCGGCCTCCGCTTCTACTTGAATTGTACGCCCACGACTTCGTAGGAGCGCGCGCCGCGCGGCGTCTGGACCTCGACGGTGTCGCCCACCGTCTTGCCGATCAGGGCGCGGCCGATCGGCGAGGTCACCGAGATGCGGCCCTTGGCGAGGTCGGCCTCGTAGGGCCCGACGATCTGGTATTTCACCTTCTCGTCGGTGTCCTCGTCAGCCAGCCGCACGGTGGCGCCGAATTTCACGATCTTGCCGGAAAGCTTGCTGAAGTCGATCACCTCGGCGCGCGAGATGATGTTCTCGATCTCGGCGATGCGGCCCTCGATGAAGCCTTGGCGTTCGCGCGCGGAGGTATACTCGGCGTTCTCCGAAAGATCGCCATGCTCGCGCGCCGCCGCGATCGCCTTGATGATCGACGGGCGCTCCACGCTCTTCAGCTGCTTCAGTTCGTCCTCGAGGACTTTCAGCCCCTCGGCCGTCGTCGGAACCCTTTCCATTGCCTGATCGTCCTTAATGATTCGTGCGGCGTCAACGCCCAACCCGGCCCATCAGGCCGCCAAAGCCGATGGCTGTGCTCCGCTGATTTCAGGCTCGGAAGGCTAGAAAGCCGTCTTGAAGTATGACTGCAGGGGCGCCACGTCCAACGGCCCTCCGCTCAGCGCCGCGATGCCCTCGACCGAGGCCTTGGCGCCGGCCACCGTGGTGTAATAGGCGATCTTGTGCATGAGCGCGGTGCGCCGAAGCGTGAAGCTGTCGGTCAGCGCCGCCGAACCGTCGACGGTGTTGAAGACGAGCTGCACCTTGCCGTCCTTCATCAGGTCGACGATGTGCGGGCGGCCCTCGAGCACCTTGTTGACGCGCTGCGCCTCGATGCCGTGACGGCGCAGATGCTCGGCGGTGCCGCCGGTCGCCACGACCTTGAAGCCGAGCTCGACCAGGCGCTTCACCGGCTTCACCATCGCGGCCTTGTCGGGATCCTTGACCGACACGAAGACCACGCCGTCGACCGGCACCTTGCTGCCGGCGCCGAGCTGCGACTTGGCGAAGGCGCGGCCGAAATCGGCATCCAGCCCCATGACCTCGCCGGTCGAGCGCATCTCGGGGCCGAGGATGACGTCGACGCCGGGGAAGCGCGCGAACGGGAACACCGCTTCCTTGACCGCGACGTGCTTGCCCTTGGCCTTCTTGATGGCAAAGCGACTTCAGCGATTCGCCGGCCATCAGGCGGGCGGCGTACTTGGCGATCGGCTGGCCGGTCGCCTTGGCGACGAACGGCACGGTGCGGCTGGCGCGCGGATTGACCTCCAGCACGTAGACCTCGCCGTCCTTCACCGCGTACTGCACGTTCATCAGGCCGACGACCTGCAGCGCCTTGGCCATCGCCTCGGTCTGGCGCTCGATCTCGGCGATGATCTTGGACGGCAGCGAGTAAGGCGGCAGCGAGCAGGCCGAATCGCCGGAATGGATCCCGGCTTCCTCGATGTGCTCCATGATGCCGGCGACGAAGACGTTCTGGTTCTGGTCGGCCAGCGCATCGACATCGACCTCGATGGCGTCGCGCAGGTAGGAGTCGATCAGCACCGGATTGGCGCCCGAGACCTTCACCGCGTCGCGCATGTAGCGTTCGGTGCCTTCGCGGTCGTAGACGATCTGCATGGCGCGGCCGCCCAGCACGTAGGACGGGCGGATGACCACCGGGTAGCCGATCCTCTCGGCGATCGCGATCGCCTGCTCCTGCGAGGTCGCCGTGCCGTTGTCGGGCTGGCGCAGCCTGAGCTTGTGGATGCAGCTGCTGGAAGCGCTCGCGGTCCTCGGCGAGGTCGATGGCGTCGGGCGAGGTGCCGAGGATCGGGATGCCCGCGGCCTCGAGCGGCTTGGCGAGCTTGAGCGGCGTCTGGCCGCCGAACTGCACGATCAGGCCCAGAAGCTCGCCCTTGCTGCGCTCGACCTCGACCAGCTCGATCACGTCCTCGGCCGTCAGCGGCTCGAAGTAGAGGCGGTCGGCGGTGTCGTAGTCGGTCGAGACGGTCTCGGGGTTGCAGTTGACCATGATGGTCTCGTAGCCGGCCTCGCGCAGCGCGTAGACGGCATGGACGCAGCAATAGTCGAACTCGATGCCCTGGCCGATGCGGTTGGGACCGCCGCCCAGGATGATGACCTTGCGCCGGTCGGTCGGCTCGGCTTCGCACTCGGCCGGCCCGAGCCCGTCGCCCTCGTAGCAGGAGTAGAGGTAGGGCGTGCGCGAGGCGAACTCGGCGGCGCAGGTGTCGATGCGCTTGAAGACCGGACGAACGCCCATCGCGCGCCGCTTCTTCGCGACATCGGCGGCCGACCGGCCCGTGAGCTCGCCCAGCCGCTCGTCCGAAAAGCCCTTCTTCTTGAGGTCGATGCAAGTCCTTGGCGTCCTTCGGCAGGCCCTTGGCCCGGACCTCGGCCTCGATCTTCACCAGCTGCTCGATCTGGCGCAGGAACCACGGCTCGTACTTCGACGCCTGCGCGATCTCCTCGACCGACAGGCCGTGGCGGAACGCCTGGGCGATCACCAGCACGCGGTCCGGTGTCGGGCGCGCCAGCGCGCCGACGACGGCGCTCTTGTCGGGCGCGCCCTTGATCTCGATCTCGTTCAGGCCGGTCAGGCCCGTCTCCATCGAGCGCAGCGCCTTCTGCAGCGATTCCTGGAAGGTCCGGCCGATCGACATCGCCTCGCCCACGCTCTTCATCGAGGTGGTGAGCAGTGCCTCGGCGCCGGGGAACTTCTCGAAGGCGAAGCGCGGCATCTTGGTGACGACGTAGTCGATCGTGGGCTCGAACGAAGCCGGCGTCGTGCCGGTGATGTCGTTCAGGAGCTCGTCGAGCGTGTAGCCGACGGCGAGCCGTGCCGCGACCTTGGCGATCGGGAAGCCCGTCGCCTTCGACGCCAGCGCCGAGGAGCGCGACACGCGCGGGTTCATCTCGATCACGACCATGCGGCCGGTCTCGGGATCGACCGCGAACTGCACGTTCGATCCGCCGGTATCGACGCCGATCTCGCGCAGGCACGCGATCGAGGCGTCGCGCATGATCTGGTATTCCTTGTCGGTCAGCGTCAGCGCCGGCGCGACCGTGACCGAATCGCCGGTGTGGATGCCCATCGGATCGACGTTCTCGATCGAGCAGATGATGATGCAGTTGTCGCGACGGTCGCGCACGACCTCCATCTCGTACTCTTTCCAGCCCAGCACCGATTCCTCGACCAGCACCTCGCCGACCGGCGAGGCGTCGATGCCGCCCTGCACGATGTCGAAATATTCGTCGCGGTTGTAGGCGATGCCGCCGCCGGTGCCGCCCAGGGTGAAGGACGGGCGGATGATGGCGGGCAGGCCGACATGCTCGATCGCGTTGATCGCCTCCTCGCGATTGTGCACGACCTCGCTCTTGGGGCAGTCCAGCCCGATCTTGGTCATGGCCTCGCGGAACAGCAGCCGATCCTCGGCCTTGTCGATCGCCTCGGCGTTGGCGCCGATCAGCTCGACCTTGAACTTCTTGAGCCGGCCGTCGCGATGCAGCGCCATGGCGGTGTTGAGCGCGGTCTGGCCGCCCATGGTCGGCAGGACGGCGTCGGGCCTCTCCTTCTCGATGATGCGCGCGACCATGTCGGGCGTGATCGGCTCGACGTAGGTCGCATCGGCCAGGCCAGGATCGGTCATGATCGTGGCCGGGTTGGAGTTCACCAGGATGACGCGATAGCCCTCGTCCTTCAGCGCCTTGCAGGCCTGCACGCCCGAATAGTCGAACTCGCAGGCCTGGCCGATGACGATCGGCCCGGCGCCGATGACGAGGATGCTCTTGATGTCTGTACGCTTGGGCATTCGGTTACTTCTTGCCCTTGTTCTTGTCGATCATCTCGACAAAGCGATCGAACAGATAGTGGCTGTCGGTCGGACCGGGCGACGCTTCGGGATGGTATTGCACCGAGAAGGCCGGCTTGTCGGTGCAGCGCAGCCCTTCATTGATGCCGTCGAACAGCGAGACGTGCGTCACCTCGGCGTTCGCGGGCAGCGATTCGGGAATGACGCAGAAGCCGTGGTTCTGCGACGTGATCTCGACCTTCCCGGTGGTCAGGTCCTTGACCGGCTGGTTGGCGCCGCGATGGCCGCGTTCCATCTTGCGTGTCTTGCCGCCGATGGTGAGCGCCAGCAGCTGATGGCCGAGGCAGATGCCGAACAGCGGCACCTTCTTGTCGAGCACGCCCTGGATGGCCGGCACGGTGTAGCCGACCGTCGCCGCCGGATCGCCCGGGCCGTTCGACAGGAACACGCCGTCAGGCTTGTGGCGCAGGATGTCCTCGGCGCTGGCCGTCGCCGGCACCACCGTGACCTTGCAGCCGGCATTGGCCAGGCAGCGCAGGATGTTGCGCTTGGCGCCGTAGTCGACGGCGACGACGTGGTACTTGGGCTTGCCGAGCTTCCCGTAACCCTTGCCCAGCGTCCACTTGGTCTCGTCCCACTGATAGGTCTGCTTGGTCGTGACCTCGATGGCGAGATCCATGCCGTCGAGACCCGGCCAGTCCTGCGCGATCTTGCGCAGCTTGGGGATGTCGAACTTGCCGTCGGGCGCATGCACGACCACGCCGTTGGGCGGGCCCTTGTCGCGGATCCGCCGCGTGAGGGCGCGGGTGTCGATATCGCAGATGCCGGGCAGATTGTGGCTCTTCAGCCAGTCGTCCAGGGGCTTGGTCGCGCGCCAGTTCGCGGGCTCGGTGATGTCGCCGCGCAGCACGACGCCGCGCGCCGCCGGCGTGATGGTCTCGATGTCCTCGAGGTTGGTGCCGACATTGCCGATATGGGGAAAGGTGAACGTGATGATCTGTCCGGCATAGGAAGGATCGGTGATGATCTCCTGGTAGCCGGTCATCGAGGTGTTGAAGCAGACTTCGCCCACCGCGTGGCGGGCAGCACCCACGCCCTTGCCCCAAAACACCGCGCCGTCAGCCAGCACCAGCGCGGCCGTGGCCCAACGCGGCGCGGCGTCAGTCGCGCCGGCGGTCTTGAGGTTTGCCATAATGAATTTCCGCTCTTTCGGCTCGCCCGACCTCGCCCGGGGAGGGCGACCTGCGAGCCGCGCGGGTTGTAACCAAGCGGTCGCACAGGGTCAAGACACTGCAGGTCGCTAATTCACAAGTGTTTTCAATAACTTATTTGCTTTGCCAAGAGCGTCGCAGGCGATTAGTTTCCGCCCTTCAATCGATCGGGACCAAACCATGCTGCGCGATAATCTGGCTGAGGCGCTGAAGGATGCCATGCGCGCCCGCGACATGACCACGGTCGGCGCCGTCCGGCTGATCCTGGCCAAGCTCAAGGAAGTCGATATCGCCGCCCGCACCGAGGCGAGCCGCGAGGGCGTGGCCGACGACCGCATCCTCTCGATGCTCCAGGGCATGATCAAGCAGCGCAACGAATCGGTGGTTCTCTACGAGAAGGGCAACCGCCCCGAGCTCGCCGCGAAGGAAAAGGCCGAGATCGCCGTCATCGAGCGCTTCCTGCCTAGGCAGATGGACGATGCCGCCGTGGCGGCTGCCGTCGCCGAGGCCATGGCCTCGACCGGCGCCAAGACGGTCAAGGACATGGGCGGCGTGATGGCGGTGCTGAAGGCCAAGTACGCGGGCCAGATGGACTTCGCCAAGGCGTCGGCAGCGGTGAAGAAGGCGCTGGCTGGGTAGGGTTTGCGCAGTTCCCGCAGTTTCGGCAACCCCTTCATGCTCCTCTCCCCCGCTGGGGGGAGGTTGGGTGAGGGGGTTACGACAGCCTTCGAAGCCCCCTCACTTAGCCTCTCCCCTAGCGGGGGGAGAGGAACATGAGTTGATCTTAAATCGGATCGACGATGCATAGAGCGACTTGGCGGATCTGACCTTAGCACAACTCCAGTGATTGATCAATAACTGCGGTATTTTCGCGTGCCGTATAAGCACGAGAGAATATGCTGTCAGTGACAGCAATCCCCGTTATCCCGAGCCGGGTATCAAGCGAACCCTACATTCAGTGTCGGCCGCGCCTTACAGTGCATCATGGCTTTCCCCCCGGGCTTCCTCGACGAACTGCGCGCCCGCCTCAGCCTGTCCGAGGTCGTCGGCCGCAAGGTTTCGCTGAAACGTCGGTCGGGCGCGGAATACGCCGGCCTCTGCCCATTCCATAACGAGAAGACGCCGTCCTTCACGGTCAACGACAAGAAGGGCTTCTTCTACTGCTTCGGCTGCCACGAGAAAGGCGACGCCGTGGGCTTCGTCATGAAGACCGAAGGCCTGTCGTTTCCCGAGGCGGTCGAGAAGCTCGCGCGCGAGGTCGGCCTGCCGGTGCCGCGCGCCACGCCGGTCGAGCGCGAGCGCGCCGAGCGCGTCTCGACGTTGCAGCAGGTCGTCGAGGAGGCCGCGCGCTGGTTCCAGAAGCAGCTACGGCTGCCGGTGGGCCGCCAGGGCCTGGATTACCTGCGCGGCCGCGGCCTCGAGGACGCGGCCATCGACGATTTCCGCCTGGGCTTCGCGCCTGATTCGCGCGACGGGCTGCTGTCGCACCTCAAGCGAGAAAACGTGCCGATCGACAAGATCGTCGAGGCCGGGCTCGCCATCCAGCCCGACGACAACAACCGCGAGCCGTACGACCGCTTCCGCGGCCGCGTGATGTTTGCCATCAACGACCGGCGCGGTCGCGTGATCGCCTTCGGTGGGCGCGTCATGGGCGCGGGCGAACCGAAGTATCTCAACTCGCCCGAGACGCCGCTGTTCCACAAGGGCGCCAACCTCTACTGCCTCGACCGCGCGCGCGAGGCCGCCACCAAGGACCAGCCGGTCATCGTCGCCGAAGGCTACATGGACGTGATCGCGCTGCACGGTGCGGGCTACACCGGCGCGGTGGCGCCGCTGGGCACGGCGCTCACCGAAGGCCAGCTCGCCGAGCTGTGGAAGCTCGCCGACGAGCCCTATCTCTGCTTCGACGGCGACAATGCCGGCCGGCGCGCCGCCAGCCGCGCCGCCGAGCGCGCCCTGCCGCTGCTGCGCGCCGGCAAGAGCCTGCGTTTCCTGGCGCTGCCGGCGGGCGAGGATCCCGACAGCCTGATCCGCGCCCGCGGCGCCGATGCCATCCGCCGCAGCCTCGACCTGGCGCAGCCCCTGTCGGACGTGGTCTGGGCCATGGAGACCGAGGGCAAGCCCAACGACACGCCCGAGCGGCGCGCCAGCCTGCAGCGCGCCATCGAGCAGCGGGTGGCAGAGATCGCCGATCCGGTCGTGCGGGACTTCTACCGGACCGAAATGCGCAGCCGGCTCGGCCGCCTGCGCCGACCGGAGGCGCAACCCTGGCAACCAGGGCAGCGCAGGAACTTCCGCGGCCGCGGACCCGACCCGGCGCCTTTTGCCGCGGGCTCGGCGGCCCGCCGGGCCGGAATCGACATGGACGGTTCCCGGCAGGAACGGGCGCTGCTGGGGGCCCTGCTGGAGCGGCCGGCGCTATTGCACGTCCTGGCCGAGGACGTGGCCGCCCTGCCCATCGCCAGCCCCGAGCTGGCCCGCCTGCGCAGTGGCCTTTTGGACGCTTTGTCCCTGGTTTCCGAGGGTATCGACCCGGCCGCCGAGGAGGCCCTCATGGGTACGGGGGCAGAAGGATCCGATACCCCCCTTGAAGCCCGGCTGATCGAGGATCATCTGGAGCGCTCCGGCCTGGGCCGGCTGGCCGCCGCCGCCCGGGTCCGGGCGCGAGAGGCTTTCCGGGTCGATCCGGCCGATGCCGATGGCTGGGTCGGCCAATGGCGCCGAATGGCCCGCCATCTCAACCAGCTCACGGCCGAGCCGGAGGAGCTGAAACGGGCCGAAGAGGCTCTGGCCGAGGACATGAGTGAGGAAAATCTTCGCCGCCTGGAGGCGATTCTGGATCGAATACGGCGGGAAAGCATCGAATCGGGGACGGGATAGCCGACCTGCCGCCAAATCAATGCAGTAACCTCTATCGCTGCTTGATGTTAAGTCCCATATAGTAGAAGGGTAGTTTTTGCGGGCCGCCCTCTCCGCCTCCCCTTCTCGCAGTCGAATCCACGGCCCAACGGCCGTTTTATTAGTTTGTGCACCTAAGGACCAAAATGGCGACCAAGACCGCGCCCGTTGCCCAGCCTGAAGCCACCGACGCCCGCGAAGAGGGGCCCGACGCCCCCCTGCTCGACACCCTTGGCGCCGAGCTCAAGAAGCTCGTCCAGAAGGGCAAGGAGCGCGGCTACGTCACCTACGACGAGCTGAACGCCGCCCTGCCGCCCGATGAAGTGTCCTCCGAGCAGATCGAGGACACCATGGCGATGCTGTCGGAAGCCGGCGTCAACGTGGTCGAGGCCGAGGAGCAGGAAGAAGCTCCCGCCGCCACCCCGGCGGAGCCCGCCAAGACCGCCGTGGTCGCCGCCGAAGCGACCGGCGAGGACGAGGAGCTCGGCCGCACCGACGATCCCGTGCGCATGTACCTGCGCGAGATGGGCAGCGTCGAGCTGCTGAGCCGCGAGGGCGAGATCGAGATCGCCAAGCGCATCGAGGCCGGCCAGGACAAGATGATCGGCGGCATCTGCGAGAGCCCGATGACGATCACGGCGCTGCTGGTGTGGCGTGACGCGATCGTCGAGGGCCGCATCCTGCTGCGCGACGTGATCGACCTCGAGGCGACCCAGGGCGGCGCGCCCGGCGAGGGCAAGGGTGTCATGGCCACACCTGCCCCGGTGGTGCCGGCGGCGATACCGCGTCCGCCGATGCCCAGGCTGGTCCGCCCGCCGACGCCGCCAGCCGTGAACGGCGAGGCTGCCCCCGGTGGCGAAGCCGGTGCCGAGGGCGGCGAGGATGATGACGAGAACGCCCTGTCGCTGTCGGCGCTCGAGGAGAAGCTCAAGCCCGAGGTGCTGCGCACGCTGACGCGCATCTTCAAGGTCTATATCGAGATGTCGAAGGTGCAGAACCGGCGCCTGTCGACCTTGAGCCGCGGCCAGAAGCCCAGCGCCGAGTTCGAGAAGAGCTACGAGAAGCACCGCAAGAAGATCGTCGAGCTGGTGCGCACGGTGCACATCAACGCCAACCGCATCGAGCAGCTCAAGCTCTCGCTCTACGACCTCAACCGCAAGCTGATGATGCTCGAAGGCAAGCTGCTCAGGCTCGCCGAGGGCTTCCGCATCCCGCGCCAGGACTTCCTCGACAACTACCTGACGCACGAGATCGACCCCAACTGGCTCGACAAGGTCGGCAAGCTCTCGGGCAAGGGCTGGAAGGACTTCGCCAAGAAGAAGGCGACCGACGTCGAGAAGCTTAGGGCCGAGATCAAGGCGATCTCCGACAACGCCGGCGCGCCGATCTTCGAATTCCGCCGCATGTGCAAGACCGTGCAGGACGGCGAGCGCGAGATGATGCGCGCCAAGAAGGAGATGATCGAGGCCAACCTGCGCCTCGTGATCTCGATCGCCAAGAAGTACACCAACCGCGGCCTGCAGTTCCTCGACCTGATCCAGGAAGGCAACATCGGCCTGATGAAGGCGGTCGACAAGTTCGAGTACCGCCGCGGCTACAAGTTCTCGACCTACGCCACGTGGTGGATCCGTCAGGCCATCACGCGCTCGATCGCCGACCAGGCGCGCACCATCCGTATCCCGGTGCACATGATCGAGACCATCAACAAGCTGGTCCGCACCAGCCGCCAGATGCTGCACGAGATCGGCCGCGAGCCGCAGCCCGAGGAGCTGGCCGAGAAGCTCGGCATGCCGCTCGAGAAGGTACGCAAGGTGCTGAAGATCGCCAAGGAGCCGATCAGCCTCGAGACGCCGATCGGCGACGAGGAGGATTCACATCTCGGCGACTTCATCGAGGACAAGAACGCGGTGATCCCGCTCGAGGCCGCGATCCAGGGCAATCTGCGCGAGAGCACCACGCGGGTGCTGGCGACGCTGACGCCGCGCGAAGAGCGCGTGCTGCGCATGCGCTTCGGCATCGGCATGAACACCGACCACACGCTGGAAGAGGTCGGCCAGCAATTCTCGGTGACGCGCGAGCGCATTCGCCAGATCGAAGCCAAGGCGCTGCGCAAGCTCAAGCACCCGAGCCGCTCGCGCATGCTGCGCAGCTTCCTCGACCAGGGCTGAGCGAACCAACACCATCGTCGAAAAGCCGGGCAATGCCCGGCTTTTTCTTTGCCGGGGAGCGCGGGCCTCTGGCCCGCTCACAGTCTTCATCTTCCGGACCACGCGCTGGGTCGCGTCTGACGCGACCTTCCTCGCGCGCCTCATGACCATGAGCGCGCCGGGAGGCGCGCGGTCCGGAAGAGCATGAGCGGGCCGGAGGCCCGCGCTCCCCTCGCGAACGCTGGGCCACTCATTGGTCACGCGACGCAAGAGAGCGATTGCCTACCATCGGCGCTCCCCAAAGCATTTCACGGAGAGCAGCGGTGCTTGCCGGCAACCAGATCACGGCACGTTTCAAGGATGCGCTGCGCCCCTGGGCGTCGGCACTGCCCCAGTTCTCGGGGCTGCCCTCGTGGTCGCGCACGATGGGCGTTCTCAAGCATCACGGTTTCTCTCCCGTGACCGTGTTCGACATCGGTGTCGGCTACGGTACGTTCCCGCTCTACCGCGCCTTTCCCGACGCGTTCTATCACCTGATCGATCCGGCCCACGAATCGCTGGTTCACATGCAGCGCCTTGCACGGCGACTGCGCTGCCAGGTCCATCCCGTGGCGCTGGGCGATCACGAAGGCACGGCGATGCTGGAGGTCCGCGCCGACATCCAGGAATCGACCCTGCTCGAGGAAGTGGGACCGCGCCGCGTGCGTCGTCACGACCGCGTGCCGTTGCGCCGCTTCGATGCGCTGTTCGGCCCCATCATGCGGCCATCGCTGTGCAAGATCGACGTGCAGGGCGCCGAGCAGATGGTGCTTGCCGGCATGACCGGCCGATTGGACGAGATCGACGCGCTGGTCATCGAGACCAGCACCATCGCCACCGTGCAGGGCGGCGCGGAAATCGGCGCGATCGTCCGCATTCTTACAGAGCATGGCTTTGCCCTGACCGACATCGTCGGCTTGCGCCGCCGGCCGCTCGATGGTGCCACGGCGCAGCTCGATTTGCTGTTCGTGCCCAACAAAGCGCCACCGCGCAGCGACAGGCGGTGGGCCGCCAGAGCATGATGGGGTCCGGCTGTTTCCGCTCTAGCGTCTGATTGCTACTCGTCAGGCGGGCCAGCCTATGTGATCATTGCGTGAAGCAGTGGCCATTGCGTGACCCATCAAGCGAGATATACGCTGCACTTGCGAACGGTGAACGCAGTTGCAACATGAACCACGACATGGCTCGTGGTGATGCGCTGACGGCGATGGACCTGCGACGTGTTGTCAGTGGGACGGCAAATGCGCAACCAGCCTTCCCGCGGCATCGTTTAGGCGTCCGTGACGCGGGCGTGCCGCAATCGGGCCACATGGCCTGTTTACGGATGCTCCCACGGGGTCAGGTAGGCGGGATGACAATCAGGAGCCTGATAAGACACACCGTTGGGGTCAGCTTGTTGCTCTTGTCCGGGTGCGAGGCGGCACGAAACATGCGCGACGACTTTTCTCGACTGACCTCGTCTCAGCCTACGACGCAGAAATCGCAGCCTGCAAAGAACGTGGCCTCGACGACCCGGCCGCGCGCCACGCCCCCTGCATCGACTTCCCCCGATGCACCCGTCGCCGCCCCGGCGGCGATTTCGGACGATCCGCCGGCACGCCCTGCTTCCACGGGCGGTCCGGCGCTCTCACTCGCCGGCAAGAGCGAAACGGAGCTGCGTGCCATGCTTGGCGCGCCAACCAGCGAGGAGGACCGCCCCCCCGGTAAACGGTGGCGCTATCGAGACGGGCAATGCACCCTGGATGTCCAGCTCTACCCGGACGTCCAGACAAAACAGTTCGGAACTCTCGCGTACGAGGTAAAGAGCGATGACAACACCGATGAAGGAAAGCGTGTCTGTTTGGCCCAGCTCCAATCCCGCGCCCAGACCCGCCGCTAGTTCAGACGTGGAAAAGCGCATACGTGTCGCCTTCGTCGAGGACGACGACGACTATCGTGAGACCGTAAGCGGCGAGCTCGCCGACCACGGCTTCGACGTCACGTCTTTCTGCGAGGGCACCGCTCTTCTGGCCTCGCTCGCCGAAGGCGCCGACCCGGAGATCATCATCCTCGACTGGAGCCTGCCCAGCGTCTCGGGCATCGACCTGCTGCCCCGGCTCCGGCGCAACGGCATTGCGCTGCCCGTCATCTTTCTGACCGGCCGCTCGCTGCCGGCCTACGAGAAGCTCGCTTTCGACCGCGGCGCGCTCGACTTCGTCGACAAGGCGCGTGGCGTGCCGATTCTGGCGCATCGCCTGCGCCTGATTGCCGAACTCGGTGAAGAAGCCGGCCGAGCCCGAGCTGGTCGACAATTTCCATTGCGGCAGGCTGATGCTGAAGCCTAAGGTCAGCCGTGCCTTTTGGGACGATGCCGACGTCGGCCTGACGTTGACCGAGTTCAAGATCGTGCACCTGTTGGCCGCCAACGTCGGCAGCTACGTGACGTATCGGTCGGTCTACGACTGCATGCATTACGTCGGCTTCATCGCAGGGAGCGGCGAAAATGGCTACCGAACGAACGTCCGCTCTTGCATCAAGCGGATCAGAAACAAGTTCCGAGCCATCGACCCCACCTTTGCCGAGATCGATAACTATCAGTCCTTCGGATACCGCTGGGGCAAGACCTAAACCGGAGACCCGGGGCTGGCGCCAGGCGATCCGTCGCCTGGCGGCCTCCCTCACCCTGAAATCGGTGGTGCTGGTCGGCATCTTCGTCGCGCTGCCGGTAGTCCTGTATGGCCAGTTCGAAAGCGCCGACCGCCAGATGCGCGACCTCGTGACCCGCGCCATCCAGGACCGCAGCGCCCTCATCGCCGAGGCCCTCGCCCCCAAGCTCACCAACGGCGACAAGAGCGCCCGGGCCTCGCTCAACGACGATCTCGCCAAGTATTCCAGCGACGGCACGATCCTGAAGCTGATGTTCCAGCCCGGCGAGGAGCGCCACGCCGGGCGTTTCTATTTCGTGGCCTCGGCCCCCAAGATCCGCACCGACGAGATCGCCGCCGAGCTCGACGAGCTCGGCCAGCGCGGCATCCTGCAACGCATCTCCGATGCCTGCATGTGGGATGCCGCCAACGAGATCCGCTACAAGCAGGCCAACGGCGCGGTCGAGCTCCTGACGTCGATCATCCCGATCCGCGCCGCCGACGGCTGCTGGGTGCTGACCTCGACCCACACGACCTCCGAATTCCTCAACACCTCGATCGGCCGGCCCTATTGGGAGACGCGTGAGATCCGCGTCGCCGCCGCCATCTACCTGGTGCTGGCCGTCATCGCCCTGCTGGTCGCCGTCAGCATCCGCCTCAGCCTGCGCCGCTTCCGCGACGTCGCCGCCGAGATCAGCCAGGGCCGCATCGGCGACAACGCCTTCAGCCACCGCAACGTCGTGCCCGAGCTGTCGAGCGTCGCCCGCGACTTCGACAAGCTGGTGCACGACCTGCGGCGCGTCTCCCAGCAGATCCGGCAGAACGCCGAGGACAAGGCGCACTCCTTCAAGACGCCGCTCGCCACCATCCGTTCCGCCCTCGAGCCGGTGCGGCGCGCCATGCCGCTCGACAATGCGCGGGCCAAGCGCGCCCTCGAGATCGTCGACTCCTCGCTGAAGCGCCTGCTCGACCTGGTGATCGCCGCCCAACGGCACGACATCAGCACCGCCGAGCTGATCGAGGCGCCGCGCGTGCCGACCGATTTTACCCAGCTCGTCGGCGACGCGGCGTTGCATTTCCGTGAGATTCTCGCGACCAAGGACATAAGGCTGATCCGCCGCCTCGATGAGCGCGCCATCGTGCGCTCCGGCCACGGCATGCTCGAAACCGTCCTGCAATGCGTGCTGGAGAACGCCATCAGCTTCTCGCCGCGTGGCGGCACGATCATCGTCACCCTGACGGTCAACAATGAGACCGTCGAGCTGCAGGTCGACGACGAAGGCCCCGGCGTCGATTCTGCCAAGATCCCTCACATGTTCGAGCGCTATTTCTCGTCGCGTCCGGAAGATGACCAGAATGCGCCACCTTCAGGGCATGCCGGCCTCGGGCTCTGGATCGTCCGGCGCAACGTCGAGACGCTGGGTGGACGCGTCAGCGCCGCCAATCGCATCGGCGGCGGGCTGTCGATTTCCATCTCCCTGCCGCGCAACGGCGCATAAAGCGCCCTCATTTCACCTCCCCCGTCTAACGGGCTAGCGTTTGGCCCGCTTCGCGGCCAAACGCGCGGGCTGGGAGGGGGAAGGCCTTGATGAGAACGCCAGCCCATTTCAGATCACGATCTTCGCCCTTCGCACACCACGTCTGTTGCTCTCCCCCTCCCGGCCTCCCCCGCAAGACGGGGAGGTGAATGACGGGAGAGGAGCATGAGTTCTTCGCTTCTGCGAACCACAGCTTAATCACTGGCTGGCTTGACTTTGCCTGCCTAGTTTCGAACGCGTTCGCGCATGTTTGGAGCTTCGCAGTTCATGGACACAGTCAGCACGCTCGAGAAGTTCCACGAAGAAGGCTCGGCACAGATCCATCCCGTCATCCTGTCCGGCGGCGCGGGCACGCGCCTGTGGCCGCTGTCGCGCGCGTCCTATCCCAAGCAGCTCCTGAAACTGTCGTCGCAGCGCACGATGCTGCAGGACACCGTGGCGCGCGGATTGATCGACGTGGGGTTCGCGGCGCCGCTTCTGGTCTGCAACGAGGATCACCGCTTCCTGGTCGACGACCAGCTGCAGCAGATCGGCATCAAGCCGCAGGCCATCCTGCTCGAGCCCAAGGCGCGCAACACCGGACCCGCGATCGCCGCCGCCGCCCTGTGGCTGCTGGCGCGCGACCCCGACGCGCTGATGCTGGTCCAGCCGTCCGACCACGTCATCGCCTCGCCCGCCGACTTCCATCGCGGCGTCATGCGCGGCCTGGCCGCCGCGCAGGAAGGCCGGCTGGTCACGTTCGGCATCAAGCCGGGCCGTCCCGACAGCGGCTACGGCTACATCCAGAGCGGCGAGGCGCTCAGCGACGGTGTGTTCGGCGTCGACCGCTTCGTCGAGAAGCCCGACCGCGAGACCGCCCAACGCTTTCTCGACAGCGGCGCCTTCTTCTGGAACAGCGGCATCTTCCTGTTGAGCGCCCGCGCCTATCTCGGCGAGCTGTCGCGCATCAATCCCGCCATGCTCGATGCCTGCGAGCGCGCCGTGCGCGACGGCCAGGAGGATCTCGCCTTCTTCCGCCTGAGCGCAGAGCCGTTCGGCGAGGCGCCGTCGCTGTCGATCGACCATGCCGTCATGGAGCACACCAGCCGCGCCGCGGTCGTGCCGGTCGACATGGCGTGGAGCGACGTCGGCTCATGGCCGGCGCTGCGCGACATCGCCAAGGCCGACGGCGACGGCAACGTCCTGCAGGGCGATGTGCTGGCCGAGCGCATGACCAACTCCTACGTGCGCAGCGAAGGCCGCCTGGTCGCCGCGGTCGGCCTCGACAACGTCGTGGTGGTCGCCACCGATGACGCCGTGCTGGTTGCCGACGCCAATTCCGCCGCCGAGGTCTCGGGCATCGTCAGCAAGCTGCGCGGCCAGAACAGGAGCGAATCGCAGCAGCACGTGACCTGCCATCGGCCGTGGGGCCACTACCGGTCGGTCGACGCCGGCGACCGCTTCCAGGTCAAGCGCATCACCGTGAAGCCGGGCGCCAAGCTCAGCCTGCAGAAGCACTACCATCGCGCCGAGCATTGGGTCGTCGTGCACGGCACGGCGATGGTCCAGCGCGGCGAGGAGCGCATGCTCGTGCGCGAGAACGAGTCCGTCTACATCCCGATCGGCACCGAGCACCGGCTGGAGAACCCCGGCAAGCTGCCGCTCCAGCTCATCGAGGTCCAATCGGGGCCGTATCTCGGCGAGGACGACATCGTGCGCGTGTCCGACAGCTACGGCCGCACCTGAGCGGCACTTTCGATGTTTTGGAGGCCCCGGATTGGTCACACCGGAGCCGCCACGGCAGGGACTATTTGATGAAGGCTCGTCTTCCTATCGCCCTGACGCAGGGGCGCGGTTGATGGTCATTCTTACCCACGGGTGATGACATGTCGGCAGATGCCTCTTCTTCCATCGTCTCCTTGCGCCGTCGCAGCCTGTTCGTTGCGATGTTCGCCCTCGCGGCCTGCGAGAGCGATCCCACTCCGATCGTCCATGAAAACACCAACGGCGACGGTAGCCTGAGCCTTGCTCCCACCAACAGCTCCGGCGGCCGCGGCGGCCCGGGCATCGGCGGGCGTGATCCGGACTATCGCCTGGGCGCCAACGACCGCGTCAGGATCATCGTGTTCGGCCAGCCGACGTTGACCGGCGAGTACACGCTGGACGGCAATGGCCAGCTGGCCTTCCCGCTGATCGGCAACGTCAACGCCCAGGGCCAGACGACCGGCCAGCTCCAGCAGGCGATCGCCTCCCGGCTCGATCCCGACTTCCTGCGCAACCCGAGCGTCAGCGCCGAGGTCATCACCCGCCGCCCGTTCTACGTGATCGGCGAGGTCCAGAAGCCCGGCAACTATCCCTATGTGACCGACATGACGGCGCTCCAGGCGATCGCCATGGCCGGCGGCTACACCTACCGGGCGCGCCAGAACAACCTCTACCTCAAGCGCCTCGACGCAAACGGCCGCATGGTCCGCGTCGCCGCCACGCCCGAGACCAAGGTCCGGCCGGGCGACACGGTCGAAGTCAAGGAACGGTACTTCTAATGGCCTACGCCCAAGACGCCACTCCGCCCGCTCGCCGACGCGTGGCGTTGCGGACCGTGCCGCCGACGCCGCACTATCTGGCAGCGGAGCCGGTCGCGCGTCTTGCGGCGCCCGCCGAGGAGCAGAGCTTCCTCGAGACCCTGCGCAAGCTGTGGCGTCATCGCCTGCTGATCGCCGCCTGCACGCTCGTGCTGGGCGGAGCGGCGATCCTGGCCGCCTGGCTGATGCCCTCCTACTACGTGTCGGAGGCACGCGTGCTGGTTGGCGTGCAGAGCCCGCGCCTGCCCAACGTCGAATCGATCGTCGCCGACGTCAGCCCCGACGCCGAGCGCGTCCAGAACGAGGGCTTCATCCTGCAGTCGCGCAACATCGCCAAGCAGGTGATCGACCAGCTCAAGCTCCGCCAGGATCCCGAGTTCAATCCCGAACTCGCCCCGCCTTCCCTGTGGGCGCGCCTCAACCTGATGCAGTACCTGCCGACGCAGCTCACCGCCTGGGCCGACCGCCAGTCGTCGTCGGCCAAGAAAGTCGAGCCGATCAAGGACCCGTCCAACGCCGACGATCTCACCATCGATTCGCTCCTGTCGCACATCGACGTCTCGACCCTCGGGCGATCGCACGTCTTGAGCGTCAAGGCCGAGTCGCGCAACCCGCAGACGGCGTCCGCCGTCGCCAACGCGCTCGCCGAGCGCTATCTCGACTACCAGCGCCGCGACAAGATCGAGTCGATGGACCGCGTCGACAAGTTCCTGATGGGCCGCGTCACCGAGCTGCGTGATGCGGTGCGCAAGTCCGACCAGGCGGTCGAGGACTACCGCCGCGCGAACGATCTCTACAAGAGCGCAGGCTCGGGCGGCGGTGTCACGAGCCAGCAGCTCACCGAACTCAACACCCAGCTTCTCGCCGCCCAGACCGCCAAGGCGGAGGCCGATTCGCGACTCAGGGAAGCCCAGGAGATGCGCAAGGGCGGCCTCAACAGCGAAAGCGTGCCCGAAGTGCTGCGCTCGCCCCTCATCAGCGGGCTGAGGCAGCAGCAGTCCGACGCGGAGCGCAAGGCTGCCGAGCTGCAGGCCACCTACGGCCCGCGCCATCCCTCGATGCTCAATGCCCGCTCCGAAGTCGGGAGCATCCAGGGCAGGGTCAACGCCGAGATAGGCAAGATCGTTGACGGCCTCGCCCGCGAGGCGCGCACCGCCGACGCCCGCTACCAGGCCCTGGCCCAGAACTTCGAGACACTGAAGAAGCAGATGGGCGCGGTGAATGACAAGGGCATCGGTCTGGAGGCGCTGGAGCGCGACGCCGTCGTCAACCGCAACCTGCTCGAGGCCATGCTGCTGCGCGCCAAGCAGAGCACCGGCGCCGAGGACATCCTGACGGCCAACGCCAAGCTGGTCTCGCCGGCCTCGCCGCCGCAGGCGCCGAGCTATCCGCCGAAGGCGCTGCTTGCCCTGCTCGGCGTCGCCGGCGGGATGATGGTCGGCGTCACGATCGCGCTGCTGCGCGAAGGCGGCGACCACACCTTCCGCCGCGCCGACCAGATCGAGGCCCTCACCGGCCTGCCGGTCATGGCGATGGTGCCGCAGGTCGCCGGCCGCCAGCAGCCGGCCATGCAGGTGCTGCGCCAGCCGACATCGGCCTACAGCGAGGCGCTGCGCCGCCTGCATATCGGCGTCGAGCTGTCCGAGACCGCCAACTCGCCCAAGACCATCCTGATCAGCTCGGCCACGCCGTCGGAAGGCAAGTCGGTCATGGTAGCCTCGCTCGGCCGCCTGCTGGCCAGCAACGGCAAGCGCGTGCTGCTGATCGATTGCGACTGGCGCAGCCCGCGCCTGCACCAGATCTTCCGCTGCTCCAATCGCGACGGCCTCGCCAGCCTGCTGGTCGACAAGGCGTCGGACCTCGAGAACACCATCCATCACGACGCCCTGTCGGGTGTCGACGTGATGCCGTCCGGACCGTGGAGCCCGCGTTCTGCGCATCTGCTGAGTTCCGATCGCATGCGCCATCTCCTCGAAGCGCTGGAACAGCACTACGAGTTCATCATCCTCGACACGCCACCAGCCCTGGTGACGGCCGATGTGCTGGCGCTGAGCCGCCTGGTCGAGAAGGTCGTGTTCGTCGTGCGCTGGGGCCATACGCGGCAGGAGGCGGTGATCGAGGCCCTGAAGCAGATCGTCGACGCCCAGGGCGACGTGGCCGGCGTGGTGATGTCGCGCGTGGTTTCCAAGCAGTACCGCCAGTACTCCTATGGCGATCCGTTCTTCGAGGCCAAGCGCAGCGGTGCGGGCGCCCGCACCTGAACCATGAGCGATCTTTCCAGGGTTCTGTTCGTCTCCCGCTATTACTGGCCGGAGCTGATCGGCTCCGCGCCCTTCAGCACCGACATCGCCGAATGGCTGGCCGCCCACGGCCGGCCGACCACGGTGGTAAGCGGCCTGCCGCACTATCCGCATGACGACGTCTTTCCCGCCTACCGCGGCGGGCGGTGCCAGCGCGAGACGGTCTGCGGCGTCGCGGTCGAGCGCCTCAGCGCCGGTCCGCCGCGCAGCGGATCGGCTGTCGCGCGGATGGCCAACGAGGCCGAATTCCTGCTGCGCGGCCTGGCGGGGCTGATCACAGGCCGCGTCAAGCGTCATCCCGTCGTGCTCGCCCTCTGCCCGTCGATCCTGTCCGTGGCGCTGGGCGTGGCGGCGCGGCGACGTGGCGGCGTCTGCGTCGCCGTCGTGCATGACATCCAGTCGGGCCTCGCCGAGAAGCTCGGCATGGTCGGCGGCGGCCACATGGCCCGGCTCATGCGCGCGGCCGAACGCACGATCCTCAACCGCACCGACCTCGTCGCTGTCCTGTCGTCCGAGATGAAGGACCAGTTGCGCAGCATCGGGATCACAGTGCCCATCGAGGTCATCCCTCTGTGGGTCGACACCGACCATATCCAGGCCGCCCCTGCCGTCACCCGATCGAGCGTGAAGGTGCTGTACAGCGGCAATCTCGGCCGCAAGCAGGGCCTTGGCCAGGTGGTGGCGCTGGCTCGCGAGCTGGCCGACCGGCGGCTGGACATCGAAATCGTGCTGCGCGGCAACGGCAACCAGGCCAGCGAGCTTCTCGACCAGATCAAGAGCCTCGGCCTCACCAACATCCAGCTCGCCGAGTTGCAGCCCAACGAAGCACTGGGCACGGCGCTCGCGGCCGGCGACATTCATCTGGTGCCGCAACGGCCCGATGCGGCGGCGTTCGCCGTTCCCTCCAAGGTTTTCAACATCATGGCGGTCGGCCGCCCCTTCGTGGCGACGGCCTTGCCGGACAGCGTGCTGTGGAACCTGCAGCGCCAGAGCGGGGCCTTCCTGTGCGTGCCGCCTGACGACGCACCGTCCTTCGCCGAAGCCGTGATACGCCTCGCCGACGACAGCCGCCTGCGCCAGGAGCTCGGCCGGCGCGGCCGCGAATTCGTCGAAGCGAACTATGCCAAGCCGCTTATCCTCGGCCATCTCGTGGACCGGCTCGATGCCGTCGCTGCCGCCAAGTAAGCGCGAGATCCTGGTCTTCGAGCCTGATGTCGAAGGCCATTCGCAGGAATGGCTGCAGCATCTGGTCGACTTCGTCGCCACCAACGACCAGGCGGCGGCGATCGCGGTGCTGGCGCCCCCGGCATTGTGCGCGACGCTCTCGCGGTCGATACCGCCCGTCGCCGACGGTCGCGTCCGCTTCATCGCCATGAAACCGAGCGAGGTGAAGCTGTGCAGCCATCGCTCGCTGTCGCTGGCGGCCTTCGCCCGCTGGTGGGTCATGCGGCGCTACCTGCAGCGCAGCGGCGCCGACATGGGCTTCTTCCTGTGCCTCGACCTGCTCAGCCTGCCGCTCGCCTTCGGCCTGCGCACCCGCGGCAAGCCTCTCGCCGGCATTCTGTTCCGCCCTTCCGTGCATTACAGGGCCTTCGGTGATTACCGGCCTGGCTTCGGCGAATGGCTGCGCGATGTGCGCAAGGACCTGCTTTACCGCATGATGCTGCACAATCCGGCCGTGGCGGCGATCCTGTCGCTCGACCCGTTCTTTCCAGCACACGCGGCCGACCACTACCGACATGGCGGCAAGGTGCAGGCACTGCCCGATCCGGCGCATCCGGCAGCCGATTCGGCCGCCACCGTGGTTTCGGCCGACATCGTGCCGGCTGGCCGTATCGCCTTCCTGTTGTTCGGCTATCTGACAGAGCGCAAGGGCCCGCTGATGGTGCTCGATGCGCTCCGCCTGCTGCCGCAGCGGATCGCCGCCCGCGTCGCCGTGCTGTTCGCCGGCCGCATCGATCCTGCGATCCGCGCAGCGATCGAGACGCGCCGCGATGCGCTGGCCCGCGAGCAGCCCGATTTGTGGCTGCGCATCGACGATCGGCGGCTCGATCGCGCCGAGCTCGACAGTCTTGTCACTCAGAGCGCAGTCATCCTGGCGCCCTATCAACGCTTCGTCGGATCGAGCGGCGTGCTGCTGTGGGCCGCGCGGGCCGGACGGCCGGTGCTGGCCCAGTCGTTCGGTCTGGTCGGCCGGCTGACGCGCGATCACCGCCTCGGCCTGGTCGCCGATTTGTCGGATCCCGTCAAACTTGCGGCAGAAATCGAGCGCATGGTCGATGGCGGGCCGCAAACCTTCATCGATCTGTCGTCTGCCGCGGACTTCGCCTCGTCACGCACGCCGCATCGATTCGCATCGCAGGTGTTGGCCTGCGTTGACTAAAGCGGAATGCGATGAGATGGCACCGCGCGCGGTGCCATCTCATCGCATTTGCGCGCCCCGGGGATGCGTGTTGCAGGAGGCATGATGGGTCCAGCTGATTCCAGCTGGACCCATCATGTTCTAGAGATTCGGCTGCCCCAGCATGATCACAGGACGCCAAAAGGCGTCCCAGCATGATCACAACACCGTCCGCAGGTGCCGTGGAGAATCGCTCCTATCTCGAAGGCACGGCCGTTCAATGGCCGCGCAGCTCTGCGGAGAGTTCTCATGAAGCGTGGCGTCTTGGCGAGATCGAGAGCACTCGATCTCGAACAACCAACCGGCAGCGACCACGATGTCGCGATCGTCGATTGGGATGCCGGTCCGCCGCGCCAGGGCCGGACTGTTTCGGAAGCAGTTGTCTGCCGCTTCGTCACGGGTCTCGACATCGCAGCCATCCTGGGCGCCGGCGCGGCCGCGATCCATCTTGATATCTCGACCGTCGACTGGCGCCTGGAAGGTCTCGTCGTCCTGCTAGGCGCGCTGCTCGCCAGCAACTTCCTGCGCCTCACCGGCGCCTATCGCTTTCGTCACTTCAGCGATCTCGGCGCCACGATCGGCCGGGCGCTGCTCGGCTGGCTGCTGACGCTGGGTACGCTGTTCGTTGCCGCCTTGTTCTTCGATCCGATCACCGCCACCAACGGCCCCTGGACCGCCTTGTGGTTCGCCTTCGGTGCGGCCGTGATCGTGGCCAGTCGCATCGCGCTCAACCACCAGGTCAAGAACTGGCATCGCGCCGGCCGTCTGGGCGAGCTGGTCGCCGTCATCGGCTCCGGCCCCATGGCCCAGCGGCTGCTGCGCGGCTTGAATTCCGCCCCGGGTGGGCCGCGCATCCTGGGCGTCTACGACGATGACGCAGCCTCCCTGCCGCGGCGATGCATGGGCCACGCCATCCTGGGCTCGGTCGACGATCTGGTGCGGGACGTCCGGCTCTACGGCATCGACACCGTCATCGTCGCCCTGCCGCCGGCGGCCGAGCATCGGCTTGTCGAGACGCTGAACAAGCTGAACGTGGTGCCTGTCGACGTGCGGCTCTGCCCCAGCGAATTCGCGCTCCGGCTCGGTGCCGTGCAGGCGAGCCATATCGGCGGCCACACCTTCTTCAACGTCATCGACCGCCCACTGCGCGACTGGCGGTGGATCGCCAAGTCGATCGAGGATCGCATCCTGGGGGCCTTTATCCTGGCCGTGATCTCGCCAGTCATGCTGATGATCGCGCTGCTCATCCGGCTCGACAGCCGCGGCCCGGTACTGTTCCGCCAGAAGCGCTACGGTTTCAACAACGAGCTGATCGAGGTGCTGAAGTTCCGCACCATGTATCAGGAGCGGAGCGACGCCAACGGCGATCAGCTCACGCAACGCAACGATCCGCGCGTGACCCGCGTCGGCGCCTTCCTGCGGCGCACCAGTCTCGACGAGCTGCCGCAGTTCCTGAACGTGCTGCGCGGCGAGATGTCGATCGTCGGGCCACGGCCGCATGCATTGGCGGCCAAGGCCGGTCCCCTTCTCTACCAGGAGGCCGTCAAGCACTACGATTCACGCCACCGAGTGAAGCCGGGCATTACGGGCTGGGCGCAGGTCAACGGCTGGCGCGGCGAGACCAACACTCTCGAGCAGATACGGAAGCGTGTAGAGCATGACCTTTACTACATCGAGCATTGGTCGATCGCCCTCGACCTCCGAATTATCGCCCGCACCGTCGTCGGCGGCTTCACAGGCCTCAACGCGTTCTGAGCGTGACCGTGGATCGGCCGTCCGGTGCCTGTGGCTCACGATGGCCGACCCCGAGCCGCGCCACAACGGTCAGTACGTCTACTCCGGCGGCTTGATCGATTCGGTGGCCGCAGCCGGCGGCGACGTCGAGGTGCTGGGGCTCGGCCGCGCCGATTCGCCACGCGCCAACGGCGAGCGCTCCAAGCATGTCGTGTGGTGGTTGCCGGCCGACAACCCGCATTCTCGCTGGGGCAGCCTCACCTCGACGCTGCCGAACATCGCCTATCGCTGCCGGACCGCGGGCATGCGGCGCATGCTGCGCAAGCTCCTGCGGCGCGACGCCTGGGACGGCATCGTGTTCGACGGCATCTCGGCCGGCTGGGCGCTGCCGGCCGTGCTCGAGCACTATGCCGGCCGACGCAATCGCCCGCGTCTCATCTACGTGTCGCACAACCACGAAGGCAGCCTGCGCAGCCAGATCGCCGAGAGCCAGCCATTGTTCCTGAAGCGCCAGGCGGTTCGGCTGGACGCGCTGAAGGTGTCGCGCCTGGAGCGCGAGCTGACCGACGCCGTCGACTTCATCACCGCGATCACCCATGAGGACATGGCGCTTTACCGCCAGGAGTGCGGCGACAAGCCGATGGACGTGCTGACACCCGGCTATTGCGGCCGCCGCGTCGACGAGCGGCGGATCTCGCCGGTGCTGCCGCGCCGGGCCGTCATCGTCGGCAGCTTCGATTGGATTGCCAAGCGCATGAATCTTGCCGAGTTCGTCGACGTCGCCGATCCGCTGTTCGCCGATGCCGGCGCCGAGCTGCAGGCCGTCGGCAGCGGCGACGAAGCCTTCCTGCAGCAGCTCCGCCAGCAGTACCTCGCGACCCACTTCACCGGGACGGTGCCCGACATCGCGCCCTACCTCGACCAGGCGCGGATCGCGATCGTGCCCGAACGCTCAGGCGGCGGCTTCAAGCTCAAGGTGCTGGAGTATGTCTTCAACCGCGTGCCTGTCTTCGCGCTCGCGGGCTCCTTCGCCGGCGTGCCGTTGCGCCACAACGACAGCGCCATGCTCTACGCCGACCACGCAGCACTTGCCCACGGCGTGCTCGAGGCGATCGACGACGTCGAACGGCTGAACAGCCTGCAGGAGCGGGCGTGGGCCGCCTGCGCCGGCAGCTTCGACTGGTCGAGCCGCGGCCGTCAGATCGTTTCGGCGATCGCCAACGCATGACCACCGCACGGGCCTCCCTGACCGCCGCCGGGGCACCGCGGCGGCTCGATTTCATTGACACCGTGCTGGTGGTGATCTTCCTGCTGGGCCTTTATCTCGGCGTGTCGCTGGCGATCTCCGACAAGGTGCCGCTGACCTGTGCGCCATCAGGCTTTGCCGGCCTCATCATGCTGTGGCGACGGCGCGACCAGATTGTCCCCAAGCACCTTGCCGGGCTGCTGCTGGTGGTCACGGTCTACTTGTGCTCGGTGCTGGCTGCCAGCGACTATTCCTTCCTCGGCAAGCGCTTCACCGGGCTGCTGCAGCTCACCTATTCGCTGGTCATCGCCTACGCTGTGTTCCTGACGCTGCTGCAGGGCGACCGGCGCCAGATTGCCCGCATCCTCCTCGCCTTCTGCTTGGCCATCATCATCGGCTGCCTGCTCGAGACCTATGCCGGCCTGCGGCCCTTGAGCGACGCGGTGCGCGAACGGCTCTATCAGTCGGACCAGGTCTACGACGCCGATCTGCGCGACCAGGTTCTCTATGGCCGCATTCGCCCGAAACTCTTCACGTCGGAGCCGTCCGCGGTGACCTTCGCCTACACCCATTTCAGCTCGGTCTGGCTGGTCATAAGTACGTGGCGCTACAAGGTCCTGGCCTATTTCGGCCTGATCGCCATGGCCCTGGTCGTGCTGCCGGGCCCCACCCTGGTCTTGATGGTGTTCCTGAGCGCCCCTTACCTGGTCTTCCTGGCCGGCACGCGGCCGGGCGGCCGCACCTCGATCTCGCGGACAGTCGGCATGTTGTCCCTCGCCGCGGTGCTCGTCGCCGCGGCCTCCGTGTTCGGCAGCATCTTCTTTGCAGAACGCCTGAACGAACTGGCAACCGGCCGCGACGCCAGCTTCTTCTATCGCTTCACCGGCCCGATGCTGGTGGCCTTCGACATGTTCCGCAGCCACCCGTGGGCCGGCGCCGGCCTGACCGGCGAGCCCTTCATCACCAACAACGTGATGAACGTCTACATGAACTCGCCGTCGTTCCAGGCGGCATGGCGCATCAGCCGCGTCGCCGACGTGCTGACCAACTACGTCTGGCTGCACTGGATCTATCTCGGCTTGGTCTGGGGCGTGCTCACGATCGTGGCGGTGTCGGTCTGGCTGCGCCTGCTGGGTGTGCCCAGCGTGCTCTATTGCTGGGCCGTCTGGATCATCCTGGGCCAGGCATCCGGCTCCTATGTCGGACCCAAGACCTGGAGCGTGATGCTGATCGCGGCGGCTGTGTCGATCATGGCGGTCGATGTCCCGGCGCAGCAGCGCGCGAGCCGCGCCACGGCGGTGTTCCATCCGAACTTGCGATACTTCAATAGCCGATCGAAGGCCCTCGCTTCATGAATTACCTGCCCAAAGCTGGTGAGCTGTCGCCAGGTTTTTCAGCAAACTCTAGATCGGCCCATAGGCTTCGGGGAAATCGGCGATGTTTAGGGTCGCCATGCCGGGCACCTGCACCAGCCGGCTTTCGTGCCGACCATCCGGCTCCAGCCGATGCTCGACATAGCCCACCTGCTTCAGCCCGTAGAGCGGCTGGCGGCGGTCGGGGATGACGTAGCCCGTCGACGGCGCCCACACATGGCGCGCTCCGTCCGACCAGCTCTCGCGATATTGATGGACGTGGCCGGATGCGATCAGCGCCGGCGGCGCAATGCGGAGCCGCGCCAGCAGCGCGCGGCGAGGCGCGGGATCGACAAAGCGGCCGGTCATCGCGGGCTCGTCGGCCGCCTTGTCGAACAGCGGCATGTGCAGGAACAATGCGAGCTTGCGCGCGCCCAGGCTCGCGGTGGCCTCGACGATGGCGTCCTCCTGATCGGCGGCCGCCGCAAGATCGCTGCCCAGCAACTGCGCGTTGATGGCGAGCAGGCGCCAGCCCGGCACGTCGAGCGTCCAGAAGTCGACGCCGAAATGCGCGAGGTAGCGGGCGCGCCGCTCATCGGTGATCACGGCCGCGCCATGGGTGGCGAGATCCTGACTGTCGCCCAGATCGTGGTTGCCGGGCAGGAAGCGCACGGGCAGGCCGATCGCCTCGTGCAGCGCCCGCGCCGCCGAAAGGTCGCTCTCCTTGGACTCGCCTGAGAGCGAGATATCGCCCGAGTTCAGCACCAGGTCGGGCGGGACGGCGCGCAACGCCTCGCCGATGCGCTCAAAATTGCCGACGAAGAAGGGCCTCTCGGCGCTGAGGTGCGTGTCGGAGATCTGGGCGATGCGAAAGGTCATGACGGTTGCAACGGCATGGGCTCCCTCGCTCCCGATGACAGCCGTTAGGGCCGAGCATGGCAAGCGAATGTTGCGGCAAAAAGACATGCCGTCCGCGGGGCACGGGCTCACCCCCGGTTCAGTTCGGCTGTTCTAGAATCTGTGGGGGACTTGTCGGGGCTCTTGGCCCCTCTGCCCGCTGCGCGGGCCAGGCGTTTTGGCCGCTTCGCGGCCAAAAGCGCCCCGCCCCTTCGCGGTGTCCGCGAAGGGGAGGAACGCGATCTAGGCCACCGCCTTCTGGGCTTCCGGCACGACGTTGTCGACGTACCAGCGGTAGGTCGCAGCCAACCCGTCACGCAGCGGCGTGCGGGCGCGCCAGCCGAGCGAGGCGGCGAAGTTGGTGTCCACCATCTTGCGCGGCACACCGTCGGGACGGCTCGAATCGAACTGGATGCCGCCCTTGTAGCCCACGACCTTGCAGATCAGGCCGACCAGATCGACGATGGCCACGTCGGAGCCTGGTCCCAGGTTGACGATCCCCTCGTCGGAATAGTTCTGCATCAGCCAGACCATGCCGTCGGCGGCGTCGTCGACGTACAGGAATTCGCGGCGCACCGCGCCGGTCCCCCAGACGTCGATGGCCGGCGCCCGCGAACGCATGGCGGCATGCGCCTTCACCATCAACGCCGGCACGACATGGCTCTGCATCAGGTCGAAATTGTCACCCGGCCCGTAGAGGTTGGTCGGCATGACCGAGATGAAATCGCAGCCGTACTGGCGGCGATAGGCCTGGCCGAGCTTGATGCCGGCGATCTTGGCCACCGCGTACCACTGGTTGGTCGGCTCGAGCGGCCCGGTGAGCAACGCCGTCTCGGGGATCGGCTGCGGCGCGAGACGCGGATAGATGCAGGACGAGCCCAGCAGCATCAGCTTCTCCACGCCGACGCGGCGCGAGGCTTCCACGACGTTGCTCTGGATCATGAGGTTGTCGTAGATGAACTCGGCCGGACGAGTGTCGTTGGCGTAGATGCCGCCGACACGCGCCGCCGCAAGGAAGACGGCCTGCGGCCGCGCCGCCGCCATCCACTGCTCGGTCTGGTCGGGCCGGCGCAGGTCGACCTGGTCTCGCGGCGCCGCCACGATCTCGCAGCCTTCACGCTGCAGGCGGCGCACCAGCGCGCTGCCGACCAGGCCGCGATCGCCGGCGACCCAGACGCGCTTATTGCGCAGCGTATAGCTTGGGTTCATAGGCATTGTTGGCTCCCATTCTCTTCATCACGAGGCGATCGGCTTCCACCATCTCGGCAACCAGGTCGGGGAAGCTCGTACGATGACGCCAGCCCAGCTTGGCCAGCGCCTTGGCGGGGTCGCCGAGCAGCAGGTCGACTTCGGTCGGCCGGCGATAGGTCCCGTCGATGGCGACCAGCACCCGGCCGGTGCGCTGGCAGCAGCCCTGCTCTTCGTCGCCCTCGCCGCGCCATTCGATCGGCCGGCCGATCTGGCCGAAGGCGAGCTCGACGAACTCGCGCACCGTGTGCGTCTCGCCGGTCGCCAGCACGTAGTCGTCGGGCTGGTCCTGCTGGACGATGCACCACATGCCTTCGACATAGTCGCGGGCGTGACCCCAGTCGCGTTTGGCGTCGAGATTGCCGAGATAGAGTTGGTCCTGGTAGCCGCGCTCGATAGCCGCGACCGCGCGGGTGATCTTGCGGGTGACGAAGGTCTCGCCGCGGATCGGCGATTCGTGGTTGAACAGGATTCCGTTGGAGGCGTGCATGCCGTAGGCTTCGCGGTAGTTGACCGTGATCCAATAGGCATAGAGCTTGGCCACCGCGTAGGGGCTGCGCGGATAGAACGGCGTCAGCTCGCGCTGCGGCGTCTCCTGGACCTTGCCGAACAGCTCCGACGTCGAGGCCTGGTAGAAGCGCACGTCGTCGTGCATGCGCAGGATGCGGATCGCCTCGAGCAGCCTGAGCGTGCCCAAGGCATCGGTATTGGCGGTGTATTCCGGCGTCTCGAAGCTCACCTTCACGTGGCTCTGGGCTGCGAGATTGTAGACTTCGGTGGGTTTCACCTCGCCCAGCAGGCGCAGCAGGTTGGTCGAGTCCGTCATGTCGCCGTAGTGCAGGAACAGGCGCGCAGCGGCGTCGTGGCGGTCGCGATAGAGATAGTCGATGCGCTCGGTGTTGAGCAGCGACGACCGGCGTTTGACGCCGTGGACGATGTATCCGCGGCCCAGCAGGAAGTCGGCGAGATAGGCGCCGTCCTGCCCGGTGATGCCGGTGATGAATGCGACTTTTTCTGACATGCTTGCCGACCTCTCGGGTTACGCGACGCTTCAGGAGGAGTAGGCGATCCGTTCGGCCACGCGGCCCCACGAATAGTTCTGCACGACATGGCGCTGGGCCCTTGCCGCCATGCTTTCGAGCCGCTCCGGATCCGAGACGGCGCTGACAATGGCCTCGGCGAGCGCGGACGGATCGGCGCGATCGACGAGGAAACCGTGCCGGCCGCCATCGACCAGCTCGGGCAAGCCATTGCGATTGAGGCCCATGACCGGCGTGCGCGACACCATGGCCTCGAGATAAACCTGGCCCCAGGGATCGTTCAGCATGGGCTGAACCAGCAGCGTCGATTCGCGATAGAGCTGCTGCAGCCTCTCCCAGGGCAGGTGAGCATGCAGGGTGACGCCGGGCCGCTCGCCCACGAAAGCGCGGCTGCGCTCGTCGCCGACGATGGTGAGGTTGATGTCCGGACGCTGCCGATACGCCCGGTCGAACGCCTCCAGCAGCAGCAAGCCGCCCTTGGCCTTGAACAGGTGCTTCGCGACGAAAAGAAGCGCCGGCTTGTCGTAGCTCTTCGGCCCCTCATAGGGTGCGATCGCGCCCATGCCCGAGCCGACAGCCGTGACCTTGTGCGGCGGCAGCCCGTAATGGGCGATCAGGTTGTCCCGGACGTAGGTGCCGAAGGTGAAGACATGCGCCAGCCCGCTCAGCGCCTCGCGCTCGGCCTGGTCGAACGCCGCCATGGCGCGCGTGTTGTAGCGGCAGACATCGATGTGATGGGCCCGCGTCAGCGCCCAGCTATGGTCGCAGTAGAGGTAATGTTTCACGCCCGCGGCGAGGTCACAGGCCGGCAGGTCGAAAGTGCCGGTATGCAGCACGTGGCGTGCGCCAATCCGGCTCGCCTGCTCGGCAACCTGGGCGGCGAGCCTGCGCCGGGCCCGCCGGCCGCGCAGCACCTGCTCGGTGCTGACCGGTCGTCCGAGGCCCGCCATCATGTCGCAGGCGGCCACGCCGAGCTTCTCCAGCCGGTTCATGCTCGGCCGGATGCCTTCGACTGCCACACCGAGCCGCTCGAGTTCCTTGGCGAGATTCGCGGGCGCCCCGGACCACGACCTCAGATCGCGCGGATCACCGAACACGCAAGTGATGGCCACGCGCTCGAAGCGCAGCGCGCCAGCGTGAGTGTCGAAGGGAGCGTTCATGTGAGGCCATGAAACATCTCACCTATCGGCCCCGCTAGTGATTAACTTGTGACTTGGATTTCACGCAGAATCGACGCCACAGATTGATCACGTAATGCCGTCGTCACGCTCCCCGATACTGCGGGCGTACCGCGATCGGGAGATGCCGTCGGATGCACGGATCAATGGAAGCCAGAGACGCGACCGATATTCCCGTCGTCATCGACGACATGACACGGGATGGCGGTGTTGCGTCGGCGCGCGGCGCTGAGAATGCGGCGTTGTCGTTCTTCTGTCCCGACGTGACCGACGCCAGCACACTGAAGCGCGTCCAGCAGTTCATGGATTTCGGATACTGCGTCACGGTCTTCGGCTTTCGCCGCGAGCGCTACAACACGGATTATCAACCGCCGTGGCCCAACGTGCCGCTGGGCTTCACCACCGACGCACGATACTGGCATCGGCTGAGCGCGTTGCTGCACGCCATTCCCACGCTGTTCGCCAACCGCCGCACGATGGCGCGCGCTTCGATCTTCTACGCCCGCAACATCGACCAGCTCCTGCTCGCACTGCTCGGCCGCCTGATCGCCTTCTCGCGCGCGCCGATCGCCTACGAGGTGCTGGACATTCCGCCCATCCTGATGCGCCGCGGGTTGGTGCCGACCTTCCTGCGGGCGATCGAGCGGCTATGCCTTCGGCGCGTCAGCCTGCTGGTGCTGTCCTCGCCCGGCTTCCATCGCAACTACTTCTCGGCGGTGCAGAAATATGCCGGCGCCTGGTTCCTGCTCGAGAACAAGCTCTACCCCTCGCCTTCCCGTTCCCGCTCGGTGGCAATCAAGCCTCCCGGAACCAGCCACAGGCCATGGGTGGTCGGCTACTTCGGCCTGATCCGCGGCGAGGCCACCGTCGATCTCATCGCGCGGCTCGCCCATCGCCTGCAGGATCGCGTCATCTTCAAGTTCGGCGGTGTGTTCACCACCGTCGAGCAGGCCAAGTTCGAGACCGTGCTGCGCCGTTGCCCCAACGTCGACTATAGCGGTCCCTATCTGCCGCAGCAGGATCTCGAGCGTCTCTACCGCGGCGTCGACTTCGCCTGGGCGCTCGACCTCGAGCACACCGACCACAACTCACGCTGGCTGATGCCCTGCCGCTTCTACGAAGCCGGCTACTACGGCGTGCCCTGCCTTGCCGTGCACCGCTTCGAGGTCGGCAACGTCATCGAGAAGCATCGCATCGGCTGGACGTTCGACGCACCGCTCGAGGAATCGCTGGTCCGCTTCTTCGAGCGGCTGACGGAGAAGGACTACGAACTGATCCGCGCGCGGCTTGCAGCGGTGCCGTCCAGCATGTTCGTCGCCGCAGAGGACGTTGCCCAGCTTTGCGAGAAGCTCGCTTGTCCTAAACCTGGCCCTAAACCGGGATAGCGGCTCGATTGATCATGACGCAGTCGAACTCGACCAGGCGCAGGGCGTTGTCGCGGCTCACCGGGTAGAGGCCGGTAATGTCGAAGCCGCATTCGTCGAGATAGTGGATGGTCTCGGTGTAGCGCGGCATGCCCTTGTAGATGCGGCGGACCGAAGCCTCGGTCTGCAGGGCCTTCACCGCCGGCAGGCTCTCGGCCCCGCCGCGCAGGACCTCGATATCGAAGCCCTGGGTGTCGATCTTGAGGTAGGGTCGGGTGAAGCCGATGCGCTCGCGCAAGCCGGGCAGCACGCCATCGAGGGTGCGCACCGCCACGGTCTCCGTGTGGTCGGCGACATTGAGGCCGGCATAGTCGCTGACCCGGTCATGGTCGGGCTCGAGGAACGAGCTGAACTGGTCGGACACCATGACGTTGATCTGCATCGAGCCCTCGCCGCTGCCGAGCGCGTAGCCCTCGATGTGCCAGTTGCTGTCGCCGCGGCTGCGCTCGCGCAACGCCTCGACATGACGGCTCAGCGGCTCGAAGGACACGATCGTGCCGGCGTACTGGACCTGCTCGCGCAGGAAATCGCGATACTGGCCGGCGTTGGCGCCGACATCGAGCACGCAATCGACCTCGAGGCGGGCCAACAGCTCGCGCAGGTGAAGCGCAAAGTCGCGCTCCTTCATCTCCCGCAGCGGCACGATGTCGTAGCCGAACGAGCGGCTCACCTTGAGCACGGAGTCCTTCACGATCTTGAGCATGCTGTCTCCACTCTTACGCTGACGCGGCAATACTGGCCCGGATACCGGCTCCGAATACTGGCCCGCCCGATGTCAGAACCTCTCGTGATCACTGTGTGATCGGGCATCGCGACGATTGAGTGATGTTGTCACATCGAGCAACTTCTGCCGTCCAACCCCGGAGGAATTGATAGTTGCTCGCGTCAACCGTTCGCGGGCCGGTGCTGGTCACTGGCGGCGCCGGCTACATCGGAAGCCACGTTTGCAAGGCGCTGGCCGAAGCCGGCGCCCAGCCGCTCTGTCTCGACACGCTCGAAAAGGGGCATGAGTGGGCTGTGCGCTGGGGCGACCTGGCGCGCGGCGACGTCGGCGACGGACGCCTCGTGGAGGAGGTCTTCCAGCGCCACAAGCCACAGGTCGTCATTCACCTGGCGGGCTACATCGAAGTCGGCGAATCGGTCCTCAATCCGGAACGCTACCTCGTCAACAATTCGGCCAAGAGCCGCGTGCTGATCGGCGCGGCCATCCGGCACAAGGTCGAGGCATTCGTGTTCTCCAGCACCTGCGCCGTCTACGGCCTGCCGCAGTCCGGCCTGCTGGAGGAAGGACACAAGATCGCGCCGATCAATCCCTACGCCGTCTCCAAGGCGAGTGTGGAGCGCGCCCTCGAGGCCGCGACGTGGCGCGGCCTGCGCTCGGCGTCGCTGCGTTATTTCAACGCCGCGGGCGCCGATGCCGGCGGCGAGATCGGCGAGGCGCACGAGCCGGAGACCCATCTGTTGCCGCTCGCCGTCGATGCCGCGCTCGGCCTGCGCGGGACACTGATCGTGCACGGCGAGGATTATCCGACCCAGGACGGCTCGTGCGTTCGCGACTTCGTGCACGTGTCGGATCTCGCCGACGCCCACCTCAAGGCCGTAGATTGGCTGATGCGCCAGAAGCCCGGACGCGGCCGTCACGACGTCTTCAACCTGGGCTCGGGCGCCGGCTATAGCGTCAAGCAGGTGGTCCAGGAGATCGGCCGCTCGGTCGGCCGGCCGGTGCCGCATGTCTTCGGCGCGCGCCGGCCGGGCGATTCGCCCCAGCTGGTGGGCTGTATCGCCAAGGCGCAACGCGATCTGGGATGGACGCCCCTGCGAGGCCTCGAGATGCAGATCGAAGATACGGTTCGGTGGCGCCGCGCGATGGTCCGATAAGGAACGTACGCGGTCCTGACAGCGTTTTCCTGGGATCCAAGGCCGGTTTCGGGCCAAAACGGACCCCAGGAGGCACCTCGTGGCGGACGACACTCGCGGCCCTGGCAACGGGCTTCTATATGCTCTTCTCGGCGCGCTCTGCGTCGTCGTGGCCGGTGGCGGCTATTACGTCTACCTGAACAACCGGGATCTGCCCTCGGTGTCGCAAGCGGCGCCACCCGCGGCGCCCGCAGCAACTTCCGCACCGGCTCCTGCGCCGCGGCAGGCCGCTCCGGCAGGCCCCTCGGCAAACCAGCTCGCCCAAGCGCGGGCAGCGATTGCCGACGCCCGGCGGATGGCGGCGCGCGGCGACTTCACCGGCGCCGAGATGGCGCTGCAGGGCGCCGACCGTAGCGTCCCCGGCCTGGCCGAGACCGCGGCCGCCCGACGCGAGATTGCCGACCTGCGGACGACGCGCGGCGATGGCCGTCGCGACCGCGGCGATCGGCGGCAGGACGCCACGCGCATTGCCACCTTGGTCGAAACCGCACGCGCCGCCATAGCCCGACGCGACTACGGCGCCGCCGACCGCGCGCTCGACGAAGCCGAGCGCATCGACGCCCGCGATCCCGCCGTGGTCCGCACGCGCAACGAGTTCCTGGAAGCGGCGGCCCGTCCGGGACGGCGGGACGAACGCAACTGATCTTCGGCGTCTGGCGGCAAGAAAAGGCCCACCCGATTCCACATCGGGTGGGCCAGTCACGTGCTTGACGCGGGGGAAGCTACGCCAAGCGCGGGAAATTTCGGCTAGCGCGAGTAGACGGTCGTCGTCGTGGTCTTGGGCGCCGTGTCGGTGTAGACGACGGCGGACGGCGCCGGTGCTACCACTGCGGTGGAGGCCGCCGGTTGCACAACCCGCTCCTCGCGCACCATGCAGGCCGAGACGAGGACGGAACTCGCGACGCAAGCCAGGACAAGGAGCGGCTTCATGGCTGGCTCCCTAACTAACGGGTGTAGACGGTGGTAGTGGCGGTGGCCGGCGCCGGATCGGTGTAGACCACGGTGTTCGACGCCGGAACCGGCGTGGCGACCACGGTCGCGGCCGGAGCGGCACGGCGCTCCACGGTCTCATGCCGATAGGTGCAAGCGCTGACGAGGCCGACGATGACAATGGCGAAGACGGGAAAAGACTTCATCGGTTGTACTCCCTGTGTGGCACGACAACGAGGGGTCCGCTTGCAGGTTGCGCTCAAAAACACACCCCATGGCCATCGGGAACCCGGCGGACCACGCAACCTTCGTTGGTTGCCGCACGTTTTTCCGTTGCCGGTTTCTCCCACGTACCGGCCCCCGCCTCGAAGGCCGCTCCTCGACGTGGTCGGTGAGTGCGCTCGAGGCGGGGCCTGGCAGGGAGCGACAGCCGCGCCGGTGGCGGGGCGCTGAATGGCGGCCGAGAGCGCGGGCATTCTCCTCTACAAACGCAAAGATCGCGAACTGCTGGTATTGCTGGTCCATCCCGGCGGCCCGTTTTGGCGCAACAAGGACGGCGGCGCCTGGACGATACCCAAAGGTGAACGCGATACCGGCGAGGATGCGGAGACGACGGCGCGACGCGAGTTCGCCGAGGAGGTCGGCGTCATGCCGTCCGGCGCCCTGGTCCCGCTCGGGCGCATTCGCCAACGCGGCGGCAAGCATGTCGACGGCTTCGCGCTCGAGGGCGACCTCGATGTCGAGCGTATCTCAGGCAACAGCTTCGAGATCGAATGGCCGCCGCGCAGCGGCCGGCGGCAGTCCTTTCCCGAAGTCGATCGCGCGGCATGGTTCTCGCCCGACGAGGCGCGGCAGAAGATCAATGCCGGTCAAAGGCCATTCATCGACCGGCTCGAAGAGCTCTTCGCGAAGTCATGAAAAAGGCGGCCATTGCGGCCGCCTTTTCCGGGAGTCTTAGGAGACGATCGCTCAGCTCGGTCCGATGGGCCGGCCGGGCCAGCGGTAGCCGGGCGCCGGAAGCGGGATCTTGTTGGCGATCAGGGAGTTCTCGAGCACCGGGATACCCCCTTGGTAGTCGCCGGCCTCGCACTTGGCCATCGCCGCGGCCTCAGGCGTATCGAGCTGGGAGGTGCGGAACTGGCGCCACTTGTCGCTCAGGGCTTTGCAGTAGCTGCGGGGATCCGAGAAGACCGTGGTGGTCGACACCATCGCCCCGCCGTCGATCACGATCTCGACGCGCCGGTTCTGCGGTTCGCGCACGCCGTCGCCGGTCGCCACCAGCGGATTGGCCTCGCCCCGCCCGACCACGGCGACGGCATCGGCCGGCACGCCCTGGCGGACCAGCTCGGCCTTCACCGAATTGGCGCGGCGCAACGACAGCGCCATGTTGTAGCTCTCCGGACCCGAGGTGTCGGTGTGGCCGGTTGCCGTGATGCGCGCGCTGCCGCGCGACTTGAACGCGGCGGCTGCCTGCCCGACGGTCTGGACTGCCTGCTGCGACAGGTTCGAGCGATCCCAGTCGAAGAAGACCATGAACGATGGCGGCGCCGCAGCGGGCGGCGGCGGCGGTGGCGGCGGTGGCGGCTCCGAGGCGCAGGCGGCCACGAGCAGCGTCGTCGCAAGGACAACCAACAGTTTCCTGAGCATGATTTGTTCCCTCAAAGCGGAGGCTTCGGAAGGGCGGAGCTCCCTTTCCGGACCGCGCACCAGTGGGCGCGTTCGGAGGAAAACGCCACATTCCCGCCCAGGTTCCCGCGCCGTGCAAAATGTGCGCGCGGGCCGCTATTTGCAGTGCCGGTTCAGGCAGCGAGCTTGTAGAGGTCCGCGACGTTGTCCCGCAGGATGCGCTTCTTCAGCTCAGGGCCGAGATGGGCGGTCTGCTCGGCGATCACGTCCTGGCTGCGCGGCCAGGTCGAATCACTGTGCGGGAAATCGCTCGCCCACATGAGCTGGTGTGGATCGAGCTGGTCGGCGAACTGGAAGGCCGTCCAGTCGTCCTGGAAGGTGAGTGCGATGTGCTTGCGGAAATACTCCGACGGCAGGCGCTGCAGCTCCTTGCCCTTCATCCAGTAGCGATGGCGCTTGTAGGCGTGGTCCATGCGATACATGAAATGCGGCGCCCAGCCTGCGTCGGCTTCGACACAGACGACGCGCAGCCTGGGATGCCGTTCGAACACGCCGGAATAGACCAGCATGCCCATGATGTCCTGGCAGCCGCGAATGATCGACAGGAAGCTGTTAATCTTCGGCCCGCGCGGCTTGATCATGGTGTTGTCGCCGCTCGACGTCAGGATGTGGAAGCTGAGCGGCAGCTCCAGCGCAACAGCCGCCTCCCAGAACGGGTCGAACGCGGGATCGTCGTAGTCCTTCTCGCCGGGATTGCCCGGCATCATGACGCCGCGAAAACCCATCGCCTTGATGCCCTCGAGATCCTCGATGCCTTCCTTGATCGTCCGGATGCAGGTCTGGCCCATGCCGATCAGGCGCTCAGGATCGTGCGCGACGTAGGTCTGCAGCCAGCGATTGTAGGCGTCGAAGCACGCCTTCTTGTAGTCGGAGTCGGGATGATTGCAGAGCAGCATGCCGACGCTGGGATAGATCACCTCGGCGGCAACGCCGTCCTTGTCCTGGTCGGCGAGCCGCTCGGTCGGGTCCCAGCCGCCGCGATGCAGATCGTCGAACCTGGCGCCGCCGATGCGGATGTCCTTGGGGTCGATGCCGGCCGCGGCGATCAGGCCCATCGGCACCGGCGTCTTCATGCCCTCGACGACGTAGATGTCGCCCATCCCTTCCTTGTGGACGACATGCGGCGCCCTCTCCCGCCACGCCGGGTCGATATGGTCGACATAGCAGTTCGGCGGCTCGGTGATGTGCGAATTGGCCGAAATCGGACGCCAGTCCATCTTGTCTCCTCCTGCCTGCGCGGCCGAATTGTAGGCAGACGCGGCGTCCCGCCGCAAGCTGGCGCGGAACGCCAGTTTCGGCGGGCGGCAACGGTTGAACCGGTTCCGGTGCTATGGCATACCCCGCCCCTCCGAGGCCTGCGGCCTCCCGGCGCTGCCGTAGCTCAGTGGTAGAGCACTCCCTTGGTAAGGGAGAGGTCGACAGTTCAATCCTGTCCGGCAGCACCAGCCACCCTACCTGCAAGAGTATTGCCGGAGCGCGGTTGAACGCGCCCCGGCAGCATCTGTGTATCGCTCGTTAGCGAGTGTAGACCGTCGTGGTGGCTGGCGCCGGATCGGTGTAGACCACGGTGCGCTCCGAAACCGCCGGCGCGGGCCTATCGACCACACGTTCCGACGTGGCGACGGTGCAGCCCACCACCAGAGCGCTGGCGGCGACCGCAATCAGCGAAATGTATTTCATGGCTCGGCTCCTTCTGCTGTCTTGCCGAGCCAACGGAGCGGCGTCGCGGCGGGTTGCCCAAACGGCGCCCGTGATCTTTGCCGAACCGGGGAACCGTGGCCTATCTGCAACGATGCCAATTTTCGCCCGTTGCCAGCCATCGCTTTCCTGCGAGGTGCCACATGGCGACCACGATCAACCGCGTGGCGCTGAAGATCCTGCGCGGCGACTTTGGCGAAGCGACCCGTTGGGCCAACGGGCGGGCTATCGAGCCTGACCGCGCGCTCCGTGCGGCGAAGGCCTGAGAGGTTTCGACTGTGTGAACTCGTAGGCGATCACGCCGGCAAGAATCAGTAGTCCCAGGGCGCGCGCTGCCACCAGGCCGCCCACCCAGTCGTCGACGATGTCGGGGAAAGTGAGCGAGATGCCGGCGATCACGCAGGCGATGCGCTGCAGCACACCCAGCGGCCGCCACAGATGACCTTGAGCGGCCATCGCCAGCGCCAGGATGCCGCCCGCGGCGCCCAGCGTCACCCACGGCACCCAGCCCCAGCTCATGTCCTTGGGCACTTCCAGCAGGAGGCCGCTGCCGATCGGATCGAGCACGAAGATGAAGGGCACCAGAAAGGCCGGCAGCGCGTACTTCCAGCTCTGCAGGGTCGTGACGTAGGGATCGGCGCGGGTCAGGGTCGCGGCGGCGAAGGGTGACAACGCCGTGGGCGGCGACACTTCCGAGAGCACCGCGTAGTAGAAGATGAACATGTGCGCCGCATAGTCCGGCACGCCGAGCTTGATCAGCGCCGGGGCCGCGATCACCGCGCACATGATGTAGGAGGCTGTCACCGGCACGGCGAGTCCCACGACCCAGACGATCAGCGCGGTGTAGAGCGCGGTCCAGAACAGCGAGCCGCCGGCCAGGTCGATGACGATCGACGAGAATTTCAGCGCCAGGCCGGTCTTGGTGATGACGCCGACGATGATGCCGGCGCAGGCGCAGGTCGCCGCCACGCCCAGCGCCTGGATCGAGCCGTCGGCCAGGGCGCGGAACAGCCGGCCGGGCCAAAGTGCCGTGTCGGCGCGCAGGTAGCTCACCAGGATGGCGAGCAGGATCGACCAGAACACCGCATAGGTCGCCGAATAGCCCCAGACCATCAGCACGACGACGGAGATCAGCGAGGAGAAGTGGAAGCCGTAGCGGGTCAAGAGCTGGCGCATGCCGATGTCGACGTGCGGATCGACGGCGCGCAGCCGGTACTTGCGCGAATTGATCTCGGTCATGACCAGCAGGCCGAAGTAGTAGAGGCACGTCGGCACGATCGCCATGCGCACGATGTCGAGGTACGACATCTTGAGGTACTCGGCGATCAGGAAGGCCGCGGCCCCCAGAACCGGCGGCGACAGGATGGCGCCCAGACCGCCCGCGGCCAGCAGGCCGCCGGCCGCGGTCTTGCCGTAGCCCGCCTGGCGCATGATCGGCCAGGCCACGGTGCCGATGGTGACGGTGGTGGCGACACCCGAGCCCGACGGCCCGCCCAGCAGGAACGACGACAGCACGACGGCGCGGCCCGCGGCATTGGGCTGGCCCTTCATGGCGAGCAGGGAGAAGTCGATGAAGAAGCGACCCGCCCCCGAGGCCTGCAGGACGGCGCCGAAGATGGTGAACAGGATGATCAACGTGGCCGACACGTCGATCGCCGAGCCGAAGATGCCGTTCAGCGTCATGTAGAGCTCGGCGATCATGTCGACGATCGGATAGCCCTTGTGCGTCCACGGTGCCGGCAGGTAGTTGCCCCACAGGCCGTAGGCGAAGAACGTCATCGACAGGATCGGCATGATCCAGCCGGTGGCTCGGCGCGTCGCCTCGAGTACCAGCAGGATGAGGACGGCGCCGACCGCAACGTCCATGTGCGTGGGCGAGACATAGCGGTCGAGAAAGTCGTCGGCCGCCTCGCGGCTCGTCCAGGTGCCGCCCGTCATCATGTACCAGATGACCCCGACCGACAGGGCGGCGGCGACGATGTCCCAGGGCGCGATGCGGTTGCGCCAGCTCTTCGTCATGGGAAAGAGCAGGAAGACCAGGGACAGCGCGAAGGCGACGTGGATCTCGCGCAGCGACTGCTGGTCGACGGTGCTGGCGGCGGCATAGAGGTGGAACAGCGTCATGGCGACGGCGATGGCGGTGAGGAAGGTGCCCCACCAGCTGGCGAAGCGATGGACGCCGCCCTCCTCCTGCTCGACCAGTTCCTCGATCTTGCGATGCTCCTCTTCGCTCAGGAGCTCGTTCTGCACCGTCATCGACTGCATTCCCAAAAGCGAAAAGGGGGCTCCCGGCAGGGAGCCCCCGACCCGTACGGTCCGCGATTACGACAGCTTGATGCCCTTCTCGGCGAAGAACTTCAGCGCGCCGGGATGGAAGGGCACCGAGGAGTTGGCCTCCTTCTGGTTCTCCGGCGTCATGTCGATCGCAGCCTTATGGGTGGCCACCAGGTCGGCCTGGGCATCCCACAGCGTCTTGATGATCGCGTAGGCCTGGTCGTCCTTCATCGAGGCCGGCACCACCAGGATGTTCCAGATGGCGATCACCGGCACGGCCGCGTCCTGGTTGGGATAGGCCTTGGGGTTGATCTGGCTCTTCGCAAACACCGGGCCGTACTTCTTGTTCAGATCCGGCACCAGGTCGGCGTTGGGGATCAGCTTGACCTTGACGCCCTGGCTCGCCGCCAGGTCGGTGATCGCCGCCACCGGCGGACCGCCGTTGAAGAAATAGCCGTCGAGCTTGCCGTCCTTCATGGCGTTGGTGCTCTCGGCCGGCGCCAGGCGTTCGCGCTTGATGTCGCTCACCTTGAGGCCGAGCTCGTCCATGATGCGCAGCGCCATCACCTCCGAGCCGCTGACCGGCGAGGCGGTCGAGATGCGCTTGCCCTTGATGTCGGAGAGCTTGTTGATGCCGGTGCCGTCCATGGTAACGAAGTGCACCAGGTTGGGATAGATGACGCAGAGCGTGCGCGATTCGACCGGCTTGTCCTTGAACTTGTCGAGGCCCTTGATGGCGTCGTAGGCGGTGTCGCACTGGGTCAGCGCCATCTGCACCTTGCCGTCGCGGATCATGTGCATGTTGGCGACCGAGCCCGCGGTGGCCTCGGCGGTGACGGCCCAGCCCGGCACCTTCTTGCTGAGCAGGTTCGCCATGGCGCCACCCAGCGGATAGTAGACGCCTCCTGTCGTTCCGGTCGCGATCGAGAATTGGGCCTGCGCCTGGGCCGTGCCCGGCCAGGCTCCTGCCAAGCCCAGCGCACCCGCCGCGCTGCCGGCGGCGATGAATTGGCGTCGATCAATCAAAGCTTCCTCCACTAAGCTACTAAGCTCACACTCCCCATAAGGGGGCGGAACAAACCACTTCCAGGCGGAGGAAACAATGCGCCTTTTGATCGACGGGGCGATGGTGTGGGATGGCACCGGCGCCAGGCCTTTTGCCGGCAAGGTGCTGATCGACGGCGAGCGCATCGTCGCTGTCGCTCCGCAAGCCGAAAATGTTTCATCCGACGGCGCCGAGCGCCTGGATGCGGCCGGCAAATTCCTCATGCCGGGCATGGTCGAAGGCCATGCCCATCTGTCCTTCGTCGACACGCCGCGCGGCACGTACCTGGGCGAGCTGCCGCCGGAGGACCATGCGCTGCTTACCATGGATGCTGCGCGAAAACTTTTCGGCGCGGGCTTCACCAGCGCCTGCTCGGCCGCGGCGGCCAAGATCCGCCTCGACGTCGCGGTGCGTGATGCCATCGACAACGGCGTGATCGACGGCCCGCGGCTGCTCGCCGCCAGCCCCGAGCTCACCGTCACCGGCGGCCTGGGCGACGGCCGCCGCCTGCATCTGCACCAGGACAGTTTCGGCGTCGCCGTCGACGGCCCCGACGAGGTGCGGCGCATGGCGCGGCTCTGCCTGCGCGAGGGCGTCGACATGATCAAGCTCAACATCTCCGGCGAGCTCGGCACCGATTCAGCGCCCGCGGTCGCCGCGATGATGACCGACGCCGAGGTCGCGGCCGGCGTCGAGGCCGCCCACACGGCGGGCCGGCGCGCCGCCGCCCATTGCCGCGCCTCGGACTCGGTCAAGCGTGCGCTGCGCCATGGCGTCGATGTGATCTATCACTGCGACTACGCCGACGAGGAGGCGCTCGATCTCCTCGAGGCGGCCAAGGACCGCATCTTCACCGGTCCCGCCATCGGGCTCACGGTCTCGCGGCTGGAGAGCCTGCGCGGCGACAACACGGCGGAGGGCCGGCGCTGGCTCGGGCGGATGACGCCGCAGTTCGAGGCGACCTGTCGTGTCCATCACGAGATGCGCAAGCGCGGCATCCGCGTCGTGGTCGGCGGCGACTACGGCTTCGCCGCCAACCCGCAGGGCACCAACGCCCGCGACGTCGAGCACTTCGTGACGCATTTCGGCTTCAGCCCCAGCGAGGCGCTGCAGGCGGCGACGCGCACCGGCGGCCAGGTCATGAACCGTGGCCACGAGCTTGGCCTGGTCAAGCAGGGCTATCTCGCCGACCTGCTGCTGGTCGACGGCGATCCGCTGAAGGACGTGCGCGTGCTGCAGGACAAGCAGCGCTTCGCCTTCATCATGAAGGGCGGCGTGCGCTACGTGCCGTGCGAAGGCGCGCCGCACGTCCGCCGGCTGCACTAGAGCATGATGGGTCCAGCTGGAATCAGCTGGACCCATCATGCCTCCTGCAACACGCATCCCCGGTGCGCGCGAATGCGATGAGATGGAACCGCGCGCGGTTCCATCTCATCGCATTCCGCTCTAGACAGCAGGCCTGCGCAGCGTGATGACGACGACCTCGCCGCGCGTGTTGAAGCGCATCGGCATGTCCGACACGCCGAGGCCGCAGCTGGTGTAGCCGACCATCCGGCCCTCTCGCCACAGGCCGCTCGCGGCATGCCGGCAGCGCTTGAGATGGGTGACCAGCGGGCGGCCGCCGGGCAGGCAGATCTGGCCGCCGTGCGTGTGGCCGCAAAGATAGAGCGCGTAGCCCGCGGCGTCGGCATCGTCGGCGACCTCCGCGGAATGCACCAGGGCGATGCGGAACTCGCCGGCGTGCTCGCCGAGCGCCGCCAGTGCTGCCTCGGTGTAGAAGCTGTGGACGTCGTCCAGTCCGGTGACGCGCAGGCTGTCGTCGCCGCGCCGCAACAGGATCGAGCGATTGACCAGAACGTCGAAGCCCATCCGCTCGAGCAGGCCGGCCATCGACGCCGGGTCATGATTGCCCAGCACGGCGAGGCGCGGGCCCCGCACGCGAACGCCGGCCAGCGCCTCCATCAACAGAGCGGTCGAACGCTCGATCGGCGCCCGCGGGTGGCCGTGGATGTCGCCGGTGACGGCAAGCATGTCGACTTCGACACCCGCCAGCAGCACCCGCGCCGCTGCCGCGAGCTCCGGCAGGTGGTCGAGATGGGTGTCGCTCAGCTGCAGGATGCGATAGCCGTCGAATGCCGGCGGCAAGCCCGGCAGCTCGAACTCGAGCTCGACCTTGCGCAGGTCGAGGGCGTTGCGCCGGCCGAGAGCGTAGATCGGCGTCAGGCGCAGCATTCCATCCAGCACCGTGACGACGACCTTGAAAGCGCGCTGGCGCCAGCGGCCGTACGGGCCGGCACGACTGACCAGGTACCGGCTGTCCTCGATAGCGCGCCGTCGTGTGGCCCAATCCTGCATGCGCCGGCAGACCTAACACAGGACGCAACGGCGCGCCGCTGACGACGCCATGAAAATGGGCGGCCTTCCGGGGAAGGCCGCCCTCTCCAACCGGCGCAAGCCGGGTTCGGGATGATCAGGCGCGCGGCGGCAGCGGGATCCGGGCGTCGGTCAGCAGCTTCTCGAGCACCGGAATGCCACTGGCATAGTCGCCGGCGTCGCACTTGGCGATCGCCTGCGGGCCGGGGCCCTGAGCGGTGGTGCGGTCATAGTTGCGCCACAGCCTGGCGAGCTGCGCGCAATAGGCCTGGTCGTTGGTCGGCGGCGCCGCGGCCATCTGCGGCGGCAGGACGATCTCGACACGACGGTTCTGCGGTTCGCGCACGCCGTCGCCGGTCTGCACCAGCAGGCCCGCTTCGCCGCGGCCGACGGTGGTGATGGCGGCGGCCGGCACACCGAGCTTGACCAGCGCGTCCTTGACGGCGTTGGCGCGGCGCAGCGACAGCGCCATGTTGTAGGCTTCGGTGCCGGTCGTATCGGTATGACCGGTGGCCGTGACACGTGCGCCCTGCCTGGCCTTGAAAGCGTCGCGCGCCTGCTCGAGCACGTTCAACGAGGCGGGCGACAGCCGGGTGCTATCCCAGTCGAAGAACACCATGAAAGCCTGCGGCGGCGGCGGCGCTGCCGGCGGCGGTGGCGGCGGTGGCGGCTCAGACGCGCATGCACCCAACAGGTAGGCAGCCGCGACCAGACCCAACAATTTCTTAAGCATGGATTTCCCCCTCAGCATGGAATCACGCGCCCCCGATCACAAGACACAGCGAACGACGCGCCGCCTCATCTTGCCGGCACATGCAACCCCAGGCAATGGATACGCCGCAGCGGACAGCGACCCGGCCAATTGCGTCGGGCCTGTCACCCGCCGGTCACACTGCAAATATCGACCACATGCGAACGCCTGTTCTTCCCGTGTCAAGGAACGGATGGCGGCAAAGTCCGTTGTCCGAAAACAGGAGGCTGCCATGGACCGCGAAACCGTCACCGATACGCAGCAGTCGTCCGCACCCGGCACGCTCGAGAAATTCCATCTCGGGCTGGCGGCCGACGGCACGACCTGCGCCCTGGTCTTCGTCGACGAACGCCATCGCTCGATCGCCTGCACCGCAAGCTATGCCGACCTGAACGGCTTCATCGTCTCGCTGACGCGGGCGGCGACGGAGATGGCGCGGCGGCGGGCCATGCTCATGCAGGACGATGCGATTGCGGCGGACGATGACGTCACGGCCGTCAGCGGCTCGGACGACGACCGGCCGGCAGGGTTCAACATCGCTTCGTCGAACTTCCGGCTGTGCGCGAACGATGGCTACATCGTGGGCTCGCTGGTCGACGACAACGGCCAGGTGCTTCCCATCTGCATGAGGCCGGACGTTGCCAACGAGATGACGCGCAACATGCTGAAGACAGCGCGGGTCGCCAGCGCCTGCTGAACGCTACTTGAGCAGCGGATGGTGCGCGGCCGCCCGAGCCTGCTGGCGGCGCATTTCCTGGTGCCGCGCGGCGGCAGCCCTGGTGTCGAGCCAGCGCAAGGCGACGGGAAAGACAAACTTGATCAGCAGGGCATAGACGATGAAGGTCATGACCGTCGCGCCCAGAAGCTTGGGCAGCGAGATCTCCACGCCGTTGGCTGCGATGGCGTATATGAACGCCAGGACGATGCCTTCGCGGACGAGCCAGGGCAGCGGCACGGCCATGAAATAGCGACAGGCCGCCGCCACGACCAGGCCGATCATGAACACGCCCACCAGCATGCCGGGAAAACCCAGATCGACGTAGTTCTCGGACATGTAGCCGACGCTGATCGACGTGGCCGAGCGCATCTGCTCGGACGCATCGCCGCGCGCCAGCCGGACGAAGACCTCGGTGTCCGACAGGCCCGGCTTGTTGGGGAACAGGAAGCGCGGCTGGAAGACATGCCCCAGTGCATCGCGCCATTGGCGGAAACTTCCCTGCTCGGGCGAGACCAGCTTGACGCCGATCACCGAGCCGAAGATGTCGACATAGGCCAGTCGATACAGGAGGGCGTAGGAGGCTAGGCTCCAGTCGATGTCGCCGGCCGAAACCACGCGGCCGCCGAGATAACCGAGGCGAGTGTCCAGCGACATCTTGACGTTCTGCGAATCGTCAGACCCCGTTGCGACCTCGCGATATTCCGCCTTCACCGACGTCCAGAACAACCCGAGGGCGACGAGCACGATGGCCGCGGCGGCAACGGCGATGCTGGTTATCGCGGTCCAACGGATGCGAACGGCGAGTGCCGAGATGAAGAGAACGATGAATACGCTGCGGAAGTCGCCCAGCAGCCCGGAAAATCCGATCACCAGCTCGACCATCACGGCCGCCAGCAGGAAGCCGACACCCCTCCCGGCCGACAGAACGCCGCCGAACAGCATGAGCAGTGCGATGAACTTGATGCGGACGACCGGCTCCATCGGCTGGTCGAGCGCGGGAATGAAATCGGTGAGAAAGCGTCCGCCGGTCGAGACCAGCAGCGTGCCGAGATAGAACTGGAAGAGATCGCCCGGCCGCCAAGCGAGATCGGCCGTCGGCTGGCGTGGCGACGGCGGTCGTGCGCTGCCCAGTACGGCCCGGATGGCGAGGGCCAGGGCGACGATGCTGGCCAGCATGTACCAATACGCGTTGACCACCCAGGGCCCGTAGAGGCCGCGCGCCATTTCCTCACCATCGGTCACACTGACCAGGGTGCGGGCGTAGACCTGGAGCCACTGCCAGATCAGATAGAAGACCACGGCGGCGGGCAGCGTGGGGGTGCCGACGATGCGCAGGACCAGCCAGGGCACTAAGCCGCCGACGGCGAACTCGATCGGATCGGGGGTGAACGGCGCAAACATCGCCAGCGCCAGGCCCATGACGAGGAACGCGCGGCGCAGCAGGACGTGGTCCAGCCGTACTGGTAACGGCGGGGCCCGCACCGCGAGGGTCGTCATCGTCATTTAGGGTTAGGTCGCGCGTCGAGTATCTACATCGTCGAATTTACACGACTTGGCCGGATTATGACAGCGACAAGGACGCACGTCACAAGGCATGAAAAAGGCGGCCCCCGCCAGGGCCGCCTTCTTCCTAAAGCCCGGGATCGCTTACTGGATGACGATCTCGACGCGGCGGTTCTGCGGCTCGCGCACGCCGTCGGCGGTCTGGACCAGGAGGCCCGCCTCGCCGCGGCCGATCACCGTGATCGCCTGCGCCGGCACGCCTTCACGCACCAGGGCGTCCTTCACCGCATTGGCACGACGCAGCGACAGCGCCATGTTGTAGGCTTCCGGGCCCGACGTGTCGGTGTGGCCGGTCGCCGTGATGCGGGCGTTGCCCTTGCTCTTGAACGCTCCAGCGGCCTGCTTGATCGTGTTCAGCGCCTGCTGGCTCAGGTTCGAGCGGTCCCAGTCGAAGAACACCATGAACGACGGCGGCGCCACCTGAGGCGGCGGCGGCGGCGGCGGCGGCGGAGCCGAGCCGAACTTCAGCTGCAGGCCCAGCATCACGCTGAAGTTGTTGTTGGTCCACTGGGCGCCATTGACCGTCGGGTTCGACGTGCCGTAGTAGCGGCCATCGAGGTTCACGCGGAAGTTCGTGTCGACCATCCAGCCCAGGCCGACGATGCCCTGATAGGCAAACACCGTGCTGCCCAGCGAGCTGTTGCCGTCGACCAGGCCGAGACCCGCGCCAACGCCGATGTACGGCGTGATCACCGAGGCCGGCATGAAGTCGTACAGCAGGTTCGCCATGATGCCGAGCTGACCGACCTGATTGTTGATCGCCGTGCCAGGAATGCCGACATTCACTTGGTTGTTGCGGTAGACGCCTTCCAGCTCGACACGCGGACCGACAAAATCGTAGCCGATGACGCCGCCAACAGCCCATCCGGTCTGCGGTGACACCGACACCGTGGTGAAATTCGGTGCGATCGCCGAGGTCGCGTTGAAGTTCAGAAGCCAGTTCAAACCGCCTTCCGCACCGATATACACGCCCGGCGACGGAGACTGCGCCTGAGCCATGACCGGCAGCGCTACCAGCGCAGCGGCGGCCATCAAAGCCTTCTTCATCAAATTCTCCATGGTACGCAGGTCGCGCCGCCGACATTTGGCGGAACTGGCCGCAGGCTGAAAACCGGACGCGACTGTACCTGAGAGCGCGCAACCGACGCCACCCGGGACAACGACTGCAAGGCGATTGTCCCGTCAAGTGTGGCACTCTGGACACAGCCGACAACAGTCGTTGTGCAGATTCAAGCCGATCTAAGCGGTCGTACTTGATCGACAAGATTCGCCAGCCGAACAGCCTCACGTAAGGACGGTGCTTGCCGTAGTCCTCGGAGTAGAGCGGCGCGCTCCATGCGGCTTGACGGTGAGTCCGTTGGTCGCGTTGCGATGCTTCGGATCGAGCCACCATCGACGCAGAGCCTGTCCTATGTGCCCTATGCCACGGTCGCCGTGGCGTTCGGTGCCGGCTTCCTGTCGGCGCGGGCAGCGACGGTCTATTTGCGCACCCGCAGCTGACGTTCCCGGCATCGCCGCCTCTGCTACACTGAGCGGCGCGTGGGAGGGAAACATGGTCGTGGCCAGGATTGCGCTGCTGTCGCTTGCGCTTGCCGGGTCGGCGGCGGCGCAGGGCACTCGGCCGGTGCCCAGCCTGGCGCCCAACGCTCCGCCGGCGCCGCCCGCCGCGCCCGGCAGCGGCGCCAGCGACGAGCTGGCCGACCCCAAGACCGGCTGCAAGATCGTGCGGGCCGACAACGAGCCCAACATCAGCATCACCTGGTCGGGCGAGTGCTATCACGGCCTGGCTCACGGCCAGGGCACCTTGCAATGGTATCAAGCCGGCAAGCCGATTGCCCGCTACGAGGGTGAAATGAAGGACGGCCTGGCCAACGGCTCGGGCAAGATCAGCTATGCCAACGGAACCCGTTACGAGGGCGAATGGCAGAACGGCGAGCGCTACGGGCGCGGCGTCTTCACCTTCGCCAACGGCGCGCGCTACACCGGCGACTTCCGCGACAACAAGCCCAACGGCCGCGGCACCTACGTCTGGACCAACGGCAACCGCTACGTCGGCGATTTCCGCGACAACCAGCGTACCGGACGCGGCGCGCTCTACTATGCCAATGGCGACCGCTACGAGGGCGACTTCGTCGACGGCAAGGCGCAAGGCCGCGGCACGCGCACCTATGCCGAGGGTGGCCGCTACGATGGCGAATGGCGCAGCGATCTGCCCAACGGCTACGGCACACGCTACGCGGCCGATGGCCGAAGCTACTCCGGCAGCTGGCAGAATGGCTGTTTCCGCGAGGGCCAGCGATGGGCCACCGTCGGCGTCACCGCCCAGCAATGCGGTTTTCAATGACGCTGATCTCCAATGTCTATCTCACGCATGGCCTGATGCTCTTGTGCGCATGCGCCGCGACCTACGCCGCGCTGCCCGAAAGCACCGGCCGCATCGTTCCCGAATGGCGGCCCGCGGTCACGCCCCTGCTTGCGGCAATGGCGGCGCTTTCGCTGATCGCCTATCCGACCTGGGGCGAGCTCAAGAACCCCGGCCTCTGGATGTTCGCCATCCTTGCCGCCGTTGCCGGCGCGGCGCGCGGGTATTGGCTACGGCTCCATGTCGACCATAGCTGGCGTCTGATACGACTGCAGAAAGCATATGATGGCCTCGTCGCGGCCGCCGCACTGATCGGCCTGTCGCTGATCGAGATCACCCTGGCCGCGATCGGTCCGGCCGACCAGCCGACGATGGAACTAAGCCTGACCGTGATAGCGTCCTTCCTGGTCGGCCGATCGGGCGCCGTGCTGCTGCGCTCCAGACAGGAGCCTCAGTCGGATCCGCACGACAGCCCGGCGCCGCCCGCCGCCGAAGGTTAGTGGTCATGCAGCGGGCTGATTGTTCGCGCCCGGCAGGCCGTGTAGGTCTGTCGGGGAGACATTGTGTGCAGGCGCGTATCTCCGTCGATGACTTATCCTCTTAGCCTCGTAAACATCCTGACGGTGATCGCCGCCGCGGCGTGCCTGTGGGCAGCGGTCCCGGGAGCCCAGGGCAAGCCGCAGAAGCTGTGGCGCATTGCCGTGCCGCCGTTCCTCGCCACGCTGGTTGCCCTGGTGCTGCTGGCCGGCGCGGTGACAAGCTTTGCGCATGACGCGACCTGGGCCGCCACCGCGCTGGTGGGCACGGTGGTCGGGGTGATCCGCGGCCGCTCGATCGGCGTGCAGACCGACCAGATCTGGGGCGTGGTACGGCCGCAGCCGGCGCTCGACGGCGCGGTGATCGCCATCGGCGTCGTCGCGGCGGCCCTGGTCGATGCCGTCGCCGGCTTCCTGCCCCAGGGGACCTTGCCCCGGCAGGCGCATGTCGCCGCTGCAAGTTCGCTGTTCGCGGGCTATCTTACCGGACGCGCCTGGAGCATGGGCACACGCGCCGCCCGCTCGCCGCACGTCGACCTGGAGCATCCGTGACATGCCGACTGAGCCCAGCCTGATCATGATCCAGTTCCTGCAGTGGGTCGCCGACCGGCCACGCAGCCGCGAGGACGTCATGGACGCCTGGCGCAGCTCCTGCCCGCGCTTTCCGGTGTGGGAAGACGCGCGGGCCGACGGCCTGATCCGCCAATGCGGCGGCGAGCGCGGCGAGCACCGCGTCGAGCTGACCGAACGCGGCCGGGCCGCCCTTCGCCGCGCGGATGTCAGGCCGCGCTCAATGCGCGATCAGGCGGCAGCCAAAGCACAATCCGCCGAGCGGATTGTGCCCGTCGAAACAGCCAACACCCGCGCGCGCATTTCCGGCCTGATTGGACCGCGCGCGGTTCAATCAGGCCGGAAATCGCTCTAGCGGATCGGGACCGTAGGTGTTCGGGCCGGGCGTGCCGCGCAGGAAACCGCACTCGATCAGGTACCACAGCCCGCCGATGACCGGCACGAAGACGATCAGCACCCACCAGCCGCTCTTGTTGCGGTCATGGTAGCGCTTCACCGCGACGGCGATGTGGATCCAGGTCGCGAGCACCACCACGACGAAGATCACGACTCCGGCGATCGGACCTATTGCCGACGCGATCTGCTCGGGATCGCCTGACATCGCTGCGCCGCCCAGAATCGCGGCGAAGACGATCATTTCCACGACGAAGACGGCGAGCGCGACGAGCCACCACTTGGCGCGGTTGGCCCGCCCCTGAAATCCGAACAGCAGATCTGCCATGTGTCATCTCCCCCGAGTCCGAGTGGGCCGGTTCGTCGACGCGTCATTTCTTGGGGCGGCGCGACCGTCGCTCAGGGTACTATAGCCGCGCATGACCCTCCAGCGCGCCGCCCTCTGGGCCATCGTTGTTGCGGCCACGATGTACCTTCTCGTGGCGGGACGCGGTCTGCTGCTGCCGTTCGTGCTGGGCATCGTGCTCTGGTACATGATCGACGCGCTGGCCGACGCCTTCGAACATCCGCGCTTCGGTCGCCTGCGCCTGCCGCGGCCGTTGGCCCTGGTGGCGGCGGTCTGCATCATGGGCGGCCTGCTGTGGGTGGTCGGCCGCACGATCGGGCGCAACGTCAGCGCCGTGATCGCCGCCGCGCCCAACTACGAACGTCGCCTGCAGATCCTGATCAACGAAGGTGCGCGGCTGATCAGTGTCGAGCAGGCGCCGACCATCGGCGAGCTGTTCGATCGCATCAGCCTCGCCGACACGCTGAGCAGCATCGCCACGGCCGCCGCCTCGGTGGTGAGCGTGGCCGGCATCGTCGTGGTCTACGCCGGCTTCCTGTTCGTCGAGCAGGTGCGCTTCCGCCGCAAGCTCGCCATCGTCCTGGGATCGGGTGGAAACCAGGAACGCGTGCAGGCCGTGCTCGACCAGATCGACCACGACATCCGCGTCTATATCCGCATCAAGACCACGCTCGCGGCGATCACCTCGGCCTTGGCCTACAGCGTGATGGCCTCGGTCGGGGTCGACTTCGCGGCCTTCTGGGCGGTCATGGTGTTCTTCTTCTATTATATCCCGACCGTCGGCTCGATCCTCGCCATCGTCGCGCCGGCCATGCTGACGCTGGTTCAGTTCGACGACCTGACGCCCTTCCTGATCGTGCTGCTGGTGTTCGGCACCATCCAGGTGGTGACGGCGAACGTGGTCGAGCCCGCCATCATGGGCAGCACGCTCAACCTCTCGCCGCTGGTCGTGATCGTCTCGCTGATGGTGTGGGGCACGATATGGGGCGTCGTCGGCATGTTCCTGTGCGTGCCGATCACGGTCGTCAGCCTGATCGTGCTGGCCCAGTTCGAGACGACGCGGCCGATCGCCGTGCTGCTGTCCTCCGACGGCAGGATTCCGGAGGCGCGGCGATGAGAAAATTCACCCTTCTCGCGATCCTCGCCGTCACGGCGGCGCAGGCCCAGAGTCAATCCACAGCGCCGCCGGCCGAACCCGCCGTCCAGGCCCAGCCGCCCGGCCCGCAGGTGATGTATGCCTGCCCCGGCGGCAGCGATTTTGCCGCCGCCTTTTCCAAGGAGGGCGACCTCGCGACGATCAGTGTGCCGGGCCAGCCGGAAGTCGAGCTGCCGCGTCAGCCTTCGGGCTCGGGCTTCGCCTTCGGCGATTCCTACTACGAACTGCGCGGTCGGGGCCGCGAGGCCACCCTGACGGCCGGCGGCCGCTCGATGCGCTGCCATGCCATCGGACGGCCGGGCGAGCCGCCGCGCACCTACCAAGGCGGCGGCCTCACCATCACGCTGTTCCCCGACGGCATCTTTCGCCTGCGCGACCGCAGCGGTGCCACCGAGACCGTCGATGTCGGCCAATGGGGGCAGGAGGTCGATGGCGGTGTGCGCATGGTGCTGCGCGGCGGCACGGTCGCCCGGCGCGTCTTCCGCGAGGACGATGGCGACAAGCTGGTCGCCGAGAACGGCAGCCTGCTCGAGCGCGCCGCCACCGCCGATCCGATCGACGATCGCTTCCGGCTCACCGGCCTCTACCGCGACACCCAGACCGGCGGCCTGTTCACCGAGTGCCTGACGGGTCGCACCTTCGAGGTGGCGCCGGGTGGCGCGGAGCCCGATCTCGAGCGCGCCTGGACCGAAGCCACTCCGTCCAAGGAAGCGCAGCTCTATGTCGAGATCGTCGGCCGCTTCGTCTCCGGCGAGGTCCGCGCCGAGCAGTTCCTCAGCCTCAAGCGCGACGGCACGTGCCCGCCTCTGGCGCCGCGCAGCTCGGCGCTGCGCGAAACCGAATGGCGGGTCGCCGAGATCGACAGCGAGCGGCCGATCTACGAAGACTGGCGACAGCGGCCGCGGCTGCGGCTCGACGACCACGGCAAGTTCAGCGGCTCGACTGGCTGCAATTCGATGGCCGGCGGCTACCAGCTCGACCCCGATGGGCTGCGCTTCGAGCCGGCGGCCACGACGCTGATCGGCTGCCCGCCAGCGCTCGCCGCTGCCGAGAAGCGCTTCCTCGATGCGCTGTCCGCGGTTCGTCAGGCTCAGCTTGCCGGGACGACCCTCGACCTGCTGGACGGCACGGGCAAGCGCCGCCTGCGCCTCGAGGCGCGCGGGCGGTAGGAGCTCTCAATACCTCCCCCGTCAAACGGGGGAGGTGGCCCGTAGGGCCGGAGGGGGAAGGCCTCAACGACGGCCTCTCTCATTTCGGATCTGAAACTTCAGGGATCGTCGGTGAGGCTCGCCCCCTCCCTACCCTCCCCCCGTAAGACGCAGGGCGATCGCATATGCCCACTTCCGTCGTCTCGACCGAGGGCCCCCTCGACTTCGCTCGGGGCAAGCTCCGGCCCGAGCGGAGAGACCTTCCGTCCACAATAGGCCACTTATCGTGGACAGAAGGTCTCTCCGCTCCGCGCTTCGCGCTCCGGTCGAGACGACGGAAATCGCCATATGCGATCGCCCTACCGTAAGACGGGGGAGGAGAATGAACTCGAGAATGATTAGCCTAGGGCTCCGCCGCCGGATCGGTGCGCAGGACGAGGGCGCGACCGCCGTCATCCAGGCCGATGCGCAGGAAGGGCATGCTGACGCGCGGCGGGGTGTCGGCCTGGCCTTCGAGCTCGCCGTCGATGTCGTCGAACAGCCGCAGGTAGAGCTTCCATTCGACCATCCCGGGTTCGATCGGCACGCGCACGGCCTCGCGCCAGTCGAGCGCGCGAACGCCGCTCTTGACCACCGTCTCGCTCGGCCGGTCACGCACCAGGGTCGCCTCGAAACGGCCGATCGTGGCCGTTCGCGCGCTGCGCATGACCGGGCGGGCGATCACGGCGATGCAGACCTGCCCGGGCTCCTCGGCAGGGACGAACTCGACCGAGCCCACATTCAGCGTCGGATCGCTGGCGTCATCCTGCCAGCCCAGGCGCTCGACGATGACCACGCGCTGACGCTCCTTGTCGAAGCGCCAGCCGGCCGGCGGATCGAAACAGCGGCGAACCGTGCGGGTCTCGCCCGCGGACGCACGCGACAGGATCTCGGGCGACACCAGGGTGTTGGATTCCAGCGTCGTCGCGCGCACCCGCTGGTCGAAAGCGAACGAACCCGGCCGGTCGGGCAGCACGGTGAACAGCAGCTGGAACAGCACCGTGCGCGAGCCGCGCCGGATGGACAGCGCGGCCGCCGCGAAACTGGTACGCCGCGCGTCGGTCACGAAGGCGGCGCGCGGCACCGAAAAGCGCAGCCGCTCGGGCGACACCGCCGCCTGCCCCCGCCACGCACCGATCGACAGCACCGGTGGCGGCCCGCCGGCAGAGGCCAGACGCGACCCGACGATGTCGATCTGCAGCGGCGGATCGTCGTCGCCGGCCGCGGCGAAATCCGGCGCGTAGCGCGGTACGGCCTGCACCGCCGGGTTAGCCGCCGGTCCGCCCGGTGTGTCGAGCCGCAGCGCACCCTGCGGCGCGGGACCAGGCGCGGCATTCGGAGCATTGGGCGCCAGCGTCAATTCGCCGGTCGCACGGCGCGGCGGCACGAAGCGTGGCGAATAGGACAGGATGAGCGGCGCATCGTCGGCCACCAGCCGGTCGAGCTGTGTCGCCGCACGGGCTACGGCCTTGTGGGCGGCAAGCCGTGCGCCCTCGCTCGGCCTGTCCAGCGCGTCCTTGAGCGCGCCATTCAACGCGTCGAGCTCGCTGAAAGCCTGGCGCCGGAAGGCTGGCAGGTGGTCGAAGGAGCGATCGCCGTCGGAGCCCGAACGCACCAGCAGGCCATCGAGCAGCAGGCCGGCGGTACGGAAGGCCGGCAGCAGGCCTATCCGTGCCTCGCTGTCGGCGCGGGCCTGCAGGCTGGCGCGCTCGGTGCGCAGGATGGCGATCTTTTCGTCGACCGTCGGTCCGCCCGCCGGCGCCTCCTCGCGCATCACCGCGAAGAGGATTGCTGCCACCACAAAGCCGGCGACGACGACCACGGCCAGCGCGCGGCGCACGCGTCGTGCATCGGCGGTCGGACGGGAAGCTGCCATGCCGGGGTTCTAGTCGCTGGGGGCGCGGCACTCCAGTGCCGCGTCTTCATCTTGCGACAACATGATCGCGCCACTTACGGCGGAGTTTACTCCGCCCCTAGTGACGCGCCCCCAGCCTCAGTACGAGAACAGCACCGGCAGGGTCGAGCTGAGGATGAGATGGCGTGTCATGCCGCCGAAGATCATCTGGCGCAGGCGGCTTTGCGTATAGGCGCCCTTGACGATCAGGTCGGCGCCCCCGCTGACCGCTGTGTCGACGATCGTCTGGCCGGCGGACCGATTGCCCGGCTTGACGTGCTGGCTGGTGACGTTGAGCCCGTGGCTTCTGAGCGATTCGGCGATGTCGGCCGCGCTCGGCCCGGGCACCATCGCGCCATCGACACTCAGCACGTCGATCGATTCGGCGCCGCTCAGCACCGGCATGGCGAGCGAAATGGCGCGCGCGCTCTCGGTCGAGCCGTTCCAGGCGAACAGGATGCGCTTGCCGACCATGCCGCCAAAGCCCTGCGGCACGACCAGGACCGGCCGGCCGGAATCGAACAAGGCGGTCTCGAAGACGCTCTCCGGCATCTTGGGCAGCGCACCAGGCTGCGGCATGACGATCAGGTCGTAGGCACGCCCGATGGTGCCGATGGCGGTCGGGCCGCTGTCGTCGGCCGAGCGCCATTCCGAGTTGAGCCCGGCGGCGCGCTGCTCGAAGGCCTGCTTCACCGCCGCGACCCGCTGGCGTTCCTCGGCGTCCTCGGCCAAGCCGCCGCCGATTGGCGCGCCCATGCCGGCGTCGGCCCAGGCCATGCTCATGACGCCATAGGATGGCGGCTCCAGGCCGACCAGCTTGGCATCAAAGGTCCGCGCGAGCTTCGCGGCTAGATCGAACGCGGACGGATCTTCTGCCGTCCAGGCCATTGTCAGAATTGACTTCATGACATGCCTCCCCTGTCGGTGAACGATAACACGGCCTTGGATCGCATTGGGCCTGCAAAAGTACAATGGGCCAAAGGTTTCAGCGCCAACGATGACATTGATACAATTATGGCGTTGAGAGGCCATTCGTTATCAATATGTTAGTCCTCAGACCTCAACCATTTAATGAGGTGAGGGGCGCATAAACGTCCCAGCGTTCGGGTCGGTCGCTTCATTGGTCCCCAGAACCGTGGGCGAAGGGCCAGAACGTCGGTCAAAGGTCAGAAAAACGTTCTTTTTCTTTGGAGATACCCAATGCTGTCGATTTTCCGTCGTCTGATGAAAAGCGAAAACGGCGCCACCGCCATCGAGTACACGCTCATTGCCTCGCTGATCGCCGTCGCTGCGATCGCCGCCATGAACACGGTCGGCGGCCGGATCCAGAACGTGCTCAGCAACGTCGCCAACGCGATGTAATCGCACCAAGTTCGGTAAACGACATGGGCGGCCCGGCAACGGGCCGCCCATTTCTTTTCGGCCACGCACGACCTGCCGCTACATTCCTTACCAAAGTTACACGCCGCATGGTTGTGCCGATCGGCCAAGCCGATAGGGTTGACCGCCAATGCTACCTCGCCTGCCCTCCGTCTTCTGCCGCCTCGTGAGCAATCAGCGAGGTGGCACCGCGATCGAATACTCGCTCTTGATCGCGCTGCTTTCAGTGGCTGCCGTGACGGTGCTGAACAATCTCGGGCAGAGAATTCAGAACGTGCTGAGCGCCGCCACCAACGCAATGAACTGATGCTGCGGTCCATTCCCTCCTGCATCCGCGCGCTCGCCTGCCGGCGGGGCTCGACCATGGTCGGCTACAGCTCGCTGGCCTTGCTCGTGGCGATAGCGGCGATCACGTTGCTGGGCCATGCCGACAACGAGACCGGCGGCGCGACGCGCCAGCGCGCCGGCGGCACTATTTCCGTGGACTGACGGGAACGCGTTCCGTCCAGCTGGACCGGTTCCGGCTCAGCGGATCTGCGCCGCCTTTGCAACGATCCACGCGAACCGATCGGACAGGGCCGCCAGCGTGATGCGGTTGATTTCGTCGGCCGTGACGGTGGCGCCGCCGGTCGCGTCCGGCAGGTCGCGCGTTGCCACCGTATCGGCAGCGATCGTGCTCATGAAGCCGTTGTCCGTCGCGCACCGCACTGTCGCCGACACGCACATGTGAGTCATGAATCCGCCGACGATCAGGTTCTTGCGGCCGCTCGCGGTCAGGTGCTTGGCAAGGTCGGTCCCGGCGAAGGCATTGGGCAGCCCCTTGTCGACGATCGTTTCGCCGGCGCGTGGCGCGAGGGGTGCCACGATTTCATAGCCGCTCGACGACGGGTTGAACGCCTTGCCTGCGGACTTGTGCCGTACATGCACGATGGGCGCCCCGGCCTTGCGCGCCTTGTCGAGCAGGCCGGCCAACGCGTCGATCGCCGCCTGCACGCCCGGCAGGGGCAGCAGGCCGTCGGTGTATTCCCGCTGTGCATCGATGATCAACAGAACTCCATCGGCCATGGTCGCCGGTGTCGGCGTCGCTCCTGCCATCTGCAGCATCGTCATCGCCATGTTCGTTCCCTTCAACTACGCTACGGTTGTGTAAGCCTTGACCCCATCAACGCCTAAGGCGAAGCATTTTGCAAGACCCTCGGGCGCATGACACAAGCGTTCGCGTCACGATCGTGTCATGGGGCAATAGCGGCAATGCAGTCGCCGTCGAACACGGCGACGGCTATCCGCAGCCGCGCTGTAAGAAGCATAGGAAATTCCTGAAGATTAATCCTACAATTCATCATGGACCGTTCCGATCACCGCTGGCAGGATGACGGCCCCATGGACGCTCCCCGCAAGCTTCTGGTCGATACCCTGGCGCGGCGGCCCGACCTCGACCTCAAGAACCTGTCGCTGGCGATCGGGCGCAATCATGCCTACCTGCAGCAGTATCTGATGCGCGGCTCACCCCGTGAGTTGCCCGAGTTGGCGCGGCATGGCCTTGCCCCGCTGCTTGGCGTGTCGCCGGACGACCTGCGCTCGACGGCGCCGCCCGCCGGCGGTGGGCTGAGCGGCGATCCGCGCGGCTCGGCGCTGCGTGCCGACCGCGCGGACCTGCCGGTCTACGCCTCGGCGGAAGGCGGTGGCGGCGCGATTATCATCACCAACGAGCCGATCGACTATGTGCGCCGACCGGAGCCCTTGCTGTCCGTCCGCGACAGCTACGGCTGTTACGTGATCGGCGACAGCATGAGCCCGGCCTATGAACAGGGTGACCTGCTGCTCATCCATCCCGGCCGGCCGGTGCGGCCGGGCGACGACTGCGTGTTCGTGCGCGATCAGGGCGATGGCTCACAGCACGCCCTGGTCAAGCGCCTGCTGCGCATCACGCCGGAGAAATGGCGGGTCCGCCAGTTCAATCCGGCAAAGGATTTCGATCTCGATCGCGGGCAGTGGCAGAAGGCCCAGCTGATCGTCGGCAAGTACGTCCGCTAGTGCCGGACTATAGGAAATATTCCTATCTCGCCCGATCAGGGTGCGGATCGGCGCCATGAAGGCGATCGTCGTGGGCGGCGGCATCATGGGGCTGGCGACCGCATGGGCCTTGGCGCGCGAGGGGCATGCGGTCGAATTGTTCGAGCAGGGCCCGCTGCCCAATCCGCTGGCCTCGTCGATGGACGAGCATCGGCTGATCCGCCATCCCTACGGCGACCAGGCGGGTTATGCGCGCATGATCGACCAGGCCTACGCCGCCTGGGACCTGATGTGGGGCGATCTCGGCCAGCGTCTCCACGCCACCACCGGCACGCTGGCGCTCACCGGCAACGGCGAGACCTGGGCAGAGCGCTCGGCCGCCATATTGGCCGGCATCGGCAAGTCGATGAAGGAGATGCCGCTCGACGAGCTGCCACGGCGCTTTCCACAGCTCGACGCGCGCGGCGTCGAACGCGCCTTCTGGATGGACGGCGGCGGCGTGCTGTTCGCCCAGGACATCGTCGCGGCGCTGGCGCGGCATCTCGCCGGGCGGCCGACCGTGATCCTGCACGCCGGGACACCTGTCCGCACGGTCGATCTCGAGCATGGACGGATCGTCACCGACGCCGGCGCACGCCACGACGCCGACACGGTCGTGGTCGCGGCGGGCGCGTGGGTCGGCCGGCTGCTGGCGGAGGACCGCCGACTGGTTCCGTCCCGTCAGGTCGTCATCTATTTCAACCTGCCTGCCGACCAGCGCGCGATCTGGGCAAAAAGCCCGATGGTGATCGACAAGACCGGCGATGTCGGCCTGTACCTCGTACCGCCGGCCGAAGGCCGCGGGCTCAAGATCGGCGACCACGTCTTCAGCCGGACCGGCGACCCATCGGCCGAGCGCCAGGCGCATGAAGAGGAGATGCAACCCCTGCTGCGACGCTGTCGCGACCTGATCAAGGACTTCGATCGTTGGCGCATCGACCGGCTGAAGGCCTGCTTCTATACGGTGACCGAGGACGAGCGTTTCGTCGTCGAGAAGCAGGGCGCCAAGGGCTGGCTGATGTCGCCCTGCTCGGGCCACGGCTTCAAGTTCGGCGCGGTGATGGGGCTGGAACTGGCGCGCACCATTGCGACGGGACGCGATCCTGCGGCGCATGCGCGCTGGGCGGCCGGCCTGGAAGGCGATAAACCCTCCTGACAAAATGACGATCTGAATCAGGGAGAAGAAACGCCATGGCTTCCCGCAAGCGACGCGCCAACGGCACCCCGAAGGCCACCGGAATGCGTCAAGGCCTCGCCACCTACGGCGATGCGGGCTTCTCGCTGTTCCTGCGCAAGGCCTTCATCAAGGCCGGCGGCTACTCCGACGACGCGCTCGACCGGCCGATCGTCGGCATCACCAACACCTTCAGCGACTACAATCCCTGCCACGGCAACGTGCCCGACCTGATCGAAGCGGTGAAGCGCGGTGTCATGCTGGCGGGTGCGCTCCCCATGGTCTTCCCGACCATTTCGATCCACGAGAGCTTCTCCCATCCCACCAGCATGTTCCTGCGCAACCTCATGTCGATGGACACCGAGGAGATGATCCGCGCCCAGCCGATGGATTCGGTGGTGCTGATCGGCGGCTGCGACAAGACCCTGCCGGCCCAGCTCATGGCCGCGGCGAGCGCCGATCGGCCCGCCGTCGTGCTGCCGGTCGGGCCGATGCTGGTCGGCCATTTCAAGGGCGAGGTGCTGGGCGCCTGCACGGACTGTCGCCGCCTGTGGGGCCAGTATCGCGCCGGCACCTTCTCCGAGACCGACATCGAGAAGGTGAGCGAGCGGCTGGCGCCGACCAAGGGCACCTGCATGGTGATGGGCACCGCCAGCACCATGGGCTGCATCGTCGAGACGCTGGGCATGGGCCTGCCCGGCAGCGGCTCGATACCGGCGACGCATTCCGATCGCCTGCGTGTCGCCGAAGCAAGCGGCAGGCTTGCCGCCGAGATGGCGAAGAAACAGGGTCCGCGCCCCAGCGAGATCATGACGGCCGGCGCCTTCCGCAACGCGCTCACGGTGCTGCAGGCGATCGGCGGCTCGACCAACGCGCTGGTCCATCTCACCGCCGTGGCGCGCCGTCTCGGCGTCGACATCGTGCTGGATGAATTCGACCAGATCGGCCGCAAGGTGCCGGTGCTGGTCGACCTCAAGCCGTCGGGCGACCACTACATGGAGCATTTCCATTGGGCCGGCGGCAACTCGCGCCTGATGCGCGAGATCCGCACGCATCTCGACGAGAAATGCATGACCGTTTCCGGCCGCACGCTGAAGCAGGTGATCGACGCCGCCGAGATCGTGCCCAACCAGACCGTGATCCGTACGCCGAAGAATCCGATCAAGCCGACCGGTGGCATGGCGGTTTTGCGCGGCAACCTCGCGCCGCGCGGCGCGGTCATCAAGCATGCCGCCGCCTCGCCCGCCCTGATGACCCATACCGGCCGCGCCGTCGTGTTCGATTCGCTCGAAGACCTTGCCGCGCGCGGCGACGATCCCGCGCTCGACGTGACGGCGGAGGACATCCTCGTCCTGCGCAACGCCGGCCCGAAGGGCGCGCCGGGCATGCCCGAAGCCGGATCTTTTCCCATCCCCATGAAGCTCGCCCGCGCCGGCGTGAAGGACATGATCCGCATCTCCGACGCGCGCATGAGCGGCACGGCCTTCGGCACGATCGTGCTGCACGTGGCGCCTGAAGCAGCGGTCGGCGGCCCCCTCGCCCTGGTCAAGACCGGCGATCGCATCACCCTCGATGTGCCCAAGCGCGTCCTCAAGCTGCATGTCGACACCAAGGAGCTGGCGGCGCGGCGCAAGACCTGGAAGGCCCCGACGCCGCCCAGCGGCAGCGACCGCGGCTATACCGGGCTGTTCCACAAGGAAGTGCTGCAGGCCGACGAAGGCGTCGATTTCGGCTTCCTGGGTCCCGCCAAATCGTGACCGAGGCGGCACTCCCGGGCATCTCCGTCGTCGTCACCTGTTACAACTGCCGTGACTATATCGGCGATGCCATCCGCTCGGTGGCGCGCCAGACGCTCAGCGACTTCGAATGCGTGATCGTCGACGATGCCTCGACCGACAATTCGGCCGAGGTCGTGCAGCGCACGCTCGACGAGCTCGCCGACCGGCGCTTCTCGCTGATCCGCCTGCCCAAGAACGTCGGCCAGACCGGCGCCACGCGGGCCGGCCTGGCGGCGACGCGGGCCACCTTCGTCTGCTTCCTCGATTCCGACGACCTGTGGAATCCCGATTTCCTCGAGCGCCATCTCGCGGCACACCTGAACGAGTCCTATGCCGTGGGATTCACGGCCTGCAATGCGCGGCTGATCGACGGCCAGGGCAAGCTGATCGCGGGCTGCGTCTACTGGTTCGGCAAGGACCGCGCCAGCGCCGACCGCGACCGAGCCTTCGCGCCGATCGATCCCGCACGTGTGCCCAAGCTCGATACCGCGGCTGAGACGGCACACTGGCAGAAGCAGACGCCCTATCGCCTCTACACCAAGCGGGTGGTGCACTGGGTGTGGGTCAGCACCTCGTCGATGATGTTCCGCCGATCGCTGATCGACCTCGTCTTCCCCGATGACGACGAGACCTACCGACTGCACATGGATTTCTACGTCGTGGTCATGGCCCAGATGGTGGCAGGCTCGTTGCTGATCGACGAGGCGCTCTACGCTTATCGCCTGCACGGCCGCAACGGTGCGGCCGACAATCCGGTGCTGGGCGGCCGCCTGCATCTGTCCAGCCGCAACTGGGGAAACACCTACACGGTGATGCTGGACCGCATGCTTGCCGCCATGGAGTGCGAGCGCGAACGATTTGTAACCTCACTTGGCGAACGGCAGTATCGGCGCATGCTGCTGCGCATGCAGGCGGCGCGGGCGGCGTGGCCGATGTCCTGGCTATTGGTAGCGCGAAGCTGGCTCGTCTGATCACTCTGAGATACAATAAGCAACGCGGTAGGGCCGCATACAGAAACCGTGCCGGGGGAGAGTTGGCACCGTGCGTCGTCTGAAGCAGCTCGTCTGCGCCTTTGTCGTTTGTGGAAGCCTCCTCGGCACGGCGGTCGCGCCGGCAATGGCACAAGGGCCGGTGAACGCGTCGGCAGAGCAGGAACGCGAGTACGAGGCCGCGTTCCAGGACATGCTGCGCCGGCCCGCCGACCTCGATGTCCTGTTCAAGTTCGCCACGATCGCGACCAAGACCGGCGACTACGAGGGCGCGATCTCGGCGCTGGAGCGCATGCTGCTGGTCAACCCGGACCTGCCGCGCGTACGCCTCGAGCTTGCCGTGCTGTATTACCGCCTGGGCTCCTTCGAGGTGTCGCGCACCTACCTGGAGACGGTGCTGTCCTCACCCGGCATCACGCCGGAAGTGCGCGCCCGCGCCCAGCAGTATCTGACCGAGGTGGAGAAGCGCAATGCTCGCTCGCGCTTCGTGGGCGAGGTCTTCGCCGGCGTGCGCTATCAGTCGAACGCCAACCTGGGTCCGCCGACCTCGAGCGTCCGCCTGTTCGGCCAGACCGCCAACCTCAACCAATCGGCCATCGGCACCGCCGACTGGGGCGTCGTGGGGTCGGGCTATGTCCGTCACATCTACGATCTCGGCGGCCAGGACAAAGGGGCGATCGAGACCCAGTTCACCGGTTATGCCAACCGCCAGTTCACGCTTTCGCAAGCCAACGTGTCGATCCTGGATCTGACGTCCGGACCGCGCTTCCAGGCCTTCCAGGGCATCTTCGAGGACGTGACCGTCAAGCCGCTGATGTCGCTGGGCTACATCTGGGTCAACGACGTGCCGTACTACGGCAGCTACGGCTCGGGCGTCGAGGTCGGCTCGCTGCTCAGCGACAAGCTGCGCAACACGACGAATTTCGTCTATCGCCGACTGATGTACCAGGACAGCTGGTATCTTCCGTTCAACAGCCTCTATACCGGCAACGAGTACTCGGCCAACTCGACCTTCCAATACGCTCTGACCGAAGTGGTGGCCATCTTCGCCAACGCCAACGTCCAGCGCTATATGACCGACAACTCACCTCAGTACGCCTACGTGCTGCTCGGTGTCGGCGGCGGCCTGCAGTTCCGCTTCGCCGATCCGCTGTTCAAGAGCCAGCTGCCCTGGAGCATCGCCTTGTCGGCCAACGTGCAGTGGTGGAACTACGACCAGCCTGACGTGATCGTCGACCCCACCTTGAGTCGCCAACAAAACGACGTAATTTTGAACATTACTTTATCCGTGCCCTTCGACGAGCGTACGACCATGACCGTTTCGGGGGGACGCTTCGTCCGTAGTTCCAACATCCCGAACTACGATTTCGTCAATAACAGCTTCCTCATGGGCGTGAGCTGGCGATTCTAGGCTGGCCGTAACGGGTCACGGAGAGGTTCATGACAAAGCCGGTATGTGCTCGAGTTCGGGCCGTGCGCATCGCACTTCTCGGAGCGACGGTGTTCCTGCTGACTACGCCGTTCTTTACCGGTCAGGCGGCAGCCAAGGTCGGCGTCACCTCGGCGACCGACGGCGATCCGCTCGGCAAGCCGCCACAGGAAGCCGAGCGCGTGCTGCGCATCGGCGTCGACGTGCAGGCCAACGAGCTCATCACCACCAGCGCCAACGACCGCGCCCATCTGCTGTTCCTCGACGGCTCGTCGCTGACGGTCGGGCCCAACGCCCAGCTCACCATCGACAAGTTCGTGTTCGACCCCGCCACCAAGACCGGCGAGCTCGCGATCAACGCCAGCAAGGGCGTGCTGCGCCTGGTCGGCGGCAAGATCAGCAAGAACGGGCCGATCGTCATCACCACGCCGGCCAACACGGTCGGCATCCGCGGCGGCATCACCATCCTCGACGTCAAGGCGAACCAGACCGATTCGGTCTTCGTGTTCGGCAAGGACATGACGGTGCGGGCCGCCGGCAAGACCCAGGTCGCGACTCGGCCGGGCTCGATGATCGTCACCAACCTCGGCGGCCCACCCGGCCTGCCGACAATCCTGGCCCAGGGCGCGCTCAATGCGCAGCTCGCCGCCCTCGAGGGCGGCCGGCGCGGCTCCCAGAGCGGAAGCGGCGGTGGCAGCGGCGGCGGACGCAATCCCGATCAGGTCGCCCAGTCCTCCGGCCTGTCCGGCGTCAACTCCAGCCAGTCGACGCGGATCGTGGCGCCGGGCGTGCCGGACAATTTCGGCTCCGGCCCTGGCCCGCGCAACCGCAATCCCAACGACACGGTCGTGACGGCACTCAGCAACACCAACCAATCCGTTCAGACCAACACCGCGGCGCAGCCCCAGACGCAGACGCAAGCGCAAACGCAGCCGCCAACGGACAAGCCCTCGTTGTTCGATCAGTTCCTAAGCGGGCAGTTTCCGCTCGGCAGCTTCGACCTCGCCCAGCTCAACATCCGTCCCAACAGCGTCATCTCGACGGTCAACGAACTCAGCACGCTCAACGCGCAACGCGCGACCGCGACGTATAACGGACCCGTGCTGGCCGTCATCAACGGCAATCCGATGACTGGCACCTATCAGAACACCTGGAGCTTCGCCAATCGAAGTGGCGACGCCAAGATCAACATCGACGGCACGGGCTACGGAGGCACCACGACGCTTCTCGGCAATGGACCGGTGTTCGGCGGCAGCCTGCCCTCGGTCAGCGGCCCAACCGGTCGTACCGCTGACCCGGTCGGCGTCTTCCTTTCGACGCCGGGCAATCCTGCCGGCCAGCAAGTGGGCGTCGTCGGCTTCTCCGGCCCGAACAACTACGGCGGTGTCGGCGTGTTCTCCGGAACGAAGTAGCCCCCATTTCAGCCAAGCTGACGTGGCAGAACTGCAACTATTGGTGCCAATCGCCAGTCCGGCGCCGACTGCCGGCAAATCGACATTATTTGTCGCGCATCATTGGTCGTACTTTCCAAGGAGAGTACAATCAGGACTGCGGGGGCAGGGTTTACCCAACGTGTTCGTGACCTGTAGCGTTGGTACCGGGGGGTAAGCTGGTGTCGGGGTTGGCCGCTGGGCGGCCACGGAGAAGGGATCCATGGCAAAATCTGTGCTTGTGCGGGTTTCGCTTGTGCGCGCCGCGCTGCTTGGCGCGACAGCTCTCGCACTCTTCAACGCGCCGTTCACTGTCGGCGACGCCGCGGCCAAGGTTGGCGTCACCTCGGCGACCGACGGCGATCCCCTCGGCAAGCCGCCGCAGGAGGCCGAGCGCGTGCTGCGCATCGGTATCGACGTGCAGGCCAACGAGCTCATCACCACCAACGAAAACGATCGTGCGCACCTCGTCTTCCTCGACGGCTCGTCGCTGACCGTCGGGCCCAGCGCCCAGCTCACCATCGACAAGTTCGTGTTCGATCCCACCACCAAGACCGGCGAGCTTGCCATCAACGCCAGCAAGGGCGTGCTGCGCCTGGTCGGCGGCAAGATCAGCAAGAACAACGCGATCACCATCACCACGCCGTCGAGCACCATCGGCATCCGCGGTGGCATCACCATCATGGACGTATCGGCCAGCAAGACCGATTCGACATTCGTGTTCGGCAAGGACATGACGGTACGGGCCGGCGGCCTGACCCAGACCGCCACGCGGCCGGGCTCGATGATCGTCACCAACCTCGGCAGCCCGCCCGGCCTGCCGACGCTCCTGGCCCAAGGCGCCCTCAACGCGCAGCTCGGCGCTCTCGAAGGCCGGCGCGCGCCGCAAGGCAGCGGCGGTGGCAGTAGCGGTGGCGGACGCAACGCCGATCAAGTCGCGCAGAGCTCGGGCCTCTCGGGCGTCAACTCCAGCCAATCGGTGCGCATCGTGGCGCCGGGCGTGCCGGACAACTTCGGTTCCGGTCCAGGCCCGCGCAACCGCAATCCCAACGACACGGTCGTCACGGCACTTTCCAATGCGAACTTTGGCGTGCAGCAAAACATCGCGCTGCAGGACCAGAGGCAGCAGCAGGCGGCCGCGCCAGCGCCGCCTCTGCCGCCAGCGCCGACGTCATTTCCGACGTCGTTCCCTGGGGGCGGAGAACAGCCGCCGCTGCCCCAACCGGCAATCCCCAACCCGCCTCAAACGGGACGCGCGACATACTCCGGTGTCATGGCCGGGCTCGTGAATGGCCATACAACCTCTACCGGTAGCTACCAGAGCACTTGGAGTTTCGGCCAGAGGACCGGAACCTTCAACGCCGCTTTCCAGGGGGCGAACTTCCAGGGAGGCATAGTGGGTGGTCCGCAGGGAACATTTTCGACGCCTACGGCAATCCAGTCGAACAACCAGCCCCGCCAGCTGCAAGTGCCGGTCGGCGGCTTCTTCGGGCCGCGCGGCCAGCCTGACTACCAGGCCGGAGAGTTCAACGTAACCGGCACCAACAGCGGCAACTACAACGCCGTCGGCGCCTTCATCGGAAAGAAGCAATAGATTAGCCGCGGGAGAGTAGGCCGGCGATAAAGTCGGCTATAGCGGCCACATCGTCGCGCCGGAACGACGGCAGTGCGGCGTCCGCCGGATCGTCGGACGCCACGGCGACGATGGTGGTGTCGCGTGGCGCCATTGGTTCGCCGCCGGCGCGCACCTCGATCTTGCGGTGGGGCTCGCGCTTGTAACCCTCGATCAGGATGAGGTCGGCCGGCGCCAGGCGGGCCAGCACCTCTGCCAGCGTCGGCTCCTCCTGCTCGCGCATGATGGCGTAGCGGTGCCCGCCGACAACCGCCACCTCCGTGGCGCCCGCGGCACGATGCCGGTACGAATCGCGCCCCGGATGATCGACATCGAGATCGTGGTGGCCGTGCTTGACCGTGTTGACGGTGAGGCCGCGGCGCACGAACTCGGCGACCAGCCGCTCCACCAAGGTCGTCTTGCCGGCATTCTTCCAGCCGGTGACGCCAAAGATGCGCTGCCCGCTCACGGCGCGATACGGTCGGCGTTGGCGTAGACGGTGAGTCGGCCGTCGCGCACGAAAGCGGCCAGGGCGATGCCCGCCTGCTCGGCGGTCTCGATGGCGAGCGAGGTCGGTGCCGAAACCGCGGCGATCGCCGCCGCCCCCAGGGCCGCCGCCTTGTGCACCATCTCGTAGGAACAGCGGCTGGTCACGACGACGAAGCCGCCGGGCTGCAGCGCAGCGGACTTGGCCAACGCGCCGCCCAGCTTGTCGAGCGCATTGTGCCGGCCGACATCCTCGCGCACCGCGACCAGCGTCCCGTCCGGCCGCGCCCAGCCGGCGGCATGGGTGGCGCCGTTCACGCGATTGATGCGCTGCTCGAGCGGCAGGGCCGCCATCGCCCGATCGATGGCCCCGCGCGACACCGGCGGCGTGGCGCCAACGACGGTCACGGGCCGCATTGCCGCCTCGATGCTGTCGACGCCGCACAGGCCGCAGCCGGTGCGGCCGGCCAGGCTGCGCCGCTGCTCCTGCAGCCGCGCCATGCGCTGCGCGGCGATGTCGAGGCGCACCTCGATGCCGCGCTCGACCGGCTCGACCTCGATGTCGTAGATCTCCGACGGCTTGTCGACGATGCGCTCGGTCAGCGAAAAGCCGCGGGCGAAATCCTCGAGATCGCAGGGCGTGGCCATCATCACCGCGTGGCTGATGCCGTTATAGACAAGGGCGACGGCAACTTCCTCGGCGACGATCTCGTCCAGCGCCTCGCCGCCGGCCGCCGTCAGCCGCCGCGCCGCACGATGGACCGAGCCGTCGGTCATCGCGCGACCTCGTCGACGCGAAGCTGCCGCCCTTTGCGGTCGAAGAAGCGGCCGCGGTTGAGCACCAGCGGATCGGCCTTCACGTCGGCCTCGACTTCGCCAAGCTTGCGCGCTGCCGCGGCATCGGGCAGCGGCCCGCCGGCATGGCCCAGCCCGACGAAGAACGCCACGCCGTCCCACGGAGCGCCGGCGCGGTCGAGCAGGCCGCGCATCTCGCGCCAGTCCATGTCGTCGCCGATCAGATGGGCATAGCTCGACTTCAGGGGAACGACCTCGTCGCCGGCAATGCGCACCAGCACGATGAACAGCGTGAACGGTCCGGTCTCGCCGAACTGGGCAGAGAGCCAGTGCTCGAAATCGGTCTTCATCCTAGAACTCGACGACCGGGGTCGGGGGCATGTAGCGCTCGAACACCTGCAGGAAGGGCTGGCCTCGATCCGCCTCGTACCAGGCCTCGAAGGCTCGAAAGGCCGCGATCGGATCGGCAACCGGCGGCTCTTTTGGCTCCTCGCCGGCATCGTCAGCGGCAGGATGCGCCACGGCATGCAAGGCCTCGGCGATCGGCTGCAGCCAGCCGAGCAGCGGGCGGGCGCCTTCGCCCAGCTCGTCCAGGCCGCCATCGATCCAGCCGATGTCGCGGAACAACGCCACGAGCTGGCGTTCGACCGCGATCTCGCGATCAGGCTCGAGGGCTGCAATGCGCGCCATGTCGCCGAGCGCGCTCAGCCGCCGCCAGGCGAAGGCACGGGCGCGCTCCGCCTCCTTGAGCTGGGACTCGACCTCGGCACGAACGGTGCGTTCGGCGGCCTCGGCGGCGGTGCAATCGGCCTGCAGGCGGGCAATCAGGGTGTCGGCAGCGGACGGCATGGCCATCCAAGTTGAACCGGCCGGCGGCCCCCCGCAAGCGTCCCGGATGGCCGCTACTGGGCCTTCCTGAGCTCGACCTCGCCGATGCCGGCGGCGACGTTCAGGCCGACGCTGCCCTCGACGCTGACCGGCTGCAGGGTGACCTGGCCGCTGCCGCCGCCCACCAGGACATTGGCGCCGGCGCCGACGCCGACAGTGGCCGATGCCGTCGCCCCGACATAGGTGCCGGCAAGGGCGCCCGGACCGATGTTGCCCGGCGCGAAGACCAGCCAGACCATCTGCGCTTCCTTGGTGAAGCCGAGATCGACGCCGTACTTCTTGATGGAGCCCGTATAACGCTCGCCAATGCCATCGGTCCGCCAGAACAGGCAGCTCAGGTCCTTGGACGAGCCGAACACGAAGCCGATGCCACCGGCGACATTGCAGGTCAACGAGCCGGCGTTGGCGCCGGTCCGGCCCGCCGCCTGCGGCGTGCCGGGTGTCGCCGGCGCCTGGGCATAGGCCGCAATTCCAACGACCAGCGACGCAGCACCTGCCGCCGTCAATATCGATCGCAGCATGGAAATTCTCCCGTTGTGGCCTGAGCGCGCTCGGGCAATGCGAGCACGTCGCAACAACGCTATCAGAGGCACAAGGCTGCATGGTGGCAGGACCGGCCGCCCTGTGGGTTACTTTCCACCTGTCGGTAAGGTGCCCGTAAGCCGCCGAGACGAGAATCGTCGGGAAGGATCGGGGAACCCTCTTCTCCCGGTTCGACCGCCCTCCTCCCTGAAGCAACCTGAGGCGGTCGTGAACGGCGCGGGATTTCGGTCCCGCGCCGTTTGCTTTGCTGGAGGGGTCGCCGGCTAGGCTAGTCGCCGGACTGGCCGCGGGCCTTCAGCACGTAGCCCATGGCCCGGAACTCCGAATCCCGGCGGATGCGGCTGGCGACCGCCGGATCGCCGTCGCGGTTGGAGACCTCGATCAGCCTGTCGGTCTCGGCGCTGCAGGCCAGTGCCGCGGCTTGCGCGACCGAAGCGGCGTCCAAGCTCATGGTGCCGTCGGCGGCGGCGTTCTTGGCCAGGCAGGCATCGCGCGCCTTGTACGAATTGTCGATCCGCGTCTGCAGCCTGCCGTCGCTGGAGGTGTGATAGGCACCCGAGCAGCCACTGAGCAGCAAGACAACCGGAACAAGAGCGATTCGCATGAAACAAGGCCTCGATTCACACCGGCAGGCGCCGGCCAAGCCATTGATACAACGCCGTCATCCGTCCGTCAGCCCGTGACGTACTGCTATCTTGACGGCGTTGTGCATGTATTGAATTTAGGGGCCGGGTCAGCGGAGTGCTGTATGCGAATCGTTCTCGTCCTTGTCTTGTTGTTGCTCGCAGCGTGCGAGGGAAGCTTCGTGCGGTCGGGCGACCTTGGACGCAAGGTCAATATCGACAAGAGCTACGAGGCGCGTGACGCCTGCCTTTCGCGGAACGCCGCGGCGGACGGCGTCGGCGGCGAGGATCCGGCGACGCTTGCACATGCCGTGGCGCTGGCCTGCAGCGCCGAAACGGACAAGCTGATTTCCGCCTCCGACCTCAGCGGCGATACCAAGATCGCCAACCAGATCCGCAAGGACAGCGAGTTCAGGGCCCTGGGCTTCGTCATGAAGGCGCGCGGCCAGGCGATCTTCTGAGCCTCCCCATTTCGTGGTTTCACACGCCGCGTTCACCGATAGCTCGGCTTCCAGGCGGCCCATGCGCACGCACGGCATAGCGCCAAACGTGGAGCGAACGGCCCAGCAGCCTATGCTCGGCTCACCGTTGCAGCTCTCCAAGGTGCATTGGGTGCCCCACAGATGGTCGTGGAAGTGACCTACTTACCCGGAGCGAAGGCAATCTGTCGCGATAGGTGTCATATCAGGGGCGCGAGAGGACAAGCCAGCCAAACAGGTTGTGCGGGCCTCAACCGTCCGATTGAGTGTTTGAGTTAGTCGACGCTGACTTCCATGGCCGCAGCCTATCATGCTGCACTTCGCGCACTATCTATTGGCACCGGACACTGCGCACTCGCCATTCGGGTCGATCGCTTCCAATGACTTCACATGTCGAAGCGGTCAGGGGACGAAACAGCATTTGATGCGTATGTTCGTACTGACAGACGATCCAGATGCCATCATTGCTGACGGGGCTGAACCTGTACACGTCCGTACGGTCGCCATTCGCTTCTGATCGACTTGAATACGGTCGCAGGAACGCTTTTTCGCGAGGATGACCGTCAGAAAAGGTGACGCGGCGAAGGCTTCGAGGCTCACTGCTTTCCTCATGCGCGCCCAGTCTTTCCCAACCTAAAGGTGGTGCCTCCCGAAAATCGCCGACGACGAGGGAGTTCGGACAGTCCGGCTGCGCGCGCGCAACCACGGCAAAAAAATGAACGACGTGACCAGTAACACCAGGCGTGCGGTCGAGCGTTGCATTCGACGACCACGCTGGCACAAGCTCAGCACCAGGAACTTCCTCACTTCGTCATGATCACTGGCAGCGCCGCACCGTTGTTGCTGGGATCGTGGTACAAGCCATCGCTGCGCTTTAGCCCGAACCTCATCAAGCGCGAACTCACTTCCCCCTTGCCGAGCCACTGATCGATCACGGTAACGCCCGACAAGTCCTGCTCAAGGTAGTAGGCAACATGATTGTCGTGGTCATTGTTCGGGTAATATCCATCGACAAACGTGGCGACCGCAGTTCCCTTCTTGATCTGAGCGCCATTGCCCTGAACGCGAATGCCTTCTCGCCAAGTCTTCGTCAGGCCAATTGGTATGGTGGTCTGCACGAGCGCAGCGCACTGCCCGCTCCCCTTCGGATCGGCACCTTCCCATGATGTGACGTCACCTGGGAAAGTGAAAGGTCCTTTCAGGGGGTAGACCAAGGCCAAGAAGGCTTCAAGCGCGACACGATCAAACGTCGTCAGCCTCTTTTCCCTGCGCATGAAGCGCCTCAAGTCGCGATATTCTACGTCATCGACCGAAGGGAGGACTGTCTTCTTTGTCGCTGGATCCAGCGCAGCGACTATCAAATCACGGAACTCCGAGGCGGAAAGAGCGCCATCTTTCATCGCTGTCTTAATGGCTTTTGCCACTGATTTATCGGCTTTTCTCGCGAAGATGGGATTCGCCATGATGCGCTCCAAATCGCTTGCTCGAAGCCAAAAGCAACGAACTATAAGCGCCATCTCCCGCAGGCAGACGTGGGATTCCGCACACACGATCAGCAGCACTAAAAAGGCATTAGCGCCGCCCATCGAGCTTGCGCCCCGACAGCTCGCCACCTGAGCGGTCAACGTGCCTACTCACCGGCTACCGGTGAGCCGATCGAAGGGGC